>NZ_JARUXJ010000002.1:132839-249993 GCF_031451465.1 Caballeronia sp. LZ003 | reverse complement strand
AGAGGGAAGGACCACGTGCCTTCTTCTCTCGTTGATTCTTGCCGATAACGTCCGAGCCTCAACGAGAGGACCGTATCTCCTTGCGGCCCTCTGGGTGAAGTGTTTTAGCCCGCTTGTTAGCGGGCTTTTTTTCGTCCATTCAGAGCGGCGGTACGACACGCTCCCTCGAAAAACCACGCGCAATAAATCGTCTACCGCGTCGAAGATAATCCGCCAGCAAATTTATCCGGTTGACAACGCTTTTTGGCCAGAGAAACCTGACGTTGTGCAATGCACCAATCTGGCTGAATCGCGGCAGAAGCCAGGAATACACGTCACGCCGCTCAACGTTCATCTTCGAGGTCCGTCATGCGACTTTCCATCCTGCTGGCTGCACTCACGACCTGTCTGACCTGTACGGCACGCGCAGAAAATCCGGCTTCGCCACAAGACTCGGCCATGTACCTTTCGAGTGTCGTCGGCAATTCGCAGATGAACGCAAATCCGCAACTGGCGCAGCCAGTCAGCGCGTCGTCGGACAAACCATGCACGTCGCCCGGAAGACGGGTTCAGCGGGACATTCGTGGGTCGATCGACGGTGGCTCGCGCTGCGACAATGCAACGGCCACCGCGTTCTGACGACACGCGCGAAGCAGCGTGTTCGACGATTGCGACGCATGCATCACTTTAGGTGTAGCTGCTCGACGACAAGCGCAGGACAACGAGTTCACTCAGAGGCCGCTCAAGTGCGAGCGCGGAAACGGCCCTAGCATTGCTCGATGCATCGCGCACCTTCGCGCCGCCAAAAACCAGCACGCGCAATGCCGCGCTGAAGAGGAAGAGGGACGCGCCTCAAAAGTCGTCGGAGAAACTCAGTTCATAGTCGACGCTCGCGCCAACGCGCAACTCACGGCCCGCGCCGTCAAGAGCAATCGCGTTCTGTCCGAACGTGAGGCCGCCATCTACGCGAGCATTAGCGCGCCAGCCCATCATCACGTCGAGCGGTTCGTTGGGCCATTGCGCGTCGCGCACGCCGTGCGTCTGATCGACCGTCGTGATCGGACAGCGCGCGCACGGCTTCACCATGCGCAACACGATGCCATCGACCGAGATCGTATCGATGAGGTCTTCCTCGAAGGCATCGAGACCGCTCAAGACGACATTGGGCCTGAAGCGATTCATCGGCACGCACGGCGCGCCCTTCGCTTCGAGACGCGCGTTGAGATCGTCGAGCGAGGCGTGGTTGGTGACCAGCAGCGGAAAGCCATCGGCGAATTGCGTGGGTGCGTCGGCATCGCGCGTCCACGTCTTGCCCGCGAGGCGCGTGACGTCGTCGGCAAAGCGCACGAGCCGCACGGGAACGCCGAGGCGTGCGGAGAACCAGCGCGCGGCGCTCACGCCTTCGTCTAACGCCTCGAAGTGATCGCGCCAGACATTCACGGCAACGCGCGCCGGGTCTTTCTCGTGCGCAAGCGGCACTTCGAGCGGTGCGGCAGCATCGGGGGAATTCAGCACGAGCGCATCTGCCGTGAGCGTTGGAACGATGCGCGCCATCGCCGGGAATTCGCGTTGCGAGACGAAGCGCCCGTTTTCGTCGATGACCATCCAGTGGCGATCCCATGGAAACCCGTGAACGGCGAGCTGCACGCAATCGAGTGCGATTGCGCCGCATGACTTGACTGGATAGACGAATAGCGCGCTGATGGTAGGCATGATCGGGGTGTTCGATGGCGCGAACCGCTCTTCTGGAAAAGCGCCATTGTCCCGTGCTCATATTGTTCCGGCAAGCGGTGCGCTCATACGCTTTATAACCGCTTCCCCGCATCCGCCGTGACGCGCTCGATCAACCGCTGCACACGAAGCGCATCATCGCCGCTGACGCTCGGCGCGCGATCATCCCGCACGGCATCGAAAAAGTCCTTCAACAACGCACGATGCGCGGCGTGCGAGAAGTCCATCGGCTTCGCACCGAAGCCCGACGACGAAGGATCGCGGAACTCGTCGATGCTTCCATCACGGAAAAACACGCGCAAGTGCCCGCCTTCGAGCGTTGCCGTGCCTTTATCGCCGATTAACTCGATGCGCTCCGGAAAGCCCGGAAACGCCGCCGTGGTTGCAAGAAGATGACCCACGGCGCCGCTCGCGAACGTAAGCGAAGCGCTTGCAAAGTCCTCGGACTCCATCGTGTGCAACGCGGTGGTCGCGGTAGCCGCCGCGACCGAGGACACATCGCCCGCCAGCCACAGAAGAATGTCGAGCGAATGAATTGCCTGCGTCAACAACACGCCACCGCCATCGCGCGCATAAGTGCCACGGCCCGGTTCGTCGTAATAGGATTGCGGCCGCCACCAGCGCAGATCGAGTCCCGCGCATGCAATCGAACCAAGCGCGCCACTCGCCTTCACTTCCGCCAGCCGCTGCGCGGCGGGACGAAAGCGATTTTGAAACACCACGCCGAGTTTGCATTCCGCAGTACGGCAGATATCGACGATGCGCGTGGCGCGCGACATCGACACATCGAGCGGTTTCTCCAGCATCACGTGCTTGCGCATTGCGGCGGCCTGTTCGACCAGTTCGAGATGCGTATTCGGCGGCGTGAGGACGAGCATGGCGTCGATGGTCGCGTCGTTCAATATCGCATCGACAGACGCGCCGACAGGAAACCCATGCGCGCTGGCAAACCGTTCTACTCGTTTAGGCGAACGGCCGACGACCGCCACGACCTCCACTTCCTCACGCAATTCATTCAATGCGAGCGCGTGAGGCGTTGCAGCCAATCCAGCGCCGACCATCGCGATTCGAATTTTGCGCATCGAGCCTTCCTTGGGCGTTGATGTGTCACACGATCGTCGTCAGCTCCGGAACGGCTTCGAAAAGATCCTGAGCCAGACCATAATCCGCGACGCTGAAAATAGGCGCTTCCGGGTCCTTGTTGATGGCGACGATGACCTTGCTGTCCTTCATCCCGGCCAGATGCTGAATCGCGCCCGAGATGCCGACCGCCACGTACAACCGCGGCGCGACGATCTTGCCCGTCTGACCCACTTGATAGCTGTTCGGCACGTAACCCGCATCCACCGCCGCGCGCGACGCGCCCAGCGCAGCACCGAGTTTATCAGCGAGCGGTTCGAGCACCGTCGTGTAGTTCTCGCCATTGCCGAGGCCGCGTCCACCCGAAACGATGATCGAAGCCGAAGTCAGTTCCGGCCAATCCAGCTTCGTGACTTCGCGGCTGACGAATGACGAGATGCCAGCGTCGGCTGCCGCTTCGATCTTCTCGACCGATGCACTGCCGCCTTCTGCCGCCACCGGATCGAAGCCCGTTGCACGCACCGTGATGACCTTGATCGGATCGCTCGATTGCACCGTCGCGATGGCGTTGCCCGCGTAGATCGGACGCTCGAAGGTATCGGCACCAACGACGGCGGTGATGTCGCTGATCTGCGCGACATCCAGATGCGCTGCGATACGCGGCGCGATGTTCTTGCCATAGGCCGTCGCGGGCGCGAGGATGTGCGAATAGTGCTTCGCGATATTCAGCACCGTGCCCTCGACGTTCTCGGCCAGACCTTCGGCGAGTTGAGGCGCGTCCGCAAGCAGCACTTTAGATACGCCTGCGATCTTGGCTGCCGCATCGGCCGCGCCCTGCGCGTTCGCACCGGCAACCAGCACATGGATTTCGCCGCCGATTTTTGCCGCCGCCGTCACCGTGTTCAACGTCGCCGCCTTGATAGACGCGTTATCGTGTTCCGCAATCACTAGAATCGTCATCAGATCACCTTCGCTTCGTTCTTCAACTTCTCGACCAGCGTCTTCACGTCCGGCACCACCACGCCCGCCGAACGCTTCGGCGGTTCCGCGACTTTCAGCGTCTTCAGTCGCGGCGTCACGTCAACGTCAAGATCAACGGGCTTCAAAGTCTCCAAAGGCATTTTCTTTGCCTTCATGATATTGGGCAGCGTGACATAGCGCGGCTCGTTCAGGCGCAAGTCGGCCGTCATCACCGCAGGCAGCTTCAACGTCAACGTTTCGGCGCCGCCGTCGATCTCGCGCGATACCGTCGCCTTGCCGTCCGTCACCACCACCTTCGATGCAAACGTCGCTTGCGGCAACCCAGCCAGCGCGGCGAGCATCTGGCCGGTCTGATTGCAATCGTCGTCGATAGCCTGCTTGCCCAGAATCACGAGCTGCGGCTGTTCCTTGTCGATGAGCGCCTTCAGTATCTTCGCCACGGCGAGCGGTTGCAGTTCATCGCCGGACTCGACGAGAATGCCGCGATCCGCGCCAATCGCCAGCGCGGTACGCAAAGTCTCCTGGCACTGCGCGACGCCGCACGATACCGCGACGACTTCCGTCGCCACACCTGCTTCGCGCAGGCGCACGGCTTCTTCCATCGCGATCTCGTCGAAGGGATTCATCGACATCTTCACGTTGGCGAGTTCGACGCCGCTGCCGTCGGACTTGACGCGCACCTTCACGTTGTAATCCACCACTCTCTTCACTGCCACGAGGATTTTCATGAGCTAACCGTCCTTCAACGAATGCAAGTATCACTTGATGATCAACACCTTCGACCGATCGAAAGCCACCGTGACGGCGACGATCAGGATCAGACCGAACACGATCTGCTGCGCGAATACGCTGATGCCGACGAAGGTCATGCCCACGCGCGCCACCGACACCAGCAGTGCACCGACGAGCGTCCGTCCAATGCCGCCCGCGCCGCCCGTCAGCGCCGTGCCGCCGACGATCACGGCCGCGATGGCCGGCAAAAGGAATTGATCGGCAAGCGTGGGCGAACCGCTTCCAAGACGCCCTGCCATCACGACGCCCGCCAGTCCCGCGAAGAACGACGAGGTGCCGAACACGAGGCACTTCGTGGTCGACACGCGCACGCCCGAGGCAATGGCGGCGGGTTCGCCCGCGCCAATGGCATCGGTGCGACGGCCGAACACCGTCGAGCGATGCAGGAACAGGCAGAACAAAAACACGGCCACGCCAAGCAGGATTTCATGCGGCACGCCGAACGACGTACCCGTGGTCCATCCAAGCGATGCATTGCGCATCTCGTCGCTGATGCCGATGGAACGCGTACCCGACAACGTCAACGCCGCCGCCGATGCAATGCCGCCGACCGCGAGCGTCGCGATGAACGAGGGAATGCGCAGCACGGTCTGAATGACGCCGCTCAAAAGCCCGATGCCGAACGAAGCCGCAAGCGCGATCACCGCCGCCATCGCGCCGTAACGCGGCAGCAGCATCGCGACGATCACGCTCGACAACGACGCCACCGCCTGCAACGAAAGGTCGATGCTGCCGAGCAAAACCACGAATGTCGTGCCGACCGCCATGATGAAAAGCGTCGAGCTATCGGCAAGCAAACCGAGTTGTGTCGATGGCGCGAGAAAGCTCGGCTGTGCAATCTCGATCAACACGTAGAGCACGACGAGTGCGAGAAACGGCGCATTGTCGCGCAGCTTCGCCGCGAGGGAAGCGTTTAGTTGTGGCATATCGACCTCAGACCATGTGTTCGACGATTTCGACCTGCGAAGGCTTGCGCCCGACTTCGCACGGCATGATTTTTTCGGCGCGGCCGTCGCGCATCACCATCACGCGGTGACTGAGGCCGAGGATCTCTTCGAGCGTGTCGCCGGTCAGCACCACCGCCACGCCGTCCGCCGTCAGTTCGCGGATCAGCTGATAAACCTCTTCCTTCGCGCCGACATCGAGACCGCGTGTCGGATGATCGAGCACGAGGATTCGGCTGCCCGCGAAGCGCCATTTCGCGAGCACCACTTTCTGCTGATTGCCGCCAGAGAGATTGCGGCACGACGCATCGGCGCCGGGCGTCTTGATGTGCAGACGTTCGATCCATTCGTTGGCAAACGCACGCTCGCGCGCCTTCTTCACGATGCCGCCACGGCTCACCGCATTGAGACGCGGCAAGGTCAGGTTTTGCGCGACGCTCATTTGCGTGACGAGACCTTCGACCTTGCGCTCGCGCGGCACGTAGCCAATGCCCAATGCAACGGCATGATTCGCATGCGGCTTCAGATGCGTGCTGCCCACCAGCACTTCGCCGCGATCGAGCTTTTCGAGTCCCGCGATGACGCGGCACAGTTCCTCGCGCCCCGAGCCGACCACGCCTGCGACTCCGAAGACTTCGCCGCAGCGGACATCGAAGGACACGTCATCGAGCACATGTCCGAGCGACGCGTGACGCACCGAAAGCGCTACATCGTCGCGGCAAGGCTTCTGCAGATTCTCGCGGTAATACTCGCCATGCAGCGTACGGCCCACCATCAGTTCATGCAGCTTCGTCACCGACGCCGTTCCCGACGCCATCTCGGACACGACCTTGCCGTCTTTCATGACATACACGCGATCGGAAAGTGACAACAGCTCGTCGAGCCTATGCGAGACGAACACGAACGAGGCGCGCGACTTCAGTTCGCGCACGAGGCCGAAGAGAATCTCGATCTCGCCTGCTTCGAGCACGGAGGTCGGCTCATCGAGCAAGATGATCGGCGTGCCGCCCGTGCGACTCGCCAGCGACAAGGCGCGCGCGAGTTCCACCATCTGCCGCTGACCGAAGGATATGTCTTCGCAGAGCGTCAATGGATCGATATTCAGACGCACGGTCGCCAGTTCCTTCTGCGCCGCGCGCTTGAGCTTCGACCAGTTGATGCGGCCGAAGGTCACGAACTGTTCTTCGCGCCCGAGAAACAGGTTCTCCGCGACCGTCAGGTTCGGCAGGATCGACTGCTCCTGATACACCATGGCGATGCCCTTGGAGGTCGCATCGCGCGGATTGCGAATCACGAGCGGCTTGCCGTTCAGCGTGATCTCGCCCGCATCCTGACGATACGCGCCGGTCAGGAGCTTCATCAACGTGGACTTGCCCGCGCCGTTCTCGCCGATAAGACCGACGATCTCGTTGGGCCGCACGTCGATGGACACATCGTCGAGCGCAAGTACGCCCGGAAAGCGCTTGGTGACATTCTTGAGTGACAGCATGTTCATCTCCTCACGCTCATTTGACGATGCGCCGGCGCGAACGATTCAGCGCGAGCGTTACCGCCGCGATGATCAGCACGCCCTGAATGCCCTGCTGCACGTAAGGCGGAACGCCGAGCAGCACCATGCCATTGCCGAGCACGATGACGATGAGCGTGCCGACGAGCGTGTTCATCGGGCTGCCGTTGCCGCCCGCGAGCGACGTGCCGCCGACCACGATTGCGGTGATCGCCACGAACAACTGACCATCGGCGATACGCGCGTGACCCTGACCGTATTGCGCGACGGCCAGAATGCCCGCGACGCCATAGAACGCACCGGCCAGCGCGAAGACCGCAATGCGCACGCGCGATACTCGCACGCCGCTCAGACGAGCGAGGTCCTCGCCTCCGCCGATGGCAAGCGTATGCCGGCCGAGCAGCGTGTGCTTGTAGACGAACCACGCGATTCCCAGCACCAGCACCGCGATCCACACCGACAAAGGCAAGCCGAAATAACGCGTGATGGAGATGGCGCGCAGCATCGGGTCGCTCACGCGGATGGTGTTTCCCGACAGCCACGCAGTGCCGATTCCCGTCGCCACGAAGCCGACGGCAAGCGTCGTGATGAACGAAGGGATGCGCAGGAGCACGTGCAGCACGCCATTGGCGAGGCCGAGCAACGCGCCCGCCGCGATCGCCACGGCGAGCACCCACAGCCCGTAGTGGTTATCGTTGTACGAGTTCTCGACCAGCATCGACACGGCAATCGCCGCGACCGCGACGATGCCTTCCGCCGACAGGTCGATGCTGCCGAGCTGAATCACGAACGCGGCGCCCAAGGCGATGGTCAACGGAATCGCCGCGCCCACCGCGATTCGCGACAGGTTCATCGGATCGAAGAAATCGTGGTTCAGCGCGCCGATGCAAAGACCGAGCGCCACCAGCACCAGAACGGGTGCGAATCGTCGCAGCAAAGCCTGCTTCGATACCAATGGAGTCCCGGTTGTTGTTATGCGGACGGCCTGCCGGGTGGGCGCCACGGTCAACTTGTTCATCGATAAATCACCGGACCCGACACGCGGGCATAGAGGTTGTTCCAGTCACCGCCAGGCGCGGCCGCCCGCTTGATGACGTCCTGGACGTTCGCCTTCGTCACGAACGTGGCCTTGCAATACGATTCGCGCCGGTCCTTCGGCAGGGCGGCCACGTCGATCTTCTTGTCCTTCGCCTGCAAGCCCATCGACAAGCCGATGCCGCCGAGCCAATACGGGTCCCAGTCCACCGACGCGATCAGTTCGCCCGCCTTGATCGCGGCGAGTCCGGGCGGCGTGCCGTCCATGCCCGTCACCGGCATCTGGCCCGCGAGCCCTTCGGCGCGCAACGCTTCGATGGCGCCGAGCGCCATGTCGTCGTTCGCGGCCCATACGCCCTTGATCTTCGAGTTGAAGCGCGTCATCCACGCCTGCATGATCGGAAACGCCTTTTGCGAGTTCCAGTCGGCCACCTGGAAGTCGAGCAACTGGATGTCGGGGAACTTCTTTAGCGCGGCTTCGAGACCGGCCTTGCGCTCGATCGCCGGGACATTGCTGAAGATGCCGCCGAGCGCAACGACGCCGCCCTTGCCGCCCATCGCCTTGAAAAGTTGCGTCGCCGCTTCCTCGCCGTACGCGACGCCATCGTAAGAAAGATGCGCCACGTAGTTCGGGTTGTTGTCCCACGGATGCAAGTCCTTCGGCTTGTTCCAGATCGTCGTCACGAACGCGCCCGCTTTCGAGCAGGCTTCGACGATCACGCGGGCATCGGCGGAGTCGTTGGGATCGACGTTGAGGACGAGATTGCCGTTGGTACGTTGCAGGAGCGCGCGAATGTCGGCAATGCCTTTCTCGGAGCTGCCTTCGGTCGTCAGCGGTACATAAGGCAGGCCAGCGCTCGCGGCAAAGCCCTGCGCGCCCTTGTTGAATGCCGCGTGATAGGGATTGGTGAGCGAGCGGAACGAACAGGCGAGCGTCGTCTTGTCCGCGCCGAGCGACAGGCTCGACAAGCCGCCACCCGCCACCGCGAATGCGGCTCCGGCGCCCAGCCTCATGAAGTCCCGGCGCGAGAAAGCCGTGCGTTGATGTTGTTCAGACATGATGTCTCCCACGAATGGAATAAATAGACGGATAGTTATTTATGGCTCGAAGAATCCGATGCTGCCGAACCCTTCAGGCGCCTACGCCACACTCACGGTGACGTCGTGCAGCGAGCGGCCCGCGTGCGCCGCCAGCTGGCCCGTCGCGGGCGCCTTCGCCGCAACGAGTCCGCGAATCAGGTCCGAGGCTTTCTCCGCGATCATCAGCGTCGGCGCGTTCGTGTTCGAACTGACGATACGCGGCATCACCGATGAATCCGCCACGCGCAGCCCTTCGATGCCATGCACGCGCAACTGCGGATCGACCACGGACATTTCGTCGATACCCATCTTGCAGGTGCCGACCGGGTGATAGCCCGTGCGTCCGTATTGCTTCGCGTATGCCTCGTATTGGGCCTGCGTGCGTACCGAGCCGCCCGGAAAGTGCTCGCTCTTGATGTACTTGGCGAGCGCGTTCTGACTCATGATTTCGCGGCTTTGGCGAATGCCCTCCACGGCCACCTTGAGATCGTGGGGGTCGCGAATGTAGGCAGGATCGATGACCGGTGCATCGGCGGGATCGGCGCTGTGAAGCGTGACGTTCCCACGGCTCCTCGGACGCAGGAAATACGAGTTCAGCGTGCAGCCCGAACCGGACGGCACCGGCGGCACGCCCGCTTCCACGCCCGCGCCCGGCAGAAAATGGAACTGCAGGTCGGGCGTCGGCACGTCGCTGGCCGAATACCAGAAGGCGCCGCCTTCCGCGATATTCGATGTCACCGGTCCCTTGTTGAAGATTTTGTATTCGAGACCGGCGAGCAGCATCATGTGCTTCTTCGCATACTTGTCGAGACTGTACGGACCGTTCAGCTCATAGACGATGTCGATGTCGAAGTGATCCTGCAGATTGGCGCCGACGCCGTCGAGTGCATGCAGCGGCTCGATGCCGACGCGTTCGAGATCCGCCGCGCGGCCGATGCCCGAGAGCATCAGTATCTTGGGCGAACCGATTGCACCCGCCGTCACGATCACCTCGCGCTCGGCGCGCGCCACGATCACATTCGAGCGCGCGTTTTGATCGGCATATTCGACGCCCACCGCGCGACCGTTTTCGATCACGATGCGCGACACGAGACAGTTCGTCTTCACGGTGAGGTTGCCGCGCGAGCGCGCCTGTTGCAGATAGCCGACCGCCGCGCTGCAACGCCTGCCGCCGCGCTGCGTGACCTGATACACGCCGACGCCTTCCTGCTGCGCGCCGTTGAAGTCGCTGTTATACGGCAGGCCCGCTTCCTGACCCGCCAGCACGAAGGCCTTGGTCAGTTCGTTGACGCTGATGAGATCGGACACGCCGAGCGGCCCGCCCACGCCGTGATACTCGTTGCACAAGCGCTCGTTGTCTTCCATGCGCCGAAGGTAAGGCAGGACGCCATCGCGAAAACCCCAGCCCGTGCAGCCTTCGCGTTCCCATGCGTCGTAGTCGGCGGGTTGGCCGCGCGTGTAGACCATCGCGTTGATGGAACCGCCGCCGCCGAGCACGCGGCCTTGCGCGAACGGAATTTGCCGCCGTTGCGTTTCCGCCGCCGCGACCGTGCGATAGCCCCAGGTCAGCGGGCCGCTCGTCATCTTGAAGAAGCCGACCGGCATATGGATGTACGGGTCGGTATCGGCGGGACCGGCTTCGAGCAGCAGCACACGGCTGCTTGCGTCTTCGCTCAGACGCGCCGCGAGCGCACAACCCGCCGCGCCTCCGCCAACGATCACAAAGTCATACATTGCTGTCTCCGATTCTTTGTTCGCCACGAGTCGCGCGTGGCCGTCCGCGCGGCTCTCGAAGGCCGCTCTCGTGAACCACTCGCGCTATGCGATCCAGCGCGGCCGATTGCCAAGCTGCACATGCACGGACTTGATCTCCGTGTATTCCTCGACGCCGTAGCGTCCCGTCTCGCGGCCGATACCCGACTGCTTGAATCCGCCGATGGGCATTTCCGGTCCGCCGGTAATCGTGCAATTGACCCAGATGCGTCCGGCTTGCACATCGCGCAGACTCTTGAACGCGCCTTGCAGGTCGCGCGTCCAGATGCTCGCCGCGAGACCGTACGGCACGCCGTTCGCGAGTTGGATAGCCTCCTCGAAACCGTCGAACGGCGTCACTGAAAGAACCGGCCCGAAGATTTCGTCCTGCGCGAGCGAACTGCCCGGCTGTACGTTGCGAAACACCGTCGGCTGGATGAAGAAGCGCTCGCCATCGCTGCTGGCGTTACCGCCGCAAACGAGTTGCGCGCCGTCGTGCGTGCCTGCATCGATAAAGCCGCGAATCTTGTCGAACTGCCGCGCCTCGACGATTGCACCGACATGATTCGACGCGTCGAGCGGATCGCCCATGCGCACCTTGGCAAGCACCGCGCCGATACGTTCGACGAGCTCCGCTTCGACCGAGCGATGCACCACGAGCCGGCTGCCCGACACGCAGCACTGTCCTGCATTGAACGCGATGCCGAAGGCGATGGCGTCGGCGGCGTCGTCGAGATCGGCATCGGCGAACACGATCTGCGGATTCTTGCCGCCGAGCTCAAGCCCGACCTTTTTCATGTTGCCGCCCGCCGCCGCGAGGACCGAACGGCCCACTTGCGTCGAACCGGTGAACGAGATCATGTCGACGTCCATGTGTTCGGCAAGCGCCTGCCCGACCACCGGACCGAGACCGGTCACGACGTTGACCACGCCGTCGGGCAGACCCGCTTCGGTGAGCAACGCGGCGAGCTTGAGCGTCGTGGTCGATGTCAGTTCGGACGGCTTGACGATCACCGTGCATCCCGCAGCCAGCGCGAAGGGCAGACGCTCCGAAAGAATGAAGAACGGAAAATTCCACGGCGTGATGATGCCGACGACTCCCACCGGCTGACGCATGACCAGCCCGAACATGTCGGCCCCGAGCGTGTCGTGCGAGTCGCCATGGACCACGCGTGCAAGGCCCGCCGCATACTCCCAGATGCCCGCGGCCGCCGTGATTTCGCCGCGCGACTGGCCGACAGGCTTGCCGCTTTCGAGCGTTTCGAGATACGCCAGCGCCTCGACGTTGTCGCGAATCAGGCGCGCGGCTTTCAAAAGGACCGTTGCGCGTTGCTCGCCGGATAAGCGCGACCAGCGGCCATCGTCGAAAGCGCGTCGAGCAGCGGCGACGGCTGTATCGAGATCGCTGGATGACGCACGCAGCGTCGCGGTGACGCCCACGCCGTGCCCCGGACTCTTGCGCGTCACCCATTCGGCGGATGAGCCCGCATGACTTTTTCCGTCGATGTACATCGGCGTGCGCAGCGGCTCGTCGGGAAGATGCAGCGAGGCTGCGAGTTCGCTCAAATCACTCATATCCGTCTCCATTCAACATTTCCGCGGTGCGCCCGGCATTCGCTGCAAGCGTGAGAACAAGGTCACTGCCTCACGTCAACGGAACCCATTCTGCACCATCCGGTTACTTCCGTACAAGCCGATTTTTGGTTTATAGTCGCTGACATACCGAGTGCCTTCCGGCATCCCGACCGCTCATTCTTCGACCACGCACATGACCCTCACCCCCGCTACGCCGAGAAGCGCATCCAAGTCCGCCGAAGCCGTCGCCACCCGTCAACCCAGACAGCGGGACCCCGAAGTAACGAAGGCCCGGATTCTCGATGCCGCGAAAAAAGAGTTCGCCAAGCTCGGCATGGCGGGCGCACGAGTGGAAGCCATCGCCACGCGCGCCAAGGCCAACAAGCGGATGATCTATCACTACTTCGGCAGCAAGGAGGAGTTGTTCGTCGCGGTGCTCGAAGACGTGTATGCCGACATCCGCTCCGCCGAACTCAAGCTCGACCTCGACCATCTCTCGCCCGAGGAAGCCATCGTCGCGCTCACCACGCATACCTGGAACTACTACCTGAAGAACCCCGAGTTCATGACGCTCGTGAACAGCGAGAACCTGCATCGCGCGCGGCACGTCAAGAAGTCGCAGCGCTTCAAGGAATTGCATCAGGGCTTCATTTCGATGCTGCAACGTATCCTCGATCGCGGCGTCGAAGCGGGCGTGTTTCGTAGTGGCGTCGATGCGCGGCAACTGCATATCACCATGGCTGCCATCGGCTATTACTACCTCACGAATCGCTTCACGAGCGGCGTGATCTTCGACATCGACTTCATGGACAAGGCTGCACTCAAGAGCCGTCTCGACTTCAATATCGACACTATCCTGAGGCTCGTGCGGCCTTGAAAACGGCACGGCGAGCATCTTGGGCAGCGGCATTGCCATGTCACGCCACCTTCTCTTGCGCGGCCGACATACGCGCGAGCAACGCTGCATCGACGAGCGGACGAAACGCCATGCGCGCCAGCACGTCGCGCTCTATATCCACGCCGTCCGCAACCTCGATCAGCCGCACGCCTTCGGCTTCCAGCCGGAACACCGCCCGCTCGGTCACGTAAAGCACTTCCTGCGCGCTGCGCAATGCCTGCTCGCCGCTGAACGTGATGTGCTGCACGCGTTCGACGAGCTTCGGCACGCTGCCCGGCGACACGATCTTCAAGCGCGTTCCCGCCTGTTCGACATCCAGCCCTTTCGCCTCGAAACTCCCGCAAAACACGATCTTGCGTGCGCCTTGCGTGATGTCGATGAAGCCGCCCGGCCCGACGACCGTCGACCCGAGCTTCGACACGTTGATGTTGCCTGCGCCATCCATTTCGCCCATGCCGAGAAAGGAGACATCGACGCCGCCGCCGCTG
This sequence comes from Caballeronia sp. LZ003, assembly GCF_031451465.1. Taxonomy (NCBI): domain Bacteria; kingdom Pseudomonadati; phylum Pseudomonadota; class Betaproteobacteria; order Burkholderiales; family Burkholderiaceae; genus Caballeronia; species Caballeronia sp. LZ003. The sequence goes on along the minus strand of NZ_JARUXJ010000002.1, from coordinate 236,151 downwards.
TAGAAATCGAATTGATCGACACTCGACAGAATGGCGTGCGCATTGCGCGCGGTGCCGAACATGGGGCCGTCGAGCATCGCGCCGTTGTGAATGCCCTGCTCGACCGATCCCCAGAACGTGCCGAGACGCCCTTGCTCCGCGAGCAGCGCGGGAATGCCGCCCGGAATGCCGAAGCCGAAGTTGGCCGATTGTCCTTCGTGCAGTTCGAGCGCCGCGCGTGCCGCGATGATGCGGCGAATGCCCGTCGGCACTTCGTAGAAGCCTTCGCCGATGGTACACAGCGCTTCACCGCTCAAGGCCGCGTCGTAGTCCGACACCACGCATTGCACTTGCTCCGGTGTCTCCACGAGCGTGTCGACGAGAATGCCCGGAATGCGCACGAGCCGCGCCGGCACGTAGCCTTCCGGGGCGCGCTCCTTCACCTGCACGATCACGCGGCCGTCGCTGTTATGCGCGGCGAGCGCGGCGGCGTAGACATCGAGGTCGGCCGGTTCGCGGCGCAGCGTGACATTGCCGCTCTCATCCGCCGATGAACCGCGCACGATGGCGAAGTCCACCTTGAACGGCTTGTAGCGCAGGTATTCGCGGCCATCGAGTTCGATCAGCTCGACGAGGTCTTCGCTTGCGAGCTTGTTGATCTTCCCGCCATCGATACGCGGATCGACGAAGGTGCGCAGTCCCACATGCGTGACGAGTCCGGGCCGCCCCGCGCCAATCTCGCGCAGCAACGTGCTGATGGCGCCGGCGGGAAAGCTGTAGGCCTCGAAGGCGTTGTCGCGAGCGAGCTTCTGCATGGCGGGCGCCCAGCTCCAGTGTCCGCCGATCACGCGTTTGACCATGCCCTCATGCGCAAATCGGCCGAGGCCGCTGCCCTTTGCGTCACCGATGCCGAGCGCGTGGACGATGGTCAGATCGCGCGGATGTCCCGTCTCGAGAAAGCGCTTTTCGAGTTGGGCAAGCACGGCGTCGGCTTCGAGCAGCCCGCCGCCGGAACCCGCGAGTGCGATGGTCGCGCCATCGAAAATCTGCCCGACCGCAGCGGCAGCATCCGTCCACTTGTTCACTGAAAGCTCCTTTGGGAAGCAGCCGCAAAAGCCATTGACAGCGGCCATTCGTTGGTCTTAAATAACCCACCAGATGGTTACTTGCTGCGAATGTTGGCACACGAAACCTCTGAATTCAAGCGGTATTTCGACTGGCTGCGGGTAAACCTTCGACGCAAGTCCTGCCGCAAATATCTGATCTGACGATAGGCATGGAGACAACATGAGACTCTCGGAAACGCACGAGCAAATTCGCGACACGACGCGGCGGTTTGCGCAGGAAGTCATCCGGCCGCTGGCCGAGGAACTGGATCGCGAAGAGCGTTTTCCAGCGGAGATCTACAAGCAGATGGGCGAACTGGGACTCTTCGGCATCACCGTGCCGGAGCAGTTCGGCGGCGCGGGAATGGATGTCACGGCTTACGCGCTCGTGATGGAAGAGTTGTCGCGCGGCTATGCGTCGGTGGCGGATCAATGCGGCCTGCTCGAACTCGTCGGCACGTTGTTGAGCGCGCATGGCAGCGACGCGCAACGTGCGAAGTACCTGGAGTCTTTGCTGCGCGCCGAGTTGCGTCCGGCCTACTGCATTACCGAATCCGACGCGGGAACGGACGTTTCCGGCATCCGCACCACGGCCACGCGCACCGCCGACGGCTGGGAACTCAGCGGCGCGAAACTGTGGATTCATAACGCGCCCGTCGCCGACCTCGCCTTCGTGCTCGCGCGTACCGACCCGGCTGCGGGCAAGCGCGGCATGAGCATCTTTATCGTCGATTGCCACTTGGCGGGCGTATCGAAGGGGCCGAAGGAACACAAGATGGGACAGCGCGCATCGCAGGTGGGCGAGCTTCATTTCGACCGCGTGAAGCTTGCCGAAGACGCGCTCCTCGGACAAGAAGGACGCGGCTTTCACATGATGATGAGCGCGCTCGACAAGGGTCGCGTGGGCATCGCCGCGCTCGCGGTCGGCATTGCGCAGGCGGGTCTCGAAGCGGCGCTCGAATACGCGCAGACACGCAAGCAGTTCGGCACGCATATCGCCGAATTCCAGGGCATTCAGTGGATGCTCGCCGACATGGCGAAGGACATTCAGGCCGCGCGCCTGCTCGTGCACGATGCCGCCGCGCGCCTCGAATCCGGCGAGCGCGCGAGCATCGCCTGCTCGATGGCCAAGTGCTTCGCGGGCGACACGGCCGTCAAGCACAGCGCCAACGCCGTGCAGATATTCGGCGGCAGCGGCTACATTCGCGGCTACGAAGTGGAGCGGCTTTATCGCGACGCGAAGATCACGCAGATCTACGAAGGCACGAACCAGATTCAGCGCACGATCATTGCGCGCGATCTGATTGCGAACGGAGCATCGTTATGAGCGCGCGTCCTGTTGCGCTCGTCACGGGCAGCCGGCGCGGCATCGGCCATGCGATTGCCGTCGAACTGGGCCGCGCGGGCTTCGATATCGCGCTGACCGACGCCGTGGCTTCCGACGAACTCGATCGAGCCGTCGCCGATGTCGAAGAAACCGGCGCGCGTGCCATTGCCGTCGTATCCGATCTGGCGGATATCGCCTCGCATCACGCCACGCTGAACGATATCGAAACGCGGCTCGACGCTCCTATAGATTGCCTCGTGAACAACGCGGGCGTGTCGGTCATGTCGCGCGGCGATCTGCTCGATGTAACGCCCGAGAGCTTCGACCGGTGCATGGCCATCAACACACGCGGCACGTTCTTTCTCACGCAGGCTTTTGCGCGGCACTTTCTGTCTCGCATACGCAAGAGCATGGCGGCGCATCCGAGCGTCATCACGATCACCTCGTCGAATGCCGTCGCGGCGTCTCCCTTGCGCGGCGAATATTGCGTGTCGAAGGCGGGATCGTCGATGGCCACGACGTTGTTTTCCCTGCGCCTGGCCGAACACGGAATCGCCGTCTACGAAGTGCAGCCCGGCCTGATCGAGACCGAGATGACAGCGCCTTCCCGCGCGCGCTACGACGCGCAAATGGAGCAAGGGCTCACCGCCATCAAACGCTGGGGCACGCCGCGGGAAGTGGCGACGGCCGTGCGCTCGCTCGCGACCGGCGGCTTGCCGTACAGCGTCGGACAGGCCATCCGTGTCGATGGCGGCTTACTCGTCAACAAATACTGAACCGCATATGAACTCAACGCTCAAGCTGCCGACCTCGCTCGGCACGATAGAAAGCTACCGTCTGCAAGGCACACCGCTCGATGTGCGTACGCTCACGCGGCCGTTCAATCGCATCGCGTATTCGGCGGCGCATGTCGTGGCCGATCCGCTGCGCGCGGGTGAACTGAACGCGCCACCCGCCATCGACTGGGAACGCACGCTCGACTATCGGCGCTATCTCATCAAGCAAGGTCTCGGCATTGCCGAAGCAATGGACACCGCGCAACGCGGCATGGGTCTGACGTGGAACAGCGCCCTCGAACTCATCACGCGTACCATGGAAGGCACGCGCGATATTCCCGGCGCGTCGATCGCATCGGGCTGCGGCACCGATCACGTCTCGCCCGGTTCGATCACCAACTGCGATCAGGTCATTCGCGCCTACGCCGAGCAACTCGAAGCCGTGCAGCGCGTCGGCGGACGCGTCATCCTCATGGCAAGCCGCGCGCTCGCGCGAGTCGCGCGCTCGACCGACGACTATCGGCGCGTCTATCGCGAAGTGCTCGCCATGTGTAACGAGCCCGTGATTCTGCACTGGCTCGGCGAGATGTTCGATCCGGAACTCGCCGGCTACTGGGGCGAATCGTCGTATGAGCGCGCGGCGCAAGTGTGCCTCGATGTGATCGGCGACAGCGTCGATCATGTCGATGGCATCAAGATTTCCCTGCTCGACGACGCCAAGGAAATTTCCTTCCGGCGTCAGTTGCCGCCCAAGGTGAAGATGTACACCGGCGACGACTTCAATTATCCAAGTCTGATTGCGGGCGATGAACGAGGCTTCTCGCATGCGCTGCTCGGCATCTTCGATGCGATTGCCCCAGCCGCTTCGCAGGCGCTCGCCGCGCTCGCCAACGACGACCTTTATACATTCCACACGCTGCTCGCGCCGACCGTGCCGCTGTCGCGCCATATCTTTCGTGCGCCGACGCAGTATTACAAGACCGGCGTCGTATTCCTCGCGTATCTGAACGGCTTTCAGGACCACTTCTTCATGCTTGGCGGCCATCACGGCATGCGTCCGCCCGCCTATCTCGCCGAGGTCTTTCGTCTTGCCGATCAGGCCGGCCTGCTGCGCAATCCCGACGACGCCATCGGCCGAGTGCGGAAGGTCATGGCAGCGCTCGGTTGCGCAGAGTAATCGCGGCGGATCGCCTTCGACATCACACGGGATCAACATGAGAAACCTGCAGGGAAGACTCGATCTGTGCTCGATCAACACCGCGACGCTTGGCCATCGCGAGGCGTTGAGCGTCACGATCGACCGCATCGCCGCAGCGGGATTTGGCGGCATCGCGCCGTGGCGTCACGAGGTGGAGAACGCGAACGTCGCCGACATCGCGCGGCAGATCAGGGCGCTCGGGTTGAGCGTCACGGGCTATTGCCGTTCGACATATGTGCCGGCGGCGAATCGCGCGCAATTCAAGGCGAACATCGAATCGAACAAGGCAGCCCTGCGCGATGCCGCGACACTCGGCGCACGCTGCTTCGTGATGGTCGTCGGTGGTTTGCCCGAGGGCAGTCGCGATCTGAATGGCGCACGCGCGCAGGTGATCGAAGGCATCGCCGAATTGCTGGATACGGCGCGCGAGTGCGGCGTGCCGCTCGCGCTCGAACCGCTTCATCCGATGTACGCGGCGGATCGCGCCGTGCTCAACACGCTCGCGCAGGCGCTCGACATCTGCGCGCAGGTCGATCCCGGACATGGCGGCTTTCTCGGCGTTGCCGTCGATGTCTATCATTGTTGGTGGGACCCGGCGCTTCAGGCATCGATCGGGCGGGCGGGACAAGACGATCGCCTGCTCGCGTTTCATGTATGCGACTGGTTGCGCGAGACACGCGATCTGTTGCTCGATCGCGGCATGATGGGCGATGGCGGCATCGACCTGGCGGCTGTGCGCAGTGACGTCGAGCAAGCCGGATATGACGGACTCGTCGAAGTCGAGATCTTCTCGAAAGAAAACTGGTGGCGGCGCGATCCGGACGAAGTGCTGCGCATCTGCGCGGATCGCCTGCAAACAGTGTGCTGACTGCGAAGGACAATCATCATGCAAGAGACAGTTCGTTGGGGCGTGCTCGGCGCCGCGAAAATCGCCGACAAGTTCATGGTGCCCGCCATTCAGCGGTCGTCCAATGGCCGCGTGGTGTGCGTGGCGGCACGCGATCGCGAGCGCGCGGCCGCTTTCGCTGCACGACACGACATCGCACACGCATATGCAAGTTACGACGAAGTTCTCGCCAGCGATCAGGTCGATGCCATCTACATTCCGCTGCCAACGGCGAGTCACTTCGAATGGTGCAAAAAAGCGCTTCTCGCCGGCAAGCATGTGCTGTGCGAAAAGCCCATCGCCATGACGGCTTCGCAAGTTCGGGAGTTGATCGCGCTGCGCGATTCGACGGGTCTCGTCTGTGGCGAGGCGTTCATGGTGGCGCACCATCCGCAATGGGCGTTCGTGCAGGAGTGCATCGCGCGCGGGACACTTGGTGAACTGCGGCTCGTGGAAGGCTCCTTCACGTATTTCAACGACGATCCCCATGCACTCAAAAACGATCTCGCATTGGGCGGCGGCGGTGTGCGTGATATCGGCGTCTATCCGGTCGTCACCACGCGCATGGTGACTGGTCTCGAGCCGCTTGCGATCGGCGCGGACATCACCATCGATCCGCGTTATGGCACCGACAAGCTCGCGGTCTGCGACCTCACGTTTGCTGGCTTCGATCTACACTTTTACTGCGGCACTCAACTCGCGCGCCGCCAGCATATGATCTTTCATGGATCGAAAGGCTGGCTCTCGCTCGATGCGCCGTTCAACCCCGGCGTATACGGCGACGCGAAGGTTCATATCCGTCTGGATGGAACGGGCAAAGCGGAGACTATCGAGTTCGGCGATGTCGATCAGTATCAGTCGATGGTCGAAAACTTCGGCGCGGCGGTGCTTCGGCCGGGCGAACCGCTTTCATTTACGCTCGAGAATTCGCTCGGCAACCAGCTTGTGATCGACGAGGTGCTCTCTCATGCCAACCGCTAGCACGACCATGACCAAGAAAGCGACGTCGATGTTCGACGTTCAGCAACTTCGCGAGACGCGCGCGCTGGCCGCCGCCTGCGCCAATGCGGACGACGCTTCCCTGTGGCGCTGGTTTTCGGCGCTGATGGACAGCGGAAAGATTCGCTGGTGCCTTGCCTCGGAGGGCTAGCTCGTGAGTGTGAACCATCGGCACGTGGCGACGGCTGCATCGTTCGATGAAGCCATCCGCATTGCCAAGGATAGCTCCAGTTTTTCTCTCATGTGATGATGTCGCCGACATCTACTTTCGACCGGAGCCGCGACATGACGACAGACAGGACCTTTCATTGCGACAAGCTCGTGCGGTTTCAGCACTGCGATCCTGCCGGCATCGTGTTCTATCCGCAATACTTCGTCCTGTTCCATGAGGTGCTCGAAGACTGGTTCAATGACGGACTGGGCGTGGATTACGCACATTTCATCGGCACGCAAAGACTCGGCATTCCCACGGTGCATATTCAGGCGGATTTCGTCGCGCCGAGCAGGCATGGACAGACGCTTCGTTGCTCCCTGAAGGTCCGCGATCTAGGCAGAAGTTCGATCAAACTCAGTCTTGAAGCTGCTGTCGAAGATGAGTTGCGCGCGAAAATCGAGCAGACCGTCGTGCTGTTTTCGTTCGACGATCAGGCTTCGGTCGCGCTGCCGGAAGACTTGAGGCAGCGCATGATGCAGTTCGCGGCGCAGGATTGACCTTGAAAATCCACGCCGCGCGCATTGCCAAGGCTTGATGCGCCAGAGCGTTACCTGAAGACAGCGACCGCATCTCACCAGCAAAGATAACCGCCGTCCGCCACGACGATGGACCCAGTCATCAAACTTGCGGCGTCGCTGGCAAGGAACAAAATGACGGACGCGATTTCGTCCACGCGTCCGAGGCGGCCCATCGGTGTGCCGCCTACCCAATACTGTCGCAAGTTCGGGTCCATCGATACCTTCCTGACGAGATCGGTATCGATATACGTCGGCGCAACCGCGTTGACCCGCACACCGCGCGATGCCCATTCCACCGCGAGCGAGCGCGTCAGATGATGCACCGCCGCCTTCGACGCGTTGTAGTTCGCCTGCTCCTGCGGTCGCGTCGCGATGAACCCCGCCATCGAACCGACGTTCACGATTGCCCCGCTGCCGCGTTCGAGCATCGATCTACCGAACGCGCGGCAACAGCGAAACAAGCCATTCAGATTCACGTCGAGGACCTTGTTCCACACCTCATCCGACATCGTCTCCGCCGGCTCGTTTGAGATGGCGATGCCCGCGTTGTTGACGAGAATGTCGATCGCGCCGATACGCGCGGCAATGTCATCTTGAATGCGCTGCGGCGCGGCCGGATCGGTCACGTCGAAGGGCACGCCGTGAGCCGCGAAGCCCTTCGTGTTCAAAGCATCGACGGCGGCAGCGAGCGCGGCGGGATCGAGATCGGTGAGCACGACTTCGGCGCCTGCTTCGGCCAGCGCTTCGGCTGTCGCCTGGCCGATGCCGCGCGCCGCGCCCGTTACGACCGCGCGCTTGCCATCGAGTGTGAGTTTGTCGAGATACATGGAATCTGCCTTGAGAAACGAGTCAACTCAGCACGATCCCGCCGCACACGTTGAGCGATTGTCCGGTCACGAAAGCGGAGGCATCGGAGGCAAAGAAGCACACCGGCCCGGCCACGTCTTCGGGTTGTCCGAGCCGCGCGAGCGCGGTCTTGTCGACCCACTGCTTCGCGATTGCAGGGTCCTCGAGATTCGTGCGCCCCATGTCCGTCACGATAATGCCCGGACACACCGCGTTGGCCGTGATGCCGAACGGGCCGATCTCCTGCGCGAGCACGCGCGTGAAGCCCATGACCGCCGCCTTCGATGCCGAGTAGTGCGCTTGCAGCGGCGCGCCATGCTTGCCGCCAATCGACGCGATATTCACGATGCGTCCGTACCCGCGCGCCTTCATGTGCGGCAACAAGGCTTGCGTCACGAGGAACGTGCCTTTCGCGTTGACATCGAGCACCGCGTCCCATTCGTGCTCGGCGAGTTCATCCACCGACCGTGCGATCAGAATGCCCGCGTTATTGACGACGGCGTCGACCTGACCCGCCTGAGCGATGGCCGCCGCGATCATGTCCGTTACCTGCTGCTTGTCGCTGACATCGGCATAGAGCGCGAACGCGCGCCGCGATTTGCCGCGAATCTCTTTTGCCACGCCTTCGAGCGCATCGCGCTGCCGTTCGATATCGTTGACGACGACATCGAAGCCATCGTCGGCTAGTCCCAACGCCAGCGCCCGGCCAATGCCCCTGCTCGCGCCCGTCACCAGCGCCACCCGTCCATTCGATGCTTTGCTCATGATGGTGTCCGACTCCTTGTTTCGTGAGGTATTCGTGCACGTGAGGCGATTAGCGGAAGAAGCGAATCTCGCCGCGTAAGACCGCCAGCCCGACAGCCGCGATCATCACGATGCCGCGCACGATGTTCTGCAAATAGAACGGCGCGCCGATCAGATTCAGGCCGTTATCCAGCATGCCGATGATGACGACGCCGACCAGCGTGCCCTGAATGGTCGCGCGCCCCGGCTTGAATGCGGTCATGCCGAGGAACACGGCGGTGAGGCTGTCCATGAGGTAAGCATCGCCCGCACCGGATTGACCCGTGCCGAGTCGCGCGGTCAGCATCACGCCGCCGAGCGCCGCGCCCGCCGCCGACAGCACGAGCGCCGTGACACGCGCGCGGTTCACCTTGATGCCCGACAGACGCGCCGCCTGAATGTTCGCGCCCGTCGCGATGACGCTGCGCCCGAGCCGCGTTCGATTGAGCAGCACGTAAAAGACGAACACGGTAACGAGCGCAATGACGATAGGCATCGGGATCACGCCGAACACCGTGCCCTTGGCAATGGCGTAGAAGCTGTCGGGCATCTGCGCATAGATCGAATCGCCGCCGGTGTACGCGTAATTGACACCGAGTGCGATGGGTCCCATCGCGAGCGTCGCGATCAGCGAGGGAATGCGCAACATGGTCACGAGCAGGCCGTTGACGAGCCCGATCACGACGCCCGAAACGATTGCCACTGCGATGGCAAGCGGCACTGGCAAGTGCGCCAGCACGAGCATGCCGGCGACGAGTACGCCCGCGAGACTCGCCGCCTGACCGATAGACAAGTCGAATTCGCCGCTCGCCACTGCCACGGTCAGCCCCGACGAGATGACCATCAGCACGGAGATCTGCACGAGCACATTGCTGATGTTGTCGATCGACACGAAGCGGTCGGTGCCGAGCGCGAACGCGATGAAAATGATCACCGCCGCCGCGACCGTGCCCCAGCGGCTCGCGAGATGACTGAAGTCGAAGCTGCGTGGCGCGTGAGCGGCGGGGTCTTCGGATCTTTTGGCGGCCAAGGTCTGTCCTTTCATTTCAGTTCACCTCGAGCAAGAGTCTTGCTTCGGAAAATTCGGTGCGGTCGAGACATTCGCCCACCACGCCATCGGCGATGCAGTAAATGCGGTCGCATAGCTTGAGCATTTCCTCGAACTCGGCGCTCGCAATCAGCACGCTCGCGCCCGCCTTGACCAGTTCGTGAATCAGCGCATAGATTTCCGCCTTGCTGCCGACATCCACGCCTTCGGTCGGATTGTCGAGCAGCAGCAGCGGATGCTTCGCCGCGTGACTTCGGCCCATGCGAATCAGCCAGCGGCCGAACGCGACCTTCTGCTGATTGCCGCCGGATAGCTGAAGCACGTCCTGCCCGATGCCGCTGCACTTGATGCCCAGTTGCTTCACGGTGTCGTGTGCGAGCCCGCGCATGAGCGTGTGCTGCATGAAGCCGCCGCGGCTCGTTTGTTCGAGCGTGCCGCTCATCAGATTCTCTTCGACGGTCAATCCCGGAAAGAGCGCCTTGCGCAAGCGCTCATCGGCGACCAGGTACACGCCACGGCCGATTGCATCGGCGACATCGCGCGGCAATCCGCGTTTGCCATTGACGATGCATTCGCCCGTGACCTTCGCGCTCATCGATCCCGCGAGCGCTTCCAGCACGCCGGTCTGCCCGCCGCCCATCACGCCTGCAATGCCGACGATCTCGCCCGCATGCACGACGAGATCGGGCACATCGAGATTGCCGATGCGCGCGTCTTGAATGCGCGTCGTGACGGTGTCGCGAGACGCGGAAGACGACCAGTTCTGATCCTCGATCCTGCGTCCGACCATCAGATGCACCACTTCCTGCAGCGTCGTTTCGGCGACGAGGCCATCGTGCACCTTTGCGCCGTCCTTGAGCACGGCCACGCGATCGCACTGCTCGAAAATCTCGTTCAGGTGATGCGAGATGAAAAGAATCGACAAGCCGTGCGACTTGAGATCGCGCAGAAAGCTGAAGAGCTTGCGGCTTTCGTTGAGTGTGAGCGAGGCGGTCGGTTCATCGAGAATCAGAATGGCGGGCTCGCTCACCAGCGCCTTCAAGATGTCGAGAATCTTGTTCTCGCCGAGCGTGAGATCGCCGCATTCCCGGTCGAGATCGATATCGATGCCAAAGCGCTGCGCAAAGCGGCTCGCTTCGACTCGCAAGGCGCGCGAGCGGATCAGGCCGCCGCTCAACGGTTCGCGTCCGAGCATGATGTTCTCGGCGGCGGTCAGCGTCGAGATGACCGCGATCTGCTGATGCGCCACCGCGATGCCCGAGGCGAGCGCGTCGCCGACGCTCTTCATCGAGACCGGCTTGCCGTCGATAGAGAGCGTGCCTGCATCGGCTTGCTGCGCGCCGCAAATGATCTTGACCAGCGTGGATTTGCCCGCGCCGTTCGCGCCGACGAGCGCGAGCATTTCGCCGCCCCACAAGTCGAGATCGACGCCGCGCAGCGCCGGGTTGCCGTGGAAGCTCTTTTCCACGCCACGGGCGCTCAGGCGAGGGGTTCCCTTCGCCAGATTGTCATTCATGTGTCTGTCTCCTGACACGGCGGGCCGGCGTGGATACGCGCGGCCGGCCCGCCGCCCATCACATGCCGGCCACGGCGCGGTCGCGATAGATGTAGTAGAGATCTTTCGCGTTATAGGTCGGCTCGTTCGGCCCGGGAATATTCACACCGCGCACCAAGAGAGGCGCGGGGAATTCAACGGTTGGAACCGGCACGAGCTTCTTCGCGTCGCCACCCTTCGCCACGATCTCGTTGATGAGCCAGCCGGTGTAGGCGCCCCAGACTTCGAAGGCCTGCGCCGTCGTGCAGATCAACGGATAGTTCGGCTTGCGCATGCGGTCGAGTGCCGTCGGATGCCCGTCGTGGCCGATCACCATGATCTTGTCCTGCATGCCGCGCGACATGACGACTTCTGCCGCCGCCATGGCCGGTTCGTCCCACGGGCACCAGATCACGTCGAGATCCTTGCCGTAGGTCGTGAGCCAGTCGTTGACGGTGTTCTGCGTCGCCTCGTAGAAACCGGAATACTGGATCACGCGTTCGTTCTTGAGCGAAATCCATTCGTTTTCCGTGAGGGCCGTCTTCATCACCTTGCCGCGCTTGCGCGTACCGTGGTGAAAGTTCGCGATGATCGCGCACATGTTGGCCTTGGTCTTGCCCTGGGCCAATAACGTATCGATCATGAACTGCGAGGTCTGCGCGCTCATTGCGTAGTTGTTGCTGGTGATGTCCGCAATGGCGGGCGCCTGCCATCCCGAGTCCAGACTGAAGAACGGAATCTTCGATGCCGTGAGGTGATCGAGCGCGCTCTTCGCCGCGGTCAACGTGCCGTACAGCACGAGAATGGCATCGGACTTCGCGGTGATCGCATCCTCGATCTGGCTCACGAGCTGACCCGGATCGCCCTTTGCATCGGTCTGCTTGATCTGCCAGGTCTTGTCGAGACCCGACTTCTTGAGCCACTGCTGCAGGCCGTTCCACGAGCGCTGGTCGGATTGCGCGGACATCTGCTGCGCCACCACCGCGATCTTCAGCGGCTTGCCGCCTTGCGGCGACGATGCCGGCGTTTGCGCCTGGGCGCTCGTCGCCCCGAACAGCATCTGGGCGAACTGCGTACCGCCGACGGCGGCCGCCATGCCGAGCAGACGGCGGCGCGAGAACTCCGGTTCCTGGCTGTTGCTGTCTTCCATGTTTGTCTCCTGTTCTATTCGACTGCGTGTTATATGAAGAGCGCCGCCACCTTCTGCGGTTGATCCCAATGCGGCATGTGACCCGCCTGGGGGATGAAGTGCACGGGAATGTCCGGCCCTGCGCGGCTCGCGTGCTGCCATGGGATGATCTGATCGTCGAGCCCCCAGATCACGCGGGAAGGCGCGTCGAGCGCGGACAGTTCGGAGCGGATATCGATCTGCTGACGCCCGCTGCTGACGAGATTGCCCGCGAGCGCCGCCAGCGCGCCGCGCTTGCTGATGGCGCCCGCCATCTGATCGAGTTGTTGCGCGGACAGAAGCGGCGGATTGAGCGCCGAGCGGCGCAGCAGATGCATTAGCCCGCCACCTTTTTGCACGTGCGCCATGCCGTCGATGAAGTCGTCGTCGATCTCCGTGCCGAATCCGGCGGGCGCGATCAAGGTCAGGCGCCGCACTTTCGACTTGAGCGCCGTTGCGACTTTCGTGGCGACCGCCGCACCCAGCGAATGCCCGGCGAGTTCGATGCCGCCGAGCCCTAGATCCTCGATCAGCGCGACGATCGCGGCAGCCATGCCATCCACGTCGGCGCTGTCGAAATCGGTGGCGCCGTGCGAAGGCAAGTCCGGTGCGATGACGTGCTTGCCACGCCGCTGCAACTGGCTTGCGAGCGCGGACCATACTTGCGCGTCGCCGGAGAAACCGTGCAGCAGCACGAGCGGGGCGCCGCTCGCGTTCGGCGCGCGCCATTCGCGATACGCCACGCGACCGCGCGGCAGATTGCGATAGAGCACGCCTTCTGCCGAGACTTCGCGCGCCTGATTTGCATCGCCGACGTAACCCGTGCCGTTCACGCGCGTTTCGACATCGTGGCGTTCTATGCGCCCGCGTCGTCCCGTTCCGGCGATGTCGTCGAGCGCGATACCGCCTTGCCGCGCCACGCGTCGTGCGGCAGGCGTGGCGCGCAAGCCGGTCGTGACGTCCTGGCGGGTGCTCGCTGCCTGCGAACGCATTTCAGGCGCAGGAGCAGCGGCAACGGCAGGCGCGGCGGCGGCGGCCTCCTCGGGCACGGCGCTGCTCTCTTCGCCGATCACGTCGTATTCGCCGAGCATGCCGCCGACATCGACGTCCTCGCCCACTTCGGCGACGATCTTGCGCAACATGCCATCGGCGAGCGCGGGCATCTCCACGACCGTCTTGTCCGTTTCGATTTCGACGAGCGTCTCGCCGCGCGTGAAAGACTCGCCCGGCTTCTTGAACCACTCGACCACGCGCCCCTGCTCCATCGTTTCGCCCAGGCGCGGCAGCAACAGGGACTTGCTCATGCCGGCACCATGTTCGAGATCATGTCGACGATGAGTTGCGCCGTCGGAATACTCGCGCTTTCGAGCGCGGGCGACACCGAGATCGGCACGTCTTCGCCCGCGAGCCTGAGCACCGGATCCTCGAGGAAGTCGAAGCACTCCTCCGAGATGCGCGCCGCGATCTCGGAGGCGACGCCGCACGTCGAAGCCGACTCGGTGACGACGACCGCGCGCCCCGTGCGATTCACCGACGCCACCACGGTTTCCATATCGAGCGGATTGAGCGTGCGCAAGTCGATCACTTCGACATCGACGCCATTGCGCGCCAGCGCCTCGGCGGCTTCGAGCGCGACATACACCATGCGCGAATAGGTGACGAGCGTGACGTCCTTGCCGTTGCGCCTCACCGCTGCCTTGCCCCAGGGCGCGATGGGCGTGGTCAGGTCCGCGTCTTCCTTGCGTGCATAGAGCGCCTTGTGCTCGATGAACACGACGGGGTCCGGCAAGGTCAGGCTATGACGCAACAGATGGTAGGCATCGGAAGCCGTGGCGGGCATGGCAAGGCGCAAGCCGGGCGTGTGCATGGCGAGCGCTTCGAGACTCTGCGAATGCTGCGCGCCCGCCGACCGGCCCGTGCCGCCTTGCGTGCGCAAGACCATCGGCACGCCGATCTGTCCGCCAAACATATAGCGGATTTTCGCGGCCTGATTGCCGACCTGATCCATCGTCATGCCGAGAAAGTCCACGTACATCAGTTCCGCGACCGGTCGCAGGCCGGTCATCGCCGCGCCGACCGCCGCGCCGACGATGGCGGGCTCGCTGATCGGCGTATCGATCAGACGCGCGGCGCCGAATTCCTTGATGAGGTCTTTCGTGACGCCATACGCGCCGCCGTACACGCCGACTTCCTCGCCAATCACGACGACGGTGTCATCGGCCTGCATGGCGTCGCGCAACGCCTGGCGCAGCGCGTCGCGGTAAGTGATTCTGGTCAGACTGGACATATCAGCTCCTTGCCAGCACGCGTTCCAGACGCGAGCGAACGGATTCCGGTTGCGGCTCGCCGACGCCGTAGACATCCTCGAACATGGTGTCGAGCGCGGGCGCGGCGGAGTTCGCGGTGAAGTCGATCGCGTCGCTCATCTCGCGGCTGATCTCGGCATCGAGTGCGTCGATCTCGGCGGCGGTCACCGCGTGGCGCTCGATCAGCGTGCCGCGCGCACGGACGATCGGGTCGCGCTTGCGTCCCACTTCTTCTTCATCGGGCGTGCGGTACGGACTCTTGTCCATGCGGCCATGACCGAAGAAGCGGAAGCACGAGATCGCCATGAAGCCGGGCTTGCCAGCGCGCGCGCCCGAGACCAGGTCTTCCGCCACGTCGAGCACGGCTTCGACATCCTCGCCATCCACCATGCCGGTGCGCAGGCCGAACGCCTCGGCGCGCTTGTCGAAGGCGGTGGAGCGTGTCGCCTTGTCGATACGCGTGCCCATGCCATATTGATTGTTGATGCACACGAAAAGCACCGGCAGGTCCCACAGCGCCGCCATGTTCATGCTCTCGTAGAGAATGCCTTGCTGCATGGCGCCATCGCCGAAGAACGCCACCGATATCGCGTCTTTCTTCAGGAGCTTGTAGCTCAGGCCCGCACCGACCACAAGCGAGATGCCGCCGCCGACTATCGCATTCGCGCCGAGGTGACCCAACGCCATGTCGGCGATATGCATCGAGCCGCCCTTTCCACGGCAGTACCCGGAAGCCTTGCCGCCGATTTCCGCCATCATCCGGTTGGGCTCGGCGCCGCGCGCGAGAAAGATGCCGTGGCCGCGATGGTGCGTCGTGAAGCTGTCCTGCGGCTGCAACGCGCCGACGACACCCGCCGCCGCGCCCTCTTCGCCGATGGACAGATGCAGCATCGACCCCGCCGACAGCTCGCGCGCATACAGCTCGGCGACATGTTCCTCGAAGGTTCTGATGCGGCGCATCGTGCGATAAAGGTCTAGCAATGGAGGCTTGGATTGCGAAAGCATGGTTTCGACTCTGATTGGAGGGTTCTCGATGAATGCGCGGACCGGTATCTCGGCGTGCGGGCTTCGGCCGGCCTCGCTTACGCGGAAGGTCGCTCGCTAAAGCCGCGCAGGGCCGGATAAAGCTTCTGATACCGTTCGTAAATCTCGTCGTAGCGGGCGGCTTCCGCTGCTCTCGGTTCAATGCGGCGGCCCGGTTTCACCATGGCCGAAATACCTTCGTCGATAGAGCCGAAATGGCCGACGCCCGTCGCGGCAAGAATGGCCGCGCCGAGCGACGGCGCTTCGCTCGCCTTGGGCACGCTCACCGGCAAGCCCGCGATATCGGCATGGAGTTGCAGCCACAGGTCGGACGCGACCACGCCACCGCCGATGGTGATTTCACTCGCGGGAAAGCCCGCCTGCGCCATGCGCTCGAAGATCAGGCGCGAGCCGAAGCAGATGCCTTCGATGGTCGCGCGAAACAGATGCGGCATGCCGTGCGCGAGCGTCAGTCCGACGAAGGCGCCGCGCGAGAGCGCATCGACATGAGGTGTGCGGTTGCCCTGAAAATGATCTAGCGCGAGCAGACCGTCGCAGCCCGGCGCGATCTCGCGGGCTTCGTCGTTGAGCGCCTTGAGATCGAGATTGCCGCCCGCGAGCCGCCGCAACCAGTTGACGATGGAGCCCGTCGATGTCTGTCCGCCTTCGATGATGTGCCGGCCGGGATAGACGGCATCGGCATACGTGCCCCATAGGCCCTTGGCGGCGGCCGAGCGGTCGGAGACGCCGAACATCAGATGCGACGACCCGGTGATGAGCGCCACTTGTCCCGGCTTCGCAACACCGATTCCGATCATGCCGATGAGCGCATCCGCGCCGCCTTGCACGACCTTGACGCCCTGCGGCAACTGCAAATGTTCGGCGGCACGCGCGCTCAACGTGCCGACCACTTCGCCTGGCGCAATAACGGCGTCGGGCCACTTGTCGAGCAGCGAATCGAGCTTCAGCGCCGCGAGCAGACTCTTCGCGTAACCTCCGCGCTCGGTCGAGTAATGCCAGCGGATCGACGCGTTATCGAGGCTCGCGCAACGCCGGCCCGTGAGCCGCAAGTTCATGAAGTCCTGATACTCGCAGATGGTCGCCGCACGCTCGTATATCTCGGGCTCGTGACGCGCGATCCACAATGCTTTCGGGATCATCCATTCCGCCGATACCGGACCTTCGCCCGCGCCGTTGACGACGAGCGCCGGATCGCCGGTGGCGAGCACGTCGGCGGCTTCGGCTTCGGCGCGTACATCCATCCAGATGATGGCCGGACGCAGCGCCGCGCCTTGCGCGTCGAGCGCGACGACGCTGCAACTCGTGGTGGCAAGCGCCATGGCATCGATGTCGGCGGGCGCGATACCCGCTTCCTTCACGGCCTGCCGAACCGCCGTGCCCATGGCATTCCACCAGTCTTCCGGATTCTGCTCGGCGCGCGCGCCCGCCGAAAACTGCGTGGCGTACGGCTGCGCGGCCGATCCAAGACAGGAGCCGGTCAAATCGAACACGCGTGCACGAATGCTTTCCGTTCCACCATCGACGCCGATTACGTGGCTCATGCTGTCTCCGTGTCTCCAGCCATCGTTTTGCACATTTGTCGTCATGCGCGACATTTGTGATGAGTTTGATTTTCGGGGTGGGCTTTGTCAAGATGGTGTGCATAAACAGAGGGGAAACACCTAAATGCTGGAGCTGAACCTTGCCCACGAGTCCGACGACGCGCTGATCGTCCGCGCTGCGTGGCTGTATTACGTCGGTGGTTTGAATCAGGAGCAGACGGCCTCGCGGCTCGGTCTGCATCGCAGCCGCGTGAATCGCCTGCTGTCCGAGGCGCGCGATCGCGGGCTCATCAACGTGACGATCAACCACGAATCCGCGCGCGATATCGAAGTCGAACAGGCCATTGCGCGTTGCTTCGGCCTCGACTTCTGCATTGCCACGCCGACCTTGGGATTCGCCGACGGGCCCGCCGATCCCAAAGCGGATCGCATTCGCGCGGCCATCAGCCGGCGCGCGGTCGGCGCGGCGGGCGCGAGCTTTCTGAAGGGCAAGCTGCTGGACGGGCCCATTACCGTGGGCGTGAGCTGGGGACGCACGATAGAACAAGTGGCGACGCAGCTTGCGGGCGTGCGCAATCCGCAGGCGCGATTCGTCTCGCTGCTCGGGTCGCTCAAGCGGAACTCGACATCGAACCCGTTCGAAGTCGTGCAGTTCTTCGCGGCGCGCACCGGCGGCGAGGTGCATTTTTTGCCCGTTCCGTTCATCGCCAATTCGGTGGCGGACCGGAAGGTCTTTTTCGAGCAGCGCATCGTGCAGGACGCAATGCATCTCGCGCAGAACGCCGATCTCTATCTCATCAGCGTGGGCGAACTCGAGGAAACGTCGGTGCTGCGGACACAGGACATCATGACGGCGGACGAGCTGCGCAATATCCAGGAGAGCGGCGCCGTCTGCGATTCGCTCGGCAAGCTGTTCGATATCGACGGCCGCGAGATCAAGCATCCGCTCAGCGAACGGACGGTCGCCATCGCCACGGACGAATTACGCGGTCGCAATGTCGTGCTTTTGACGGGCGGTCTGGAAAAAGTACGCGCGACGATTGCGTTGTTGCGCAGTGGCATCGTCAAGGGGCTCGTTATCGACGGCGACACGGCGCTCGCGCTGGCGAAGTCGATGCAGTTGACTGACGGATTGGCGTGACGCGTGAATTGGGCGCTCGGGGAAGGCAGAACAATCCGTCCAAGCCGGGCGCCCAGCAAACAAAGCGGTTGCGCTCCTATAATCGCGACTTCCCAATCCGCGAATTCCTACCATGAGATTGCTTGGACGCGCATCGCTTGCTGCTGTCGTGTTTGCCATGTTTGCCGTGTTGCCGGCGTTTGCGCAGCAGGTTCCACCTCACGATGAATTCTTCTGGCTCGGCGAGATCAACAAGGCGACCGTCGTCATCAACACGAGCGAAGGCTTGCTCGACAAATCGATGGCGCCGCGCCTGGCCGCTGGCGTCGCCAAGGTCATCGCCGATGGCGACCAGCCTGGCGCGAAGCGACCGCGAACCGTCATTACCTTCGAGCCGCTTCTGATCAAGGCAGCGGGCGAAGACATCACGCTACTGCACGCCGGACGCTCCAGTCAGGACATGCACGCGACTTACCGTTCCGCGATCCTGCGCGACGACCTGCTCAATCTCGCCGATCAGCTCAACACCACGACCGCCACCATCGTGCGCCTCTCCGACAAATACAAGAGCGTGGTCGTGCCGAACTACACGAACGGCGTGGCCGCGCAGCCCAACAGCTATGGCCATTACTTGCTAGGCTTCGCCGCCGGCCTCGACCGCGATGCGCAGCGAATTCGCGAGACATACAAGCGCGTGGACCGTTCGTCGATGGGAACGACAGTGCTGAACGGTACGAGTTGGCCGCTGGATCGCGAGCGCATGGCGCAGTATCTCGGCTTCAATGCGCTCGTCGACAACGCGTACGACGCGTCGCAGATTTCTTCCGTCGATGAACCCGTGGAGGCTGGTGCGGTCGTCACGAGCGTGGCGCTGCATACCGGCGCCTTCATTCAGGACGTGATGACGCAATACGCCGAGTCGCGCCCTTGGATTCTCTTGCAGGAAGGCGGCGCCAATACGTACGTATCGAGCGCCATGCCGCAAAAGCGTAACCCGGGGCTTTTGATTCGCACGCGCTCGGACGCATCGACGGCAATCTCGCAGGCGGAAGGCGTCGTGATGCAAGCGCATAACCTGCCGCCGGGCATGAGCGATCCGAAGGACGTGAAGGCCAACAACGAGATGGTCGAAAGCGGCATTGCAGCGCTCAAGGGCTTCGACGAGGTGCTGAACTCGCTCGTCATCGACCCGAACCGCGCACTCGAAGAGCTTAATAGCGACTGGACGGCATCGCAGGAAGTGGCCGATGTCCTCATGCGCAAGTACAAACTGCCGTTCCGGGTCGGCCATCATTTTGCGTCGAACGTGGTGGAATATGCGCGGCAGAAGGACATCAAGCCGCTCGACTTTCCGTACGCCGACGCGCAGCGCATCTACAGGCAAACGGTCGAAGGCACGCCCTACGCCGGCGATTTTCCGATGAGCGAAGCCGAGTTCCGCTCGACGCTGGACCCGGTGGCGATCGTGAACGATCGCGCGACCGTGGGCGGCCCGCAGCCTTCGGAAATGACGCGCATGCTGAAAGATGCGAATGCGCGTATCGCCGAGCAGGACAAGTGGATCAAGAGCAATCGCGCGCATATCGCGAGTTCGCTGGCGCGGCTCGACAATGACTTCGGCAAGATGATTGGGCATTGAAGCTGCGCACATGCTCGAGCGTATCGCGCTGATGAGGCTTGTCGATTTGCCGGTGACAATCCTTCTTTTCGGAGCGCTCTGCTACGGCTTCGCCAATCCGAACATCTGATGAATGCGGTAAATGCGCTTGAACCCGCGTTTGCCCAATACGCGCGAAAACGATAGTCCGCCAATATTTCGTCATTACGACAGCGCGCTCGACAGCGAGCCGAATCGGCGATATCGCAACATCTTCATCATGTGTTCAAGCGGCTATTTTGCATTTGACGATTCGGTCGCTAACCTCTCGACAGAGTCCCCGTCAACTCGTCCGGAGTGCAGGCATGAAAAAAACGCGAATCGCATGGATGCTGCCATTGCTGTTGATCGGCGCTAACGCACGGGCGCAGAGCTCGGTCACGCTGTACGGCTTGATCGATGCCGGCCTGATGTACACGAATAACGTCGCCAAAGGGGGCTCGCAAGGCTCGCTTTGGCAGGCCACGAGCGGCAATATCAACGGCAGCCGCTGGGGACTGCGTGGCTCGGAAGATCTCGGCGGCGGATTGAAGGCCATCTTCGTGCTCGAGAACGGCTTCAACCTGCAGACCGGCCGCCTGGGCCAGAACGGACGCGAGTTCGGCCGTCAGGCATATGTGGGCCTTGCATCGAGCGACTATGGCGCGCTGACGCTGGGACGCCAGTACGATTCGCTCGTCGATTTCGTCGCGCCGCTGTCCGCAACCGCAGGCTCGTTCGGCGACACGGGCTTCGCCCATCCGTTCGATAACGACAACCTCAATCACTCGGTCCGCATGAGCAACGCGGTCAAGTACATGAGCAGTTCGTACGCCGGACTCAAGTTCGGAGCACTGTACGCGTTCTCCAACAGCACGGACTTTTCGATGAACCGCGCCTACAGCGCGGGCGGCAGTTACAGCTACGGACCGTTCAACGTCGCGGTCGGCTATCTGCAGATCAATGGCTCGAACGGCGCGAACACGGCCGGTGCCATCGATGTCGCCGAATCGACCGCCAATGGCACCGGCGGCTTCGTGGTCGGCGCATCGCGCGAATGGGTGCTCGGCGCCGGCGCGAACTATGCGTACGGTCCGGCGCTCATCGGCTTCGTGTTCACGCGCAGCGTCTATCAAGGCACGACATCGTTCAACTCGGTGAACGGCGCGATGAGCTTCTATAACTACGAAGTGAACGCGAAGTATGCGCTGACGCCCGCGATCAGTCTCGGTATAGCCGATACTTATACCGACGGCCACGCCGCCAACAGCCGCACTTTCGGCGACGATCCGAAATACAACCAGGTCAATCTGCAAGCCATCTACTCGTTCTCCAAGCGCACGGACGTGTACGCCGAAGCGATGTATCAGCACGCAATCGGCGCGCAATACGTGGCCTTCATCAATACCTCGGGCGGCGCTTCGTCCACGGCCAATCAGGTGGTCGGAACGGTTGGGCTGCGGCATCGGTTCTGATTGGTTCGAGCGCTCGTCGGGATGCAGCCACGATAGCTGGCTGCATCTTCATCGAGCGTCGCTTTGCTTGGCCGTCACGGTCCGCGCGCATAACGGCACGAGACACAGCAAAACGACGACGACCCAGAAGGCGCCGGGAAGGCCCACTTGTCCCGCTATGAAACCGATTCCCGCAGGCCCTGACAGAATCCCGGCGTAACCCACTATCGTCACCGCGGCTACCGCAAGCGCGGGTGGCATGAGCCGCTGCGTTCCGCTTCGACGATAAAGAATCGGGACCGTGTTCGATGCTCCAAGCCCCACCAGCACGAAGCCGCCCAGCGCAACGAAGGCGATGGGAACCGTGAGCAGAAGCACGAACCCGACGATGGTCAGCACGCCGCCCCAGAACATGACCGCGCGCTCGCCGAGCCGCTTGATGACGGCATCGCCGCATAAACGCCCGCCTGTCATTGCAATCGAAAAGAGGACGTATCCGAGCCCCGCTTCGTTCTTGCCGACGAGACCCGTGTCCGAGACGAGCAGCGCGCTCCAGTCGAGCACCGCGCCCTCGGCGAGGAACGTGATGGCAGCGAGAATGGCGAGCAACAGCACGATGCCGCGCGGCACGGCAAAGATAGGCCCGCCTTCGCTCTTTGCATAAGGCAGAAGTCTGGGCGTTGCGAGGACCAACGTTCCGAGCACGAGTGCCGAGCAAAGGAGGGTGCCCGCCAGCGTGCCGACATGCATCGACAGCAGGAACGTCATAAGACTCGATCCGGCGAACCCACCTACGCTGAACAGGGCATGGAACCCCGACATGAGCGGCCGTCCCGCGTCACGTTCGACTTCGACGGCATGAACGTTCATTGCCACTTCGAGCGAGCCTAGCGATGCACCGAACAAAAAAAGCGCTATGCCTAATTCAGCCGGCGTATTGACGACCGTGAGAAACGGCAAGGTCAGGACGAGACCCACGCCTCCCGCCACGATCACCGGCTTGCTGCCGTAGCGCGCGGTGAGCATGCCCGCGAGAAGCATCGCCAGGACCGAGCCTAAGCCGATGCACAAAAGCAGCAGGCCGAGCGTGGTGTCGTCGACACCGAGCCTGCCCTTCGTGAACGGCACGAGAGGCGCCCACGACGCAATGCTGAAGCCGGCCACGAGAAACGCAAGACGTGTGGCAAGACGCGTCCCGGAGCGATTGGACGATACTCCCAGATTGGCCTCGCTCATAATTTTTCCATTGCCGTCATCACCGTCGGGCCGGACTTCGACAGCGCCGCGAGCACATCACCCGGTGCATCTTCCTCAATGATAAGGAAGTCGATTTCCTTCATGTTCGCCACGCTATAAGGCGCGCGCGCATGAAGTTTCGCGGTCGTGGCGAGCACGACCTTCTGCGCGCTTGCAGCGACGACCGCGCGTTTGAACGCAGCGTCGCTTAAGCCGAATGCGCCGATGCCGCGTGACGTCGATACCGCGCACGCGCCGATGAAGCACATATCGAAGCTCATGCGCCTGACGAACTCCACCGAAGTGGGATCGACGCTGCCGCCTACGTGTTGATCGACCAAGCCGCCGGTCATGACGAGTTGCAGGTCCGTTCGTCGCAACACCGCAGCAGCGATATCGACGGAGTTCGTGACCACCGTGAGCTCGAATTCCGCAGGCAGGATGTTCGCAAGCGCGAGGTTGGTGCTGCCGCTGTCGAGGAACAGGAACTGGCCCGGCTGAATGAGGGACGCGGCCGTTTGCGCGAGGATGCGCTTGCGGTCGGCGTCCATGTCGATGCGCGCCGCCATGGGAAGCGCGGCCGGCAAAACCGGCAGCGCGCCGCCGTATACGCGACGGCATTTGCCTTCGGACGCCAGCGCCCGAAGATCGCGGCGGATGGCGTCTTCCGATACGGCGAATTCGACGGCGAGATTAGCGGCGACGAGCGACTGGCCGGAAGACAGACGGCTGGCCAGTTCGTCGCGACGGGCGAGTGGGAGATCGGGGTTCATGCGCGCAGCATAACGTGCACGAACAAGAATGTAAACGTGCATGAACGTGCATCACCCAACTCTTTATCTTGTAGCAAGCACCTCCGCGGCGACCTCTCGATGCGGCCGCGCGCATAGTATCAGCACGCCGCCGAGCGCCCCGAAACACGCCAGGACCGAGAACGGATACTGAAAGTCACTGCCCTTCCCCGCGAGCATTCCGACGAGCGTGGGCCCGACGAAACCCCCGACGAGATTGCCGAACGCACCGATGACGGCAGTCGCGACGATCGCATCGGCGGCCGACAAAAGCTCGGTCACGTACGTGAAGATGAGCGGAAGGAACATTTCGAGGAAGAAGCCCATGGCGGTGAACAACGACATTCGCAACACGAGCGATGTCGCCGGCACGTTGGCAGCCGCGAGCAACAACACACTCGCAAGGATGATCGGCACGCCCGCATGCAGCCGCCGCTCCTGACGCGCATCCGAACTGCGCGTCGCCACCAGAATGCCGACGATGCACGCCGCCCACGGGCACGCCGAAAGCAAGCCGACTTCCACCGACCCCAGGTTCGGCGCCGCCGCGGCAATCGAACTCGGCAGCCACAGCATGAAGCCATAGACCACGAGGTTGATCATCGCGAAGCCGAATCCGAGGAACCACGTCGCCTTCAGCCCCAGGACACGACGGATGCCCGATTGCGATGAGACATCCACGAATTCGGCTTGCTCGTCGGCGAGCACGCGCGAGAGTCCGGCCTTCTGCTCGTTCGTGAGCCACTTGGCGGCCGTGATGTTCTTCGGAATGCTCGACCACCAGACGACTGCCCAAATCCACGCGGGCAAGCCTTCGATGATCATCATCGCGCGCCAGTCGTGATGCGCGAGCAGAAAGCCCGAGATCGGTCCGGCAAGCAGCGCGCCGAGCGGCGAACTGACAGTCCAGAAGCCGAAAGCCTTGCCCCGTTCGCGGCGCGTGAACCACGACGCCGTGAGACTCGAAGCGGACGCCCACACCGGCCCTTCCGCCACACCGAGCACGAGCCGCACCGCCATCAACTCGTTCATCGTGCGCACGAGCCCGGTGGCCATCGCCGCCGCGCCCCAGCAGATGAGACACACGAGCACGACCTTGCGTGCGCCGAAGCGCGACACGAGCCATCCGCCCGCCAGAAAAGTGATGACGTAGCCCCAGAAAAAGATGCCGCCGACAAGTCCGGCGTGGGTCGCATCCATGCCGAGATCGCGCCGGATCAACGGCAGCGCGAGGCCGATGTTGGTCCGGTCGAAATACGAAATGGTGTACATGAGAAAGATCACGAGCGTGATCCTGATCCAGCGAGCTGAACCCGATGACTCGGCTCTCTCGAGGGCTGCATCCTTCATCGCTTGTCTCCTTCGTCTCGTGTCTTCGAGACTTCTTCGGCTGCTTGTGATTGGGGCGGGCTTCTCTGCTGTCCTCGATGCGTTCGGGCATGACGCACTTCATCGCTTTCTTTCGTTCAAACTTTTGCTTATACCGGCGTTGCTTCCTCTCTTTCGAGCCGTGTCCACATGTCGGCGACCAGGCCCTTGAGCAACTGCGCTTCTTCCCAACGATCCGATAACTCGTAGCCATTTCTATCGGTCATCGCATACTCCTTCGGGCCGAGTTCGCAGAGAAACGTGAGCACGGCATCGCTTTCCGCACGCTTTCGCCAGCTGCGAAAACCGTATTCCCACCAGCCGAGGAATAGATCGAGCCATTCCTTGTGATGCGCAAAGCTGATCTGCACCTGTATCTGCTCGCGGCTTGCCACGCGTCCATGAAAGCCCCAGCAGTTGTCCAGAATGCGATGCATGAGCCGATGGTTGTCATCCGATACCGGCCACGCGAATTCCCGGCCCACGAGGTAATGCGAGATGTCGCCGGTCAGACGCAGGTCAGGAAAGCAATCGAGCAGACGCAGCGTGAATAGCAAATCCGTCGTCATGCGGTCGCGATGCGTTTCGATATGAACCGCGATGCCCGCATCGTGCGTAAGCCGGCGCCATCCTTCGATGAGCGGAATGCACTCCTCGATCGAGTACGGCCGCACGTCCGGCTGAAGATTGATGTGATCGGCACCGAGCGCCTGCACGTGCTCGATGATCGGCTTCAGGTCATCCACGGTTTGCGGATAACACTGCGCCTGCCACGTCATGCCGTATTCCTTCAGCGTGTGCGTGACGCGGCTCGCATACGCGTAGTCGAAGAAGCGCACGCCCACGCCGTCGAAGCCGGCATCGCGGATCATGCGCAACTGCTCGTCGAGCGGCCACTCATGTCCGTCCGGGCGGCGTCGTTCCATGGCCCATAGCGACTGATACACCTTGAGTTGCTGCATGCGGTTTCCTTTCCGACGCCGCGCTACATCGCCTCTGCTGTCGTGGCGAAGAAGCGATTCTTGAGCGATGTCTGGTTCTCGTAGATCGAGCCTTGCTTCGGCGCGGGCGGCAGCGGCAGGATGACCGGAACGTTCTCCATGCGCGGCACGATAGTCGGCTCGCCCGCGATGATCCGCTCGTTGAACTCCGCGAGACTCTTGTCCTGCGTGGGACCGCCGATAAGCGGCCAGGCATCGACGGCGGCAATCTCATACAGCAACAAGCGGCGCGGCCGGTTCGACGTGTTCTCCGCGGAACCGTGGATTGCGCGCGCATGATGAATCGAGAACGATCCCGCCTTGCCCGTGCACGGCACCGCCTTGCCGAAGTCGACGTTGGATGTCGTCGGGTCCATCGCGCCGCAAAAATAGCCGTCCGTGTGATGACTATGAATCTCGCTCTGGTGGCTATCCGGAATGATCAGCAGCGGGCCGTTTTCCAGTTCGCAATCGTCGAGCATCACGCCGACAGCGAGCACGTCCTGATTCGTGTGCGGGTAAAACGCCCAGTCCTGATGCCATTCAACCGGGTCGCCGACATGCGCTTCCTTCAGGTTCAGCTTGGTGTTGCGCACGCGCAGATTCGGCCCTAGAAGACTCGTCAGCGCGGCGATCAGCTTGGGATGCTTGAGCGCTTCCATGAACACCGGATCGACCTTGATCGGGTCCTTGATGCGCCGCACGCGCGGCTTTTGCGCGGTATGCGAGGGCGCGAGATCGAATACATCGTTCGATGCCGTGAGCGCGCGGGACTGCTCGACGAGTTCATCCGTGACGCGCCGCATGCGCTCCACGAGGTCATCGCTGAAAACGTCGGTGACGACTACGTATCCTTCCTTGGCGTATTGCTCTACTTGCTCGTTCGTAAGCACTTTCATCTCCTGAAGAACGGACCTGCCTTTTGGGAGCGCTCCCATTCGCAAGCGCCGACGCGGCGCGTTGGCAACGTCATTGCACTGCATCATGCTCGGTTCGCAACCAGCTATGTGCGCGCTCCCATTCAAGGTAAAGTGGAACCGTCGGAGTGTCAAGCAGCGGTCTTCCCTGATCGACCCTTCGCGCACGAAACACAGATCACCAACGAAACGAAACGAAGCACCATGAAAACAAGCGCCACCGCGTCCGAACCCACCTTGCCCCGGCCCACCATGGAAGACGTCGCTCGCGAGGCGAAGGTCGGGCGCATGACCGTTTCGCGCGCGTTGAATCAGCCCGAGCTCGTATCGCCCGAATCGCTGGCGGCGGTGCAGGCCGCCATCGAAAGACTCGGTTACGTGCAGAACCTGAATGCAGGAAGCCTGGCGTCGAACCGGTCGAAGATCATCGGCGCGGTCATTCCGACTATCGAGAACGCGTTCTTTTCGGACACCATCAGCGGGCTGTCGCAAGCGCTGGCCGACAAGGGCTATCAGTTGCTGCTCGGTCAATGCCGTTACGACGCAGCCGAGGAAATGCGGCTCATCGATGCCTTCATCGGGCGCCGCGTCGACGGCATCATGCTCATACGCACATCGACGCCGGCGGAAGTGGACAAGCGCATTCGCCGTTGCGGCGTTCCGGTGATCGAGGCATGGGACACGTCCAACGATCAGATCGACATGCGTATCGGTTTCTCGCATCGCGATGCCGGTGCTGCGGTGGCGCGCTATCTCGCAAGCAAGGGACGACGCAATCTCGGTTTTCTCGGCAGCATGGATGTCCGTTCGACCGGCCGCTTGCAAGGCTTTCGGGCGGGCGCGAAACAGTCGGGGCTTCACAAGATCGAGGCCATCACGCTCGACCGGCCAATGGGCATCAACGACGCGCCCGAGATCTTCGACAGGCTGCTCGAACGCCGCCCGGACCTAGACGCCGTGTTCTGTTCCAGCGACATGCTCGCCGCTGGCGTGCTGTTCGAGTGTCAGCGGCGCGGCATACGCGTGCCGGAAGACGTCGCCATCATGGGCTTCGTGGACTTGCCCATCGCGGCGGCGACGCATCCGGGCATCACGACGATCCGCGTTCCATCGCTTGAAATCGGCAAGCTGGCGGGCGACATGCTGCTCGATTATCTCGAAGGCAAGCGCCCCGTGAATCCGCGTATCGACCTGGGCTTTACCATTGTCGAGCGAGGCAGCGCATGAAGCGGGACATGACGGGCATGCAGCACTATCGCACTGCCTGATCGACGTCGGCTTCGAGCTTGCCGATGCGCGCCATATCCGCATCCGACTTCATCGACGGCGGACCGGCAAAGGTCTTGCGCACCCCGAAGCCGTACCAGATGACGAGCAACGCGATCACGAATCCAACGAGCATGTACAGCACTTTTTCGTTCGGCGGCTGAATGCCGACATACGCGAGCACGCACGCGCCGACCGTCGCCAGCAACGCGAGCGGCTTGGACCAGAGGCCGAGCTGGAACGGTCCCGTCTCGGTCCAGCCATGGCCTTCGGCGAACATGCCGAGCGCAATCGGCATCGCGTAGGAAATGTACAGGAAGACCGCGCTGCCGGCGCTGAGCACGGAGAAGGCATCGCCATACAGCGTGATGAGAATGGCGAGTATGGCGCAAGTCCAGATCGCCGCGCCCGGCGTGCGATGCTTCGGGCTCACGTGACGCAAAAACTTCGAGCCGGGCAGCCCGCCATCTCGCGCGAACGCGTACATCATGCGCGAGGTGGACATGATGGCCGCAAGCCCGCAGACATAGTTGATGAAGAACATCGCGAGTTCGAGACACACGCGCAACGTCGTCGGAATCGGCGCGAGAATGGCTTCGAAGAAACCGGTGCCCTGTTTCATGCCCGCCGTGAGATCCGGCATGACGAGCACGAAGGTGCAGACCATGACGTAGCCAAAGACCGCCGACCAGAACACCGAGCCGATGATCCCTTTCGGCACGTTGCGCGCGGCATCGTGCGTTTCCTCGGACGTGTGCGCGGAAGCGTCGAAGCCGGTAATGGTGTACGTCACGAGCAGCAAGCCCGCGAGAAACGCGAGCGGCGTCGATTGCTTCGGCCACGCGCCGCCATCGACGCCCGTGAAGTTGGTGAACGTGACGAGCCGATGCAGATCGAGCGGCACGGACGAGTAATAGAGCAGCGCCACGACCAGAACGATGGTGACGACGAAGATGAGATAGCCCGAGAGATCGGTGATCTTGCTGGCGATCTTGATCCCGCGTGCATTGAGCAGCGCCTGCGACAACGTGATGATCGCGAGGAACGCGGTCTGGTGCCACCACGTCAGGCTTTCGGGCGCAACGCCGAACATCGGCGCGATCAGCGTCTTGAAGAACGGATCGTAGGTGCCGAAGTTGATCGCGCTGATGACGAAGATCAGACCAATCAGGTTGAGCCATGCCGTGAGCCATCCCAACTGCTTGCCGCCGAGGATCGAGCCCCAGTGATACAGCCCGCCCGCTGTGGGAAACGCGGACGCGATCTGCGCCATCGACACTGCGACGATCAACGCGAACAACGCGCCAAGCGGCCACCCGAGCCCGACGGACGCGCCGCCCGTCGCCGAAAGCGCCAGCTGGAATGCGGTGATGCCACCCGACAAGATGCAGATGATCGAGAACGAGACCGCGAAGTTCGAGAAGCCGTTCATGCGCCGGGACAACTCTTGCGCATAACCCATCTTGTGCAACAGGCTCACGTCGTTGTCGCTGCTTGCTTCAGACTGGTGCTTTGCGTTCATATTCACTCCGTCACGAATGCCTGCCGGGAAGGAACCAGAATTCGACGTCCGTATTGCCTGTCACGCTGACGCGCGACGCGCAACAGGCACGGTAAGTAGCCAAATTTCGAAGCGCTACCGGATTCTTTACACGGCGGAGAAGCCGTTATCCACGAAGAGATGCGTTCCGTTGACGAAGCTCGCTTCGTCGGATGCCAGAAAGAGCGCCGCAGCAGCGACTTCGGACGGCTCGCACAGCCTGCCCTGCTGGAGCGCGATGGCGGCCTCAGTGGCATCGACACCCATTGCCTGCAGGTCGCGAAGCTCGCGCATGCCGTGCGGCGTGCGAATGAATCCCGGCGCCACGGCGTTGCAGCGAATGCCCCGATCGCGGTATTCGACGGCTATCGCGCGGGCGAACATGTGGCATGCGCCCTTGGTCGCGTCGTAGAGCACTTCGCCGGGCGTGGCGTAGACCGCCGAGATCGACGAGGTGCACACAATGCTGCCCTTGCCCTTTTCGAGCATCTGCGGCAGGACCGCCTGCGTCATGAGGAACATGCTTTTGACGTTCACACCCATCAGCCAGTCCCATTCCGATTCCTCGATTTCGAGGAACGGTTTGACGATCAGCGTGCCGGCGTGATTGAAGAGGATGTCCGCGTTGCCATATTGCTCTTTCGCGGCTGCGACGGCTTTCTGGACATCGGCTTGACGGGAGACGTCCGCACCCAGACCTAGCGCTTCGAATCCCGCTTCGTTGAGCCGGGAGGCGAGCGCAATGGCGGCATCCACGTCCCGGTCGATGATGGCGACCTTCGCGCCCTGTTGCGCGAACAGTTCCGATGCCGCCGCGCCGCATCCACCCGCGCCGCCGCTGATGATCGCCACCTTGCCGGCGAGGCGGCCGTCGTTTCTGGAAACCATATCGTTGTCCTCGGTAACGTTGAGCTGCGTCCGACAGAGGGTCGCTCCGTGCATCGACGTTACTGCGCCAAAATGCGATCTACTACTGGATTTTCGGCGTAGCGGGCTTTGGGCGAGACCGCGCAACGAGGAACGACAACGCCGGAACCGGCCTGCGCCCGGCGTTTCATCGATGTCCCTAGGTAAGCATCGGCGTCAGGTCGGGATCGCCCTTCTTCATCGCTCGCCGATACGCCGGGCGTTCGCCGATTCGCTGCAGATAAGCCCGTATGTTGGGATACGGCGAAAGGTCCAGCGGCTGAAAAATACGCATGGTAGTCAACGAAAATACGCTCATGATGTCGGCGGCCGTAAAGTCGCTGCCCGCAAGATAGTCCGCCTGCCCCAGCCGATCTTCGATGAGCGCCAGCACTTTATCGAGCCGTCCCTGCACGGCGGTTTGCACCGGATGATCCACCGGCAAACCGGCGCGGCCGATCATCATCGAGCGTCCCATGACCGGCTGCAGGTTGCCGTTCGCGAAGTGAAACCAGTAGAGATAGGGCGCGAAGTCGGGATGATCCGGCGCGTGCTGCAATCTGCCGTCGCCATGGCGCGCGAGAATGAGCTCGACGATAGCCGCGGACTCGGCGAGCAACATGCCATCGACTTCGATGAGCGGCGCCGCGCCCAGCGGATGCAACGCGACGAGTTCGGGCGGTGACAGCATGGTGCGTGCATCGCGCGTGTACTTGACGAGCTCGTATGGAACATCGAGCTCCTCGCACAGCCAGACGATACGCTCGGATTGCGAGTGCCCGAGGTGATGAATTTTCAGCATGAGTGAGTTTCCTTGAGTACGAGTGAAGTCGAAGCGCGATGAACCTGGCGTGCAGCGCAAGCAGCGAGCCTGGCGCCCGCCGTCCGAAAGGCATCAAGCCTACCGAATTTCGAACGACTTTCTTGAACCTTCATATTTCTGCCAAAAATTACCTTTACATTTCCGTCAGAAATCAGGCGCCTGCTTACGAACATGGAATATCCGGCCGGAAAATTCCATCCAGTTTCTCACTCGTTCTTTTTCTGATGACGACAACCATGCCCCACCTGACTGCGCTCGGCAGACCGTCGCTGGCAAGCGCGCTGATTTGCATCGCGCTTACGCTCGCCGCTTGCGGAGGAGACGACAAGTCGGCAACGCCCGCCTCGACCAACGCGTCGTCCTGCAAGATCAGCCACTGCGCGCCGGCTCCCTGAGTCGCATTCCCACATCAAAAACTCATCAATGGCATGACATTCAGTCCATCTAAACGAAGTTTCATCAAGACGTCGCTGGGCACCGCCGCTTCCGCCGCCGTGCTTTCCACGTTCCCGCCTGCTATTCGGCGCGCGCTTGCCATCGACGCGAACAACGTCACGGGCACGATCAGGGACGTTCAGCACGTCGTGTTGCTGATGCTGGAAAACCGTTCGTTCGACAGCTATTTCGGCACCTTCAAGGGCGTGCGCGGTTATGGCGACCGCTTTGCCATTCCCTCGCCGAACGGCGCAAACGTCTTCTATCAGAACTACACGAGTTCCGGCTCGACGAGCACGCTGATTCCCTATCATCTCGACGAGTCGAAAGGCAACGCACTGCGCGCGGGCAGCACACCGCATACGTGGTCCGACTCGCAGGCCGCATGGGACAACGGCCGCATGGCCGCATGGCCGACAGCGAAGAAGCCCTTGTCGATGGGCTATTACGAAACGGTCGAAGTGCCCTTTCATCGCGCGCTCGCGGACGCCTTCACGCTGTGCGATTCGTATCACTGCGGCATGCACACCGGCACGATTGCAAACCGTCTCTTCTACTGGACCGGCACGAACGGTCCCAACGGTTTGAGTCCGTCGACCAACGCGCCGGTCAAGGTGGCCGCATTGAACAACGAGTTCAATGGCGGCAATGACATTGGCTCGTCGTCAACCGGCTGGACCTGGACGACCTATGCGGACCGTCTGCAAAACGCGGGCGTGAGCTGGAAGGTGTATCAAAGCCTCATCGACAATTTCGGCTGCAACGAGATGATGAGCTTTCGCCACTGGCGCACCGCAATCGAGCAGATGCCCGCCGCACGGCGACCGGTGTACGTGGCGAATACGGACATCACGCAACCCGTGACGGCGGCGGGCGCGTTCTACGATTCATCGATCGACGACGCCCTGAGTCCGCTCGCGAAAGGCTTCGGCAACACCATGCCACAGGGCTTTCTCGAAACGTTTCGCGACGACATCCAGAAGGGCACGCTGCCTGCCGTATCGTGGATCATCCCGCCGTCCGTATATAGCGAGCATCCCGGTCCGTCGAGTCCCACGCAAGGCGGCTGGTACGTGCAGGAAGTGCTCGATGCGCTGACCGCGAACCCGGATGTGTGGAGCAAGACCGTGCTGCTCGTCAATTACGACGAGAACGATGGCTTCTTCGATCACCTTCCGCCGCCGAGCGCGCCGTCGCACGCAAGCGATGGCACGCTCGCGGGTGCGAGCACCTTGTCCGACACCGATATGGCGGTGGAATATCACAACTTCGCGCCGGCAACGAGCAATCAGCCGAAGACCAACGGATGACCATACGGCCCCGGCCCGCGCGTGCCGATGTGGGTGATCTCGCCGTGGAGCCGTGGCGGCTTTGTGAATTCGCAGGTCTTCGATCACACCTCGACGCTCATGTTCCTCGAAAAGCGCTTCGGCGTGACCGAACCGCAGATCAGCAGCTATCGGCGTGCGATTTGCGGCGACCTGACCTCGTGCTTCAACTTCGTCAATCCGAACGATGCCACGCTGCCGACGCTCTCCGGGCGCACGACGAAGGACTCGGCCGATGCGCTCGCCAAGTCGCAGGCGGCGGCATCCGCGATCCAGGCGCAGTCCGTGACGGCGAGTTCGCCGTTGCCCGCGCGGGCTACCGGTACACGTCCGTCGCGCGCCTTGCCTTACGAGCTGCACACGACCGCGCATGTGAACGCCAACGCAAGCACGGTCGCGCTCGAATTCGCGAATGGCAGCACGAACAACGCGGGCGCGGTGTTTCATGTGTACGACAGAAACCATCTCGAACTCGTGCCGCGCCGCTTCGTCGTCGAGGCGGGCAAGTCGCTGACGGGAACGTGGACCGTGCCTGCCAGCGATGCAGGACGATACGATCTGTGGGTGCTTGGACCCAATGGTTACCACCGCGAGTTTGCGGGCAATCTGAAGGAAGTGAGCGCATCCGCGAATGCCGAGATTCAGGTTTGCTATCAGCCGTGCGATACGTCGCTCGTCAGCGTGAAGCTCTACAACCGCGGCAATCAGTCGTGCACGTTCACGACGGCAGCGCTGGCCTATCTCACGAATGGTCCGTGGGTCACGACGGTGGCTGCGAACTCGGTCGTCGAAGTGACCTGGCCAATTGCCGATAGCGGCAACTGGTACGACTTCATGGTCACGTGCAACGGTCTGAACGCGTTCAAGCGACGCTTCGCGGGACGTGTGGAGAATGGCAAGGACCTCGTTTCCGATCCGGCCATGGGAATGGCTTCTTAACGTGCATGAGCGGGTCCGTGTCGTCTCGACGATGACGCGGACCGCTTACGCTCTTTATGCCGATGCCGGAAAAGCCGGCCCGCGCCGCAAGCGAATGGGCCCATGACTCATTGCATCGGGGTCCAGCGTCGCGTCCCCTTGTTTGATCAGCACTTTGCCTTCACGCGCCATTTGCGCGGCTACGTCCCTGACCAAAGGCATCAGCGCGCGCCATCCATCTTCGTCGCTCACTAGATTGCGTGCCACATCCGACGGACAGATGGAAGAAGTCGCGGCACGTCCGCCAAGCAAATCCAGCGCGCAATTTTCGATGTCCCGCGTAGATACGCTCATCACGCAACCGGGCGCGCAGGCGCCGGCTTGCCCGCTTCCGCCGCGATCCGGCATAGCTCATCGAACGCGGGTCCACGCGACGGAATCTCGACATGGAACACTTCGGCCATCACGCGGGTCCAGCCGTAGATGAAGTAAGTCCACCCGTCTTCTATCTGCAATTGCTTTTGAAGCGCCTGCGCACGCGCCTGTTCGAGAAAGACCAGATCGCCGCGATAATTCAGCTCCCAAACCACGGCGCGTTGCGGGAACACGGCTGCGTCGCTGAGCGGCGAACCTGGCGCGTCCTTGCCAAGTCCCGTCGCATTGATCACCAACGCGCCCGGCGACAATCGCGCGAGCACCGCGTCATTGTCCTTTGCGTCCTGCACGAGCACGTACTCGCATGCAACGCCAGCGCCGACCTCTCGATGAATCCGCTCGATCTCCTCGAGCCGCGCCGCGGAACGGTCCGATACGATCACCTTCGACGGCCGATTCGCGCCACGGCCTGGTTGCATCAGATGCCATGTCATCGCAATGGTCGAGCCGCCCGCGCCCATCGAGAACGCTTCCGCGCCCGTCGTTGCGAAATGCTGTTCGGGCAGGAAGCCATCGAGCGCGAAGCCGGAAGTGATCGGGTCCTTGGCGTGACAGACGAACTTGCCATCGCGCTTGGAGAGGCAACTCGTTTCGCTCATCATGAGCGCGTGAGGATCGATCTCATCGAAGAGATCGCGGCACGCAGCGTACAAATCGATCTTGTGCGTGGTGACGAGCGCGCCAACCGACAAGGGATCGTCGCGCAAAAACTCGACGGCTTCGCGATACGCATTCGCCGGCGAATGCGGCTCGAAATCGATGCCCTTCATCTCGACATTACCGAGCCCGAGATGCCTTGCCCATGCGGGAAACACGCGCATGATCGAACTTTGCGCGGTCGTCACGCCGATGAAGTAAAACGTCGGCCGTTGCGCGGCTTGGTAACTCATCGCGCCGCTCCTTCGGCACGCGCGCCGCGCGCGATCAGCGCTTCCACGTCGGCTTGCGAACGCTCGCGATACGCAGGATTCGCTTCGCTGCGCCAGCCGCCCTGACCGTCATCGACAATACGCAAGCGCATGCCGCCCGCTTGTTCGATGATCGCGTAGTCCTGCCCCGAATCCGCCGGGTAGCAGAACAGCATCACGAAGTCTTCCGCGCCCGTGTTGACGGAACGATGAATCCAGCGCGGCGGCACGTAGCACACAGTATGCGCGTGTATTTCGACGATGCGTGTCTCTCCGTCCGGCGACTCCATCGACATGAGCCCGTCGCCCTTCAGACCGAAATACAACTCCGGCCGGTCGATGTTCGCGTGAATATGGCCGCGCGTCATGAAGTATTCGCGGCCGACCTTCCCTGGCGACATGCGCGTGACGCCGGTGATGAGGTCGCCCGGCTGATCGCTTGGGCGATGATCGGTCACGTCGTACACGACATCCTTGCCGCGAGCGGAAGCCAGCGCGTCGAAGGCGGCTGCATCGGCGTACAAGCCGGCGAGATCGTCGAGGCGCTTCTGGTAGCGCGTGCCCGTGCCTTCCATCAGCCCGGTATTCAGGTTCACATCGAATGAGCGCGGTTCAGGCCATTGCATGAGCCATCTCCAAGGAAAGGTTGGAAAAGCGGAAGGGTCAATGCTAACTTAAGTGGCGTCATGCGTGACCGTGACGCATGAAGCCGTCACGCAATCGACTTCGGCATGCGCGGATTGCGCTGCAACGAAGGCGAGCGCTCGGTGATACGCGGCCCGGCGTGCGCCTCGGCAACATCACCGGCTGCAAATTGTCTTCGATAAGCGACCGGCGTGAGGTCCTTCATCGCCTTGAATTGCCGGTTGAAGTTGGCGACATTCGGAAACCCGGAGCGCGCCGCGACGACGGACACCGGCGCGGACGTATGCGCGAGCATGCGGCAGGCATGTCCGATTCTGACCCGCGCGATGTATCGTCCCACGCTCTCGCCCATGTGCTGCTCGAAGTAGCGCGCAAGCGAACGTTCCGACACGTTGGCCGCCTCGCAAAGCTCGGAAAGACGCAGCGGTTCGGCAAAGCGCGAGTCGATCATCGAGAGTACGCGATTGATGCGTTCCGGTTCGTGACCCGAAGGACCGTCCGTACGCTCGTTGAACGCAGCAGGCGATGCAAGCGGTTGACCAGGCGCTTCCGCCAGCGAGCAAAGCACGTTCAGCGCGGCGCCCAGGCGTTCGCGGGGCGCGTTGCAAAGCAGCTTGTCGAGTTGCGTGCGCATCGCGGCGCCGACTTCCTCACCGAACGCCAGTCCGCAAGCGGCTCGGCGCAAGAGGTCGCGCAAGGGTGTGTATTCGGGGCAGACATCCGCGAGCCGCCGCGCCCATTCGCCACTGAACCAGATCACGATGGCGACCTGAGGCACGCTCGAATCGATCGAACGGTTCGACGCCCACGTATGCGGGAGATTCGGCGGCACGAGCACCAGATCCGCGTCGGCGTAATCCTCGATCGAATCGCCGATATAACGCTTGCCGTGGCTGTGGAGCGTGAGCGTCAACTCGTATTCGGGATGATGGTGCCATTCGAAAGGAATGCGCGGCAGACGCCGGTGGTAAACCCTCACCGAACATTCATCACCGAATTCGACGTGTTCGTATGCGGGTTTCATGGCAGAAGACGCGAAGAAGTTGTCCGGATGGTATCACTTCTGCAGGCGTGATCGGCCTATTCTGCCGGTATGCCGAAACCCATACGGAGACAACCATGGCACTTGAAATCGACGATTTGCCGGCAACCATCCGGCAGGCTAAACGAGCGCTTCGCGAGCGGCTGCCGAACTATCGCGAAGTCTTCGCCGAAGTGGAAGAAGCAATCCACGCCGAGGCCAGCGAGATTGCCGAGCGACGTAATCGCGGCGAGAACGTCATTCCTGAAATCCAGTTCTCCGAGATCGCGCAGCAGCGCGTGAGCGCGGAGCAGATCGCACTCATCAAGTCGCGTGGTGCGTGCGTGATCCGCAATGTGTTCGAAGCATCGCGCGTCGAACAATGGGACCGCGATATCGCCGAGTATGTCGAGCGCAACGACCTCGATACGCGACTGCAGAACCGCGCCGAGGACAAATACTTCGGCCAGCTCGACTCGAGCAAGCCGCAGATTTACGGCGTGTACTGGTCGAAGCCGCAGGTGCTGGCACGGCAGGCGCCTTCCTTGACTGCGGCGCGCGTGTTCCTCAACCGCTTGTGGCGCGTCGAGAGCGAAGGCCGCGTTCATTTCGATCCCGAGCGCGTGCCGGTGTATGCCGACCGCATGCGCCGACGTCCGCCCGGCTCCGAGTCGTTGGGTCTGTCCGCGCATTGCGACGGCGGCTCGGTCGAACGATGGATCGAAGCAAATTTCCGCAAGGTGTACCGGCATGTGTTCGACGGCAACTGGCGTCAATATGACCCATTCGACGCCGCGTTCCGGCCGGATGTCGAGGAGATCGCGTCGCCCGCGGTGTGCTCCATGTTCCGCACGTTTCAAGGATGGACCGCGCTCACGCCGCAAGGTCCGGGCGACGGCACGTTGCAGCTCGTGCCGATTGCGAACTCGATGGCGTATATCCTGTTGCGCGCCCTTCAGGACGATGTCGCCGACGACGACCTGTGCGGCGCCATGCCCGGCCGCGCGCTTTCCATCAAGCCCGAATTTCATGCACCGCTTTTCGAAGCGTTGTCTTCGATCCCGCACATGCAGGCGGGCGACACCGTCTTCTGGCATAGCGACGTGATCCACGCCGTGGAAGATGCGCATCGCGGCGCGGGCTACAGCAACGTGATGTATATCGCTTCGGCGCCTGCGTGCGCCAAGAACGACGAATATCTCAAGCGCCAATTGCCCGCTTTCCTCGGAGGCAGAAGCCCGCCCGACTTTCCCGCCGATCACTTCGAGGTCGACTTCGTCGGACGCGCCACGATGCAAGACCTGACGCCGCCCGGCAAAGCGCAACTCGGGTTCGATCTTTAAAGCTCATGAGTCGTCGATAAAACGGGCGCACGCCATCGCAACCAGGACCGAATAAAAGCCTTCAAATCCGCTTCCACTGCCCGTACTTCGCCACCTGCGATTCATCGAAGGAGAAGCCGAGGCCGGGCGCGTCGTGCAGCTTGACGCGCCCGTTCTCATGCGACAACTGGCGGTCCACCAGACGGCGGAAGTTGAGCACCTGATCGTCCCAGAAATATTCGACGTAGCGCGCGTTCGGCGTGGCAGCAACGAGCGGCGCGTGCAGGTCGTGGAACCAGTGCGGACACATCACGACACCATGACTTGCCGCCGTCGCCGCGATCTTGCGCCATTCGGTAATGCCGCCGCACACCGCCGCATCCGATTGCAGAATCGCGGCCGCGCCCTGGTCGAGCAATTCCTTGTGATACCAGCGGCCATAGCCGATCTCGCCCGTCGCCACCGGAATGCGCGTGGCCTTCGCAAGCCTCGCGTGATTGTCGACATCGTCTGGCGAAAAGGGCTCTTCGATGAAGTACGGATCGTATTGCTCGATGCGGCGCACATGCTGCAAGGCCTGCGTGAGATCGGTCCAGCCGTTGTTCATGTCGATCATCAGTTCGACGTCGGGCCCGACGGCTTCGCGCGCCGCCTTCACGCGCCGCTCCTCTTCCTGCGGCGACAAACGCCCGCCTTTCATCTTCACCGCCCGAAAACCCATCTCCACGTAGCCGGCCATTTCCTCGCCGAGCTTTTCAGGTGTCTTGCCGTCGAGATAGTAGCCACCGCTCGCATAGGCCGGCACGCTTTCGAGCTCGTTCGCGCCGAGATATTTGTGCAAGGCCACGCCATGCGTGCGCGCGTTGAGATCCCACAGCGCGACATCGAGAATGGACAGCGCACGCATCACGGTGCCCGCGCGTCCTTGCAACAGCGCTTCGTTATACATCGTCTGCCAGAGTCCTTCCACAGCGTACGAGTCGCGGCCGATCAGCACCGGCGCGAGCAACTGCTCCACCGCCACGGTCAGCAATTCGCCCGCCGCGCTGCCGATATAGCAAAAGCCGATGCCTTCGACGCCATCGGTCGAGCGCACCTTGACGAGGCCGTAATGACGCGTGGACACCGTGCGCGTCGAAAAGGACGTGACGCGATCGAGCGGCACCGCGGCCGCGCATACGGCGATGGATTCGATGATAGGCATGGCTGTCTCCCTGTATTGTCGTCAAGAACCGCAACATTGAGTCTGATGACATGCGCGCCGCAGAAGAAGTATCCTTTGGCTTCTTCAAACCCAAAATTTTTTATCGATGGACTCGCGCTATCTGCAAAGCTTCGTGTTCGTCGTCGAACTGGGTTCGATCGCGGAAGCCGCGCGCAGGCTCGATCTGACGCCCGCCGCCGTCGCGCAACGCGTCAAGATGCTCGAAGCCGAACTCGGCGCCACGCTCGTGCGTCGCTCGGGCCGCACGGTGGGCGCGACGGAAGCCGGCGAGCGCATTCTCGCGCGGGCGCGAGCGGTGCTGCACGACATTCGCGACTTGCGTTCGGACATCGAGGACACGGATCAATTAGGCGGTCAACTGCGTCTTGGCGGCATGGCGACGATGATGGGCAGCCTCATTCCCGACGCGCTCGCGGTGCTGCTCGGTCATCATCCGCAGATGGACTTCTATCTGGAGCCGGGCACGTCGCTCGATCTTTATCGCAAGGTGACGGCAGGCGATCTCGATGCCGCCGTGATCGCGCAACCGCTTTTCAATCTCCCGAAAAGCTGCGACTGGCATACGTTTCGCACGGAGCCGCTCGTGCTTCTGACGCCCGCCGCGATGAACGTCAACGACGTCCACGCGACCTTGCTTTCAGAACCCTTCATTCGATACGACCGTAACGTGGTCGGCGGCCAACTCGCGGATGCGTATTTACGGCAGCAAGGCATCAAGCCGAATCAGCGCTGCGAACTCGATGGCCTCGCGGCCATCGCCACGCTGGTCGATCGCGGGCTGGGCGTCTCGCTCGTGCCGGACTGGGCGCCGCACGAGTATCCGGGCATTTCCGTGCGCAAGTGGGCGCTGCCCAACGCGGCGCCCAAGCGTCTCGTCGGCTTGTTATGGGGACGTTCATGCGCGCGCATCCGGCTCGTGCAGGCGTTTCTCGGCGCGGCGGACTCTATCGAACGGACGCGGCACGGGTCGGGCAAACCGAAGCAATAGTCACGTCCGGAAGCAAGAAGTTCTATGGTTTGAAGCAAGCGCGAACGTGTCGCGGCAACGCAAGCCAGCCGCGATAATGCGGGCACACCTACAGGAGACGCCAGCAACATGAGCGACACATTCAAGAAAAAGTCCGGCGCTGAACAAGACCCGCAACCCGGCGGCCTGCGCAAATCGCTGACGAGCTATGGCGACAGCGGCTTCTCGCTCTTTCTGCGCAAGGCTTTCATCAAGGGCGCGGGCTATACGGACAGCGCGCTCGACCGGCCGGTGATCGGCATCGTGAACACAGGCAGCGCGTATAACCCGTGTCATGGCAACGCGCCGCAGCTGATCGAGGCCGTCAAGCGCGGCGTGATGCTCGCGGGCGGCCTGCCAATGGACTTCCCGACCATCTCCATTGCCGAATCGTTCTCGCAGCCCACCAGCATGTATCTGCGCAACCTCATGTCGATCGACACCGAGGAGATGATTCGCGCGCAGCCCATGGACGCCGTCGTGCTGATCGGCGGATGCGACAAGACCGTGCCCGCGCAACTGATGGGCGCGGCATCGGCGAATATCCCGGCGATCCAGCTCATCACCGGTTCCATGCTGACGGGCGCGCATCGCGGCGAGCGCGTGGGCGCATGCACCGACTGCCGGCGCTATTGGGGACGTTTTCGCGCGGAGGAGATCGACGAGACGGAAATCGCGGCGGTCAACAACCAGCTCGTCGCGAGCGTGGGCACGTGTTCGGTGATGGGCACGGCAAGCACCATGGCGTGTATTGCCGAAGCGCTCGGCATGACCGTTCCGGGCGGCGCCGCGCCGCCCGCGGTGACATCGGACCGCATGCGCGTCGCCGAAATGACCGGCACGCAAGCCGTGCAGATGGTGAAGGACGACCTCACCATCGACAAGATCCTCACCGCCGATGCCTTCGAGAACGCCATGCGCGTGCTGCTGGCTATCGGCGGTTCGACCAATGGCATCGTGCATCTGACCGCCATTGCCGGACGCATGGGCTACGACGTCGATCTGAAAGCGCTCGACCGCATGGGCCGAGAGACGCCCGTGCTGCTCGATCTGAAGCCGTCCGGCTCGCATTACATGGAGGATTTTCATAAGGCGGGCGGCATGGCCACGCTGCTGCGCGAACTCAAGCCGCTTCTCAATCTGAATGCGCTGACCGTCACGGGCCGCACGCTCGGCGAGGAGATCGAAGCGGCGGGTCCGGCCTTCGTGCAGGATGTCGTGCGCTCGTTCGACAAGCCGATCTATCCGCAAGGCGGTATTGCCGTCCTCGAAGGCAATCTCGCGCCGGGCGGCGCGATCATCAAGCAGTCGGCGGCGAACGCCGAACTCATGGAGCACGAGGGCCGCGCGGTGGTGTTCGAGAACGGCGCGGACTTGGCCACGCGCATCGATTCCGCCGATCTCGACGTCAACGCCGATGACATTCTGGTGCTCAAGAACATCGGTCCGAAGGGCGCGCCCGGCATGCCGGAAGCCGGGTACATTCCGATCCCGCGCAAGCTCGCGACGGCGGGCGTCAAGGACATGGTGCGCATCTCCGATGGCCGCATGAGCGGCACCGCATTCGGCACGATCGTGCTGCACGTGACGCCCGAATCGGCGATCGGCGGGCCGCTTGCGCACGTGCAGACGGGCGACCGCATTCGCCTGTCCGTGTCGAAGCGCGAGATCAGCCTGCTCATCAGCGACGAGGAACTCGCTGCGCGTGCGGCCCGACATCCCGTGACGATACCGACAGCGGAGCGTGGATACCGCAAGCTGTTTCTCGATACGGTGACGCAAGCGGATAAAGGCGTCGACTTCGATTTCTTGCGCGCGACGGAGAAGCGCGGCACGACGCCAAGAAGCTAGACGCGTCATGCTGAAGCACGCCAGGGCCGCTTTCGAGCGGCCTTTTTTGCGTTCACGGGAAACGTCCGCATAAGACACAAGAATTTTTTATCTTTGAAGCAAGCGCACCCTTGTTCTTCCATATCCAACCCACGGCGATACTGGCGCGACCCTCGAACGACACCGGAGACGCTTGCCATGACTACATCAAAGACCTTTCAGGGCGCGCTGTCGCCCGTTCTCACGCCATTCGACGATAACGGCGCGCCATCGGCCGAGCGTCTGATTCGCCACTGCCGCGCGTTGCTCGACGACGATGTCGGGCTGGCCGTGTTCGGCACGAATTCCGAGGCCAACTCCATGTCCGTCGCGGAGAAGCGCGGACTGCTCGATGCACTCATCGGCGCAGGCCTGCCCGCTGCACGCATGATGCCTGGCACCGGCGCGTGTGCGTTGCCGGACACCATCGAACTCACACGCCATGCGGTAGCGAACGGCTGTGGCGGCGTGCTGATGCTGCCGCCGTTCTACTACAAGGGCGTGAGCGACGAAGGTCTGTTCCGCGCATACGCCACCGTGATAGACGCTGTCGCCGATGCGCGTCTGAAGATTTATCTCTATCACATTCCGCCGGTCGCGCAGGTGCCGTTGAGCCTTGCACTCATCGAACGCTTGCTGAAGGCGTATCCGGGCACCATTGCGGGCATCAAGGACAGCTCGGGCGACTGGAACAACACGTCGGCCGTGATCGATGCTTTCGCGTCCACGGGCTTCGAAGTCTTCGCGGGCAGCGAGACGTTCCTGTTGCGCACGTTGCAAGCGGGCGGCGCGGGTTGCATCACCGCGACGGGCAACGTGAATGCGGCGGCCATCGGCAAGCTCGCGCGCGAATGGCGCGCCGTCGATGCGCCCGCACAGCAACGCCGCCTAGACGAAACGCGCGCGGTGTTCCAGCGCTTCCCAATGATCGCCGCGATGAAAGCGGCCATTGCATGGCAATCCGGCGATGAAGGCTGGGCGAATTTGCGCCCGCCGCTCGTCGAACTCGATGGCACGCAACGCGTGCAGCTTGAAAACGCGCTGGACGCCATCGGCTTTTCCATTCCGCATGCCGATCAGCTCGGCGTTCGCGAAGCCGCGCACTGATCCGCCGTACAACCATACGAATAAAAACGGAGACAAACCTTGTACGACAGCCCTTCACTTCCCGCCTCGATAGCAACCGACGACGCCGATTCCATCTTTCGCCGCGTTGCGCTGCGCTTCATGCCGCTCTTGTTCGTCGGCTACGTGGTCGCTTATCTGGATCGCGTCAACGTCGGCTTCGCCAAGCTGCAGATGTTGAACTCGTTGCATCTGAGCGAAGCCGTGTACGGCCTCGGTGCGGGGTTGTTCTTCGTTGGCTACTTTTTCTTCGAGGTACCGAGCAACCTTCTGCTGCATCGCATCGGCGCGCGGCGCTGGATCGCGCGGATCATGATTACCTGGGCCGCGTTATCGATGGCCACTGCCTGGGTCTCCACGCCCATGCAGTTCTACGCCGTGCGGTTTCTGCTCGGTGTCGCGGAAGCGGGCTTCTTTCCGGGCATGGTGCTGTATCTGACGTACTGGTTCCCGTCGCATCGGCGCGGCAAGATGATTGCGCTCCTGATGGCGGGCAATCCGGTGTCGGGGCTTATCGGCGGACCGGCGTCCGGCTGGATCATGCATTCGATGAGCGGCGTGGGTGGCTTCGAAGGTTGGCAGTGGCTCTTCATCATCGAAGCGGTGCCGTCCATCGTGCTCGGCTTCGTGATCCTGAAGCATCTCGATGACCGCGTCGCCGACGCCACCTGGCTCTCCGAACCCGAAAAGCGCGTGATCCTCGATGAAATCGCCGCCGATACCGCCACGCAAACGCACGGCTCGGTGCGCGCGGTGTTCACGTCGGCGCGCGTGTATTTAATGTGTCTGATCCTCTTCGGCATTG
Source organism: Caballeronia sp. LZ003 (assembly GCF_031451465.1). Taxonomy (NCBI): domain Bacteria; kingdom Pseudomonadati; phylum Pseudomonadota; class Betaproteobacteria; order Burkholderiales; family Burkholderiaceae; genus Caballeronia; species Caballeronia sp. LZ003. Next base: position 191,799 of record NZ_JARUXJ010000002.1, on the reverse strand, counting down.
TCATGGGTTCGTACGCAATCGGCTTCTGGCAGCCGACCATCCTGCGTTCGACGGGTATAGAAGACGCGTTCATCATCGGCCTTCTGACGATGATTCCCTACTCCGTCGCCCTCATCGCGATGATCCTCACCGGCAAGCACGCCGACCGCACACGCGAGCGGCGCTGGCACGTCGCGCTGCCCGCGCTCATTGCCGGAGCGGGCTTCGTGCTGTGCGCGCTCTTCGGCGCGTCATCGGCGATATCGGTGGCCGGCCTCACGCTCGCGACTGCGGGCGTCATCACCGCGCTGCCGATGTTCTGGGCGCTGCCCACGGCGTTTCTCGGCGGCACGGGCGCGGCGGCGGGCATCGCGCTCATCAACTGCACGGGCAATCTTGCCGGATTCGTAAGCCCGGCCGTGATCGGCTGGCTCAAATCGATCACGCATTCGCTTTCGTCGGGACTGTTCGTGGTTGCGGCTTCGCTTGCGTTGTCGGCGTTGCTGATTTTCGTCTTTGTGCCGGCGAAGCTCGTCAACAAGTAAGGATTCGACGATGACCGCCAACGACACGAATGTGCCACCCGTTTTGCGGATAGGCGAGTTTCCTGCCATTGCCGAGGCCTTGCTGAAAGAGCGCCTCGCTCTACACACGCTCGCCGAGATCGGCGCTGACGACGCGCTCCGCGCGCGCATCGGCGCTATCGTCACACGGTCCAACTACGACATCGACATCGCGCTCATCGAACGATTACCCGCGCTGCGCATCATTGCGACGAGCGGCGTCGGCTTCGACCGCATTCCGGTCGAGTTTGCGCGCGAACGCGGCATCGTCGTGACCAACACGCCCGATCTGCTCAACGCGGCCGTCGCCGAACTGACGATAGGACTCGTGCTCGCGATGCTAAGGCAACTGCCGCGCGCCGACCGCTTCGTACGCGAAGGCGCGTGGTCGAACGGCGTACTGCCGCTCGGCTCGAACCTGGCGGGCAAGCGCGTCGGGATCGTCGGCATGGGGCGCGTCGGCAAGGAGATCGCGCGAAGACTCGCACCGTTCCATGTCGAGATCGCGTACTTCGGGCGCACGCGTCAGGCGCTGCCGTTCGAATGGTTCGAGACGCCCGTTCAGCTTGCGCGCTGGTCGGACATTCTGATCGCAAGTTGTCCGGGCGGCAGCGCGACGCGTCATCTGATCGATGCTACCGTGCTCGACGCGCTTGGGTCCAAGGGCATGCTCGTGAACATTGCGCGCGGTTCCGTCGTGGATGAAGCGGCGCTGGTCGCAGCGCTGGAACGCCAGGCGCTCGCGGGCGCCGCGCTCGATGTCTTCGAGCACGAACCGCTCAACGATTCGCCTTTGCGACAGTTGGACAATGTCGTGCTGAGCCCGCATATCGGCAGCGCGACGCATGAGACGCGGCTTGCAATGGCCAAACTCACCGCCGACAACGTCGTCTCGTTCTTCACGACAGGACGGGCATTGACGCCTGTCCATATCGAATGATTAGAACTGATACAGCGTGGCGGGCGTATCGACGAGAATGCGCTTGCGCGTCGCTTCATCCGGCACGACGTTGGCGAAAAGGTCCGCGAGCAAGGCATCATCGGGAATGCGATTCAACGGCTGCTCCGTCGGATGCGGCCAGTCGCTTCCCCACAGCACGCGCTCCGGCGCGACCCGAGCAAAGCCCGCCGCGAGCGCGACGCTATCCGCATACGAAGGCGGCCCGACCTGCGTCTCGTTGTAGAAGCCGATCAGCTTCACGTACGCCTTCCCGCTCGTCAGCAACTCGGAGACCATCTGAAAAGAAGCCTGATGCACCGCATCGGGTTCCGGCACGTGCGCAAGATGATCGAATACGACCGGACACGGCAAGTCGTACCACGTGCTTCGCGCCTGCATCAAAAACGCAGCGGGTGCGTTCACCTGCACATGCCACCCCATTGGCGCAATACGAGCCGCAAGCGGCTTCACCATATCGAGCGTGGTCGTTCCCGGTGGCGCGAGATTGAAGCGGATACCGCGTACGCCAGCGCGATTCAAGGCTTCGAGTTCCGTCTGAGTCACGCTCGTATTGACGACCGCAATGCCGCGTGCGCGTCCGTTGAAACGCGCGATGGATTCGACGAGCAGACGGTTATCGACGCCATAACTCGACGGCTGGATGATGACATTGCGCGTCGTGCCGATGCGCTTTTGCAGTTGCCGATAATCGTCGACGGTTGCATCGCCGGGCTTGAGCGTCGCTTCGGGCGCCCACGGATAGCGATGATCGTAGATGTGATGATGGCAGTCGGTCGCATCGGGCGGCATCGCGAGCTTCGTGCGCTCGGTGCCGGTGGACCATTTGACTTGCTGCGCGTCACTCTGTACTCGCGTTTCTGCGCAACCGCTCAATGCCAAACCACCCGCTGATGCAACGAGCGCACTCAGCGCCTTCAGCGTCTCGCGACGCTTTCCATTCCACTTCGACAAGGCTGTCTCCTGTTTTATTCGAATGTGCCTGCACGTATTAATCGATGCGCTGTGTGTCTCCCTCGAACTCGCGAAGACAACCGAAGCCGCCATGAAACAGCGCCTCGGTCGCGTCTTCCGCTTCGCTCGATGAGGAGATTTCCAGCGCATGCGTCTGCGCATCGTCCTGCGGTCGATAGCCGAGCGCACGCGCATTCGCATTGCTCCAGCGATTGCGCGCATTGTCGGACACGCCATAAACGATGACGAAGTGATAGTCCGGCGCATCGATAGCGCGACGCGTCAGTTGCACCATGTCGCGATGACTGATCCACGAATAAAGGTGGCGCGGCTCGGTCGGCTTGTCGTCGGGACGAAACGAACCGATGCGCAAACACGCCACCGACATGCCGTACTTGTCGGCATACAAACGCCCGAGCGCTTCGCCGAACGCCTTCGACACACCATAGCGGCTGTCGGGGCGAACCGTGACCGTGTCGTCGATCATCCTGTCGCGCCGATGAAAGCCCACCGCATGATTCGAACTCGCGAACACCACGCGTTTCACGCCCGCCTCGCGCGCCGCCTCGAAGACGTTGTAGCAGCCATCGATGTTCATGTCGCGAATCTTCTGCCACGTGTCCTCGTCGGGAATGCCCGCGAGATGCACGACCACATCGACGCCCTCCATGATCTCGCGCAAGCGCTCGGGACGCGTGATGTCGGCAGTGACGATTTCCTCATGCTCGCCCGCGCTCGCTTGCGGCGCGATGTCGGCAAGGCGTAGCGCGTAACGGCCCGCGAATCCGGCGCGTAGCACGCGGCCGATGAGTCCGGCCGCGCCCGTGATCAAAACCCGTTTCATGCGTTGTCTCTCCGTGTTTATCGCAAGGACTGGCTTGCGATGCCGAGTTCGGATGCGCGGCGGTTATGCACGAAAAGCACCATGGCGATGACGCCGGTGAAATCGATCAGCGCGCCGAACAAGAACGCGCTGTGATAGCCGCCGAAGTATTGGATGAGAACCCCTGTCAGCGCCGGTCCGATGATGCCCGACAGGTTGCTCAAGAAGTGGATGAAGCCACCCACGCCGCCCTGCCGATGCAGCGGCAGAATCTCGTGCTGAATTGCCCAGATGGCCTGGCACGAACCGGTGAGGAACAGGAGCGCCGCCGCGATGAGCGCGACCGCCGCCACGAGCGAAGTGGCCGACGTGATGCACAGCACGGCGACACCGGACAGCGCGAGCGGAATCGTCGCGACGAGCTTGCGCGCCTTCACGGGATCGTCCATGCGACGATAAATCCAGTCGCCTACCAGCCCGCCGCCGAAGTAACCAATGGCGCCGCAAATCCACGGAATGGACGTGATGATGCTCATCTGCTTGAGGTCGAGATGCATCACGTTGGTCAGATAACTCGGCAACCACGAGATGAACACGTACTGTGTGTAGTTCACGGCGAAGAGACCCGCGCCGAGCGCGAGCGTGCTCGGGCGGCGCAGATACGCGCCGAGCGTCATGCCGTCGTCCTCCACGTTCGCGGCTTCGGCAATGGAACGGCTCTCGTCGATCATGCGACGTTCGTCATCGCGCACGCGCGCGTTTTGCGCGGGCTTGTCGGTCACGAAGATGCGCCACACCACGAGCCACAGAAAGCCGAGCACGGCGATCACGATGAACGACGTGCGCCAGTCGAACGCATACGCGATCAGACCGACCACCGGTCCCGCAATGGCATTGCCGAGTGTCTGTCCGGAGAACGTGAAGCCGATCATCGTCGAGGTCTCGTGACGCGGAAACCAGTTCGAGATCGTGCGATTCGTATTAGAGCTCATCGGCCCTTCGCCAATGCCGAAGAACACGCGGCATACGAGCAGCGAGACGAATCCCGTCGCGGCCGCGGTGAGTCCGCAGAACAGCGACCAGATGCCCATGGCGTAAGTGAACACGCGCACGGTGCCCCACTTGTCGGAGAAATAGCCGCCGAGAAAGGAGAAGATGGAATAGCCGATGAAGAAGCTGCTGAAGATGATGCCGAGTTGCGAGGGCGAAAGATCGAGCGTCTTGCCAACGATGGGCGCGACGATGCCGAGCGCCGCGCGATCCATGTAGTTGATCGCGCCTGCCGTGAATAGCAGGCCCGCGACCACATAGCGGTATTTGCCGGTCTTCATATGTCTCCTTGACTGCTTTAGTTATGGAGCGGCCATGAAGCCCTCGGCCGCGAAGGTCCTGCCTTGCCGATGCTGTCGTGTCTAAATCCTCACTCTCAACTCATGATGCCGATCTGCCACGGCACGAATTCGTGATCGCCGAGGCCGAGCAGTTCGCTCTTGCTGCGCTCGCCCGAAGCGGTGGCGAGCAGCGCGTCGAAGATGACCTGCCCCATGCTTTCGATGCTCGCTTCGCCATCGAGAATGGCGCCGCAATTCAGGTCCATGTCCTCGGTGAGACGGCGATACATCGGCGTGTTGGTGGCGAGCTTGATCGATGGCACGGGCTTCGCGCCGAACATGGAACCTCGCCCCGTCGTGAACGCGATGAGGTTCGCGCCACCCGCGATCTGTCCGGTCGCGGAGACGGGATCGAAGCCCGGCGTATCCATGAAAACGAGGCCGTTTTGCGTCACGGGCTCGGCGTAGCGATACACCTCCATGAGCGGCGTGGTGCCGCCTTTCATCGACGACCCGATCGATTTCTCGAAGATGTTGGCGAGGCCGCCGACCTGATTGCCCGGACTCACCTTGCCGTTGATCTGCACATCGCGACCGACCGAATATTCTTCCTTCCACCAGCGGATGCGATCCACAAGTTTCTCGCCCACCGCGCGGCTCACGGCGCGGCGCGTCAGCGTATGTTCGACGCCATAGACCTCGGGCGTTTCCGACAGGATGGCGGTGCCGCCGTGGCGCACGAGAATGTCCATTGCGGCGCCGAGCGCGGGATTCGCGCTGATCGAGGAAAAGCCGTCCGAACCGCCGCATTGCAGGCCGATCTTCAGATGGCTCGCATCGACCGTGCTGCGCGTGACGTCGTTGGCGCGGGGCAGCAACGCCTTCACAGCTTCAATGCCCGCCTCGATGGTTTTGCGCGTGCCGCCGGTTTCCTGCATCGTGAAGGTATGCAGTCGCGAACTTGCGCTCAAATGCTCTTGATCGAGCAGGCCTTGCAACTGATTGCGTTCGCAACCGAGTCCGACGATAAGTGCCGCCGCGAGATTCGCGTGGCGCGCGTAGCCGGCCATCGTGCGGCGCAGCAGTTGCATGGGCTCGCCGCTCATCTCCATGCCGCAGCCGATCGAATGGCTGAACGCCACCACGCCATCCACGTTCGGGTAATCCGCCAGTCGCTCGGGCGTGAACCATTCCGCGATCTTGTGCACGACCGTGGCCGAGCAATTCACGGTGGAGAGAATGCCGATGTAATTGCGCGTCGCCACGCTGCCATCCGCGCGCACGATGCCCTGAAACGTCGCGCGCTTCCCGACAGGCAACTGCTCGACCGCGCGATAGTCCTCGCCATAGGCGTAGTCGCGATCGAAGTCGCGGAACTCGACGTTGTGTCCGTGAACCAGCGTGCCCGGTGCGATATCGGCGGCGGCGAAACCGATCACCACGTTGTATTTGCGGATCGGCTCGCCTTGCCGGATGGCGCGGGCGGCGATCTTGTAGCCTGCCGTGACCTGGCTTCGGCTCACGAAGTCTTCGGCATCCACGCGCGTGCCCATCGCTACATCCGTGCGGGCAATCACGACGTTGTCATTGGAATGAAGACGGATCACCGGGCCGACGACGCGCTTTTCGGACTGCTCGATCATGGGTTTTGTATAAGTTATGCGCCGCGAGTACGCGCCTGATGGACCGCTTCATGAAGTACTGAATGGACCACTCGCTGCGCCAATCATACGGATCGGGGATTTGCTATGGTTTGCTTGAGAAGCAAGAAATTTTTTAGTCCGGCGCGCTAATCTGCGGGCTGAGACACCGGGAGCGCCGGGACCGCCGCCGCGCCGACGCTGATAACAAGGAGACATCTCATGTGGCAACAGACCGAACGCTATCCCGACCCGCGCGTGATTTCGCTCGATCCATCCTTCGACCGCTATCGCGTTGCGTTCTCCGCAGTCGAGCGGCTTGCAACGGGCTTTCGGTTCACGGAAGGTCCGGTCTGGTTCGGCGATGGCCGCTTCCTCTTGTTCAGCGATATCCCGAATAACCGCATGCTGCGCTGGGAGGAGGAAACGGGGGCGGTGAGTGTGTATCGCGCTGCATCGAACCATGCGAATGGCAACACGCGTGACCGGCAAGGACGGCTCATCACGTGTGAACATGGGCGCCGCATCACGCGCACGGAATACGACGGCCGCATGACCGTGCTGATGGATTCGTTCGATGGCAAGCCGCTCAATTCGCCTAACGATGTCGTCGTCAAGTCCGACGGTTCGATCTGGTTCACCGATCCGCCCATGGGCATCTGGGGCCACTATGAAGGCAACAAGGCCGAGCCGGAACTGCCGCATTCGATCTATCGCATCGACGCAAGGACGCTCGAAGCGAGCCTCGTCACGGCGGATCTGAAAGGACCGAACGGTCTGTGTTTTTCGGCCGACGAGAAGCTGCTTTACGTGACCGAATCGCGCGGCGTGCCGAACAAGCTCATCCACGTGTACGACGTGTCGGAGGACGGGCGCGGTATCGGCCGGGGACGCGTGTTTTACGACGCGGGCGTGGGAACGGTGGACGGCATACGCGTCGATGTCGACGGCAACTTGTGGTGCGGCTGGGGCATGGGCAGCGACGAACTCGACGGCGTGATGATTCTTTCGCCTGCGGGCAAGCCGATCGGACGCATCGCCCTGCCCGAGCGATGCGCCAATCTTTGCTTCGGCGGACCGAAGCGCAACCGTCTCTTCATGGCGGCGTCGCAGTCGATCTATTCGGTGTACGTGAACACGCAGGGCGTCGCGAACGTTTAGCGCGAGCGCCCTGTTTCATCGCTTAGAACGTGGCCCAGTCGCCGTCGCCGGCTGCGACCGCGGGTTCTGCGCGCTTCTTCGGCGCGGCAGGCTTGACGGCCTTCACGATCGACGCGGGCGCAGGACGGCGCACCGGCGCTGCGTTCGCACGGCTCGCGGCAACGACAGCCTGGCCCGTGCGAAACACGGCGACGGTCGTGCGCAATTGCTCGGCCTGATCTTCCAGCGACCCAGCGGCTGCCGCCGCTTCTTCGACGAGTGCCGCGTTCTGCTGCGTGACCTCGTCCATCTGCGAGATGGCCTGGTTCACTTGCTCGATACCGCGCGTCTGTTCATGCGATGCCGACGCGATCTCGCCCATGATGTCCGTCACGCGTTGTATCGCCGTGCCGACCTTTTGCATGGTTCCACCCGCGCGGGCAACGAGTTCCGTGCCCGCCTGCACGCGGCCGCCCGACGTTTCGATCAACTCCTTGATCTCCTTCGCGGCACTCGACGAACGCTGCGCGAGGCTGCGCACTTCGCTTGCGACGACGGCAAAGCCGCGACCCTGCTCGCCAGCGCGAGCGGCTTCGACCGCGGCGTTCAACGCAAGGATGTTGGTCTGGAACGCAATGCCTTCGATCATGCCGATGATCTCCGCGATCTTGGCCGAACTCTGCTCGATGCCCGCCATGGTCTCGACGACCTGACCGACGATAGCGCTGCCTTCGTTGGCGACGGCGTTCGCGTTGTCGGCGAGGCCGCTTGCCTGCATCGCGTTCTCGGAGTTCTGCTTGACCGTCGCGGTGAGTTCTTCCATGCTCGCGGCCGTTTCCTGCAGCGAAGCGGCCTGCTGTTCGGTACGCGATGAAAGATCGGTATTGCCCGCTGCAATCTGCTTGCTGGCGCTCGCAATGGCCTCGCTGCTCGTTCGGACAGAGCCGACGGTTGCCGCGAGCTTCTCCTTCATGGCGGCGACGCCGGAGAGCAACTGGCCCATCTCATCGTGGATCTTGATCGTGACCGTGCGTGTCAGATCGCCTGCCGCGATGTGCTCGAAATGCTCGAGTGCATCGGCGAGCGGCGACATGATCGCGCGACGCAGGAAGTACCAACCGAAAGCCGCGCCCGCAATACCCATGACGAGCGAGATGAAGCCAACGGTACGCACGGTTGCGTAGCTGCTGTCGTTTTCCTCGTCCTGGCGGGCTGCGTCGATGAGTTGGAATTCCTTCAGCTTCTTGAAGGCATCGCTCGTGCGATTGTAGGCATCGGGCACGTCTTTCTGTGCATAGCGAATGATCTCGGCCTGATCGCGTTTCTCGATGGCGGCGCCAAAAGCTTCGACTGCCTTGCGCATTTGAGCGCGGCCTTCGACCACGTCCTTCGCGAGGACGTCTTCGTCCGCGCCACGCGGGATGACATCGTACTTCTTGTACCACTCGTCCGAATCGGCCAACGCTTTCTCGGCGCGAGCGCGCAGGTCTTCCCCTCCGGTGCCTTCGCGGTCGAGCGCAAAGCGGTCGAGCAGCACGCGTGCGCGGTTCAGGTACACGTCCGAGACACCCAGCGCGTTGACGGAGGGCAACGTGCTCAGACTCACGTCTCTTGCGGACGCCTTGATGGTCGCCATGCCGTATAGACCGATTCCCACGGACAAGCTGAGCAGCACGCCAAGAAAAATCATGGTGAGCGCGAGCCGCGCCCGGATTGTCAGGCTCTTCATTCGTTTTGCTTCCAGAGTGGTCGTAGGTGGAGACAAGGCGCGATGCTTATCGACGCCTGTTGCAAGCTTGTCCACCTTCTTATCGGCGTGAAGCAGGGAAACTGTAATGAGGATGTAGGTATGACGGCCGCCGTTACGTCACGGCGCCCGCTGCAACGACACCGCTCGGCTCGGGCGCGAGCGTCGAAAGTCCCACGACGAGTTCCGGCGCGACCGGCCGGCTCAGCAAGTAACCTTGCACGAAGTCGCACTGCGCTTGCCGCAGCATGTCCAGTTGCGTTGCGCGCTCGACACCTTCCGCCGTGACGCTCACGCCAAGCGCATGCGACATCTGGATGATGCCGCACACGATGCCGTGCGTCGCGGCATCGCTTTCCAGGCGAGCGACAAACGAACGGTCGATCTTGAGCGTATCCGGCGCGAAATCCGCGAGATAACGCAGACTCGAATAGCCCGTGCCGAAGTCATCGATGGCGATGCGCACGCCGAGTTCCTTCAACGCACAGAGCGTGCGTTGCGCGAGCTCTGCATTCTCCATCAACGCACTCTCGGTCAGTTCCACTTGCAGGCTCGACGGCGGCAGTCCGTGCCGGCGCAAAGCGTTATCCACGACATCGACGATAGCCGTATCGCGCAACTGCCGCGCCGACACGTTCACGGAGACGCTGAGCGCGCTCGCACCGTTTCTGCGCCAGTGCGCAAGCTGCCGAAGCGCGTCTTCCATGACCCACGCGCCGACCTCGATGATGAAGCCGCTCTCTTCCAGAATCGGAATGAACACGCCCGGCGAGACGACACCGCGCGTTGGATGACTCCAACGGATGAGCGCCTCGACACTGCGGACCGCGAGCGAATGCGGCTCGTGAATCGCCTGATAGTGCAGCACGAACTGTCCGTTGGCGAGCGCGGCGGGCAGGTCGCGCTCCAGGTTGAAGTCGACGATACGCTTGCTTGCGTCCTTGTCGGCGAAGCGAAAGCCGTTGCGCCCGGCCTTCTTCGCGGCATACATCGCAATGTCCGCACTCGTGAGCAAGGTCTCGTGATCGGCGCCGTTCTCGGGGAACACTGAAATGCCGATCGACGCGGTGACGAACGCGCCGGCGCGAGGCGCATCGCCTGTTTGTGCGAGCACGCCGAGAATGATTCGCGCGATGCTCGCAAGCCGTTCCTTGTCGCGTGCCTCGTCGATCAGCACGGCAAACTCGTCGCCGCCGAGTCGCGCAAGAAAGGCATCGGCCGGGAGCGCAGCCTGAATCACTTCGCTCAGCGACTTGAGCAGACGGTCGGCTGCCGTATGGCCGAGCGTGTCGTTGAGCACCTTGAAGCGGTCCAGATCGATGAACATCAGCGCGAACACGTTGTCCTCGCGGCAGCGTTCCTCGATGGCCCGCAAAAGCGCAACGCGATTCGCGAGCCCTGTCAGCGAATCCGAGAAAGCCAGCCGGTCCAGTTCCGCGACACGCTCCTGCTCCGCGGTAATGTCCTCGCTGATGCCGATGATGCGCGCCACGCCGCCCGCCGCATCGCGCACGGGATAGCCCGTGCTTTGCACCCAACGCACGCCGCCGCCGGGCCGCTCGATGCGGTATTGCACGCGCCCGCCAATCGCGGTGTCGACGATGCGGCGCATCGCGGCTTCGACTTGCGGACGGTCTTCGGGCAGCACGACATCCATCCACGCTTGCGGACGTTCCAGCAGCGTCGGCGCGTCCACGCCGAACAGGGACGCGCAGCCTTCGCTCAACCGATGGAAGTGGCTGAAATCCGCGCTATACGAGTAGAAACAGAGACCGGCGTGCGCTTCCATCTCGGTCATCAGCGCGTCTTTCGCGCGCAGATCGGCGGCGAGGTCGGCTTCCTGAGTGACATCGAGCGACGCGCACAAAATGCCGTAGACGCCACCCCTACCGTTTTCGATAGGGATCAATCGCGACTGCCATACCTTCGGCTCGCCTGTCGTCGTCGGGCACGCGCCAGTGAAAGACGTGCGCGCGCCTTGCAGCGCGGCGGCGAATGCGCTGCGAGCGGCGATGGCGTCATCGTTCGACCAGAAGCTCAGCCAGTCGGCGCCGGCAAGCTGTTCCGGGCCGCTCGCCTGCATCAACTGCGCGCCATGCTCGGAGATGCGCAACATGCGCCCTTCTTCGTCCAGCAGCTTCAGGCATTCGCGATTCGCGTCCAACAGCGCCCGTGCAAGCGCGCGGGTGGCATTCTCGCGCCCGGCGGCGCGGCATGCACGACCAAGACCGATCGTCAGCACGACGCCGCCGGCAAAGACGCCGACGCACGACGCCGCAACGTTCGACACGGACGCGAGTGGCCAATAAACGAGCGCGAACGCGCCCACCGCACCGAGCATGTGCTGCACGACGCAGGCAGAGGAAAAAGTTGCGCTACGTGCCTGAGTTTTCAGGAAGAACGACAGGAAGCCCTGGTTCTGCGCGGATCGAGTCTCCGACCGTGCGCGGTCGACTGAACCCTGGGTGGAATGATGGGACATGGGCATTGCAAAACCAGGCTTTCGGTGGACGTGGTGGACGAGTCGACCAAGCCTCGTGCTTGATGGAGCCGATCAGGCGATTCCTGGTTTACGACGCACAAATGCAAATGCTTTAGCCCTGTGCGGACGAAGAAATACAAGGTGCGGGCGATGGAGCCTTCAGGGAAGGTGCGAGAACAAGGCTCCAAGCGTGCCTTACCGATACGTGAAGCGCCGGTGCGTCCTCTTCGTCCGAGGGACGCCCGTGCATGTGCTTCGAAACGAGCGTGCGGCCATTCGTCGAGCCGCTTCTGCGCGCTCGAATCGTTCACCCATGACACGCTCCAGCAAACATGCTTGTATATTAACGGGACGCATCGGCGTCTCGAGTACGCGTCGCGTCGGCGAACCGGGACCAATGATCGACCATCCGGGCTAACCATGAAATACAAAGACTACTACGCGGTCATGGGCGTTCCGCGCACGGCGAGCGAAGCGGAAATCAAGACCGCTCACAGAAAACTCGCGCGCAAGTTTCATCCCGACCTCAACAAGGACGCGGACGCCGAAGCGCGCTTCAAGGAAGTGGGCGAGGCATATCAGGTACTCAAGGACCCGGAGAAGCGCGCCGCGTTCGATGCCCTCGGCACCGGGCTCAAAGATGGCGACGAGATCCGTCCGCGTCCCGATGTCGGCGATGGCTTCGAGTATCGCGGTGGCGAAAGTCAGCAAGACGCCGACGACTTCTTCAGCGACCTGTTCGGCGCACGCAGCGGCATGCACGGCGGCGCACGCGCGCGGCATGGGACACGTTCGCGCATGCCCGAGTGGCCTGGCGAGGATCATCATGCAAGCGTCGCGGTCAGCCTGGAAGATACCTACACCGGCGCGCAGCGCACCTTCAGGCTACAAATGCCCGTCATCGACGATGAAGGACGCGTGACGTATCAAACGCGCACGCTCGATGTGACGATACCGAAGGGCATTCTCGACGGCCAGCGCCTGCGCCTCGCGGGTCAGGGAGGCGCCGGTTCGGGCAATGCGCCGCCAGGCGACCTCTATCTGGAAGTGACGGTCGACAAGCACAAGCGCTATACCGTCGACGGCCGCGACGTCACCGTCGAATTGCCGCTTGCGCCATGGGAAGCCGCGCTTGGCGCAGAGGTGGTCGTGCCGACGCCATCCGGCGATGTGACCGTGACCGTTCCGGCCGGGTCTGCCGCCGGACGACGTTTGAGGTTGCGCGGTCGAGGCATTCCCGGCAATCCGCCCGGCGATGTCTACGTCATGCTCGGCATCGTGCTGCCTCCCGCCGATACCGACGCCAGGAAGGCTGCCTATCACGCCATGCGCGATGCGTTCGACTTCGATCCGCGCGCGCACTTTTATGGGTGAACCATCATGAATGAAAACGAGCCGGTTTATCTGCAGGGCGATATCGTCGAGGAGCACGTCGAGTTCACGATGATCGAACTGTGTCGCATCACGGGCGCTTCGGAAGATCAGCTCGCGCTTTGGGTGCAAGAAGGCGCATTCGAGCCGCGAGGTGCGCGTATCGAGGAATGGCGCTTCAGCGGCACGTCGTTGCGCCGCGCCATGACCGCGCAACGACTGACCAGCGATCTCGAACTGAACGCGCAAGGCGTGGCGCTTGCACTCGATCTGCTCGATCAGATCGATGCCTTGCGCTCGCGTCTCGCACGCTACGGCGACCGCGGTTGATACGCATGAGCCTTCGTGCGACCTTTCCCCGAAACGTCGCACGAGCGCTTCGATGGTGCGCCGATCATCCGGATTTGGTGCACACGCATGGCTGAATCATGAAACATGCGCTCATTTGCGATGGCACGCTTATCGCTTATAGCTACAGCAAGGAGCCGGCGCTTCATCCGGTTTAGCACCAACAATTTGCAATAGATAACTAGGGTTCCGATCCGCGTAGCGTCCATGAGGGACGATCCATACGCGCGATGCTGGTCCGAGAGTTGTCGACCTCAAGGTTCTGCGCGAGGTTACACGGCGGGATAAAAGCCCGGGAGAGAACGCGATCGAGAGTCGCGCCGCTCCCCGCCGTCGATAACCCCTTCGAGGTCAACCTCATGCGCAAGCTACCCCGTTTCATCGGCATCGCCGCCCTCTCTCTCGCCGCGTTTGCTTCCACCGCTTCTCCCTCGTTCGCCGCCGGTCGTCAGGACTTCAAGGTCTGCTGGACCATCTATGCGGGCTGGATGCCGTGGGGCGAAGCGAAAACTCAAGGCATCGTTTCCAAGTGGGCCAAGAAATACGGCATCAATGTCGATGTCGTGCAGCTCAACGACTACGTCGAGTCGATCAATCAGTACACGGCCGGCAAGTTCGACGGCTGCGCCATGACCAACATGGACGCACTGACGATTCCCGCCGCGGGCGGCGTGGACTCGACCGCGCTTATCGTCAGCGACTATTCCAACGGCAACGACGGCGTGCTCGTAAAGGGCACTGGCAAGAAGATCGCCGACATCAAGGGTCAGCAGATCAACCTCGTGCAGTTTTCCGTATCGCACTATCTGCTTGCCCGCGCGCTCGAATCCGCCGGCATGAGCGAGCGCGATCTCAAGGTGGTGAACACATCGGATGCCGATATCTCGGCCGCGTTTGCGACACCCGCCGTGAAGCAGGCCGTCACCTGGAATCCCATGCTCGCCGACCTGAAAGCCAAGCCCGATGTGACCGAAGTCTTCGATTCGAGCAAGATTCCCGGCGAGATCATGGACATGATGGTCGTCAACACGAAGACGCTGCAAGAGAACCCCGCACTCGGCAAGGCACTGACGGGCGCATGGTTCGAGATGATGTCGCTGATGCGCGCCAACAGCGCCGACAGCACCGCCGCCCTCAACGCGATGGCGAAGGCATCCGGCACCGATCTGCCGGGCTTCAAGGGCCAGCTCTCGACCACCGCGCTCTTCTACACGCCTAAGTCCGCGCTCGACTTCGCGACGAGTCCCGAACTGCCGCGCACCATGACGCGCGTCGCGAAGTTCTCGTTCGATCACGGTCTGCTCGGTCAAGGCGCGCCGAGCGCGGACGCAATCGGCATGGCGTTCGACAAGGGCGTCGTGGTCGGCAGCAAGAGCAACGTCAAGCTGCGCTTCGATCCGACCTACGTGCGCATGGCCGCCGACGGCAAGCTTTAACGCCTGCGAACCGGAGGCTGCGCGATGCGACTCATCAACCGACACCCGAGCAAGAGCGGCGCCATGCTGCTGCTTTTGATGCCGTTCATCGTGCTGTTGGCGGTGTACTTCACCAGTTCGTCGCTACGGCTCAGGGACAATCCCGGCGACAAGGTGCTGCCAAGCGCGAGCCAGATGAGCGAGGCGATCACTCAGTTCGCCTTCACCGAAGACAAGCGCACGGGCCAATATCTGCTTTGGACCGATACGCTCGCAAGCCTTAAGCGCCTTGGCATCGGGCTTGCGGTGAGTGCGGTGATCGCGCTCATCGCGGGCATCGTGACGGGCAGCATTCCGCTCGTGACCGCAACGCTCTCGCCCTTCATCACTGTCGTCTCGATGATCCCGCCGCTCGCGGTGCTGCCCATTCTCTTCATCGTGTTCGGCCTCGACGAGTTGTCGAAGGTCGTGCTGATCGTGATCGGCATTACGCCCATGATGATCCGCGATCTTCAGCAGCGCGCACGCGAGATTCCCGACGAGTTGTGGGTCAAGGCGCAGACGCTCGGCGCCACGAGCTGGACGCTGATGCTGCGCATGATCCTGCCGCAACTCATGCCGCGCCTGCTTGTCGCACTGCGTCTCGCGCTCTGTTCGGCGTGGCTCTTTCTCATCGCGGCGGAAGCGATCGCATCCGTCGACGGCCTCGGCTACCGCATCTTTCTCGTGCGCCGCTATCTCGCGATGGACGTGATCCTGCCTTACGTCGCGTGGATCACGCTGCTCGCGTGGCTTATCGACGAGAGCCTGCGCCGTATCACGCTGTGGGCGTTTCCCTGGTACGGCGGAGGCGCAAGATGATCGAAGTCCGCAACGTGTGGAAAGAGTACGGCAACCAGGTCGTGCTCGAACGCCTGAATCTCAAGATCGGAAAAGGCGAATTCTGTTCGATGGTCGGTGCGTCGGGCTGCGGCAAGTCCACGTTTCTGCGCCTTCTGCTCGGTCAGGAACGCGCGACACGCGGCGAGATCCTGCTCGATGGCGAACCGCTGCCGGGTGAACCGGACGCGCATCGCGGTGTCGTGTTTCAGCGCTATTCGGTGTTCGAGCATTTGAGCGTGGTGCGCAACGTGATGCTCGGTAACGAGTTGCGCGAGTCGAGGCTCATGGGCCGTCTTTTCGGCGCGCGTCGACAGGCTGCACGCGACGAAGCCGTGGCGATGCTCGAACGCGTCGGTCTTGCCGCCGCGCTCGACAAGTATCCGCATCAGCTTTCAGGCGGCATGCAGCAGCGTCTTGCCATTGCGCAGGCGCTCATGATGAAGCCGCGCATCTTGCTGCTCGACGAACCCTTCGGCGCGCTCGATCCGGGCATCCGCCGCGACATGCACGAACTGCTGCTGAAGCTTTGGCGCGAGTCGGGCCTCACCATCTTCATGGTCACGCACGACTTGAAAGAAGGCTTCACGCTCGGCAGCCGCGTGCTCGTGTTCGACAAGGTACGTGTCGATCCGCAAGCGCCCGGCGCGTATGGCGCGCGTATCACCTACAACATTCCGCTCGACCATAGCCGCGACTCGGCTTCGTCGATCCACGTTGCACGGGCGGCCGTCGAAGGCGCCGCGCGTGCGGAAGCGATACCTGCTTAAAGGAACCCAGGAAGATGGACTCGCTACTCGAAGAAACCGTTCCGGGCGGCGGACATGCGTCGCTGATCGTCAAGCGGGGACAGTCGTTGCGCCTGACCGATATGGATGGCGGCGCGAATGTCAGCATCATGATGTTCAACGCCGCCGAAAAAAGCGAACGCTTGAATTTACCCGATACGCTCAAGTGCCAGCACACGGCCAAACTAAGCGCGGGCCATTGCCTCTACTCCGACATGGGCCGCGTGCTTGCCGCCATCGTCGCGGATACATGCGGGTGGCACGACAGCATCGGCGGGGTATCGAATGCCGGGGAAGTGCATGAGAAGTATGGCGCGGGACGCTATCAGGAACTGCGTAACGGCTTTTATCGCAATGGTGTGGACAACCTGCTTGTCGAGATGGGCAAATGGAATCTCGGCCTCTCCGATCTCTTGATGACGCTGAATCTCTTCAGCCGCGTCGACGTGACGGACCAGGGGGCGCTTACCTTCGTCAGCGGCAATTCGAAGCCCGGCGATTACGTCGAGCTCTATGCGCCGATGAACACGCTCGTCGTGCTCACCGCAATTCAGCATCCGCTCAATCCGAACGCGAACTATGCGCCGCAACCCGTGAAGCTCTCGTTGGCAAATGCGGATCGAGAAGTGGCTGAACTCTGCCGCACTTCGTGCGAGGAAAACGTGCGTGGCTTCATCAACACCGAGCGCTTTTATCTTTGAGCGGAGACCGACAAACATGACGACCTACCTCACCGCCAGCGACCGCCGTGCAGAAGATGCGATCCACCGCGAGACGCTCGGCGCCGGCGAGCCGTGGCTCAAGGAACTGAAGGCCGGACAGACGCTGCGCATTCGCGATATGGAAGGCAATCAGGCTGTCGATACGCTCTTCTACAGCCTCGACAACCCGCGCGAACGTTTCGATCCGCAACGCACCCTGCGCCGCCAGAAGAGCCTCTATCTGACGACGGGAACCGTGCTGTATTCGAACCTCGGCAACCCGATGCTGACCATCGTTGCCGATACATGCGGCCGTCACGACACGCTTGGCGGCGCATGCGCTCAGGAGAGCAATACCGTTCGTTATGCGCTCGAAAAGCGCTACATGCATAGCTGCCGCGACAACTTCCTACGCGCCTGCGCGCACGACGGACGGCTTTCCAAACGCGACCTGAGTCCGAACATCAACTTCTTCATGAACGTGCCGGTGACAGCCGATGGCGGACTCACGTTCGAAGACGGCATCTCCGCGCCCGGCAAATACGTCGAACTGCGCGCGGAGATGAACGTCATCGTGCTCATCTCCAATTGCCCGCAGTTGAACAACCCCTGCAACGCCTACAACCCGACACCCGCGGAGTTACTGATATGGGAATGATGCGAATGAACCGCCTGCGTGAATGGTTCTATCTCGTGATGATGATTCGCGCGGGACGACTCGGCGCCTGTTCGTGCGACTCGCTAAAGTCTCATCGAACGAAAGTCTGAGGACGCTGCCGGGGACGACCCCGGCGTGCATCTTTCAATCGACGGGACGACCCGCCGACGCATCCGCCCCTGTCATGTTCGACAAAGTCCTGATTGCCAATCGCGGTGCCATTGCGTGCCGCATCCTTCGTACCTTGCGTTCGCTCGATATAGCAGGCGTCGCGGTCTATAGCGAAGCCGATCTCGCGAGCCGCCACGTCAGCGAAGCGCCCATCGCGCATTCGCTCGGTCAGGGCGCGGCTTCATCCACGTATCTGGATGTCGCGAAGATCCTCGAGATCGCGCGCCGCGAAAACGTGCAGGCCATCCATCCCGGCTACGGCTTTCTCTCGGAAAACGCGCTATTCGGGGAGGCGTGCGAAGCAGCCGGTATCGCGTTCATAGGACCGACGCCCGCGCAATTGCGCGCCTTCGGGCTCAAGCATACGGCTCGCGCCATTGCGGCCGAGCAAGGCGTGCCGATGCTCGAAGGCACCGGCCTTCTCGAAGACGCCGAAGCCGCGTTGCAGGCGGCTGGGCGCATTGGCTATCCGGTGATGTTGAAAAGCACGGCGGGCGGCGGCGGTATCGGCATGCGCGTGTGCTGGAATGCCGATGAACTCGCCGCGCAGTTCGACGTGGTGAAGCGCCTCGGGCAAAACAACTTCAGCGATGCGGGCGTGTTCATCGAGAAGTACATCGAACGCGCGCGGCATCTCGAAGTGCAGATTTTCGGCGATGGCCGCGGCAACGCGCTTGCACTCGGTGTACGCGATTGCTCGGTGCAGCGGCGTAACCAGAAAGTGCTCGAAGAAACGCCCGCGCCTTCGTTGCCCGATGGCATGGCAGAGGCATTGTGCGAAGCGGCGTTGCGGCTTGCCAGAGCGGTGGCTTATCGTTCGGCGGGGACGGTCGAATTCGTATACGACAGCGGTGCCGCGCAGTTTTATTTTCTCGAAGTGAACACGCGGCTGCAGGTCGAACACGGCGTGACCGAGCAAGTCTGGGGCGTCGATCTCGTTCAGTGGATGATCGAACTCGCGGCAGGCACGCTTGCGTCGCTCGACGAACTCGGCGCCGCGTTGAAGCCGGTTGGTCACGCTATTCAGGCGCGGCTCTACGCCGAAGATCCTGGCCGCGATTTCAAGCCGAGTCCTGGCTTGCTGACCGAGGTCGCGTTTCCCGAAGCGGATGGTAGCGCGCTGCGCATCGACACATGGATCGAAGCCGGCTGCGAAGTGCCGCCCTATTTCGATCCGATGCTCGCGAAGCTGATCGCGTGGAAACCGACACGCGAAGCCGCGCGCCACGCGCTCGCCGAAGCACTCGACGCCACGCGCATCTACGGCGTGGAGACCAATCGCGTGTATCTGCGGCAGATCATCGACGACACGCCGTTCGCTTCGGGCGAGCCGTGGACGCGTTGTCTCAAAGGGCTCAAGTATCGCGCGAGCACCGTCGAGATCGTGAGCGGCGGCACGCAGACCACGGTTCAGGACTTTCCCGGCAGACTCGGGTTTTGGGCGGTCGGCATTCCGCCCTCGGGCCCAATGGATGATCGAGCGTTACGCCTTGGGAACCGGCTTCTCGACAATTCGCCGGATGCGTCCGCGCTCGAAATCACGATGAGCGGTCCCACGTTGCGCTTCAATACGGACGCGGTGATCGCCATCACGGGCGCGGCGTTGAGCGTGACCGTCGATGGCATCGAGCAGCCGATGCACACGACGCTCTTCATTCCGTCAGGCGCGACACTCGCACTTGGTGCCATTCGTGGAGCGGGCGCACGCGCCTATTTGTGCGTGCGTGGCGGCTTCGATGTCGCGCAGTACCTCGGCAGCCGCAGCACGTTCACGCTGGGTCAGTTCGGCGGCCACGGCGGACGTGCGTTGCGCGCGGGCGATGTACTGCATCTGCATCCCTCGATCGATCGCGCACATGGCGTGCGCCTTTCGTTCACGCCCACGCTCGACCCGGTTCGCACACTGCGCGTGATCTATGGTCCGCACGGTGCGCCGGAGTACTTCAGTCCGCAATACATCGAGACCTTTCTCGACACCGAATGGGAAATTCACTTCAATTCGAGCCGTACCGGCGTGCGCCTGATCGGACCGAAACCCGAATGGACGCGCGAGGACGGGGGCGAAGCGGGACTGCATCCGTCGAACATTCACGACAATCCGTATGCGGTCGGCGCGATCGATTTCACTGGCGACATGCCTGTGATTTTGGGTCCCGATGGCCCGAGCCTCGGCGGCTTCGTGTGTCCCGTGACGATCATCGAAGCGGACCTGTGGCAGATCGGGCAGTTGAAGGCGGGCGACAAGGTGCGTTTCGTGCCTGTGCGGATCGATGAGGCGCGCGCGGCGGCACGGGCGCGTCTCGTCGAATTGAAGACGCTTGAGCCGCTTGAAGCACTGCCTGCAAGCGCTGATGAAAGACGCGCGTTGACATCGCCCATCGTGCTGGACATCGGCGCGAATCACGACCGGCTGGTTGCGCGTGTGTCGGGCGATACGCACCTGCTGCTCGAACTCGGCCCCGCGGAACTGGACCTCGTCCTGCGCTTTCGTGGCCATGCGCTGATGCAATCGCTCGAAGCGCTCGAGTTGCCCGGCGTGATCGATCTAACGCCCGGCATCCGCTCGCTGCAGGTTCACTATCAGCCTGAGCGCCTGCCGCTTGCAACGTTGCTCGATACGGTCGCGCAGACGTGGCAACGCGTGTTGTTGCAAAAGGACTTGCGCGCGCCTTCGCGCATCGTGCATTTGCCTTTGTCATGGGACGATCCCGCTTGCCGCCTGGCCATCGACAAGTACATGACCACCGTGCGGCCGGATGCGCCATGGTGCCCGAGCAATCTCGAGTTCATCCGGCGTATCAACGACCTCGAATCGATCGATGACGTCAAGCGCATCGTCTTCGACGCAAGCTATCTCGTGATGGGCTTGGGCGATGTCTATCTCGGCGCGCCAGTTGCAACGCCGCTCGATCCGCGCCATCGGCTGGTGACGACCAAGTACAACCCGGCGCGTACGTGGACCGCGGAGAACTCCGTTGGCATCGGCGGCGCGTATCTTTGCGTCTATGGCATGGAAGGTCCGGGCGGCTATCAGTTCGTCGGGCGCACGTTGCAGATGTGGAACCGTTATCGCGCGATTGCCGATTTCGCGGGCCGTCCGTATCTCTTGCGCTTCTTCGATCAGATCCGCTTCTACGAAGTCCCGGCCGATGAACTGCTGCATATTCGCGAGCATTTTCCGCTTGGACGTTATCCGCTCAAGATCGAGGAGACAGAGCTGTCTCTCTCCGACTACGAGGCGTTTCTGACACGCGAGGCGGCTGGTATCGATGCATTCCGCGCCCGTCAGCAAGCCGCGTTTCAAGCGGAACGCGAGCGTTGGCGTGAAGCGGGACAAGCACAGGAGAGCTTCGAGCCTCCGGTTGTAACCGAATGCGAGACCGTGCCGCTCGAAGACGGTCAGACCGCGGTGGACAGCGAGATCGCGGGCAATCTCTGGCAGGTGCACGTGAAGGCGGGCGAGCGCATTGCGGCAGGCGACGTGATGTTCGTGATCGAATCGATGAAGATGGAGATCGCCGTGTGCGCGCCCTGCGCGGGCATCGTCGCCGATGTTCACGTGGCGCCTGGCACGCCCGTGAAGGCGGGACAGCGCGTGGCGATCATCGGGAACGTCTAAATGTCGTAGCCAAGGAAGCCGCAAGTCCCCGTTGAATTTCATTCAACATGTCATTTTTTTTTTGAACTGGCAGCCCTCCCCCTGCGAATCTAATCTGAACGCGGATTGAGAACACGCGGCTACCCACGCCGCGACCGCATTCACTTCGCAGAGGGTTCAAATGAACGGACTGAAAAGACTAGGTGCTTTCTTCGCGCTGAGCGCCGCATTCACGCTGCAAACTCCTGCGTTTGCCGTCGATTGGGATTTCGCCACCGCGAATGCGCCGGGCAATTACCAGACGAAACTGGACGAGAAGTTCGCGGCTGAAGTGGCCGCCGCCACCAACAACGAAGTGAAGATCAACATTCACGCGGGCGGGCAACTCGGTTTCAAGGGCCCGGAAATGTTGAGCGTGATTCGCGATGGACTCGTGCCCATCGGGTCGTTTCAGTTCGCGCAGCAAGTCGGCATATCGCCGATTCTCGGGGCATCGTCGGTACCGTATCTCGTATCCGGTTTCGATGAGATGAAGACCTTCCGCTCCGTCTCGAAGCCCTACTACGACGCCGAATTCAAGAAGTTCAATCAGAAGCTGCTGCTCACCATTCCCTGGCCCGGCCAGAACGTCTTTTCCAAAGTCGAACTGTCGAACTCGGACACCTTCAGGACCATGAAGATCCGCACGACCGACCGCAACGGCAGCGACTTCTTCCGCAGCCTTGGCGCATCGCCGGCGCAGATTCCCTGGGGTGAAGTCGTGCCCGCGCTGTCGACGGGCGTCATCAATAGCGTGTCGACATCGACATCGTCTGCCGTGGATGGCCAGTTCTGGGACTTCCAAAAGGCGTGCAACGTCGTCAACTGGCAATCGAACTTCGAAGGCGTGTCGGTCAATCTCGACGCCTGGAACAAGCTCAGTGCGAAAAACCAGAAGGCTATCGAAGAGGTCGTCGCACGACTCGAACCCGTGTTCTGGGACGCGGCAAAAGCGGAAGACAGCAAGAACTTCGAGACCCTCAAGGCGAAGGGCATGGAGATCTACACGCCGCCCGCGGCCGTGCGCGACGCCATGGCAGCCAAGGGAAAGCCGAGCTGGACCGCCATCGAGGACGCGGTGCCCGCCGCCAAGCCACTCCTCAAAAGCTATCTGACCGCGGTCGGCAAGCAGTGAGCCGCATCCGTTCTTCGAAAACCACGGTCACAGCGGAGTCAATGCCCATGGAAAACATCGACACAAGCGCGCATGTCGAGAGTTCGAAGGGACGTGCGTTCGTGCAGAAGGCGTTGTTCTCCATCGATATGCTCGCCCGTCTGGATGGCTGGCTCGGCGCCCTCTGCCTCTGCCTGCTATGCCTCTTGATGATTGCCGGCATCGTCGTGCGGACGCTGTCGACCGTGGTGAGCTGGTTGCCCAAGGACATACCCATCGCATGGGAATACAGCTCGTATCTGATGGCCGTGACCTTCACGTTCGGCGCCGCGCTCACGCTTCGCGCAGGCGGCCATATCCGCGTCAGGGTGCTGTTGTCGAACGCATCGCCTCGCGTCGTCAAGGGCCTCGAATGCGTATCGGCGGCGGCGGGCTTCGCGTTCGCGGCGTTCTTCTCGGTCGCCATGACGCACTTCTCGTATCAGGCGTTTCTCACCGACGAACGCTCGCTTGCCAGCAGCACGCCCTTGTGGATACCCAAGGCATTCGTCGCGTTCGGCGCGATGCTGCTTGCGCTGCAGTTACTCGCCCGCCTCGGCCAGTTGTTTCTGGACGAGCCTGTCGAAGACAAGAACCTGATTCATTGAAGGCTGAGACACATGGGAACGATACTCACGACAATGGCCGTGCTGCTGTTCGGCGGCCTGTCCATCGGCATATGGGTTGGATTGACGCTTGCCATTACCGGGTCGCTCGCGCTCTTCATTTTCAGGTCCATTCCGGTCGACCGGCTGATCGCTCAGTACGCATGGAACGTGATGACGACGCAGGAGCTGCTGGCCTTGCCGCTTTTCATCGTCATGGGCGAGATTCTGTTTCGAACGCGCATCTCGACGTCGCTCTTCAAGGGACTTGCGCCGTGGGCGAGCTTGCTGCCTGGAAAGCTCTTGCATTCGAATGTCATCGGATGCTCGATCTTCGCCGCCATCTCTGGCTCGTCGGCGGCGACGACGCAGATCGTGGGCCGCGTCACGCTTGCGGAGCTCAATCGCCGCAACTACGACAAGCGGATATCCATGGGCAGTCTGGCAGGGGCGGGTACGTTGGGCTTTCTCGTGCCGCCATCGAACATCATGATCGTGTATGGCGTGCTGGCGCAGGTTTCCGTACTCAAGCTCTTCGCCGCAGGACTGATACCGGCCATTCTTCTCGCATCGTGCTTCATGGCGTGGATCATGATTCACACCACCTGGAACAAGAGCCTGATTCCCGAGGAAGAAAGTTTCGCGACCATGCCCTGGCGCGAGCGCTTTGCATCGCTCAAACATCTTGCGCCGGTCGCGCTATTGATCGGCGCGGTTCTCGGCAGCATGTACGGCGGGCTCGTCACGCCATCGGAAGCGGCTGCGGCCGGTGTGGTCGGCGCGCTTGCCATCGCGGGCTTTCAAAAGGACCTGAGCGTTGCAAAGCTGAAGGAAGTCGGCCTTGGCGCGGTAAAGACCTGTTCCATGATCGCGCTGATCATTCTCGGCGCATCCATTCTCGGCAGTGCGTCCGCGTTTCTCGGCGTGGGACAGGCGGCCGCCACGTTCGTGCAGGAACTGCACCTGTCGCCGGTTGCGCTGCTGTTCGTGCTGTTCATCGGCTATATCCTGCTCGGCTCGTTTCTCGAAGGCTTTTCGATCATCGTCATTACGTTGCCTATTGTTCTGCCGATGGTTCTCGCAGCCGGATTCAACGCCATCTGGTTCGGCATCTTTCTGGTGATCGCGGTGGAGATCGTTCAGGTTCACCCGCCTATAGGCTTCAATCTCTTCGTGATTCAAGGCATCACGGGAGAGAAGCTCTCCGTTATCACCAAGGCCACGCTGCCCTATCTCGTGCTGCTCATTCTGTTCGGCATTGCATTGATCGTGTTTCCGCAGATCGCGCTCTGGTTGCCGGAACAACTCGGCTTGAAGTGAGCATGCGCTGTCGTATCTCGCTGATAAATGGAAAATATGATGACGTCTAGGTTTGCCATCTCAGTCGATATCGGTGGAACGTTCACCGACTTCGTATTGCTGGACAGCAAGAAGAAAAGTGTCACGACCGCGAAGGTCCTGAGCACGCCCGAACGCTCGGAAGAAGCGATATTTTCCGGCTTCGAGCACTTACGCCGCGATGCGGAACTGGACCTCGCGGATTGCGATGTCTTCCTGCATGCGACGACGGTCATCACCAACGCCGTCATCGAACGCAAGGGGCACGACTTCATTTTGCTGCATACCGAAGGCTTCGGCACGACGCTTGAAACCGGCCGTGAGCATCGTTACAACGTATCGAACTTGAGGCTGGCTTTTCCGAAACCGCTGACCAAACACCGGTTGAAGGTATCGGTACGTGAACGCATTGCCTACACGGGTGATCTCGTGCGGCAACCCGACCAAGCTGAACTCATCGCGGACGTGCGCCGTCTCGTCGAGGAAACGGGCGTGACGAACTTCGCCATCTGTTTTCTGCATGCCTTTCAAAACCCCGCCAACGAGCAGTTGGTGGAAAGCTGGCTTGCAGAAGCCTTCCCCAATGCCGTCATTTCCACATCCAGCGCCGTGGCCCCGCGTTCGGGCGAGTACGAGCGCTGGATGACATGCGCCGTGAATGCGTTCACCAAGCCGTTGCTGAGTCAGTACGTGAAGCGCCTGGAGACGAGAGCCGCCGACGCGGGCTTCAATGGCCGCCTTTTGATGATGACGTCGTCCGGGCTGCCGCTGCCCATCGGTCACTGCGTCAGAGCGCCCGTCCGTTTGATCGAGTCCGGTCCCGCGGCAGGCGTTCTCGCCGCGAGAGAGATCGCCGCACGTAATGCGCTGGAGCCGCAAGACAGCGGTGCCGTGGACGATACCGTGCTCGCCTACGACATGGGCGGCACGACCGCCAAGGGCGCGTTCCTCATCGCCGGCAAGGTCGATGTGCAAGCGGGCCTCGAAGTGGCGCGCGAAGGCGCATTCGAAGCCGGCAGCGGCTTTCCGCTCATCATTCCCGCGCTCGACTTGATCGAGATTGGCGCGGGCGGTGGCAGCATCGCCGAGATCGACGAACGCGGCGCCATCTCCGTCGGACCGAAGAGTGCGGGCGCCGTTCCCGGCCCGGCATGCTATGCGCGCGGCGGACAAGCCGCGACCGTCACCGATGCAAATCTCTTCCTCGGCTTTCTCGGTGAGGCGAACTTTCGCAATAGCGGCATCGACGCCACCCGGGTTGAAGCCAAGCGTGCGATTCAGCAGAACATCGCGGAACCGCTGGACATCTCGGTGGAGCGCGCGGCTATCGGCATTCATCGCACCATCAACGAAAACGTGGCACGCGCGTTTCGCGTGCATGCAGCGGAACTCGGTGTCGACTACCGGCGCGCCACGCTGGTCTGCACCGGCGGTTCGTCGCCCGTGCATGCGTTGCCTATTGCGCAGCTTCTGTCCATCCGGCGCGTCATCTTTCCGTTCGCCGCGGGCGTGGCTTCCGCCATGGGCCAGTTCGCGAGCAGCGAAGGGATCATCCTGCAGCAAACGAGAAGGATGAGTCTCGCCGATGTCACCGATGACGTCATCGCGCAAGAAGTCGCTCGACTCGTGCAGGCCGAGCCATACGCAAGCCAGCTCGTCGATGGCGGCGCGCGGACCATCGTGAAACTCGGCATGCGCTACGAAGGACAAGATTCGGAAGTGACCGTCGAGATATCCGATGAAGGGCGTTATCTGAATGCGGCAAACATTCGCGCCAGATTCCTCGATGCCTACAAGGACATCTTCGGCCTGAACTTTCCGGACTACGGTATCGAGATCAGCACGTGGGTGGTCGAAGTCTCCTTGCCCGAGCATCTCAAGTCCGTGCGCGACTTCAGCTACGACGCGCTCACGCCTTCAGCAAGAATGGAGAAGGGACCCAGGTCCTGCTACATCAGCGACGGCGCAACGGAAGTCTGGACCGAAGTCCCCGTCTTCAACCGATACGCCTTGCCGGTTGGCTGGAAACGCTCCGGCCCCGCGCTGATCGAAGAGAACGACACCACCATCTACGTTCCAGCGTTTGCCGAAGCACGGATTGCATCGACGCTGGATCTCATCGCGGAGCTCAAGTCGTGAATGCTACAGTCAAGATGGACCCGGTCGATGCCGGCATCATCTGGTCCCGTTTCGTCTCGGTTGCGGACGAAATGGTTTCGGCCATGGAACGCACCGCTTTCTCGACGATGGTGCGGGCAAGCGGCGACTTCTCGTGCATGATTTTCGACGCACGCGGCAAGCTGATTGCGCAAGGCGCGACGAGTGTGCCGTCGTTCACGGGAACCGGCCCAAGCACGCTTGCTCATATCCTCGACGTGTTCGACGCGGCCGCTCTGCGCGACGGCGATATCATCGTGACCAACGATCCCTGGATCGGCACGGGTCATACGTTCGATATCAACGTCGTGAAACCCGTGTTCTTCGAAGGACGCATTGCCGGATACTGCCTGACCGTTTCGCATCTTGCCGATGTTGGCGGCGTGGGAATGGGTTCGGTCGCGAAGGACGTCTACGAGGAAGGCTTCTCGCTTCCGCCCGTGAAACTCTTCGAAGCGGGCGTGGAGAATCGCTTCGTGTTCGACTTCATCAGAAACAATGTTCGCACGGTCGATTACGTGTTGGGCGACATCTATTGCAATGTCGCGGCATGCAACGTCGGCGCGCAAGGGCTCGTCAAGATTCTCGTGGAGCACAAGCTGTCCAACACCATCGACGCCGCCGATGCGATCTTCGCGCTCACGCGCAAGTCGATCAACGCGAAGCTCGAACTCATGCCCAAGGGAAGTTATGCGGCGACCATACCCGTCGAGGGCGGAAAGGACTTCCCCGACATCTCGCTCTCCGTCACCGTCACGTTGAGCGACTCCGGCTTCGCGTACGACTTCGACGGAACGGACCCGGTGGTGAATCGCGGCGTCAACGTGCCGATCTGCTATACACGCGCGTTCTGCTACTTCTGCACGAAAGTGCTCGTCGCGCCCAGCATTCCCAACAATCAGGCCATACTCGATTTCGTCACCATAGCGGCGCCCGACAACTGCATTCTCAATGCGCTCAGGCCGAACCCGACCGGTGCGCGGCATGTCTTCGGCCATTTCGTCGGACCGCTCATTTTCAATGCGCTGGCCGAGGCCTTCCCCGACGACGTTCAAGCCGACTCGGGGATGGTGTTCCAGATGAATCTTCGCGGCCAGACGCGCGCGGGAAAGCACTATTCGTCGATCTATTTTTCGGCGGGCGGATACGGCGCGCTAGCAGGTTACGATGGCCGCCCTGCCTTGCCCGCACCGGCCAACATCATCGGCGGCTCGGTTGAATTCTGGGAGCAGCAGATTTGCTGCACCTTCCTCAAGAAAGAGATACTCAGAGACTCGGGCGGGCCCGGCGAGTTTCAAGGCGGCAACGGTCAGATCTTCGCGATCAGGAACGACACGGGTCATCCCATCGAGGCATCGTTCATGGCGTCGCGGACCAAGATAGCCGCGAAAGGATTTGCAGGCGCGGGCGCCGGCGCGCATCGGCTCATCTTCGTGGACGATGTCGAGACCGATCCCAAGGCGCGCGTGCTCATTCCAGACGGCGGTATCGTGGAGATTCGCGACGCGGGCGGCGGCGGATACGGCAACCCGGATTGCAGATCGCTCGATGACATTGCAGCCGACCTCGAAGCCGGGCTGATCAGCGCGCAGTTTGTCGACGACAACTATCCCCGGCAGGCGCGTCAGCTCGCGCGCTCCGTGGGTGCATCGTGAAGCCGGCTTTTTGGCCCGATACAATGCACAACACGCACCTTCACTCAGAAAGAGAACCGACATGTCAGGCGTGATAGACCTTGGCGGCAAGTCCTTCACCAGGCGCTTCGTGCGAAGCGGAGACATCCGCTTTCATATGGTGGATGGTGGCGTCGGCCCGACGGTCGTGCTCGTGGCGGGCTTCCCGCAGACCGCTTATGCGTGGCGTCGCGTGCAACCGCTTCTGGCCGATTCCTACCGCACCATCGCCATCGATTTGCCCGGTCAAGGTTACTCGGACAAGCCCACCACCGGCTACGACACCGAGACCGCCGCCGCGCGCATCAATGGTCTCTTGCGGTCGCTGGGTGTCGAGCGTCACTTCTATGTGGGCCATGACATCGGATCGTGGATTGCTTATCCGTACGCGCATCGCTATGAGGCCGAGCTCGACGGCATCGTGTTCATCGATGGCAACATCCCCGGCATCACGCTCAAGCCCGAAGTATCGGTCACCGCGCCTTCGAACTGGAAGAGCTGGCACTTCTTGTTCAACGCGGTGGACGACTTGCCTGAAGCGCTCATTGCAGGCAAGGAGCGCGTGCTGATCGAATGGTTCTTCAACAAGAAGACCGCCAACGCAATGGCCACGTTCGAGCTTGCCGACATCGACGAATACGTCAAGGCGTATGCGTCGCTCGGCGGCCTGCGCGGCATGCTCGGCTATTATCGGGCCGTCGAAGAGGACATGAAGCAGAACCAGAAGCTCTTTGCCAGCAAGATCAAAAAGCCCGTGCTCGCGCTTGGAGGCGATGTGGGCAGCGCGCCCACCATCCATGAACTGATGAAGCCGCTCTGCGAAGACCTGAGCGGCGGTGTGATCCAAGACTGCGGGCATTACATTCCCGAAGAGCAGCCGCAAGCGCTGGCAGCGGAACTCAAACGCTTCTTCGAGACATGTCTCGGCTGATCGATATCGATGCTGCGAATGTCTTCCGCCCTGCGATGCTTTATCCTTGCCGTCATCGGGACACGGGGGCATAGATGACGGCCGGTTCGAGAAAGAAGGAAAGCGATGAAGCCGAAGCCGTTCCGGACACGCGCCGTGTGCGCTTTCCGCCGCTCAAGTCGCTGATCGCGTTCGAAGCGGCCGCTCGGCACGGCAGCTTCACGCAAGGCGCGGAAGAGATCGGCATTACCACGTCGGCGGTGAGTCATCACATTCAGCAACTCGAAGACTTTCTCGGCGTTCCGCTCTTTCAGCGACATGCCGGGCGCGCGGTGCTGACCGTCGCGGGCCGAACCTATGCGCGCGAACTGGAAAAAGCATTCGGCATGATCGCCACTGCGACGAGTCTTATCGCGCCGCAATCGTGGGGCGGTCATCTGTCGATTGCCGTGCCCAATAGCTTCTCGGTGAAGTGGCTGCAACCGCGTCTGCAAAACTTCCTGAAAGCGAACCCGCTGTTTCGCGTTCGACTTGCGACGCTTCACACACATGAACTCGATGCCAACCGCTACGACATAGCAATTGCGCATGGGCCTCAAACGCCGGGATTGAAGCTTGCCGAGCCATTGCTCATCGAACGGCTCAGGCCGCTTTGCAGTCCGCAACTCGCGGAGGAACTCGGCCTGAAAAGCCCGAAGGATCTGGCTAAGGCCACGCTCATCCACTCCAATAATCCGCTGAACTGGGTCGATTATTTTCGGCGCATAGGCAACCTCGTCGTCAAGCCCGCGCACGACTTGTGGCTCGACCGCTCCGCCATGGCAATCGAAGCTGCGGTAAAGGGCTTGGGCGTGGTGCTGGAAAGCGAGATCCTCGCGGAAGAAGAGTTACGCGATGGCCGGTTGATCGAGCCATTCTCCGACCCGAAGTTCCACGTCGAAAATATCTCTTACTATCTGCTGCGCTCGTCGAGTCTGCGCAATTCGGCCGAAGCGGCCGTGTTTGAAAAATGGCTTCGAGCTGAATTCGAGTTGGCCAATCTAAGAACGATGTTCTGAGTGCTTGCTCAAGCCTGCGGCTTGCGTAAGGGCTTGACGCCAATCGAGTCCGGCGGCAGTCGTTCCACGCGGACGGTACTCGCATCCTATCCAGCCTGAATAGCCGCTATCGGCTATCGCTCGTGCAATCGCGGGCCATGACATGTCGCCCGTGCCCGGTTCGTTTCGTCCTGGTA
This sequence comes from Caballeronia sp. LZ003, assembly GCF_031451465.1. Classification (NCBI taxonomy): domain Bacteria; kingdom Pseudomonadati; phylum Pseudomonadota; class Betaproteobacteria; order Burkholderiales; family Burkholderiaceae; genus Caballeronia; species Caballeronia sp. LZ003. Next base: position 161,144 of record NZ_JARUXJ010000002.1, on the reverse strand, counting down.
CGTCGGCGACCTGAATGTGCGCCACGTCACGACGATGCATGGCGAACGCATCCAGTACGTCCATGCCGCTCATTGCCGCGTGATAAAAATCGAAGAGCAGTTTGACGTTGCCTTGCGGGATGTCGCGGACGTACGCGCTCGCCTGAGCAAGACTCTTGAGGAAGTAACCCGGCACGTCTTGCTGGTTCAGACATTCGAGCACAAAGGTTACGTTCTGCCCTTCCGCGCGCTTTGCGGCCCACGCGAGATTCGAACGAAAGACGGCTTCGGCCTCGGCTGGCGAGCAGCCGTCCGGCACTCGTCCCGCCATCAAGTGAATCAGGCTGCACTCCAGCGCGTTAGCGTAGTCCAACGCGAGATCGACACCTTCGCGAAAAACATCGACATAGCCCGGAATACAGCCAAAGCCGTTGGAGCCTACGGCCCCTCTTTCGCCCGCCGGCGTGTTGATCAACACTTGTTTCAAGCTCCACTGGCTCAACACGTTGCGAAGCTCGGTGGCATCGTAGCCATATGGCGATGCGTATTCGACTGCCGCGAAGCCATGCAACGCAGCGGCTTCGAATCGCTCAAGAAATGGCAACTCGGTAAAGAGCCATTTGAGATTAGCCGCGAAGCGTACGCGCGAAGACCGTGCAGTCATTTCAACCCCACGATCATTTCGACTTCCACTGCCGCGCCATGCGGAAGCTGCTGCACGCCGATCGCGCTTCGTGCATGCTTGCCGCGTTCTCCGAGCGTTTCGATCAATAGGCGGGACGCGCCATCGATCACCGCGCCCTGTCCGGTGAAATCCGCCGCCGATGCGACGAATCCCGTAATCTTCACGATCTGCGCAATGCGCTCATGTCCGCGGAGCGCGTGCGCGAGTGCATCGAGACATGCTTTTGCACATAACGCTGCCGCTTCTCGTGCGTCTTCAGCCGATAAGTCCGCGCCGACCTTGCCGCTGTATTTGATCGCTCCGTGCTCGCGCGGAAGCTGGCCGCTCACGAATGCGAGATTGCCGAACACCGTAACGGGCGTGATGAGTTGACTGGGCATTTGCTTGTCGTCTGCGCGCTGCATGAATATCGTCTCCTCAAAGAATCGTTAGCCCAAGCCGCTCGTACGCGTGGCGCGCTTTATCGGAGAAAAGGGATTGCAGCAAGGCACATGCATCTTCCGATTGTGCGCGACCCGAAAACATCCCGACATAAAAGTCGGTATGGAACTGAATCTCTTCCGGAAGCGGGCCGATGATCTCGATGCCCGCCACCATGGCCAGTTCGCTCATCTGTTGAATGGCGACGTCCGCCTCGCCACGCACGATGCATTCGCCCGTAAAGCCCTTCTCGATGATGGTCGCGCGCTGATTGACCTGCTCCGCGATGCCCATCTCTTCGATCAAGGTGGCGAAATAAACGCCGCTTGCGCCGGTCTTCGAATATGCGACCGATCGCGCGTTCAACAGGACCTCGCGCAAGTCTTCAACGCTTCTTATCGACCGAGGCACGTCCCGCACAGATGCCGCCACACCCACGCCGGTTCTGACCAACCCGCGCACCGTCGGTACATCCAGTACGTTTTCATCGGCGAGACGCTTCACATAGGCGCGAGTCGCAATCAGCATGTCCGCTCTTTCACCGGCAGACACGCGCTCTTGCAGCACGTTGGTTGGATCGAACATAGCTTGCACGCGGATGCCGCTACTTCGTTCGAACGCTGGAATGACGACATCGACGAGCGCGCTCTTGACCGCGAGCGTGCTCATCATCGAAACGGCTGGCGCGAGCGATGGAGTAGGCATCGTTGAATCCATGACGGTAAAAGACTTCAGCGCGACAAATGCAGGCGCTTCTTGAGATCGGCAACCGCGCTGCGCGGTGCGGAAAATACCGGACAACTCGCGACTGAAGTCACGGCATCGAGTGCCTGAGCGGTTGAGAAATGGGCCAGCATGATCGCGTCGTAGCCATGCAGGCTCGCGGCCTTTTCTGCAACGATACGGTTGTGCGTGTCGCGGTCGCCCGCACGCAGCTTGTCGATTGCATCGTCGACCACGAAGGTGGCCAGCGTAGCTTGCGGGTTCATGTTCGATGCTTCCTCGAAGAACTCCGCCACCATGGTCGGCAGGGCCGGCGCGAACGTTGCGATCATCGCGATGTTTCTGCCTTCTGCAAGCGCATCGGCGAACATGGCGGTGTTCGGCTTGCAAACAGGTATGGGAAGCGCCGCGTCCGCGGCATCGATGGCGGGACCGAAGGCCGAACACGTCGCGAGGACCGCATCCGCGCCGCTTTCGTACCCGTATCGCGCAAGATTCACGAAGCGTGTCTGCAATGAGTCGGGCAGCTCTTTGCTGTCGCCTCTGGCCGAGGTCAGACCGTCGTCGAGAAGATTGGTGAGCCTGGCTTCTGGCCAGTCGCGCAGGAACGCGTCGTGTATCGGCGCGATGGCAACGGGCGTGGCGTGCAACAGCACGATGGAAAGGTCATGTCTCATGGATGTCGATTCGCCGCTGGTCGGCTGCCGGGTCATGCGCCCGGCATCGATTCAAGCGTAGCGAATGACGCGTTGGCATTCCAACGCAAAGAAATCAACACCCGTTGAGTCAGAGTCACGACAGCAGGCTTCATGCGTTAATACAAGCGCGCGACTCACGCCGCCTTGCCGCCCATCACCTGTTCCTGTTCGATCCAGATCTGGCTGTCGGGAAACCAGAACGCGTCAGGCTTTGGCGGTACGGCCAAGGTAGTCGGCAAATCAGGATTGAATATCTTCGACCATGCCGACAAGTAAGAAGGCATCTTTACGAGGTATCCGCACTTCGAAAGCAGCAGGCTCGACACCAACGCTTCGCGCCCGATCTCCAAACCCGGATAACCGCTGAAGTGCACCGGCATGTCGCCTGTGGACAGCAGCTTGGCCGGTGCAACACTGACCGAGCGATTGAACGGCCACGCGCGGAAGAAGTCGATGAACGCCTGCTCATCGCTCGAAACGAAGATGTTTGTCAGAAGCGGATTGAGCGCGAGGGTCTGCTCGACCAGCCGGCAGAAGTCGGCCCAGGGCAAGGTCATCGCTTCGAACTTCTTATCCGTGCCTCGGTAGTGAACACCGAGTGTCGATTGGCCGATATCGAGTTTGGCGCAGGTTGCATCGACTTCATCGCGAAGGGCTGCAACCGGCCGGTAATGCGAGCGAAACAAGTCGCTCGAACTTTGCAACCGCAGACCCGCTTCATGACGTTGCCGCAAGCCGAGTTGCACGAGATCGCGCACGGTAGAGGTTCGCACTCTGCGCGGCAACTTCACATCGCCGGATGCCCGCACGCTTTCAAAGAGCGCCGAGAACCAGTCTATTTTGCCTTCCGGGTCGCCATAGAGACCGCCGCGTGCCGAGATTTGCGGTGTCAGCCGTTTCTCTTCGCAATGCTTGAGGATGAAGAGCACCATCTGCATCACGGAAAAAAAGCCGGAGTTTTCCCTGATCTCGATAGCGAACACATTGCGATTCAGCCGCTGTCGCGCATGCAGCGACAAACGCACTGGAGCGGCGAGAGAATGCTTGAAGCCTTCACTGCGCCGAAAGCGCCTGACACGATCGACCACCGTTCGCAACATGTGCGGTCCCCGACTCGGATTTGTCTTTTGGAATGACCGTATGGTCCAGCGCTACGGTAACTATGACGGGAGAGTAGCACCGTGCAACGTGTAACGGATCGACCCTCGTCGGCGTTCTGTTGGCTAGCTAACGTGATGGGCGGAAAAAGTTACTGGCGAAGTTTCAATGGCGTCCTGTCGATGCGACATCGGCGACGGAAGCGATAAACGCATTGGCCGTCATTGGCTTGCCGAGCAAAAACCCTTGGAGAATGTCGCATCCCAGTTGCGTGAGAAAAGCCTGCTGTGCAGTGGTTTCGACGCCTTCCGCCACGATCCTGAGATTGAGCGTTTGTCCGAGCGCCACGATGGCCGAAACAATCGCCGCGTCTTCCGTACCGTGAGCAAGTTCACGCACGAAGCCACGATCGATCTTGAGTTCGTTGGCGGGCAAGCGCTTGAGATAAAGCAGACTGGAGTAGCCGGTGCCGAAATCATCGATAGAGATCTGCACGCCTTCTTCCCGCAGTCGTTGCAAGACCTTGAGGCTCACTTCGACATCGCGCATGGCCGTCGATTCAGTGATCTCCAGAATCAGCGATTCCGCTGGCAGGCCATTGCGACGAAGCGCGCCGCGAACCGCTCGTACGAGACCCGAGTGAACGAACTGCAATGGCGAAAGATTGATCGCGATGGTCCACTCGCTATGACCGCGATCGTGCCACGCCTTCAATTGCCGGCAGCCTTCGCTCAGCACCCATTCGCCGATAGGAACGATCAACCCTGTCTTCTCCGCCATCGGAATGAAGCGGTTGGGCGCCATCAGTCCGTGCACGGGATGGTTCCAGCGCAATAGCGCTTCCGCGCCCACCGCCGGACCATTTGGCGCCTTGAATTTGGGTTGATAGTGCAAGGCGAGCTCACCGCGCGTCAACGCCACGCGAAGCTCGTGCGCAAGTTGCATCTGCTCGTAAGAGTCCGCATGCATCGACGGTTCGAAGAAACAAAAACCGCTGCGGCCAAGGGCTTTCGCGTGATACATGGCGGTATCGGCATTGCTCAGAAGCTCTTCTTGAGTCGCACCGTCGTCGGGAAAGATCGCAATGCCCACGCTCACGGAAATCTGCACTTCCTCGCCTTCCATGCGAAACGGCTTCTCAATGGTCTCGGTCAAGCTCGCGGCGATTTGCGCGGCCACGGTTGCGTCGTCGACGTTCGAGAGCAGCACGAACTCGTCGCCGCCGACCCGCGCAATGGTGTCGTGTGACCTGACGTTGGCGCGGATGCGCTTCGACACTTCGATCAGCAACAGGTCGCCGACATGATGTCCGAACGCGTCGTTGACCGCCTTGAAGCCATCGAGGTCCATGAACATCAACGTGAAGCGGCGCTTTGCATCGCGCGCGCCATGCACCAGTTGTTCCAGTCTGTCTTCGAGCAAGACGCGATTCGGCAACTCGGTAAGGCTGTCGTGAAGCGCCAGATAGGCAAGTTCCTTGTTCGCCTCCGCGAGCGACGCCGCGAGCACGGCGGTGCGCGATTCGAGCCGCAAGTCCAGAACGGAGATGATCAGCGCGATGGCCAGCACCGAGAGTGTCACGACGATCACCACGACCGCCAGCCATCCGGTATCCGCGCCTTCCTTAGCGGCACCGCATATCGCGCCCGTGGGAAAGCGCGCGGCCGCCATTCCGGTGTAGTGCATGCCGACGATGGCAAAGCCCATCAGGAGCGACGCGCTGCCGCGAAAAAACAAGAGCCGCGACGCCTGCTGACGTAAGCGAAAGGCAATCCAGAGCGCAGCGCCCGAGGCGACGATGGCAATGGCCACCGATACAATGGTGAGCCATGGGTCGTATTCGATCGGCGGCCGCATGCGCATGGCGGCCATGCCCGTGTAGTGCATGCCGGCGATAGCCGGTCCCATCAATAGCGCCCCGATCACGATCCTGAACGCGGGCAGCGTCTTCTGACAGACGAGCCAGAGCGCGAACATCGATGCCGCGACGGCAATTAGAAGCGATGCAAATGTAATCAGCGGGTCGTAGCCCAGCTTGATGGGCAAGCTGAACGCCAGCATGCCGACGAAGTGCATTGCCCAGATTCCGAGTCCCATTGCACAGGAACCGCCGATGAGCCACCAGCGCGCCGCGGACCCCCTGGCTTGCGCGATACGCCCTGCCATGTCGAAAGCCGTGTACGCGGCCAGGATTGCCACGAGAAGCGAGCAGACGACAAGCAAAGGGTTATATGAGTAAGCGAGCATTGAGCGCTATTTTCGCAGGCTTTCGTTGTCGCTCCCGGGTAGAGAACAGCATCGCGGTGACGAATGGAGACCTGTCATCGACAGGAGCCCATATCTTAACCAAGGCATGGACAAATCCGGGCTCTATTCATCCCATTCGTCGAAGAAAGCCTTACCCACCCTGCGACATATCCTGGACAGGGCGATGTAAAACGTTTGCTAACATCGTCATACTTTCGTTCATCTTCATATTTTCCCGACGCTGCCGTAAGCGATGCAAGAAAGAACCCGCGCTCGCCGCGTAAAAGACGGCGAGCGTCAACGACAGCACTGCCATCAAAAAGGAAAAGAACGAGATGAACCTGCAACCCATGCGCATGAAAACGAAGCTTTCCATTGGCTTCGGCCTGCTCACGGCGGCAGTGCTGATCGTCGCCGCGCTCTCAATCGAGACGCTCGGCGAAGCGAACCAGCGCTTTACGTCCTTTGTCAACGGCATCAACGCGCGCGCGCATCTGGCCGAAAGCATTCGCACCGCAGTGGACCGGCGCGCGATCGCCGCACGCAATCTCGTGCTCGTGACGAAGCCCGCCGATCTCGAACTCGAGAAAGCAGCCGTCCTTCAGGCGCATGAAGACGTGCAACGCGATTTGCGCCGCTTCAAGGAAATGGTCGCGAGCGCGCCGGATGTCTCGGCCGAAGTAAAGACGCGCGTTGCGGAGATCGACCGCGTCGAATCGCTTTACGGACCGGTGGCGCTCGCCATCGTCGATCTGGCGCTGAAGGGCCAGCATCAGGCAGCGATTACGAAGATGAACGACGAGTGCCGTCCGCTGCTCGCCGCGCTCATCAAGGCCACGCAAGATTACCTGGACCTGACGAGCCAGCGCGAAGCGAAGCTCGTGCAAGAGTCGGCGGAGGATTACGCGTTCTCGCGCATGCTGCTGATCGCCGCGTGCATCGCGGCGGCCTCGTTGGCCGTGGGCGCGGGGTTCATCATCACGCGCAGCATCTTGCGAGCCTTGGGCGCGGAACCCGATGCACTGAGCCAAGTCGCGCAGCGCGTCGCTTCCGGCGATCTGAGCCCGGTCGCGCACGCGGATAACGCCCCGCAACACAGCGTGCTCGCCTCCATGCGCACGATGCAAGGCAATCTCGTCAGTCTGATCGGCAACGTCCGCTCTTGCGCCGATGGCATCGCCACGGGATCGAGTCAGATCGCCACGGGCAACGTCGATCTGTCAACGCGTACCGAACAACAAGCGGCATCGCTGGAAGAGACGGCGGCGAGCGTCGAAGAGTTGACCTCGACCGTGCGGCAGAACGCCGAGCACGCGCAACAGGCGAATGCGTTGTCGGCGGATGCATCGGCGGTGGCGCAGCAGGGCAATGCCGCCGTGGGGCGCATGGTCGCGACCATGACGGAGATCAGCACGCGCTCGGAGAAGATCGCGGATATCACCGGGATCATCGAAGGCATCGCGTTTCAGACCAACATCCTCGCGTTGAATGCGGCGGTTGAAGCGGCGCGCGCGGGCGAGGAGGGACGCGGCTTTGCCGTGGTCGCTTCGGAAGTGCGCAACCTGGCGCAACGTTCGTCGTCCGCCGCGAAGGAGATCAAGGAGTTGATTGGCGCGTCGGGCGTGCGTATCGCGGAGGGTTCTTCGCTCGCGGGCGAAGCCGGGACGACGATGGCCGAAGTGCTGCAGGCCGTCTCGCGCGTGAGCAGCATCATGGGCGAGATCGCGGCGGCATCGAGCGAACAAAGCCGGGGCATCGAACAATTGAGCCAGGCGATTGCGCAGATGGACCAGGTGACACAACAGAACGCGGCGCTCGTGGAAGAATCGGCGGCGGCTTCGCAATCGCTCGATCAGCAGGGGCGCAAGCTCGTGGATGCGGTGTCGTTCTTCCAGGTCGCAGGTTGATTGTCGGGGCGCGGCGCTTCGGAGCGTTTTCTAGTCGCGCTGCGCCCACCAAAAATACGCTGGTATAACGCAAAAATTGGAAATAGTACGTTCGTACATGGGTACAGGTAATTTGTTCACTCTCGCGCAAAACAACGAAAAATGGGCAAATACTCCTATAAAGCACTGCAGCAGAGTCGCACTATTTTCCTCTTCCATACGGCAACGCCATGCGTTCGTTACTTTTTGCCCGAAAACGTTCGAATTCTCACACGCTTTTTGTAACATTGCGTAAAATCCAACCTATCGTATGAACTTTGAAGAAGGTGGTTGTGAGACACAGACGCGGCGGCTTTGCATCGCGTGTCGAACGAAGTTAGGGCAACACGGCAGGCCGGTGGTTACTGCACGAAGTTCGCTCTTTCCCTGCTACAACGGCCAACTTTGAAGCATCCCAGGTAGGCAAGGCAAACACTGCTGCATCCTCGGCTCATTCGTTAGTCGTCCTTACTTAATAGGACATTGATATCGATCTCTGACCTTAAGGAGTGTTCCGCCAGACCAGCGGAACTGCGAAATGATGATTAATCGACGTAAATTTCTGGCTAGCATGAGCGCGTTGTCCGGGACCTATATGCTTTCCGCATGTGGCGGCGGCGGTAGCGATCTACCGCAAGCGGCAACCAAGGCTTCCGACGATTCCACGCAACTGGATTCCACCGCAAAGGCCGCGGTAGTCACGCCTTCCGCCGATGGCACGACCATCCCGAGCGGTACGTCGATCGTGGACAAGACGGGTGCGGTTTGGACGGTGACCGGCGCCATCGTGTACAAGAACAAGACGGCTGTTTCAATCGCCAATGTCTCGATGCTCCTCTGGTCGGGCGGCAAGATTTACCAGAAGAACACGAGCGGCCAGTTCTACGTGTGGTCGAACAAATGGCTCATCTGCCGTGACCCGCGCATTGCGATGGCAGCGACGCCGGGCATGTTCTTCGGGATGAACGGCCATTACGACTACACCTACACCCCTCCGCAACTCATCGCGATCCTGAAGGGCATGGGCTGCAACATGTATCGGGTGGGCTGCAATTCGACGTCGAAGCAGATCAGCGCCGTCGCCAAGCTGGCATCGGCCTTCAACGGAACGGGTATCAGCATGCTTTGCCTGATTCAGCAAGGTTTGACCGATGCTTCAGGCGCGCTGTATGGCAGCGAAGCCGCCGCTTACGCCGACGCCTACAACACCGGCCTGACGGTTGCGAGCGCGCTCAAGCCTTATGGCGTGACCATGTACGAATGCGGCAATGAGTTGACGCGCCGCTCGCAAACCGTGCTGTATTCGAACCGCGCGGGAACGGACGTAGCCGACTTCAACAACGCAAACTGGCCCGTCATGCGCGGCGTCATGCGCGGTCTCATCGCCGGCGTGAAAGCAGTACAGCCGGACGCGAAGTGCGGCATCAACTTTTGCGTGGCGGACATCGGCGCATCGGATGCATTGTGGGACGGCTTCCAGCCGGATGGCACGAGTGGCTATCCGAAGGTCCGCTGGGACATCACGACGTGGCACAACTACGAAGTGTATGGTGACCTGTTCGACATCGGCTCTGACGGCGCGGGCCCGCATTTCGATCTGCCGCAGTACTGTAAGGCGCGCTACGGCGTACCTTTCATGATCACTGAGTGGAACGCGAACCCCGAGCAGACGGATGCTTATCGCGCGACCTTCGTGCAGTCTCGCCTGCAATCGTTCTACGACGCACGCAAGACGCACAACATTCACTCGGCCATGTACTACGTGCTCGACAGCGGCAATCACACGTTTGGCATCATGATCAACGGTGCGCCGATCACGCCGACGTACAACAGCTATGTGAACTTCACGAGCACGCATGCCGATGTCTGAGCGTCTCTGAACAAAAGCCCACGGTTTGCCGCATCGCGCAAAGCCGTGGGCCTTATTGTTTCAGCTCATCTTTCACGCGTGCCGCATGAACGCGCGCGCTAGCGCATGTCGTCGACAGGCTTGCCATCGAGGCCACGACCGCCACTGAGCGGGCCTTCATAGCCAAGCCCCCAGAAGGTCCCGTTATCGTCGATGCGCATCACGCGATCTCGTTCGATGTGGTGCCGGCGATCTCAGTCGCCCCGACATGGCGTCATCCATCTTCCTATGAACAGTCGCGGCGTCATCGCGACTCTTCTGCCTTGTTCGGGCTTGCGGGCATCTCGTCCTTCGTGCGTTCGCCGACGGCCCAATGCGCGGCGGGCACCGCGGTGGCATACACGCGGATGGTGTCGAGCGGTGCGCCCAGCGTTTCATGGACCGTGCGCGCGACCGCCTTCACGCAGGCCTTGACGGCGGCTTCATCGCGTCCTTCGACGAGGGAAATATGTACGATAGGCATGTCGGTTCCTCAATGTCCGGTGCGTTCGAGCACGGTTTGCTCGGGTCGCGGACCGGTTGTCTTGCCAGTGATAGGCGGCTTCGGTAGCCTGGCTTCGCCGGGTTCGATAACGAAGTGATGATCGAGCGAATACCACGGCCCTTGAACGTCCGCGCCGGGTGCGGTCTCGCCGTCGTGCAGCACATATTGCCCGACGAGCGCGCGCGTCACGCCGAACTGCACATCGGTCTCGAGATTGGGATCATCGCTCGAATAGACCTGCGAAAACTGTGTCTTGAAGCCCGGCTTGTAGATCATGAAATGGATATGCGCAGGCCGCATGTTGTGCCGGCCTTGCGCGCGTAGCAGCGCGCCGACCGGGCCCGACAGCGGAATGGGATAGCCCGCCGGCTTCACGCTGCGAAACGCGATGTGGCCGTTGGCATCGGTAGTGAACTTGCCGCGTAGATTCATATCCGCCTGCGCGGGGTCCTGATTCTCGTAGTAACCATCCGCCGATGTATGCCACACGTCCACCTCGGCGCCTTCCACCGCACGCCCGCTCGAATCGCGCACCCAAGCGTTGACAAAGATAGGCGCGCCCGGCGTCGGCGAGCGCACGATGCTGCCGCCGCTTTCAGTGGGCGGCGAGTCCATGCGCCAGAACGGGCCCATGAGGTTCGCGGTCGTATCGGTCTGACCGCGATCGCCGTTGTTGAGCAGGCACACGAGCGCGGACAGCCCAAGCGATCCGGCGATCAACACGACTTCGTTATGCGATTCGGTGGTCAACTGCCCGAGCTTCGCGATGACCGCGCATGCCTGATGAAACTCCGGCTCGGACAGCCGCGCCTCGCGCGCGAAGCCGTGCAGATGACACACCGCCGCCGACATGATTTCGCGAAAGCGCGCATCCGGCGCGCGGCTCAGTTCGGCAAGCACGGCTTCGGTCACTTCCTGCTGATTGCTGACTATCATTGCTGTCTCCATGGCGGCTCATGCTTCATTGGCAAGCCGGTGCGGCTGTAGTAAACGCATCTGCCCAAGTTCCATTGTCTGCCTCGCAATGGTATCGCGGACGGCGGGAATGCATCGTTCGCTACAACGGGGCAACTGCATTCCAGTCATCGACGAACACGACCTCACAACATCCCCACCCAGACCCTGAAAAGCAAAGCAGAAAAAACCGTTTGTCATTGCAATGCCGCGCGGCTTTTAATAACAGGCTCGCTTGGCGCCAAGTGCGTCGCCGCTCAAGCACCTCTTTCACGGCATTTCATGGAACCGACATGGCGGACCTGACATCCACTCGCAACAGCTATGTCGCATCGAAACGGCAACGCTTCGGCGTGTCGAAAGGCACGTTCTACAAGCTGCTTTCGTGGCTGGTCCCCGCATGTGTCGTGGTGATCTGGGAAGCGGCAACACGCGCAGGACTCATCACGCCGCAAGTGCTTCCGGCGCCCAGCAGCGTTCTTGAAACCGCGCTCGGTCTGATGCGCTCCGGCGATCTCTTCGTTCACCTCGGTGTGTCGCTTCTGCGCGCCGTCACGGGCTTCGTTATTGGCGGGACGGTTGGTCTCGTGCTCGGAATCGCAGTCGGGTTTTCGCCGCTCGCGCAAGCGCTTCTCGATCGCTCCATTCAGATGGTGCGCGCCATTCCCTTCCTTGCCATGCTGCCGCTCGTGATCGTGTGGTTCGGTGTCGGCGAAGTCGCGAAGATCTTTCTGGTCGCGCTCGCCGTGCTGTTTCCCATCTATATCAACACCATGCTCGGCATCCGTCAGATCGATCCCAAGCTGATGGAACTCGCCAAGGTGATCGGCCTCGACTGGACCGCGATCGTGCGACGGATCATTCTTCCCGGCGCCATGCCGTCGATCCTCACGGGCGTGCGCTATGCGCTCGCTCACGCGTGGCTCGCGCTCGTCATTGCCGAGACGCTCGCGACGACCAAGGGAATCGGCTTCCTCGCCATGGACGCCCGCGAATTCCTGCAAACCAATGTCATCGTGCTGACCATCGTCATCTACGCGGTCATCGGCGTGGTGGCGGACGCGTTGGTGCGTCTGCTCGAAGCGCATTTCTTGTCGTGGCACGCGAACTACGCCAAAGGAGCAACCCAGTGACCGAGAGCATCGCCCTGTCGCGCGACTCCGACATCCGCGCGCGCGCCGCCGAACGCGTGAGCCACGCGTCCCTTGCCGTATCGGTGCGAGGTCTGCAGCGGCGCTATGGCAAGCGCGTCGTCATCGATGCACTCGACCTCGATATACGCAAAGGCGAATTCGTCGCGTTGTTAGGCGAAAGCGGCTGCGGAAAGACGACGCTCTTGCGCGCGCTCGCTGGGCTCGACCGGCCGGATGCCGGCGAGATTCGCGCGCCCGAGCGGCCGTCCGTCGTGTTTCAGGAGCATCGGCTGCTGCCTTGGGCGACGTTGTGGGAGAACGTCGCGCTCGGCCATGAAAGCACGGTAGGACGCACGGGCGCCGCGCGCGCGCTGGGCGAAGTCGGACTTTCGGGCCGTGAAGATGACTGGCCTCGGAATCTTTCCGGCGGTCAGGCGCAACGCGTGGCGCTCGCGCGCGCTTTGGTTCGCGACCCCGCGCTCCTGTTGCTCGATGAACCATTCGCGGCGCTCGACGCGCTCACGCGCATCAAGATGCACGGGCTCGTCAAGGAACTCGTCGCGCGTCATCTGCCGGGCGTGCTGATCGTGACGCATGACGTCGATGAAGCGCTCACGCTCGCCGACCGAATCCTCGTGATGCGCGCGGGTCGCATCGCTGCATCGTTTCGGCCCGGCGATCACGCGCCGCTGCAATTGCGGCCGATTCTGCTCGATGAACTGGGCGTCCAGTCTCACTGATCCACCAATCGTTTCCTGCAAAACTCGAAAGGTACCAACAAGAATGATCGAATCCTCGCTGAACCGCCGCCAGTGGTTGCGTGCGGCAGGCGGCCTCGTGGCCGGCGTCGCCGCAAGCAGCCTGATTCCCGCGCGCGCCGCCGAACCGCGCAAGCTGACGCGCAACACGGACACGGTGCGCATAGGTTGGGGTTACGGCAGTCTCCCCGATATCGCGCGGCAACGGGGCGTGTTCGAAAAGACGCTCGCGGCCAAGAACATCAAGGTCGAATGGATCGGTCCGTTTCCGAATCACGCGCCCTCGCTACAGGCCGTGGTCGGCGGCAGCGCGGACTTCGGCTTCTGGGGCTCGACGACACCCGCGCTTGCGTCGATGCTCGCAGGCTCGCCACTCGTCTTCAATGCGTTCGATGTCTATTCGCCGCGCTCGACCGCAATCATCGTCAAGAAGACGAGCGGCATCCATTCGGTGGCGGATCTGGCCGGGCGAAAGGTCGCGGTCAACCGTTCCGGGCTCGGCGAGTTTCTGTTGATCGCAGCGCTGGAAAAGAATCACATCGACCGCGGCAAGGTTGAATTCGTCTATCTGAATCCACCCGACGCAGCGCCCGCCTTCGCGCAAGGCAAGGTCGATGCATGGTCGATGTGGTCGCCCGCCGTGGACATTGCGCGCAACGCCAACGACGCAAAGGACATCTTCAACGAAGGACGCGATCTGGATTTTCTGATCGACTACAGCTCGCTCGTGACGCGCCGCAAGTTCACCGAGGAAAACTCCGAGCTGATTCGCGCGGTCATCGACGCGTATTACGTCGAAGGCGCATGGCAGTCGAGTCATTCCAACGAATCCGAAAAACTCGTGCAGGGTGAAGCGAAATATCCCGATCAGGTGCGCGATTATCTGGCGAGTCTCAAGCGCGTGAATCAATTTCATGAACCCGATGACGCTGCCTTTATGGCGCAGCTTCAACGCGCCGCCGACTGGCTCGCGGAACGCAAGATCATCAATTCGCGCATCAAGGTGGCCGACTACAGCATCAAGGTCTGACGAGGCGAGCCATGAACATGCGATACACACTGGCCTGCGATCACGGCCGCAATCTGCCGAACGCGTGGTCGCGCAACTTCGCACGAGAGCGATCCCATGTCTGATACAAAGAACATCGACCCTACCGCGCCGAAACTGGTCTCGCCGCTGTCAGCAAGGCTCGGTTTCGCGGAAATCATCGCGGACATTGCATCGACTGCGGCTGCACGCGAGCTTGCGCATCGTCTGCCGCACGAGGAGATCGCAAGGCTCAAGGCGGCGGGCTTCGGCCGCTCGCGTCTGCCCGTCGATGCGGGTGGCCTCGGCTTGTCCTTGAGCGAACTGTTCGTCGTCGCGCGTGATGTCGCGGCGGCGGATTCGAACATCGCGCACGCGTTTCGTAACCATCTCTGGCAAATCGAGGCAGCGCTCAGGCGGCGCGACCTTCCGTTTCATGCGCACGTTCTCGACCTCGCAAGGCAGAACAAGACCGTCGGATTGAGCTTCACGCAGACCGATGTGACTGCCGCTGGCGCGCGACCGACGCAGGTCCTGAGTCGTTTGGAATGGGACGCAAGCCGCGATGTCTACGTCGGCTCCGGCGACAAGGTTTATGCCACGGGCAACCTCTACAACGATGCCTTCATCGGCCTTGCCGTGGAAAGTCGCGCGGGTCGCAACGTGCAATACGTGCTCGATCGCGGCGAAGGCGTGGACAACGCCGACGACTGGCAAGGCTTCGGCCAGCGCTTGACAGGTTCGGGCACGGCCAGGTTTCGCGCCGTGATGGTGCCGGCCGCGCATGTCTATCCGACTGACCCGCCAAGGTCGGATGAAGCCGCGCCTTGGGGATACACCTTCCATCAGGTTTATCTGACCAACTGCATCGCGGGCATCGTGCGGCGCGTGGCGCTGGATGCCGTCGAGGTGCTTCGTTCGCGCGGCCGCAACTTCTATCATGGCGAGGCCGCGCATCCGGCAGACGAACCGGTGTTGCAGACCCTGCTCGGGCGCATCCGTGCTTATGCGGCGAGTGTCGAGGCGACGGCGGACCACGCGGTCGCGGCGCTGCAGCGTGCATCGGAAGGCTATGGCACGCGCGATGAATACGACACCACGCTCGCAGCCACGTTCGCGGCGGCCGAAGCGAAGGTCGTCATCGACGATCTCGCGCCGCAAATCGCGTCGTGGCTGATCGATCTGGGATCAGGCTCGGTCGTCTCGCGCACGGGCGCTCTCGACCGGCACTGGCGCAACATCAAGGTGATCGCGTCGCATAATCCGCGGCTCTACAAGGAGCGCTTGCTTGGCCAGAACTTGCTGAACGGACAACTGCCGCCGACGGGCGCGTTTTTCTGATCTCGGGCTGCGGCGTTCTCGCTCACCAAGCGGGAGCGCGCTGCGCGGCCCCAGCGGCGCACGTCCGCCAAAGCGCGCCGCAGCGCTCCTTACGCATAAACAGAAGCGCTACCCCTTCGTTTTACGCAGCAAGCAATCGACGCACGCGCGGCACGACCTCTTCCGCAAAGCCGCGCATATCGATTTCGAACGGCTGGAACTGCAGCATGAAGAGTTCGATTCCCGCCCGGTGAAAGTCCGCCACGCGCCGCGCGACCGTATCGTAATCGCCGACGAGACCCGCCGCCGTGCCGCCGTTCGATCCCACGCGCGCCGTCTTCGCGAAGGTCTTGTGCATGACCGTGTTTGGATCGGTATTGGCCTTCTGCTGTTCGCGCAGCGGCTTGTCGAGTTCCGCCAACGCAAAGAGATGGTCGAGATGCGCCTCAGCCTGCGCCTGCGTCTCACGCGCGATCACGAAGGCCGACAAGCCGAAACGCAAGGCATCGGCGCCAGCGGGACGCACGCGCGCACCGACATCGGCGATCAGGCGTGCAACATCTTCAGGCGGCTGGCCGTTGATGAACCACACGTCTCCATGCGCGGCCACGAGCGAGCGCGCCGGTTCCGATTCGCCGCCGACATAGAAGCGCGGCCGCGCGCGAAATGGATCGGCGGGACGCAAGCGGTATTCGTCGATACGAAAGTTGTCGCCATGATGATTCACGACCTCGCCGCGCAAGAGCTTGTCGAGCACGGCTATCCACTCGCGGCCATAGGCATAGCGTTCGTCATGCTCCGGAAAACCGATACCGGCGCGCTCCAGCTCCGGACGATTCCACGCATTCACCAGATTGATGGCAAAGCGCCCGCCGCTGATGTGCTCGATCTGCTGCGCCATCTTCGCGAGCACCACCGGATGATAGAGATAAGGCTTGATCGCCGTGATGATCTCGATGCGCGAGGTCAGCGCCGCGAGCGCAGCCGATGCCGTCCACGCTTCGAGCTGATCGAGCGAGGGATCGTGCGGATTGATCGTGTGCTGGGCGACGAGCACCGAGTCGTATCCGAGACGCTCGGCTTCGAGCACGAGTGCCTTGTTGCGCGCCCATGATGCGTCATAAGGTTCTGCGGGGTCCTGCAGCGCCGCGCGGCTGCCGTGCACGAGCGCCCAGACGCCGAAGCGTGGAAAGTTGGAAGGCATCGATTCGATACGCGAGAAGACGCAATGAAGGAATCACATGCTAACGCCGCACGCGTGCGCGCTTTCGAATTTCTGAAGATAAGCAACTGCGCGAAACGCATTAAGCGAGCATGACTTTCGTTCATGCCCGGCGCAGAAAACCTCACGAGCGCAGGGCTCATATGCATATTCGATTTGCTCGCTTCGCAATAGGCCGGGCGCGCGTCATCATTGCTTACTCACCTGCACGCTCCCTACCTAGCTCCCATCCATGCGCACGTTTTCGTCGGTCCTTCGCGGACTGGTCTTCGCCGCCGCTTTGTCCGGCGCGTTCATCGAACCTTCACTGGCGGCGAGCACGGCTCCCGCCGTCGATCGCGATACGGTCGTGATCGGCGTCGAGAAGGAGTTCTACAACCTCGACGGACTCGTGGCTGTCAGCGGCGATTCGCTGCGCTACGGATGGCAGATTTACGACACGCTCTATGGCTTCGACCTGAAGGGCGATCTCGTGCCGCGTCTCGCCACGAGCGTGAAAGTATCCGACGATGCGCGCGTCTTCACCTACAAGCTGCGTCCCAACGTCAAGTTCCACAACGGCGCAACGCTCACGTCGCGCGACGTGAAGGCATCGCTGGAACATGTGCTCGATCCACGCAGCAAGAGCACGCGCCGTCCGTTCTTCGCGCCGGTGATCGACTCGGTGGAAACGCCCGATGACCTCACCGTCGTCTTCAAGCTCAAGGCGCCGGACGGCGCCTTCGCGAACAAGATCGCGGGGTATCTGTATATCGTGCCCGCCGACTATCTCGCGAGTCTGCCGAATCCGGATGCCTTCGCGCAGAAGCCGGTGTCGCTCGGGCCGTACAGGTTCAAGTCGCTCGCGCCCGGCGGCAGCGAACTCGTTCTGGAGCGCTTCGACGACTACTGGGGCGAAAAACCCCGCGTGAAGACGCTGATCTTTCGCGCGATCACCGAGCCCGCGAGCCGTGTCAATGCGGTGCTGCGCGGTGAAGTGGATATTTCCGTCGCGCTGCCCTTCTCCGACTATGGTCGGCTCAAGAAGGAAAGCGGGCTGGACGTGATCGAAAGCCGCGTCGCGTCGCCGGTGTACGTGCGCGTCTACACGACCGACAAGAACTCGCCGTTCTCTAACGTCAAGGTGCGCCAGGCGCTGAGCTATGCGCTCGATACGCAAGCCATCATCAAGAGCGTGCTCTATGGCGTGGGCGAGCCGCTCGGCACGATGATCTCCAACTACTATCCGTACGGCGCGGATCGTTCGATCAAGCCGTATGCCTACGACCCGACAAAGGCGAAAGCGCTGCTTGCCGAAGCGGGCTATCCGAAGGGCTTCGAGACCACGCTCAACATCCAGGGCGACATGCCGCAAGGCGTGGCCGAAGCGATCGCCGCGTACTGGGGGCAAGTGGGCGTGAAGGTCAAGCTCAACCGCCTCACCTATGCCACCTTCCAGCGCCTGAACAATACGCACACGTCCGGGCCGCTCGCACTGAGTCAGTTCACCAATGCGCTGTATGACCCGGTGCATCCGGTGGGCGGCGCGTTTGCATCGAATGGAAGCTGGTCCGACTATTCGAACCCGAAGGTCGATGCGCTGCTCGCCGATGCCTCACGCGTCAGCGATACCAAGAAGCGCGGCGAGATCTTCCAGCAGGTCGGACGCGAACTGCACGACGACGCCGCTGCGTTCTTCATCTCCGAATTCACCTACGTGTATGCGAAGAAGAAGACGTTGCAATGGCAACCGCAGCAAGGCGGCGGCTTCCTGAACTTCCGCTCGGTGCAATGGGCCGCGCCGACCGTGGCGGGGAACTGAGATGATCGCCTACGGTCTGCGGCGGGTGGGCTCGGCCTTGATCACGGTCTGGCTGATGTCGGTCCTGATCTTCGTGCTGGTGCGCATGGTGGGCGACCCCGCTTACTTGCTGATGCCGCCCGAAGCCACCGAAGCGGACCGGCAGCTCTTTCGCGAGCAACTCGGTCTTGCCGATCCCGTGCCCGTGCAGTACGCGCGTTTCTTGAGCGGCATCCTCCACGGCGACATGGGCAACTCGTTTCACTTCGGCGCGCCGGCGCTCACCATGGCGCTCAGCCGGCTTGCATCCAGTCTGCTGCTCGTGGGCGTGTCGCTGGCGGTGGCGCTCGCGCTCGGGTTGACGCTCGGCGTCGTCTCGGCGGTGCGGCGCGGATCTCTCTTCGATCGGGCGGCGTCGTTTTTTGCGGTACTCGGTCAGGCCGCGCCGCCGTTCTTCGTCGCGCTGCTGCTCATCCGTCTTTTCTCCGTGCAATTGGGCTGGCTACCGACCGGCGGCCACGGCTCGTGGCGTCATCTGATCCTGCCCGTCGCCGCGCTCTCGTGGTATTCGGCGGCGGGCATCGCGCGGCTCACGCGCGCGAACATGCTGAGCGTGCTCGAAGCCGATTACATCCGCATGGCACGCATCAAGGGCTTGCCGGAGCGCGTCGTGATCGTGACGCACGCGCTGCGCAACGCGGCGCTGCCGATTGTCGCGTTCACGGCTTCGCAGTTCGGCGTGTTGATAGGCGGCGCAGTGGCGATCGAGACCGTGTTTTCGTGGCCGGGCTTCGGCAGCCTCATGGTAGAGGCCATCAGCACGCTCGATTTCACGGTGGTGCAAGCGGCCGTGATCGTGTCCGTGCTGCTGTTCGTCTCGATCAATCTCGCAGTCGATGTGCTCTATGCGCTCATCGACCCACGCATCCGGTATCGACAATGAGCGCGCGTTTTCCCTCCAATAGCGGCGAGCACGCATGGGGCCGCCTGACATGGCTGGATAGCGGCGTCGCGATCAACGCCGGCGTGCTGGTGCTGATCGTCGCGGGCTCCGTGCTCGCGCCGTGGCTCACGCGCGTCGATCCCAATGCCATCGACCTCGCGGCGACGCTTCAGGCGCCTGGCATGCATCACTGGTTCGGCACGGATCAGATGGGTCGCGACGTCTTCACGCGCACACTCCATGGCGGACGCATCTCGCTTTCCATCGCCTTCTGCGCGGTGCTGCTGGCGGGCTTTTTCGGCGCGCTGGCGGGGCTCTTGTCGGCATATGTCGGCGGACGTTTCGATGCCGCGCTCATGCGTGTCGTCGATGCCCAGTACGCGCTGCCACCCGTGTTCCTCGCCATGCTGATCGTCGGCATATGCGGGCCGAGCATGACCAACATCGTCATCGTGGTGACGCTCGCGAACTGGGGGCGCTTCGCGCGCATCATCCGCGCCGAGGCATTGAGTCTACGCGAACGCGATTTCATCCTGATCGCGAAACTGGCCGGCGCCACGCCACTTCATGTGGTCCTGCGTCATCTGCTGCCGAACGTGCGCAATACGTTCATCGTCTTGCTGACGCTCGACATCGGGCTCGTCATCTTCATGGAAGCAGCGTTGAGCTTCGTCGGACTCGGCGTGCAGCCGCCCGATCCTTCGTGGGGCGGCATGATCGCCGAGGGCCGCAACTATCTCGATACGGCGTGGTGGCTCTCCGCGCTGCCGGGCCTCGTGCTGATTGCGACGGTTCTATGCAGCAACCGCATCGGCGAGAGTCTGCAACGCGGCGAACGCGCCGGGGAGGACTGGCGATGAGCAACGAGCCCGTGCTCGCAATCGACGATCTCGTGGTCGAAGCGCCCGGCGCGAACGGACGCGTGCGACTCGTCGACGGCGTGAGCTTTTCCGTGCACGCGGGCCGCACGCTGGGTCTCGTCGGCGAATCGGGTTCGGGCAAGAGCGTGACGTGTTTGTCCGTGCTTGGTTTGCCGCCGCGCGGCGTGCGCTTGAAGTCGGGCCGCATTCTGCTTGATGGCGTCGACTTGCGCGACAAGACACCCGCCGAACTGAACGCGCTGCGTGGCCGGGATATCGGCATGATTCTGCAAGACCCGATGACCTCGCTCAATCCGCTTCTGACCATCGGCCGGCAGATCACGGAGATGTTTCGTTATCGGGAGGGCGTGACCGGCCGCGCCGAACGCGAGGCGCGCGCCATCGAATTATTGCGGCGCGTACGCATTCCCGCGCCCGAGAGCCGGCTCAAGAGCTATCCGCATCAGTTCAGCGGCGGCATGCGCCAGCGCGTGGCAATCGCCATGAATCTCGCGTGTAATCCGCGCCTTCTAATCGCCGATGAACCGACCACCGCGCTCGACATCACCGTGCGCCTGCAGATACTCGACCTGTTGCGCGAGGTGCAAGCCGAACGCGGGACGGCGATCGTGCTCGTCACACACGATCTGCATCTCGTGCGCGGCTATTGCGACGACGTCGCGGTGATGTATGCGGGGCGCATCATCGAGCAGGGTCCGGTGGAAGAAGTGTTCGCGCGGCCGCGCCATCCTTATACGAAAGGGCTGCTCGGCGCGGTGCCGCGACTGTTCAGCTTGCAGCATCGGCTGACGGTGATTCCCGGACATCCGCCCTTGCCTGGCAGCATTGCAGAAGGTTGCCGCTTCGCGCCGCGTTGCCCGCGCGCGCAAGCCGATTGCCTGAGCACTTATCCCGCGACGCACTCGCTCGATGCCGGCCGCGAAGTCGCGTGCTGGCATCCGCAAGAGTACGACGTCACCGCGCATCCTCTTCTTGCGACGGCCACGACATGAGCGCTTCCGACACGCAAGTCTCAGCGATAGAAGTGGCGCGCGTCGCCAAAAGGTTCCCGGTGCGCGGCGGACTTTTCGCGCGTCCGAAGATGCTGCGCGCCGTGGAAGACGCATCGTTCGTACTGCCGCTTGGCGGCACTTTCGGACTCGTCGGCGAATCGGGATCGGGCAAGTCCACGCTGGCGAAGATCATCCTCGGCGCGGACGATGCAAGCCAGGGCAACGTCTTCTTCGGCGAACGCGTCTTCGGTAAGCACACGCAGGCGAAGGACGTCCGCTGGCGGCAACGCGCCGTGCAAGCCGTCTTGCAAGACCCGTTCGGCTCGCTCGATCCGCACATGACGATCAGCGACATCGTGCTGGAACCGCTGCGTATTCAGCGCAGCGGGCTTGCTCGCGCGGTACTCGACAAGCGTCTCGACGAACTCCTCGCGCAAGTCGGCCTGCCTGCGGAATTCAAACGGCGGCGCCCCGGCGAGTTGAGCGGCGGCCAGCGTCAGCGCGTGGCCATTGCGCGCGCGCTCGTGCTGGAACCGGAGATTCTCGTGCTGGACGAGCCGGTTTCCGCGCTCGATGTGTCCATTCAGGCGCAAGTGCTCAACCTGCTGAAAGACCTGCAGGATGCGCTCGGCCTGTCCTATCTGCTGATTTCGCACGACCTCGCCGTGGTCGCGTTCATGAGCAGCCATATCGGCGTGCTCTATCTCGGACGCTTCATGGAACGAGGCACGCGCGAGGATATCGTCGAGCGCGCGGCGCATCCGTACACGCATGCGCTGATCGCCGCGTCCGCGCCGGATTCGTTCGCTGTCGAGCCTATTGGTGGCGAGATTCCATCGCCGTTAGCGCCGCCTTCCGGCTGTGTCTTTCATACGCGCTGCCCCGCTGTGCGCGACGTCTGCCGCACGGAAGCGCCGCCCGATTATCAGTTGTCCGCGACGCATCGCGTGATGTGTCATTTTCCCATCGCATCGAAGCAGACATAGGACGCACGCCATGTCGAAGGAAATCCGCATCAACGCGTTTCTGGCCTTCGCGCCGACGCACCTTTCGCCTGGGCTATGGGCGCATCCGCGCGACCACGCGCTCGACTACAACTCGCTCTCGCTCTGGACTGATCTCGCGAAGACGGCGGAACGCGGTGGCTACGACGCGCTCTTCTTCGCCGATGGCATCAGCCAGTACGACGTCTATGGCGGCTCGAACGCCGCGGGCGTGCGCTGGGGCCTGCAGTTCCCGCGCCTCGATCCGCTCTTGCTGGTTTCCGCGATGGCGCAGGTCACCGAGCATCTCGGCTTCGCGGTGACGAGCAGCGTGAGCTACGAAGCCCCGTTCCTCTTCGCGCGGCGCATGTCCACGCTCGATCATCTGACGCGCGGGCGCATTGGCTGGAACATCGTGACGAGTTTCGGGCAGAGCGGCGCGCGGGCGATAGGACAGGACGGCGCGCGGCCGCACGACGAGCGTTACGATCTCGCCGACGAATACATGGAGATCGTGTACCGCCTGTGGGAAGAAAGCTGGGAAGACGGCGCGGCGGTACGCGATACCGAGACCCGCGTTTTCGCCGATCCGGCGCGCGTTCACGAGATTCGCCATGAAGGAAGATTCTTCTCGATGCAGGGCACGCATTACTCGGAGCCTTCCCCGCAACGCACACCGCTTTTGTATCAGGCAGGCACGTCCGGTCGCGGCAAGGACTTCGCCGCGCGTCATGCCGAATGCGTGTTCCTGAGCTCGCCGACCGCGCATCTGGTCGCGCGCGATGTCGCCGATGTGCGCGCACGGGCCGCCGCGCTCGGCCGCGATCCCGCTTCGGTGTTGTTCTTCGCGCTTGCCACCGTGATCGTCGCGCCGACCGCCGAAGAGGCGCAGGCGAAGTGGCAGGACATTCAGCGCCACGTGAGTCTGGAAGGCGCGCTTGCATTGTTCTCGCGCTGGAGCGGTATCGACCTGTCGAAGTACAGCCCCGACGATCCGTTGCGCTACGTGAAGAGCGAGGGCATGCAGTCGGCGATAGAAGCATTCACCGTGGCCGATCCCGGGCGCGTGTGGACCATAGGCGAACTCGCGATTTTCAATGCCATTGGCGGCAAGGGACCGGTGTTCATCGGTTCGCCCACCGAAGTCGCCGATGCACTCGAAACCTGGATGGCGCAAACCGGCATCGACGGCTTCAATCTCAGTCACGCGCTGTTGCCCGGCACGCACGAAGATTTCGTCGATCTCGTCGTGCCCGAACTGCGACGTCGCGGCGTCTATAAACCGGCCTATCGCGCAGGCACCTTGCGCGAAAAACTCTATGGCGAGGGCGCGGCGCACCTTGCCGCGCCGCATCCCGCCGCATCGTTCCGAAGCGCTCACAGCGTTTCGCCCATCGAGGACGAAAGCCATGCTTGATACCGCATACGAGACCATCACCGTCGAGCCGCTCACGCGTCATATTGGCGCGCAGATTGGCGGCATCGACCTGACGCAGCCGCTTTCCACGCAGCAGGTGGCCGACGTGCGCCGCGCGCTGCTCGCGCATCAGGTGATCTTCTTTCGCGATCAGCCGATCACTCTGGACCAGCATCTCGCGCTCGGCCGGCATTTCGGCACGTTGCACGTGCATCCGAATAGTCCCGGTCCCGAAGGTTACCCGGAGATCCTGACGATCCACGCAGATGCCGGCAGCAAACGCGTCGCGGGTGACCACTGGCACTCGGACGTGTCTTGCGACGAGGCGCCGCCGATGGGCAGCATCCTGCATCTGCATACGCTGCCATCGCATGGCGGCGACACGCTCTTTTCCAGTTCCTACGCGGTGTATGAATCGCTGTCGCCCGGCTTTCGATCCTATCTCGAAGGACTGACCGCCACGCACGATGGCGAGCCGACTTATCGGCAGCGCAATCGCCTGCGCGGTATCGACGACACGGGCAAGCGCTTTCCGAAGGCATCGCATCCGGTGATACGCACGCATCCGGAAACGGGACGTCGTGGCGTATTCGTCAATTCGAACTTCACGACGCACATCGATGGCGTGTCCGAGGCGGAGAGCGAAGGCATTCTGCGCCTGCTCTATGCACGCTTCGCCGCGCCCGAGTTCCAGGTGCGCTTTCGCTGGCAGCCGCATTCCATCGCCTTCTGGGACAACCGCGCGGTTCAGCATCTCGCCGTGTGGGATTACTACCCGGAAGTGCGCTCGGGTTTTCGCGTAACGATCAACGGTGACAAGCCTTTCCTATGAGCCACGACGCACAGCACATCAAGAAGGAAATCCGCGTCAATGCATTCGCCTTGCACAGCCCCGTGCATCATTCGCCAGGCATGTGGCGGCATCCGCGCGACCGCTCGCTCGAATACAACACGCTCGATTACTGGGTCGATCTGGCGAAGACGCTGGAGCGCGGGCTGATCGATTCGCTCTTCATGGCCGACAGCATCGGCGTGAACGACGTGCACGGCGGCAACATCGATACGGCCTTGCGTCACGGAGCGCAGGTGCCGAAGCAGGACCCGATCATGTCGCTCTCCGCGATGGCCTACGCCACGCGCGATCTCGGCCTGTGCGTCACGAGCAACGCCAATCACGAGCCGCCGTATGTGTTCGCGCGCCGCATGTCCACGCTCGATCACCTGACGCGCGGACGCATCGGCTGGAACATCGTCACGGGCTTCGCACAGAGTAGCGTGAGAGTGCTCGGCAAGGACGGCGTCGCCTCGCGCGACGAGCGCTATGATATCGCCGACGAGTATATGGATGTCGTCTACAAGCTATGGGAAAGCAGCTGGGAAGACGGCGCGAGCGTGCGCGACCGCGACACCGGCATCTTCGCCGATCCGTCGAAGGTGCATCGCGTCGATCATCACGGCAAGTACTTCAAGGTGCAGGGCATCCACATGACCGAGCCTTCGCCGCAGCGCACGCCGGTGCTGTTCCAGGCGGGATCGTCGGCGCGCGGGCAGCGCTTCGCGGGACGTCACGCCGAAGGCATCTATCTGAGCGGGCCGAGCAAGAAGGTGCTGACGCCCGTGGTGTCGGGCACGCGTGCGGAAGCGGACAAGGCGGGACGCGACGGCCGCGACATTCAGTTCTTCACGATGGCGACCATCGTCACCGGCCGCACCTCGCGCGAGGCGCGCGACAAATACGAGGATTATCGCCGCTACGTGACGCCCGAAGCCGCGCTGGCGATGTTTTCCGGCTGGACGGGCATCGACTTCTCGACTTACGACCCCGACGAGCCGATCCGCTACATGCAGCTCGATGCGGGCACGTCCTCGGCGCTTGAAGGCTTCACACGGCTCGATCCGGAACGCGTTTGGACTGTGCGCGAACTCGCGTTGCATAACGCCATCGGCGGACGCGGTCCGGTGTTCATCGGCGCACCGGACGAAGTGGCGGATGCACTCGAAGGCTGGGTCGATGAAACCGATATCGACGGCTTCAATCTGAGCTATGCCGTGACGCCGGAAGCCTACGAGGACTTCGCGGAATTGATCGTCCCCGAGTTGCAGGCGCGCGGCCGCTACAAGACGCGCTATGCGCCGGGCAGCCTGCGCGAGAAGCTCGGCGGGCAAAGCAGCTTCCTGAACGCGCGTCATCCCGGCGCCGCGTTTCGCCGCTAACACCTTCCACGACTTCACCATGAGCACTTCCAGACGACTCTCCGACGCACTCGCCGCCCTGCCCGCACTCGCCGACGAAATCGGCGCCGATGCCGCCCAGCGCGAGCTGCGCCGGGAACTGCCGTTCGCGGCCTTCGACGCGTTCCGCCGTTCGGGCCTCGGCGCGTTGCGCATACCCGCCGAACGCGGCGGCCTGGGCGGCTCGCTCGAAGACGCTATTCACGTCGTCACGACGCTCGCGGCGGCCGAGTCGAACGTCGCGCATGCGTTGCGCGTGCATTTCGATGTCGCCGAATCCATGCGTCTTGCACCGCACACGCCGTTTCACGAACGGCAAGTGCGCCGTATCGTCGAAGGCGGGTTGTTCGGCGGCGCATCGGGCGAACAGGGCACGGCGCGCGCGGGCGAAATCGAAACGGCATTGCGGCGCGAGGGCGACCACTTCCGCGTCACGGGCAAGAAGTACTACACGACCGGCACGGCGTACGCCGACTTCGTGCGCACCAATCTGGTCGATGAAAACGGCAAGGGCGTGACGGCCATCATTCCGGTACGCACGGAAGGACTCGAAGTGCTCGACGACTGGGACGGCATGGGTCAGCGCATGACGGCAAGCGGCAGCGTGGTGTTCGACAACGTGAAGGTGGACGCAAGCGAAGTGATCGAGAAAGGCTATCCGTCGCTCGTCGGCCGGCACGGCGGCGCGTATCGGCAGTTGCACCTCGTCGCGGTGGCGGCGGGGATCGTGCGCAATGTCGTGTCCGATGCGCGCGGCTATGTCACGGGACATGGGCGGCCGGTCATGCACTCCACCGCGGCCACGGCCCGCGAGGACGTGTTCATTCAGCAGGTGGTGGGCGAACTATCGGCGTTGAGTCACACGATCGATGTGCTGGTGCGGGACAACGCGCGCACGCTCGATGTGTCGTCGAACGCCATCCGCAATGCCGATCCGGCCGCGGATGAACTCGTGCTGCAAAGCGCGCTCGCCACGGCGCGCACGCAGATCATCGTCGGCAAGCTGGCCTTGCAGGCGGGCGAGCGTCTCTTCGATGCGGGCGGCGCGTCCGCGACTTCGCGCAAGCATAACTTCGATCGGCACTGGCGCAATCTGCGCACGATCTTCAGCCATAACCCCCTGCATCATAAGGCGAAGGTCGTGGGCGACTACGTGCTCAATGGCGTGAAGACGCATTTGGTGGAGGGCCGGACGTTTTAGGCGCGCGTCGCTTGTTGTGTGCAAACGGGGTAGACCGGTAGTTGCATTTCGCCGCGATGCCACCGGAAGTAGCGGCACTTTTAGTCATGCGCGGCACCGCTTTGGTCGCAAGAGGTTGAAGCCAGCGCAAACCACGCCCGACTCTCCCGCGTGATAAGGTCACAGGAAACCTTGGGAGCGAACATCATGCAAAAATTGACTCCGGCTGGCGAGCAAATCATCGGAGAAATTGCCCGGCGACACGGCTTCAGCACCGATGCCGTGATGAGCATGCTCGAATCCGTGATTCGGGGAAACGGCGGCATGGCGCAATTCAGCCACCCTGAGTTCGGAGGTTCCGGCCAGTGGATGCTGGGTGGCATGACCATGGTCTCGGACCTGTTCAACAACCATCTGAAGGGTCAGGTGAACGGCTTGTGCTCCGAGCTTTCTGGCCTGATCGCCAGTCAGCCCGACCTGATTCGCAGCGGCAGTTTTCAGTCGCAGAGCCAGGGCGTGCAGCATCAGCATCACGATGGTGATGGTCATCGACAGCAGACTGCAGCCGGCCCCGTCGGCTCGGTGAGTCTCTTCGTTCCCGCCGATACGAGCAACTCCGGCAATTGGTGGCCCACCGATCTAGGCTGGCCGAATAGCACCGGCGCACAGAACGGCATGCGCTACGCGTTCTTCTCTCAAGCCAAACGCCTTGCGATAGAAGTGAACGGAAAGACGACGCTTTACGACACGCTCGATCACGAGATCGGCGGCTTCTCGCAGCAGCAGTCGCACGGTGCGTCTCTTACGTTTGGAAGCCAGCACGGTTTGGTCGATGTCGGGAGCCTTCCTGTTGTCTCCTCAAGCGGGGGTTTGCCTGTGCAGGAGGCGCCGGTGAGTGCTCGGTCATCGGCGGCAGAGTCGGATGTATTTGCCACCATCGAGAAGCTCGCTCAATTGCACGCTAAAGGAATTCTTAGCGATGAAGAGTACGCTTCGAAGAAGGCGGAGTTGTTGGGACGGTTGTGAGCGTCGGGCGGTGTTTGTTGATTGGAGAGTACGTGGTGGGGACGGAGCCACGGGGTTGGTCGTTGAGTACGTGAGTGCGGTCCCGCTTCCTGCCTTGATGCAATTCGTTGAGCGCAACGCGTGGTTGGTCAGGCGCGTAATCGTCGACTATGCGCTTCAGTTGATTCAACGGTTTCGCATCGATACGTCGGAACCTGTCCGCATTTTTGTGTGCGAGGCGGTTAGCGGAGTCACCCGCGTGCGTTGGTAAAACGCTCTCCAAACAGGATGGCAAACTGGTTCATTGCGG
>NZ_JARUXJ010000002.1:0-131489 GCF_031451465.1 Caballeronia sp. LZ003 | reverse complement strand
GATGGATTACACATTGGCACGCGGCCGCGCGGAGGTGTTTCCCGAGCTGCCAGTGACGATCAAAGGCTTCAAGCCTGAAATTGATGACACGCCTTGGCTTGTCAGAAGGGTGATGCACACGCTCACGGGCGACGCAGGCTTTACAACCGCACTTGAACTGGAAGTGCGGGATGACCCTACAACAGCCAAGCACCGATCTCATTTTCGCAAGCGCGCTTCTTGAGCGAGGAAGTTAGCTTGCAGGGACCTTCGGCGGTTACAGCATGCGTTCATATCGCGGACGTCCCGGCTTGCTTTCGATTTTTTGCTTTTTTCAGACAAGGTCATATTGTTGAAAGCAAGGCTGAAATGGTATCTTCATACGTTTCTCATCCGAATTACAAGGCGAAATGGAACCGGGTTTCAGCTTTGACCGTTTAGACATGACGAGGTATATGGAAATTGTGCTTGCCTACTTGGCAGAGCACTCTCGTGGAAACGAGCGAATACTTGACATTCCGGCCGGGTGCGGCGTCTTTGGATCCACACTCGAAGAGCTAGGACATCAGGTCGTTAAAGCAGACATCAACGGTTGGCCAGGATCTACTCGCGCAAACATGGAGGCTCCTCTGCCATGGTCTAACGGAGAGTTCGATGTCGTGACGTGCCTCGAAGGGATCGAGCATGTAGTCAACTCGATAGGTCTGATGCGGGAATTGGTTAGAGTGACAGCGCCGCTAGGCCGGATAATTATTTCGACACCAAACATCGCTAACCTTTATTCTCGTTTTCAGTTTCTTTTCACAGGTACGTTCTTTCAATTCGGCGCGAACAACATGCGTCAAAGCAATGGGACGTTGCTCGACCGTGGCCATATCAGTCCATATACGCCTCTTCACTTGATCTACTTCTTTGGTTCCATGGGATGTAGACTCACTGAAATACGTGTCGACCGATCTAAACGAAAGGTGCTCATACCGCTTTACCTAACGATGAAGCCGTTTTCGTATCTTTGGACGAGTCGCATTGTCAAAGGGACGCCGCCGGGTACATATCCGGGGGTCAGCTCACTGACCAAACTTCTGAACGGCTACAAACTCATGTTTGGTCGCTCGCA
The DNA here is from genome assembly GCF_031451465.1 of Caballeronia sp. LZ003. NCBI lineage: Bacteria > Pseudomonadati > Pseudomonadota > Betaproteobacteria > Burkholderiales > Burkholderiaceae > Caballeronia > Caballeronia sp. LZ003. The sequence goes on along the minus strand of NZ_JARUXJ010000002.1, from coordinate 130,393 downwards.
GATCCTCGTCTTCGAAAAGACGGCTGAGGCTGCAAGCGCATGATATGTCATCGGTGACTCGCCTTTCCGGACGATTCGACGCGATGATGAATGTGAAGGATCTGCATTTGTTGTTCACCCAAATCAGCCTGAAATAAAAGGCAAGCGACTGCACGCTTACCCAAGTCAATCTCACGCGACGCGAAGGTGGCAGCCATCGCTATCATATCGCGCAGCGCGAAAGCTACGCTGGGGTGCGTACACACGGGCATCACAACCGCGCGGGCAAGCGTCAGTCCGTTGTGATCGGGGGCAAAAGCGATCGCAATCTGAAGGTGCTACCCGAAGACTACGCGAATGAAGTGGAAGCATGGGCGGCAGCGGCCGAATTTGCGCGCGTGCCAGCGCAGTCAGCGGGTCAGCCTTGTCAATACTTTCTGTCCAAAATTTTTACACTAGTTGCGATTGCGAAAGTACGCCGGTGCGGCCGAGAATAGTTTCCCGGAACGCCATGACGTGGCCAGATCGAGAGCAAGTTTCCTCCATCTCGATTGCACCGATCGAAACGTGCCTTCGCGTTTAGCGCGTCGAATCTTGTCGACGACGTTCCAGCCTTTAACGTAGTGAGAGAAGCTGCGTTTGCTAGAGAGGTAGTGTGGGGCATGAGTTCCAACCCAAGCGAGCAGCTCTTCAGGCGGAACGTCTTCGGTTGCTATGCCATCTTCAAGGTTTGCGACCACGCTCCCATCTTCGTTTGGATCTCCGCGTATGCACTTGCATTTCGGTGCGTCGCGGGAATCGTCGAGCAATGTGCGAAGAATTTCGATTCGATGCCAAGGAATCGGCGAGCGACCAGCGACATAATTTTTGACTGTACGCAGGCAGCAGCGAAGTAAACGCGCGATGTCCCTGCACGAAAGCCCATCTGCTAGGGCGAGAAAATCCTCGATGCGGCCATGTCGTACCTGTGTGGGCACTTAGATTCCCCAGGGAGATTAAGTGGGGGCGATACAATAACGTAGGCGCCGTTTTTTGTCTAATGAATCACCCTTCGACCACAGCTAGCAAAACTTTACATAATCCTAATTATCGATTATCTGACTGTAGGTCCCAAGTTCAAATGTCGTGTTTCTGCCAAGTAGAGATGTCGCCTTTTGACGTAGCTTCGTTGCCAGACAAGCGTTTGAGGAGCGCTGGCGATGAACACGACCGGGACCCTCACAATGTCAATGCACGAAGTGGATCGCCTCAGGGTCATTCAGGCTGTCGTCGAGCGGCAGCTCAAGCCGGGCCGGGCCGTTGAGCGGCTGGAATTGAGCGTGCGACAGGTCGAGCGGCGAATGCTGCGTTATCGAGCGACCGGTGCGCTCGGTCTGGTCTCGCTTAAGCGCGCACGCGCGAGCAATCATCGACTACCTGAGGGCGTGGCGCAGCGCGCGCTTGGGTTGATCCGCGAGCGCTACGCCGACTTCGGATCTACCTTGGCATGCGAGAAGTTACGGGAGTGCCACGGCATCAGACTGGCTGTCAAGACAGTGCGAACGTTGATGACGGCCGCAGGACTCTGGGTTCCCCGCAAGCAGCGCCCGCCCAGCATTCACCAGCCGCGTAATCGGCGTGCGTGCCTGGGTGAGCTGATTCAGATCGACGGCAGTGAACATCGCTGGTTTGAAGAGCGAGCGCCGCAATGCACGCTGCTTGTGTTTATCGATGACACCACCGGACGGCTGATGACGCTGCACTTCACCGCGACCGAGTCGACCTTCAGCTATTTCGAGGCGCTGTCAAAGTACTTGCGCGCACACGGCAAACCGATGGCGTTCCGTAGCGACAAGGCCAGTGTGTTCAATGTCAAGAACCGTTCGAGCACGGCGGGCAAAGGCGTGACGCAATTCGGGCGAGCCTTGTACGAGCTCAACATCGACGCATTTTGAGCAAGCACGAGTCAGGCCAAGGGCCGCGTGGAGCGTGCCAATTTGACCTTGCAGGATCGGCAACGTCCGGACATTCCTTCAGAAAAAAAGCGAATGAAAATAAATACGGGTCAAGATAATCAACGTAATACGCAAAAAATCAACTCAACCTAATCGCCAAGTTAGACATTAATATCATAATGTCGATTAAGTTCGTATGCGTCCCAGAACAACCCAAGCAAGCCTCACTCCCTCCCCTGAACCCGTCGCATGATCCGATCAAGCGCCTCCGAATAACTCGCGAAAGTCCCCTTCTGCTGCAACTCCGCGTGAAGCTGCTCGTTGATGCCGCCCGGCGTGCTCGACTCCTTTATCATCTTCGAGAACGGTTGATCGCCTCGCGTCGTAGCGTGTGCCAAGCCGACGTGATAGCCCGACAAAAACGATCGGGCCGCCTCATACGGCAGCCCTTGGCGAACGAGCCACGCAGCCTGCTCTTCCAGTAGCGCGTAGAAACTGGCCATGGTTGCCGTGACTGCCGACAGCGCATCGAATGTGTTCAAAAGGAACGTCGAACCGAATCATTCCGGTCACGACGGCCCGCGTGATCGTGCCGGTGCCAATGAATCCAATGCGCATAGTGCCTCGTATGGTCTGAGATGAACGGTTCAATCGAGCCCGAGCCACGTGGCCTTGGGCTACATATACCGTATCGTGCCGCAAACTGCGTTGTCATGCCGCGAGCGAAAATAGCCGCCAAGCGCAGTGGCCAATGCCGCAACAACGAGCCGTCGCGACTTGAGTCGGTCATCTATCGATGCGCCTGAGGAACGTTCGATGCTCATCGTGCAAGCGCGCGATCGCCCGCCGAACCAGGGTCCGTGGCGCGAATGGCTCCGCTTCATTTGACCAACTCGACGCCCGACGAAAACTCACGCGATCTCGCTGCCGTTGCACAAGGCGGTGCTCGATGCCATTATCGGCGGCGACGACCCGCGCGCGAGCGCCGCCATGCTGGAACATCTCGTCGATACGGAAGCGCGCCGTCGACGTTCCGCACGGCTGCAAGGAGACAGCGGCTCAGAGGCGTAAGCACGCAGTGGTGGCGCGCATCATCTTTCGTTTGATCAATCGTGAGGACGTGTCATGGCGATCATCAGTGATGTCAGTAGCGACTATTTCCGCATTCCCCTGCCCGTGCCGCTGTCCGACAGCACGCACGGCCTCATTCCCAATTTCGAGCTGGTCACGGTAACCGTTCGCGATGCCGATGGCGCCCAAGGCGTCGGCTACACCTACACCGTCGGGCGCAACGGCCGTTCGGTTCAGGCGGCGGCAAACGAGATCGCCCAACTGGCCCGGCATCAGGATGCGGACCTGGCCGAAGCGCTCTGGAAATCGATCTGGTGGGCCATGCATTACGGTGGGCGCGGCGGCCCGACTGTCCTCGCGTTATCCGCTTTCGACATGGCGATCTGGGACCTGAAGTCGAAGCGCGCGAACCTGCCGCTCTGGCGCATGCTCGGCGGCTACGATCCCAAGGTGCCGGTCTATGCGGGTGGTGTCGATCTGGACTTTCCACTCGATCAGTTGTTGCGCCAGGCGGAAGGTTTCATCGACCAAGGCTTTCGCGCCATCAAGATGAAAGTGGGACGCAAGAATCTGGCGGAGGACGTGGCGCGCGTCGCGGCCATGCGCGAGATGCTCGGCGACAGCTTCCCGCTGATGGTCGACGCCAACATGAAATGGTCCGTCGACGAGGCCATCCGCGCCGCGCGCGCACTTGCACCGTTCAACCCCGGCTGGCTCGAAGAGCCGACCATTCCCGACGATATCGCGGGTCACGCGAGGATCGTCAGCGAAGGCGGCTTGCCGGTCGCCACAGGGGAAAACATGCGCACGATCTGGGAGTTCCAGCAGATGATCACCATCGGTCGTGTGTCGTACCCGGAGCCCGATGTCACGAATTGCGGGGGCATCACGCCGTTCATGAAGATCGCCCATCTCGCGGAAGCGCACAACCTTCCCGTCACCAGCCACGGCGCCCATGACGTGACCGTGCATTTGCTCGCGGCGGTTCCGAATCGCTCTTATCTCGAAGCGCACGGTTTCGGGCTGGAGAAGTATCTGGCCGAACCGCTTCGTATCGAGGACGGTTTTGCTATCGCTCCGGAAAGGCCGGGGCATGGAATCGAGTTCGACTGGAATAGGCTGAAGGCGCTGAAGGCTTGAGCTGGCTGTCGCCTGCTCAAGCGAGCGTCGCGCATGTCTTCGCCAAACGATCGCGTAGCCCGCGATGCCCGGCAAGCGATGCGTGCGCGACGTTCACTTCTGGTTCGGCAACCGGCCACGTCTTTCTAACCTGATTACCTTGAAGGTCACCGGAACACGTACACAGTCCGCGCCCGCGCCGAAACCTCACATCACCTTATCCAACGTGATCGGCAGATCCCGAACCCGCTTGCCCGTGGCATTGAAAACCGCATTCGCCACGGCCGCACCCACGCCCGTGATACCGATCTCGCCGACGCCACGCGCGCCCATCGGCGTGTGCGGATCGGCTTCATCGTTCCAGATGACATCGATTCTCGGGACATCGAGATGAACTGGGACATGGTAATCGGCAAGCGATGGATTGATCACGCGGCCGCTTCTCTCGTCGAATTGAGTCTCTTCCATGAGCGCAAGGCCGAGTCCCATGATGATGCCGCCGCGAAACTGGCTTGCAGCCGTCTTGGCATTGATGATGCGGCCGCAATCGAACGAACCGAGAAAACGGCTTACGCGAATCTCACCTGTGATGACGTTCACACGCACTTCGCAGAAGAGCGCGCTATGGCTGTGCATCGACCAGTGCTGCAATTCGAAAGGCATCGGGGCTTCGGCCTCCACGGTCACTTCATCGCGCTGACCGCGAGCGAGTATGGCGCCGTAGCGTTCGTGCCGGGTTTCGTCGTCGAGCGCACAAAGGCCGCCGTCGTGGCCGCCAACGTCGTCGGGCAAAAGACCGGACAGCGGCGAACTGTTGCCCGCAAGACGGAGCAGTTCCTTCACGAGCTTGTGATGCGCCGCGATCACCGCAGCGCCAATGGCCGCCGTCTGCTGCGAACCGCCCGCGAGCACCGCGCCTGGCAAGTGTGAATCGGCGTACTTGAACTCGATGTCCTCCATGGCGAGTCCAAGGCGTTCGGCCACGATTTGCGTCTGCGCGGTCGACGTTCCCATGCCCATTTCGTGCGCGGCGATGCTGACGGTCGCACGCCCCGCGCTATTGAGCGTGATGCGCGCCGCACCGCCGGGCATCCGATAGTACGGATACGTTCCCGTTGCGCAGCCCACGCCAACGAGCCAGTCGCCGTCGCGGCGTGCGCCCGGCTCGCCGCGCTCGGCCCAACCGAATCGTTCACGGCCGGTCTTCCATGCCTCGACGATTCCGCGCTGGGAAAATGGCAGTCCCGTCGTCGGATCTTTCTCCGGCTCGTTCTTGAGTCGCAACTCGATAGGGTCCATGCCCATGGCGTGCGCGAGTTCGTCGATGCCGCATTCGAGCCCGAAGGTGCCGACCGCCTCGCCGGGCGCGCGCATGAACGTATTGGCCGTCATGTTCATCTTGACGGTCTCGACATCGAGCAGAAAACTGCGCGACGCATATGCGCTCTTTGCCGGCAAGATGAACGGCTCCGGCATGTTGTTATGAGGCGTCATGGCGACCGTGCCGGTATGAATCAACGCGTCCAGGGTTCCATCAGCCTGGGCACCGAGCGCCACGCGTTGCTCGGTGAGCGTGCGTCCACCGACGATGCGATATACGCCCTCGCGCGTCAACATGATCCGCACCGGCCGTTTCACGAGTTTCGATGCAGCCGCGGTCAAAACCTGGTGTTGCCAAATAGTCTTGGAACCGAATCCGCCGCCGACATACGGTGACGTGACATGCACGTCCTTCTCGTCGATGCCGAACACCTGCGCAATGGTCCACGCTTCGTGCGCGACCGCCTGCACGGTATCGTGGATACGCAGCGTCTCGTCCTTCCAATAGAGCGTCGCCGCATGCAACTCGATTGGATTGTGATTGTGACGCGGCGTCGTGTAGCGCACGTCGATCTTGTGCGGCGCGGAGGCGAGCATTGCCTCGGCATCCTTGATCTCGAGCTTGAGCGGCTCGCCCTGGAACACGCCCGGCTCCGAGCCGTGCGCCTTCGCTGCCGCCAAGGACGTCACCGCATCGCCTGAGGTCTCGTAAGTCACCTGTATCAGCGACTGCGCGTGGTCCGCCTGCTCTTGCGTTTCGGCCAGCACGAGCGCAACCGGTTGACCGTTCCAGTGAACCTGATCGTCCTGCATGATCGGCACATCGTCGCCACCCGCGGCCTTGGGCTTCGTCATGAACGCGGGCATCGGCTTCAGACGCGGCGCGTTCTTGTACGTCATCACGAGCACGACGCCCGGCGCGGCGTCCGCCGCCGACGTATCGATCTGCACGATGCGGCCGCGCGCTATCGATGCGTACTCGAGTGCCGCGTACGTCATGCCATCGACAGGAAACTCGGCCGAGAAAGTCGCCTGACCGGACACCTTCAACGGTCCGTCGATACGGCTAACCGGTGCGCCGATCAGCCCGTGCTTGTGAAGGATCAAAGGGTCCGGCTTGCCGCCGGGAATGAAGCTATCGGGTGCGAGGGCGATGGCTTTTTTCATGACCGCCTGCGCGGCGTCCTTGAGGATAGGCATTAGCGGATCTCCTTGCGAGCGGTCAGTTTGACCAGTGTGTCGGCAATCACGCGCTGACCCAGTTCGATCTTGAAGGCGTTGTCGCGAAGACCTCGAGCGGACGCGAATTCCGCCGCTGCGGCAGCGCGATACGCGGCTTCGGTCGCGGGTCCATCCTTGAGCGCCGCTTCGAGCGCGAAGGCGCGCCACGGCTTGTGCGCGACACCGCCCAGGGCGACTTTCACCTCCTTGACCATGCCGCCCTGCACGTCAAGAACCGCCGCCACGGAAACGAGCGCGAAGGCATAGGAAGATCGATCACGGACTTTGCGATAGGCGGATCGGCCCGCCGATTCAGGCGGCAACGTAAGGGCCGTAATCAGTTCGCCTGCTTCGAGCACCGTTTCGATGTTCGGTGTGTCGCCGGGCAGGACGTGAAGATCGACCAGGGGAATACGACGCGCACCATTGAGGCCTTCGACTTCCACGTTCGCGCCGAGTGCGGCGAGCGCCACCGCCATGTCCGAGGGATGCGTGGCCACGCACGCGGAGGACGCGCCGAAGATGGCGTGCATGCGGTTGAATCCGTCCATTGCATCGCAGCCCGAACCCGGCTCGCGCTTGTTGCAGCGGGCGGCATCATCGTAAAAGTAGCCGCAGCGGGTGCGTTGCAGGAGATTGCCGCCGACCGTTGCCATGTTGCGAATCTGCGCGGAAGCGCCTGCAAGGATGGCTTCGGACAATAGCGGGTAGCGTTCGCGCACGCGCCGGTCAGCGGCCACGGCGGTGTTCTTTACGCCGGCGCCGATTCTCAGGCCGCCGTCATCCGTGTCTTCGATGGCGCATGAGAGGCCCGTGATATCGATCAGCATCGTCGGATGCTCGATCGTCTCTCGCATCAGATCGACGAGATTGGTGCCGCCGCCTAGGTACTTTGCATCCGAACGGACGCCGGACGTCAGCGCCGCCTGCTGATCCAGGGCGCGTTCATAGGTGAAGGGATTCATTGTTCGACCCCTTGCTCGACGGACTCTTTCTGCGTCTGAACCTTTCCGAACGTGATCTGAATGGCGTCGACGATACCGTTATACGCACCGCAGCGGCACAGGTTTCCGCTCATCCGTTCGCGCAGTTCCGCATCGGTCAGTGAGAAGCCTTCCGCACTCACGTCCTCGCTGACATAGCTCGGCACGCCGCCTCTCAACTCCTTTTCCATTCCGATAGCCGAACAGATTTGACCGGGCGTACAGTAGCCGCACTGAAAACCGTCATGCTCGACGAAGGCTTCCTGAAGTGGATGAAGCGCCCCCGGTGCGCCGAGTCCCTCGACGCTGGTGATCTCGCGGTCCTGATATTGAACGGCCAACGCGAGGCAACTGTTGATGCGCGTGCCATCGACCAGCACCGTGCAAGCGCCACATGCACCTTGATTGCAGCCTTTCTTAGCGCCAAAAAGATGGAGATGTTCACGCAGAAGATCGAGCAGCGACGTTCTTGGATCGAAGTCCAGGTCGACTGCCTTGCCGTTGATAACGAAATGCATGATTGCTCCCGTTGAATTAGAGCTCGCGCCAAGAGGCGGTGTACTGGCTGTTGAAGCGAAATGAGATGCGCCCGGCGACCCCTCGTCGAGCTTGCCCGGACCATTAGGCAAGCGCTGGTTCTTCGTCGATCGGAACTGTTTGATCAGACGCGTCCTTCAGCAAGACCTCGGCTGTTGAAAATCCGAACGACGCATGAGACGCCTGATAGCAATTCATGGACCTCATCTGCCGCAACGGTGCAGGGGCTCTAGGAAACAACCAGTCGCCTTTGACAGCCGCTTGGCGCATTTTGTCCTCATCCTGACCGCAAGCATTCTCGATTCCCGCAAAAAGCCCGCTTATGATGGGACTTTCCCAATCAAGGAGCGTCAAAAATGTCCGCCACCCTTCCCCGCTCGGCTTTGATCATCATCGACGTACAGGAATCGTTCCGTCAGACCGCCGACTGGTCGGATGCCGATCTGCCTGCCTTCAAGAGCGCCATCCTGCGTCTGGACCGTGGCGCGCGCGAAGCCGGCGTTCCAGTCGTCCACATCTTTCACATCGGCAAGGCTGGTCCGTTCACCAGGGAATCCGGCTTTGCCGTGCCGCAGGAGTGGTTGCCGGGCGCGCCCTCCGTGGTCTTCGAAAAACACACGCACAACGCGTTCACCGATACCGGCCTCGATCTCTGGTTGCGTCGCCGGCAGATCGATCATCTCGTCATCACCGGCATCCGCACCGAGCAATGCTGCGAGACCACGACGCGCGTAGCCTCCGACATCGGCTATGCGGTCGACTATGTGACCGACGCCACGCTCACCTTCCCGATGACTCACGCGACGAGCGGACGCGTTTATTCGCCGGCGGAAATCAAGGCGCACACGGAACTGGTCTTGCAGAATCGCTTTGCACGCATCGCCAGCGTCGACGATGCGCTCGCCAATTGGCAAACGTCACGCGCGGCATGAAGCCCGCGACATCCGTATGGTTCGTGCTGACGCCCTCCGTGCTGATGCTCGATTATGCGGGCCCCGCCGAGGCTTTTCGCATGGCGGCCGAATCCGGCGCTTCGTTCGACTTGCATCACTGCGGCCCATTGCCTCGCGTCGCGACCTCCATCGGCACGTTTGTCGACGGCCTCGAACCGCTGCCCGACAAGCTGCCGCCGAATAGCCTCGTCATGGTCGTCGGCACCACGGAATCGCCCGAGCCCGGCACGAGCGCGCCCTTCGATGCGGTCACGCATTGGCTGCGAACCGCGCCGCGCGACGACACGCGCATCGCCAGCATTTGTTCCGGCGCCGTGCTGCTCGCGCGCGCGGGCTTGCTCGCCGGGCGCCGCTGCACCACGCACTTTGCGTTAATCGATCTGCTCAAGCGCGAGGAACCCACGGCGCGCGTGCAGGACGACTGCCTGTTCGTCGATGACACCGACGTGCTGACGAGCGCCGGCATCACGGCGGGCATCGACTTGGCGCTTCATGTGATCGAGCAGATCGCGGGGGCGGAACTGGCTGCGTCAGTGGCACGACGTCAGGTGATGTACCAGCGCCGCGCGGGAGACGAATCGCAGCTGTCGCCGTGGCTTGCGCATCGCAATCACATGCATCCGGCGGTGCACCGGGCGCAGGACGTCATCGCGCGGGACCCCGCGCGCGCCTGGAGCGTGGCCGAGCTTGCGCAGGCCGCGCACGTGAGCCCGCGGCATTTGAGCCGGTTGTTCGCGGAGCATGCGGGCGTCACCGTGCTGGCGTATCAGCAAAGTCTTCGCGTGGCTCGCGCGCAAAGATTGCTGACGAGCCCGGAGCTGTCGATAGAACGCGTGGCCGAGCAATCGGGGTTCGCGTCGGTACGCGACTTTCGCCGTGTCTGGAGGCGATATCACGATACGGCACCGCGCGAGTATCGGAGTGCAAGCGCCGTCTGAGCGGCGCGTCGAACTACCGCTCGCTGCGCGACGGACCGCTTTCTGTAATCACGCCCACAGATCGCAACGGCTCCGCGATGCACAATCGATCCGGAAAACGCGGCGCCATTCGGCGCCCACCGCGTGCACGGAGGAGCAATGGGTTGGAAGAGTCTGCTGACGGAATTGCCGGTCTGGACGATTGGACGCTTGAACCCGGCACGGCATGATCCGCATCGCGACGTGCCGCGCGAAATCCTCGTGCTGCGCCCGAACGATTTCGGTGAATTGCTGACCACCACGCCGATCTTCGAGGCGCTCAAGAAGCGTTTTCCGACGACGCGCCTTGTCGCGGGCATCGGCGGTTGGGGGCGGCCGATTCTGGAAAACAATCCGTTCATCGACGAGATCGTCGAGATCGATGCGCCTTGGAACAACAAGCTCGTCCAGGACCGTTCACCGCGTAACGTCCTGCGCTTTCTACTGTCGTCGCCTCAAGTCGCCGCGCTGCGCAGGCGTGGCGGCTTCGATGTCGGCATCGACGTGCTCGGCAGCTACATGGGCGCGCTTTTGATGATGCGCTTAGGCGTGCGCTACCGCATCGGCGTGCGCGGCTATCGCGGCGGTCACAGCGGATGCCAGGAATTTATCGACTTCGCGCGTCGCCAAAGTGGACGCGCCGCGCTTGCGCAGGCCGAACTGCTGGGCGCGACCGATCTGCCCGAAGCGCGGCCGCAACTCTTTCTTACCGCGGATGAGCGCGCGCAGGCCGCGAACGTCTGGCGCGCCGCCGAGTCTGGCAATCGCACGGTGCGCGTGCTGGTCGGCATCGGGGCAGGCGTGCCGACCAAGGTCTGGGACCCAAAACAGGTCGGCGCGGCGCTCGCGCGGGTTGCGTCGGCGCTCAACCGAACCGACGACGCCTGCGACATCCTGATCGTGGGCAGCGCCGATGACAAGGCGCGCGCCGCCGAAGCGATCGCCGCCGCCGGTCCGGGCGTGCCGGTTCGTTCGGTGGCGGGAACGTTGTCGATGCGAACGGTTTTCGCGCTTGCCGAATCGGCGGATGTCGTGCTGACGAACTCTTCCATGCTCATGCACGTGGCGGCCGCGTTTCGTCGGCCGACGGTCGCGGTGATCGGCGGCAGCATCACGAGGCCGAACGTTCACGACGCGATCTGGGGCTATCCGGAGCAGTATCGGAGTGTCTCGCCGGATAGCTATGTCGATCATGCACCGGATAAAAACTGGCCTTCTGTCGACCGGGTCGTCGAGGCAGTACTGGACTCCGTGCGCGAGCGGCGCCCTGCTGCAACGCAGAGCTGAACTTCGCCAGCGATAACGCCGCGCCGCCTGCAGACGGCGGCGCGTGAGATTCTCGGCTTCGCCTCGGCACCTCATTTCAAAGGGTAAATCCCGATCCAATCAGCGACCGGAAGGACGCTCGCATCTTTTATACTCGGTTTCGATTTGGCGAAACTCTTTTCGAACATACGAAATTGAAGCCGACTGACCGTGCTCTAAGCATCTTCGAGGCATTCGAAGCCGCATGCCGCCCGATGACGCTGTCGGAACTCGCATCCGCGTCGGGCATGCCGGTGAGCACCAGTCACGGCATCGTGAAAGTGCTGACCGAGCGCGGCTATCTCTACGTCACCGGGCGTCGCAAAGACTTGTTTCCAACGCGGCGGCTGCTCGACATGGCGCTCGAGATCGCCTCGCACGACCCGTTTCTCGAACTCATCGAGCCGTCGTTGCTGGCGTTGCGCGAGGCCACGCAAGAGACCGTGATCATTGGCAAACGTCAGGGCGATCACATCGTCTATCTCGCCGTGTACGAAGGTCCGCAGACCATTCGATACAGCGCGCCGGCCGGTGCGCTCAAACCGCTCTACTCGACGTCGATCGGCAAGGCGATGCTCGGTCAACTCGACGATGCAACGCTTTCCGAGTGGCTCGCGCACACGACGCTCGCGCCGGTCACCGCGCACACTTTGACCGCTGCAAACGCGTTGATGGCCGACCTAGCGGAATCGAAGCAACGCGGCTTTTTTCTCACGCGCGGCGAAAGCGTGAGCGATGTCTTTGCACTTGCCATGCCCGTGCATGTGAACCGGGAAGTGCTCGGCATCGCGGTCGCGGGGCCACGGTATCGGATGGAAGGCGCGCTCGACGGCATCGCGGCGCGCATACGCGCGGCTATCGGCGAGATTCAGGAAGAACAGACGCGCTGAAACGATGGTTCGATAAATAGAAAATCAGGAGACGGAAGATGCAGGCAAAGCGCTGGACCCGCATGTTCACCGCCATGTTCGCGCTCGCCGCGATATCGACAGCGGCACACGCCGACGACGTCGTGACGCTCAAGATGGCACATCAATGGCCCGACGACCCGAACGATTATGTGGTGCAGACCGGCAAGAAGTTCGCGCAGCAGGTCGAGCAGAAGTCGGGCGGCAAGATACACATCAACATCTTTCCGGCCGAGTCGCTCGTCAAGTCGCTGAACACCCACACGGCCTTGAAGAACGGCAGCGCCGATCTCGCAATCTATCCGTACATCTATTCGGCGGGCGCGATCCCGCAGATGAACCTCATCCTCCTGCCGGGCCTCTGGAAAACGCCCGAGGACGTCTTCAAATTCCGCACCTCCGCGCCCTGGAAAGAACTCGAAGCGAAGATAGAAGCATATGGCTTCAAGACGCTCTGCTGGATTCAAATCTCGGGCGGCATGGCATCCAAGTCCAAGCCCATCAACGTGCCCGCGGATCTGCCGCAGCAGAAGGTGCGCGGCGCCGGAAAGATGATGGAGGCGGCCTTGCAGAGCGCCGGCGCGAGTACCGTGTCAATGGCGTCGTCGGAAACCTATAGCGCGATGCAACTCGGCTTGCTCGATGGCTTGTGGACGTCGTCCGGCACCTTCGGTTCGTATCGGCTTTACGAAGTGGCGAAGTACTACAACTCGCCAGAGGACTACAGCATCTACTACACGATCGAGCCGATCGCGATCAGCATGAAGACGTGGAACAAGCTCACGCCCGAGCAGCAAAAGATCATGACGGACGTGGGTCGAAGCCTCGAGCAGAGCGCGTTCGAAGGGGCGAAAGCGGACGATCGCCGTGTCGCGCAACTTTTTGCGAGCCATAACGCGAAGATCCACAAGATGACGCTCGATGAGTGGAACCAGTGGCAGACCTTGTTCCAGAAAGTCAGCTTCATTAAGTTCCGCGCCGAAGTGCCCGACGGCGGACGTCTGCTCGATCAGAGCACGGCGTTCTACAAATAAGAGGCCGCGATGCGCCACGCATTGGACCGCTTCTCGCGCGGGCTCGACGCTTTTTGCCGGGGCGTCGCGTTGTCCGTCGGCGCGGCGGTCATCGCGACCGTGCTCGTCATTTCGTATGGCGTGCTCGCGCGCGAAGCGCTGCATCTTTCCGATGTCTGGGTCACGGAGGTCACGACTTACCTCATGGCCTACATGACCTTCGTGGGCACCGCGGCGCTGGCGTGGCAAGGCCGGCATCTCAAGGTCGACGTTCTCAGCGCACATCTCGGCGAACGTGGCAAGCGCGCGCTCGCGTTCATATCGACGGCCATCGTCACGGCGGTCGCGTTCGCGCTCGCATGCCTCGCATTCGACTTCTGGTGGGAGGCGTACACGAGCGGTGAACGTTCGTGGGGCATGTTCTCGCTCTCGCTGTGGATTCCTTATTCGGGCTTCTTCGCGGGCATGCTGCTTTTGTGCATCGCGCAGATCGTACGCTTGCTGACCATCGTATTCGCACGCGAACCGGCAGGCCGTGAAGTCGCCATCGACGACATGCTGCTCGGGAGAGAAGAATGAATCAGCTCGTCATCGGTGCGGGGATGTTCGGCGGCTTGCTCGCGGTGTTGTCGATGGGCGTGCCCATTGCGTTCGCGTTGCTGTTTGTCGCCCTCGCCTCGCTGTTCGTCACGGGCGGCGGATGGGATGCACTGAGTCTCGTACCGAGCACGTACTGGGGATCGGTTGCCACCTTCACGCTGACTTCCGTGCCGATGTTCATGTTCATGGGCGCGATCGTCTCCGCGTCGGGCATGGGCGCGCGTCTTTATGCGGCGCTGGCGACGATCCTCGACGGCGTGCCCGGCGGCCTCGCCGTCGCGACGACGCTTGCATGCGGCGTGATGGCGGCCGTATCCGGTTCGAGCGTGGCGACGGCGGCGGCCATCGGCGGCTTCGCTGTGTCGGAGATGCGCCGGCACCGCGTTCCCGAAGCGCGTGCATGCGGCGCGGTCGCGGCCGGCGGCACACTCGGCATTCTGTTACCGCCGAGCATACCGTTGATCGTGTATAGCGTGATCGCGGAGCAAAGTATCGGCAAACTGTTCGTCGCGACACTCATCCCCGGCGCGATCATGGCTTCTGCTTTTGGCATCTATCAGATACTGCTCGCCATGCGCGATCGTGCGCGCGGCAGCGAGAGCGAAAGACGCACGCGGCCGCTCGCGAGCATGCGCGAACGTGTCGTCGCATTGAAAGACGTCGGCCCGTTCGCTCTGTTGATTCTCATCATTCTCGGCTCGCTGTATCGCGGGCTTGCAACGCCTCAGGAAGCGGCGTCGCTCGGTATCGTCGCAAGTCTGGTGCTTGCGGGCGTCGTGTACCGGGAGCTTTCGTGGAGCAAATTCCGGCAGATCCTGATCAGCGCGGCCCAAAGCAGCGTGATGATCCTCGCGGTGATTTCATCGGCCATCGTGTTCGGCTATGTGATGACGACGAGCCAGGTTGCGGCGTCGCTCACGCAAACCGTCGCGGGCGCGCACGTCAAACCGTGGGTGCTGTTCGTGAGCATCAACGTGTTGCTGATCTTTCTCGGCTGCTTCATGGAGACGATCGCGATCATCGTCGTGACCATGCCCGTGCTCGTGCCGGTCGTGGAGGCGTATCACTGGAATCTGATCTGGTTCGGCGTGGTCGTCGTCATCAACATGGAGATGGCGCTCATCCATCCGCCGGTGGGACTCAACCTCTTTGTCGTGCAGAGCGTCGCGCCCGATGTCCCGTTGCGACGGATCGTGCTCGGCACGTTGCCTTATGTGTTCATCATGATGGGCGTTCTTGCGCTCATCGGTATTTTTCCTTCGCTTTCGACAATGCTGCTCGGCGCGAACTGACACACGCCCGGCTACGAGGAGTTCGCATGGACATTCGCAAAGTGGCGGGCGCGCTGGGCGCCGAAATCTCCGGCATCGATCTGTCGCGGGGCGTGACGCGCGAACAAGCGAGCGTTTTGCGCGCGGCGCTCAACGAGCATCTCGTCATCTTTCTGCGTGACCAGAACCTCGCTCCCCGGCAGTTCCTGGATTTTGCGGAGGCGATGGGCGAGCCTATCGAATATCCCTTTGTGAAGAGCCTCGAAGGTTTTCCGACCATCATCGAAGTCAAGAAACTGGAAACGGAGCGCGTGAATTTCGGCGGCATCTGGCATTCGGACACGACCTATCTCGACGTGCCGCCCATGGGCTCGATGCTGCTCTCGCGCGAGATTCCGCCCTATGGCGGCGACACCCTGTTCGCGAACCAGCAGCTTGCGTACGACGCGTTGTCCGACACCATGAAGCGGCTCCTCGAAGGACTGAAGGGCATCAGTTCGTCGGCCAAGGCGGATGTGTCGCGTACCCGAGAGGATCGCATTCGAACGGACGGCGCGGGCAAGAAGCCGGACGATTTCGTGGCGAAGCATCCCGTCGTGCGCACGCATCCGGAGACGGGACGCAAGGGGCTTTACGTGAACATTGCGCATACGGTCGGCATCGACGGCTTGACCACCGACGAAAGCGCGCCGCTGCTCGACTTCCTGTTTCGACATCAGGTGAAACCGGAGTTCACGTGCCGGTTCGTCTGGTCGAACAACGCGATTGCTTTCTGGGACAATCGCGCGGCTCAGCATAATCCGGTGAACGATTATCACGGGTTTCGGCGGGTGATGCAGCGGATCACGCTCAAGGGGGACGTGCCGCGATGAGGGGGTGGGGGCGACGTGGGATTGGCTCGAGTTTGTAAGGCGCGCTCAGCCAACGTATGCTGCTTCAGCGCATCCTTCAATATCGGTGCGCAAACAAAACAACGCCCCTGCAAGCGGTTGCGTCTCGAGCGCTTCCACGGACAACTTACGCGTACCGCTCGTCACAAAAAGCGTACGCATATCCGGCCCGCCGAACGTGCAGCTTGCTGGCTGCGTCACCGGCATCGGCACGACGCGGTCGATGCGTCCATCGGGCGCGTATCGCTTGACGACACCGCCGCCATATTGCGCGCTCCACAGGTAGCCATGACGATCGACGGTTGCGCCATCGGGAATTCCCGTGTCGCGGTCGAGCCGCGCGAAGAGACGTCGCTCGCCCGGCATGCCCGTCGAAATATCGAATGGAAACGCCCAGATCACGGGCTCGATGCCGTCCGCAAAGTACATCGTCCCGCCGTCCGGCGAGAAGCACAGGCTGTTGGGCACGGCTACGCGTTCGATCACGCGCGTATAACGCCCCGCTTCGAAGCGATACAGCGCGCCCACCGGCGTGCGTCCAATGTCATCCATCGAGCCGACCCAGAATCGTCCCTGTCTATCGCACTTGCCATCGTTGAAGCGCATTTGTGGCTGGCTTGCGTGCGGCGCGTCGAAACGTTCAATGGCGCCGCTCGCCGGATCGAAGAACGCGATGGCCGAGCGTAGCGCCACGATTAATCCGAGCCGCGACGCGCATGGCGCGATCGAGCCTACGAGTTCGGGCATGGTCCAGGTTTGCGTGTGGTCGTCGCCCCATTTGCGGCGGCGAATCAGATGGCTGCGGATGTCGACCCAATACAGCGCCTGTTCTTCGACCGACCAGTACGCAGACTCCCCGAGTACATCGCGCGTATTGCCGACACATTCCAGCTCGCTCAATGGGCGATCTCCTCCAGCGCGCGGCCGGTGACACGCGGACCGAGCCACGCCACCGTCGTGGCGATGATCGCCATTGCACCGCCGATGAACGCAAACACGCCAGCCTGCCCGAATTCACGCAGAAAAAAGGCGATGAAGAAGCCTGCGAATATCGAACTCAAACGGCTCCACGAGAACACGAAGCCGACCGCGCGAGCGCGCATCCAGGTTGGAAACAGTTCCGACTGGTAGGCATGCACGATGGTGGACATCCAGTTGACGACAAGCGTCTGCAGGCATCCAACCATAATGAGCCAGCCCGGCGCGTTCAGCATGGCGAAGATCGTGCCGATGATCGCCACGGATATCACACTGCACACGAGCTGCCATTTGCGCTCGAAGCGGTCTATCACGAGCATGACGAGAAGCGGCGCGACCGGATAGGTCAACACGATGAGAAACGTGTATTCGAGACTTCGCGTGACAAGAATGCCCTTCGCTATCAGAAGCGTTGGAATCCAACTCACGAAGCCGTAATAGCCGATGGTCTGGCAGAAGTTCACGATCATCAACATGATGGTGCGCGTGCGATAAACCGGCCCGAACATTTCGGCGATACGCCCTTCCGGATGTACCGTGCCAACGGCCTTTTCAGGTTCGGGCAACGCTTGGCCGTACTCCTTTTGCACCTTCGCTTCGATAACCGAAAGCACGCGGTCGGCCTCGGCGAGCCGCCCATGTTGCGCGAGCCAGCGCGGCGACTCGGGCAAGCGGCGCCGCAAGAACAGCACGAGCACCGCGCCGAACGAGCCGAAAAGAATCACCCAGCGCCAGCCATCGAAGCCG
The DNA here is from genome assembly GCF_031451465.1 of Caballeronia sp. LZ003. NCBI lineage: Bacteria > Pseudomonadati > Pseudomonadota > Betaproteobacteria > Burkholderiales > Burkholderiaceae > Caballeronia > Caballeronia sp. LZ003. The sequence goes on along the minus strand of NZ_JARUXJ010000002.1, from coordinate 112,608 downwards.
AACGGTCTCGTCGGCACGAACATCCACGCTAGAAAGGCCACGAGCGGCGCGCTGATTTGCGCCAGCCCGTAGAACAACGCGAATGCTTTGCCGCGCGCACCGCGGGGCGCGAGTTCGGAGATGTAGGTGTCGATCGTGATCATCTCGACGCCGATGCCTATACCGCCTATCAGCCGCCATATCTCGAGACCGTGCACCGAGCCCTGAAACGCCAAAATGAACGTCGTGACGCTATACCAGATCATCGAGCCGAGAAAGACCACCCGCCGCCCGAAGCGATCGGCGATATAGCTGAAACAGATCGTACCGATGAACAGCCCGAGGAACAGCGACCCGAGAAAGGCTGCAAGACCGTTGAGATCGAAGAACGATGCAGTGGTCGAAGTCAGCAGCTTGCTCTGGAACAAACCCGGCGCGATATAACCCGTGAAATAGATATCGTATTGTTCGAAGAGACCGCCCGCTGCGATCAGCATCAAGAGCGTCCACATGTGCCGGGTCATCGGCAGCCGGTCGAGCCTGCCGTTGATGGTGCCGGATACGACCTTCGGGTCTACGGAATCCATTGGCTGCTCCGCAAGGGCGTCGATGCGCGTACTCACCGCGCGATGTCGTCGAGCGCCAGCCCCGTGGTGCGCGGCCCGAAGAGCGCCACCGCCACGACGACGATCGCCATCGCGGCGAAGATGAAGGCGAATACGCCCGGCACGCCGAACTCGCGCAAAAAGAACGCGATGAAAAAGCCCACGAAGATCGACGACAGCCGGCTCCACGAATACACGAAGCCCACCGCGCCCGCTCGCATGCGCGTCGGGAACAACTCGGCCTGGTAGGTATGCACGATAGTCGACAGCCAATTGACCACGAGCGTCTGCACGATCCCCACCGCGATGAGCCAGCCCGGCGCCTTGAGCATCGAGAAGATCACGCCGATCACGGCCACCGAGATCGCACTGCACACGAGCTGCCATTTGCGCTCGAAGCGGTCAGCCACCAGCATGACGATGAATGGTGCGATTGGATAAAGCAGCACGATCAGGAAAGTGTATTCGAGGCTGCGCGTCACCATGATGCCCTTGGCGATGAGCAGCGTCGGAATCCAGCTGAGGAAGCCGTAGTAACCAATCGTTTGAGAGAAGTTCACGACCACGAGCATCAGCGTGCGGCTGCGATAGCGCGGGCTGAATGCCTCGCGCAACGTGCCTTCCTGCTCCTCGGCTTCGGGCGCGTCGGCCGGTGGCGGCAGGTCCTTGCCGTAGTCACGGCGAACGCGGGTTTCGATCATCTGCATGACGCGTTCAGCCTCGTCGAGGCGACCTTTCTGCACGAGCCAGCGCGGCGATTCCGGCAGACGCAATTGCAGATACCACACGAGCAGCGCGCCCACCGATCCGAGCGCGATCACCCAGCGCCAGCCCTCGAAACCCAGCGGGGAAATCGGCACCAGCACCCACGCAAGGAACGCGATCAGCGGCGCGCAAATCTGCGCCACGCCATATACAAGCCCGAACGCCATGCCGCGTGCGTGTCGCGGCGTCAATTCGGAGACGTAGGAATCGATCGTCACGTACTGCACGCCGACGCCGATGCCGCAAATCACACGCCACACGTTCAGTCCTAGCGCCGTATCCTGAAACGCGATGAAGACCGTCGCAATGCAATACCACAGCATGGATGCGGCGAAGACGCGGCGCCGGCCGAATCGGTCAGCGAGACTGCCGAAGCAGATCGTGCCAATGAAAAGCCCGATGAACAGCGACGCCAGAAAGCCGGCGAGACCGTTCATCGCGAAGAAAGTGGGCGTGGTCGCCGTGAGGATGCCCGAGCGGAACAAGCCCGGCGCGATATAGCCCGCGAAGTACACATCGTAGAGTTCGAAGAAGCCGCCGAGTGCGACGAGGGTGAGGAGCTTCCACAGCGTGGCGGTCATTGGCAACCGGTCGAAGCGTGCGGTCACGCCGCCTGCCGTGATGACGCGCGCCGGATAATCCGCGCTGTCGAGCGACCCGGCGACATCGGCGCCGATGGCCCTGTTCGGGGTGTTCATCCTCTTCTCCTCCTGTGCAGCCGGCTGAATGCCTAAAGCGCATCGTACCGGTCGTGAATATCGGGGATACTAACTATTCGATGAGGACGGTGTGGAATTGCTGGCTTGGTTCGCATTGTCTGTCGCTAGCTTGTCCGGGCCGCTGTCTCCTTTCGATTAGCCCAGTCTAGTGACGCATGGAGCGGCCCACAATACTTGATCGTTGAATCAACTTGATCGCGGCGCCCAAGAAAAACGGCCCTCGCGAAGGGCCGTCGGCGTCATGTCGTGCGATGCGGAGATTCAGGGCGGCAGGATCGACGTCAGCAAGCGCGTCTCGTCCGAATCGTTCTGCGGGGCGTTCGCCTTGAGGTAGTCCGCGCGTGGACGTATCAAAGCGCCGGATTCGCGCTGCTCGATGATATGCGCCACCCACCCCGCCGACCGTCCGATGATGAACAGGCAAAACGCGCTGCGCGGCGGCAGCCCCAATGCCACGGTTAGCATGGTCAGCCCAACTTCCAGGCTCGGCAGACAGCCGTAGCCCGCTGCGATCTTGAGTGCCGCGAAGAGCGGATCGACCGCGGCGTGCCGCCCTTCGAGCCGCCGCGCGAGATCGATCAGGTAGCTCGCGCGCGGGTCGCCATCCGGATACAAGGGATGATTGAAGCCCGGCAGATTCCGGTGTGCCGCATAGTGCTCCGTGAAGAGCCGTTGCGCTTCTGCAACCGTGCGGCATGCGCGCAGCAGGTCCTCGGTGGCTTCGTACGATCGCGCGGACGTGAGCCCCGTCTGCGTGAGGATGGCCGCCGCCACGCATTCGCCGATATCCGCTCCCGCCGACGCCGCGATACGCGCCACGAAGGTCGCCTGCGCGAGTTCGTGATCCGCGCACAGCACGAGCGCGGCGTCGAGCGCGGCACGATGCGCGGCAGACGCCGAACCACCGAGCACGGTCAACAGCGTCGCGGCGAGACCGTCCGCGCGTTTGCGCGTGACGCCCGCCGCAGCGCCCGGCGTTGCGCGTCGCAAATGCGCAAGGCAATGCGCCATCGTTGCGATCATGCGGCTGCATTCGATGAACTGCGCGTCGCCGGCCTGCAACGCGCGCAGATGCTCGCCGCCGAAGCGCATTGCAATATCGGCGAAGAAGCGCACGAGTTCTCGACGTGGCTGGAGACCCGCCGTGCGCGACCAGGCATCGGCGAAACGTAACGTGCGACCGCACGGCTGCCACGAAAGGATCACGTCGTCGCGTGGATTCCAGAGCGCTTTCACGACCTGTTCGAAGGTCTTTCCCTTGCGCGCGAGTTCGAGCGCCGCGACGCCGCGATAACGCGGACCTTCGGCCGTGATTTCGGTGAGCGTGCTCGATATGATCGGCTCGCCCCAGCGCATGGCGGCCGCGGCGACGGGCGCGTGGCCACTGCGGGCATCGGCGCGCGATTTCATGCGTTCGACATCCTGGCGCGCATAAAGCCGGCGCCCCTTGTCGCCTTGCGGCACGCTGCGAATCAAGCCGCGGCTGACGTAGGCGTACAACGTTTGCAGCTTGATCTGCAGCAGCGCGAGCGTTTCAGCGCGTGTCAGGTAATCGCCGGGCGCGTCGGGCGGCGCGCTGGCGGCATCATGCGGGTTCGATTGCACCTCGGTCTCCTGTCGACCCAGGACGAGCGCCGAAGCGCCCGTCCTGGTCCCATGCGAAGCTGCCAGCGCAAAAGCGCCGGACGGGGCACAGTGAACCACAAGATAATCAAACGCGTGGATGCTCACAATCGGGTCATGCCAGTACCGCGGTCGAACACGCTCCGTCTATGCATGAAGTCCAGCCGTCCGGCGGAAAGTCTTGGGAATGCCGGCCTTTGGCACCTGCCCGTACATCGGCTCGCCAGGCAGCCCTTCGTGCAGCAGTTCGCGCGCGGCGATCAGCCGTTCCAGGTCTATTCCAGTATCGAAGCCCATGCTTTCCAGCATGAAGACGAGGTCTTCCGTGACGATGTTGCCCGACGCGCCCGGCGCGAACGGACAGCCGCCAAGGCCCGCGAGCGCGGAATCGAAGGAACGGATGCCTTCTTCGAGCCCCGCCAGCGCATTGGCGAGGCCGAGTCCCATCGTGTCGTGCAGATGCAGTTTGGTCAGCTTGTCGCCGATCTCCGCGCGCACGGCCTTGACCATCTTGCGTACCTGAACGGGATTGCCGTAGCCGACGGTATCTGCGAGCGCGACGGCATCGACGCCTGCTTCGGCTAGCGCGACGGCCGTTTCGATTACCTTTTGCAAGGGAATCTCGCCGTCGATGGCGCAGCCGAAGGCCGTCGCGCAACCCGGCTCGATCGCCATTGGCCGCTCCTGCTCGCGCACCCATTCGACGATTCGCCGTACTTCGTCTACCTGCTCCATGGTGCCCTTGCGCGTGTTCGAGCGGCTGTGTCCCTCGCTCACCGAAACCGGTATGCCGACGCCATGTGCACCCGCCGCATATGCCGCCTGCGCACCGCGCAGGTTGGGCACGAGTGCCATCACGCGCAAGCCGGGTTGTAGCAGCGCCGCCTTGACGATTGCCTCGGTGTCCGCCATTTGCGGCACGAGCTTTGGCGGAACGAAACTGCCGACCTCTATTTCGCCGATACCCGCTTGCGCGATTGCCGCGATCCAGCGCGTTTTCTGCTCGGTCGGCATGATCTCGTGAGCCATTTGCAGACCGTCACGCGGCCCGACTTCGCAAACCATCACTTTTTCTTTCATGGGTCCTGCTCCTTCAAAAATGAGTCTTTGCACGAACGCGCTCGTCATCAACGCAGCACGCCCGCTTCGGTCAAGGTTTCAATTTCGTGCGCATCGAGGCCGAGCAGCTCACCGAACACGTAGTCGTTGTGTTCGCCGAGGCGCGGCGGCGGCGTGAAATCGCCGCGAAAGCCGGCGTTATCGCGCCACGGAAGCGCAATGCTGCGTGAGCCGTCCGCGAGCAGCGGGAAGAGGCCGCCATCGGCGAAATACGGGTCTTCCATCACCACGCCAATGTGTCTCGAACGCGCGGCCGGCACGCCACGCGACTGCAGCGCATCAAGTGCTTGCGCGGGCGTCTGGTCGCGCAGCCACTCTGCCAGTAAATTGTCCGCCGCTGCGCGATGCGCGGCGCGGCCGAACGCATCGGAGAAGCGGGGATCGGTAGCAAGTTCGGGCTTGCGCATGGCGTCGCAGAGCGCTCGCCATTGCCGGTCGTTGCCAATGGAAACGGCGAGCCAGGCGTCGTCGCCTGAGCAGCGGAAGCATCCGGATGGTGCGGCGTCCCATTCGCGCGCGCCCGTGGCCGTTGGCGTCTTGCTGCCGAGCGCCTCGCGAAACAGCTGTTCGGGCAATAGCGCGACGGTGCTTTCTAGCATCGACAGATCGATGTACGCGCCCTCGCCGCTCACGCGCCGGTGCCGGATGGCCGCAAGCACCGCGCAGCTTTCCCAGAGCGCAGTGATCGGATCGGTCCACGCAGGCAGAATTCCCATGGCCTCCACGCGCTCGTTCGGCGTGCCCACCACGCTGGCGCGACCGCTGTACGCCTGCAATAACGAGCCGTAGGCAAGCGCATCGCGCTGCGGGCCTTCGCGACCCGTGCCCGACGCGGACACGAAAATCAGATCGGGGCGAATCTGCGCAAGCGTCGCGTAATCGAGGCCAACTTCGCCAGCACGCCGTTGGAGAAGTTTTCGACGACCATATCGCTCTGCGCGATCAGACGCCGGATCAGTTCCGGACCTTGCGGCCGGCTCAGATTGATCGTGCAGCTCTTCTTGCCGGCGTTCACCACTGCCCACCAGGGCGGACGCTGCGTATGTTCGGGCCGCGTCGCGGATTCGATCTTGATGATCTCCGCGCCCATGCCCGCGAGCATCTTGGTAGTCATGGGTCCGGCCAGCACCCAGCTGAAATCGACGACGCGCAAGCCCGCCAATGCTTTCTGTGTCATCACACGACTCCATGCCGGCGCAAGCTTTCGACTTCATCCGGCGACAGTCCGAGGCGCTCTTCGAACACCGCGCGGTTAGCGGAGCCAAGTGCGGGCGATACGACATCGCGCGCGCGTGGCAACTCTGCGCCCGAAGTCGTGCGCATGGCAAACGGCAGGCCGGGCATCGACAGTGGCGTGCCGCCCGCGCACTGCCAGCGATCGAAAAACCCGCGCGCATTCAGCTGCGCGTTATCCAGAAGATCGCGCGCACCGCTCACCGGAAAACACGCCACGCGCGCCGCCTGCGCGCGCTCGAAGACGTCGGCGCGGCTATGCTCGCGCGTCCACTTCGACATCTCGTCTTGCAGGATCATCCAGTTTTCGTTGCGCGCCGTGCGTTCGCCGCACAGCGTCTCATCGCGCGACCACGCCGGGTTTCCGAGCAATTCGACCCAGCGTTCCCATTGATGTTGTTCGCGCGGCGAAATCATCACGAAGCCGTCCTTGCACGGCAACAGCCAGATCAGCCCGCCCGCGACCTCGGTGCCCTGCAGTTCCTCGCGCAGCCGGCTGAAGCTGCGTTCGCCGCGCCCATGATCGGCGACGGGCTCGATCAGCAGATGCGCGATCACATCCAGCTCCGCGCATTCGATACTGCGTCCCTCGCCATTCATCTGCGCTTCGAGCAAGCCCCAGAGCGCGGCGTTCGCGGCGGCCGCACCCGTGGCCAGCGCCACTTCGCGGTCGGCACAGGCGACGGGCGCTTGCTGATCGGGTGCGTGAACGGGGCGCGCCTGATGAAATGCATAGCCCGCGTGATGCGTGAGGGTGAAGTCGGTGTACGCGAACGGCGCGTCGGGTCCCGCATGCGTAGCCCAGGGCGTGACGGAAAGCGTGACGAGCGCGGGCTGAATGTGCCTGAGCGTATCGCCGTCGAGTTGCAGTTCCGCAAGGCGGCTTGTATTGGACGTAATCAGCAGATCGGCGGATTCCACAAGACGCCGCAGCAACGCAGCTCCTTGACGATGCGACGGATCGAGCGTGGCGCTTTCCTTGCCGTGATTCAGATACGCGAAGAGCGCGGCATCTTCACCATAAGGAGCATTGGGTGCGAACGGGCCGGTTCGACGCAGCGTATCGCCAGTACCGGGCGGCTCCAGCTTGAGCACCTGCGCGCCGAGGTCGCGCAGCACGCGCGCACAGAAAGCGGCGGGCATGGCGTCGCTCCATTCGATCACGCGCACGCCGGCGAGCGGCGCGGCGACCACGCGCGCTGGGGATACGAAATCAGCGGCGCTCATGCGGCCTCTTCGAGAACGGCTGGATCGAAGGGATAAGGCACGGGCGCGCCGTTGCGCAAGGGCAGAACGACCGTTGCTCTGCCGGGCGTGCTTTCCCTGCCTTCCTGATTACGCAAGCCGATTTCCAGATGCGCGAGACCGAAGCCGCCGCGCCGTTCGGTTCCGGTCACGCGGCCCCACGCCGTGAGCAGATCGCCCGGCACGTTCATGCCGCGAAACTGGAACTGGAGCTTCCATGCCCAGCCGCTTTCACCGGCCCAGTCCGTCAGCAGTTGCAGCATGATGTGCTGTTTCCACGAGCCGTTGACCATTACGTCGGGTAACTTGTCGTGTTGCGTGGCGAAGCGCCAGTCGTAATGAATGCGATGCCAGTTCTCCATGGATGCCGACCAGCGCACGATATGCGCCGTGGTCATCGGTCCCTTGACGAGCGCCGGGATCTCCATGCCTGTTTCGACATCCTCAAAATACAGTGCAGCCATGATGACCCTCGCCTAGCGCATGATCTGGGTGTTCGTGACCTTCAAAAGCTTCTCGCCCTTCTCGTTCACGTAGGTCTCTTCGATGATGACGAGCACCATCGGTCCGCTTTTGCCGTCGCGCTGCACGATGTCCTTGTAGCGCGCCTGACGCAGCACCTTCTCGCCGACGCGCGCATAACGGTAGAGCTCGTATTCGTAGCCGCCGTTCAGATCGCGTGGCAACTCCACTTCGACGGCCGGCAGGCCGCTGAAACTGCGGCTCAGGCCATCGTAGTCAGGCTTGTTCATGTCATCCAGCGGGTCGGGCGATGACGGCGGTCTGCGAAAGGCATGCACCGGAAAACCCGGCGGCGCGACCAGTGCGCCATAACGACTTGTCGCGGCCCAGTCTTCGTCCCAGTAACGACGCGCGTCATCCATGGTTGCATGATGGAAGCGGCGCACTTCGCTTGCTTCGACGGCATGCGTCGACGTGGCCCACTCGGTCTCGGCGCCGATGATGGCTTTCACCTTGCCGGTGATGTATTCGTTGCTCACGGCTCTAGTCTCCTATCGCTACATCGACGAAGCCAGTCTAGGGTAGCCGCCCTTTAGCGCACAATACTTGATCGTTGAATCAACGTCTTCTCAGGGTCGCATCGATCGACTATCGTGCCTCACGTACCGCTCGACGCATGACACCACCAAGGGAGAGATGTCGATGAGAACGACCCGCTACGACGCGAACGCGCTCTTTGAATATGCAATGGAAGTGCTTTGCCGGGCGGGGCTCGCGAGCGCTCATGCGCGGGACGTGGCACGCACTCTCGTCGATGGCGACTTGATGGGACACGACACGCACGGACTCGCGCTGTTGCCAGGCTACGTGAAGCAGCTCGAACAAGGCGCCATGACACGCGACGGCGCGCCCGCAGTCATCTCTGATCGTCCTGCCGCGTTGCTGTGGGACGGACGGCGTCTGCCCGGACCCGCGCTCGTGCATGCCGGCATCGACGTCCTTGCCCCGCGCGCCCGCGAACTCGGCGCCGCCACGCTCGTGATCCGGCGCAGTCATCACATTGCATGTCTTGCCGCGTATCTCCTGCGCGCCACCGAAATGAACCTGGTGATGATGCTGGCGAGCTCCGATCCGAGCGTGCAAAGCGTCGCGCCGTTCGGCGGCACGCGGGCCTTGTTCACGCCGAACCCGATCGCGCTCGGCATACCGACATCGACGACTCCGATGCTGATCGACATCTCGTCCTCCGTGACGACCAACGCGATGAGCGCGCGCCGCCATCAGAACGGCCAATCGTTCGACGAACCCTGGATGATGGATGCACAAGGTAACGCGACGCATGATCCCGGCGTGCTGTTTGCCGATCCACCCGGATCGATCCTGCCGCTCGGTGGACTGGCCGCCGGTCACAAGGGATTCGGCATGGCGTTGATGATCGAGGCGCTGACAGGCGGACTGGCCGGCTTTGGCCGCGCCGATCCACACGAAGGCTGGGGCGCGACCGTGTTCATGTCGCTGCACGATCCGGCAGCATTCGGCGGTATCGAAGCATTCCAGAGGCAGATGGATTGGCTCGGCGACGCCTGCCGCACCAACCCGCCTCGCACGATCAACGACCCCGTGCGCCTTCCCGGCGAGCGCGCAATGGCAAGGCGGGCCGAGCAACTGAAGAATGGCGTGCATCTGCATGCCGATCTCGACACACCGCTCAAGGCTTGCGGAGAACGCTACGAGGTGCGCTTTCCGCAGCCCATACCGGAGGCAGCATGACGCCTAAACCTTTGCGCTCACCCCAGACCCGATGCATACTTTCTCTTCGGAAGCAGCGCTGCGGCGAAAAGACCGCACCCCGGAGACTCGATGCGATTCGACCTGCAATCGTTGAAACTGTTCATCGCCGTGTGCGAGCACGGCAGCATTGCCCGCGCGGCGGAAGCGGAAAACATTGCGCCTTCCGCGCTCAGCAAGCGCATGTCCCATCTTGAAGACACGCTCAAGAACGCGCTCTTCGTGCGCAGCAACAAGGGACTCGAACTGACGACCGCCGCTGCGGCACTCCTGCAGCACGCCCGCGTGCTGTTGCGAGACATCGCCCAAATGGAGAGCGAGTTACTGGACCACGCCGAAGGCGTGCGCGGTCAGATTCGCTTACATGCGAGCCTTTCGACCATCGTTCAGTACATCGCCAACGACATACGCGTTTTTCTGGAGATGCACCCCGGGCTGCGCATCGATCTTCAGGAAAGCCTGAGCCCCGCAGTGGTCCGCGCCGTGGCGGAAAACGCGGCGGATATCGGCGTGTTCGGCGGCACGACGGTTACCACCGGCCTGCAGGTCTTCCCTTATCGCAGCGACCGGCTGGTGGTCATCATGCCGCCCGATCATCCGCTCGGCCGCGCCGAACGGGTCACGTTCCGCGAAGTCGCCGAGTATCCGCTCGTGGGGCCGCAAGTGGGCAGCTATCTGAATTCGTTGGTGCTGCGCGCGGCGGCGGATCTCGATCACCCGCTCAAGCTGTCGATTCGCGTCAACGGTTTCGAACCGGTGCGCAGCATGGTGGAAGCACGGCTTGGCATCGGGCTCGTGCCGGAGCATCACGCCGAACGGTACGTCAGTTCCGCGCCGCTGATCGCCGTGCATCTGGATGAAGCCTGGGCGGAGCGCCACTGGAAAATCTGCGTACGCGAAGCCGAGTCGCTTCCCGTGCCGGTGCAACTGTTTCTCAAGCATCTGCTTGCAAGTCAGGATGCGGCACACCATTAGGCGCCGGCAATCGGTCAATCACGAATAAGCCAGCTTCAATCCTGCTTGCGGCCATTGCAGCCTGGCCAGGCGGCCCGTGCCGGAGAGCGTCACGTAGGCCGTCTTCATGTCGGCGCCGCCGAAGCAGATGTTGGTCACCATGCCATCGGGTACCGGCACCTGTCGCAGCACTTCACCGGATGGCGCGACGACCGTGATGCAACCGGTCACGAGCGTGGCCACGCAAATGTTGCCCTCGGCGTCCAGCGCCAGGCTGTCGAAGCGCTGATAACCCGGCAAGCCGCAAACCAGACGCCCGCCATGCGGCGACGGATAAGGATGCCTGCGCGCCCGGCCGGGCGCCTCCAGATCGAATGCCCAGAGCCGCGCGGTCTCGGTCTCCGCCACATAGACGATGCTGTCGTCGGGCGACAAACCGACGCCATTGGCCGTGGTGAGCGGATACGCCACCTCGACGATGGCCGAACCATCGGCGCGAGCGTAATAGAGGCCCGCGTGATCGCGCTCGCGCAGCCGGTTCTTTCCGAAGTCGGTGAAGTAGAAGCCGCCGTCGTGGTCGAACACGATGTCGTTCGGACCGCACAGCGAATGATCGCCGCAGTGGTCATACAGCGTCGTGAGCGAGCCCGACTGCGGGTCGAAGCGCTCGATACGCCCGCTCGTATAACGCGGATGCACGCCCGGTTTCGTGCGATTCAGTCCGGCAACGGTACGAAACAGAAAACCGCCGTTATTGCAGATGTAGAAGGCGCCATCCGGCCCAAGCGCCAGACCGTTGGGGCCGCCGTCCACCGCCGCCAGCACGCTCACTCTACCGTCGGGCGAAACGCGGCTGATGGTCTCCCGCTCGATCTCGACGAGCACCACGGAGCCGTCGGGCATCGCCACCGGCCCTTCCGGGAACTTCAAGCCTTCCGCCAGGATTTGTATTGGGCTTTCCATCGCTGTCGTCCTCCCTTCAGCGCTTGTCGGCATGCTCGACGAAACGATTGTCGTAAGTCGCCTTCAGATCGATGGACGCTTTGCCGATGTCGGGATCGAACGCGGCCAGCACGTCGTGCACGGTGTGGGCCGCCGCATCGGTCATCAGGCCATCGCGCGAAATGCAGTCATGCATGTTGGCGTAGGCTTGCGCGAAGACATCCTTGTCGGCTAAAGCGTATTGCGCCGGCACGGCGGCGGCGACTTGTTCGGGCGTCGCCTGCGCCATCCAGCGTTCGGCTTCCAGAATCGCATTGGTCACCGCCTGCACCGTGTTGGGATATTTGGCCGCGAACTCCCGCGTGGTGTAGATGGAGGCTTCCGGATAATCGCCGCCAAGCGTTGCTCGGGTGCCGGCCGGGTCGCGCATCACGGCAAGCGGAAAGAGATCGCCACTCGTCTGTAGCACGGTTGCGACCGGGTCGTTGCTCATCAAGGCGTCGATCTGCCCGCTGCGCGCGGCGGCAATCGCGCCTGCCGACGAGCCCACGCCGATGATCGAAACATCGCCCGGTTTCACGCCCGCCTTGTTCAGCAGATAGTTCGCGCCCATATGAAAGCTCGACCCCGGCGAACTCACGCCGATGCGCATGCCCTTCAGATCGGCGTATGTCTTGACCTTGGCGTGACTCGCTCGCGTCACGCCGAACACCCAGCCGGGGCACGAAGCCAGCGTGACGAACGACACGAGCTTCTGGCCTTTCGCGGCCATCGTGATGGTGTTCGAATACGCGCCCGCGACGATATCGGCGCTGCCGCCCATCATCGCCTGAAGCGCTTTCGCGCCGCCGCTGAAGACGCCGATTTCGACTTCCAGCCCGGCCTGTTTGAAGTATCCGCGGCTATCCGCAATGACGAACGGCAGATACGGAAAGCCCACGCCCGCCGCGGCCAGATGAAGCCTGGGCTTTTCCGGCACGGGAGCGGCGCTGCTCGCCGACTGGCTGACCAGTGCCGCACAGATGGCGAGCGCTGGCAACGACAGGCGCCTGAGCGTTCTCACGATGATGTCTCCCTCTTCCCAGGCTGACGTTGCTAGTAAGTGGCCCGACCGCCGGACAGATCGAAAACCGCTCCGGTGGTGAATGAGTTTTCCTCGCTGGCGAGCCACGCGATCATCGCGGCGGCTTCGTCGAGTTCGAGAAAACGGCCGCGCGGAATCTTGCCGAGCATGTAGCGGATATGCTCGGGCGATTGCTCCATCGCGCCGGGCGTTCGCGCCACGGCGGGTGTCACGCAGTTCACCGCGATATCGTGGCTTGCCAGTTCCTTGCCGAGCGACTTGGTCATGGCGATGACGGCCGCCTTCGCCGAGCTATACGCGGCCGCATTCGGATTGCCTTCCTTGCCGGCGACCGAGGACAGATTGACGATGCGCCCATAGTTCTGGTCGATCATCACCGGGGCCACGGCACGGCAGCAGTGGAAAGTGCCGTTGACATCGATAACCAGCACCTGCTTCCAAATATCGATCGGATACTCGATCAGCGTGGCGTTCGGGCCCACGATAGCCGCGTTGTTGATGAGAATATCGATGCGCCCCGCGGCCTTCAGCGTGCCCGCCACGGCGGCCTGCACGCTGGCGTAATCGGCAATGTCGACACGCTCGAAGTGGACATCGTGCTCGCCCAGTTGCTCGCGCGCCTCGTCCATGCCGGCGGGGTTGATATCCCAGATGGCAAGCCGCGCGCCGGAAGCAAGCAGCCTGCGGCCGACCGCGAAGCCGATCCCCTGCGCGCCGCCCGTCACCACGGCAACGCGGCCCCTCAAATCGATTGCATTGGTCTGCAAAACGGTCTCCTCTAGTGATCTTCGATTGCGCCGGGGGTTTAAGCGCTCGTGGCCACCGTCTGTCCGGCGACAGGACGCCAGCGCAGCAAATGATCCTCGACCATCGACACGGCGGTATCGAGTATCAAGGCGAACACGGTCAGCACCAGAATGCCGGCGATCACCGAGTTGATATCGAATACGCCTTCGGCCAGCAGGATCAGGTAACCCACGCCCTTTTCCGAGCCGAGATATTCGCCCACCACGCTGCACACGAAGGCGATGCCGATTGCGTTATGCAGGCTGGAAAAGACCCAGCTCGTCGCCGATGGCAAGTACACATGCCGCAACAATTGACGTGAGTTGGCGCCCAGCATCCGCGTGTTGGACAACACCGTCGGGCTGACCTCGCGCACGCCCTGAAAGACGTTGAAGAACACGACGAAGAAGACGAGCGTCACGCCCAGCGCCACCTTGGACCAGATGCCGAGTCCGAACCAGAGCGCGAAGATCGGCGCGAAGATCAGGCGCGGCATCGAGTTCATCGCCTTGATGAACGGATCGAAGACCGTGGCGAGGAACGGGCTGAGCGCAAGCCACAGGCCGCATGCCAACCCGAGGACCGTGCCGATCACGAACGCCAGCATGGTTTCGACGAGCGTCGTGTACAGATGACGGTAGATCGAGCCCGTCACGAACCAGTCGACGATACGCACCGCCACGCCGAGCGGATCGCCGAAGAAGAACGGCGACAGCCACTTCTGATGCGTGCCGAGCCACCACAGGAACAAGACACCGAACAGGATCAAAAGCCGCGTGACCAGGACGGTGAAGCGATTGTTTGAGTCAAACTCGATTGCGCGCATAGCTTTTCAAAACCTCGCCTCTGAGCACGTCCCAGATCTGGGTGTGCAGTTGCAGGAAACGCTGCGTCATGCGGATTTCCGACATCTCGCGTGGACGTTCGAGGTCGATCTTGAACTCGGCGATAGGCCGCGTTCCAGGCCCGGCCGAGAGCACGATGACGCGGTCCGACAACGAGATGGCCTCCTCCAGATCGTGCGTCACGAACATCACGGACTTGCGGTCGTGCGACCACAGTTGCAGCAACTCGTTTTCCATCAGGTGCCGCGTCTGGATATCCAGCGCGCTGAACGGCTCGTCCATCAGAATGATGCGAGGGTTGAGCGCGAGCGCCTGCGCGAGACCGGCACGCTTGCGCATGCCGCCGGACAACTGATGCGGATACTTCTTGCCGTGTCCTTGAAGTCCCACGCGATCGAGCCAGCCGCGCGCCACGCTGAGCGCCTGTTCGCGCGGCGTTCCCCGAAAGATCAGACCCATCGCGATGTTGTCTTCGGTCGTCTTCCAGGGCATGAGCGCATCGACCTGAAAAAGATAGGCCGCCTGCGTATTCAAGCCCTGCGTCAGCTTCTTGTCGAAGACGCTGATGCTGCCCGACGAGGGCCGCGTAAGCCCGGCAGCAACGTTGAGCAAGGTGGATTTGCCGCAGCCCGTGGGACCGACGATCGACACGAACTCGCCGTCGCCGATCGACAACGTGGCCTCCGAGACGGCGGTGTAGGTCTGCGCCCTCTTGCCGTTGCCGGCGAAGGTGCAGGTCACATTGTCGAAACGCAGGGCTTCGCGCACTTCGGTTTTTTCGCTGTCGAGGGGGACGCTCGGGGTGCCCTGGATTCCATACGTTGCCGTGCTCATGGCTGGATCTCCGCCGCTTTCCTGACGAACCGGTTGTCATACGTCGATGCAAGATCGATCTTCGCCGATGCCACTGCAGGGTCGAATGCCGCCAGCACCTCGCGCACCGTCTGCGCGCCCTTCGGCGTGATCTCGCCGTTCTGCGCAATGCAACGGCGGCTGTTCGTGAAGGCCTCCGCATAGAGCGCCTTGTTCTCGCCGATATATTGCGGGGGCACGTTGTCGGCGACTTCCTGCGGCGTCGCCTTGGCGATCCACTTCTCGGCGCGCACGATCGCATTGGCGACGGCCTGCACCGTCTTGGGATTCTTGCCGATGAACTCCTGCGTCGCGAAGAGGCTCGACTCGGGGTAATCGGAACCGAACACCTTGACGTTCCCTTCAGCCGTGCGCATGTTCTCCAGCGGCTTGAGGCTGCCATCCTTCATGAGGATAGTGGCGCTCGGGTCGTTGACGATCAGCGCATCGATCTGCCCGGCCCGCACGGCCGCCACCGCGCCGGCCGCTTGTCCCACGCCGATGATCGACACATCGGAAGACTGCAGCCCCGCCTTGTGCAGAATGAAATTGAGTGCCATGTGCGTGCTGGAACCCGGCGCGCTCACGCCGATTCGCATGCCCTTCAGGTCCTTGGCCGATTTCACTTCGCCCTCGCGTTTCTGCGACACCCCGAAGATCCATCCCGGACAGATGACTTGCGCCGCGACCACCACGAGATGCTGTCCCTTGGTGGCCATGGTGATGGTGTTCGAATACGCGCCCGCCACCATGTCGGAGCTGCCGCCGAGCAGCGCTTCCAGTGTCTTCGATCCGCCGGAGAATGCGGCGATGGTCACGTCGAGCCCTTCGTCCTTGAAATAGCCGCGCTGTTTGGCGACGAGCATGGGCAGGTAGGTGATGCCCACCGAAGCCGCCGCGATGTGCAGTTCGGGCTTCTCAGGCACATCCTTGGCTGCGGCCGTCAAGGAACCGCAGGCGAGCGCGAACGCGGCACACAGCGCGATGGCGAGTTTCAGCTTCATGGTTGTCTCCTCCCTTTTTAGGGATTTTTAGGTACTTCAGGGACGACAGAGTGTCAATTGCGGACCGGCTTATGAATATCCTGGCATCTCCCGCGACTGCTGATTATCGACATAGCGGAGCCGGTCCGCGCAACGCGATCTTCTTAGGCCGCCTGTTTGCGCAGCGCCTCGACCACGGCATCGCCCATGTCGCGGGTGCCGACGCGCTGCGTGCCTTCCTGCTGGATATCCGCGGTCCGGTAACCGGCCGCGAGCACCGTGCGCACGGCCTGCTCGACCCGGCGCGCGTCGTCTTCCATTTCGAAGCTCTCGCGCAGCATCATCGCGCACGACAGAATGGCGGCAAGCGGATTGGCCATGTCCTTTCCGGCAATATCCGGCGCCGACCCGTGGACCGGCTCGTACAAGCCCTTGCGGTTATAGCCGAGCGAGGCCGAAGGCAACATGCCGATCGAGCCGGTCAGCATGGCGGCCGCGTCCGACAGAATATCGCCGAAGAGATTGCCCGTGACGATCACATCGAATTGCTTGGGGCGCCGCATCAGCATCATCGCGGCGGCGTCCACGAAGAGATGGCTCAGTTCGACGTCCGGGTATTCCCGCCCGACGCGCGTGACGACCTCGCGCCACAGCTGACTTGCTTCCAGCACGTTGGCCTTGTCCACCGAGCAGAGCTTGTGATGACGGCGCTGCGCGGCCTTGAAGGCGGCATGCGCGACGCGCTCCACTTCCGACTCCGAGTAACGCATGGTGTTGAACCCCACACGCTCGCCCGCCTGATTGGTCTCGAAGCCGCGCGGCTGGCCGAAGTAGGCGTCGCCGTTCAGCTCGCGCACGATCACGATGTCGAGTCCATCCACCACTTCCGGACGCAACGTCGAAGCGCCGATCAGCTCCGGGAACATGAAGGCCGGGCGAAAGTTGGCATAGAGCGTCAGTGCCTCGCGCAATTGCAATAACCCGGTGCCGGGACGCTCCTCGCGCGGGATATCGGCTTCGTCGGCCACGCCTACCGCGCCGAAGAGAATCGCGTCGGCCTTGCGCGCCACTTCGAGCGTGGGCGGCGGCAGCGGCACGCCGTGCGCCTGAATGCCGGCATCGCCGATGGCAGCCTCCTGCGTCTCGGCGTGCGGCGCCACGATTCGCAGCACCTTGAGCGCCTCCGCGACAACTTCGGGGCCAATACCATCGCCGGGCATGACTGCAATCTTCATCTGTAATCTCCTTGGTCGTTATTGGAAACAGCGCGCCGTGTGCGCGCCGTCAAAAGGTTTCGGCACGGTCGCGCTCGAATGCCACGATGCGGTCCAGATGCGAAAGCGTGTAGTCGATCTCGTCCATGCCGCGCAACAGGCAATCCTTGGCGAAGGGCTCCAGCTCGAACGCGTGCGAGGACCCGTCGGGCAAGGTGACGGTCTGCGCGGGCAAGTCGATGGCGATACGGCTGCCCGGACTCTCCGACAACATATCGAGCAGCGGCAGCACCACGGCCTCGGGCAACACGATCGGCAGCAGTCCGTTCTTCAGGCAGTTGATGAAAAAGATGTCGCCGAAGCTCGGTGCAATCGCCGCGCGGATGCCGTAGTCATAGAGCGCCCAGACCGCATGCTCGCGCGACGAACCGCAACCGAAGTTATGGTTGGCCACGACGATGCGCGACTCCCGCAAAGGTGCCTGGTTGAGCAGGAAGTCGGGACGTTCCGCGCCATTTGCATCGAAGCGCAGCGCACGAAACAGGAACTGGCCGAAGTCGTCGGAGCGGGGTTTTTGCAGATAGCGCGCGGGCAGAATCTGGTCGGTATCGCAGTTGATCGCGACGATCGGCGCCGCGACTGCATCGAGGTACTCCAGTCGTTCCATGTTCACACTCCCAGGAGACGGCGGACATCGGTGAGACGTCCGGTCACCGCCGCGGCGGCCGCCATCGCCGGGCTCATCAGATGCGTGCGCACGCCGGGTCCCTGACGGCCCACGAAATTCCGGTTGGATGTCGAAGCGCAGCGCTGGCCGGGTTCGGCAATATCGCCGTTGGTCGCAAGACACATCGAACAGCCGGGATAGCGCCACTGAAAACCCGCTTCCATGAAGATGCGGTCGAGCCCTTCCGCTTCCGCCTGCGCACGCACTTCATGCGAACCCGGCACGACCCACGCTTCCACGCTTGGCGCGATATGACGGCCGCGCGCCACTTCCGCCGCGCTGCGCATGTCCTCGATACGCCCGTTGGTGCACGAGCCGATGAACACCCGGTCGATCGCGACGCCTTCGAGCGACTCGTTCGCCGCGAGGCCCATGTAGTCGAGCGCACGCGACATCGCCGCGCGCAGGTCGGGATCGGGCTGCTCCATGGGGTCCGGTACGCGGCCGTCGATGGCGCAGGCGTAGCCAGGCGTGGTGCCCCATGTGACCATCGGGACGATCTCGGTCACGTCGATATGCACTTCGCGATCGAACACCGCGCCTGGGTCGGTGAACAAGCCCCGCCAAGACGCGAGCGCCCTTTGCCACCGGTCGCCCGTGGGCGCGTAGTGCCGTCCGGCAAGATAAGCGAAGGTGGTTTCGTCCGGGGCGATCATGCCGGCGCGACCGCCCGCCTCGATGGTCATGTTGCAGAGCGTCAACCGCCCTTCCATCGACAAGCCGGCGATGGCGGAGCCGGCATATTCGATCACGTGTCCCGTCGCGCCAGCCACGCCGATTCGCGCGATGACCGCGAGAATCAGGTCCTTCGCGGTGACGCCCGAACCCGGCATGCCGTCGAGCGTGATACGCATGTTGCGCGACTTGCGCTGCCACAGGCATTGCGTGGCGAGCACGTGAGCCACTTCGGTGGCGCCGATACCGAACGCCAGCGCGCCCACCGCGCCATGCGTGGACGTGTGGCTGTCGGCGCAAACGACGGTCATGCCGGGCAGACTCAGGCCCTGCTCCGGCCCGACCACGTGGACGATGCCGCGCCGCGTGTCGTTCATGTCGAACAGGGTGATGCGCGATTCGTTGGCGTCGCGCTGTAGCGACTCGATCATGGCGCGCCGTTCGAGGTCGGTCACCGCCGCGATATCGTTCGCCGTGCTGGAAACGTAGTGGTCCGGCGTGCCGAAAATGCGCTCGGGCGAACGCGGCTTGAGCCCGCGCTGGCGCAACAGGTCGAACGACTGCGCGGTGACATCGTGAATGTAATGACGATCGATGTAGAGAAGATCCTGCCCGTCGTCGCGGGACATCACGCGGTGGCTGTCCCAGATCTTGTCGTAAAGCGTGCGTGGACCCGCGCTAAGCTGTTCGAGTTGCATTGCTTCGTCTCGCTCCGTCAAATGACCGCCTCGTCAGGCGCGGTGCAGTTTTGTTGTCGGTGGCTGTTTGAGAAGCATCTTGCATCAGGCCGGCTGGCTTGGACGTGGTCATTTGGCAAGGCACCATCGCCAATGGCGATGACAAAGCTACGTCGAACGGCTGACGCCATGCGCGTTCAGCACGTCGCGCAGGATCTCGACGAAGCGCCGGGCCGCGTTCGACAGCGGCTCGACGTGCGAATAGATGAGACTCGCGGTCAGCCGATGCTCGGTTTCGGCGCGCAACGGCACGACATCGAGCAGGTCTCGCATGGCGGAATCGATGCAGAACGGATCGACCACCGCCACGCCGACGCCTTCCCTCGCGAGCGTGCAGGCGCTGATGGCCGAGCGCACGCGCACGACCGGCTCCGGCCGCCGCTCGTTTCTGAACACGTGCCCGACGATCCGCCCGAGCGGCGTGTCGTGCTCGTAATCGATCCACGGCATGGCGGCGACCTGTTTCGGGTCGAGCGCACGCCGCCGGGCCAGCGCGCCTTTTTTCGCGACACAGAGAAGCCGTCCGCTTGCAATCGGCATGGTGACGAGGTTCGGGTGCTCGACGGCGAACATCGATACGCCGATGCAGTTCTTGCCGAACAGCACGCGAGGCACGAGATGGTTGTGCGTGAGCGGTTCGAACTGAATGGGCAACTGCTGGAATTCGGCGTGGAATCGTGCAATGGCGAGCGGCACGAGATGCACGCCGAGACTCGGGCTGCATACGATGTTGAGCTTGCCGCTCGTGCCGTCGGCGAGAGAACGGACGAGATTATCGACGCGCTCGATGCCTTCATACGCGCGCATGACTTCGTCGAAGATACGTTTTGCCTCGGGCGTCGGATAGAGCCGGCCGCGCATGCGTTCGAAGAGCAAGAACCCGAGTCGGCTTTCCGTCACCTGCAAGACACGGCTCACGGAGGGCTGCGCCACATACAGCGAACGCGCGGCCTCGCTGATGGAACCCGTCATCATGATCGCGCGGAATACTTCAATCTGCCGCAGGCTCATGGTGCGCGTGTTGGGAATTTCCTCGTCGTAATTCATGGGCTTGGTCGTTGTTCATCGCGCCGTCATGTTGCCGCGCCGCCGCTTTCGGATGTAAGTGAACCGCCCGCAGTGTAGCGCGGGCACCGCCGCGCGACGAATCCATGCAGCGCGTCTATGGGATACGAAATTTGAACTATTTCACGGCGAATATCGACGTTGCTATGGTTCGTTCTAGTCGAGCCCCGCGAAGAGAGTCGATCCGAGCCATGCCCAAGCTTATCCATTTCCTGAATCCGAACGGTCTCGCCACCGTCACGCGCGAGATCGAAAAGACCGTGTGCGCGCTTCGAGGCGCGGACGACGCGCCCGTTTGCTTCGAGACGCTTTTCGCGGTCGACGGCGGCATCGAAACCCAGCGCGATGCCGACCGCGCCGCCGTCGCCGTGGCCGAGTACGTCGCGCGGCATGAAGCGTCGGCGAGTGCGTTCGTCATCGCGTGCTACAGCGATCCCGGCTTGCACGCCGCGCGCGAACTCACGCAACAGCCGGTGCTCGGCATCGGTGCCGCGGCCATGGGCGTCGCGCTTGCGCGCGGGTCGCGCATCGGCGTGATCGCGGCGAGCACGCACGGCATGCCGCGTCACTGGCGGTCTTATCATGCGGCGCGCATCGCACAGACGGTCGCGGGAGAACGCGCCGTGAATCTTGGCGTGGCCGAATCGGGCAACCGAGACGCCGCGCTCGACAAGCTCATCGCGACCGGCCGCGCGCTGTGTGACGAAGATGGCGCCGATGTCATCGTGCTCGGCTGCGCGGGCATGACGCCGCTTCGCGCCGATATCGAAGCGGCGCTCGGCGTGCCGGTAATCGATCCGTGCTCGACGGCCGCCTCGCTCGCCTTCGCCATCTGTCGCGAGCGGCAGGACCCATGGCGTCCGACATGAACGCCGCACTCATTGCGCTTCCGCGTCTCGGTGTGCTTGGCGGCATGGGGCCGCTCGCCACCGCCGACTTTCTCGTCAAGCTGATTCAGGCGACGCCCGCCGCGTCCGATCAAGAGCATATGCCGGTCATCGTGCATAACGTGCCGCAAGTACCCGATCGCAGCACGGCCTTCCTCGCGGGATCGGACGCGCCCTGGCCGCATCTGCTCGACGGCCTGCGCACGCTCGAAGCGGCCGGTTGCGCGGCCATCGCGATTCCTTGCAATACGGCGCATGTCTGGCACGAGCGGCTCGCGCAGGAGACGGCACGGCCGGTGCTGCATATCGGCGAGGCAGCGCTTCGAGCGCTTGCGGTGAAGTGCCCCGGTGCGCGGCGAGTCGGCATGCTCGCGACGACAGCGACGCTCAAAGCGCGCATCTATCACGATCAACTGGCTGCAAGCGGCATAGACGCGATCGAACCGGGTCAGATGTCGCAGACGACGCAGGTCATGGGCGCAATCGCCGCCGTGAAAGGCGGGAGAATCGACGAAGCGCGTGCGTGGCTCAAACGCGCCGCTCATGCACTGATCGATCGCGGCGCCGACGCGTTGCTCATGGCGTGCACGGAAATTCCGGTGGCGCTGGCGGGCGTTGCGCTCGACGTACCCGCAATCGACCCGACCGAAGCGCTCGCGCGTGCAAGCGTCGACTGGTGGCTCGCCGCGCGCGAGCGAACCAACACCTCTGAATTCTCAAGCGGACAAAAGACATGCAGCAATTTGATCTGACCATACGTCATGGACTCGTCGCGTCGGACGAGGCAGTCTTCGAGGCGGACGTCGGCGTGGTCGGCGACCGGATCGTCGAAGTGGCGCGCGGCCTGCCCGCAGGCAAACGCGATATCGACGCGACCGGACGCTACGTGCTGCCGGGCGGTATCGACACGCACTGTCACGTCGAGCAACGCTCGGGCATGGGAATCATGGGCGCCGACGACTGGTACTCCGCAAGCGTCGCGGCGGCCCACGGCGGCACCACCATGATCGTGCCGTTCGCCGCGCAGCATCGCGGACAATCGCTCAAACAAGTGGCCGACGACTACGCGGCGCTCGCGCGGGCAAAGTCGGTGATCGACTATAGCTATCACCTGATTGTCTCTGAGACGGACCACCGCACGCTTCAGGAAGATCTCGTCGAGCAGATTCGCCGGGGCATCACGTCGTTCAAGGTCTACATGACCTACGATCAATTGAAGATCGACGACTACCAGATGCTCGACGTGTTGGCTCTCGCCGCACGCGAACGCGCGCTCGTGATGGTACATGCCGAAAACAACGACGTGATCCGCTGGGTCTCGCAAAAGCTGCTCGAAAGCGGCCGCACCGCGCCGAAGTACCACGCGACGAGTCACGTGGCGCTGGCGGAATCCGAAGCGACGAATCGCGTGATCCAGCTCGCCAGGCTTTTCGACGCGCCCGTGCTCATCGTTCACGTGTCCGCGCAGGACGCGCTCGCGACCATCGGCGCGGCGCAGCGCATGGGCGCACAAGTGTACGGCGAAACTTGTCCGCACTATCTGCTGCTCACCGAAGACGCGATGGACCTTCCCGGCGTCGAAGGCGCGAAGTATTGCTGCAGCCCGCCGCTGCGTGACGCGAACGCTCAGCAAGCCTTGTGGACGGCGCTGAAGGCGGGCGTGTTGCAGACGGTGTCGTCGGATCATGCGCCGTATCGCTTCGACGAATCCGGCAAGCTGCCGCATGGCGAAGCCACCACGTTCAAGCAGATGGCCAACGGCATGCCCGGACTCGAAGTGCGCCTGCCGCTGCTGTTCTCCGAAGGCGTTCACAAGGGGCGCATGACGTTGCCCGAATTCGTCGCGCTGAGTTCGACGAATCATGCGCGCATGTACGGCATCGCGCCGCGCAAAGGGCTGATCGAAGCGGGCGCGGATGCGGACATGGCGGTTTGGGACCCACACCATGAAGTCGTGCTGACAGCCTCCGCATTGCACGATCGCGTGGGCTACACGCCCTACGAGGGGACGAAGGTAACGGGCTGGCCGCGCACGGTGGTGAGCGCGGGCCGCGTGATCGTCGATGACGCCGGCTTTCATGCCGAACCCGGCAGCGGCCGCTTCATTGCACGCTCGACGCCGTTGCCCTATCAGGCCACGCGCGAAGTCTCCGCGAGCGGCCGGTTTTTCCGCGCGCTTGCCGACGCCGGGACAGGCGCTCTCCACCCGTCTTTCGGATACCCCGAACATCAACACCCGGAACAAAAGAGGAAGTCATGAGCAAGTCACGCAAAATCGGCCTGGCCGTCGCGCAAATGGGACCGGTCCATCTCGCAGATGACCGTCGGGCGGTCGTCGAGCGGCTCGTCGCCATGCTGTACGAAGCGAAGGCGCGCAGTGCAAAGCTGGTCGTGTTCCCGGAGCTCGCGCTCACCACTTTTTTTCCGCGCTACTGGATGAGCGAGGAAGCGGCCATGGAACGCTTCTTCGAGCGATCGATGCCGAATCCCGACGTACAGCCGCTTTTCGACGCCGCGCGCGACGCGGGCATCGGCTTCTATCTCGGCTATGCGGAACTGACGGCGCAAGGCGAGCGCTTCAATACGTCGATCATCGTCGATGACAGCGGCAAGATCGTCGCGAAGTATCGCAAGACGCATTTGCCGGGGCATTCGGAGCACAAGCCGGACGCGCCTTTCCAGCATCTGGAGAAGAAGTTTTTCGCGGTGGGCAACTCGGGTTTTCCTGTCGTCGACACGATGGGCGCGCGCCTCGGCATGTGCATCTGCAACGACCGCCGCTGGCCGGAAACATGGCGCGCGATGTCGCTGCAAGGCGCGGAACTCGGCGTGCTCGGCTACAACACGCCGTCCGAGAACATTCATTGGCCCGAACCGGTCCATTTGCGCATGCATACCCATCTCGTCACGTTGCAGGCGAGCGCTTATCAGAATGCGATGTGGATTGCCGCCGCCGCCAAATGCGGCAAGGAAGACGGCTTTCATATGATCGGCGGCTCGGTGATTGTCGCGCCTTCGGGCGAGATCGCCGCGCAAAGCATGAGCGAAGACGACGAGGTGATCTTCGCGAACGTCGATCTCGCGCTTGGCGACACGTTCCGCGAGCACGTCTTCAACTTCGCGAAGCATCGGCGGCCGGAATATTACGGGCTGATCGTCGAGCGCACCGGCGCGGGCGCGCCGCTGCCGCACGATCCGGACGCGCTCAATTAAGGCGTCCACGGGGAGACCGCACATGAACGACGACATTACGCAAGATGTATCGGCGTCGGCACGGCCGGCGTCTTACGGCAGCTCGCCACAAAGCGCCACGGACAAATCGATATTCGGACCGCCGCACGTGCGCGCGCTCGTCGCATCGATTTCCGGCTACGCCATGTACGGCTTCGACCTGCTGATCCTCGGTTTCATGCTGAGCCTCATCTCGGCGGACCTTGGACTCAGCTCCGCGCAGGCGGGCTCGCTCGTTACGTGGACGCTCGTCGGCGGCGTCGCGGGTGGCATCGGCTTCGGGATACTCAGCGATTATCTCGGCCGCGTGCGCGTGCTCACTTACACCATTCTGCTCTTTGCGCTGTTCACCGGTCTGTGCGCTTTCGCGACCGGATACCACGACCTGCTCGCGTATCGCTTCGTGGCGGGCCTGGGACTTGGCGGCGAGTTCGGTATCGGCATGGCGCTCGCCATCGAGGCGTGGCCCGCCGAAAAGCGCGGACGCGTCTCCTCGTATGTCGGCATGGGCTGGCAGATCGGCGTGCTGATCGCCGCGCTGCTGACGCCGGTATTGTTACCGCATATCGGGTGGCGCGGCATGTTTCTCGTGGGACTCGCGCCCGCCGTGCTGTCGTTCGTCATTCGCAAGGCGATTGGCGAACCGAAGATCTTCATCGAGAAAGCAACCAGGAGGCGGCACGAATTCCCCCTCAAGACGCTGTTTCGCGATCGGGAAACGCGACGCCGCAGCATCGGCATGATCGTCATGTGTTCGGTGCAGAACTTTGGCTACTACGGTCTCATCATCTGGATGCCGGGCTATCTGACGAAGGCGTTCGGCTTCACGCTCGCCAAGTCGGCGACATGGACGGCGGCGTCGATTCTCGGCATGCTGGTCGGCATCTGGATCTTCGGGCAGCTCGCGGACAGAATCGGCAGGAAGCCTACCTTCGTGATCTATCAGTTGGGCGCGCTCGTCATGGTGTTCGTCTACTCGCGCATGACGACGCCCGAGGCGCTACTGATTGGCGGCATGGTGGTCGGCGTGTTCGTAAACGGCATGATGGGCGGCTATGGCGCACTCATGGCCGAGTTGTATCCGACCCATGCACGCGGCACCGCGCAGAATGTGCTGTGGAGCGTCGGCCGCGCGGTCGGCGGGTTCGGACCGCTCGCGATCGGCGCGGTGGCGAGCTATTACTCGTTTGGCACGGCCATTGCGGCGCTGGCTTGTATCTATATCGTCGATGTCGTCGCGACTGTCGTGCTGATTCCGGAGTTGAAGGGCGTGGAGTTGGAGTGAGCGGACGTGACAGGCGGAAAACGCTGGCCGGCGGTCGGGATGCATCGCGAGACCGATCACACCCCGACGAGGGCTAGCGTTTGCCACGCCCGCCAGCCGGCTTACCTGCAACCGCGGCTGGCTTGCTGCCGGATTTGCTACGCGGCTTCTTCACGCTAAACGGATTGACGCCGGACAATCCTGTGTCTTGTTGCGCCACAGGCTTGCGCTTGATTTCGCCACCCTGCGGGCGCGACTTCTTGCCGGGCACCGGCGCCGCGCCCGGCGTAACCTGCGGCACTTTGGGCTTTTTGAGCTTTTTAGGTTTTTTGACGATCTCGCCCGTCGCGCTGGTTTGCGGCACGCGATGCTCGGCTTCGAAACCTGGTTCTTCCCGGCGTACCAGCGTTTGCCGGATCAGCGCTTCGATCGCGGCGAGTTGCGGCGCTTCATCGGCACATACGAGCGACACCGCCACGCCGCTCGCGCCCGCGCGACCGGTGCGGCCAATGCGGTGCACATAGTCTTGCGCCACGATCGGCAGATCGACGTTGATGACCAAAGGCAAGTCGTCGATATCCAGTCCGCGCGCAGCCACATCGGTGGCGACCAGCATATGGACTTCGCCAGTCTTGAAGCGTTCGAGTGCACGCAAACGCGCGGGTTGCGGCTTGTCGCCGTGGATGGTGTCGACCGAATAACCCGCATCATCCAGCATGGCCGCCAGATAGTCGACGCCATTACGGGTTTTGACGAACACCAGCGCGTGCTCCCACTTGTTCTCGGCCACGAGGTGCATGAAGAGTTCAGGCTTGTTCCTCTTATCCACCGTCACCACCCACTGCTTGATATTGCTGGCCGTGGCATTGGGCAGGCTGACGCTGATATTCAACGGGCTGCGCAGAATGCTCGCGGCCATCGTGCGGATTTCATCGGAGAACGTGGCGGAGAACAGCAGCGTCTGACGCTTTGCGGGCAAGGCGGCGAACACGGCGTTGAGTTCGCGTGCGAAGCCCAGATCGAGCATGCGGTCGGCTTCATCCAGCACTAGCGTCTGTACTCGATCGAACTGCACCGCATTTTGGCGATTCAGATCCAGCAAACGGCCCGGTGTGGCGACCAGCACATCGACGCCTTTGCGCAAGGCCATCATCTGCGGATTGATACTCACGCCGCCATACGCGGCCAGGAATCGCAGGTCGAGGCCTTCGCCGTAATCGATAAAGCTTTGCAGCACTTGTTCAGCCAGTTCGCGCGTGGGCACGAGCACGAGAATGCGCGCGCGATTGCTGGACACCGCCGGCCCGTGTTGCACCAGCCGTTGCAGCAGCGGCAGCGCGAAACCCGCCGTCTTGCCCGTGCCGGTCTGCGCGGCGGCCATGACGTCCTGGCCACCGAGCACAGCAGGAATCGCCTTGACCTGCACCGGCGTGGGTGTCTGGTAATTGAGCTTCTGCAGGTTGCGCAGCAACGGATCGATCAGGCCAAGCGAGGCAAAAGACATGCAGGTATTCCGGGCTAAAACCGCAATTTTAGCGGTTACGGCGCTCGTTGCATGCGCCGAGCCATATCGACAGCGAGCAGCGTCGGCAGGCTCTCTTACAGGACGTCGACGGAATCCAACGGTGAGGAGCGCTCATGCAGCAGGAAGCGCCTTGAGTGACGCCCTTCACTTCTCGGTGCGTGGTTTCTCGATGGTGACTTTCGCCATGGCCGACCAGTCTCGCTCGCCCAATCCCGCCGCGACGGTTTCAGTCATGCGTTCGTAGACGGCGGCGAGCATCGGCAACGCGGCGCCCAGCTCTTGCGCGGCTTCAGACGCGAGTCGCAGATCCTTCAGTCCGAGCGATGCCTTGAACCCCGGTTCGTAGTGTCCATCCGCGATATTCGCCGAATAGACTTGATACGACCGGCTGCCGAACGACGTATTCAGATCGTCAGGTTTGCCGCTGCCGGCATTAGGGCGCTCGTCGCGACAAGTCCGGACGCTGTGCCGAAACTCGCTGCGAAACCATCAGCGGCGAAGCGTTCGAAGCGCGTGGAGCAGTCGGGTTCAGCATGACGGGAGCCTGGCGGAACGATCATGCAAGGTGTCGGGGCACGTGCAACGCCTGACCGCGACGCGAACGTGTTGGCTATCCAGTCGTTTCCATTCCCGCAGAACATTCGGACGGCCGCGTCTCTGTTCGTCATCGCACAGTTCGTGTATGGGAGTACGTAGTCAGTCTCGCCTTCCTAACTTATATTTGCATCGGCACCGCAAAAAAAAACGTCCCCGCCCTGATCACCCGCGACCGATGTCCGGTCAAATGCTTCCTCCAAGCGGCGACTCTCAACGCATTGCGCTACAACCAAAAAGGATACGACGCAATGATGTCTTTCCGCTCGGCGATCAAGCCTTTGATGGAACCGACCTTCACGCGCTGCATGGCGCTGGCGTCCGCCGTGTTGCTGGCATCGTGCGGCGGCTCGGACCATACCGATACCACGGTGCCCGACACCATCATGCAGGTGATGAAAAAGCCTGCGTACAGCGGCGCGACGTGGACCATGCAGGTCGTCGATCTGGATTCCGGACATGTCATCTACGATCTCGACTCGGGCTCACAGGTGTTCATCGCGTCCGTGCGTAAGCTCTTCTCCACAGCCAATGCGCTCGACGTCATCGGTGCGCAGCATCGACTGGTGACGCCGGTCTACAAGCAAGGCACCGTCGATGCAAACGGCACGCTCACCGGCAATCTCGTACTCGTCGCGAGCGGCGATCTCACCATGGGCGGTCGCGCGAATCCGGACGGAACGATCGCGCTCACCGCGTTCGATCACAACGAAGCCAATAGTGTCGGCAACGCGCAACTGACCACGCCCGATCCGCTCGCCGGTTACAACGCGCTGGCCGCGCAGGTCGCCGCCTCGGGCATCAAGACGGTCAATGGCGATGTGGTGATCGACGATCGTCTGTTCGACGCGTTCGACTTCCGCGATGAATTCAACGTGACGCCGATCCTGGTCAACGACGATCTCGTGGATGTCGCCTTCAGCGCAAGCGCGCAAGGTGCGCTGCTGCCGTTCGTGTACCGGCCCCAGTCGGCGGCGTTCACGGTGCAATCGACGCTCATCACGGGTGCGCCGACGTCGGACTTTGCCGTCGTGCTCAATCAGGCATTCCCGGATGAGCCGCTCAACTGTATCGGCCAGGCTACCTGTGTCGGCGAAATGAGCGGCACGGTGCCGGCAGGGGTTCCGCCCGCGCTGACCGGCGCGTATCCGCTGGTGCAGACGTTTCGCATCACCGATCCCTCCACGTATGCGCGCACGGTGCTGATCGAAGCGCTCGCACGCGCGGGCGTGACCGTGACGGCCGCGCCCGTCAAGGCGAATCCGGTTGCATCCTTGCCGGCGCAAGGTTCTTATTCGAGCGCGCAACGGGTCGCCCAACTCACCGCCGCTCCGTATGCGCAGGATCTGCGTTTCGTGAACAAGGTGAGCTACAACATCGGCGCGGACATTACGCTGATGCAATACGGACTGGCGAAGAACGGCTCGCGCACCATGGCCACGGCGCTTACGACCGAAAAAGGCGAACTGTCTTCGACCTTCGGCATTTCGCCGGACCAATATCACTTCATCGACGGCAGCGGCGGCGGCGATACCACCGCGAACGCGAAGGCTGTCATCACGCTGCTGCGCGCCATGCGGCTCAAGCCCGACTATGCGACATACGTCGATACTTTGCCGGTACTCGGCGTCGATGGCTCGCTCACGACCGTCACCGGCTTCGAGGCCGATCCGACGCTAGCCGGTGCCAAGGGTCGTGTCTACGCCAAGACCGGCACGTATGGCGGTTTGAGCAACACCACACCGCCCGTGCCGCTTCTCAAGTCACAGGCGCTTGCGGGGTATATCGATGCAAAGAGCGGCCGGCGGCTTGCCTTCTTCCTGACCGTGAATAACGTGCCGTTCGTGGGTCTGGAAACCATCCTCGATGCTTTCCAGGACGAAGGCGAGATCGCGGCGCAAATCTGGAAACTGCAATGATGCGGCGCAAGCCGTGGGTCGCTGACTTCGTCGGCGGCCTCACGCTGCCGAATGATCGATCATTGTCAGAACAGATGATGAATCCCGGCGAGACACACCACCTGCTTCCCACCCGAAGCCGTCCCGATGCCAAGCGTATTGGCCACCGCGCCGCCGCCCGCCGTTTCGAACATCACATCGGCATAAAGCTGGGTTGTCTTCGATAGCGAATACACATTGGCCGCCGTGAATTGCGTCCAGCGACGCGCGCCGAGCGTCGCTGTCCATGCGCCCACGCCGATTTCCTCCGCGGGTGTCACGCGCAGATTCGCGCCGCCGTCGATGCTGCGAAAATGTTCGCTGCCGCCCTTGGACGCGATGCGCATATCGGTTGCGAGCGCATGCAGCGTGACGCGCTCGAACCGGTACGAGCCACCAATACCCATCTCCCGCACCTGGCTCGCATTGAACGTGGCGCCGAGCGCGAGCGTCTGACCTTCGAACGAAGTCAGCCCGAGCCCGCTGGATAGCGGCAGCAGCCGGTCGCGGTACTCCGAATACACCGCCACCAGTTTGAGCGGACCATTGGCATAGTTCCCACCGAAACTGATCGTCCGCCCGTTGGTATTGCTGGCCGATGCGCCCGGGAATCCATAAAGCGCGCCGACGCTCAGGCCGCGATAAGCAGCGCTCTTCCACTTGACCGTGCTCGATAACTGCACGGGAAGCGTGCTGCCGAGACCATCGAGATTGCCTGGATGAAACGCGGAAAAGTCGCCGAGCAACTGCGCTGTCGAAACCGAGCCGAGCCAGTCGAAGTTCCAGTCGGTTTGACGCCCGAGCGTGACCGTGCCGAGCGTCGCGTCGGACATTCCGACATAGGCTTGTCGATTGAAGAACGTCGTGCTGCTGGCGGATGCACCCGTCGTCGTGACAAAACCGCTTTCGAGCCTGAACAGCACCGAGCGCCCCGCGCCGATTTCCTCGACACCCTGAAAGCCGAAGCGGTCCGCCTGCAAGGTCCCTTGCTGCGCGATATAAGCCGACGAGCCGCGCAAATTGCTCACGTATCCAATACCCGAATCGATGCTGCCGTATAACGTGACGCTGCTTTGCGCGAATGCCAGCGGCGAAACGACGAGCGTGGTCAAACCCGCGACGAGTGTCGCGCGATGAGTTTTTGTTGTCATGCTGTCTGGGAGGAGCGTTAGAAGGAGAACTGCCTGAGCGCGAAAGTCCGGAAATCAGGTTGACTGAACCTTCTCCACCGGCGCGAGACGCCACGCGCCGAATATGAGATTGACGATGATCGCCGTCAGCGTGCCCGCCGCCATGCCGTTACCCATCACGATCTGCAGCGAGCCGGGAAGCGCTGCATAGACGTTGGGCACGAGTATCGGTAACAGACCCATGACGAGCGCCGCAGCCAGCGTGTACTGATTGCCGCGCGCTTGCAGATCGACCTTGCCGAGCAGGTTGATCCCCATCACCCCGATCATCGCGAAGACGATCAGCGCGGTGCCGCCGACCACGGGCGCCGGAATCGCGTAGGCAAGGCGTCCGAGCGGCACGAACAGCGCGATGAGCATCAGCATCACGCCCGCCGTCGCGGTGACGTAGCGAGACCGCACACGCGTGGTCTGCACGACGCCGATATTCTCCGCGCTCGTGATGATGAGCGACGTGCCGAGCAACGAGCCGATCAGCGACGCGAGCGCATCGCCGCGAATCGTGCGCGGTACGTCGCGGCGAACGTCGATCTTCCTGCCCGTGATCTCGCCGACGGCAACCGTCTGTCCAGTGGCTTCGGCCATCGAAATGACACTGAAGATCAGCATGGGAAGCGCGGCCAGCACGTCGAAGAGCGGCATGCCGAAGGGCAATAGCATCGGCCACGTGAAGAGTGGGCCGCTCCAGAGGCCGCTTAGGGACATCGAACCCATTGCCCAGGCGGCGAACGTGCCGATGACAAGACCCAGCAGCACCGCGAGCCTGCCCAGCGTGCCCTTGAAGAGACGCGCGACCGCGAGCGTGGCCACGATGGTCAGCAGCGCAAGTCCGAGCGCCTCGGGCCGCGCAAAGCCCGGCGTCCCCGGCTGCCCGACGACGATTCCGGCGTAAATCCGGATGAGACTGACCGAGACGAGCAGCAGCATGGCACCCACGACCACGCGCGGAAAGAAGCGCAGACAGCGCGCGAATACCGGCAGCACGATCCAGTAGAAGAGACTGGTGAGGATCGCCGCGCCCGTCGCGGTACGCAGATCCGTTTGCATCGCGATGACGGCGAAGAGCATCGCGGGCGCGCCGCCCGGCACCATCACGAATGGCAGCCGCGCGCCCACCGGCCCCGCGCCGAGCGACTGTAAGATCGTGCCGGCGCCGCACACGAAGAACGTCGCGCCGATCAGATGCACGGTCATCTCGGCTGGCAGCGACAACATGCGCGACATCAGAAAGACCGCCGTAACGGGCGATGCGGCCATGGACAGCACATGTTGCAAACCGAACAGCGCGAGTTGCCATGCGGGCAAACGCGCGTCGACATCATGCGTGGCGGATTCAGCTTTCACGAGACCCCCATGGTTTCGAAGCGCGTGGCGCACGGCGCTCAAGCAGGCAACCACGGCAATTGCTCGCGGCGGTAGCGGAAGGTTTGAAAGACGCTGTTCAATTGCCCCGGACCTGTCTTGCGGGCCGCTTCGTCCGGGTATTCGGCGAACCACGGAATCACGTATTCCCATACCACTTCGCCTGCGGGCGTGACTTCGAAAAGACGCCCCGTCGCCGATTCGGTGATATGCGTGTTGCCGTTCGCGAGCCGCTGCGCGTTGCCCATGAACGCGCTGTAGAACATGTTGACCATGTCGTCGGCGTAAGACCATACGATTTCGTGCGTCGACGGATCGATCTCCAGCACACGCGAGAACGCCACGTGCGCGCCCGCGCGAAAGTTGCCGTTGTCGAACGTGAGGATGTTGCCGTTGGCGAGCGCGACCGGCGCATGCTGATGCGAAACCACGTCCGGTGGGATATGCATGGTCACGTGGCCCGTTCGACGGTCGACCGCGATAATGCCCGACGTGGTGCGCAAGCTCATCAGCACCTCGCCTTGCGCATTCACACCGAGCCCGTTCACGAGCGGCCAGTGATAACGGCCGAAGCCCGGCGCGATAGGAAAGTCTTTCGGATCGAGATGCTCCCAGGCTTTCCATTCCCACACGAGTTCGCCCGCGCGATTCACTTCGCGGATCACGTCCGCGAACATGGGCTCGTCCGGACCATGCGCCGTGCCGCCCGGCACGCGATCGGCGAAACCCGCGGGCACCGGCGCGCACGCGGCGTACAGCAGGTTTCCGTTCGGCAGCCACTGCGCGTCGTGATGATGCGCCGGGTCCTGGTACCGCCACACTACCTCGCCCTCCGGCGATACTTCGTAGAAATCGCCGCCGTGCCACATCGACCAAGGCGCATATCGATCTTCTGAATCCGCATGATTGCCGTTGTAACCGAGATTGCCGTTCGGGAGAATCACCGCATGACGGCCGGGGCGCACCGGCATCTGCCATTCATGCACGACTTCGCCGCGCATATCGACGAGAAACACGCGCCCGCCTGCCGTTTGCGGCGCGATCAGTGTATAGCCGCCAGCGGACAGGTTCGGGTCGTGCGCTATGAGCCCGACGCCGCGGCGACGCTGGGTGATTTGATCGACGGTGGTAGTCACGGTTTGCTCCGTTAAGATGATGGAGCAAAATTTAGGCTATTCCACGCGTCAGTAAAACCTGATTGTTTTAAACGGGTCGTCAGAAAAATCCATACGGTAAGCCATGCGTCCAATATCACAGACCTTCCGTTGCTTCGACGAAGTCGTCAGGCGCGGTTCCATCCGCAAGGCGGCCGAATCGCTGCATCTGACCGCGGCTGCGGTGCATCAGCAGATCCTCAATCTGGAAGAACAGGTCGGCTCGCCGCTCTTCGACCGCTTGCCGCGCGGCATGCAGCTCACCACGGCGGGCGAGATCATCATCGCGGCCGTGCGGCGCGGTCAGCGCGATTTCGACAACGCGATGACTCAGGTCGAGGACTTGCGCTCGCTGCGGCGCGGACACGTCAATCTGGCCGTGTCGCCTTCGTCGGCGGAGTATCTGGTGCCCGGCGCGATTCAGGCCGCGATGACGCGCTATCCGGGCGTCACCTACAGCGTGCGTTCGGGTAACGGCGAAAACATCTTGAAGTGGGTGGAGACCGGTGAGGCCGACATTGGCTACGGCCTGCGTCGCAAGCCGCCGCCCGGCGTCGTGGAAGTGCGCGCATATGTGCAGCATCTCGGCGTGGTCACGCCACCGGGACATCCGCTCACGAAACTCCAGCGACGTCCGCGACTACGCGACTGCCTTGGCTATCCGCTCATCCTGATGTCGCCGGATACCGAATTGCGCGCGATGGTCGATCAGATCGATCACCGCGACCGGCGCAATGCGCGACCGCTCGTCGAAACCAGTTCGGTCGCCATGGTGCGCCGGCTGGTGGCGGATGGCATCGGCATCGGCTTTCTGATTGCGGAGAATGTCGCGGAAGACGTCGCCGGGGGCAAGCTCGCATGGACGCCGCTCGCCGATGCGGGCGCACAATCGTCCAGTTGCCTGTATCAACGCTCCGATCTGACGACCACGGTCGCGATGGGCATGTTCCTGCAATTTCTCGGACAGGCTATCGAGCAAACCGAGGACCGCTTTCACACGTCGACGCGCCCCGTGCGCAAGCGCGGCGCACGGGTCTAGCGAGCACTATCCTAGCGATGATACTTGTCGTCGAGCTCGTTGATCGCGTTCACATTGCCCGCGCTGCGTCCATTCTCGTCGAAGGTATTGGCGAGAAACGAATCGGCGATGGTCTTCGCGACTTCAGGTCCGATCACGCGCGAGCCCATCGTGATGATCTGCGCGTTGTTGGAAAGCGCCGCGCGTTCCGCCGAATAAGTATCGTGGCACAGCGCGGCGCGAATGCCCGGCACCTTGTTCGCCGAGATGCTTACACCAATGCCCGTCCCGCACACGAGAATCGCGCGATCGTATTCGCCGCTGATCACACCGGAGGCCACGCGGTCCGAGAGATTGGCGTAAAACTCGTTCGGGCTCGCCTCATTGTGCGACACCTCGAATACCTCGAAGCGGTCCTTCAAATAGTCCGCCAGCACGCGTGCAAGTCCCACTCCGGCGCTGTCTCCACCAATTGCTAGCTTCATGAGTATCTCCGTCGATTGTTCGATGCAAGTCGAGCATGCCAAGTCAAAGCACCGCGCCGACGCGTTTCAAAATATCCAGATAGCCGCTCACGTTCCACGCCGAACGGCCGATGAAAAGTCCATCGATGTGCGGGCACGCGGCCAGTTCCGCGCAGTTGCCCGGATTGACGGAGCCGCCGTACAAACAGGGAATGCTTCGCCCGAGCGTTTCCTCCGCCACTTTGCTGATCTCGGCTTGACGCGCATCCGCATATTCGGGACTAGCCGGAATGCCGCTCTCGCCGATAGCCCATACAGGCTCGTACGCGAGCAGAATCGGCGCCGTTCGTTGTTCAGGAGAAAGACGCGCCAACGCGCCGCGCACCTCGGTGGCCAACACGTCCGCAGCGCGTCCGCTCTCTTTGTCGGCGAGCGTTTCGCCAATGCAGATCAGCGGCGTCAATCCGTGACGCACGGCGGCCTCGACCTTGCGTCCGACGGTGTCGTCGGTTTCGCCGAAGTGCTCGCGCCGTTCGGAATGGCCGAGTTCGACGAGATCCACGCCGCAATCGACCAGCATCGGCGGGGAAATCTCGCCGGTCCACGCGCCCTCTTCGGCCCAATGCATGTTTTGCGCGCCGACCTTGACATTGGTTTCGGCAAGAATCGACTTCACTTCGCGAATCGCGGTGAACGGCGGAATCACGAAGCACTGGATTCGCGGGTCGTCAGGGCTCGCGAGCAAACCCTCGGCGAAAGCGATCGCTTGCGCCAGGGTCTTGTTCATCTTCCAGCTCGTGCCGACCCAGAACGGGGTATCAGACATGGTTAGGTTGTCGGACAGTGTGTCTTGCAAATGAGGCCGCGTCATGCGCCGGACGTGCCTCATGCCCGCCCGGCGCGCGGATGAAAACGCCTGCTAGGTCACTTCGAAAGCACGAACGGCGCGGTGTATTTCGACACGTTCGCCTTCGTGATCAGCACGCAGTCGAACAACTGCTTTTCGCTGGCGGCGCCCGTCTTGCCGGTCTTCAGGAACTGATCGGCTTCCTGCACGGCCTTGGCGGAAAACTCCGCGACCGGTTGCAGCACGGTGTACTGCAACTCGCCCGCTTTCACTGCCTCGACCGCGGCCGGCGAGCCATCGAAACCACCGACTTTCACGTTCTTCAGCTTGCCCGATTGCTTGAGCGCCGCAATCGCGCCGAGCGCCATTTCATCGTTGCCGCTGATCACGCCGATCACATCCGGGTGCGCCTGCAGCAGGCTCTGCGTCGCATTGAAGCCTTGCGTACGATCCCAGTTGGCCACTTGCGAGCCGACCATCTTCAGATCCGGATACTGCGAGAGCACCGACTTGTAGCCGTTGGAACGCGTCGCGGCGTTGTTGTCCGAAGGCGAGCCGAGTAATTCGACATAGTTGCCCTTCGACCCGACATCCTTCGTCCATTGCTGAGCACCGAGCGCCGCGCCTTGCGCGTTGTTCGACACGAGCTGCGCCTTCGCGAGCCCCGGCTGGTTGATTTCCGCGTTGACGAGGAACACCGGAATGTTCGCGGCGATCGCCTTCTTCACGGCGCCGACGGAGCCGCTCGCATTGGCCGGATCGAGAATGATCGCAACCGACTTGTTGGTGATGGCCGTGTCGATCTGCTGGCTTTCGGTGTTCGTGTCGCCTTTCGATGCCGACACGTTCGCGCTATAGCCCAGCTTCTTGGCTTCCGCCGCCGCGATGTTGCCTTCGGCGAGCCAGTACGGATTGGCGGGATCGTTGACGATAATGCTGATCAGCCCGCCCGCCGCCTGAGCCTGGCTCGCAAACAAGGGCGCAGCCACGGCGAGGGCCGCAAGGATCAAGGTCTTTCTCTTCATAGTCATGGCGTGTCTCTTTCTTGGGTTGGTGTTGGCGCAGGACTTCGATATTCTTCTCGCGTGCCGGAGGTCGGGCTATGCCTTGCCGCCGCCTTGCGGAGAAGCCAGTGGGCCGCCGGTCGGCGTCGGACGCTTGACCTTGCGGCGATATTGAATGGCGTTGAGCAACACCGCGAGCACGATGACCGCGCCGGTGAATACCGTTTGCCAGTAAGACGAGATGCCGATGATCACGAGCCCGTCGGACAGAAAGCCGATCACGAACGCGCCGAGCAACGTGCCGCGAATGTTGCCGGTGCCGCCCATCAGCGATGCCCCGCCAATCACGACCGCCGCGATGGCCGTGAGTTCGTAGGTCGTGCCCGCGGTCGGCCCGGCGGACGTGAGCTGCGACGAAAGAATCAGTCCCGCGATAGCCGCGCACATTCCCGACAACATGTACACGCTGATCAGCACGCGCTTCACGGGCACGCCCGACAATTCCGCCGCGCGGTCGTTGCCGCCGGACGCATAGAGCCAGCGCCCGAAGGCCGAGCGATTGAGCGCGATACTGCCGAGAATCGCGATGATCGCGAGAATCAGCACGCCCACCGGCACGTTGAACAAGCGGTCGAAGCCCAGGTAGTCGAAGCCGGTATTGCCCAGGTCCGCCTGACCGCCCAGGTTGTTGTACGTGAGGCCATTGGTCATGAGAAGGGCGAAACCGCGCACCACGTACATCACGCCGAGCGTGGCGACGAAAGCCGGCACCTTGAAGCGCGCAATGAGAATGCCGTTCACGAGCCCGATGAACGCGCCGAGCGCGCAGCACAGCACCACCACGACCCAAACGGACGGGTACATGACGACCCCGAACATGTTGAGCGTCACGCCTTGCATGAAAAAACCCGCGACGACGCCCGACAGCCCGAGCGTCGAACCCACCGACAAATCAATGCCGCCGTTGATGATCACGAGCAGCATGCCGATCGCGAGAATCCCGTAGATAGCCACGTGTGAGGCCATCGTAAGGAAGTTTTCTACTGCGAAATAATTCGGCGAGAGAAACGAAAAGATGATGATTATGGCGATCAGCGCGAAGAACGCGCGTCCTTCGAGCAGCACTTTGCCGAGGTCGAACCCTTCGCCGGACGATCCGGAGCGAGTCGATGTTTTGGCGGCGTCGTTCATGTTCAATGTCTCCAGGCATGTTCTGATTCAGGCGACCACGGCTTCGCCGGAGGCGGCCATGATGTCGTCCTTGTTGGCGTCGGGGCCGAATTCCGCGGAAATCTTTCCGCGCCGCATGACGATGATGCGATGCGCAACGCTCAGGCATTCGCCCACTTCCGACGTCGAATACACGACGGCCAAACCCTTCTTCGCGTTCTCGGCGAGCAGACGAAAGACTTCCGACTTCGCACCGATGTCGATGCCGCGACTGGGTTCATCGAGCAGAATGACGCGCGGTCCGGTTGCCAGCATCTTGCCGATCACCACCTTCTGCTGATTTCCGCCCGACAGCGAACGGATCGAAGCGCCCGGGCCCGAGGTCTTTACGTGCACGTTGCGGATCGACTGGCCGACGAGTTCACGCTCGACCGGCGGCGACATCAAGATGCCCTTCACGAAAGAGCGGATGCTCGCGAGCGACAAGTTCGAGCCGACGCTCATCGTCGGCACGAGGCCGTCGCGCTGACGATCTTCCGGCACCAGCACG
Organism: Caballeronia sp. LZ003; assembly: GCF_031451465.1. NCBI lineage: Bacteria > Pseudomonadati > Pseudomonadota > Betaproteobacteria > Burkholderiales > Burkholderiaceae > Caballeronia > Caballeronia sp. LZ003. The sequence continues at coordinate 74,009 of NZ_JARUXJ010000002.1, read as the reverse complement.
AGCCCACGGCCAATGCGCTGCGCGATACTCAGCCCCGCCATGCTCTCGCCCTCGAGCCGAATGGTCCCGCCCGTCACCGGCAGCCGCGTGCGTCCCGCGACCGCTTCGAGCAGTTCCGTGCGGCCCGCGCCCATCAGTCCGTAGATGCAGACGATCTCTCCCGCGCGCACCTTGAGCGACAGACGATCGACCACGGACACGCCTGAGCCGGATTCATCGGCGATGCTGACATCGTCGATATCGAGCGCGACTTCGCCGAACTCGTAGCCGGTCGGCGGCGAGCCGAGGTCGAAGTTCTCGCCCACCATGTTGCGCACGATCCATCCGAGGTCGATGTCCTTGCGCTCCGCCGTCGCGGTGATGCGGCCATCGCGCAGCACCACGGCATAGTCCGTGACCTGCAATGCTTCTTCCAGATGATGCGAGATGTAGACGATCGATACGCCCCGGCTCGTCAAGTCGCGAATCACCTTGAACAGCACCTCCACTTCGGATGCGCTCAGCGCCGAAGTCGGTTCGTCCATGATCAGAATGCGCGAATCGACCGACAACGCCCGCGCGATCTCGACGACCTGCTGCTGACCGAGGCGCAGATCGCGCACCAGCGTCATGGGGTCGACGTCTTCTTCGAGTTCCTCCATCAGCGCGCGCGTCTGCCGCGCTTCTTCGGCGAAGTTGACGCCGGTCGGCGTGCGCAGCTCGCGGCCCATGAAGACGTTGTCGCGCACGCTCAGGTTCGGCGCGAGACTCAGTTCCTGATGAATGATGGAGATGCCGTGATTGCGCGCATCCGTCGATGACGTGAACGCCACGCGTTCGCCATCCAGCTCGATTTCTCCGGAGGTCGGCTTTTCCACGCCGGAGAGGATTTTCATGAGCGTCGACTTGCCCGCGCCGTTTTCGCCGAAGAGCGTCGTGACCTTGCCGCGATGAATCTCGAAGTTCACGCCCTTGAGCGCATGCACGCCGCCATACGACTTGACGACATCGCGCGCGGACAGCAGCACGCCATCCTTCGCCGCGCCCTGTTCGTTGGTTGGATCGATGGTGCTCATTTCGCGTCCAGCTTCACAGGAGTGACGAGCCAGCCATTCGGATTGATCAGCTGGAACACGCCGACGACATCGACTGTCTTGCCCGTCAACTTGGCGGTATCGACCTTCGACAGAACCTGTTTCTTCATCTCCGTGTTGATGGCGTAACCGGCGTTCTGGTAATCGATCTGATTCGTGAACTGGCCGAAGCTGATGTCGCCCGTGGCATCGCGCAAGTCGGTGCCGTTGATCGCCGGTCCCGTCTGCACGCGTATGACGAGCGAATCGGGCAGGCCCGGCACCTTGACTTCGTACACGCCGGAGTCTTCCTTGCCCGCGACACCCGAGAACTTCACCGACATCTCAGGACCGATGCCGCCGCCCGCGATGCCATATTGCTTGCCCGCCGCGTCCTGATCCTTGGCGATGGCGGCGGCCAGCGTCGCCGCATCGACGGCGCGCTTTTCTATCGCGGCCTGCGTCTTCGGAAACTGCTTCTTGCCGTAGGCTTCCGGCTCGAATTCCTTGGTCTGCGTATCGGCGCCGGAACCGATCTTCACGATTTTGGTACTCATGGCCATCGCGATCAGCAAAATGGCCAGCAACACGATGCCGATCACAACGCGCATGCCGCGCTTGCCCTGATGCTTGATCGACGGAGTCATTGCGCTCATTGGCTCACCTCGCGGCTGTCCATTCGTTCAGTGCGTGTCATGTCTTCCCCAGTTTTCTGCAATCACGTTGATGACCATCGCGGCGGAGGCCGCGCCCGGATCGATGTGACCGATGCTGCGTTCACCGAGGCGCGCCGATCTTCCCTTGGTCGCCACCATCGCCTTCGTGGATTCCGCGCCCGCGTTCGCCGCTTCGCGAACGCGCGTCAGGATGTCGCTCACGGACAAGCCGTCCGCCATGCCTTCTTCGGCTGCCGAGGCGGCGGGCGCCCACGCATCGACCATGGTTTTTTCGCCGACGTCCGCCTTGCCGCGCGACCGGATGCCTTCGGCCATCGCGACGATCAACCCCGGCGCTTCGTTCAGCGGCAATGCCTGACGCGCACCCGCCGCCTTCGCCGCGCGCATGAACGCCGTTGCGTAAAGCGGCCCCGACGATGCGCCGACCGCGTTTAGAAAACCCTTGGCCGCGGCGTTCCACTGATCCGCGAACGTGCAGTCGGACGGCAACGCGTCGATGGCCCTGGACGCGGCAGAAAAGCCCTGCTCCATCGCGATGCCGTGGTCCGCGTCGCCGATCACGCCGTCGAGCCGGCACAGTTCGTCGCGCGCCGCCGCAATGGTGCTCGCGAGTTCGCGGAACAATTGCGCGTTGTCGGCGGTGGAAAACGCGGACATCATGCGGCCCTCTGCTGAAACATCGCGCACTCGCACGGATGATCGATGAGGCGCTGCAATTCATCGTCGAGATGCATGACGGTGATCGACGCGCCCGCCATTTCCAGCGATGTGCACAGCGGCCCCACGAGCGTGCGATGCACGACGAGTCCCGCCTCCTGCAAGCGCTGCGAAACGCGCCGGTTGAGAATGTAAAGCTCCATGAGCGGCGTCGAGCCGAGCGAATTCACGAGTACCGCCACGCGGTCGCCCTTGGCCGCGCCCATCTCGGCGAGGATCGCATCCATGATTTCGTCGGTGATGTCGTCGGCCGTGCGCAAGGCTTCCCGGCGCATGCCCGGTTCGCCATGAATGCCCATCCCGATTTCCATGTCGCCGGCGGCAATCTCGAAGTTCGGTTGACGCGTCTGCGGCAGCGAGCAAGGCGCGAGCGCCACGCCGAGCGTGTACGTGCGCGCATTGGCATGGCGCGCGACGCGCTCCACCTCGCCGAGCGGCATCATCAGGTCCGCCGCGGCGCCCGCTGCCTTGAAGATGAACACGTTGCCCGCCACGCCGCGCCGCGTCTCGCGCTTGTCGCGCGGCGCGGAGGCGATGTCGTCGGTGGTCAGCACGGTGCGCGCCTCGACGCCGTCGAGTTCGAGCAGTTCGGTCGCCATGTCGAAGTTCATGACATCGCCCGCGTAATTGCCGTACATGAACAGCACGCCCGCGTTGCCATGCGCGGCGAGCGCGGCATCGACGGCCGGTTGCGGCGGCGGCGAAGCGAAGACGTTGCCGATCACGGCGGCATCGGCGAGACCGCGGCCAACGAAGCCCAGAAACGTCGGCTCGTGTCCCGATCCTCCGCCGATGATCAACGCCACCTTGCCCTCACGCGGCCCGTTGCGCGCGATGATCGCCCGGGGCGCGCTGTCGCTGCGCGTCAGCAGATCGCCGTGCGCGGCCATGACGCCCTCGAGCATCTCGTCGACGGCGGCGTCGCCATCGTTGATCAGCTTTTGTGTCATCGTGCCTGGCATGTCTGACTCCTCAGATGTTGAGATCGGCGATGCCGGTGTCGAAATGCGGCGCCCAGAACGCCACCGATTCGGCGATCTGCGCGACGACCTGCCGATCCGTGGGCTCGCGTTCCTTGAACGAGAGTTCCAGGCAAATTTCGTTGTCGCGCCCGCCGCCCGCGTGCAGCGCCTCGATGAGCGGTTCTGGCTGAATGCGGCCGCGCGCGTTGTACTCCGCGGTGAACGGGCGATGCCCGCCCTTGTCCATCAACGACTGCTTGATATGGATGATCGGCGACACGCGCGGCACGGCGCGCGCCCACGCATAGGGATCGAAGTCGTCGGGGTTGGAACTGGTGACGTCGCCGTGGTCGATGTCGGCCATCATCCACATGGGAATGGCCATGTTCGCGGCGCTCAGGCGGTCTTGCAGCGCCATGCACGCGGCGATGGTCTCGCCGAATTCGCGGCCAATGGACATCGGTTCCCAGAACACGTATTTCAAGCCGGCCGCTTTGGCATGCTCGGCGACTTCGGCCCAGCAATCGATCGCGGTTTGAAGCAGCGCGTCACGCCGTTGCGGATCGTCGAAATCCCTGTAAGTGAAGATCGCGAACTGCGTGCCGATGGAGTCGCCGCCCAGATCGGCGGTGATATCCGCAAACGACTTGAACCAGTCGATGTAGTAGCGGCGCACGTCTGCATCCGGATGACCGAAGTGATTCAGACGGCCATACGGCCCGGTCATGCCCGAGGTGATCCGCACGCCGGTGCGCGTCATCGCCGCGCGCATCTCGCGCGTGAGCCGCCGCGTGGTTGCCGCCGGCCACGACGGATTGATGAACTCGTGCGTCAACTGCACGTCGCGGATTTTCATGTCGTGCGCGATGGTGTCGATCAGGTCGCCCGGTTCGGCGAAGCGGTTCACCAGCGGATTCGTGTTCAGTGCAAGCGTGAATGCCATGTTCGTCTCGTGTCTTTAAGTGGATTTACGCACGAGGCCGTCGAGCCAGGCTTCGAACGCGGACTTCTGCGCGGCGCTCATGTGCAAGCCGTGCTTGGTGCGCCGCGTGAGCATGTCGTCCGCCGACTCGGCCCATTCGTGCGACATCAGGTAGCGCGCTTCCGCTTCGTGGAAGTTCGGTCCGAACTGCTGGCCGAGACCGGCGAGCGAGGTCGCGCCGTCGATCACCTGCGAGGTCAGCGTGCCGTAGGTTTGCGTGTAATAGCGCAGCAGATTGCGCGGCAGCCACTCGTAGCGGCTTTGCAGACTCGCCATGAAGCGCGGCACGTCGGCGCCTTCCATGTCGCCGCCCGGCAGCGTCGCCGATGAAGTCCAGTCGGGGCCCATCTTCGGGAAGGTCGGCTGCAGCTTTTGCAGCGCATGTTCGGCGAGCTTGCGAAACGTCGTGATCTTGCCGCCGAAGACATTCAGCAAGGGCGCGCCGCCGCTGGCGTCGAGATCGAACACGTAGTCGCGCGTGACCGCCGACGGATTGCCCTTGCCGTCGTCGTAGAGAGGACGCACGCCCGAGAACGTCTGCACGATGTCTTGCTTGCGTAACGGATGCTTGAAGTAGCGGTTCACCGCCGTCAGCAGATAGTCGATTTCCTCGTTCGATATCTGCACGGTTTCCGGCGCGCCGTCCCACGGCACATCGGTCGTGCCGATGAGCGCCTTGTCGCCCTCATAGGCGTTGATGAAGATCACGCGCTTGTCGTGGTTCTGCACGAGATACGAGTGCGGACCGTCCCAGAACTTCGGCGTAACGATATGACTGCCCTTCACGAGCCGCACCTTGCGCGTCGACTTCGCGCCCGCGCGCCCGATGACATCCGATACCCACGGTCCCGCCGCATTGACGAGCGCGCGTGCGTTCACGACGCGCGTCGATCCCGTGCGCGTGTCGCGCAGTTCGACGCGCCACGCATTGCCCTCGCGCCGCGCGCCGATGCATGCGGTGCGCGTGAGCACTTCGGCGCCGCGCTTGGCGGCATCGACGGCACTCAGCACGACGAGACGCGCGTCGTCGACCCAGCAATCGGAATACTCGAAGCCACGCCGGTACTCGTCCTTGATCGGCGCGCCTTCCGGATTGCGCCACAAGTCGAGCGAACGCGTGCCCGGCAGCTTCTTGCGGCCGCCCAGATGGTCGTACATGAAGAGGCCCGTGCGCACGAGCCATGCGGGACGATCACCCGGACTATGCGGCAGCACGAAGCGCAGCGGCCAGATGATATGCGGCGCGGCATTGAGCAGCACTTCGCGCTCGATCAGCGCCTCGCGCACGAGCCGGAATTCGTAGTATTCGAGGTAACGCAGCCCGCCATGCACGAGCTTGCCGGAACGCGACGACGTGCCCTGCGCGAGATCGTCCTTCTCGCACAGAATCACCGAGAGTCCGCGGCCCGCCGCATCGCGCGCAATACCCGCGCCGTTGATGCCGCCGCCGATGACACACAGGTCCACCCTATCCTTCTCGCTCATCTCAGCGTTCCATGTTCGACGTTAGTTGAGGCCCGCGGCTAGCGCGTTCGGCCGATGCCGCGATTTCAGCAACCGCGCCGTTTCATCCCAGGTCGGTACGAGCGCCTCGCGCGCCTTCCGATACGCGGGAAAAAGCTGCGCATACAACTGCGTCAGTTCCGCATCGGGCGCTTCCACTTGTCCGAGCAGCGGCGTCACCCATTGCGCGATGCACGTGTTCATGTCGGGATACACACCGAGCGCGACCGCCGCCATCATCGCCGCGCCCGCCGCGCCCGCTTCCTCGCGCAGCGAGATACGCACCGGCGCGCCGACCACCGCGCCGAGCACGCCGCGCAACGCGCGCGAACGCGTCGCGCCGCCGGTGAGGCGCAGTTCATCGGGCATTGGAATGCCCATCGACGTATAGCAATCGCGCGCGGCCATGCCGAGCCCTTCGACCACCGCGCGAAACAGATCCGGGTAGCGGCTCTCGCTCGTGAGTCCGATGAAATCCGCGCGTGCGTTCGGGTCCACGAAAGGACCGCGCTCGCCGGCATCGGAGATATAGGGGTGATACAGAAGCGCACCGGGACGTCCCGACTGCAGCCATCCGTCGATACACTTCATCCGGTCGCCGTGCGAAAGGCTCGTGCCGAACTGCGCGAGCAGATCGCACGCGAGATTCAACACCCAGTCCACGTTCAGCGTCGCCGCCATGTTCGACTGCACTTGCGCCGACATGCCCGGCACCGGCAACGCGATCACGTAACCCGTGCCTTCCGCGTTTAGATGGATGTCGGCGTTGTGCATCGCGCGCATGTGCATGCCCGTGGAGCCGACGATCGAGCAACTCGCGCCCGTCGCGCCTTCCGTGTGAATGCCCGCGCCGAGCGCCGTCAGCACGATATCGACGAAGCCCAGACACACGGGCGTGCCTTCGAGCAGGCCGGTCGCGGCGGCGGCGTCTGACGTCAGCGGATGCATGATCTCCGTGCCGTCGATGATTTCCGGCAACAGGTCGCGCCACGCGGTGAGGCCGAGCGCTTCGATCACCGTGTCGTCGTATTGGCGCGTGCGAAAGTCGCCGTAGGTGAAGCTCGCCTCGGACGGATCGGTGGCGCGCACACCGGTGAGATTGAGATACAGCCAGTCCTTGCAATGCAGTGCCACTTCGGTGCGTTCGAGCACTTCGGGCGTCGTCGCGGCCATATGCGCGATCTGCGCGCCCTGACTGCACGCGGCGAGTCCCGTGCCGGTCGCCTGGAACCGCGCGCGGCTCGCCGGTCCTTCTTGCAACAGCCGCACCGTGTTCGCGGCGCGCGCGTCGAGCCATAGCCATGCGTCGCTCGCCGGCTTGTTGCCTGCGCCGACGAGCCATGTGCCGTCGCCTTGACCCGTCACCGCCAGCGCGCGCGTGCGTTGCGCGAGACCTTCGATCTTCGCGCCCAGATCCCGCAAGGTCTTCGCGCAGTCGCCCCAAGTTTGATCGAGCGATTGAGTCGCCGCGCCATCGGGGCTCGTGGTGTAGCGGTTCGGCACCGAGGCGACGGCAATCTGCCGTCCCGTCAGGTCGAAGGCCACGGCCTTGATGACCGAGGTCCCCGCGTCGATGCCGATGAGAAGGTCGCGTGCGTTCTCGCTCATCACGCCGCCTCCGTCGCGACAGGTTCCATCTTCAGCGCCAGCGCCGAGGCTTCGTCGGTGATCAATCCGCTCAGAAGGCCGCTATTGAGCACCGCGCGAATCGCCGCGATCTTCGACGCGCCGCCCGCAATCGCGATGATGCGCCGGCCCTTGAGGTCGTCGAGTTCGGGCGCGACCGTGCGCGCCGCCAGCGATGTTTCGACGGATTGGCCGGTATCGCTGAAAAAATGTCCGAGCAATTCGCCTTGACCGCCCTTGTCGCGCACTTCCTGAATTTCGTCGGGCTCGATCATTTGCGATGCGACGAGTTGCGCGTCCGCATTCACCGATCCGATACCGACGACCATCAGATCCGCATGCGCCGCCATGTCGAACACTTCGCGCACGCCACGCTGCGCCAGCAACACTTCGCGATCCTCGGCCTTGTTGGCGAAAAACGGCAGCGGCAGCACATACGACACCGCGCCCGTTTGCTCGGCGAGCCGGTGAATCACGTCATACGGATTTGCCGTGTATTTGCGCGTGACGCCGCCAAGCAAGGACACGAAGCGCACCGTGCCCGCGTCCAGGCGCGGAATGTTCTCCACGACGGCCGCGAGCGTTCGCCCATGTCCTATGCCGATCACGCCGCCTTGCCGCGTCGCGATCTCGCGCTGCATGAAGTGCGCGCCAGCGACGCCAAGGGCACGCAGCGGCAGATCGCCTTCGTTCAGATCGGGGACCACTTCGCAATAGCTAAGACCGAAGCGCTGCGCGAGCTCCGCTTCGAGCACGACGCATTCGGCGACATCGCCGTCGATGGTGAACTTGACCGCGCCGCTCTGATTCGCTCGCATGATCAGCCGATGCGCCTTGACACTGCTCACGCCGAGACGAGCCGCGACGTCGGCCTGCGTCTGACCGGCGGCGTAGTGCAGCCACGCCGCGCGAATCGCAAGACTGTCCTCGGCGTCACGCCTGTCGGCGGATTTCGTCATGTCGTCTCCGTGCGCACGTTGAAGTGATATTTTTTCTACGTGCTGAAATTTTTTTCACTGTAAGCACAATAGGCAACCCGATCCTCGATTACCATCCGCTATAACCCTAGATAAGCATCGCGCAATCCGAAGGCGAAATGTCGGCTTGACGCGATGCAACAAAAAATTCGGAGACACGATGGAGACGTATCTGCTCGGCGTCGACAGCGGTTCGACAGCCACGAAAGCGGTTGTTTTCGACACGGCCGGGCGCACCGTCGCGGTGGGCAGCCGGCGCGTCGAACAGCGGCAGCCGCGTGCGCGCCATGTCGAACGGGACATGCGAGAAACCTGGGATGCGGCCTGTGGCGCCATTCGCGATGCGTTGAGCGAGATCGCGCCTGGTTCCATTGCGGCCGTCGGCGTGACCGGACACGGCGACGGGCTCTATCTCGTGGATTGCGCGGGCGCGCCGCTCGGCGCCGTCATTCTCTCTCTCGACAGCAGAGCATTAGACGTCCGGGAACGCTGGCTCGATGAAGGCGTGCTGGAACGGGCGCTGTCATTGACCGGACAGCAGCCTTATCCGTACGCCGCCGTCAGCCTGCTGAAATGGATTCAGCTCAACGAGCCAGCGCGCTTCGCGCGGATCGGCCATGTCTTGTTTTGCAAGGACTGGCTGCGGCTCTGTCTCACGGGCGTCCCCGCCACCGATCCAACCGAAGCCAGTTCGTCCTTCACCGATGTGAACACGCAGCAGTACAGCGCCGAGGTCATGGCGCTGTACGGCCTGGGGACTATCGGCCAGGCGCTCGCACCCATCGTCGCGTCCACGGCGCAGGCCGGCCGCGTGACGGCGCTTGCCGCATCGCAAACCGGCTTGAAGGAAGGCACGCCCGTCGCAACCGGGCTGCACGACGTCACGTCGAGCGCCCTCGGCATGGGCAACGCCGAACCGGGCGTGTTGTCGGTGACGGCGGGAACGTTCAGCATCAACGAAATACTGTCGGATCGGCCGCAACTCGATCCGCGCTGGTCGTGCCGTAACGGCACACGGCCCGGCCAGTGGATGAACATGTCGATTTCGCCCGCTTCGTCGAGCAATGTCGATTGGGCTTTGCGCGAACTCTTTCAGCACGAAACGCAGGAAGCGGCGCGGCGCGGATGCTCGCTGTTCGATCTCATCAGCGACGAAGTGCAGGCGGTGTCGGCCGAACCGAGTTCGGTCATGTTTCATCCCTTCCTGTTCGGTTCTCCGTTCGAGCAGCCGGCGAGCGCGTCGTTCTTCGGCTTGCGCTCGTGGCACCGGCGCGCGCATCTGGCGCGTGCGGTGCTCGAAGGCATGGTGTTCAATCACCGCTGGCACATCGAAGCGTTGACGAGCGCTTTTCCGGCGCATCGTGCGGGGTTGACGGGCGGTGGATCGTCGAGTCCGTTGCTTGCTCAGTCGTTCGCGGATGTGCTTGGCATCGCAATCGACATACCCGAAAGTCAGGAGGCGAGCGCGCTCGGCGCGGCGCTTTGCGCAGGCGTCAGCGTGGGCGTTTTCGATTCGCTTGCCGATGCCGTGGCGCGCGCCTGCCGCGTTGCGCGCACGCATGCGCCGGACCCGCAACGCCACGCGAAGCTCGACGACGCGTACGCGCTCTGGTCGCAACTCATCGCCGCAGTTCAGCCCTTGTGGCCCGCGCTCGACCGCGCGGCCACCTCGCATTGAAGCCGGAGAATTTCGATGACAGAACGAAACCGCAATTTCTTTCTCGACCAGTTGAAGCAGAGCCCGAAGATCGGCGTGTTGATCGTGGGCGGCGGCATCAACGGCGCGGGTGTGTTTCGCGATTTATCGCTGCAAGGTGTCGACTGCCTGTTGATCGACAAGACCGACTTTGCCGCCGGTGCGAGTAGCGCGCCATCGCGGCTCATACACGGCGGCGTGAAGTATCTGGAGACGGGCGAATTTCGCCTCGTCGCCGAATCGACGTTGGAGCGCAACCTGTTGCTGAAGAACGCGCCGCATTACGTGCTGCCGCTCGAAACCGTGCTGCCGATTCACTCGTACTTCGGCGGCATGGTGGCGTCCGCTCGACGCTTCTTCGGCATGAAGGCCAAGCTTGCGGATCGCGGCGCGATCATCTCGAAGATCGGCCTTGTCATGTACGACTTCTTGGGACGGCACGACCGCACGATGCCGCGTCATCATCTCGCGACGCGAGCGCAATCGCTTGAAGACCTGCCGCTGCTCGATCCGGCAATCAAGGCGACCGCCACGTATTACGACGCCAAGGTGACGCAAGCCGAACGCCTGAATTTCGAGCTCGTCGCGGACGGGCTTGCCGCGTGCAAGCAATCGGCGGCGGCCAATTACACGAGCGTGGAGCGCGTCGAGGGCGGCGTCGTGTGGTTGCGCGACCTCGTAACGGACGAGCTCGTCGCGGTGCGGCCCGAGGTCGTCGTCAACGCGGGCGGTGCGTGGATCGACAGCGTGAATGCTTCGCTCGGCATAAAAAGCAAGTACATCGGCGGGACGAAGGGTTCGCATCTGATCGTCGATCACCCCGAGCTCCATGCGCAACTGCGCGGCCGCATGGTGTACTACGGCTCGAAGGACGGGCGCATCTCGCTCATCTATCCCTTCATGGACAAGTTGCTGATCGGCTCGACCGATATCCGCACAAGCGAGCCCGACGCCGTGCGCTGCGAGGACGATGAAGTCGCCTACATGCTCGGCGCGCTGCGGGAAGTTTTTCCACGCGTGGTGTTGAACGAATCGAACATTGCGTTCCGATACAGCGGCGTGCGCCCGCTGCCCTATTCCAATGCCGCCGATCCCGGCGATGTAAGCCGCGATCACGCGATGCATGTGGATCGTCTTGCCGGCACGCAAGTCCCGGTTTTATCGCTCGTCGGCGGCAAGTGGACGACGTTTCGCGGATTCGCCGAAACGGTCACCGACGACACGCTCGCCCGCCTCGGACGCTCACGCGCGGTCCGCACGCGTCACACGGCGATCGGCGGAGGCCGCGATTTTCCGCGCGATGCGTATGCACGGGCCGAATGGATCGGCGATGTCGTTCGACAGTATGGGGTGTCGGCCGAGCGTGCCGACGGCTTGCTCACGCGCTATGGCACGACTGCTTCGGCCGTCGCGGCCTTTTGCGCGGGCGCACCGGATCGGCCCTTTGGCAGCGCATCGGACTTCACGGTGCGCGAGATCGAGTACTTGTGCGCGCATGACATGGTCACGCGTCTTGCGGACCTGTTCTTCCGTCGCACGACGATCGCGATCTCCGGACATCTGACGAACGCGCTGTTGCTCGAAGGCGCGGAGATCGCGGCACAGGTGCTGGGTTGGGACGAACTTCGCAAGCAGAAGGAAATCGATACGACGCGTCAAGCGGCTCGCGAGCGGCATGGCATTGCGCTGCCCAGAGTCGAACTCGCGCGACAGACGATCGATTGATGCGAAGCCTCGGTTATCGCATTGCGGACTAAGGTTAGCTCGATCAATCTGTTCCGCCCGCATGGGTTGCGTTGATACGATTTCTGCTTTCGTTCAGCCCACTCATTCCCATGATTGCACCGGTAAAACTCAGGCCGTTCCTGCTCGCGCTGACGTTGAGCCAAGCCGTCTTCATCTCGCCCGGCTTCGCCGCGGACAATGCCACGCACACACTGCGAGTAGGCTTCGTGCCCGGCCCTTACGCGGACGAGTTTCGTCAGGGCGTCGAACCGCAACTCTCGAAGAAGGGCTACACCGTGCGCTACGTCGAGTTCAGCACCGGCCTGGAAGCGAACCAGGCGGTGTATCGCGGCGAGATAGCGGCCGACGTGATGCAGCACAGCGTGTATCTGAAGTCCTATAACGACCGCAACGGCACCGATCTCGTCGGCGTGGTGCAAGTGCCCACGCCACCGATGGGCCTCTTCTCCACGAAGCACCATGCGCTTGCCGAGGTCCGGAAAGGCGCTACGGTTGCCGTGCCCAACGATCCCGTCAATCTGGAACGCGCGCTCAAGATCCTTCAGCGTATCGGCTGGATTCGCATCCGTCCGAATCCGAATCCTGTCGATGTAACCGAGCGCGACGTGACCGATAATCCTGCCGGCATCAAGCTCGTGCTGCTCGAATCGGCACAGGCGCCGCGCGCGCTGGAAGACGTGGATTTTGCGGCGATTCAGGGCAACTTCGCGGTATCGAGCGGACACGCCCTGACCACGGCGCTGGCGCTCGAGGAGATGACTTCGCCCTACGTGAATCAGGTCGTGGTGAAAGCCGCGAACCAGCATTCGCAGACCACCGACGATATCGTCGAAGCGTATCGTTCGGATGCGTTCAGGCAAGCCATCGTCGGCAATCACGCGTATGACGGCTTTCGGCTGCCCGACTATTTTCCTCGATGACTTCGAGCGGCGCCCCCTTCACTGCTGTGCGCGACTGCTCGAAGCGAGCAATCGTTTGATCGAAGCAAGCCGACGTCCGTGCGCTGGCGGCATGGATGTCCATGCATCGGCTTGCATCGGAAATGTCGTCGAACGAGAAAAACGGATGAACGTGACCTGCGGATGAGTTCACGCGAAACGCAGATTGTTCTCCTCGACCCAACCCGCGAGCCAGAGTTCGAGCTTGGCCGGCGGCAGCGGGCGGCTCAAATGAAATCCCTGCGCAAGATCGCATTGCAACTCCCGCGGGCGCGTCATCATTTGTTCGCTCTCGACATCTTCCGCCACGACCTTCAGTCCCATGTTGTGCCCGAGATCGATGGTCGAGCGCACGATGGTCTCGTCGTCTTTATGATCCGTGATGCCCATGACGAAGGATCGATCGATCTTGATCTCGTTCCCGGGCATGCGCTTCAGGTACGACAAAGAAGAGTATCCCGTGCCGAAGTCGTCGACAGACAGGCGAATGCCGAGCGCATGCAGACGGTCGAGGGTTTCGATAGCATGGTTCGGGTCGTCCATGCGTTGGACTTCGATCCTGTGGTCAATGCCGCGCACCAAGCAGCAGCCAGCGAGCGGGCACCGACGCGATTGCGGAATAACGGCGCATGAGTATGAAGCGCCGTTTTCCCACATCGATAAATCAGGCAGCCAGATTCACAGGCAAGTCCACGACATGCCAGTACGACGCATATTCTGGCCCTCGCGGCGCACTCGATAACTTTCTGGTGAAGCGTACATAAACCTTCAGCGCAGTGCCCGTGTAAGTGTCCGCGAGAGCGATCCTCAGATAGACCTGCTTGCCATCGAGGACATTCGGCGTCGCAAGCGAGTTATTGACGTTCGGGCCGCCGCCGTTCGTCAAGTTCACCGTGCTCGGTCGGGCAATGGGCGCCGGGCTCGCTTGATTCGTCAAGACGATGCTCGTAACCTGCCCCGCCATCACGGCCCATTCCACGGTCCAGGTCGCGTTGAAGGAGGCGAAGTCGTCCCCGTACGCACCGGTGTAGCCCTGAATGGTCATGCATAGCAATTGGCCGGACTTGAGACCCGCGGTCGCCGTCGTCGCGCTGTCATAGGTGGTCTGCGTTTCGTCGCCGATACGAAAGCGTCCGATCACATAGCCGCCGCTGCTCGTTCCGTTCACCGTGGGAACAGCAAGCCGGGTCTTGATGGTGTCCCAGGTCGGATTGTCCTGTGGCTCGGTCCACGTTGCGTACGGTACGTCGGTAGCCCAAGTTGGCACATCCGGTAATACCGAGCGGCCCGCCCACTGATACGCGGAGAAGGGGCTGACCTCGGTAAGCACGGGGCCATCGAAGCCCACACCCTTCTTCTGCGTGAGGAGCCAGTCCTGCCACGGATAAACACTCGTAACGGGCGTGGCCGGGAAATACTGCGTGCCCGACAGCGCGTGCGTTCCCGTCACCACGTCCAGCTTGATGTTGCGTTTGCCGAGAGCGGACAAGTCGTTGTAGACCCGGTACGCTTCGTTCACTGGAATGTACTGATCCTGCGCCCCGTGCGCGATATAGAGGTTGACGTCCTTTAGCTTGGTCAGGTCTGCTTCGTTGCCCCAGGTCGTATGGACGACCGTTCCTGAATTGATGAAGAGTGCCGCGAACAGATCGGGTTGCAACGATGCCGCTTCGTAGGACCAACCCGCGCCCTGCGAGATGCCTGTTGCGTATATGCGCGTCGAGTCGACATTGCCTACGCGCGTCGAGATGGCCTTCATCAACTCGCCGATGGCGTTCATATAGACCATCTCGGCGTCGTAGTTGACGCATGCTTCCCAAGGCACGGTCACCGTCACGATGTATGACGGATACTTCGCCTGCAAGGCCGCGTTTGCGAAATCCGCCGCGCCGTTGGAGGCATAAAAGTTGGCCGTCATGTTGGCGTCGTTGCCCAACCCGCCCAGCACGGCCACCAGCGGATATGTCGTCGATGCCACCGTTTTTGGCGTGTAAAGCCGCACGTACATCTGGCCGACGCCGTCGTTTGCTGTCCCGACTGCATCCAGCGTTTTGTCGATGGGAAACGTCCACTTGTACCATTCGAAGTCGGTGTAAGTGTCTGGATTCGCGGCTTTGGCCGTTGGATCGAGCGCCAACGTCCCTGAAGAATTGGATGAATCGTCTCCGCCCCCGCCGCACCCGACGAGCAACGCGAGCGGCGCGGCGCCGAGTAATCTGGCAAAGTCTCGCCGACTCATGCCTTCGCGACGCGCATCGCTCGCTTTTACGCCGTGCTTCTGGCTCGCGTCATCGTCCGGTTTCCTGAACATCGTCTCTCTCCTCGTTTGAATGCATGGATCGAACGCATGAGCTAACGTGCCTTCGGTCGATCGCGCCAGCCGTTTTGTTTTTGTAAATGTACTGACTAGTTCGCATGCGGATCAGTAGGAGAACACCTTACGATCGTTTTTTCTCTTTATGGTCTAGTGGGATGCGACGAAGGTAATTAGTGCTGTGACGCGCCGCACCAACGTAACGGCGGATAGGGACTTCGTAAGCGGAGCTTCGCGACGATCGCGCGACGACATGATCATCGCACGAAGATTTCAGACCGGACCTTTGAGCGTTCGATCGAAGAATTCGATCATCGTGGACCATCCGCGCTCGGCGGCCTCTTGGTCGTACACCGGAAAATCCGGCTTCATCCAGCCGTGCGCGGCGCCGGTATAGGTCTCAGCGACATACCGAACGCCGGCCTGCTTCAATGCGTCTTCGAAGCGCTGCGCCATGGATGACGGGTAACTTCCATCGGCGTCGGCCGCTGCGATATAGAGTTCGGCCTTTAGTCGTGGCGCTGAGAGATGCGGGCTGTCAGGGGCATCGGTTGCGAGATTGCCGCCGTGAAAGCTTGCCACCGCCGCGAAGCGATCGGGATATTGGCCAGCGGCGGTGATAGCCATGCCGCCGCCCATGCAAAAACCGACCGCGCCGATACGTTCGGGTTCAACGTCCGTGCGCGTGTCGATGTAGGCAAGCAATGCTTCTGTATCTTCGGCCGCCTTCGCGTTACCCGTGGTGACCATCAGCGGCCCGAGGATCGCTCGCACATCGCCCTTGAATACTTCCACGGGATCGAAAGGCCCATACGAACCGTAGCGATAAAAAAGGTCTGGCAGCAGGACGACATAGCCCGCGTTCGCCAGCCGTTGCGCCATATCTGATACAGCTGGACGTATGCCGCCCGCATCCATGTAGAAGACGATGGCCGGCGAAGGCGTTGCCGTATCGGCGGTGAAAACGTGAACGGGACACATCCCGTCGCGAGTGGAAACGCTCACCTTTTCATAAGCCATGATGTCGTGCCTTGAGTCGAGAGCCGTGCTTGGGAATTGTCGAGAGATCATGTGTGAGCAAGACGCTTCAGTCCTTGACCAAACCGCCATCGACGACGAGGTTCTGTCCCGTCACCGCTCGCGCCCACGGTGAGAGAAAGAACAGCACTGCGTCGGCGAATTCTTCCGGCGTCGTGACACGGCGCAACGGCGTGAATCCGGCGACCATATCGAACACGGCTTCGGGCGTCGCGCTGCTGGCGTCGGTCGTGCGCAAGAGTCCGCCGGACACCATGTTCACCGTGATGCCGTCCGGTCCGAGATCGTTCGATGCAGTTCTCGTCAACGCGAGCAATGCCGCCTTGGCCGCCGTGTAGTCGTGATAAGGCACGACGGGGTTCTGAAAAAGGTTGGTGCCGACATTCACGATACGGCCAAAGCCAGCGGCACGCATTGCAGGCAACGCGGCTTGAATCGTATTGAGCGCGCCCTTGAGGGCGCCTTCGATCTGCTGCTGAAAGCGCGTCCATTCGATATCGCCGATCTTCGGTCGCGCGTCGCCATCGAAGCTGAATTCGGCAAGCGCGTTGTTCACGACGGCATGTATCGGCCGGCCGCTTTTAGCGAGCGCTTCGTCGAACAGACGCGCGACGGATGCCTGATCCGTGATGTCGGCCTGAACCGCCACGACGCGCGGTCCAAGCCGCTCGACCAGCGCGTTCGCTTGCGCTTCGCTACGACGATAGTTGATGACGACACTGGCGCCTTCACGCGCGAGGGCTTCAGTGATCGCCGCGCCCAGTCCGCGCGCGCCGCCGGTGACGAGTACGTTTTGTTCAGACAGCAGCATCGACATCTCCAAGGTTTGTTCTGGAATAGCCGATGCATTATGCAGCATGGGGTTAAGCGGCGCGTAAGTACACACGCGCTTCAGGCGCGCCGCAGCCTTCGTTTAAGGCGCACGCAGTTCCGTCACGAGCAATCTTTGCGTCTAATTTAGCTAGACCATAGCGTGGCTTCGGACAGCGCCTGCGCGGCTATCAGCCTTCGCCAGAGCGCTCGAAAAAATTGCAAGCCACGCGCTTCTTGCCAGCAACCGTCAATGCAGCCACTAAACCCAATTCGCTCAGGCGAGATCGACTTGTCGCGGTCGCAGAATCTTTTCGAATTCTTTTCTTAAGATGCAATAGCAAGCGCACGCCTGCTTCTCCAAACCAGCGCGATCGAGAATTTCAATGCTGCCTCGGCCGTGCCGAATCAAGCCTGCATCGTGAAGTTTGCCCGTCGCCTCGGTGACGCCTTCTCTTCGCACGCCAAGGCTGTCCGCGACGCCTTGTTGGGTGACGCGCAAAACCATTGACGGCGCCCGGTCCGCTTGCGTCAATAACCATCGGCAAAATTGCTGGCGCAGCGAATGATGTCGGTTGCACGCGGCTGTTTGTGCAACCTGGGTCAGCAACGCCTGCGTGTATAGAAGCATTAAACGGCGCAAGAACGCCGAACGGCCAATGAGTTCACGCAACGCATGAGCCTTGATGCGGTACGCAGATCCGGGAAACTGGACCTGAACACGCGTTGGCATGAACTTGCCGCCCGTTAGCACCGGCAAACCTGTCATGCCCTCGCGCCCGACGGCGGCAATCTCGGTCGATGCACCGTCCTCCACCATGTGAAGAAGCGAGATGATCGACGTAGTCGGAAAATAGACATACTGCATTTGTTGGCCGGGATCATACAGGCGTTGTTCGCTACGCAGTTCGATCAACTCCAGATGGCGTGCGATCTCTTTCCACTCCGGCGCGGGAAGCGAACATAGCAAGGCATTACCATGCAGATCCGATGTCAAATTCAGCATGCTCTTCGCTCGTTTAAGCTATTGCATAACCTTAGCATTTTTTCGTTTGCAGGTTGCTTTTAGCCTTAAGCGGTTGTTGGTCTGGCAGCTGTCCTGTCAAGCGAAAGCTATAAGCGCTTAGCGTCTTAGCAGTCGTCTTGTTAAGGCGCCATCAAGGTCTGATCTTAAGCCTTGAACGGCTTTTGTCGAAGTGGTGACAGCCAGCTAAGAAACTGCTTCTTTAGACGTTAAGGCATTAATGGCTGAATTTCGCTCAAGCGTCTTTGAAGATCGCCACCGCTGACTCTTCTTCTTAGAATCGAACGAATCGCTCTGTCGCCAGCCATCGTCGTGAGTCAAAAATCTGGGCACGACTATCTGTTGTTTTAGGCAAAGTCAGCCACCCGACCTCTGCCGCGCGCCGACTGCATCCTTGCTATCTTGCTGCCGATAGTGACTCTCGCATTTTCCACTAATGCTCGCCAACACGTGCATGAGCACAACCCAATTCTTTCTAAATAATTCTATTTTCCTGTCATATACATTTCATCATCCGGCCTTACATTCCTCTTTCGACGCTGCACGCGGGCCGAGTGCCTAAGCAGCCTGATCCCCCGATCATCGATAAAAACAGGAACTCCCCATGTCCGACCGGACGAATCTTTCCCGCCGCCGCACGCTTAAACTTCTTGCGGGGGCGCCGATGTTACCGCTCGGCGGATTCGCCGCCGCCACGACGCTCGCCGGCTGCGGCGGCAGTGATTCCAATGCGGCCCCGGCTGCCACCGCGACGTTCGCAAGCGCGGCATTCACGTCGATGGCCGCACCCACGCTCAACGACCCCGCGTCGATGGCGACGACCACGGTAAAGTCGTCGCTCAACGTCACGTTCGCGGACGGCACCACGCAAGCGTACAAGCTCGCCTATCAACCGTTCTTCGTCACCGGCGACATGGTGCCGAACGGCAGTGGCGGCAACATCCTTGCAGGCGGTTATTACGATATCAACGGCCAGCCGATCGTCGATACCTCGGTGCCGGGCAAGGAGCGTCAGTTCTATTCCGACTGCCCCGACGGCAGTTCGTTGCTCACGCTTGCCAATGCAACGGTGCCGGGCATCAAGGGCAAGACCGTATTCGCCGTGGTGCAGTTCGAATACACCACGCGGGATCAGAGCCTCGCGTCGCAGTACGGCCAGTTACCCTCGCCTATCGCGGTATTGACGCTCGATCAGAACCCGACGACGGGCCACCTCACGCTGGTGAAATATCACAACGTAGACACCTCGAAAGCGAACGGTCTATGGATCACGTGCGGCGCGAGCCTTTCGCCCTGGAATACGCACTTGTCGAGCGAGGAGTACGAGCCGGACGCGTCGAGCATCGCGAAAAACGCGCAGTTCAAGGCCTTCAGCCTAGCGCTATATGGCGACGCGACGCGCGCCAATCCCTACCACTACGGGCACTTGCCGGAAGTCACGGTGAATCCGGACGGGACGGCATCGATCAAAAAGCATTACTGCCTCGGACGCATTTCACACGAATTGATCCAGGTGATGCCGGACCAACGCACTGTCATGATGGGCGACGACGCGACCAACGGCGGCTTGTTCATGTTCATCGCGGACAAAGCGGCGGACCTCTCGTCAGGCACGCTGTACGTCGCCAAGTGGACGCAGACCTCGTCGGCGGGAGCGGGATCGGCGAACCTCTCGTGGATTCGCATCGGCAATGCCACGAGCGCTGAAATCGAAGCACTCGCCGGATCACTCAAGGCAGCCGACATCATGGACATCGCCACCGCGGACCCGGCGGACGCCAGCTACACGAAGATCAATTTCAACGGCACGTTCAACTGGGTCCGCGTCAAGCCGGGCATGGACAAAGCGGCGGCGTATCTGGAAACGCACCGCTATGCGGCGCTTATTGGCGGCAGCATGGGATTCACGAAGCTCGAAGGCACGACGGTCAACGCGAAGGACAAGATCGTGTACACGGCGATGTCCCGAGTCGAGAAATCGATGGTCAAGGGAAACGCGGCCTCGCGCGATGTCGCGGTCGACAAGACCATCGTCGCAGGCGCCGTGTACGCGCTCAATCTCAAGGCCGGTCAGAAAGACGTGACGGGCGCGGCGATAGACAGCGAATGGGTGCCGGTCGACATGGCCGCGCCCGCCGCGCTCGTCGGCGAGGACCTGGCTGCGCCCGACGCGCTCGGCAACCTCGCGAACCCCGACAAGATCGAAAATCCGGACAACCTGAAGTTCTCGGAGAAGCTGCGCACGTTGTTCATCGGCGAAGATTCCAGCACACACGTGAACAACTTCCTTTGGGCCTATAACGTCGATACCCAAACGCTTGCACGCGTGCTTTCGTGCCCGTCGGCTGCGGAATCCACCGGATTGCACGCGGTCGACGAGATCAACGGCTGGAGCTACATCATGAGCAACTTCCAGCATGCGGGCGACTGGGAGAGTCCGCTGCATGACAAGGTCAAGGCGACCGTCGATCCTTTACTGCGCGCGAATTATAAGGATCGATTCGGCGCGACTGTCGGTTATCTCACTGGCGACGCGAGCAGCATCAGGCTGGCGAAAGCTTGAGAAGCGGCATGCCGGCACTTCGCCGCATCTGCGATAGATGAATCGAACTTGAATCTGCAGCCAGGCCCGCAGTGTCGCTCACGACCGTCGGGCCTGACGATAAAAACCGCTACGACGCGTTCGCCTCAAGCAAACTACTTGACGGCACCCGACGACATGTCCGAACTCTGCGGCATGGCTTGCGACGAGGCTTTGTTGCCCGGCTCATAGGTTCGGTTCACATCTCCCGGATCTCTGTTCCACGGACTCGACACTGGCTCGCTGTGGTAGGTCCTTTCGGACGTAGCCGCGCCATGAGCACCACCGCTGCCGCTCCCGCCGTTACCGTTTCCGCCCGCCAGCGCGGGCATGGACACCAGCGCGGAAACGAGTGAAGCCAACACGCACGAAACCTGGACATACGACGCAGTCTTTGCCATTTCGGAACTCCTTAAGGACCACAAGCCTCGACACCCGTGTTCGATTCGTCGGTCTGATTTTGATAGAGCCGCGACGGGTCAAACATGCCGCTGCAAAATCAAATACGTAGAAGCCTGGGTGTTGGATGCAGCATTTCTTTTATTCGTCAGAGTATGCAGTTGCTTTTCCGCCAACGAACAAAGACGATCCACGGGTACAAATCTGGCTAAAGCGCTCACTTGGAGCGCTGATCGAGGAACGAATTCAGCGCTCGGTCCCGACCATCCAGAGAAACTCATGCTCCCTTACAGCAGACAGGGCCAAGGCGACGTCACCTTCGTGCTCATGCATTTTTTAGGCGGCTCACACCGTACTTGGTTTCCTACCTTGCCTTTTCTCGACCATGAACACCTTTGCGTCGCGCTCGATACCCCCGGCTTCGGCGATGCCGCGCATATCGAAGGCTACAGCGTGAGCGAGATGGCCGATCACATCGACGCTACCATCCGTGCATTGCAACTCGAACGTTGCGTGCTCGTCGGTCATTCGATGACGGGCAAAGTCGCGGTTGTGCTCGCGGCCCGCAAGCCGGACTATCTGGCAGGCTTGATCCTCGTCGCGCCCTCGCCTCCCGGACCGCAACCCATGAGCGAGCAGGACCGGGAACAGCAACGAGCGTATGGCAAGACTCGGCCGGAAGCGGAAGCGTTCGTGGATGAATCGAGCGCACACCGCTTGCCGGATGATGTTCGCGAAGTCGCAATCCACGATGCCCAACGCGTCGATCTCGTTGCCTGGCGCGCATGGGTGGATGGCGGCAGCAAGGAGGATTGGAGCGATCGCATCGGTACGCTCGATTATCCGGCGTTGCTCGTTTGCGGCGCGGACGATAAGCAAGTGCCCGGTCCGGACGAGCAACGCATGACAACATTGAAGCATTTTCCGAATGGCAACGTGAGCGTGATCGATGGCGCAGGCCACCTCATGCCCTTGCAGACGCCGCGGATCTTGGCACAGGAGATGCTGAATTTTGCAGAGACGCTTTAGCCACGACGACTTGCGTGGTTGCGGAATCAATCAACTAAGGGGAATCCATGGACTTGGGAATCAGGGGGCGCGTGGCGCTCATCACCGGCGCGAGCGGCGGCATTGGTCTCGCGGTTGCAAAACAATTGAGTGAGGAAGGCGTGCATCTGGTGCTGTCTGACGTGGATCAGCAAAAGCTCGAAAAGGAAGCCGGCGTGCTCGCGCAATCCAGCTTGTTGATTGCGGCCGATATGACCAGGCAACAAGAGGTAGACGATCTCGTCAAGCGAGGCACGGAACGGTTCGGGCAGATCGACATCGTGGTTCATACGGCTGGCGTTACCGGCGCAAAAGGCGATCCGCTCGCACTGGCGGATGCAGACTACGAGGAAGCTTGGGCGACCGACTTTTTTTCGGCTGTACGTGTGGCTCGTGCGGCCATTCCGCCCATGCGTGCGAAAGGCTGGGGGCGCTTCGTTTGCATCACGTCCGAGAACGCGGTGCAGCCTTACTGGGAAGAGGCGGTGTACAACGTTGCCAAGGCCGCGCTTGCTGCATTCATCAAAAATCTGTCCTACAAAGAGGCTGCACAAGGCGTGCTGTGCAATACCGTCTCGCCTGCATTCATCGAAACCGGCATGACGAACGGCATGATGGAAAAACGCGCCAAGCAAATGGGCGTGTCCTTCGACGAGGCGGTCAAGAGTTTTCTCGACGAGGAACGGCCGGGAATCGTTCAAAAGAGACGGGGTCAGCCCGAGGAAGTCGCAGCGGCCATCGCTTTGCTGGTTTCGGATCGTGCGTCGTTCATCAACGGCAGCAACGTTCGGGTGGATGGCGGCTCGGTTCAGGCAATCCAGAACTGATTTCGATTCGAAGCGCGCACGCTCGCCAGACATGCGCGCTTCAAAGCCAGCCCATTGCCGATGCCTTGAGCGTTGCCGCCGCGCGTGTCGAGCATTCGAGTTTGCGAAAAATATTCTCTACGTGTGTGCGCACCGTGCTTGGACTCAAGACGAGTTCGCGTGCGGCTTCCTTGTTACTCGCGCCGCGTGAGATCGCTTTCAAGACGTCGATCTCTCGCACGGAGAGCAGCTCACGCGACGGAGCATCGCTTACCTGACGTCTTACGGGAGCATCGGCGTCGGTGAGCAGCGCATCGACCGCATTGGCATCGAAGCGGCCTTTAGCGACTTCGTCGAGCATTCTCTGTGCGGCCTCATTGGGTGAAAGCGCCGCTCGCCACGGACGCAGGGAACGAAGCGCCACCCACGCAACAGACGCGGCCAGCACGCGCGCTTCCAACCCAAGCGCCTGATCGCGCACGCCGCGAAAATAGCCCGAGCCGTCGAGGCGTTCATAGGCATACGATGCGACCTCCGCCGCTTCACCTATCGCGCCCGCCAGACGTCCCGCACGCGACGTCCAGTACGGCACCAGACGCACCTTTTCCCACGCGCTTTCGCTCAAACGCTCCGGTTGATTCCACACCGCGTTAGGCACCGACGCGCGGCCAATGCCGTGGATCAACCCGGCGTGATAGACCCGGGCGCGCGCTTCATCGCTCGAGGTGAGCCGGGCGCACGCCGCCAGTGCCGTCGATGCAACCGCGCGCGAGAAGCCCGTCATCCACGGAAGTTTGAGGTCGATGACGTCTGCAATCAACTCCGGCGAAGTGGTCTGCCGCATGTGCGCGGTTGAAAGAACCGCATCGACTTCGGCGGGCGTCAAGCAATTTAACTCCTTCAGCCAGTGCACCGCATGGCGCTTCGCATATCCTACAAGCACTGCCGGATAGCGCATGTCAGCGCGCTTCGCGATTTTAGCGAGCGCCCCGTCCACGCCATACACGCGGCTGTAGATTTCCAGATCGCCCGCTAGCGAGACGATGGACACAGGCACGGGAACCGCTTCGTGCGTGAGATGCGAAGGCAAGCCGCGACCGTCCCACGTCTCGAAGATGTGCCGCAACGCCGTTTCGGTCGCGCGCGCGAGTCCGAGCATGCGCGCCACTTCTCCCGCGACCTCGCAATGGGTCACGGCAAGCGGCGTGAGCGCCGCGCCAGCGTCGCCGAGCGCTTCGAGCGGTTCCGCCCAATCCGGATGATCCTCGAGCATGGCCTGGCGAAACGCTACATCGTCACCGAAAACCTGCGCGAAGCCCGACGCATTTGCCGTGCAACCGGACCAGCGCAGCAACGCCGCCTCGCGCACTACGTCGGCATTCGCGATCGCGAGACCGGCCGCACTCGCCAGACGCGAGGCGAGCCACGCCGTACGAGGCGAGTGGTCGGTTGGCTGCCCCATGCTCAAGTCACCGATGAAGGCGAGCGCCTTCACACAATCGAACACGAGCAAGGGAGACTGGCCGGCTTCCTGATCAGTCATGGGATGACCACGGGAGTTTTGCACGGAAATGCGCCCACTATACGCGACATCAATTTCCCATAGCCTCGGTCATTTGACCGATGCACAGTGCACGCGCGAGGTGCAAAGATCTCGGTCATCGTGAAGCGCCAACCAGTCATTGCAAGGAGTCACCATGTCCGACTACTCACTGCCAGAAAAAACGCTCGCCAACGCAGAGCGCTGGCTCAAGAACTACTATTTCACCCGCGCGGCGGTTTCGATCGTATGGGTGGCGCTGGCCTTCGTGGTCGGATTGCACTCCGTGGCCGGCGCGGCGTTTTTGCTGGTCATCTACCCGGCATGGGATGCGCTCGCGAACTATATCGACATGTCGCGAAGCGGCGGGAAGACCGGCAATCGCACGCAGGCGATCAACGTTGCGATCAGCGCGGCCACGACCGCCGCCGTGATCATTGCGCTCAAAACGAATACGGCATGGGTCCTCGGCGTCGTCGGCGTCTGGGCCATCTTGTCCGGGCTTCTTCAACTCGCCACCGCGTTACGTCGATGGAAGCGCTTCGGCGCGCAATGGGCCATGGTCCTTAGCGGCGCGCAATCGGCACTTGCAGGATGCTTCTTTCTGGCGCTTACACCCGCACCTCTTACGCTTGCAATTTCGAAGATAGCCGGTTACGCGGGCGTCGGTGCGGCCTACTTCCTTATCTCGGCCTTGTGGTTATCGGCTGCGCAATATCGGCGCCATCGCGCGAGCACGGTCTGAGCAATCGAGCGCGCCGAGATGGGTTGCAGCGAAGAACGCCCGTACAACGACCGCGATGTATGGGCACCTTTATTTGTACCCCTGCGCCTGTAGGCCGAACAGGTGCGCATAACGTCCATTCAGCGCGAGTAGTTGTCGATGGCTTCCGCCTTCCAGTATCCGCCCCTGGTCCAGCACGATGATTTGGTCGGCTCCTCGCACGCTCGAAAAACGATGTGAAATCAGAATGGACATCCGCTGCCCTGACTGCGCCTGAAACTGCTCGAACACCCCAGCCTCGGCTTCGGGGTCGAGGGCGGCGGTCGGCTCGTCGAGAATCAGGATATCCGCGCTTTCCCGCATATAGGCCCTTGACAGTGCAATCTTCTGCCACTGCCCGCCCGAGAGTTCTCGACCACCCGCAAACCAGCGTCCGAGTTGAGTCTCGTATCCGTTCTCCATCTGCTCGATGAACGCGGCAGCCATGCCCTTCTGTGCCGCTTCGCTCCATCGGGTCCTGTCCGAGAAGGCTTCGATATCGCCGACGCCCAAGTTCTCGCCAGCCTTGAACTGGTATCGAATGAAGTCCTGGAAAATGACACCGATCCGGCGGCGCAGTGTGTATTCGTCCCACTCCTGGAGGTCCGAACCATCGAGAAAAATACGACCGGCGGACGGCGTGTAAAGGCGCGTGAGAAGCTTGATGAGCGTGGTCTTGCCCGAGCCGTTCTCGCCTACCAAAGCAAGTGTCTGTCCGGGCTTCAAATCGAAGCTGATGTCGGTCAGTGCCGGGCGCTCGGCACCCGGATAAGCGAACGACACACGCTCGAACTGCAGACCTTGTCCCGGATGCGTTCCTTGAGTCAGATGACCGGAGCTCACGTTTTCGGGCTGCGCGAGGAACTCGAACAAGTCGCTCAGGTAGAGACCATCCTCGTAGAGCCCGCCAATCGAGGACAGGCTGCTGCTCACCGCACTCTGACCTTGCCTGAACAGCACGAGGTACATCGTCATCTGCCCCAGCGAGATGGCTCCGCTCACCGTCTCAAGGACAATCCATCCATAAGCCGCATAGAACGCGATGGTGCCGACCACGCCGAGCAGAAAACCCCAACCGTCTCGTCGCAACGTGAGTGCGCGGTCTTCGGCATAGAGCTTCTCGAAGGTGTCGCGATAGCGCTGCAGAAGAAGCGGGGCAAAGCCAAACAGCTTGACTTCCTTGATGTTCGCTTCACTCGAGAGCAGAGACTCGATGTAATTCTGCTGTCTGCTTTCGGGCGTCCTTCGCCCAAAGAGCCGGAAGGCGCTACCCGAGAATCGCGCTTCGGAAATAAAGCTCGGAATGGCACCGACGACCAGAATGACAAGCGCCCATGGCGAAAACCTCACGAGCAACACCGCGAAAGTCGTGACGGAGATAAGGTTTTGTACCAGACCGAGCGACTTCATCACGAGCGACAACGGCCGTGAAGACGCGTCTCGCCGTACTCTTACAAGGCGGTCGTAGAACTCTGAATCCTCGAATTGAACGAGACTCAATTTTTGAGCCTTCTCCAATATAAGCAGGTTGACCTTCTGCCCGAGTTGCGCGCGGAGTAGCGCCTGCAGCAAGGACAACGACCGCTGACTCGCCGCAAGCGCGATGAGCACCAATGCTTCGAGGAGGAGATAGCGAACGACCGGCCAATGTAAGCGATGCGCTGGTTCATGAGAGGCCGTGACGACCGCGTCGACGATACGCTGCCCAATGACCGCGGCCGCCGCGGGAAGCACGCCGGCAACGATGGTCGCGACGAGAAGCCCACTGAGAAATAGCGGTGACGTGCTCCAGACGAGCATGAACGCTTGCGTAGCTCGCTTGAGAAACTCGCCGACCTGACGCAGCATTTTCATGGTTCTGCTAGGCGACATTGGAATGAGAGATGATCCGGAATATGCAGTGGACGCCTGGTCGCACGTGGCGAGCCTGCCAACGTAGACGGTCCCGTTGTCCGCGAGACGAGCTTACCTCACAACGAATGGCAAGACTGCATGAACAAACTTGCGAGGACCGTATGAGCAGTCGGTAAGAAAACACGCTTCTCCGGGGGGTTCCCACCAACGGCATCCGCTGCTTCGCTTCCGGACGTGCAGAAATCTGGAGCTGCAATTTCTGGGAGCCTTGGAAATAGAATACAGTCCGGCAGTTCAGCACGCGGTTATGGCCGGCGTCCGGACGGCAAGATGGATTGACCACAAGGAAGACGCATGGACTTCGATGCAGTCGTATTGGGCGGGGGTATTGTCGGAACGTCGATAGCGATTCATTTGCAGCGCCGTGGACTCGCCGTTGCACTGATCGATCGCAAGCCTCCAGGCAATGAAACCTCACTCGGCAATGCAGGGATAATTCAGCGCGAGGGCGTTTATCCCTATGCTTTTCCTCGTGACCTCGCCAAGATTGCCAGGTATGCGAGCAATCGCGCCACGGATGTTCGATTTCATGCGGCAGCAATGCCTAAGCTAGTGCCGTTTCTTTACCGTTATTGGTATCATTCGCGCGCCGACCGTCACGCAAAGATTGCGAAGGCTTACTCGACCCTCATCGAGCACAGCGTCTCGGAACATCGCGAGTTGATCGAAGCGGCCGGAGCGCAATCTTTAGTGCGAACGCAAGGCTGGATAAACGCTTTCCGAACTTCAAAAGCGTTCGAAGCGGCCATGGCGGAGGCGTCGCATTGGCAGGACGCCTATGGCATCCCGTTCGACGTTCTCGCCGATGGCGCTTTACAGGCAGCGGAACCCTCTCTTGGTCCCGCGCTCAGATATGCAATCCGGTACTCGTCGGCGGAGTCCGTGAGCGATCCATCAGGGCTCGTCGGCGCTTACGCAAACTTATTCGAAAAGCTCGGCGGCACGTTCTTCATTGGCGACGCGTCGACACTCGAGTCCGGGTGGCGGGTCACCACCGAGTCGGGTGTGGTCACCGCGGACCAGGTCGTCGTTGCCTTGGGACCGTGGGCCAATGACGTCACGACGAAGCTGGGTTACGCGTTGCCGCTCGAAGTAAAGCGCGGCTACCACATGCACTATGCGGCGAAGGCTGGAGCAACGTTGAATCAGCCCGTTCTCGATGCGGAAATCGGTTACGTCATCACGCCGATGGTTCGTGGCATCAGATTGACGACCGGCGTCGAGCTAGGCTTTCGTGACTCACCGAAAACGCCTGTGCAACTCGAGGCCGTGGAGCCCTTCGCCCGTCAGACGTTTCCAATCGGCGAACGTCTCGACGAGGTGCCCTGGCTCGGACGCCGGCCTTGCACGCCCGACATGATGCCTGTCATCGGCCGCGCACCGAATCATGAGAAGCTTTGGTTCGCCTTCGGGCACGCTCATCACGGGTTGACACTCGGCCCCGTTACCGGACGGCTCATCGCCGAGTTGATGACGGGCGAAGATCCGTTCGTGGACCCGCATCCGTTCCGGGCGGAGCGGTTTTAGGCCGCTTAGCGTTTGCAAGGCAAGTGCAGCAACGCGAGCACATCGAGGGAACATTCCCGCATGGCACGGCACGTCGTGTCATACCGCGAGCAACGGTGTTGTTATGATTGCGTCGTCGCGAGGCAACGTTACGCGACGACGCCCCTCGTCCTCGAGTTCCCTGATGCTCACGCACCATCTATCGTTTTTCAAGCGCCCTTGGTGGGGTGTCATGGCGCTGACTTTCGCGGCGTTCATCTTCAATACCACCGAATTCGTGCCCGTCGGTTTGCTTACCGCAATTGGTAACAGCCTCGACATGCGTCCGACCGACGTCGGCGTGGTGATGACCATTTACGCATGGACGGTGTCCGTCGCGTCATTACCGTTGACCTTGTTCGTCCGCGAAGTAGAACGCCGCACCCTGCTAATGCGCGTCTTTATCGTGTTCATACTCAGTCATATCGTGACTGGAGTCGCGCCGAACTTCGAGATATTCGTACTGGGTAGAATCGGCATTGCGTTTGCGCATGCCGTCTTTTGGTCGATCTCCATCCCGCTCGTCGTGCGCCTGGTTCCACCGGACGGAGAGCGCCGTGCACTCGCGATGATATCGATCGGAACATCGGTCGCCATGGTGGCCGGTGTCCCCATCGGACGAGCGATAGGCGATACCTTCGGATGGCGCGCGACCTTCCAGATCATCGCAGGCGCAGCGGTGCTCGGCATGGGCGCGTTATGGTTGACGTTGCCAAAACTCGATAGCCAGGGTTCAGGTTCGTTGAACAGTCTGCCAAAGCTCCTCAAGACACCCGTGCTTGTCGCGCTCTTTGCTGTGACGGTTCTTACGGTCTGCGCGCACTTCACTTCCTACACTTATCTCGAACCGTTTGCTCGCGCCGTGACAGGCGCGAGCAATATCGAAGTGACATTTCTGCTGGTGCTGTTCGGTGCCGCGGGCGTTCCGGCCGCGGTCTGCTTCAGCCGCTTTTACGCCAACCGCCCGCGCCGGTTCCTGTTGTGGACCTTGTGTGCCCTTGCCGCATGCTTGCTGTTGCTTTGGCCTTGCGGACAGTACGTCGGCACGCTGTCGATGCTCTTGCTGTTCTGGGGCGTGGCGATCATCTGCTTCGGGCTTGCCATGCAGGCACACGTGCTGCGACTGGCTCCGGATGCGGCGGACATAGCCATCTCGATGTTTTCCGCTCTGTACAATATAGGCATCGGAGCCGGCGCGCTGGTCGGAAAGTTCGTCGCTCGCGATGTCGGGCTAGCCTGGATCGGAATGTTCGGCGCAGCGGTCGCCGTGCTTGGCGCGGTAGTGTGTTGGCTCGCGTTCATGGCGGCACGTCGTGGCACGCGGCGCGCTGCGCCCTTGTTGACTCACTAGCGAGCCGCGTGGTCGGGCGTGGTTGGTCGGATGTCACCCGACCCGTGTCGACTTTCGTGAACCGCACGTCTTGCAAGAGCATCGAATACTCGAGGCCGGTGAGTGTTCCTTGGACAAAGAAATCGAATAGGCGCGCTCCCGCGCGTGCATCTGAGTAACTGGCTTCGATCGTCGTTCTTGCGCGCCTGCGTCGCACGAATCGTCGGGACGAAACAGCATTGGAAGTCGCAAACAAAGAGGCTATTAGCAGCACATGGATATCTTTTATCACGCGCCAAGTTTCGAGCAGAACGTCAAGAACGGGCTGGTTGGTTCGATTGGCTCCAGCAGCGCCAAACTGGTCACGCTCTCCCAGCGGCTGCCCAAGCGGATCTGGGTCTTCAAGACGCCGAGAGGTTTGAAGGGCTCTATTCAGTTGCTCGCGTCACTGCTCGTTTGCGATGAACCCAGCGTCGCCGTGCAATCCGACCAACCGCACATGGTCTTCTACGACGTGTTTTCGCCTGAATCCGTGATTTTTACGGAGTCAGGGACGCCCGAGCGCATCGAAGAAGTCTCGGGGTACTTCCAATACCGGTGGCATGCCGCCTTTAGCGCCAGTTTTAGAGGCGACGTGGGACTGCAGGCCATGGAAGCCGATGTCGTGCGAGGGCTAGAGGCACTGGTTTCCGGTTGGGAAAAAGTACAGATGCTCGAACGTGTGAAGAACGTCGATAGCGTTCGGCCTATCAATCCCTTCGCGCCGCCGCGCTGAACAGTCGGAAGCCAGCCGTTACGCTTGGTGTAACCGAATACGCCGTGCGACAAAGCACACGGCACATCCGTGATGGTGGTCGTGGCACGGCGGCCGCCTTCAGCCGCCCCGTTTATTCTTCTCCTAACCCGAACAGTGCATTCTGCGCCGGGGTGATTCCGCAAGAAGCGCAAACGCTGCAGTATGGCTCCAGGCCGCTGCAGACCGGTTCCGAGCGAAACAAGTGCTCGCCGGGACGCGGCGCCATAACCACTCCTTGTTCGGGATACACCATGACCGCGATTCCTGTCATTCGATACCAGTCCGAGAATATCGATGGGCTCAACGTGTTCTACAGAGAAGCGGGGCCTTCGGAAGCCCCCGTGGTGCTGCTGTTGCACGGCTTTCCCACGTCCTCGCATATGTTCCGCAATCTCATTCCCATCCTGGCCGAAAAGTATCACGTAGTCGCGCCCGATTACCCGGGCTTCGGTCAGAGCGATGCGCCCGATCACACCGTCTTCAAGTACGGCTTTCAACATTACGCTGAAATCGTCGATGCGTTGCTCAAGCGTCTTGGCATCGACCGCTTTGCAATGTACGTGATGGACTACGGCGCGCCGGTGGGATACCGCCTCGCGCTCATGGACCCGGCGCGGGTGACGGGGCTCATCGTTCAGAACGGCAACGCGTATGTCGAAGGGCTGCGCGAATTCTGGAACCCGATCAAAGCGTATTGGGCAGACAATTCGGTCAAGAATCGCGAAGCGCTGCACAGTCTCGTGACGCTGGACACGACCATCTTTCAATACACGGACGGCGTTTCGGATGTATCGAGAATCAGCCCGGATAACTGGATTCACGATCAGGCGCTGCTCGACCGGCCCGGCAACCGCGAAATCCAGATGGACCTCTTTCTGGACTATGGGACGAACGTGCCGCTCTATCCTGAGTTTCAGGCGTTCTTCCGTGAGCATCGGCCGCCGACCATCATCGTGTGGGGCAAGAACGACAAGATCTTTCCGGAAGAAGGCGCGCATCCTTATCTGCGGGATCTTCCGGATGCGCAAATACACATTCTCGACACGGGACACTTCGCGCTGGAAGACAAGCTCGACGAGATGGCGCCACTCTTGATCGATTTTCTCGATCGCTCGCTCGTGCTATCGAAGACGTAGTAAGCGGGCAGATACCGCAAAGCGCGACGTGACCGCCGCAACCATCGTCCGTCGCGCGCTTGGTACCGAATGTGTCCGATTCAAAGTGTCGACGCTGCGTATAGGACGTCCGCCAAGAACTTCGCTCGCGCAGCAACGGTCGGAATCGGTCTCACTCGTGTAGACTGCGCCGTGATCTCAACAGATCGGCTGCCTCGACGCGGCTTGTTCCGCTGGGTCCGGCGTGTGTCGATGTCCGCGTTCGACGCGACCATCGACGCTAGATGGTCTCGAACAACCGGTAGCAAGCCAGAGCGATTGCTCTTTCGAGCCGCCAGCGCAAGAACAAATAAAAAAGGGCATCTCTGGAACACCCCCTGACTGAAGCGCAAGTCCAATCTTCGGATAATGATTGGATATGCGAAGCCGCATGTGACAACGTAACCGACGTCTCGACGAATTCCCGATCCGGCGAATTCGATACTGCGACCAGCGCACTCGCCGTCAATGGCTGGTGTGTCGTGCCAGATTTTCTGACACAACGTCAGACACAGGCGTTGGCGACCGAATGCATGGCGATGTATGCAGCCCAGTTGCTGACACCCGCCCGTGTGGGTGCCAAACGCGCGGCCACGCTCTTGCGCGGCGACAGTACGCGCTGGTTCCAGCCCGATGCGTTGAGTCCGCGGCAGCAGACGTTCGCCGATCGCATCGAAGCGCTGCAGATGGCGCTCAACCGCGAACTGTTTCTAGGCCTGGTCGATAGCGAATCACACTATGCGGTGTATCGGCCAGGTACAGGCTACACACGCCATCTCGATTGCCTGCGCAATAACGATAGCCGCGTGATTTCCGCCGTGTTCTATCTCAACGAAGCGTGGCAGGACGTCGAAGGCGGCGCACTGCGGCTCTACCTTGCCGATCAGACACATCACGACGTCTTTCCACGCGCCGGGACGCTGCTGTTGTTTCTCTCGGCACAATTCGAACACGAGGTGCTGCCCGCGACGCGCGATCGCATGAGCATCGCGTGCTGGATGAGGCAACGAGTGTGACGCTGGCGGCACGCAAGCCACGTTGATACGTTGGCTGCCGGCCGCATGACTGAACGCACGATAGCGAGCGTCCCGGACCCTCGCTATCGTTGTCTCGCTTCTACGCTTTTACGCTTCGTGACTGAGCGCGGCAGGCGGAATCGGGCCGCGTACGAGCAACCAATAGCCGATCACCGCAACAGCGGCAACGCCCGCTCCCACGAACAGCGCGGGCTGGAACGAATGCGTCTTTTGCACGATGAAGCCCGTGACCACCGGCGCCAGCGCCCCGCCGAAGTAGCCGCCGAAGTTCTGCATCGCGCCGATCGACGCGGTGCAGTTGGCGGGCGCGGCAACGGACGCCGTCGCCCAGGCTGCACTGCTCGATACATACAGAAGCAACATCGAGATGGAGATGAACACGACTGCCAGCGTCGCGCTGTGCGTGAGGCCCGTCAGAATCGTGAAGACGCAGACACCGAAAAGCGATGCGGCCATCGGGTATTTCCGGCTGTTTACCGCCGATACGCCGCGCCGCGCGAGCACGTCGCAGATCTTTCCGCCGGACAAACTACCCACCACGCCGAAGAGATAAGGAACGGCCGCCACCCATCCCGACTTCGAGATGGTGAGATGAAATTCCATATGCAGGTACGTCGGCAGCCATGCGTTGTAAAGCCACAAGACGTAGATCGTGCCGAAGAAACCCAGCAGCATGCCCCACGTCGTTCCGAACTCCAACAGACGGCGCCACTCGCGCCACGTCGGACGGGTCTGTACTTCGCCATCGACGTCGGTCAGATAGGCGCGCTCCCGATGCGTCAGGTCGACCTGACGCGGGTCGCGATGCACGAGGTAGAAACACAGCGCCACGACGAGGCCCGCGATACCCATGATGCCGAACATCCATCGCCATCCGACAGTCAACATGACGACCGTGAGCAAGGGCGCCGATATGGCGGTGCCGAGCGTCGACGAGCTGTTCCAGATGCCCGTGGCGGCACCGCGCTCTTTCTTGCCGAACCAGTCACGAACGACTTTGGCGCTCGTCGGAAATTGCGGCGCCTCGCCTATGCCGAGCACCATGCGCGCCGCGAAGAACTGAGCGAAACTGGTCACGACGCCGCCGAACGCTTGCGCTATCGACCACATCGCAAGGCTTACAGAAAGCATGACACGCGCACCGAAGCGATCGACCAGCGCACCCGCCGGGAGTTGCGCAAAGGCATAAGCCCATAGAAACGCCGACAGCAACAAACCCATTTCCCCGACCGAAAGGCCGAGATCCTGCCGGATAAGCGGATTCGCAATGGACAGCGTCGCGCGGTCGATGTAATTGATGACTCCGCTCAGGAGCAGCAAAGCAAGTGCGGTACGCTGAATTCGCCGCACTCTCGGTGAAGCCTGGTCATTCGATGCCATGCTCTCAGCATCGCCAAGGTCGGATTCCGGGACATGCGGCGCCGTGGTGGATTGCTCCATGTATCTGTCTCCTGGATGTTTGGTTTTATCAGCGAAGCCGTTTTTTAGATCCGAACGCGAGCAATACTGCATTGGACTGACGCACGATAGCTCCGCCTTAATTAGAAATCCAATCAATTTGCGCGTGATGTGGCCCGGGGAAAACCCGCGTTCTGCCTTGGATCGAGGCGTGCATGTAACGGCAGCCGCCACATGGTTACCGCGCGCGCGCGCCGTAGTTGTAGTAGCAACGGCCGTTGCCACCAGACTGAAATTGGTCTATATTTAGTCTCGTTCAACCTGTAGAACGGAGTATCCGATGCACATTGCCGATCATGTGAAGCCGATCAGCTATTTAAAGAGCGAAGCGGCACAAATCGTCAAGGACCTTGCCGAGTCGGGCGAGCCGCTAATCATCACGCAGAACGGCGAAGCAAAGCTCGTGGTGCAGGATGTGCGAACTTACGAAGCCGCCCAGCAGACACTCGCCATGTTGAAGATTCTAGCAATCGGTCAAAAGCAAATCGAACGCGAGGATTATGTCGAAGGCGATGCATTCTTTTCGGAACTCGACGGATTGGACCGCGAGGAAAGGCTTCGTTGATGCCGGCGCTGTTGAAGTACCGGGTGTTGCCGACAGCCCGAATCGGCATCGAGGAACTGAGAAGTTATATCGTCCGTACTTTCGGCTGGGAAACGTGGCGCCAGACCTCTGCGCACTTGCAGGAGACGATCACGCAAATCCGCAAGTTCCCCGAGAGCGGCCATATTCCGGTTGAACTCGAAGGTTTCGTCGACGACACTTTCCGGCAAGTCATTTCCGGCAAGAACCGAATTGTCTATCAGGTGCGCGAAGGCGTTCTGTACATCCATCTCGTCTGCGACACGCGACGCGATCTGCAAGCGCTCCTTCAGCGAATCGTGCTGCGGCTGATCTAAACCTAGTGGTACCGCACGTCCAAGGACGTGCGCGCGCCACTTAATTGCCGGCATCGTCCGTGGATGAGGCCTCGTCCTTCGTTTCCTCGTGCTTTATATGCGGCTTCTTTCCGGGCTGCGGCGCGTGTTCCGCGTCCGGCGCGATGTCTTCGCCGTGATGTTTCTTTTCCTGCTGCACTTTTTTGTCGTGCGCGACGTTACGGGGATCGGTCATGGATCGTCTCAACGGTTGGTTCGACTTGGCCGCTCAAGTTCGCGACACCGAAAAGGCAGCGCAGATTCCGGGCCAGCTACCGGCGCGAAGCTTGGCGACGCGTTCCGTTGAGCTGCCAGTTCGCATCGAGAAATTTGCCCGCGGTTGGCGAATCGAGCGCACAGGCGCCGAAGCACTTCGAATCCGCGCCGATGTGAGCCACGGCCGTGTCCGGCTCAGCGCGTGGTCAGCGTCTCCGCATTGGCATGCGCTGGCATGTCGTTGCCGCGCACGGCTCTCATCCGCGCATCCTGCCTCAGGCCCCAGATCCATGTCACAGCGAGACAGGGCAGGAGCGAAGCGATCGAATAGCCGACGCCCGCAAGCGGGTTGCCGGTCAGATTGACGAGCGCGAGGCTGATCAAAGGCAGAAACCCGCCGAACACCACGTTGCCGAGTTGTTGTGCAAGGCCGAACCCGGTCGTGCGGCTCTGCGGAGGAAAACACTCGGCGACGAACGCAGGCAGTGGCGCCATGATCATCGCGGTCAGCACGGCGAGTACGGCGATCAGCAGCGAGACGGAGATCCACTGCGACGACGCCGCGCTGGCCCTGATGCCCGCAAACGCCGGATAGACAGCCGCGATCCACATGACGATGCCGATCAGCATCACGCGCGCGCGCCCGACGAGATCCGACAATCGGCCGAACACCGGATAGAGCGGCGCGGCGATCAAGATGCCGGCGCCGAGACACACGTTGGCCTGTGTCGGTTCGACTTTGAGGACGTTCTGCAAGAAATAAAGCATGTAGACGATCGAGGTGTACAGCGACACCGAGGTGCCGCCTTGCGCGCCGAACATCGCCACCAGAATGGCTTTCCAGGACGTTCTGCTCGACAGTGTCTCCTGCAAGGGCCGCTTCGACAGCCGGCCTGCGTCGCGCATCTCCGTGAATACCGGCGTCTCCGTCATGCCGAGCCGTATCCACGTGGCGACGGCCACGATCGGCGCGGAGATCAAAAACGGCGCCCTCCATCCCCACGATTCGAAGCTGGCCGTATCGAGCGAAAGCTTCAGGGCCGAGACGACGACGAGCGCAAGTAGCAAACCGATGCTCGCCGTGCTCTGCAACACGCTGGTCGCCATGCCCTTGCGGCCTTCCGGGGCATGCTCCATGACGTACACGACAGCCGAACCATACTCGCCGCCGAGCGCGACGCCCTGCACGATGCGCAATGTGAGCAGCGCGATGGGCGCGGCAATGCCAGCAGATGCATAGGTAGGCAAACAACCGATGCCGACGGTGGCAATTCCCATGATCGCGAGCGTGATGACGAAGGTCTTCTTGCGGCCAATGCGGTCGGCCATCGGACTGAAGATCACGGTGCCCAGCGGGCGGGCCACATACGCGATGCCGAACGTGGCAACGCCGGCCAGCGCCGCGACGGACTTGTCCGTGGAAGGAAGGAACAGATGCGTGAGCGTCGCCGTCAGCGCGACGTAGACGAAGAAGTCGTAATACTCGAGCATCGTTCCGAGACTGGACGTCACGATTATGCGCAACATGCCGGGCCGACCATGCACCTTGCCTGATTCTTTGTTCATGTGTGTCTCCTCCAGTTGGTCATGTCAGGCGGCGCCGCCTTCGCCGCGCGGCGCCTTTCGTCGGGCCTGCTGCTCGATGAATGCCGACACCGCCTGCTTGTGCTCGTTCCCGCACAGCAAGATGGCCTGCATGTTCGCCGCCAATTCGAGCGCGGCGGGCAACGTACAGTGCGACGACTCGCGCACCAGCTTCTTCGACATACGCAGCGCGAGCGGCGGACTGCCGGCAATGCGCCGCGCAAGCGCGAGCGCTTCGCTATCCAGCATGTCGTCGGGATAGACGTTCGCGACGATACCGAGCCGCCTGGCCTCGTCGGCATCGATGAATTCGCTGGTCAGCGTCAGTTCGAGCGCCTTCGCAGGTCCCACGATGCGTGACAGAAACCACGCGCCGCCGATACCGGAAACCAGGCCGAGTCGAAGGAAGCTCTCGGCGAAGACCGCGCGCGCGCCGGCGACCCGGATATCGCACATCAGCGCCAGGTCGCAGCCTGCGCCGACCGCCGCGCCGTTCACCGCGCAGATCGACGGCACCTCCATTTCGCCGAGCGCGCGCGTGATCCGGTGCAGACTCGTACGCAGGCGTTCACGCACTTGCTCGACGCCGCCGTCCATTAGATCCTTGCCGCTCTGCATGTCCTTGACGTTTCCGCCCGTGCAGAAATGCCTCGACGACGATCGCAGCAGCAGGCAGTGCACATCGGCCCTGCGATCGACGGTTTCGAGCACGTCCGATAACGCTTCGGTCATTGCCACCGTGAGGGCGTTGCCATTCGCGGCGCCATCGAGCGTGACGGTCATCACGCCTTCGTCGACTGTGTAGCGCACGAGCGGCGCATCGCCGCGTTCCATGTCCTGCATGGTCTGTCTCCTGAGGTAAAAGCGTTCTTGTCCGACGCCGCGCGCCTACGTCGTACCGGCATGCGCCGCGCTCGCGCGTATCACGCCGGCGTTCAGCAACGCGGCGATTTCCTCTTCCTCGATGCCGTAAAACCCCAGCATGTCGAGCGTGTGCTGACCCGTCGTCGGGGCGGGCGTCTCGTCGGACGGGGCTGAATCGGATGGCCCGAGCGCGAAGCCGTGGGTCTGCATACGGCCCGCGACCGGATGCTCGACCGTGCGGGCAATGCAGCTCTCGCGATACTCCGTCGTCTCGATGACCTCGCGATACGTGGTGACGGGCGCGCAGAGAATATCTCTAGCCGAAAGCAGGTCGATCCACTCGCCCGTGCTCCGCCGGGCGAAATGCGCGTCCAGAATCGTGTGAAGTTCGGCACGGTGACGCACGCGGGCGTCGTTGGTGGCGAAACGCGTATCCGCTTCGAGGCCGGGCGCATCGAGCAACTCGCACAACGCACTCCAGCGGCCGGGATGGTAGGCCACGACCATCATCCATCCGTCGCGGGTGCGGAAGGCTTCGTTTGGGCACGCATACGGCGCCGCGCTGCCGACTTTCTCCGGGTCCGCTCCCGATGCAAAGAACGCCGCGAAGCTGATCTGCTGCAGCATCAGCGTTGCGTTGTAGAGGCTCACGTCCAGGTGTTGCCCCGTTCCGTTCAAGCGCGCCGTATGCAACGCGCCCAGCACGGCGATCGTGGCGAGATAGCCGCCCATCATGTCGGCTACCGGCACCGGCACTTTCAGCGGATCGCCGTGCGCCGTCCCGAGCGTGCTCATGAGTCCGCTCACGGCCTGTATCACGCCATCGACGCCGGGCCGCTTCGTGTTCTCGCCGCGTTGACCGAATGCCGAGATCGAGCAATAGACGAGTTTCGGATTGGCGGGGCGCAGCGCCTCGTAGTCGAGGCCCAGCGACGCCATGACGCCCGGCCGAAAATTCTCGACGAGCACGTCCGCGCGGCGCGCCATGGTCGCGACGGTCCGCCGCCCGGCGTCGGTCTTGAGATCGATGGCAAGGCTGAACTTGCCGCGATTGACGCTCATGAACGTCGGGCTCACGCCGTTCTGCCACGGCGGCCCTATCTGCCTGCCGATTTCACCGCCAGGCGGCTCGATCTTGACGACGTGCGCGCCGAGGTCGGCGAGCGTCATCGAACAGACCGGTCCCGCCAGCACATGCGAAAAGTCGAGGACGCGCACACCTTTCAAGCTATCTCGAATCATTGTCGTGGTCCTGTCTCCGGGTCCGACGTTGCGTCGAACCATGGCGCAGATTAGAGCCGCGCCATCACCGGAACAATCGACTTTTTCGAAACGAGGCTTTGAGTTTTTGTTAAGAGGTGCCGCTAGTCTGGACGAGCGAGATCAACCAGTCGCGGAAGGTCGTCAAGGCTGCGGAAGGACGGCGGGTGGCGGCCCACGCGAAGTAATAGGTGTATGCGCCACGGTCGAGCTCGAAGCGAAATGGCGCGACCAACTGGCCGCTGTCGAGTTCGGCCCGGACGAGCGCTTTTTGCGCGATTGCCACGCCATGACCTTCGATTGCGGCCTGATACGCCAGCAGTGAGGTTTCATAGCGCATTTCGCGACGGCGCCCATCGAGCGGGAAGCCCGCCGCCTTCATCCACAGCGCCCAGTCGTCGGCGCGCGCGAGCGAATGCAGGAGCGTCTCGCCCTGCAACCTGCCGCGCGCGCGGGTCTTGCGCGATGGCGCGGCGACGGGCACGAGTTCATTGGGAATGAGCCTTTGTGCGGAAAGACCGGGCCACTTGCCGGCGCCGAGCTGGATGCCGCCGTCTATATCCTCACGCTCGAAATTGAGCGGTGCCGACGACGTAGTGAGTTGGACATCGACGTCCTCATGCTGGCGATGAAAACTGGCGAGCCGCGGTATGAGCCAGCGCACCGCGAACGTCGCGGGGCATCGAATCTTGAGCACCTGCGAGCGCCGCCCTGCCCCGCGGATACTGTCGGTTGCCTGGCGCAGTCCTTCGAAAAACGGCATGAGTTCGGCGAGATAGCGCGCGCCCGCCGAAGTCAGTTCGAGCCTGCCCCTGACGCGCTCGAACATTTCCACGCCAAGAAACCCTTCCAGCGCTTTTACTTGCCGGCTGACGGCCGCCGGTGTCACGGCGAGTTCGTTCGCCGCTTTCGAGACGCTCAGAAGACGTCCGGTAGCTTCGAAAGCGCGTATCGAATTCAGAGAAGGCAGCAGCGCGGGACGGTCCATGAACTTCTGCGTGATTTACGGAGGTTCTAATACTGACGTAAAAGCGCGGCTAATGCACTCCGTCTGCGGCGGTACTTCAAGTGGCTAATGCAACCTCGTTTTAACTTCTTGATGATGTAATCGGAATATTCGTCGCGCCGGATGAACACGGTATCAATAACTCGTCGTCTTCTTTGGATTGAACGCCTCAAGCAGCGGCGACAATGGCCCGCTCTGATTTTGGTGATTAACCGTCTCACGGCATACGCGTTCCATGCCGACTCCTCGAAATCGAGTCGCCACGCTTCTTATGTTCGGGAGATTGGCAGCCGGTTGGGTACGTCGTTTGCGCCATGGCTCCTGCAAGACGACACTAAACACTTCCCTGGAGTTAAAGATGGCAACGACGGACTCGAATCGCGCTGGCGAAAAGAACCTGACCACCCCGACCGACCTCGGCAACGACGCCCGCACGGAGGTATCCGCAGGATTGACCCAACTTCTCGCGGACGTCTTCTCCTTGTTCGTCAAAACGAAGAACTTCCATTGGCATGTGAGCGGCCCGCACTTTCGCGATTATCACCTTTTGCTCGACGATCAAGCCGCCTTGGTCTTCGCAATGATCGATCCGGTCGGAGAACGCGCTCGTAAGCTGGGCGGAACGACCTTGCGCTCGATTGGGCAAATCGCCTCGCTCAAACGACTAGGTGACAACGATGAGACGTTCGTCGCGCCCGAAGCGATGCTGGATGAATTGCGCCAAGATAACGAACTGCTGATCAAATTCATGCGTGAACTCCACGAACTTTGCGACGACAAGGATGACGTGGCAACGGCGAGCCTGCTCGAGAACTGGATCGATCAGACCGAAGAACGGGTGTGGTTTCTCTTCGAAACGACTCGTCATACGCGCTGAGTCCTCGGGGAAAAGCACGGTCGCACGTGCCGGCGCATGGTGCGACAGGGCATGGACGCGACCGTTAGCCTGTTTCCGCCTGGCTTCGTTCACTTATCTGGATGGGTTGCAAGCTCGCTCATGTGAGCCAGCATATCGGCGGGGTCGACGAATACGTGCAAGGCCCCTGCCCGCTGCAGTTCGGCCTCGCCCACACCGCCCGACTGCAGCCCTATTCCGTAGGCATGGCAACGGCGCGCGCCAAGCAAGTCCCAAGTGCTGTCTCCGACGACATAGCTGTATTCGATTGCAACACCTAGCTGCTTGGCTGCGGCCATGAACACGTCCGGCTCCGGCTTGCCATGCTCGACTTCGCTGCTGGTTGCAACTACGGCCGTTTTGGCATCGATGCCCAGCTTTTCGAGGTTTGCCGCAGTTGCTTCCGGGCTTCCGCTGGTTGCGATGGCCCACGGTATATCGGCCTTGGTCAAGGCTGCAAGCAACGCCTGCGCACCCGGCAGAGGCAAGATCTGCGGTGACAGTTCCTTCAACAGTTCGCCCTGCCGACGCTTTACGCGATCAATGCAGTCCGCCGACGTTTCGCCAGCGATCTCCCGAAAAATCTGCGCTGCGAACAGTTCGCTACTCATCCCGATTTTTCGATGGATTCTCGATCCAGGCAGCGCAAGGCCCTCGCTCGCAAGCGCTTCGGTCCAGGCGGAGACGTGTTGGTAGACGCTGTCGACGAGCGTTCCATCGAGATCGAAGATAAAGGCCGTTTTCATCGTTTATTCCTGAAGCATGCCGGTTGACTGAAAAGCTAC
Organism: Caballeronia sp. LZ003; assembly: GCF_031451465.1. Classification (NCBI taxonomy): domain Bacteria; kingdom Pseudomonadati; phylum Pseudomonadota; class Betaproteobacteria; order Burkholderiales; family Burkholderiaceae; genus Caballeronia; species Caballeronia sp. LZ003. The sequence goes on along the minus strand of NZ_JARUXJ010000002.1, from coordinate 32,049 downwards.
TTGGAGATGCGAACGCGCGACGGGCTGCGCCTCTCTTTCCTCCCTGTCGAGATCCGACATGACCCGCGCACGCGGGCGGGCGCTTGCAGTTTGCCGATGTTGACTAGCGTCGAAGTGTGAGTTAAGCCGTTTTCCCGGATGCTAGATGTTCGGCATCCTTAGGTCCAACCCCAAAGGCTCACGCTTGCCAGGGGTCTTCCCTAACGCTGCGCACGATGGATGCCTGAGCATGCGTCACAACTGCTATCCACTCCGATTTGCTTGGTGCGCCGCTAAAAAAGCGGCATTCATTCGCCTTGAGGTTGCGCATGACGGTCGCTTTCACTGACAATCACCAAGCCACTCGTTCGGGACGCGTCCGGGCCGTCGATCGAAAAGTTATTCAGGAGATCGAGGTTTGACCCCAGAATACACACTGCCGCGATAGCGTCCGGTATACCGCCTTCAATAAGACTGTTCGAGCAGACTGATCTCGTCGAGGAATGACATGGCCCCGAATTCGCAGCGAACGCCGGCGTCGGTATCGTCGAAGCTGGTTGCACAACGTCTGCGCAAGCAACAGGAGCTGGCAGTTGCGTTTGGCGCCACGGCTTTCGGGTTGCTTCACTTCCCTAAGGTTCTCGACGAGGCATGCCGGGTCCTGTCCGAGGGAATGAATGCGAAGCATACAAAAGTGCTGCGCTACGTCGCCTCAAATCACACGCTCATCATGACGGCGGGTATTGGATGGGACGACGAGGATTGGCTCATTCCAGTGGAAGCGGAAGCGAGTAATCCTGCTGGGGCGGCGTTCCTCACGCGCCGCATCGTCGTAAGCGGCGACATCGACGTGGACAAGCGATTCAACGTTCCTCCAATCATGGCCCGGCATGGACTCAAAAGCGCGATCAATGTCCCGATTCAAGGTATGGGAGAGCCGTTCGGCATTCTCGAGGTGGATAGCACGCATAGCCATGCTTTTGCCGATGTCGACGCGGTGTTCATTTCGGCTATCGCCAACATCATTTCCTTCTGCCGGGAACAGAGCCTGGCCGAGGACGGACTCGGCGCGGCACAACGCTTTTCACCTCAACTCGTGGGTGCGAGTTCCGACTGCGTGTTGCTGGTGACGACGGACGGAAAAATCGAATTTGCCAACGAAGCCTGCCAATCCGCATTTGCATTCGAGGAAGGCTCCAACCTCGTCGGGGCTGCTCACACCGCGTTATGGCACGACGACGATCAAGCACGCATTGCACAGGCCGTTCGCGCAGCCATTGCAGGGAAGTCCACGCGCGTCGATGGGCGCAGCGCGTCTGCCATCATCGGCGACGAGCAGTCGTGGGATGTATCCATTTCCCCCGTGCTCAATGAGCACGGCGCCATTACCGGCGCGTTGATGGTGCTGCGGAACATCACGGAATGGCGCTCGCATGAAGACGCGCTCGTCAAGATGGTCTCATCGCAGGAAGCCAGGCTGGAAGACTCGGCTCTGGCAATCAAGGAAGTGCATCATCGCGTCCGCAATAGTCTCCAGTTGGTGCAGACTCTTCTCTCGCTGCAGGCAAGTTTGGCAGCAGACGCAACCGTCAAGCATCAGCTCCAGGCAGCGGCCACGCGAGTGGATTGCATTGGATCGGTACATGAGCGTTTGTATTCGACGGATAACGCCTTGAAAACCGATGCGCAGGATTATTTAAGCGGCGTGGTCGATCACATAGCCGAATTAGACCCAGGCAGATCGATCTCGGTCGATGCGAGAGGCGTCTCGTTGAGCGAGACGCAGATGACCACATTGGGACTCGTCGTGGCTGAAATGACGATGAACGCGTTGAAGTACGGTCGTGGGCATATTCATGTGGGCCTGACGGACGAGACGGGTAATCTGACGTTAGTGGTCGAGGATGAAGGCAACGGCTTTCCGGAGAATTTTCCTACGCCTAGCGGGACCGGTCTCGGAATGCGCTTGATTCAGCGGTTCAGTGGCGCGTCTGGAGGCAGCGTCCGGGTCGACAGGTCGGTTTCGTTTAGTCGACTGGTTGTAACGTTCACCAAGAGGTGATGGGCGACAGGCCAGCGATGGATCGAGAGCGCAACGCTGCTCTTAGCGATGGTGTGAAACTCCTCATCGGCCGTCGATTGTCGCAGCGAACGCGGCATGCCAAACCAGCGCACCGCCAACGACGCTCGCAGCAGCGCCGTGGTCCCTGACCTGCTAGCTTGCATGCCATGACAACGCAATTGTCCGAGCTTTCCTGACGTGCATTGTTTGGTCGCGCACAGAGTCCTGAACCCGCACGCGTAATATTCCGTAAGCATCTATTTAGCGCGGAGCCGATTGGACGAATGCCGTATTGCGGATTCGGTCCACTACGCGCGTCGAGATTCAATAAAACAAAGCGAGCATTCCCGCGGTCCACCGACTGTGAGTGTACGTGCGCGTATAAAGATTTCACCGGGGGTGTCGCTGTTTCATGACACGTCACTAAACTAAAAGAACTCATTCTGACCAAATGCAATCGTCAATTCTTGCCAAGCCTCCCAACGCGGACGAGACAAGACTTTCTGCGCCAGATAAGTCCATTAACGAATCGACACTCCGTGGATTGGCAGGTAAAGATCGACAAAGCTCCAAGCCGTCCGCTTTGCCAGAAAGAAAAGCGAAATCAGAAAGCGCCGCCATCGCTCCTCGATCAGTCTTTCATGAACCGTGGTGGCTCGATATTGCAACCGATGGCAATTGGCGGTCAGCCAAAGTTCGGCGCGGCGACGAAATTGTCGGCGAGATGCCGTACTCGCTAAGCCGCAAAGGACTCTGGCGCACCTCGCAAATGCCACCGCTCACACGGACGCTCGGACCGGCTTTCAAGATCAATGAAGCCGATAAGACGCGCGCGATGCTGGATCGCATCAGCATCACGGAAGAACTGATCGGGCAGATTCCCGACGTCCACAGCTTCTATCAGATCTTCGACCCGCGCGTGGAAGATGCCCTTGCGTTCGGCCTGAATGGCTTTACCGTGTCGACGCGATACACGCTGCAGTTCTCCGCCGATCGCTCCATCGAGGAACTCTGGAAAGGTCTGCATTACAAGACTCGCAATATGATTCGTACCGGTCAGAAGTTCGTGACCGTGAAGCCACTCGAACCTGCGCAATTCAACCGGTTCTACGAAAGCAACCTCGAAGCACGCAGTCGTTCGAATGTCTATGGATCGAGCGTGATGCAACGGCTCGTCGATGCATTCGTCGAGCGCGGCGCGGGATATCTGCTTGGCGCCTTCGACGCGACCGGCGCGCTCGTCGCCGCGATAGGCGTCACCTTCGACAATCATGCCGCGTATTACATGCTGTCTTCGCGCACGCGGGATGCTCATGGCGGTGCGATCAGCGTGCTCGTCTGGCAGGCTATCGAAGACGCCATGAAACGACAGTTGACCTTCGACTTCGACGGCATTCCCAACGCAAGCACGTTCCGCTTTCTTAGCGGGTTCAAACCCGTGCTCAAGCCGCGCATCGTGATCGAGCGGCATAGTCCCGTCTGGTCGATGGCCAAGGCAGGCCGCCGTCTGATTCGCCCGAGAAAATCGGACTGGTTCGTCTCGACGGTTTGACTGAACGCCAGGGGTGCGCTCGAGCATTTCATAGAGAACGGGGTCTGTGTTTTCCGCAAGGAAGCACATGGCAGCGGTAAATCCAAAATAACAAATCGGCCAACGTTATGCAGCGACTGAACGGCAATGCAACACGCCAGCAGACTGGCATCAGCATCATCAGCGATCCGGAAAACTTTCTTGCACTCCGCGACGAATGGAGCTCGCTATGGTCCCGTATAGGCGGACATCATTACCAGTCATTCGACGTTTGCTGGCTCTGCTGGACGCGAGTAGCCAAGCCGCGTGGCGGTAGCTTGCATTGCATCGTATATCGGGAGCGCGGAGAACTCATGCTCGTCTGGCCTCTGGTGCGCCGCCGACGCTCGCTCTGGACGATCCTCGAGCCGCTGGCATCGGGAACGGCCGACCATACGAGCATCCTCGCATCGACCGGATCGGAAGCGGCTATCGAAGCTGCGTGGCAGGCCGCCAGCAAGGGAAGCCGCATCGATCTGTTCTCGATTCCCTACGTAAGCAAAGCCACGCGGCTCGACCGTCTTGCGTCGGGGCACGGCGGTCTCGTCGTAGCCAGACAGGACATCTCGGCCCTGGCGCTCCTGCGCCAGGAACCCGACTGGACGGCGTATTGCAAAACGCTTTCTACGTTGTCGAAGAAAAAGCCCGGCGCGCTGGAGCGCCGCTTCATGAAAGAGGGTGCGCTCGAAATCAAGGTGCTCGACGCTCGGGATGTGAGCGAGCATCGCAAATGGGTCGATTGGATGCTCGCGCAAAAGCGGCAATGGGCCGAACGAAACGGCAAGGACGGCCCGTGGCTGCATTCGGAGGGATACCGCGACTATCTGGTCGATCTGCTCGATGGAAGCCGTGGGAAGTCGCTGGCATTGATGTTCGTGATGACCCTCGACAATGCACCGGTGTGCGCCAACATGGTCGGACTGGCGCTGACTTGCGCAAGTGGTCTGATCGCGGGTTTCGATCCGAGCTTCGCCAAGTTCTCGCCCGGCGCCATCATGATGGAGCGCTGCGTCAAGTGGACATGGGAAAACCAGTTGGATCTCGATTTCGGCGTCGGATCGGAACCCTTCAAGGCTTACTGGAGTCGCGGCAACGTTCTTCACAACACGAGTTTCGAACTCGCGCTCTCCCCGTGGGGACGAGTCGCTTTCCTTGCGAAAGATTGCTTGAAGAAGCTGGCCGAGTGGAAGGCGTCGCGAGCGAATGGCAGCGAGGCGCAAGGATCGGTTCAGCCAGCCGATGCCGACATGGCAAAGTTTCCGTCCTCGCTGCCGGGGAAAAGCGTTGCAGGTCTCACGCGCTCGGGAATGAGTGCGCAATGAGCTAGCGCGATGGCGCTACTCGCTCAGCGGCTGCGAGCGCGCAGCGCTCGTCAGTGCTCGCAAAATTCTCTCAGCGCCGCGACGAGCAATTCGGGTTGTTCCTCGGCGAGAAAATGTCCGCACTTGGGCAGCGAACCGCCGCGCACGTTGTCGGCGACGGCGCTCATTCGGCTGACCATGTGCGGGCCCCAACGCTTCTCGCCGCCCAACGCGAGAACCGGGACGCTTGCCGGCAACCGCGCCGCCGCGCGGTTATCTATGACATCCTGAGGGAATTGCCGATACATCTCCATCGCCGCCCGGAACGCGCCGGGATGCATATAGGCACGCACATATTCGTCCATGTCGCGTGCCGATATGGCAGCGGGGTTATCGGTTCGATCGTTAATGAATGCGCTGATATAAACACGCTCACGGCCACCGCAAATCAGGGCTTCCGGCAGGAACGGCTTCTGATGAAACGAGAAGTGAAAGAGCAAAGGGCTCGATGCGATCTCATCCCAATCGCCGATGCCCGGAATGGACGCGTCGAGCACGGTGAGCGAACGCACGGGAAACTGCCATGCGAAGGCGTAAGCGACCATCGCGCCGATATCGTGACCGACGACATGGGGCGGCTCGTCGCCGAACTTCCTCACCAGACCGAAGAGGTCTGCCGCGAGTTGCTTTTTCGTGTAGCCCGCTTCCGTCTTGTCCGAGAAGCCCACGCCTCGAAGATCAGGGACGATCAAAGTAAAGTCTTCGCCGAGCGGCAGGAGCACGCGGCTCCATTCCCACCAGTTCTGCGGGAAGCCATGGATCAGAAGCATGATTGGCGCTGTACCAACGGGCCTTCCGCCGGTCACGTAATGCAGTTTCACGTCTCCGACAATGTCTGCGTCATGCCGGAATCCGTCGGGGAGAACGTCTGGGGAGAATTGTCCTTCTGAAAACATCTGCATACTCCGGATCGAGTGATTGCATCAATTGAGAAGCGAACGCTTAAGCCTTAGCCAATCGCCGCGCCGATGATTTCCGCAAGCTGCGCGGGTTGCGAGAAGAATGGTGAGTGGCTCGTCTCGATGGTCACGACCTCGGCGCCCGGCACGTCGGCTTGCATCAGCCGTTGTTGCGCGATTGGAAGAGCGAGGTCATTCGTACATTCGATGAAGACTCGCGGAATCGATCCATAACGCTCCTTCGTCGTGTCGATCCGCGCAGCGTAAGGCGCCGTGGCATTGATGCGGGCAACGTTGGCCGCGGCCACGGCCACGTCCCGATCGCTGCAATCACCATAGAACGACGACCGCACTCTACGGACGTCATCGACGTTCAACGCGACGCCCTTGCCATCAGGCGTTGCATTCACAATCTCGAAGAGCGCTTCGACCGAAGGATCGTTCGTATAGCCTTCAGATAGAAGGTAATCGTTCGCCGATTTACCCGGCGGCGTCATGAACGCGGCAAGGTAAATGAGCTTGCTGATCTTCTCCGGATATTTCTCGGCAAGATAAGTGAGCGACACGCCCCCCATGCTATGTCCGAGCAACACGAAAGGCTCGTGCGCGCTTTCGAGCAACGCGGCAACGGACGCCGTGTAGTCGGCCATGTCTTCGACTTGATCGTACGTTGCGGGATCGAATCCGTGCGATTTCAAGTCCGGGTGGATGACGCAGTGTCCGCGCGCTGCAAGCAACGTGGCCAGCTTCTGAAAACAACCGCCCCAATGCCATGCGCCGTGTATCAACACGATGGTTTGCTTCATCTGCGCGCTCCTGGGAATGTGTTTAATCGCGAGTGATGTCGATGCACGCTGGTCTACAAGCGATTCATATGCATCCCGGCGTCGAGCTCGAAGGCACTTCCCGTCGAGAAGGCGAACGTTCCGATGGCAAGCGTCGCGACCGCGCGTCCGATGTCGTCGGGCGTGCCCCATCGGCGAATCGGCGTAAGTCCATCACGTATGCGTTCGTCGAAACTGGCCGCCGAAACCGACGTCATGTCGGTGCGAATGATGCCGGGACGAATCTCGTGAACCGCGATGCCATGCTCGGCAAGACGCGTGGCGAAGAGCTTGACCATCATCGAGACGCCCGCCTTGGAGATGCAATATTCGCCACGGTTGATGCTGACGGTTTCCGCGCTCGTTGATGAAATGCACACGATGGATCGATACAAACTCGAATCAGGCTCATTCAGCATTCGACGCGCAATCCGCTGCGTCAGAAAGAAGGGACCGCGCAGGTTGATGTCGAGATTGCGATCGTAGCTTTCGACCGAGACATCGAGCAGGTCACCGCGCGAAAGCACGGACACGCCAGCATTATTGACGAGCGTGTCGATGCGTCCGAACGCGGACCACGCGCGCTCAGCGAGGTCGTCCTGCTCGTTCAGCTCGGCGATATCGCCTAGCGCCATCGCCCATTTGCGGCCTCTTGCTTCGACTCCCGCGATGGTTTCCCGCATGGCGTCGTCATCGCACAGATCGTTGATGACGATGTCGAATCCGGCATCCGCGAGATGCCAGACAATGCCTCGGCCGATGCCTCTTCGACCGCCTGTGACCATCGCGACTGGCGCGTTACGCTTCATGCAATCTCCCTGGCTGGTTCATGTTGTTCGTCGACCATCGGCTTCGAATGCTAATCTCGTCCGGTGCTTCGAACCTATCGATCGGATAAAGACAATGTCAGACATCGACGTCAAACTGCTCACCGTCTTCGCGGAGACCTACAAGACGGGCAGCGTCTCGCAGACGGCAGTCAACCTCGGTCTCTCGCAACCGACCATCTCGTTCAATCTTTCAAAGCTGCGCGAGCACTATCGCGATCCACTCTTCGTGCGTTTCCCTCATGGGATGGAACCCACGCCATTTGCCACCGACCTCTACGGACGAGTGCTCGACCTGCTTGCGTCGTTCGAGGTCGTCTCGAAGTACCAGACCCAATTCGACCCCGCACTGGCCAATCGCGACTTTCATGTGGCATTGACCGACGTTGCACAGAACGTGTTGCTGCCTCGCTGGCTCAACCGGCTGCGTTCGATTGCGCCCGAGGTCAAACTGACGATAAGTCATATCGCCGACGAAACGGCTGGCTTGATGCAGACTGGCGAAGTCGAACTTGCTATCGGCTACATGCCTCAACTCAACGAAGGCTTCTATCAACAGAGGCTGATGGAAGAAACGTATATCGGCATCATCGCCGCGGATCATCCAAGACTTAGCAGCCGGCCGAGTGTCGCCGAGTTCCTGGCGGAAGGACACATCGCGGTTACGCCATCGGGCACGGGTCACTCTATTCTCAACCGTGTCTTGCGCGAGATGCGTCTCACGCGAAGGGTCATGCTCGAAGTACCCAGTTACCTCGGCGTTGCTGAAATTGCGGCTCGCACCGATCTCGTCGCGATGATCCCATCACGACTTGCCGTACTCATGCTCAAGGAAAAATCGATTCGATCGTTCGCGTTGCCGTTCGATCTTTCGGCTTATGTGGTGAAACAGCATTGGCATTCGCGTAACCATCACGACGCGGGGCATCGATGGCTGCGTTCCGTCGTGGCAGATCTCTTTCTCGAAGATTCGACGTCATCGTAACCTTGAGTCGAGTATCGGCAGATAATGAAGTGGTGTCCATAAAGCCCGCTTGATAAGCCTTATCCAATCCATCGATAGGCGCGCAACGGACAGTGCGCTATCTTTGAAGAACGAACTGCCGCACGGCATCGGCGAATTCCGCAGGTCTTTCTTCCGGCACGTAATGACCGCAATCGTCGATAAGCCTCTCCGTCACGTTCGATGCCACGCGACGCAACGTATTGGCCGATGCCGGTCCGTATCCCCATTGCGCGCCGATGGCGAGGCACGGCGTCTGAAGCGGCGAGCGTCCGAAGACCGCGTTGTCCTTTCTATCGAGCGGTAGCGTGCGGTAATAGCTGAAGGAACAGCGCAAAGCGCCGGGTCGCGCCAATGCGCGCGCATAGACTTCAATGTCGTCGCGGCTGATCGAGTCGGCATCGAACACGCCGACCGTCTCCCGATGCACGAAGTGATCGACGAACAGGAACTCGCGGCCGCTCACGAGCGACTCTGAAATATCCCCGGCCATGTTGAAGCCAAAATGCCAGCTACCGCCGCGCGAAACGTCCATGGCCTCTTCTTGCCCGAATGCCGGAAGACTGCTCTCGACGAAGACGAAGTGACTGACCGCATCCGGCCACTGGGCGGCATATGCATAGGCCACATGCCCGCCGAGATCGTGCCCGACGATAGCCACTTGCCTCACGCCGAGCGCTTCGACCAGATCATGCAATCTGCGAGCGATGGTCTTTTTGTCGAAACCGGACTCGGGCTTCGAGGAATCGCCGAAGCCCGGAAGATCCGGCGCGATGACATCGAAGTCACGGCTCAACAGCGGCATGACGCGCCGCCATGCCCATGAGGTTTGCGGCCATCCGTGCAGCAAGAGCAGCGTCGGCCTGCCGTCGGGTGTTCCGCTACGCCGGTAGGCCAGCCGAGCATCATGCAGGCGATGGGAGCGCAGCGACGTGTTGTCATCGGTCATGGTGAGGCTCCTGCCTACCGCTCAGGCTCTGCGCGGACGCACGCAGATCGTCCAGTGGCGTCGAAGAGATGATCTCCAGAACCGGGACACCGGAGAAGTCCACGTCGTTCAGAGCCTTGAGGATCTCGTCGAAGCGCACCGAGCCCAAACCCACGCGGTCGTGGCGCCATTGACTGCGTGTGCCGTCGGACAAGTGCAACTGGCCAAGGCGTGCCGCGCATTGCCTGACTGCATCGGCCTGATCTTCTCCGACGAACTCGGCGTTGGACACGTCATAGGCGATCAGCAGCCTCTCGTGCGGCAGAGCATCGAAAAAGGCGAGCATCGCGGCGGTCGTGGGAATAGGCGTTTGCGGATGAAGCTCGACGTAAAGCTTTTGATCGAGACGTTCCGCCACGCGCAGAAGCTGCTCCAGGCTATCGCGCAGCAGAAGCTCGGTGTCCTTTTTCGGCGGAGGAAAGAGCGAAGACACCCTGCCCGGCACGACGACGATTGCCCCGCAGCCCAAGTCCGAAGCGAGTTGCATCGTGTCGATGTAGAGATCGACGGAGTATTGCCTGAACGGCTCGACCCGGCTTACCAGATTCAGATCGAGCGCAGGCAGGTTCAAAGATTCGATCCGAAGGCCTTCGCTTCGAAGCGTACCGGCAAGACTCGATCTATCGGCAGCGGATAGTTCATCCGGCCAAAGATGACCGGGTACGACCAACGCATCGAAGTCGTTCAGGCCGATCTCCTGCATCTTTCGCATGGCGCCAAGCGCCGTCTCTTCCCACATGAATGAGAAGGTGCTGCCTCCAAAGGATCGTGCGAGTTTTCTCATGCCTTCCTCAAGCCGAAGTTGGAATGAACTCAATTGTGAACGCGTTTCCTTAAAGGAACAAGCAGTCTAACTTGCTTCCCATGAGATTTGGTGTCTTTTCTTCGGAAAAAAAGCACGTGAAGCGCGAACCAATTAGACAGCAGGCACTTCGGGAAAAACCCTCGTTTGTTTCCATACAAGAACTCATGGATAAAAATCGTTGACTTCCAATTGCTGAAACTTTAAACAGAGAGGATCGCTTCGATAAAGACGCAGCCTCGACATGCGCTCATTCGCGTTTCATGAGGACGATGAGAAGGCCATCGTCGACTGCATCGAATACATGCGTCGTCTGCTTGAGGCAGCGTCGCAACAATCACGACACTAGGAGACAGCGATGAGCAGTGCGGTAAAGCAATTGAACGTCCAGCAGTTCCTGGATACGAGGCCATTCAGCGGCTTTCATTGGAAGATCCTTTTGCTGGGCCTCGTCGTCCTGATTCTCGATGGCTTCGATGTGGTCGCGATGGGATTCATCGCACCCGCGCTCATCGCCGACTGGAAGATCAGCCGGGCCGCGCTCGGGCCAGTGTTGAGCATGGGACTATTCGGCCTCGCGATCGGCGCGCTGACGGGAGGTCCGTTGGCCGACCGCTTCGGCCGTCGCAAGGTCATCATCGCCGCGGTCATCTTCTTCGGCGTGATGAGTCTCGCCTCGGCCTGGTCGCCGAACATCGAAGTGCTTTCGGTGATGCGTTTTCTGACTGGACTCGGCCTCGGCGCATCGCAGCCGAACGCCGCGACGCTTGCTTCCGAATATGCGCCGGAGAAGCATCGTTCGGTCATGGTGACGGTCATCTATTGCGGCTTCACGCTTGGCGCGGCGGGCGGCGGCTTCCTCTCGAGCTATCTCGTGCCGACTCACGGCTGGCATTCCATACTGGTCGTCGGCGGCATCGTGCCGCTTCTCTTCGCGGTTCTGCTGTTCTTCGTTTTGCCGGAATCCGCGAAGTTTTTAGCTCTGAAGCACGAGGGACGCACGGCGCTTGCGAAGATCATCAACGAAATTCAGCCCGGCACGGTAAACGGTTCGACCGGCTTCGTGACGCCCGAACGCGAACACGCCGGCAAGGGCGTGATTCGCCTCATCGTGTCGAAACCGCATACCACGGTCACGCTCGCGCTCTGGGTCGGGCTCTTCATGAACTTGATGACGGTCTACTTCCTGAACAGCTGGCTGCCGATTATCGTCAAGGACAACAACTTCTCGCTGGCTGACGCGGCGCTCGTCGGCGCGATGATGCAAGTGGGCGGCACGCTCGGGAACATCGTCATCGGCTGGGAGATGGATCGCTTCAATTCGCGCAAGGTCATGATCGCGACCCTATCCGGGGCGCTCGTCTTCACGGTGGCGGTGTCGCAGATGAACGTCGGGCTAGCCGGTCTCATCACGCTCGTGTTTCTGCTCGGTTATTGCACGAACTCCACGAACACCGGCTGGACGGCGATGGCCGCGAGCTACTACCCAACGGAGATTCGAGCGACAGGCACGAGCTGGATGACGGGCATCGGCCGCTTCGGTGCCATCTCCGGTGCGTCGGTCGGTGCGGTGCTTCTGAGCTTCAAGTGGAACTTCGGGCAGTTGTTCCTCTTTTTGACGGTGCCGATTGCAATCGCCATCGTCGCTGCGTATGTCCAAGGCCGCGGCCGGGGGAACGCAGCGCCGGTGCTGCGCGACGCCACCATGCATTGATGATGGGCTCTGCTGCTGGCCGAAGGCGCTGCGTCGTCATCTCCAGATCGACAAGACGGATGCGGCCAGCAGCAAACCCATCGCAAGATTGACAACGCGCCAATGACGCGGCGTTCGAAGCAACCGTGCAAGCATTGCACCGAGCGCGCACCACAATACGAGCGACCCGCATGCCGCAACGCCGAAGGCCGCGCCGAGGAGAATCGCAAGCCGGTGGGGACTGTCCGCCGCTAGCGCGAAGGACGCCGCGGCGCCGACGGTCATCGCCCAGCTTTTCGGGTTGAGCCACAAGAGCAGGATGCCGTTGATCAACGTGACCGGCCGCGCGGGACCACTGTTCTCATTCGGCGGTCCGCTTCGGGCGACGCGCCATGCCAGCCACAACAAGTACGCGGAACCAAGCGCTTTCACGGCGGTTTGCAGCGCGGGCATCGCCAGCAAGATACCGGCAAGCCCGAGTGCGGCGAACGCGCCGAGCACGGCAAGACCGATGGCGATGCCGAGCATCAACGGGATCGAGCGCATGAAGCCGAAGCGCGCTCCAGACGCGGTGGCAAGCGTGGTGGCGCCGCCGGGCGTGATGGTCGCGACGACTGCGAAGAGAAAAAGCGGGAGGTTGAGCGAGGCCATGAACATGCGTGCGAGTATCGAGACTTGCACTCTACTGATCGCCCACGCATCAGCAAAACCAAAAATCTTGATGGCACGCATTACGATGCATAATGCGTCGATGCCTCGAAACTTCGATCTCGATCTCATCCGCACCTTCGTTACCGTGGCCGACAGCGGCAGCATGACGGTTGCCGCGAATCGGCTGCACATGACGCAAGGCGCCATCAGCCAGCAAGTCAAACGGCTTGAAGACTTGCTCGACTGCCTCTTGTTCGTGCGCAAGACGCGCAAGCTCGAACTCTCACGCAAGGGTGAACAGTTCCTCGTGAAGGCGCGCCAGTTGATGCGGCTCAACGACGATATTTGGTCCGACATGACCGGGCAGTCGTTAAGCGGCAGCCTTCGCGTTGGCGTGCCCTACGACCTCGTCACCGCGCTCGCGCCCGCGATGAAATCGTTCGCCGATGCTCATCCGCACGTGGAAATTTCGCTGGTATGCGGCGCATCACGCGAACTGCGCAACGCGTTGAACAGCGGTCTGGTGGATGTGTCGCTCGTCGAATACGTTGCGAGCGAGGCCGAAGGCGAAGTGATCCGCATCGAGCCGCTCGTGTGGGTGACGGGCCGCGGCAGTGATGCGTGGCGCAAGCGCCCATTGCCGCTTTCGATGGTCGACGAACGCTGCGCCTTCCGTCCGATGGTGCTGCGCGCGCTTGCGGACGAAGGCATCGCCTGGCGCACGGTGTTCGAGAGCGGCAACATCGAGGCGACCGCAGCCACCGTGCGGGCGGGCCTTGCGATCACCGCATGGCTTGCCTTTACCGTACCCACCGACCTCGAAAGGCTTGCGCTTCATGAGTCCGGCTTGCCTGCCCTTCCGCCATTCGCCATCTGTCTGCAATTGCCGCAATCGATCCAGCCTGCCGCGCTGGCGTTTGCAACGTGCGTGCGCGAGTCGATGCGCGAGGATGTCGCCTTCCCGTTCGAGACATGCTGACTTCCTTTTTTCATAGCGGCGATGCCATCCGCAGCCGACGCGTGAGCGACATCGTTTTGTCGACCACACTCGACTTGCCCGAGCCGCCTGCAAGTCTCATCGCCGACTGGCAAAGAGAAGCGATGTCGCGGCTCGTTCTCGAACCCGGCGATGTCGAGGTCATGCCATTGGCGCGAACTCGCGCGCGCTGGACGGACTACAAGCACTGCGTGCGAGCTATCGTCGACTGGACGAACGCGCTCGGACTACCCGGCGTGCTCGCCGCCAGCGACATAGCGCTCATGGCCTGTCGTGGCGCGAGATACCATCATGACGGAGCGCAATATGGCGGCGCGGCTTTTTGCAATCTCTTTCTGAGCGAAGACAAGGGTCTGGACGTGCATTTCCCCGCTGCGAGTCATCGCATTCCGTTGACCCGTGGAACCGCCATGATCTTCGATACGGGCCAGCCTCATGGCGTCATTCAACGCGATAGCGAAAGCTTCAACGTGTCCGACTTCGCGCCCGACGAGGACTACGTTCAAGTGTTCCTGAGCTGGGAACTTCCGATCGAAAACGCCTGCGTGGCACAAGCACTGCAAGTGGAGTTCGATGTGGATGGCGCGAGCTCATCGCAACTGGATGACGAGCAAGTGTGGTTCGAAGGCGCGCCAGCCGATGTGTGCCCGGAGACGGGTCGATGGCATCGGCTTGGCTAATCGGCAGGCGATTCATTTGCCGACACGCGCCTGCAAATGTGCGGGATAGCGTTCACCCTGTACGATGATATTCGCGAGCCGCGTATCGATATCGCGCAGATTGTCCGCCGTCAACTCAATGGAAGCACCACCGATGTTTTCCTTCAGTCGATGCAGCTTCGTCGTGCCGGGGATCGGCACGATCCACGGCTTTTGCGCGAGCAGCCACGCGAGCGCGACTTGCGCGGGCGTCGCGTTCAGACTCGTGGCGATCTGCTTGAGCACATCGACCAGCGCCTGATTTGCCTTGCGATTTTCTTCCGAGAAACGCGGCACGACATTGCGAAAATCGGTTTGATCGAAACCAGTGCTCGCGTCGATTGCGCCCGTCAAAAAACCCTTGCCGAGCGGACTGAACGGCACGAAGCCAATTCCGAGTTCTTCGAGCAGCGGCAGGATTTCTTTCTCGGGCTCACGCCACCATAGCGAATATTCGCTTTGCAACGCCGCAACCGGTTGCACGGCGTGCGCACGGCGAATGGACTCGACGCCCGCTTCCGACATGCCGAAATGTCTGACCTTGCCTTCCTGAATCAGGTCCTTCACGGCGCCGGCGACGTCTTCCATTGGCACCTCGGGGTCGACGCGATGCTGATAAAGCAAGTCGATGCGATCCGTGCGCAACCGCTTGAGCGCCGCGTCCGTCACCGCGCGAATGTTGTCCGGCTTGCTGTTGACGCCCTTCTGCACGTCGCCGCCCTCGAAACCGAACTTCGTTGCGATCACGACTTGATCGCGGAACGGCGCAAGTGCCTCGCCGAGCAGTGTTTCGTTCGCGCCTTGCGCATAGGCTTCGGCTGTATCGAAGAAAGTCACGCCTTGCTCGAAGGCAGAGCGGATGAGTTCGATCGCATCGGCCTTCTCCGCTGCAGGGCCGTAGGCAAAGCTCAGTCCCATGCAGCCAAGGCCGATTGCCGATACTTCGAGACCACTCTTCCCGAGAATACGTCGGTTCATCATGCGACTCCTTCGTCGTTTGCCGGCACGCCGCCGCGATACTGCTTGTCCGTGACCTTTTCCATCCAGTCGACGGGACTGCCGTCGAGCTTCTCGGCAATGGCGATATGCGTCATTGCCGTGGTGGCGGTCGCGCCGTGCCAGTGCTTCTCTCCGGGCGCAATCCAGACGATGTCGCCCGCTCTGATGTCCTCGATTGGTCCGCCATCGCGCTGCACCCATCCGCGGCCCGCGATCACGATGAGCGTCTGACCCAGCGGATGCGTGTGCCACGCGGTGCGCGCGCCTGGTTCGAACGTCACCGTTGCGCCGCCGATGCGCGCGGGTTCGTCGCCCGCAAACGGCGCGTCGATCCTCACCGTTCCGGTGAAATATTCAGCCAGGCCCGTCGACGAGTGCTGCGAGCCGCATTCGATGATCCGCATGTGCGTTCCTTGCAATAGTTGTCTCGACGTTCAATGTAGCAACACGACTTCCTGCGATAAAGAGCTAAAATCGGCATGAAGTTAGAAGCCAGGCTTATAAATCATCATGGCACGTTCCGATCTGTCCGATATCACCGCGTTTCTCGCTGTCGCCCGCGAGGGCAGCTTCACGAAGGCGGCCGCGAAGCTTGGCGTTTCGCAGTCTGCGCTGAGTCAGACGGTGCGCAATCTCGAAGCACGGCTGGGCCTTCGCCTCCTGACCAGAACGACACGCAATATATCGCCGACTCAAGCTGGCGAACGGCTGATCCAGTCGGTCGGCCCCAGGCTCGATGAGATCGAGGCCGAACTAAGCGCGCTCACCGCATTGCGGGATACGCCGGCGGGCACCGTGCGCATCGCTGCTGGAGAACACGCGGCGGAAATGCTGCTATGGCCGGTGATAGAACGGCTTTTGCCCGACTATCCGGACATCACGATCGAGCTCTTCATCGACAACGGACTCACGGATGTCGTCGAACAGAGGCTCGATGCGGGCGTGCGGCTCGGCGAGCAAGTGGCCAAGGACATGGTTGCGGTGCGCATCGGTCCCGACGTGCGCATGGCCGTGGTCGGCACGCGCGACTATTTCGCCGCGCATCCGAAGCCGAAGACGCCGCGAGACCTGACGGCGCATAACTGCATCAACATCCGGCTGCCGACGGCCGGCGGCATTTATGCGTGGGAGTTCAAGAAAGGCGGACGCGAGCTGAACGTGCGCGTGGAGGGACAACTCGTCTTCAATAGCGCGACGATGGCCGTGAAAGCCGCGCTTGCGGGAGTGGGCCTCGCCTTCGTGCCCGAACAGCGGGTCTTATCGCAGATCGAAAGCGGTGCGCTCTTGCGGGTGCTGCCTGACTGGTGCCCGTCGTTTTCAGGCTTTCATCTTTACTATCCCAGCCGACGTCAGCCGACTCCTGCGTTCGTCGTCGTTGCCGATGCGCTGCGTCGCGGCGTGTAGGTTCGCGGCGACCCGTGTGCCCGAACTCGGTCAGTCGAGGTTGAGCGGCTGCTCGTGCGGAGCGTGACTAGCCACGCGCTGCTCATTGTTTGTCTTCGAATGCCTGAGCTCAATTTCCGACTAAGAGCCGCGCGCCGAGGCTCAATAAGAGCGTGGGCAGCATGACAATCGCACCGACCTTCAGGAACTGCATGAAGCTCACTTCCTCGCCTTCGCGCCGGATGGACGAAAGCCAGAGAATGGTCGCCAGCGAACCGGTGATCGAGAGATTGGGACCGAGGTCCACGCCGATCAGCAACGCATCGATCACGCGTTCGGGGCTATGTGCTTGCAGCACGGTCGCGCTTGCAATGAGACCCGCTGGCAAGTTGTTGATGGCGTTGCTGCCGAGCGCGATGACCACGCCCGACACCGCCGGCGTCACGGTCTGATTCTGCTGCGACGCGAGCGCCAGCAAATGCGAAAGCGCCGCGACGACGCCCGTATGCGCCAGCATCTCCACGAGCACGAAGAGGCCAGCCACGAGCGGCAGCACGCTCCACGATATCTCGCTCATCAGCTCGACCGGAGATTGACGTTCTTTCACGAGCACCACCAAAGCGGTGCCGACGCCGAGGATCGCGGTGGGCAGGCCGAGTTGCATGTCGAACGCGGAGACGGTGAGCAGAGCCACCGCCGTGACGCCGATGCCCGCGAGCGTCACTTTGCCGTTCGCGCTGAGCGGTTCGACGTTCAGATCGCGAGCGCACGAGCCAGCGAGTTTGTCGCGCTGCGTCCAGCGCAGCATGAAATACGTCGCAACGATCGACAACACCGAAGGCAAGGCAAATCGCGCAATCCACGAGCCCAGCGCGGGCGTGTGATTCGCGTAAAGCACGAGATTCGCCGGGTTCGAAATCGGCAACACGAAGCTCGCCGCGTTGGCGATGAACGCGCACACGTACAAGAGCGGCAACGGCTTCGTATGCGCCTTCCTCGCCGCAGCGAAAACAGCGGGCGTGAGCACGACGGCGGCGGCATCGTTCGAAAGGAACGTCGTCACCACGACACCGACGAGATACACGAGCAAAAGGAGCTTTCGGGGCGAGCCCTTGGCATGGTTCACGGCAAGCACCGCGATCCAGTCGAACAGGCCTTCGCGCCTGCCGAGTTCCGACAGCAGCATCATGCCGATGAGAAACAGGTAGACGTCGCTTCCCTTGCCTATCGCCTGCCACGCGAGATTCAGCGGAAGCAACCCGAGCGCGACGAGCAACACGGCGCCCGTGACCGCCCAGATCGCCTCGGGCCATTTGAAGGGACGCAGGATGACGCCGGCAGTCGCGGCAAGCCCGATGCCCCAGGAGAGAAAAATCGGATTCATGTAGCGAGAGAGGGTTCGTTGGCAGAATCGCGATGGATGCCGCATGCCTTCTTGAGCGCGCTGCCAAAGAATAGCCACAACAAGAGCGAGCCGATGGACACGGCTCCGAGTACGAGAAACGCAACCTTATAACCGAAGTGCTGGGCGAGCATGCCGCCGAGCGCCGGACTGAGCGCCGCGCCGATTCCCTGCACGGTCATCACCACGCCCTGCCCGACATTCACGCGCCCCGTGCCTTGTAGCAAGCGCACGACGAGCGCGGGAACGGCCACGCTTTGCAGCCCCGCGCCGATGCCGTCCAGCGCCTGCACGGGCCACACGCCCCAGGCGTTGATGAACATCGCCGCGACCAGACCGCGCAGCGGCAGTGCAAGAAAGGTGATGAGAATCACGCCCCAGTAACCTAAACGTTGAATGATCCGGCTTGCGAAAAACGCGGCGGCCACCATCACGAGTTGCGCGATGACGATGGTTTGCGCGGTAAAGGCGCTTGGATCGCCCTTGTGTGCCGCGACGACGGCAAGGCCATAGAGCGGCAACATCGCCGCATTGCCGAGGTGGAACATCGCGAGTGAAGCGGCAAGCAGCAGCAACGGCTTGCACGTGAGCAGCATGCGAAAGCCGCTCGCGTGCTCGCGCTCCTTCGAGGACGAAGCGCCGAGCCCGCGCGCACTATCGTGATCGATCGAATCACGCCGGATCAGGAGCGTGGAAATCACGGTCATCGCGCCGAACAAGCCGGCGAGCACGAACACCGCGCCGAAGCCGAAACGCCAGCCGAGCCACCCCGAAAGCGCTGCGGCCACGACATTGCCTGCGTGATTGGCCACCTGATTGCGCCCGAACTGGCGGTCGAAACCGCGTTCGCGCACCATGCCGAGCGTGACGCCAGCCACCGCCGGACCCAGCGCCGCGCCCGTCACCGCCGTGAGAATCTGCGAGGCGGCGACCATCCAATAATCGTGCGATACCCATAGCACGAGCGAGGCGAGCGTCGTCATCACGCCTGCCACGACGATCAGGCCGCGCTTGTAACGCGTGGCATCGACGAGTGCGCCCGCTGGCGAGGTCGCGAGCATCCCCGCAATGCCGCCGAGCGTCATCACGGTTCCGATAGCATCCGTATGCCAGCCCTGAGCCTGCAAAAAGACCCCGAGAAATGGTCCGATGCCGGCTTGCACATCGGCCATGAAGAAGTTCAGGCCTTCCAGCGCGTAGAGAGGATTCATTGGGCGATCACCTCTTCAAGTGGTTCAGGCTTTGATAACCATCGTCGAATGAAGCGTGCAGATCCCCGAAATGCACCCAACTCAGCATGTCGCTCTCCTCGTCGTGCTTGCTTTACGCGTCGATCAGTTCGGCGATCTCGTCCACTTCGATCGTGCAGCCATGACGATTTTTGACGCCATGCCCCCACGCCTGGACATGCGCGCCCGGAGTCAGATACGCGACCAGTTCGGCGGCGGCATGCGGCGGCATGCGCAACGACGTGCCATCGTCGAGCAATGCGCCGCGCAACTCGCCTTTCGGACCGAAGAGCGAGAGCACCACTTCACCGCTCGCGTCGATCGGCTCGCGCTCGACGTGCGGCTTCTCATGCGGCTTGCCATCGTGATGCGGGCCTTCGTCGAGAATGACCTTGCCCGTCTTCGTCACGAGCGCGACCGCCGCGATCATGTCCGCGCCGCGCGGCTTCACGCCACGCACGCCGACTTCATCGCCCACGGCGATTTGCCGCGCGATCTGGCGCGACAGATGAGGCGGAAAATGAACCTGCCGCGCATGACGGGCGCCGAGCACGAAGCCATCCAGTTCGCCGTGCGGATTCAGAAGGAAGCGCGTCACGGTGCCACGCGTTTCGGGAAGGCTGTCAGGGTCGATCCAATGCATGTTTTGATTCCTCGTTCAGATGTCGATGAAAGTTCGCTTGTAACCGGCAGCTTCAAGGGTTGGCCGGAGCGCGGTCATAAAGCCGCGTGAGTTTTCCCGGTGCGCCGAATGCCGTTGCCTGAAGCGCGGTGCCGTACTGATTGCGCGTGCCGTAGCCTTGCGCGGATACCTTCGCGCCCGTGTGGACAAGACTCGGAAACTGCTGCGCGACCGGAGGCGTGAGCTTGATGACGGTGCCATCCGCGAGAATCACGCCGTCCGGTTCGCCGCGCGGAGCGGTGGTGACATGGGCCACTTGCCCCTGTGCGCTCAGATGCGCGAGCCCCGCGCCACGCAATTCACGCGGCATGGGTTGCGCGCCCGGAAGCGGCGGCGTATCGACGAGTTGCTGGCCGCTTCTCGAATCCGCGATGCGTTGTGCCTTGAGATTGCCGCCCGCATCGCGCAAGCCGCTGATTTGCACGCTGTCGCCGGGACGCATCGCGGAGACAAGCTGCGCGCTCAAATGCGGCGGAAAGCGCACGAGCGCGCCGTCGTCGGTGAGAAAGCCGTCGACGTCGCCATCCGGGTTGGTGAGGAAGCGGGCCACCGTGGCCCGTGTGTCCACTGCCGTGCCGGCGTCGGCTGATTCGAGCGGAGCCTGACCAGGCGGCGGCGCGGGCATGGCAGTCGGTGCGGGCGCGGCGGCAACCGGCGGAGGTACGACGGGCGCCGCTGCCGGTGGCGCAACGGGTGTCGCCGCGGCTTGCGTCTGAGCGACGCAGCCCGTGCTGGTCACGAGCAAAGCGGCACAAGCCGCCGCGCCGAACACGCGAACAGCGTTGAGTTGAATGGGATACTTCGAGGTCGATTGCATGACTCACTCCTCCACTAGGTGCGCAGTCTTTTGCAAGCCCTATGCCATGAGCCTCGACCCCTTGCAGCCTATGGGCGACGCCATGTCACGCGACCACGGTGTCAAGGAATCGGACACACGCAGTCCGGTTGCTTGACACTCGCCGTTTGCTCAGTCGCCGGAATTGGAAGAGTCGACGTTCGCCAGACGCGTATAGAGCGACTGGCGGCTGATGCCGAGCCTGCGCGCGGCTTCTGCGCGATTGCCATCGGCGAGTGCGAGTGCACGGACGATCAGCGCCCGTTCGAGTTGCGCGAGCGCGTCGTTGAGCGGCAGTTCGGCGAGACTGGCGGGAATGGCGTCGTTGACGCTGGCGGCGGTATCGAAGAGAAAGGCGAAGTCATCGCGCGTGAGCAGCGCGCCGGGCGCAAGCGCGCTCGCCCTTTCCATGGCGTTGGCGAGTTCACGGACGTTGCCGCGCCAGCCGAAGGTGACGAGCAGACGTTGTGCATCGGATGACAGATGCTTGCGCGTTTCCGGCGATGCCGCGAGCGTCGAGAGGAAGTGCTCCGCGAGCGGCAAGATGTCCGCGACGCGTTCACGCAAAGGCGGCATATGCAGCGGAATCACGTCGAGCCGGTACAGCAAATCCTGACGGAACGTACCTGCCGCGACCATGGCCGGCAGGTCGCGATGCGTCGCGGCCACGATGCGCACATCGACGGCTATGGTTTGATTCGCGCCGAGCGGCGTGACCTGGCGCTCCTGAAGCACGCGCAAGAGCTTCGCCTGCATGGCAAGTGGCATGTCGCCCACTTCATCGAGGAACAGCGTGCCGCCGTGCGCCTCTTCGAAGCGCCCGCGCCGTTGTGCATGCGCGCCAGTGAACGCGCCCTTGCCATGCCCGAAGAGCTCGCTCTCGAGCAAATCCGCTGGAATCGCCGCACAGTTCACGGCGACGAACGGTCCCCCGGCGCGCGCCGACGCGCGATGCAGCACGTGCGCCGCCACCTCCTTGCCCGTGCCCGTTTCTCCGGTGATGAGCACGGTCGAACTCGTGCCCGCCGCGCGGCCAAGACGCTTTTGCACGTCGCGCATGGTTTCGCTGATGCCGAGCAATTGCGGCTCGCGCGACGGCGCTTCGTCGGCGAAGGCTGGCGGCGCGGCGGCAGGCGCATCGGCGTGCGCGGCGAGCATGCGTTCGAGCAACGCGGCGATCTCGTCGCGGCCGACGGGCTTGGTTAAATGCTCGAACGCGCCGAGCCGCATTGCGCCGATGGTGTTGTCGCTCGTCGCGTGCGCGGTGAGCATTGCCACAGGCACGCGTCGAAGGTCTGCGTTCTCGCGCAGCGATTCCAGAACCGAGAGACCGTCCGCACCGGGCAGCCGGAAGTCGAGAAAGATGCAGTCGGGGGTGTCGTGCTCGCGCAGCCGCTCGAACGCCGCCTCGCCGGAGCGCGCTTCGAGCGGCGTATGACCCAAGTCCTGAACGGTTTCGGCGAGGCCTTCGCGGAAGGCATCGTCGTCGTCGATGATCAGTATGGTCGCCATGGCAAATCGATCACAAAGCGCGTCACGTTGGAATCTTCCGCAAGATAGGCGCGCCCGCCATGCGCCGATGCAATCTCACGAACCACGGCAAGACCGAGCCCCGAGCCGTCGGGGCGCCCCGTCACGAACGGCTCGAAAATGCGCTCTCGTTCGGCCACGTTCACGCCGGAACCATCGTCGATGACTTCGATTCGCAGACGTTTGCCCTGCGCACATTGTGCGCCATGCACGCGCACCGTTACGTGTCCGCCCGGCGGCGCATGCCGCAACGCGTTGACCACCAGGTTGTCGAGCGCGCGCGCCAGTTGCGCGGGATCGAAGACGGGCTGGGTCGAGCCTGTCTCGACCTCCGCGTGCAGGGAGACGTCCCGGCATTGCGCGCGCGACTCATGCGACTGCACGATCTCCGCGAGCCAGACGTGCGGGTCGACCGCGCGCGCGTCGATGGTCACGGGCTGCGTCAGGGCAAGCAGGCTCGTCACCTGTGATTCGATGCGGCCCACCTGCTCGATGATCGTCTTCAACGCGGCTTCGCGGCGCGTGGCGTCACCAGCAAGCGCGTTTTCCGCTTTCAGACGCATGGCGCCTGCGGGGTTGCGTATTTCGTGCGCGATCTGCGCGGCCATCTTGCCTAGCGTGCTGAACCGCTCCGCCTGCGCGAGTTGTGTGCTCAGTGCGTTCGCTTCGCGCTGCAGGCGCTCGGCGCGTTCGACGTATCGATTGAGCGCCGCGACGATCTGATCCAGATCCTGCTCGCCGAGCCGTTCCAGCCGCTTGCCTTGCTCGAACGCGCCCGCTGGCGCAAGCGCCTGTTCGAGCCGCGTGAGGTTGCGCTTCCAGCGTCTGAGGGCCAGCGCAAGAAAGAGCGCAAGCACAACGATGATGGTAAGCACGCCCGCGAGAATGCTCGCAGCGCGCTCTCCATACGGCCCGAGCGGTGGATGCGCGCGCGTCAGCATCCACGCAAAGAGGCCGGTATGGCGCGGCACGGGACACGCGACGGCGACCACGGCATCGCCGCCGCTCGACACGACATCCTCTTGCATCTGGCTCGCGCTCGCCGCGTTTTTTAGCGTTCGCAGAATGAGCGGCGTTTCGGCCTCGGGGACATCGCGCTTCACGCCGCTGCCTTCGTACGTGGGAAAGGCGTACGCGAGAAAGCCGTTCGGTGCGCCCTTTGCAGGAGCCGCGGTCCAGAAGCCGCCTTCGATGCCATCGGTGCGGATCAGCACGAGGTCGAGGACCGCGTGCATGAGATCGAAATTGGTTTCGCCGGGACGTTGCATCGACAAGTCATAGCGCGATGCGACCGCCGCGCAGGCTGCGGTTGCCTGGCTTTTCGCGGCGGTGACGCGCTCGCCGAGCGCCGAGGAAAGCATGAGCCACACGGCGGCCGTGAGCAGCCCGCAGAGGACCGCCACGAGTATCCAGAGCGCAAAGAGCTGAGCGGAGAACGACGGTCGCGGCATCAAGATAGGGAGGCTGAATGGGTTGGCGCTCTTGTAAGCAAGTATCTCGCCTAGCTTGGATCGGGAAGCGATTGTTCAAGCATTGCATGACGATGTCGAATGCTTTCGTTTTCGCGGCATATTTGTGTGGTGCAGTGAATCGCTCCTCCCAACTTCGTGATACGGTAGCGCAGCACGTGTTTCGTCGAAGCATGACGCAGCGTTGTACGTAACAGGCTTACCGCATCTTTGTTCCATCGATCATGCGGTTCGATTTCCCATTCGGGCGACCATCCTTCAAAGGCTGGTCGCCCGTTTGTGCATTTGGGCTCGCAAAACCGTGAGCAGAGTTAGAAGTGTTTTTATTCTCATCTGAGATGAGAGTCGCTTGAATATTTTTCGCGCGCCTGCGATGCGAAAGGCAAGAAGTGCGCGCGATGGGAAACGACATGGCTTCCGCACAAGAACTCAGAAAATTTCGGGCAAACCTCGCCGATGAACTTCACAGCGCCGCGATCTACGAGACGCTGTCACGCGTGGAACAAGACCGCTCTCGGAGCGAAGTCTTCAGCGAACTCGCCGCATCCGAACGAATGCATGCACGCGTGTGGGCCGATAAACTCAGGGCAAACGGAAAAAAGGCGCCTTCCGGTTTCAATGCCAAGACTTATCTCATGCAAGCGCTCGTCCATTTGCTCGGACCGCGCTTCGTGCTTCCGTCGATTGCGGCTGCGGAGTTTGCCGACCGCAACAAGTACGCGGGCAATCCGGACACCGCACGCATGTCGGAAGACGAGCAACGACATGCGAGCGTCGTGCAGGCAATGGCAAACTCGGGCATGCCCGCGGCGTCGCAAGGCGCGGACATCGCGCAAGGCGAGTCGTGGCATCGCGGCGTTTCATCCGGCAACGACTTGCGCGCCGCCGTGCTCGGCGCCAACGACGGCCTCGTCTCGAACTTCTGCCTGATCATGGGCGTGGCGGGCGCTGGCACGGGCAACAAGGCCATCCTGCTGACCGCGCTTGCCGGATTGATTGCCGGCGCCTGTTCGATGGCACTGGGCGAATGGCTTTCGGTGACCAATGCACGCGAGCTTGCGCAGGCGCAGGTATCGAAGGAAGAGAACGAACTCGAGCACAGCCCGGAATCGGAAGAACACGAGTTGACGCTCATCTACAAGGCGAAAGGACTGAGCGCGGAAGAAGCGAGGCGCGTGGCCGCGCAGATCATGCAAGACAAGGACAAGGCGCTAGATGTGCTCGTGCGCGAGGAACTGGGTCTGGACCCGGCTGAACTCGGTGGCAACCCTTGGTCTGCGGCGGCCGTGTCGTTTTGTCTGTTCGCCGCCGGCGCTATTTTTCCCACGATGCCGTTTCTGTGGACATCCGGCACGACCGCCATTGTTCAGTGCATCGGCTTCAGTGTGCTGGCGCTGGTGGCTATCGGCATGTTCACGTCGCTCTTCAATGGCCGCAGCGCAAGCTTCTCGGCGATGCGCCAGGTTGTCGTGGGACTGGCTACTGCCGCGTTCACGTTCGGCATCGGGCACGCGCTGGGAGTGGCGGTGTCGTGATGGAAGCAAAAGCTGGACATTACCGTCACGTCAAAGGTCGCGGCGAAACCACTTCGCGAAGACGCCAGATTCCGCGAGCGAGTGGGTAGTCTGACGCCGCGTTCCTTGCGCTCGCGCGACAGAGACTGCATTCAAGCCATCGTTCTTCAGCTTGGCCGCCTCTTCAAAAAAATAATGCGTTTCGCGAGCAACCAGATCGCGTTCATTGTCCATCGTGATGATGTGATAGCAGTCGTCGAGGAAAATCTTGCGTCGACGTGTCGAACCGATACCGCGATACACGACATCGGCGTTCGCGGTGGTGGAGATGTCGTCGTCTATTGCATGAATCAGCAGGCAATCTGCTTTGATCTTTGCGATGTTTTTGGTTACGTATTTCGCCAGGGCTTTGGCTTCGAAGATATGGTGCATCGATAAAGTGGCGGCGCCGATTTCGGAATCCCCTCGACGCAGCATGCTCTTTGCCACTTTTGCCCTTAGCGCCTCGTTCTTCAAACCGAAGGGCGAGCGCTCACGCAAGCTGTAGAAGTTCCGGATCGGTGTTTTATAGGCGAGACCTAGCATCCAGTGATACCAGGGAATGGTCCAGCCGTCGGAGTCGAGCGTGACGGAGAGTAACGACAGCGCAAGAATTTCAGGCTCCTCTATGGCGAGCGCAAGCGCCAATGTGGCGCCAATGCAAAGACCGCCTACCGACACGCTGCCATACGCGCCCGCGAGTTTTCGATAATGCGCTCTGACCTGCTCGCGCCACTCGACGGACGTGCCGCATTCGGTTCCAAGTCCATACCCGGGCAGGTATGGGACATGCACGGCAAAGCCTTGTTTGACGAGCGCCCGGGCCACATAACCCATTTCCTGCGGCGTGCTTCTCAAGCCATGAAGCAATAAGACAGCATGATTTCGGCTGCTTGCGGCGTGGACGATATCCTGCATCAATACGTTTTGAGCGCTCATTCAACAGACTCGGGCGGAACTTTCAAAATCAGATACGCGCCGTGCGAGGTAGGAAAGCGCTCCAAGCGACATGTCAAATCGGAACCAACGACATCACGGCGAGGCAATTTGACAACCCAGCTTCTTGTGACCTCGTCGCTCGATTGTTCGAAGGCCGAGGCAAATGTAGACGCGTCGCTTTCGGAAAATGTCGCCATTAGGCGCGATGAAGCCGATTCTCCTTCCAACGGCGCAAGTTCTTTTTCGAACGATTCGTTGACGTACTCATAGGACGACCCAACCTTCCCTATGTATAGGATATCGGCGCTTTCGTCCGTGAACTGACGAAGCAATCGGTCTGAAATCAAATGCGACGCCTCCGCGCTTCTTCTACGCTTGTCGGACCGTAAAAGCATTTGATGTCGGGACCGCGCGACTTCAGCAAAAAGTCTGGCTTCGTGTTGAGTGCGTCTAAGCCACTCGATCATGCAGAGGAAAAGAAGCGTAGCCGTTGGGAAAGCAACGAAAAGAATCACGTCCTCTTTGTCGAAGTATCCGAAGTTGGCATACGGTGGTACGAAAAAATAGTCGGCGATAGGCACGCCAATGGCCACCACGAGTATGGCTGGACCAATACCGAGAAAGAACCCCACGAGGACCGCCGCGACCGTGAAGAAAAGTGCAGGCATGTGCGCTTCCAGCACGGGGTGCATCAACTCTCGCGCACCGAAGGCAGCGAGCGCGGCGACCAGTGCCACTCCATAGCGCCAGGCGCCTCTGGGCGCCCAGCTCCTTGCGTTGTTCAACACTCGTACTCCACGGAGTTTTCGATGGTGCGTCTCGGCGTCTGAATACGCCATTCATGCGCACCCGTTGCGCGCTTCGCCGTCCGACAAACCACACCACATGCCAGCCGCGACGCGCACCATCTTTCGCTTCGATGAGCCTTGACTGAGATCGCGATGATTAAGGCCATACTAAGCTTTGGATACTTAGGCGACCCTTAGCAAGCCGTTTCGCGTGATCGATTACATTAAGCATACGCATGGCGACAAGGCACCAGACGTGTGGTTCTTTTGACGTGAACGTGAGGGTTTGCTAGACGTGCCGATGCGTGTCGACGCGCCAGGCGTCGACACGGCTTTCGTCGTGAGGGCGTTACACCTGCGCGTAAATCGAACTGCCCAAGGTCAGCGTGGTGGCGTTGCTCGCCGATGCAAAGCGAATCTCGTAGAGATCGCGGCCGAAGTTGCCCGGCACCTTAACCGACATGCCGCCGCGGTCATCTGCAAGCGGCACGAAGAGTTGATAGCGAAGGTCGCTATTGCCGTACAGCACGTAGCCCGGCAATTCGGGCAGGCTGGTGAGATACGCGGGCTCGTTGCCGTCGACCACTATTGGCACCGCTGTCGTCGAGTCGTTCGTCACGCGCCATTGCGTGCCGAGGCGTTGCTGCCACGCGGCGTCGAGTGGTGCGAGCGCGGCAAGTTGCTGGCCGATGGGTAACGTAAGGAAGGCATAGCCCGCGCCAGGGACGACGCGTTTCATCAGATAACGATAGCTGAATGGGGTGCCGTCCTCGTCGGTTCCGGTGACGACCGCGAAACGGTACGAGGCCGTATCGCTATTGCTCCAGTACCATCCGTCGCTGCGGTACTGATAGGCGCCCGCGCCAAGCTGCCCCCACGTGCGCGTCGCACCATTCCACTGGTTGAGTTGCACACTGCCGTCGCCGTTGGCGATCACCTGAAGCGGCGAGTCCGAGTTGCCGTAGATGCCGGCCGTGTCCGCGATAACCGGACCCGTCGCCGCTGAAGGCGCCGTGCCGCCGACCGTGGGCGGCAGGGCGGCGATGGTGCCGTCCTCTTTCAATGCCGAAAGCACGATGCTCTCCGCAAGCTTGCGCGCGTCGTAGCCCGTATTGCCGGTCACCATCAACGCCAGTTGCGCCTTCGGCACGATGAAGAACTCGCTAGTGAAGAAGGCCGTGCCGCCGTCCTTTTCCCATCCGAGAACGCCGGCAGCGGCTAGCCCCGGTTGCACGACTGAATCCCATGCGAGACCCCAACGCCATTCCGGCGATGGATTGATCAGGAGCCCCGCTGTCTGGTCCGTACCCATCTGCGCAATGCCCGCCGCGGACACGATCTGCTTGCCCTCGAACGCGCCGCCGCCGAGGAACATCCGCGCGAGATTCATCATGTCGCCGGGCGTCGAACTTAGCCCGCCCGTCGCGTAAGCGTTGACGAACTCCTGATATTGCGTGCCGTTCACATAGGGATACGAGAACGAGCCATCGGTCGGCACACTCGTCAGATAACTCGAATTGGTCATCTTCAGCGGCGCGAGAATGTTCGTCTCGACGAAGCTCGCGAAGCTTTGCCCGGTCATTGCCAGGACGAGTTGCTCCACCATCGTGAAGCCGTCGTTGCAATACACCGCAAGCTCGCCCGGCAAATGCTTCAGATGAGTGTTGGCGAGCTCGGCCTGCGTGTCGGCCGCATAGCCGGGAACCGGCGAGAACGTGAAGAGATTGCGCGAATTGGTACCGGGAAAACCCGACGAATGCGACAGCAGATGGCGTGTCGTGATTCGCGTGTACTCGGGGGAAAGCATCGAGAACGTGGGCAGATAGCGGACGATGGGGGTATCGAGCGTAATCAGTCCACGGTCCTGGAGGATCGTTGCGGCAAGCCCTGCAAAGAGCTTGCTGACCGATCCGATATTGAAGCGCGTCGCTGTCGTGGCCTGGGTCTGGCTCGGCACCGACGATGCGCCGAACGCCTGCTGCCACACGACGTCGTTGCCCTTGAGCATGGCAACCGAGATGGCGGCCACGGGCTGCGCCGTATTGCCGATGGCTTGCTGGATAGCCTGCTGGCCCATCGCAATGGTCTGCGGGTAGGAGGCGGCGTGGTTGTCGTCGCCGCCGCAACCGGGCAGCAGTGTCGCTAGCATGCCTGCGCCGGTGAAACCGAGGAACTGCCGGCGTCCCGAGCTGGAAGCTTTGTCGTTATTGCGGTCAGATGGAAGCACGGCGGTTCTCCTTGTTGATCCAGAGCCTACGTAGTGCGGTTTCTGCCTTGCGCGGCGAATTATAGCCTTCCTAACGGCTTCTTAGCATCGAAAATTTTGCTCTTCGGTGCGGTGTATTCGTCTCCCGTCGACATCGCCTGGACAAGCGTCATTTGCCGCTTCGCCTTTCTTGCGAAGCGGCTTTGCAAGAGTCGTCGCTTAGCGATTTTGCGAACGCAAGGTAACGGCCCAGAAAACGAGCGCAGCCACACTTACGGCGAACCCGAGGACGCAGACACCCATCCAACCTGCTTGCGCATACACGTAAGTGGACGCCGCCGCGCCGATACCGCTTCCCGCCGAATAGAAAAGCATGTAGCAGCCCACGAGACGCCCGTGCGACGCAGTCTGGCCGCTCAAAATCATGCTTTGATTGACCACGTGCACTGCCTGGCCGCCGATATCGAGCAACGCGATTCCCACCATCAACGCGATCATGCTCTGCGGCATGAGGCTTATGGGCATCCATGAAGTCACAAGACAGATCAGCGCGATGCCAGTGGTCCACTGCCCGAGACCTCGGTCGGCCAGATAGCCTGCTCTCGCAGCGGCCAGTGCCCCGATTGCGCCGACCAGCCCGAACGCGCCGATCTGTGTATGCGACAGCGAGTGCGGCGGCGCGCTGAGCGGCAAGACCAGCGCGCTCCAAAAAATACTGAACGCCGCGAACATGAGAAGGCCGATCACGCCACGAACCCGCAACACGCGCTCGGATGCAAGCAGCATGAACATCGACCTTAGCAGTTGAGCGTAGGTCAGCTTGAGCGGGCTCATGCGCGGCGTCGGCACCGCGTTCCAAAGCACGAGCAGCATGACGGCCGCCAATAGACCCGATATGAGATACACCGAGCGCCATCCTGCAAGGTCGGTGATGACGCCGGCGAAGCAACGCGCCATGAGCAACCCGACTACCACGCCGCTTTGCGCGGCGCCAACTACGCGACCGCGTTCCGATTGATGCGCAAGTGTCGCCGCGTACGCGATCAATCCTTGCGTCATCGCGGTGCCGAGCATCCCGACGCCGACCATGCCGATGAGCAATATCGCCGGCGAATGCGCGAAGCCGACCATGGCCAGAGCAGCCGTGAGAAAGACGAGCTGTATGCACATCAGGACCTTGCGGTTAAGCAGATCGCCAAGCGGTACGACCAGCAACAAAGCCAGCGCGCAGCCAACTTGCGTTGCCGTGATGACGCCACCAACGGCTGCCTGCGTAATGCGGAAGTCTTCGGCAATGGCGTCGAGCAGGGGCTGCGCGTAGTAGACGTTCGCGACACTCACCGCGCAGCACACTGCGAGCAGCAAAACGAGGACGGACGGCAGTGAGCGAGGCGCATCTTCTGCGGGATTGTCGTTTTGTTCTGTCGCGTCGCACGGTGTGCTTCCGGCATTCATGGATCGCCCTGCCCTTATATCTTTAACTAGTTTCACAATGCAACTAGAATCCAGTCTAGACAAACTTGTTTTAAAATGCAACTGGTTGAGGTGGGTCGCTAAGACAGATATCGGTTCGGATTTGACTGGAGAAATGCAAATGGCGCAGCGCAAAAGTCTTGCGGATTCATCGTGTCCCGTCGCACGGGCACTCGATATCGTGGGCGAGCGATGGGCGCTGCTTATCGTGCGCGATGCGTTCGACGGCGTGCGTCGCTTCGGCGAGTTTCAGGAAAGTCTCGGGATCGCGCGCAATATTCTCACCGACCGCTTGCGACTCCTCGTCGATGCGGCCGTGCTCGAAGTGGTCCCTGCGTCGGACGGCTCCGCTTATCAGGAATATGCGCTAACGCCGAAGGGCGAAGCGCTGTTCCCCGTGATTGTCACGTTGCGGCAATGGGGTGAAGCCAACCTTTTTGCACGCGGCGAAAAGCATTCGCAGCTAATCGATCGCGCGAGCGGTAAGCCGGTGGCTAAGCTGACGTTGCGTACGGCTAGCGGTATCGCGCCCGCGGCACGTGGAACATACGTTAAGAAAGTCACGGCGTGACGATCTTTTTCGGTGTGAAAGGCACTCAGAACAATTGATTTCAACGTTGAGTAAACCCGACTGCGCCGATGAATGGTCTGGGCCTACTCAAGGTCATCCGCCTTTGAGATCGTCAACTCGCCCGACTTAACGATCGCATGTTTCAGTCGCTGAACTTAATCGCACGGTCTCCGCTTGATTCGTTGCCTTCGGCGCGTCGACGGATTCGTCTGCGGTGCCGACACGAGTGCATTGTGGCTTAGCAAGTTCTAACCATCATTCGATTAACACCGTCGCGTGCGGGCTCTCCTTGCCATGTACTCTCGGCACTCGACAAAAGACCTTCAGAGCGCAGCCGCGTCTGCCTTGGAAATCGTGAGTCGGAGACAAGTCCCAAGGGTGTCTGTTTGTGACGTTCACTTTCCAGAACGCTGTCTGCCGCTTTAATACACCCCCAATTTCGAATGCGTATGGACGCTTGCCCTTAAAAGCCATTTTTAGCGTTTTTAACGTTTAAATTCATTCACTTAGGAAATAGTAACCGCCTTGGTGGCTTGCTTGGCATGCCTCTCGCATATGTAGCTGCGAGCGCAACAAATCAACGCTCGACCAACCAACCACTTAGGAGATTCACCATGCTGACGATCAAAGACCTCG
>NZ_JARUXJ010000001.1:3066518-3224025 GCF_031451465.1 Caballeronia sp. LZ003 | reverse complement strand
GCAATGAACCAGTTTGCCATCCTGTTTGGAGAGCGTTTTACCAACGCACGCGGGTGACTCCGCTAACCGCCTCGCACACAAAAATGCGGACAGGTTCATCTCGACGAAACGCAAGCCCGAGCCGCCACCAGCTTACTTCTCCGGCGCTCCCGCCAGCACCCACGCGACCACGGTCTTGATGTCCGCATCGTTCATCGAAGGATGCGAAGGCATCGGTATCGATCCCCACACGCCCGCGCCACCCTTCTTCACTTTCGCTTCAAGCTTCGCGCTCGCGGATGCATCGCCCTTGTATTTGTCCGCCACTTGTTGAAACGACGGCCCAACGAGTTTGCGATCCACCGCGTGACATCCCATGCACGCATTGCTGCGCGCAATCGCCATCGCATTGGCGGCGGATATAGGCTGATCCGCCGCATGAACCAACGCCGACACACTCAAAAGCAAACCAGCCACGACACAACCACGCAGTCGCATCATCACTTACCCACTGGCGCCGGAGCCGCACTTCCCGGATGAACATCCGAATTCTTGACGGGCGCGGGCGTCTGCTGATCCAGCGGACGCGATGTCACCGATGAATCCGGCACCGTTCCAACCGTGGCCTCAGGCGCCGGGGCACTCGCCGCCGAGACGCCGCTCGCATCCGATGCCGCCGCCGCCTCCAGCGCCTTGGCTTCTTCCGGCTTGATGTACTGGAACACCTTCACCACTTGTTCGACGCCCGGCACGCGCGCGGCGACATCCGCGCCATGCGCGCCTTCATCCGGCGTGACGAGGCCCATCAAATACACAATGCTCCGCTCGCACACGACCTTGTAGTAATTCGCGCGCAAGTCCTTCTCGCCGACCATCGCGGTCTTCACGCGGCCTTCGAGGTACGAGTCGTTGGCGCGCGAGGAAATAGAACTCGCACCCTGCACCGACAGTTCATTGACGATGCTGCCCACGTTGTTGATGTCGTGCACGACAGACTCGGCCTTTTGCTTCGAGGCATCGTCGGGTACTTCGCCCGTCAAGAGCACGCGCCGGTTGAACACGGTGACATTGACATGCGCCGTGTCGGGCACGCTCTCGTTAATCCGCGATAACGCCTTCACCTGGATCTCGCGATCTTCGGTCTGCGCGCCGAGCGTGCGGCGATCGGTGGCGATCAAGGTGCCGCCGCCCATCGCACCGACCACCGCGAGCGCACAGCCCTGCAGTGTCAACGCAACACCCGACAACATGCTCACCACCAACGTGGCGTTAGCCAGCGTCGCCTTCACGCGTGTCTTGTTCATCAACTCGTTTTCCCCTTTGTGTTCAGTCGTCGCCCAGCAGCATCGCGTCGATGCCGTCGCTCAGGCAGTGAATGGTCAACAGATGGACTTCCTGAATACGCGCCGTCCGCTCGGAAGGCACGCAGATATGTATGTCGGTGTCGATGAGCACTTCAGATATCACGCCGCCGCCCTTGCCCGTTAGCGCAATCACGATCATCTCGCGTTCGTGCGCTTCCTGAATCGCCGCGAGCACGTTTACCGAGTTGCCCGACGTGCTGATGGCAAGCAGGACATCGCCCGCATGTCCCAACGCACGAACCTGCTGCGAGAAGATCTGTTCGAAGGCGTAGTCGTTGCCGACTGCCGTGAGTATCGATGTATCGGTCGTCAGCGCAATGGCCGGCAATGCGGGACGCTCGCGCTCGAAGCGGCCGATGAGTTGCGCGGCAAAACGTTGCGCGTCGGCGGCCGAACCGCCGTTGCCGCACGTGAGAATCTTGGAGCCGTTGGCGAGCGCGCTGAACAGCGTGTCGACTGCCGCCGCGATCGGGACCGCCAGCACATCGAGTGCTTCGAGCGTGAGCGCCGCGCTGTCGCGGAATTGCTGTTGAATGCGTTCGACTGACATCGACTCTCGATTATCGGCCGCGGCGGCGGCGGTTGTTGCGTGTGAATGCTGCGCAGTTTACCGCATGCATGCCGCGGCACACCTCAACATCAAGTTCCGTCGGCACGAAATGCATCCGTCACCCAGCGAATGCGTCCCGCATCGAAGGCGATCACGTCGAAGCGGCACGCGGGCAACGCGCCGCGCCACTTCGTCAGATAAAACTGCGCGGCGCGCACGATCCTTTCGCGCTTTCTGGCATCGACGCTCGCGGCGGCATCCGCGAACCGGCGGCTCGCGCGCGCCCTGACTTCGACGAACACGAGCGCGCCGCGTTCATCGGACATGACGAGATCGATCTCGCCGCCACGGCAACGCACGTTGCGCGCGACGAGCTTCATGCGCTGCCTTTGCAGGTACTCGAGCGCGCGCGCTTCGAAAACATCGCCGAGCGATTTGGACACAGGCACTCCTCAAAAGTTGTCGAGCATTGAGCGCGTGCACGCGTGGCAAAATGGCAGTCTTTCCTTCGACGCCCGCGCTCATGCTTCAGATCTCCGAATTAGCCGACGGGCAGCACTATCCGACGGGCGCGCTCTATGTGGTCGCCACGCCGATCGGCAATACGGCGGACATCACGGTGCGCGCACTGCACGTGCTCGGTCTCGTCGATCGCATCGCCGCCGAAGACACGCGCAACACGTCGCAACTGCTCACGCGCTACGGCATCTCGAAGCCGTCGATCGCCGTGCACGAACATAACGAACGCAGCGCCGCCGAACGCGTGATCGAGCATCTGAAGAACGGCGAGCGCATCGCGTGCGTGTCGGACGCGGGCACGCCCGGCATTTCGGACCCAGGCGCACGTCTCGTCGATGCCGTGCGCGACGCGGGCTTTCCCGTCATCCCCTTGCCGGGCGCAAGCGCGCTCACCACTGCGTTGAGCGCGGCCGGCGCGTGGGTCAGCGGCTTCTCGTTCATCGGCTTCCTGCCGTCGAAACCCAAACAACGCGCCGCGCAACTGCGCGCGTTGAGCAAGCATTCAATGGCCCTCGTGTTTTACGAGGCACCGCATCGCATCGTGGAAACAGTACGCGCGCTCGGTGAAGCGCTCGGCGGCGGGCGGCAAATGCTGATTGCACGCGAATTGACGAAGTTACACGAGAGCCTTCATCGCTGCACCCTGGCCGAAGGGCCAACGTGGCTCGAAGCAGATGCCAACCGGCAACGCGGAGAATTCGTGCTCGTGGTGCAGGGCGCACCGGAGGAAGACGCATCGGACGATGCCAACGACGAGCTGCTCACCACGCTGCTCGAAGAGTTGTCGGTGAAGAGCGCGGCGCGCATCGCGGCAACGCTCTCGGGCGCATCGCGCAACGTCTTGTACGAACGCGCGTTGATACTCAGCAAACGCTCGGAAGAATGAAAAAAGGCCGTCGCGATGACGGCCTTTTCATGGATCAGACGCAGGTTCAGTTCACGCCGTCATCCGCCAGCGACTGCGACTGCTCGCGCGCCGCCCGCGCTTCCTGCTGCGTCAGTCCTTCGATCTTCACCTTTTGCGTGCCGCTGCTGCTCATGTCCAGCGCCGATGCAGCCGCATACGAAAGATCGATCACGCGGCCACGCACGTAAGGTCCGCGATCGTTGATCTTAACCACCACCGTCTTGTGATTCGCTTCGTTCGTCACGCGCACCCATGAAGCCAGCGGCAGCGTGCGATGAGCGGCGGTCATCGCATTCATGTTGAACTTCTCGCCGCTGGCCGTCTTGCGGCCGTGGAACAGGCGACCGTACCAGGAAGCCTTTCCCTGCTGCTCGAATTCGCCGACGTTCGGACCGCTGGTAATCGCCTGCGCGTTGGCTAGCGACTCGCCCTGTGCTTGCTTCGGAGCAGGCACGGAGCTCAGGTTGTTGTCGAAAGCGAGCGGTGCGGTGGAGCGGGCACTCGTCGTGCTGACGGTGGCTGTTGTCTGAGGATTGGACGCGATGTCGCCCGAACCCGGCGCGGCGCAGCCAGCCAGTACTGCGACGGCTAGCAAGCTACCGACATGTCGAAGATATCGAGCATTCATAGGCGTGTGTTCATTGTTTGTAGAGCGGCCGCGCCGCGCTCAAAGCGCGCGCAAGACTGCTCGAGAGGCAAGCCGCGCAAAGCAGGACGCCGTTCGAACCAGCGAACGGCGAACTGATGCTCGGATGCGGCGTACTCTTGCCGCAAAGCCCGGTTATTGTTCACATCTGGCGCAGCCTGTCCCCGGCAGCCTGACCAGACCCCACGTGCCGCCATCGAACATGACAACGGTTCGCGCGCTATGAGACGTTGTTTCAGCGCAGGAACGGCGGCGTAGGCCCCATCCGGTGCGACGGCAGCTAAGGCCGTCTGACAGACGCGCGGCGTCTGACCGGACAAGACGTGTGCACCAAATGACGGTGCTTGAGTTGCAGTTACGAGGCTTTCCGCCCCCAACAGCGTACTGATAACAATTGTAAAAACGCACTAGCGTTCAGACTTTTGTCCATTGACAGCATGGTCAAAGCCATGCACAGGTGTCGTCATTATACAAAAAAACGGGGGTCCGGCTCCTCCGACTGCATATTTCGTCATTGATTTTCGCTATGACCGTAAGAATTGCAGCTCTGGAAGCGGCCTCCGGGCCTTTATGGAGGCTGACGCGAGCGTGATCCGGCACCGGTACAATGCACCTTTTTACACGCGACTTCGTCCCGGTGAGAGTCTTATGAAAGTCATTCTTGTGCCCGTGACGCCGTTCCAGCAAAACTGCTCCATCGTAATCTGCGAGACGACGCAGCGCGCCGCCGTGGTCGACCCCGGCGGCGACATCGAGCGCATCATCGCCGAGGTCGAGCGGCAAGGCGCGAAGGTCGAAAAAGTGCTGCTGACGCATGGTCATCTGGATCACTGCGGCGGCGCGAAGGCACTCGCGGAACACTACGGCGTCACCATAGAAGGACCGCATCGGGAAGACGCGTTCTGGATCGACCAGTTACCCGCGCAATCCAAGCGCTTCGGTTTTTCGGATGCCGAAGCCTTCACGCCCGAGCGATGGCTCGAAGACGGCGACACCGTGCGGTTCGGCGAGGAAAGCATGGAAGTCTATTTTTGCCCCGGTCATACGCCCGGACACGTGGTGTTCTTCAGCCGCGAGCATCGGCTGGCGCTCGTCGGCGATGTGCTGTTTGCCGGCTCCATCGGTCGCACCGATTTTCCGCGCGGCAATCACGCCGAACTGATCCGCTCCATCCGCGAGAAGCTATGGCCGCTCGGCGACGACGTGACCTTCGTGCCGGGCCACGGACCTGCATCGACACTTGGCGAGGAACGCCGCTCCAATCCCTATGTGGGCGACGGAGTGAGCGCATGAACGCCATTCCAGAAATCTACGTCAGCACGGATGTCGAAGCCGACGGTCCCATTCCCGGTCCGCACTCGATGCTGAGTTTCGCGTCGGCCGCGTTCACCGCGGACAAACAACTCGTCAGCACGTTCTCGGCGAATCTGGAAACGCTCGAAGGCGCGGCGCCGCACCCTGTTCAAGCGGCATGGTGGAAGACGCAGCCCGAGGCTTGGGCCGCGTGCCGTATCGATCAGCAAAAGCCCGAAGTCGCGCTCGTCAAGTACGTCGAATGGGTCGAGGCCCTGCCCGGCAAACCGGTGTTCGTGGCGTATCCAGCAGGCTTCGACTTCACCTATATGTTCTGGTACATGATGCGCTTCGCCGAACGCTGTCCTTTTTCGTGGTCCGCGCTTGACATCAAGACACTGGCTTTTGCGATAACGGGCTTGCCGTATCGGAAGGCGATCAAACCGCGTCTGCCCAAACACTGGTTCGACGACCTGCCGCATACGCACGTCGCGCTCGATGACGCTATCGAGCAGGGCGCGCTCTTTTGCAACATGTTGGCGGAGCTTCGTGCCTCGCAGGCCGCCACACAAGCCACTGCGGGCGAAACTGAAAGCATCGTCGAAGGTAAAAACGCGCCGACAGGCCGGTGAGTTAGGGAAACTACCTCAGTGCAGCCGCTTTGCATTGCGTTTCTTTTTCTGCGCCTCTAACATTAGGTCAGATCGCGACCGAATGGAGGCGCAGTTGACTCTAGATACATTCTCACAAAAAATCCTGCGTCTCCTGCAACTCGACGCGCGGCGGTCTGTTCAGGAAATTTCGGATCAGGTCGGGCTTTCGAGTACGCCCTGCTGGCGCCGTATCAAGGACATGGAGCAGTCCGGCGTCATCCAGCGTTACACCGCCCTCCTCGACAGGGAGAAGCTCGGCCTGCACGTCTGCGCGCTCGCGCATATTCATTTGACGCGGCACACCGAAGGCGGCGTCGAACAGTTCGAGCGCGAGATCGCCACCTGTCCGGAAGTGACCGAGTGCTACAGCACCACGGGCGAATCCGACTACATTCTCAAGATCGTGGCGCCCGACATCAAGTCATACGACGCGTTCCTGCACGAGCGCATCTTCAAGATTCCGGCCGTGGCGCAGGTTCGCACGAGCGTCGTGCTGCGCGAAATCAAGTTCGATACGCAACTGCCACTCTGAACATCAAGGTCGAACGGGCGCGTCACGCGTCGTTCGAAGCGCATGGGTTACGCGTAACTCGTGCGCGCCAAGCTTTCGCTTGAGGGCATCGATATCGATTCGGGCAAGGCGCGCCGCCGCGTCTTCGCCTAATTGATCTGGCAAATGCGCTGGCAAAACAATATCGATATCGAAGCCGCTGCTCAGGTAATGCAGATTCAATTCCTCTATTGGCAAGCTCTCTGCGCCGAAAGCGGCGCGCACGGCGTCCAGTGCAGTGGACCGCAACGGGAAATCGCCGGGCAGCGGGTTGAGCGCGTCGCTTTCCGGATCGACGTGAATGAGGGCATCGATCACGCGCGGATCGGTCATTACGTACGCACGCGCCGATTCGGCAATGAAATGCCCCTCCGAAACCGAAATACGCGGATCGACGAGAATATGCGCGTCGACGATTGCCAGGTCGCCCATTTTCCGAGTACGTAATTCGTGGACTTCACGCACACCGGGCGTGCCGAGCAAAATGGCGCGTAAATCGGCGGCGGCGGTTTGATCGAGCGCCCGGTCTGACAAATCCTGGAGCGCATCCCACGCGAAACTCCAGCCCATTTTGCCGACCATGAAACCGACCAGTGCGGCGGCAATCGGATCGAAAAATTTAAGTCCTGCGAGACTGCCGATAATTCCAAGCGCCACGACGAGTGACGAAGCGGCGTCCGAACGTGCATGCCAGGCGTTGGCCACGAGTAATGCCGAGCGCACGCGTTCTGCCGCGCGCAGCATATATCTGAACAAGGCTTCTTTCGATACGAGGACGATTAACGCAACCATCAGCGCGCTGGCGTGAACGGGGGGAATATCGTCCAGGTTTAGAACTCGCGTGCCGGCGCGCCATAACATTCCCGCACCGACTGCAATCAACAATCCGCCGAGGAATAACGACGCTACCGTTTCATAACGGCTATGACCATAGTTGTGATCGTGATCCGGCGCTGCCGCCGAACGATGGTTGGCAATCAGAACGATGAAATCGGAAACCAGATCGGATAGCGAATGGACGCCGTCCGCAAGCAGCGCTTGAGAATGGGCAATAAAACCTACGGTCAGTTGCGCCGTGCTTAAAACGCAGTTGAGCGCAATGCTGGTCCAGGTAGTCGTCCGCGCAACGCCCTGCTTTTGCTTGGCACGAGCCGTCGAAAGCGACATGTAATTTGCCTTAAGCCAAACATGTGTGTCGATAAATCTTAACGCCGCGCCTGGCTTCGCGCTTTCAATGCGCTCTTCGCTCGGGTAAATAGGACAGACGGCGACATTAATACGTGCCGTTACGCGTGCGAACTCGCTAGTCGGAAAAAAAGCCGCGTTCTAAGCGCGGCTCTTTTCACTGAAATCTGGCCCGACTTATCTGCCGATCAGAAAGCTATCGCGGTCCTGTCCCGCAATCCACTTTGGCGGCTTACCGCGGCCCGACCACGTGCTACCGCTTTCCGGGTCACGGTATTTCGGTGCAACGCCGTTACGGGCACGAGATGCCTTCGGAGTCTTAGCGCCGCGACCACCGGCTAGTTCCTGAAGCGTGATGCCGTAATCCGCCATTTTCTGCTTGATCTCATTGAGCACTTCGGCGTATTCACGCGACTTCGCTTCTTCAATCTGACGTTCCAGAGACTCGCGCTGCGCGAGAAGTTCCTTGTATGAAGGCATGGCAATTTCCTGAGTAGTTTGCTGAATTACGAGTCTGTCGCCCGCTTTACGTTTTCGATAAAGCCTCGGATGGCACGCAGATTAACACATATCGGATTAAGGCGGCATGTGCGCATTGCCACTTAAATTGAGTTTCAGCGGCTTTCCTCGTAACAATGGGCCGTCTGTTCGCTTCTCGCCCGAAGCACCTCTCGGGAAAGTAGTAAGGAATAGACGTCGTTAATCGTGAAAAATTGGCGCGCAATGAAATGCCGTCGACGCTCTTTGGGCAAATATTTCACCGGATGACAGTTTAGATGCAGCCGTTCCTCATAGTAAGCTGTCTTTTTGCCATCCGGTTAATGAATGCTGCCTAGCTTTGCCGCTCGATGCAATCGATTAGCGCGGTCCTCAATTCGTCCCCGTTAAGTTTCGGCTTATCGAAGGTAAAACGATTGCGTGTGCCGTCGCGCAGCAAATCGCATCCGTATCGGTCTATCCCTAATAATGCAAGATTCGCCGGCCGAGCGTTATAAGCATCGAAAATCTTGCAGAGCGCGACTTCATCGGCGGAAGAAACCGGCTCCAGATCATCCAAATCTTCTGCGCGCAGCCATCCCATTGCACCAAAACCGCCAATAAATCGCATTCGTTCCAGCGACATCAGCCAGAACGAGAAATCACCCAACTCCAGATAACGCCCCGCGTCCGGGTGATATCGCAAATAACGACGCGACAGTTCTTCATATTGCGCAAGCGGCGCGGGCGCGAATGTACCGAGCATGGTCAATCGCTGTCCTTCGAGAACGCGCCCTTCCGCCGCGTGAGTAATCAGAAAACCGGCCCGTCCGTCTGCCTGAAGATTGCGTGTATGTTCGGCGAGCTGGCTGATCAACAACATTGGCGTATGGTGAGCGGTCGGCGCGAAAGGCAACGCGGTTGGATAAGGAAAACCGCGTGGGTCTCGCGACTGCTTGGCGAGCGTGCCTTCTGGCATGCGATGCAGCAAATGCAAAGGCGCTTGCGACGGGATATGCATGAATCTCCTTTTTGATTATTCGAGTTTGATGCGACCGATGGTAAAGCACGGGCATCGAGCGTGTCTGCTAGCCGTTCGATAGAATCGAAAGCTCCCGCGAAATGAGGCAATCTGCAAGGTTGTCCTGCGTTCGCATCATTCTTTCAAACTCTTCGTTCGTGTCCGACTCGACCTCTCTTTCCGCCTCCCGCGAGTCAAATCCGATGCAAGCCTTGCATCGCAGCCTCCCGGCCGCCGCCCGCAAGCGCGCCCGCTATTCGACGATGGCCGTGTTCTTCATCGCCGGCATGATGTACGCCTCGTGGGGCGTGCATGTGCCGACCGTGCGCGACAAGTTCGCGCTCAGTCCCGGCATGCTGTCGTTCGCACTCTTCGCCGTCGCTGGCGGCTCGATCTTCGCCATGCTCACAGCCGGTCCGTGGATCGCGCGAGCCGGCACGCGCATGGCCTGCATGGCGGGCGGCCTCACCATGATGTGCTGCGGCGCGCTGATTCTAGTCGTCCCGGCTTTCTGGATGCTGCTCATCGTGCTGGCGTTTTTCGGCTTCGGCATGGCCACACTCGATGTCGCCATGAACGCCGAGGCCAGCGCCGTCGAAGAAGCGCTCGAGCGCCCGATCATGTCGTCGCTGCATGGCATGTTCAGCGTGGGCGGCATGGCGGGCGCGGCGGTCGGCGGCGCGTTGCTCGCGCACGGTCTTGCGCCTGCCGCGCATCTCGCTCTTGTCTCGGGCGTCAGTCTGATCGTCTTGCTCGTGTCGATGCCCTACGTGCTGCCGCACGTGGCACATCACGATGAACACGCGAAATCGTCGTCGAATCGCTGGCGCTCGGGCGCGCTCTGGGCGCTGGGCGGCATGGCGCTCGTTGCGTTGATCGCGGAGGGCGCCATGTACGACTGGGCCACCGTGTATATGCGCGACGTCGTGCTGGCCACGCCCTCGGTCGCAAGCGGCGCTTATGCCGCGTTCTCGGGCGGCATGGCGGCCGGTCGCTTTGGCGGCGATGCCGTGCGCGCTCGCTTCGGCGCGCCGCAATTGATCTTCGGCAGCGCGGGACTCGCGTTTATCGGCATGGTGATGGCGCTCGTCGTGCCGAACGCGGTTGTGACCCTAACCGGCTTCACACTGATGGGCCTCGGCCTCGCCAACATGATGCCGGTGCTCTTCGCGGCCGCGGCGCGCGTGGAGGGCGTGACGGCGGCGGAAGGGCTCGCGCAGGTCGCGGGCCTCGCCTATTTCGGCTTGCTGCTCGGACCGGTGCTGATTGGCGGCGTCGCGCAAATCAGCACATTGCCCATCGGGTTGTGCGTGGTTGCGGCTTGCTGCGCCTTGATCGCGCTGATCGGACCGAAGATCCTCAAGCGCCTCAAGATATAAAAAAACGCGCGGACCTTTGAAGTCCGCGCGTTTCTTGGAGCCGAAGGCCCGCCGTCATTACATCTTGACGACGTCCAGCAAGCTCTTCTTGCCCTTCTTGTAGTCGTACAGCGAGATCACGCCGTGCTTCAGGTCGCCCTTCGAATCGAAGGTCGTCTCGCCGATCACGCCCTTGTAGTCCGTGTTCGGCATGGCGGCAACGATCTTCGCCGGATCGGTCGAGTTCGCGCGCTTCATCGCGTCGACGATGATATACACCGCGTCATACGTGAACGGCGCGTAGATCTGGATAGGCTGACCGAAGCGCTTCTGGAACTTCGCCGCGAACGCCTGACCGCCTTCCATCTTTTCGAGCGCCATGCCGGCTTCCGAGCACACAATGTTGTCGGTTGCGTCGCCAGCCAGGTCGGCCAGCTTTTCCGTGCAGACGCCGTCGCCTGCGAGAACCTTCGCGCGCAGGCCGAGCTGCTTGGCTTGCTTCGCGAACGGGCCGCCGGTTGCGTCCATGCCGCCGTACATCACCGCGTCGGGGTTCTCACCCTTGATCTTCGTCAGAATCGCGCGGAAGTCGACTGCCTTGTCGTTGGTCGCATCGTGCGAAATGACCTTCAGGCCAAGTGCCTTCGCAGTCTTTTCGAACTCGTTGGCGAGACCCTGACCGTAGGCGGTCGAGTCGTCCACCACGGCGACGCTCTTTACCTTCAATTGCTTCGCGGCGTAGTTGGCGAGCGCCGGGCCTTGTTGAGCATCGGTCGCGACGACGCGATACGTCGTCTTGAAGCCTTGCTGCGTGTAGGTCGGGTTCGTGGCCGACGGCGAAATCTGAACGATGCTCGCGTCGCTGTAAATCTTCGATGCCGGGATGGACGTACCGGAGTTCAAGTGACCGACGACGCCGACAACCTTGTCGTCGACCAGCTTCTGTGCAACCTGAGTAGCGGTACGCGGGTCGGCCGCGTCATCCTGCGCGTCGAGTTCCAGCGTGA
Source organism: Caballeronia sp. LZ003 (assembly GCF_031451465.1). Lineage (NCBI taxonomy): Bacteria > Pseudomonadati > Pseudomonadota > Betaproteobacteria > Burkholderiales > Burkholderiaceae > Caballeronia > Caballeronia sp. LZ003. The sequence continues at coordinate 3,212,516 of NZ_JARUXJ010000001.1, read as the reverse complement.
CCTTCTGGCCGCCGATGGTGAGACCCTTCGCGTTGATTTCCTCGACTGCGAGCCGCGCGCCGTTTTCGTTATCCTTGCCCAGGTGAGCAATGCCGCCGGTCAGCGGAGCGACGTGACCGATCTTGACGACCTGGTCGGCTGCTGCGGATGTTGCCAACGTAGCGAACAGCACGGCTGCAGCGCTGATCGGCAACAGTTTGTGAAGCTTGGTGTTCATGTAAGTCTCCAGTTTCGGTCCCAAAAACAACGTAATCGCCCTGTGCCCCGTCTTTCATCACGATCGCTCAGTCCCGTGGACGACCACGCCGGATGCATCGTCATGCACTTGGCAAGTCCTTCTGGCTGGCCATTTTTGGCGGCCGCCATCCGCACTGCGCGCAAGTGTAGGGGTGTCAAATTAAATTAGGGAAGTTTTTTAAGATACTGGTGTGACTACCGATTAAAGGCCAGTTGAGAAGCGCGGGCGTTTGTGGTGGCGTTCCGTGAAGACGCCCTGTTCATGCGGGTTTCCAAGGGGCGGACGTGTGCCGGTTTGAACGCGCTTCAAGAGCGGCGGCCGTTTGCCGATAATCCCGCGCGCTCGCTTCATTAGCCTGTTTTTAAAGCCGCTAACTCGCCAAGTGTTTAGACCAGCCGCTCTAAAAATCTTTTTCCCGTCAAAGGTCATGCCAGCGCGGCCCGGACGCGCTCAGGCGTCTGAAAGGGAAAGCTGGCAAACTCACTCGCCAACGCGGTCCGAGGCTGGCGAATCAACGCACACAGCCGCCTCAAACGCGCATGTTCAATCGAGCTAAAGGAGCAACGACATGACCATTTCCACCACTTCCCGCTGGACCGACATTCCCGCTGATGGCGGCAGCTTCCAGGGCTATCTCGCCCTGCCAAAGACGGGCACCGGACCCGCTGTGATCATCCTGCAGGAAATCTTCGGCGTGAACGCGCATATTCGCAGCGTCGCCGATCAATATGCGGCAGATGGCTACGTGGCGCTCGCACCGGACGTTTTCTGGCGCACGCAACCACGCGTGGAGTTGGGTTACGACGGCGCGGATCGCGAAAAGGCGATGGAACTGCTGCAAAAGACCAATCTCGATGCAGCCGTCGGCGACGTCGGCGCGGCCGCCCAGGCATTGCGCGCGTTGCCCGAAGTGACGGGCAAGGTGGCGGCCATCGGCTTCTGCTTCGGCGGACGCCTCGCTTATCTGGCGGCGGCGCAAGAGTCGGTCGATCTCGCCGTGGCCTATTACGGTGGCGGCATTCAGAATCAGCTCGATCAGGCCGACAAAATCAAATCACCGATTCAATTCCATTACGGCGAACTAGACGCGCATATTCCTTCCGATGCAGTCGCCAGCGTGCGCGACCGTTTTGCGGGCCGTTCGGATTCCGAACTCTATCTTTATCAGGGCGCCGATCATGGCTTCAATTGCGGCGATCGCGCTTCGTATAACGCGAAGGCATCGGCGCTGGCGCACGGCCGCACCTTGACGTTCCTCGGCGAATATCTGGTCTGAATATAGTTCATTCGACGGCGCGTAATGTTCGCGCCTGAAAAGACAAAACCCGGCTTGACGGCATTAAAGCCGTACCGGGTTTTGATCAGCGGCGGACGTGCTGATTAAAGCGCATCCGCCCGCCGCGCCTAAACCAGCGCCGGCAGTCCTTCCACGAGCAGGAACGCAACCAGCACGCCCAAGAGCGCGCCGAATACGCGCAAGGCGTTGTTCTTGAAATGCGTTGCGCAGGGAATGGCGCCGAGGAACAAGGCGCCAGCGAGCGCCATCGGGATAATTAGAATGAAATCGCCGATTGTGAAGTAAGTCGTCATGGTGCGTCTCCCTTCTTCCAGCTTCAAGCTCTTGTCGCGGCGCGCTCGAGATAATTCGTCGCGTCGACGCTTCGAGTATAGGCCGGTCGAATCGCCGTGTCGGCCTATATTCGTGCGCCTGAAAACTATTGCATTGCACCAAGCTAATTGAAACAAGGCTTTGCAAACGGAACTATTAAGTAGACGCGGAAAAACCCTTACTTCCCTCATATTTCAACGGGCTTTCAAAATCGCCTCAGCGGAATAATGACGATTAAGCACTCCGCTCGCGCACATTCAGATAAACCGCGCCCGCCATACCGACCAGCAGCAAAGCGCCGATCAGCGAAGCCACGCCAGGCCATTCGAACGCCGTCCAGAAGTGGCCGCCGTACGAGCCGATCAGGCTCGATCCAAGGTAATAAGCAAGCAGATAGAGCGCCGCCGCTTGTCCTTTTGCTTGCGCGGCGAGTCGTCCGACCCAGCCGCTCGCCACTGAATGCCCGGCAAAGAAGCCGAACGTCAGGCAGGCAATTCCGCCGATGATCACCGGCAAGGAACCCGAAAGCGTCATCGCGATACCGAGCATCATCAAAAGCAAACTCGCGATCAGCACGCGCCCGCGCCCGAATACATCGGCGAGTTTGCCCGACCACGGCGATGCGACCACGCCGGTGAGATAAACCGTGAAGATCGCGCCGATTTGCGTCTGATTGAGCGAGAACGGCGCGCCGAGCAGCCGATAACCCACGTAGTTGTAAAGCGTGACGAAACTGCCCATCAGCACGAAGCCGATGAGAAACAAAAACGGCAATCCGCCGTGGCGCAAATGTCCGGCAAGCGAGCGTCGATGATGATGGAACCCAACGCCGCGTCGCGGCTTGAAGCGCCGCGATGGCGGCAGCAACGAGCGGAATGCCAGCGTCGCGAAAAGCCCGAGCAGCCCGATTCCTCCAATCGCAATACGCCAGCCGAACAGATCGGCGAGGATGCCGCTGATCACGCGACCCGCCATGCCGCCTATCGCGGTGCCGCCGACGTAGAGCCCCATCGCAAGGCCCAGGCCTTCGGGATGCACCTCTTCCGCGAGATATGCCATTGCCACGGCCGGCACGCCGCCGAGCGCAAAGCCTTCCAGCGCGCGCACGATCAATAGAGCGTGCCAGTTCGGCAGCGCGGCGACGATCATGGTGAGAACGGACGATGCGAGCAGCGACATCGTCATCAAGCGGTGGCGGCTCCAACTCTCCGAAACGAATCCGGCGATGAAAATCGCCACTGCCAGCGCCGCCGTGCTCACCGAGACCGAAAGCGCACTCACCGCCGGGCTTACGCCGAACGCCTTGGTGAACTCCGGCAGCAGCGGCTGCACGCAATAGAGCAGCGAGAACGTGGCATAGCCCGCGAACAACAAGGCCAGCGCCGCGCGCCAGTAAGCGCGCGAGCCGCGCTCGAGATAGGGAATGGAATCAGCTTCAGTTTCGGTGCGCTGCGGCGCCGGCGATGCATTCACAACCAGGGTCTCCGTGTCGACCAGAGAGGATTATTCTGATCTGGTTCAAAGTTGTCGGCCCACGTTCGGCGGCCCAAAACCGCTAAAGATACGCCGATCCTTAGGGTTTTGCCCGATACAGAAATCGGTCACATGTGCCGCAGGACACAACTTAATGCCGAAAAACGTCATCCAATGGCAACAAATGATATCGGCAGGCATCGCGCTCACGCGCCGCGATGCGCTAAAGTAAGGACACAATCGTTCATGGAAGCCGTGTGTGCTGCGCGTCGCGCAACAATGACGCGGCAGGTTGTCTGGTGCACGAGCCGTGAAAAGCCTGTGCTTGGTGAAAATATTTGACCGGCGTTTTATCCTCAGCCGGCACGGAAACGGGGATTCATCATGCAAATCGGTTCGATTGTCCGCTCCGTCCATATTGCCGTGCCTCAGGGCGCACGCGGCATCGTGATGCGAATTTTGGGCGACATGGCTATGGTCGCGTGGTACGCGGGCGAGCCCGGCGTCACTCAACTGCTCAACACGGAGCCGTTCTTTCTCGAAGATCTGATCGATACGGGCGAGATCGTGCGCCCAGCGAACACGGTCGTCCACTGAAGGAACGCTGACCGGCGCGCGGCCGGCGAGCCAGTTGTCCGCGCGCGGGGCACAATGCCGGAATGAACTCAACTCATTCCGATACCCCCGGCGCGCCCGCGCCGAGCGAAGCCCCGCCTTTTGCCGGCCTCGCGCCCGAGCGTGTGCTCGACGCGCTCGACAGCGTGCTGATCCCCGCTGGCAAGCGCACTGACGGCCGCTTGCTGGCGCTCAACAGCTACGAAAACCGCGTCTATCAGGCGGGGCTCGAAGACGGGCCGCCGATCGTCGCGAAGTTTTATCGTCCCGGGCGATGGTCGGATGCCGCGATTCTCGAAGAGCACGCCTTCGTCGCCACGTTGACGGAGCGCGAGATTCCAGCGGTTCCGGCACTTTCGCTCGAAGGCGCGACGCTCCATGAATTCGAAGGCTTTCGCTTCTCCGTGTTCGAACGGCGCGGCGGCCGCGCGCCGGATCTCGACGGCCGCGACACGCTCGAATGGCTCGGGCGCTTCATCGGGCGCATTCATGCGGTGGGCGGCATCGAACCGTATCGCGAACGGCCCACACTCGATATCCAAACCTTTGGGTACGAGCCGCGCGAGTTTCTGCTCACGCATCGCTTCGTGCCCGACGATGTCCGCGAGGCCTACGAGCGCGTCGTGGACATGGCGCTCGAAGGCGTCGCGCAATGTTTCGAGCGCGCGGGCGACGTGCGCCATCTGCGACTGCACGGCGATTGCCATCCGAGCAACGTGCTCTGGACCGATGCCGGCCCGCATTTCGTCGATTTCGACGACAGCCGCATGGGCCCGGCCGTTCAGGACCTCTGGCTGCTGCTGCCGGGCGACCGCGCGGAGGCATCGCGCGCGCTTGCCGATCTGCTCGCCGGATACGAAGACTTCTGCGATTTCGACTCGCGCGAGCTGCATCTGATCGAAGCGCTGCGCACCTTGCGGCTGATTCACTACGCGGCCTGGCTCGCGCGCCGCTGGAACGATCCCGCGTTCCCCGCCGCCTTCCCGTGGTTCAACACGCAGCGTTATTGGGAAGAACGCATCCTCGAATTGCGGGAGCAAGTCGGCGCGATGCAGGAAGGACCGCTCTGGCCGGTCTGAAATATTTCGTTAGAAATGATCGTGTTAGTTAGTCGAAAAACGTTGAGTTAGGTTTTTCGACATGTAATGATAACGATTCTCATCTGATTGCCTCTTCGTTGCCTCTCGCCGACGCCGCGTTTGAACGCGTGTCTAGCCGACTGCGGCGAGGCTTTGCCCGAACCAGACCCACTTCCGGAGAGACGCGTGAACGCGCCCGATACACTGAATCCGCAGCCATCCGCGACGAGCGGCGCTTCCTACCGGCCGCATCGGCTTATTGACGATGCCGAGCAGTTCGTCCGCAAAAATCGGTCGCGCCGATCGGTTTTTCTCAAATGGCTGCGAAAGGTGCACGGCTGGATCGGCTTGTGGGGCGCGTTACTCGGCTTGCTGTTCGGCACGACGGGTTTCCTGTTGAATCACCGCGCGCCGCCGCTGCGTATCTCGACAGGCGAACCGCAGGTTTCGCAGATGCAGATGCCTTTGCCCGCCGAAGGATTCAAGTCGCCGCGCGACATGGGGACGTGGCTCAAGAAGGAATTGAAGATCGACGGTCAACTTGGCCGCACGCGTCGCGAGCCCGCGCATCCGGTCGGCTGGGGCGACAAGAGCACGATGCAGCCGGAGCAGTGGTCGGTGGCGCTGGCCACGCCAGGCGGCAACGTGCAGGCGGAATACTGGGTGGGCAATAACTTCGTGTCGGTGAAGCGCACCGAAAACACCTTCCTCGCAATGATGACGAACCTGCACAAGGGCGTGGGTCTGAGCGTGGGCTGGGTGCTGCTCATCGATACGTTCGCGGGCAGCATCATATTGCTGTCGCTGACTGGCGTGCTGTTGTGGACGGAGCTCAACAAGCGGCGTACGGCGGGTGTGGTGATCGTCACCGTCTCGCTGATCGCGGCAATTGTTTGTGGGTTGATGTAAGGCGCTCCCTAGCGCGCTTGGCGCGTGGCGAAGCGGTTTGGATGCGCGGTGTCGCCGTTTTGCCGCGTTGTTCCGCTTTTCCCCCATGGCCGGCCTCGCCATGCCGGCGCGAACCACGCGCGCCGCTCTATGCCTTCCTCTTCCGCGGATTATGCCGCGTGAGCCAAAGATACAAACCGCTTCCCAGCACGACGATGGTCAGCAAATCGAACGCTGCCCAGAAAATCTTGAGCGGCATCCCGCCGAAATCGCCGAAATGCAATGGCTGCGAGCCAAGCAGCACTTTCAGATACCACGGCAATTCGCGTGAATCGGTGAGCGCGCCGGTCGATGCATCCACGAGAACCGGCCGCAGGATTCGCGTCGTGAGAATGCCGTCACCGCGCATCCACACGGCATAGTGATGCGGACTGCTGAAGCGCGTCCCCGGAAACGCCACGAACGACGGAATCATGCCGGGTGCGACGCCCTGCGCGGTCTTCACGGCGTCGTCGACGGTTGCGCGCACCGTCACCGGCGGCTGGCCATGATAAGGCGCGAGCATCTGCGCGAGCTGATCGTTACGCCAGGCATCGAGCATGAGATCGGCGAGCGTGTTGATGGAACCGGTCGCGCCGACCAATAGCGCCCACGCGAGCGTCAACATGCCGATGGCGTTATGCCAGTCGAGCCAAACGATGCGCCGCTTCTTCGCAAGCCGCACGCGCCCGAGCCCCACCTTGCGCCAGAACGGCAAATACACGACGACACCCGAGACAATCGCCGCGAGAAACATCACGCCCATCGCGCCAAGGAACAGTTTGCCGAAGAGTCCGGCGAACATATCGACGTGCAGTTTGAGCAGCACGAACTTGAGCGATCCCTTTCCCGGCGGCATGCCGAGCGGCCTCGCGGTGCGTGCATCGACGGTGGTGCTTAGCGTGTCGTCGGGCGGTGTATCGGCGCGAGGCGCGGTGACGATGACAGGCAAAAGCGGTTCGTCCGGCTCCCAAATCATGTACTGCGCAACGTGGCCGGAATGCTCCCTCAGCGCGGCGTGCAAGACCGCGTCGTAACTCGCGCGCGCATTCGCCTGCGATGCGGGCAGCGCAGGCGCTTCGATGGCATCGCCCGTCAGCAGGTCGAGTTCATGACCGAAGACGAGCGGCAGGCCCGTCAGACAGAGCAGCAACATGAACGCCGTGCAGATGAGACTCGTCCAGCGATGCACCACGGACCACCCGCGTAACGCACGGTGGCTCATGTGACGCTGCCCGGTTCTGGCGGACGCGGGTTGTGGCGGCGCATCCGCTTGCGCGATTGCGCGGCGGGCATCGCCGGTCAAGGGTTTGCCGGGCATTCGGTGCGGATTGGAAATAGTTCGATGACCTGTCCGCGCAGGCTTGGCGCATCAAAATAGGCCGCGCGGATGAGAACGACGATTATAGGCCGCACGCGATGCGGGCCTGAGCTTGCGAATTCGGGGTCGCCAAACTCAAATGCCACACACCTCGCCACTTCCCGCGACTTCCCGCGCGGCCTTTGCGCCTTCCACCTTCAGCAACTCCGGCAAGGACACGCCGTTCTTCGCCGCCGTGACTTCCGCGAGAATCGACACGGCGATCTCGGGCGGCGTGCGGCTGCCGATATAAATGCCCACCGGCCCGTGCAGTCGCGCGAGTTCGGCTTCGTCGAGATCGAACTCCTTCAGGCGCTCGCGCCGCGCGGCGTTGTTGCGCCGCGATCCCAGCGCGCCGACATAGAAGGCGGGCGTTTTCAGCGCTTCCATCAGCGCGAGATCGTCGAGCTTCGGATCGTGCGTCAGCGCGATGACCGCGCAGCGTTCGTCGAGTTTCATGTCCATCACGGTATCGTCGGGCATGGTCCGCACGATGGTCGTGCCCGGCACGTTCCACTCGTCCGTGTACTCCACGCGCGGATCGCAGACGGTGACCTGATAATCCAGCCCCACCGCGATGCTGCACAGATAGCGCGACAACTGCCCCGCGCCGATCACCAGCATGCGATAGCGCGGCCCGTGGATGGTGAGCAGCGTGGCGTCGTCGAAGAGCACGCCATCGGTAGCTTGCGCCGGTTCGAGACGCGCGCGGCCGGTCGCCATGTCGAGCGTGCGCGCGACGAGCCGCCCGCTTTCCACCGCCGCGCACAGTTCCGCGATGCCGCTGTCCTTCGTCAACGGCTCCAGCACGAGCTGAATCGTGCCGCCGCACGGCAAGCCGAAGCGATGCGCTTCTTCCGCGCTGATGCCGTACTTCACCGCTTCCGGCTTCGTCTGCTCGATACCGCGTTGCCGCACGCGCTCGATCAGATCGTCTTCTATACACCCGCCCGACACCGATCCGACCACGTGGCCGTCGGCGCGCACGGCGAGCATGGCGCCTTCCGGGCGCGGCGACGAGCCCCACGTCTTCACCACCGTGACGAGCAATGCGCGATGACCTTCTTCGAGCCATCGCGCGCTGTTTTTCAAGACTTCGAGATCCACGCTGTCCATGATTTCTTTCCCTGTTCCTGCCCTGCGTCGCCGCCGTTTTCAGCGTCCGCCGATTCATTCGCCGGTCCACTTGCGCCCTGCAATTGCGCGCTGAAGCGCTTGAAGAACTCGCCCGCGATTTTGCGCGCCGCGCCATCCACGAGCCGCGAGCCGATCTGCGCCAGCTTGCCACCCACCTGCGCATTCGCGCTGTAAGTGAGCCTGGTGGTGTCGGCGGTCTCGCCCGGTTCCAGGTTCACCGTCGCGCTGCCCTTGCTGAAACCGGCCGCGCCGCCCTGCCCTTCGAACACGATGGTGTACGTCTTCGGCGCGTCGATATTCGTCAGTTCCATGCGGCCCTTGAAGCGCGCCTTGACCGGGCCGACCGCCGCTGTCATCGCGACCGCATACGCATTCTCGCCTTCCGCGTCGATGCTGTCGCAGCCGGGGATACAAAGTTTCAGAATCTCCGTGTCGTTGAGCGCTTCCCACGCCCGCGCCTGGGGCACCGGCAAGACATGCGTTTCGGACAGTTCCATTTTTCGTCTCCCTGATACTCACGGGACGCGACGCGCGCCTGAATCGTGCCGGCCGTGCGCCGCCGCCAGTTCCCGTCCGACAGCGGTGAGACTGTCGAGATTGTGGGCCGCGAGCATCGCATCGACGTGCGGCAGGATCGCGCGCACGCCTCGGGCGCGCGGCGTGAAATCGGCGAATCTCAGAAGCGGATTGAGCCACACCAGCCGATGCGCGAAACGATGCAGCCGCGCAATTTCGGTTTCGAGCACGTCGATGGCCTCGTGATCCAGGCCGTCGGTGACGAGAAGAACGGTCGCGCGACCTGCAAGCACGCGGCGCGCCCAGCGTCGATTGAACTCGGCGAGCGCCCCGCCAATGCGCGTTCCGCCCGACCAGTCGGCGACCTGAAGCCCGAGCGCGGCAATCGCGACGTCCGGATCGCGCTCACGCAACGCGCGCGTGGCGTTGGTCAGACGCGTGCCGAACAGAAACACCTGCAAGCGCTCGCGCGATTGCAAAAGCGCGTGGCAGAAGTACAGCACGGCGCGCGAATATGCGCTCATCGAGCCGGATATGTCGAGCAACAAGACGAGCGGCGGCCGGCGTTCCACGACGGCGCGGTATTTCCACACGGTCCAGTCGCCGCCTGAACGAACCGCGTGACGTGCGCTCGCCTTCAGGTCGGCATGCGTGCCGCGCGAAGCCGCCTTGAGCCTGCGCGTCGGTTCGCTAGCAAGCGGCAGCCGATGCGCGCGAATCTGATGCCGCAGCGTGCGCCACTCGTCGGCGCTCAGGGTATCGAAATCGCGCTGGCTCAGGCGTTCCCGCGCGCTGAACGAGAGGCGCGCGTGCGCTTCCTCGGTCGCGCCTTCCCGCTTCGTTTCAGCCGATGACACCGCGCGCGTGGCGAGCGCATCGGCGAGACGGTTGTTGCGTTTGGGCGGCGGCATGCCGTTCGTCACTTTCGGCAGCAACAGCATGCGCAGCTTGCCTTCCCAGTCGGGATCGCGCCAAAAGAGATCGAAGGCCGCGTCGAAGATGCCGCGCTCGTCGCTCGCGTGAACCAGCAGACACGCGAGCGTCGCGTGCACGTCGTCGCGACGACGCAGATTGATGAAGCGCAGCGCGTCGATGGCATCGACGGCATGCGCGGGCGACATGCCGAGGCCCGCGCCGCGCAGCAGCCTGACGAAGTGCACGACGTTGCGCGCGATGGTTTCCATCGCTATGACCGCGCAGCCGAAAGACATTGCGCGAGCGTGTCGGCGTCCATGCGCGCGAGGTCGTCCTGATACTTCAGCAGCACGCCGAGCGTGTCGCGCACCGACTGCGGGTCCAGTTCCGACACCGACAACGCCGCGAGCGCGCGGCACCAGTCGATGGTTTCCGCGACGCCCGGCGCCTTGAACAGATCCAGCGTGCGCAACTCGTGCACGAAGCCGACCGCTCGCGCCTGCAAGTCGCGGCTCGCTTCCGGCGCGCGGGCCGCGACGATCTCGAGCTCGACATCGCGCGCGGGATAGCCGATCCACTGATAAAGACAGCGGCGCTTGAGCGCATCGTGTACTTCGCGCGTGCGGTTCGAGGTCATCACGACGAGAGGCGGATGCGTGGCGCGCACCGTGTCGTACTCGGGAATCGACACCTGAAAGTCCGACAGCAGTTCGAGCAGGAACGCTTCGAACGGCTCGTCGGCGCGATCGATTTCATCGATGAGCAACACGCGCCGCGCGTTCGCGTTCGAAGGATCGGGCAGCAGCGCCTGAAGCAACGGACGCTTCAACAGAAACTCGCCGCGATACAGCGAATCGTTCGAGGGTGTTTCACCCGATGCTTCCGCGAGCCGCAGCGCCATGATCTGACGCGGATAGTCCCATTCGTAGAGCGCGCTCGCCGTATCGAGACCTTCGTAGCATTGCAGGCGCAAGAGCGTCGTGCCGCACAGACCCGCCGCCGCTTTCGCGAGTTCGGTCTTGCCGACGCCCGGCTCGCCTTCGAGAAAGAGCGGCCGCTGCATTTTCAGCGCGAGAAAAAGCGCCGTCGCGAGCTCGCGGTTCGCGAAGTATTGATGCTCGCGCAGTCGCGCGAGCGTGTCGTCGATGGAATCCGGCTCGTTCGGCATCATGGGAAGGCGCGGCGGACTCGAAATCCGCCGCTTGGTTGCTGAATGACTTCGACGTGCTGCCTAGAACGAGTTGGCGCGTTCGATCGCCCGGCCCGCCAGCACCGGAATCAGATGCGCGCGATATTCCGCGCTCGCGTGCATGTCGTCGTTGAGTTCGCCGGGCAGGATCTTCACGCCTCGCGCCGCGCTGACGGAAAAGTCTTTCGACAACGCCGCCTCCAGCTCGGCCGCACGAAACACGGAAGACGCCGCGCCCGTCACGCCAACGCGCACGCCGTCTTCATGCTTTGCAACGAACACGCCAACGAGCGCGAAGTGCGAAGCAGGGTTGCGAAACTTTTCGTACGCGGCGCGCTCGGCGAGCGGAAATTCCACCGCGACGATCAACTCGTCCGGCTCCAGCGCGGTCTGATACATGTCGATGAAAAACTCATCCGCGCCAATGCGCCTGCGATCCGTCACCACCGTCGCGTTCAGCGCAAGCACGGCGGCCGGATAGCACGCGGCGGGGTCGTCGTTGGCAAGCGAGCCGCCAATCGTGCCGCGCTCGCGCACCTGTCTGTCGCCGATTCGGCCAGCCAGATCGGCGAGACCGCGCAGCGCCTTTCGAACCTGTTCGTCCGATGCAACCTGCGCGTGGCACATGGCGCCGCCGATGATCAGCTTGCCGCCATCGAGCGCGATGCTTTTCATCGACGCGATGCGCGTCACATCCACGAGCGCCGATGGCTGCGCGAGCCGCAAGCGCATGGTCGGCAAGAGGCTCTGGCCGCCCGCGAGGAATTTGGCATCGCCGTTGGCGGCAAGCGCGGCAACCGCAGCCTGAGTCTCGCCGGGACGTTGATAGTCGAATGCGTACATGTTCGTTCTCCCTTCAGGCGCGTTGGGCGGCGTGCATGGCGGACCACACGCGATGGGGCGTCGCGGGCATCTGCAAATCCTTCACGCCGAGCGGCGCGAGGGCATCGAGAATCGCGTTGATGACGGCGGGCGGCGAGCCGATTGCGCCCGCTTCGCCGCAGCCCTTCACGCCGAGCGGATTGTGCGAGCACGGCGTGCCCTTCGCGGTTTCGACGGTGAAGTTCGGCAAGTCGATGGCATGCGGCATCGCGTAATCCATATACGAGCCTGAGAGCAACTGGCCGGTGGTGTCGTCGTAGACGCAGCGCTCGAGCATCGCCTGGCCGATTCCCTGGCCGAGCCCGCCATGCACTTGCCCTTCGACGATCATCGGGTTGATCACGTTGCCGAAGTCATCGACCGCCGTGAACTTCTGAATACGCGTTTCGCCCGTGTCCTGATCGACTTCCACTTCGCAGACATACGCGCCCGACGGATAAGTGAAGTTGGTCGGATCGTAGAACGCGTTTTCGTTCAGCCCCGGCTCCATGGTTTCCAGCGGGAAGTTGTGCGGCACGTAGGCGGCAAGCGAGACATCGACGAAACTCTTCGTGCGGTCCGTGCCCGCCACGCGGAACGTGCCGTTCTTGAACTCGATGTCCTCCACCGCTGCTTCGAGCAGATGCGCGGCAATCTTCTTGGCCTTCGCTTCCACCTTGTCGAGCGCCTTCATGATCGCCGAGCCGCCGACCGAAATGGAGCGCGAGCCATACGTGCCCATGCCGAACGGAATGCGGCCCGTGTCGCCGTGAATGATCTCGACGTTGTCGATATTCACGCCAAGCCGGTCCGCGACCACTTGCGCGAAGGTCGTTTCGTGCCCTTGTCCGTGACTGTGCGAGCCGGTGAAAACCGTGACCGAGCCGGTAGGATGCACGCGCACTTCGCCCGCCTCGAACAAGCCCGCCCGCGCGCCGAGCGCCCCCGCGACATTCGAGGGCGCGAGCCCGCACGCCTCGATATAGCACGAATAGCCGATGCCGCGCAGCTTGCCCGCTTTCTCCGATTCCGCCTTGCGCATGGCAAAGCCTTGCACGTCCGCGAGTTCGAGCGCGCGGTTCAGACACGCGTCGTAATCGCCGACGTCGTAGGTCAGGCCGACCGGCGTCGCGTACGGAAACTCACGAATGAAGTTGCGGCGGCGCAGTTCGACCGGATCGATATTCAACTCGCGCGCCGCCGTTTCAACGAGCCGTTCGACGACATAGGTCGCTTCCGGACGGCCCGCGCCGCGATAGGCATCGACGGGAACGGTGTTGGTGAAGACCGCTTTGACTTCGGCGTAGATCGCGGGCGTGGTGTATTGGCCGGCGAGCAAGGTCGCGTAGAGCACGGTCGGAATCGACGAGGCGAACGTCGACAGATACGCGCCCATGTTCGCCGTCGTGTGCACGCGCATCGCGAGAAACTTGCCGTCGTTGTCGATGGCGAGTTCTGCTTTGGTGACGTGATCGCGGCCATGCGCGTCGGAGAGAAACGCTTCGGAGCGCTCGGCCGTCCACTTGATCGGACGCCCGACTTTCTTCGACGCCCACGTCAGCGCCACGTCTTCCGGGTACAGGAAAATCTTCGAGCCGAAGCCGCCGCCCACATCCGGCGCGATGATGCGCAGTTTCGATTCCGGCAGCGACAGTACGAACGCCGCCATCAGCAGCCGCTCGACGTGCGGGTTCTGATTCGCGACGTAGACCGTGTAGCTTTCGTCGTGCTTCGAATAGCTCGCGTTGACGGCGCGCGGTTCGATCGCGTTCGGCACGAGGCGCTGGTTGACGATATCGAGCGTCGTCACGTGCGCGGCCTGCGCAAAGGCGGCGTCGGTCTTGGCCTTGTCGCCGTGGCCCCAGTTGTAGCAGACGTTGTTCGGCACGCTGTCGTGCACTTGCGGCTGGCCGTCGCCGGCGGCGCTGCCGGTATCGACCGCGGCGGGCAGCACGTCGTAATCGACCTCGATGAGTTCGAGAGCGTCCTTCGCTTCCTTGATGGATTCGGCGACCACGAGCGCGACCTGATCGCCCACGTGCAGCACCTTTTCGTTCGCGATGACGGGATGCGGCGGCTCTTTCATCGGCGAGCCATCGGTGCTGTGGATCAGCCAGCCGCACGGCAAGCCACCGACATTTTCGCCGGCAAGATCCTTGCCCGTGAAAATGGCGATCACGCCCGGCGAAGCCTTGGCCGCTTCCATGTCGATACCGCGAATCTTCGCGTGCGCGTGAGGCGAGCGCAGGAACGCGGCGTAGCTTTGCTGTGGAAGGACGACATCGTCGGTGTACTGGCCGGCACCCGTCAGGAAGCGATAGTCTTCCTTGCGCTTGATGCCAGCGCCAATCAGTTTCTGTTGCTCAGGGGCATTCATCGCGGTCTCCTTGATAGGCGCGAAATCCGGATCGATCGATAGAGCGCAGCTAGTGTTTCTAGCCGCCCGACCTCATGGATTGCGCGCCCTGCAGGACCGCCTTGACGATGTTGTGATAGCCCGTACAGCGGCACAGATTGCCGTCGAGCTGCTCGCGCACTTCCTCTTCGGAGAGATCCGGAGATTGCGCGGCGAGTGCGCTCGCGCTCATCACCATGCCCGGCGTACAGAAACCGCATTGCAGACCGTGGCATTCCTTGAAGGCCGCCTGCATGGGATGAAGCTCGCCGTCTTTCGCCATGCCTTCGATAGTCGTCACCGCCATGCCGTCGGCCTGCGCGGCGAGGATGTTGCACGACTTGATCGCGCGCCCTTCGAGATGCACGGTGCACGCGCCGCACTGCGCGGTATCGCAGCCAATGTGCGTGCCGGTGAGCCTGATTTGTTCGCGTAGAAACTGGACGAGCAGAAGATGCGGTTCGACGTTGGCGGTCACGGGTTTGCCGTTGACCGTCAGGCTGATGCTGAGCGTCATTACTGTCTCCTTTGCGACCCGGCCGGAGCTTTTTTGCTCCATACGCGGGCCTCGTGCAGTTTCTCTGCGACGACTCGAAGCGAAGCTATCCGCTTCTATTCCGGTCACGGCAGACCGACTGCTGTGGGGATGGACCAGCCTTACGCCACTCGCTTGCTTCGCCACTCACGTCAACCACGTCCTGAACCTGCCGACCTGCTGCTGTGAGCGTTTGGCTGGGAAATCGTGTGATGCGCGTTCATGTTTGCAGAGCCGAGTAAAGCACAAATCGGCGAGCGTAGCTATTGGGCTTACTTGCCGGTGGATGCGTTTGCCTGTCTGCGCTCGTCTTCGCTTGCGGCTCTGAAAATAAAAACGCCGCCCGAAGGCGGCGTTCATGCAACCGGCGCGCAAGACGCCTTACAGCACGTTTTTCGAAGCCTGCGCGCGACCGAGCACCGAATGCCGGCGCGAGTAGACGAAATAAATCGCGAGGCCGATCACCAGCCAAACGACGAACGCGACCCACGTCATCGCCTTGAGATTGAGCATGAGAAACAGGCACGACGCCACCGCGAGAATGGGCACCACCGGCACGCCAGGACAGCGGAACGCGCGCGGCAGGTCGGGATGCGTGCGGCGCAGGATCAGCACGGCGATGGATACCATCGAGAACGCCGCGAGCGTGCCTATGTTGATGAGTTCCGCCAGCACGTTGAGCGGCACGAGCGCGCCGATCAGCCCGAAGAAAATGCCGACGAGCCAAGTGGTAAAGAAAGGCGTCGAATAACGCGGATGAACTTTCGAGAGCCGCGCGGGCAAGAGCCCGTCACGCGACATCGCGTAGATGATGCGCGTCTGGCCGTAGCTCATGACGAGGATCACGGTGAGCATGCCGAGCACCGCGCCTAAGTCGATGAAACCCGCGACCCAGTTCTGTCCGACCACTTGTAGCGCATACGAAACCGGATGCGAAACGCCCGCGAACTGCGCCGACGGCACGATGCCCGTCACGACCGCCGCGACGGCGACATACAGCACCGCGCACACGGCCAGCGACGAAATGATGCCGATCGGCAGATCGCGCTTCGGGTTCTTCACCTCCTCGGCGGCGGACGACACCGAATCGAAACCGATGAACGCGAAGAACATCACCGCCGCCGCGCCGAACACGCCCGACCAGCCATTCGGCATGAACGGATGCCAATTGGCAGGCGTCACATGAAACACGCCCACGGCGATCACCAGCAACACGACGGTCACCTTGATCGCGACCATGATGTTGTTCACGCGCGTGGATTCCTTCACGCCGACCGACAAGAGCGCGGTGATCGCCATCATCACCAGAAATGCGGGCAGGTTGAAATAGGTGACGTGGTCGGGCAACGCGCCGGGCGCGGCGGTAAGTACGGTCGGCAGCGAGATGCCGAAGCCCGACAGTAGCGATTGCAGATAACCCGACCATCCGACTGACACGGCGGAAGTGGCAAGCCCGTATTCGAGCATCAGATCCCAGCCGATGATCCACGCAGCCAGTTCGCCAAGCGTGGCGTACGAATAGGTATAGATGGAACCGGCAACCGGAATAGTCGATGAGAACTCGGCGTAGGCAAGCGCCGCGAAACAGCACGCAATTGCCGCGACGATGAACGAAACCATGAGCGCCGGGCCGGCTTGCACGGCGCCGGTTCCCGTCAGCACGAAAATGCCGGTGCCGATGATGGCGCCAATACCAAGGAAGGTGAGATCGAGCGCACCCAGAGTCTTCTTGAGCGACGTGCTGTGGGTGGCAGCCAGCATGTGCTCGATGTTTTTCTTGCGGAACAACGACATTGCGGTGAGTCTCCTAAAGGCGCTCAAAGGCACCGTACCTCGGGAAAACCCGATAGTTTAGCGGAGACTGGAAGCATGCCCAAAGAACGAGCATGGGACGCCCTATCCTTGCGCAATTTTTACAGATCGTTCGTTTTTTATCTTGCTTAAGATAAATTCCGGGACCATTCAGCCCGCTATTGCCGGGTTCATGCCGATGAGGCGATGGCTCATCACATAGAAGGTCAGTTCGGCGTTGTTCGCAAGCTGCATCTTGTCGAGTAAGCGCGCCCGATAAACGCTCACTGTTTTCACCGACAGCGAAAGCGCGTGTGCGATGTCCGTGAGCCGCTTGCCCGAAGCCAGCATGCACAGCGTCTGGAATTCGCGGTCAGAGAGTTGCTCGTGCGGCAAGCGCTCCGAACCAAGCGAAACGTAGTTCGCAAGCGCTTCCGCCATTTCCGGGCTCACGTATTTGCGGCCCGCCGCGACTTGCTGAATCGCGCCGATCACGAGCGCAGGGTCCGCCGTCTTCGAGAGATAACCCACCGCGCCGGCCTTGAGCGCGCGCACGGCATATTGATCTTCGCGATGCATCGAAAACATCAGCACGGGCAGACGCGGCATGTCGCGCTTCAGGCGCTTGAGCACGTCGAGACCGTTCACATCGGGAAGCGAAATGTCGAGCATCGCCACGTCGGGCGCGTGGCGCGCGGCGAGTGCGAGCGCCTGCACGCCGGTTCCGGCTTCGATCACCTCCGAGGCCAGCTCGCGCTCGATCAGCAATTGCGCGACGCCACGGCGCACGATGGCGTGGTCGTCGGCGAGCAGGATGCGCAGGGCCATGCGCGGCCTCAGGCGTTGGCCGCGCGCCGAACCGGACGCGGCGGGCATACCAGCGGAATCCGCGCGTGCACCGCGACGCCGCCCATCTCCGATGCAGCGACGCGCATGCTGCCGCCGAACGCCTCGCATCGCGCACGCATGCCGGGCAGGCCGAAGCGGCCGGTCTTGCGGCGCGCGGCGGGCGTCATGCCGATTCCGTCATCGTCGATGACGAGCGTCACGCCTTGCGCGTCACGCTCGACGCTAACCCGCGCGCGCGTCGCCCGGGCGTGGCGCGCGACATTGGTCAACGCTTCCTGCATCACACGTAAAAGCGCGACGGCAAGACCGGGCGGGAGATCGTCGAAGCGGGAATCGTCGGGGCAGACGAAATCGACATGAATGGCGGCACGCGCGCCGAAGGTGGCGATCCAGTCGGCAAGTCCGGTGATGAAACCGGTGTCGAAGGGCGGCGCTTGCAAATCCTCGACGATTCGATGACTCGCTTCGCCTGCTTCCGCGATACAGTCGCGCGCCTGGCGAAGCGCATCGGCGCAAGCGGCAGGGGCATTGGCGGGAAGCCAGTATTGCGCGCGGGAAATCGCCAGGTTGGCGGCGGTCAGAACGGCGCCCATCTCGTCGTGCAAGTCCTGCGCGAGTGTGCCGCGCGTGTGCGCTTCGATGGCGGCCAGTTGCGTGGTGAGTTCGTCGATGCGCGCCGCGAGACTGCGCACTTGGCGATCGCTCTTGAGGCGTGCGTCGATCGGCACGGAGACTAGCGAAGCGGACGCGCGCGGCGCCTTGCGTGTTTCAGGCGGAATTCTGGCCGACGAGTTCATTCAATGTCTCCCAAGTGAGCGCAACTAGAGCTACGTCGCCAGAAGACGCATGCGGCGTAACTAAATTTACACTCCGTAACATCGACGACGGACGATATCGTTGCGTCATCCGTCTGAGCGTTGCGGAATCATATCTCAAAATTATCATAAAGCCATATCGGACAAGGCTTTCAGACGTGAACCTCATGCCGTTTGGCAAACATTGTCACTATTCGCTGACGACCCGGGGTCGTGGCCACAGGCCGCCAATTTGTAACAATACCCCGGCGAATCGGGGCGAAAAAAAACCGGCGCACGAAAGCACCGGTTTTCTCGACAGGACAAACAGCAGTCGAATCAGCCGACGAAAGCCTTTTCCACCACGTAATGTCCCGGATGATTGTTGCTGCCTTCCTTGAAGCCAAGGCTGTCGAGCAACTCGCGCGTGTCGCGCAGCATGTGCGGGCTGCCGCAAAGCATCACGCGGTCGTTTTCGACCGAGAACGGATCGACCGACAAATCCGCGAACAGCTTCTTCGTTTCGATCAGGTCGGTGATCCGGCCGCGATTCGCGAACTCTTCACGCGTGACGGTCGGGTAGTACACGAGCTTCTCCGACACGATCTCGCCGATATGCTCGTGCGCCGGCAAGTGCTCGGTGATGAAGTCCTTGTACGCGAGTTCATCGACGAAACGGCACGTGTGCGTCAGCACGATCTTGTCGAAGCGGTCGTAGACGTCCGGGTCCTTGATGATCGACATGAAAGGCGCGAGGCCCGTGCCCGTCGAAAGCAGCCACAGCGTTTTGCCCGGCAACAAGTTGTCGGCGACGAGCGTGCCCGTCGGCTTCTTGCCGATCAGCACGGAATCGCCCACCTTCAAATGCTGAAGGCGCGACGTCAGGGGGCCGTCCGGCACCTTGATGCTCAAGAATTCGAGATGCTCTTCGTAGTTCGCACTCGCGAGGCTATAGGCGCGCAAGAGCGGCTTGCCTTCGACTTCGAGGCCCACCATCGTGAACTGACCGTTCTCGAAGCGGAACGACGAATCGCGAGTGCAGGTGAAACTGAAGAGCGTGTCGGTCCAGTGGTGGACGCTCAGAACGGTTTGAGAATTAAGGTTGCTCATGGCTTCTTGGACTGTGCGAGAACGATGATGCGATGACGCGGTGCCGCTCGCCGCTAGCCGAATG
Organism: Caballeronia sp. LZ003; assembly: GCF_031451465.1. Lineage (NCBI taxonomy): Bacteria > Pseudomonadati > Pseudomonadota > Betaproteobacteria > Burkholderiales > Burkholderiaceae > Caballeronia > Caballeronia sp. LZ003. The sequence goes on along the minus strand of NZ_JARUXJ010000001.1, from coordinate 3,193,059 downwards.
CTCTGGCGGGAACGGGCATCGAAAAGACTTTGCCGCGCTTAACTACGCAAAAGGACGATCGTATGGGCTGATGTCGGCGCTTCGGTATCACGCGGCCTGCTCAAGACTTGAGCCGAAGCACGTGCGCAAACCAGACAACCCAGCCGGACAACCCGGCGCAATCGAGCATTTTAACCCGATCGACATTTGCCGTCGTGTCGCGGCCGTGCGGCATTGAGACTGGCTGGACGCGCGTGGGACTTTGCGGGACGGCGCGCACCTGGCTGCTCGGCCTGGCGAATGATTGCGAAGAGCGGCAAACGCGCGTCGAACACGCCGCAAATCACAGCCAAAAAGCCGCCGAGCCCGCATGATAGCAACGGATTCCGCAATTATCCCAAAATACCCTTCTGACGGTCGGGCCGGGACAACGGCGGGACGACGCGATCAGATGCGTTGATCCGTCGACGGCTTCTCCCACAGATTCACGCCGCCTTCCTGCGCATGCTTGTCGATCTCGGCGAGTTCCTCTGCGCTGAACTCCAGATTTTTCAGCGCGGCGACGTTCTCGACGACCTGTTCCGCGCGGCTCGCGCCGATCAGCACCGAAGTCACACGGCCACCGCGCAACGCCCATGCGAGCGCCATCTGCGCGAGGCTCTGACCGCGACGCTCCGCGAGTTCGTTGAGCTTGCGCACATGCGCCAGATTCTCGTCGCTCAAATGCTCCTGCTTGAGCGATCCGCCGCCCGCCTTGTTCACGCGCGCATCCTGCGGCACGCCGTTCAAATACTTGCTCGTAAGCAAGCCCTGCGCGAGCGGCGTGAACGCGATGCTGCCGGTGCCGAGATCGTCGAGCGTATCGAGCAGTTCGTGTTCGATCCAGCGATTCAGCATGTTGTACGACGGCTGATGGATCAAGAGCGGCACCTTGTGCTCGGCCAGCAAGCGCGCCATTTCGCGCGTCTTCGACGCCGAATACGACGAAATGCCGACATACAGCGCCTTGCCCGAATGAACGGCGGTGGCGAGCGCGCCAGCGGTTTCTTCGAGCGGCGTGTCCGCATCGAAACGATGCGAGTAGAAAATATCGACGTAATCGAGGCCCATGCGCTTCAGGCTTTGATCCAGACTCGCGAGCACATACTTGCGCGAACCGCCGCCGTTGCCGTAAGGTCCCGGCCACATGTCCCAGCCGGCCTTCGACGAAATCAGCAACTCATCGCGATACGGCCGGAAGTCGTCCTTGAAGATCCGGCCGAAGTTCGTTTCCGCGCTGCCATACGGCGGGCCGTAGTTGTTGGCGAGATCGAAGTGCGTGACGCCGAGATCGAATGCCGTGCGCAGAATTTCGCGTTGCGTCGAGATGGGCGTGGTATCGCCGAAGTTGTGCCACAGACCAAGAGACAACGCAGGAAGTTTCAATCCGCTCTTGCCGCACGTGCGGTATTGCATCTGCGTATAACGCTCGGAAGCTGCTTCGTATGCCATATCGAATTCCCTTTGCGTGCTGGTTGACTGAATCGGTTTCGGGGACTGCGTTCGGGCGTTGTGCGGCACGTGCTCGCCGCTCCGCCGGTCGAGGCCGACAATGTTAAGCCAATCCGCCGCAAGCCGTACGACCCTCGTCCGGACGGCCTATGCGGGAACGTTCTGGTCCGACGCCAGACCAATGCAAATCCCAAATGAAGGAATCTGACCGATGAACTCTATCGATAAGCTGCGCCCTGCCTACGATTCCCTGTTAGCCCTTGCCGTGACGTATGGCATCGACTTCCTCATGGCGATCCTGATCCTTGCCGTCGGATGGTGGATTTCGAACTTCGTCGCCAACGCGCTGCGGCGCACGCTCGGGCGCACGCATATCGACGCCACGCTCACGCCGGTGCTCGCCAGCGTGGCGATGTGGGCCATTCGCGTAGTCGCCATCGTGGCCGCGCTCGGCAAGTTCGGCATCGCGGCGGCGAGTATCCTGACCGTGCTCGGCGCGGCCGGACTGGCTATTGGCCTGGCGTTGCAGGGCACGCTGCAGAACATCGCGGCGGGACTGATGCTGTTGTTGCTGCGCCCGTTCCGCGTGGGCGATTACATCGAGGGCGTCGGCACCACGGCGGGAACCGTGAACGAGATCGGTCTCTTCACCACGCGCCTCACCAAGGCCGACGGCATCGTCATGTTCGTGCCGAACAGCACGATCTGGGCGAATCCCATCACCAACTACAGCGCGAACGAACGCCGCCGCGTGGTGCTCAACTTTCAGGTGGCGCACGGTCAGAAGGTCGAACATGTGCTTGAGGAATTGCGCCGGCTCGTGAGCGAAGATCCGCGTATCGTGCAGGAAGCGCCGTCCGCGCCGTGGATCGCGGTAACGGATTACACCGACACCGGCGTCAAGTTCAACGTGGGCGCATGGACGCGCGCAAGCGATCACGCGAGCGTACAGGCCGAATTGCTGCGCAAGATTCAGCCGCTGACGCGCGAGCAGATCACCTGAAACCGGGACGACTGGACGCGAGCGGGAAGATTGAATAACCTGTCGCGCCTTACCTTCCGCGAGACTGGCCCATGACCCGAGCGATTTCCGTTGCGTTGATTGTCGGCGGCATCGTGCTGCTTTATTTCGGCGGCCAGTCGTTTCATTCGTTGAGTAACGACGTATCGCGCTTTTTCACCGGTTCGCCCACGAACAAGACTATCTGGCTGCTCGCGGGCGGCGTCGTGGCCACGCTCGCGGGAATGATCGGCCTTGCGCTGCCGTTATCCCGCCGATAAAACGCAAAACGCGCTCAGACGAGCGGCACTTCCGGTTTCGCGGCCGACCGCGTGCCTGGCAACGGCACGTTGCTCGCACCGTGATACGTGTAGACGAGCGAGAACTTCACCTTATCGCTGAGGTTTTTGCCCGCCGAGTGCAGCGTATTGCAGTGGAAGAACACGACATCGCCGGGTTCGAGCGCGGGCGAAACCGCCGTGCGGATCAGCGCGGCGTTTTCGGGCAGGTCGGAGCGGAAGAATTTCGCTTCATCGAAGCGGTCGGACGTGAACGGCAGCTTGTGCGAGCCCGGCACGAACCAGAGCGCGCCGTTGTCGACGGTTTCATCGCCGATTGCGAGCCACGTCGAAACCAGATCGTCGCGCTCGAAGCCCCAGTAACGCACGTCGCGATGCCAGCCGGTGAGGCTGCCGTAAGCGGGATGCTTCGTCATTACGCAGTTGTGATGCGCGCGCGAAAGGTACGGCGTTTCGCCGAAGTACAACTCCATCCAGCCGCGAATCTCGGGCGATGTCGCGAACTCGGCGAAGAGCGGATCACGCACGTAGGCGTCAAGCAGACGGCGCACGGTGTGTCCGCCGGGCGCGTCCCGGGAATCGGGCGCGCCGGGGTATTTCAGATCGGCTTCGAATTCGAGCGGCGTCGCCGCCTCCGCCAACTGGCGGCGCGCAACTTCGCGTAACGCTTGGCAGCGCGCATCAGGCACCAGCCCCTTGACGACGACGAAGCCCGTCTCGCGCAATTCGCGCACTTGTTCTGATTTCGATTGAAGCGGATTGTGTTCGGACATTTCAGTTCTTACCTCGACGGCTTCACGTGACTTCATTCAACCATCGCAATACCCGGCATCCGGGCGAATAGCACGATTGTAAATCTCACGCGCGGCTAAAGCCCGTTCGGCCTGCGCTTTAACGGCGCGACCGGCGCTTCGTCCGGCATTCAGCAGGGAAAACGCGGACTTACCGGAGTAATAATGGTCCTGTACATTGCCTGCATCAATTCGGTGCAACTTCCGCAGGCTCGTTGGATCGAATCCGTTGATCGCTATTTTTGAGACGACTATCGTCGAGTTGCCTCCATGCAACCGACTCTTCCCGATATGAACCACCGAATCGCTTCCGGCCTGACCCGAGTTGCCTCACACGCCGCGCGCCCGGCCCGACGCGGCGTAGTTCGCGCACTGCGGCACCATTCCGCGCGCACTCAAGCGCTCGCGGAACAGCTCATGCACGTGCATCCGGTCGTTGGCATTCGCTCGTGGTTTCGCGGCTTCTTCTTCAGTCTTCGCGCGCGCACGGCATCGCGCAAGGTGTCGTTGAGAGCGCTGCTGCGCCGTCCGATGCAAGCCCGCGCGCCCGCACTGCCGAAGCCTCAGGCGGCGGCCCACACGAGCCGCCGTCCGCGACGCATTTCCGCTAGCAGCGCGGGTTGGTATGCATTCGCGGCACGCTGAAGGCCCGCACGGCGGGCTTCGATAAAAGCGACGCACAAAAAAACCGGCAAGCGCGATGCTTGCCGGTTTTCGTTTTGCCTGCCGAACCAATACGACGCTTTATGCGACGCTCGCGACCGGTTCCGTGCCCGCGGCTTCCGCGAGCGTGAGAGCCTTGTCGGTGGCTTCCCACGTGAATTCCGGCTCTTCGCGGCCGAAGTGGCCATAAGCCGCCGACTTCTCGTAGATCGGACGCAGCAGATCCAGCATCTGAATGATGCCCTTCGGACGCAGGTCGAAGTGTTCGAGCACGAGCTTCGTGATCTCGGCATCCGACACGCGGCCCGTGCCGAACGTGTTGACCATGACCGAAGTCGGGCGCGCCACGCCAATAGCGTACGACACCTGAATCAGGCAACGCGAGGCCAGGCCCGCTGCCACGATGTTCTTCGCGACATAGCGGCCGGCGTAGGCAGCCGAGCGGTCGACCTTGGACGGGTCCTTACCCGAAAACGCGCCGCCGCCGTGAGGGGCCGCGCCGCCGTAGGTATCCACGATAATCTTGCGGCCCGTCAGACCGCAGTCGCCTTGCGGACCGCCGATGACGAAGCGGCCCGTGGGATTCACCAGGAACTTGATGTCGCCCTTGATGAGATCCGCCGGCAACGTCGGCTTGATGACTTCCTCGATCACGGCTTCGCGCAGGTCCGAGAGATCGATGTCCGGTGCGTGCTGCGTGGAAAGCACGACGGTGTCGATGGAATGCGGACGGCCATCGACATAACGCACGGTGACTTGCGACTTCGCGTCCGGACGCAGCCACGGCAGACGACCGTCGCGACGCAGGTTCGCCTGACGCTCGACCAGACGATGCGAAAGGTGGATAGGCAGCGGCATGAGTTCGGGCGTTTCGTCGCATGCGTAGCCGAACATCAGGCCCTGGTCGCCCGCGCCTTGATCGAGGTTGTTGTCGTGCGCCTTGTTCACGCCTTGCGCGATATCCGGCGACTGCTTGTCGTAAGCGACGAGCACCGCGCAGCCGCGATAGTCGATACCGTAGTCGGTGTTGTCGTAGCCAATGCGCTTGATGGTGTCGCGCGCAACCTGGATGTAGTCGACATTGGCCGTCGTGGTGATTTCGCCCGCGAGGACGACGAGGCCGGTGTTACAGAGCGTTTCCGCTGCGACGCGCGAGTATTTGTCCTGACTCAGGATTGCGTCGAGGATGGCGTCGGAGATTTGATCGGCGACCTTGTCCGGGTGGCCTTCGGAAACGGATTCGGATGTAAACAGATAGTCGTTCGACACGCTTCAGACTCCAATTAAAGTACGTTGTGGTTTGCTCACGTAGCCGACTTCGTTCGGAGTCTGAAGCGGCGACGCTTTAGCGGATGTCATTAAACTCCAGCCCTTCTCCACAGATTGCATGAAGGCCGGCCGGCTTCGCCCCGCAAGTTGTCCATTAACTCGGCGAAGGTCTTATTATACCGGTTTCCCGTGTTTTTACTGAGCCGAACGCTTGTCCCCATTCGTCCCGAAACAATCTTCTGTCCATAGTTCACCTCCGTCTGTTCGCTGGAGCACCTCATGTTAGGGCGCATTGGCGTGGCGCTCGCCTTCGGCTTTCTCAAGTTTCTGGCGCTCATCCCTTACGGCATCACGGCACGTTTCGGCGACGGACTCGGCTGGCTGCTCTATCAGATCCCGAGCAGACGCAAGCGCATCGTACATACGAACCTCGCGCTCTGCTTTCCGGACTGGTCGCCCGAGCGCCGCGAGGAAGTCGCGCAGCAGCATTTCCGCCACGCCATCCGCAGCTATGTGGAGCGCAGCGTGCAGTGGTTCGGCTCGGCCAAGAAACTCGAAAAACTGATCGAGGTGGACAGCGCCGTCGATCTCTCCGACCCGAACCTGCCGCCCACGCTATTTCTCGGCCTGCATTTCGTCGGCATCGAGGCGGGATCGATCTTTCTGAACTACTCGCTGCATCGGCAATGCGGGTCGCTGTATCAACCGTTCTCGAATCCGCAGGTCGAGGAAATCGCGAAAGCGCAGCGCGCCCGCTTCGGCGCGGACATGGCGAGCCGTGCGGACAGCGCGCGTATCGTGCTGCGCTGGCTGCGCGACCGCAAACCGGTGATGCTCGGCGCGGACATGGACTACGGCATGCGCAATTCCACCTTCGTGCCGTTCTTCGGCATTCAGGCGTGTACGTTGACGGCCGTCGGCCGGCTGGCGAAAGCGGGCAAGGCGCAAGTGGTGCCGTTCATCGGCGAGGTGCTGCCGAACTACAAGGGATATCGGCTGAAGATTTTCGAGCCGTGGCAGAACTACCCCACTGGCGACGACGAAGCCGACGCGCGCCGCATGAACGAGTTCCTCGAAGAGCAGATTCCGCATATACCGGAGCAGTATTACTGGGTGCACAAGCGTTTCAAAACGCGTCCGCCGGGCGAGCCGGGCTTCTATTGAGCGCGCATGGCGCCGTGGTGGCGCAGATCGTCGCGAAACGTCATGAAACGTGACGGTGAGGCTCACATACAATAGCGCCATGAAACTCAAATTCACCAAGATGCAAGGCGCGGGCAACGACTTCGTCGTGCTCGACGGCTACACGCAGGCGCTCGATCTGAGCGCGCAGCAAGTGCGTGCGCTCGCTGACCGTCATTTCGGCGTAGGCGCGGACCAGTTGCTGCTGGTGGAAAAGCCGACCATCGAGGGCGTCGATTTCAAATACCGCATCTTCAATTGCGACGGCGGCGAGGTCGAACATTGCGGCAACGGCGCGCGCTGCTTCGTGAAGTTCGTGCGCGACCGCAAGCTGACCGACGCCGCCACCGTGCGCGTGCAGGTGCAAAACGGCGTCATCACGCTGACCATGCAAGCCAATGGCGAAGTGACGGTCGACATGAGTACGCCGGTGTTTCATGCGCCCGAAGTGCCTTTCGACGTGCACGGTCTCGAAGGCCGCAACGAAGGCAACGACACGCTCTGGCCGCTCGATCTGAACGGTTACGCGAATGAACCGCGCTGGATTTCCGTCGTCTCGATGGGCAATCCGCACGCCGTGCAGATCGTGGATGACGTGGAAGCGTATCCCGTGCTCGTCGAAGGTCCGCTGATCGAGCGTCACGCGCGCTTTCCGAAGCGCGTCAACGCGGGCTTCATGCAGATCGTCGATCGTCATTCGGTCAAGCTGCGCGTCTACGAACGCGGCGCGGGCGAAACGCTCGCGTGCGGCACGGGCGCGTGCGCGGCGGTGGCGGCAGGCATCCGGCGCGGCGTGCTCGACACGCCGGTGCGCGTCGAGACGCACGGCGGCACGCTCACCATCGGCTGGGACGGCGCACGCGACGAATCCGCGCCGCTTTTCATGGCCGGACCCGCCGCGACGGTTTTCGAAGGCGAGATCGACCTCGACCGCATCGCCGGCTGAGTTTGCATACGCATCGCATCATTACGACCATCGACCATGAATCCACGCGAAGTCGCCGATTATCTGCTCGACAACCCCGATTTCTTCACCGAGCACGCTGAACTGCTCGGCACGATCCGGTTGTCCAATCCGCACGGCAAATCCGCCGTGTCGCTGCAGGAACGCCAGATGGAAATGCTGCGCGACAAGAACAAGCAACTCGAACGGCGCCTCGCCGAACTGCTGCGCTACGGCCACGAAAACGACAGCATCTCGACGAAGTTCAACCGCTGGACCGTGCGCGTGATCGCGCAGCGCGATCCATACGCGTTGCCCTCGACCATCAGTCGCGGCTTGTGCGAAGTCTTCGACGTTCCGCACGCCGCGCTGCGCGTCTGGGATGTCGACGAAGGGTATCGCCAGGCCGACTTCGCGCGTCAGGTCGGCGAGGAAGTGCGCATCTTCGCGAATAACCTCGAAGTGCCGTATTGCGGCGCGAACAGCGGCTTCGCGGCGGCGCAGTGGCTTGGCGCGCCGAACTCGGCGTCGGCTACGACCGTTGCCGGAGAAGGCGCCGCGCAGCGCAAGATCGAATCGATCTCGCTGATCGCCCTGCGCGATCCGCAAGCCGGTCCGGATGCGCCCACCTTCGGCCTGCTCGTCATGGGCTCGCCCGATCCGCGCCGCTTTCACGACGGCATGGCGACCGACTTCCTCACGCAGATCGGCGCATTGGCCAGCGCGGCTTTGAGCCGTCTGATGCCTTACTGAGATCGCCATGGACGCCGCCGAAGCCATCGCCACGTATCTTTCGATGCTCGAACACGAGCGGCGTCTGTCCGAACACACTTTGCGTGGCTACACGTACGAACTGAGCGAACTGCGCGCGCTCGCCAAAGACCGTCCGCTCGAATCGCTGACCGCGCTCGATATGCGCGGCGCGGTGGTCAGGGCGCATTCGGCGGGGCTGTCGTCGCGCTCCATCGCGCATCGGCTGTCGGCGTGGCGGGCGTTTTATCGATGGTTCGCGCAGCAAGTCGACATGCCCGCGAATCCGGTGGCGACCATTCGCGCGCCCAAGCGCGAGAAGAGCTTGCCGAAGGCGCTTTCCGTCGATGACGCCATGGCGCTCATGGACGCGCCCCAGGCCGGCACAACCGAAGCCGCGCGCGATCACGCGATCCTCGAACTCTTCTACTCGTCCGGCTTGCGGCTCGCCGAACTGGTCGGGCTGGACGTGCATTTCGTCGAGACCGCCGAATACCGCTCGCAAGGCTGGCTCAATCTCGCGCACGAGGAAGTGACGGTGCTCGGCAAGGGCAACCGGCGGCGTTCGGTTCCAGTCGGACGCAAGGCAGTCGATGCCTTGCGCGCGTGGATCGCGGTACGCGGCGAATTCGTTAAGCACGACCCGCACGCGCTCTTCATTTCGGTGCGCGGCAACCGCATGGCGCCCGGCGTGGTGCGCGAGCGCGTGAAGCGCATGGCGCTCCTCGCGGGCATTCCGTCGAACGTACATCCGCACGTGTTGCGGCATTCGTTCGCCACGCATGTTCTGCAATCGAGCGGCGACCTGCGCGCCGTGCAGGAGTTGCTCGGTCACGCGAGCATCACGGCCACGCAGGTCTATACATCGCTGGATTTTCAGCATCTCGCTCGCGTCTACGATTCAGCGCACCCGCGCGCGAAGAAGCGCGATTAACCTGCGGGCGCTTGCATGAGCGCCCGCGCCTGACATTCTCATGCATACCATCACGCTCAAACCGGCGAAGGACAGGTCGCTCGTTCGCCGCCATCCGTGGATCTACGCCAACGCCGTCGCGCGGATCGACGGCAATCCCGCGCCTGGCGCGACCGTCGCCGTGCGCGCGGCCGATGGCCGCTTTCTGGCGCGCGCGTCGTATAGCCCGCATTCGCAGATTCGCGCGCGCGTCTGGTCTTTCGACGAAGCCGAACCTGTCGATCACGCGTTCTTCAAGCGTCGCGTGCAGCGCGCGGTCGCGCATCGGCAGACGATGGTGCGCGATACCGGCGCCACGCGTCTCATGTTCGGTGAAGCGGACGGCTTGCCCGGCTTGATCGTCGATTACTACGTCGCCGACGAAGGCGCGCGCGCGCAACTCGTTTGCCAGTTCATGGCGACGGGCGTCGAAGCTTGGAAAGAGGCGATCGTGCAGGCGCTCATCGACGCCACCGGCTGTCCGAACGTCTACGAACGCTCGGATGTGTCGATTCGCCAGAAGGAAGGGCTCGAGCAAACCACCGGCGTGCTCGCCGGCGACGCGCCGCCCGAGACGCTCATCACGAACGAATGCGGCGTGCGCTATCACGTCGATGTCATGCACGGCCACAAGACAGGCTTCTATGTCGATCAGCGCGACAACCGCGTGCTGGTTCAGCAAAACGCGGAAGGCCGCGAAGTGCTCAACTGCTTTTGCTACACGGGCGGCTTTTCGCTCGCGGCGCTCAAGGGCGGCGCCACGCGCGTGGTGTCCGTCGATTCGTCCGGCGACGCGCTCGCCCTGGCGCGCGCCAACGTCACGGCAAACGGCTTCGACGCCGAACGCGCCGAATGGCTCGACGCCGACGCGTTCAAGACCTTGCGCCGTCTTTACGACGAAGGCCAGCGCTTCGACCTGATCGTGCTCGATCCGCCGAAGTTCGCGCCGTCGAAGGAAAGCGTCGAGCGCGCCGCGCGCGCTTACAAGGACATCAACCTCAGCGGTTTCAAGCTGCTGCGTCCGGGCGGGCTGCTCTTCACGTATTCGTGTTCCGGCGCGATCGATTCGGACCTCTTCCAGAAGATCGTCGCGGGCGCGGCGTCGGACGCGCGTGTCGATGCGCGCATCCTCAAGCGGCTCGGCGCGGGCGTCGATCACCCTTTGCTGACGGCTTTTCCCGAAGGCGAATACCTGAAAGGGCTGCTGTTGCAAATTGCGTGAGCGCCCTTATCTAGCGGCCACGTAACCGGGTCGCACGGAGCACCGGTTCGGCAAATATGTTTCAATATTCGACTCATTGCGCCTGCCGCGGCCCGCGCAATCCCCGAACACAGACAAGGACACAGGCGACACCATGATTCCCGTAACCATCCTGACCGGCTTTCTGGGTAGCGGCAAAACCACGCTGCTCAAGCGCATTTTGAACGAGCAGCACGGCATGAAGATCGCCGTGATCGAGAACGAGTTCGGCGAAGAGAACATCGACAACGAAATCCTCGTGCAGGAAACGAACGAGCAGATCATCCAGATGAGCAACGGCTGCATCTGCTGCACGATTCGCGGCGATCTGGCGCGTGCGCTGGAAGACCTCGCTAACCGCAAGAAGGCGGGGACGCTCGATTTCGACCGCGTGGTGATCGAAACGACGGGTCTCGCGAATCCGGGCCCCGTGGCGCAGACGTTTTTCATGGACAACACGGTCGCCGACGAATTCCTGCTCGACGCGATCATCACCCTCGTCGATGCAAAGCACGCGAACGCTCAGCTCGACCAGCACGAAGTGGTGCAGCGTCAGGTCGGTTTCGCAGACCGCCTGTTCATCACCAAGTCCGACCTCGTCGATGCCGCCGCGCTCGAAGCGCTCAAGCATCGCCTGCTGCACATGAACCCGCGCGCGGCCATTCGCGTCGTCAATTTCGGCGATGCGGACATCAAGGAAATCTTCGACCTGCGCGGCTTCAATCTGAATTCGAAGCTCGAGATCGACCCGGATTTCCTCGCGGAAGACGACCACGACCACGATCACGGCCATGACCACGCGCACGATCACGGCGACGACCACGATCACGCCACTTGCGGTCACGATCATAGCCACGACCATGAGCATCATCATCACCATCACGCGCATCACGACGACAAGATCAAGTCGTTCGTGTATCGCAGCGACAAGCCGTTCGATCCGAACCGCCTCGAAGACTTCCTGGGCGGCATCTTGCAGATCTACGGCGAGCGTCTGTTGCGTTACAAGGGCGTGCTCTATATGAAGGGCGTGGATCGCAAGGTCGTGTTCCAGGGCGTGCATCAGATGATGGGCAGCGACCTCGCCAGCAAGTGGATGCCGATCGAGAAGAAGAACAGCAAGATGGTGTTCATCGGTATCGAGTTGCCGAAGGATCTGATTTTCGACGGCCTCGACGCCTGCCTCGTCAAATAGATTGGCATGCATATCGCTTGATAGCCGCGGTTCCCGTCTTCAGGAAGCGTGCGCGAAAAGCTGGAAACGCCGCCGCGGCCTATCGCGCGCGGCGTTTTTCGTAGCGTGACTTTCGTGTGGCGTGTGTAGTCGCGACCACGAAGCAGCATCGCTTTTTGTACGTCCACGCGTTATATTTTTGAAATTCCGACATAAATTGACAGGGTTTTCTCGTTGTCGTCGGAAATTGCGGTTCAGTTACAATACAGCCCCACTGGAGAAGGGCAAATCCGTTTGGCGCATGGCTTGAAGTCACATCTGAGCCTTACGCTGTCGGATGTCAGGAGAAGGGATGGCCTGTTTTGCGTTATCTCGATTTAGCGGGGGAAGGCGAATCGAAACAACGCAGGAAGGCCCGGAACGCGGACATGCGAAAAAATGCCCCGCGTACCGGACACATCCGTAATCGGTTTCCAGAGGAGTTCGGCCCCGCATCGACGTGTCGCGTGATGCCATGACGCTGCATGCGGGTAATGTAGTCGGGGCGTTGCGGAAGACTTCGCCTTACATTGAAGAAGCAAGCAGATGACAACGAAACTCTTGACCGAAGCCGAAATCCTGAAGATGAGCGAGAAGGACTACATGAACGAGGAACAGCTCGCCTTCTTCAAGAACCGGCTCGAACAGTTGCAAGCCGACATTCTCAAGAATGCCGGACAGACGACCGAGAACCTGCGGGAAACGGTGATCGTGCCGGACCCGGCGGATCGCGCGACCATCGAGGAAGAGCATGCACTGGAACTGCGCACGCGTGACCGCGAACGCAAGCTCCTGAAGAAAGTGCAGCAGTCGCTCGCGCGCATCGAGTCCGGCGATTACGGCTGGTGCGAGGAAACCGGCGAGCCGATCGGCATTCCGCGTCTCATCGCGCGCCCGACCGCCACGCTCTCGCTCGAGGCACAGGAACGCCGCGAACTGCGTCAGAAGCTGTTCGGCGACTGAAGCGCGTCTCTCTCGGCGAACGTCGCGGGGCCGCCCGCCACGGGGAAGACGCCGCCGCGAAATTCGCGTGTTCGAACGCTCCGGTACACGCAAGGCACACGCATCCGCGTGTGCCTTTTTGTTTGCGCGGCGCGTCCTGCGCATCGCGTGTCTTGATAAATTCCCCATCGCCCTAAAATGAATCCGACGCGCCCGTTCACGACGGCGCGTGCGCGGCGCCGGACGCTCGTCTTTTCGAGTCGGGCGGAACCCCGCGCCGTGCACTCCATCGAATTCTCGACTGCGTGGCGGTTCTTTAGATCGAGCCGCCCGCGTCCTTCGTTTTCTCAAGGAACGCACATGGAACAATTTCACGGCACGACCATCGTCTCCGTGCGAAGCGGCGGCAAAGTCGCGTTGGGCGGCGATGGTCAGGTGACGCTCGGCAATATCGTCATGAAAGGCGGCGCGAAGAAAGTGCGCCGTATCTATGGCGGCAAGGTGCTGGTCGGCTTCGCCGGCGGCACGGCCGACGCGTTCTCGCTGCTCGACCGCTTCGAAGCGAAGCTGGAAAAGCATCAGGGCAATCTCACGCGCGCAGCCGTCGAACTCGCCAAGGACTGGCGCACCGACCGCATGCTGCGACGTCTCGAAGCCATGCTGATTGCCGCCGACGCGCAAGCCACGCTCGTCATCACCGGCAACGGCGACGTGCTCGATCCCGAAAACGGCATCTGCGCCATCGGCTCGGGCGGCGCGTACGCGCAAGCCGCGGCACAGGCACTCGCCGAAAACACCGAACTCTCTCCGCGCGAAATCGTCGAGAAGGCGCTGACCATCGCCGGCGACATGTGCATCTACACCAATCACAATCGCGTCATCGAGACGATCGAGTAAGCGCACGCGCGCAAAGGACCAACGATGACCACCATGACTCCCGCCGAAATCGTCTCGGAACTCGACAAACACATCATCGGCCAGGGCCGCGCGAAGAAAGCGGTCGCGGTCGCGCTGCGCAATCGCTGGCGCCGTCAGCAAGTCGCCGAGCCGCTGCGTCAGGAAATCACGCCGAAGAACATTTTGATGATCGGGCCGACGGGCGTCGGCAAGACCGAGATCGCGCGACGTCTAGCGAAGCTCGCGGACGCGCCGTTCATCAAGATCGAAGCGACCAAGTTCACCGAAGTGGGCTACGTCGGCCGCGACGTGGACAGCATCGTGCGCGATCTGATCGAGATTTCGGTGAAGCAGACGCGCGAATCCGAGATGAAGAAAGTCCGCACGAAGGCCGAGGATCGCGCCGAAGACCGCATCCTCGATATTCTGCTGCCGAGCGCGCGGCCGGTTGGCTTCGGCGCGTCGAGCGCGGCGGAATCGGCCGAGGACAGCAACAACGTCACGCGTCAGACCTTCCGCAAACGGCTGCGTGAAGGCGCGCTCGACGACAAGGAAATCGAACTCGATGTCGAACAGCCGCAAGTCGGCATGGACATCATGGGTCCGCCGGGCATGGAAGACATGACCGAGCAAATTCGTTCGATGTTCGCGAACATCGGCGGCGGCAAGAAGACGCGCCGCAAGGTGAAGGTGAAGGAAGCGCTCAAGCTGCTCACCGACGAGGAAGCCGGCAAGATGCTCAACGACGAAGAAGTCAAGAGCCGCGCGGTGCAGAACGTCGAGCAAAACGGCATCGTGTTTCTGGACGAGATCGACAAGATCGCGTCACGCAGCGAAACCGGCGGCGCGGAAGTGTCGCGCGCAGGCGTGCAGCGCGATCTGCTGCCGCTCGTCGAAGGCACGACCATCAACACGAAATACGGGATGATCAAGACAGATCACATTCTGTTTATCGCGAGTGGCGCGTTCCATCTGGCCAAGCCGAGCGATCTGATTCCCGAACTGCAAGGGCGTTTTCCCATTCGCGTCGAGCTGGATTCGTTGTCCGTGCAGGACTTCGAGTCAATCCTGAATTCCACCGATGCAAGTCTCGTCAAGCAATACAAGGCGCTGCTCGCGACCGAAGGCGTGGAACTCGATTTCGCCGATGACGGCATCCGGCGTCTCGCCGAAGTCGCGTTCTCGGTGAACGAGAAGACGGAGAACATCGGCGCGCGGCGGCTTTACACGGTGATCGAAAAGTTGCTGGAGGAAGTGTCGTTCGCGGCGGGGAACCACGCGGGCACGCCGGTGCGAATCGACGCGGCGTATGTGGATCGCGCACTGAACGACGTGGCGCAGGATGAGGATCTTTCTCGCTACGTGCTGTGATGTAACTCGGTGAAAACGAACCGGGCGAGCTTCAGACGCCCGGTTTTTTCACGCCTGAAAGCCATGCGGCGCGCGGCATCGCCAAAAACGACAGACGAAAAAAAGCCCGCCTAGTTGGCGGGCTGAATCCATATCAGGAGGAGACATGGAGGAGACAGTTCCAATACTACACAGCCACTTGATGCGACGCAATAGTTTTTTTAGTAAAAACCCCTATGGCGCCGAAGTGTGGCATCTGTGCGTCACAATTCTGAAATTGCTGGACGCGGCGCGCGATGACAGCGCAAGAAACGGCGCGTAACCTTTCTCGCAGGGCCTTACAGTGGATTCACGCCCTTCCACTGGAGCAGCCATGAACATCGCGGAAACCTTTCATATCGTCCCTGATTTCGATACCGACGCCGGCCGCTGGCAAGCCGTGGTCGATCGCGACGCGCGCGCCGACGGCGCATTTTTCTTCGCTGTGCGCACCACGGGCGTGTTCTGCCGTCCGTCGTGCGCGTCGCGGGCGCCGCGACGCGAGAACGTCGAATTCTTCCAGACGACGGATGCCGCCGCCGAAGCGGGTTATCGGCCATGCAAGCGTTGCCAGCCGACCGGCCTGCCGCGCGAACTCGCGATTGTCGAGCGCGCGTGCAAGGTACTCGACGCCGATCCGCAGCGGCGCCTGACGCTCGCGCAACTGAGCGACGCCGTGCACGTCAGCCCGTTTCATTTGCAGCGCTTGTTTTCGCGCATCGTCGGCGTATCGCCGCGGCAGTATCAGGCGGCGAGGCGCGCAGGCGTGCTGCGTGAAGCCTTGCAGCACGGCCGGGACGTCACCCGCGCGACCAACGACGCCGGTTTCGGCTCGCCTTCGCGTCTGTACGACGCCGTTCCCGCCGAACTCGGCATGACGCCATCGGCCTACAAGCGCCGTGGCGCGGGCTCGACCGTGCGCTATACGACGGCCGACACGTCGCTCGGCGTCGTGCTGGTCGCGGCAACCGACAAGGGCATCTGCAAGATCGCTTTCGGCGACGATGGCCGCGCACTCATCGATCAATTGGCGGTGGAATTCGCCATGGCCGAGCGAATCGAGGATGCCACGCGACTGGAGCCGTTCGTCGCGCAAGTTCTGGCCTACGTGCAGGGCACGCGCGAACGCTTCGATTTGCCGCTGGACATCGGCGCGACGGCGTTTCAAGGGCGCGTCTGGGAAGCGTTGCGCAACATTCCCTACGGGCAGACGCGCACCTATTCCGAGATCGCCGAAGCGCTCGGCGCGCCGCGCGCGGTGCGGGCGGTGGCGAACGCGTGCGCGTCGAATCCGGTGGCGCTCGCAATTCCCTGCCATCGCGTGATTGGCAAGGACGGCGCGATCACGGGGTATCGCTGGGGTGTGACGCGCAAGGAGGCCCTGCTCGATACCGAACGCGCGCAAAGGGACGCGAAGTCCTGAGCGCGGCCGCCCCGCAAACCCCGGAAATCCCCGCAAACGCCCGCTGCCATTGGGCCCAAGCACGTCGAACACCGAGATGTTAAAGTGCCCGCTACCCGAAAATAAGACCGGGCGCGAAACACCTGCGCTCCTCGCTCAACGGCTTCAATGGCAAACCAGCAATCCGCTCACCCCAAGGCCGGCGCCTATCAGCGCCGGCTCGCCGCGCTCGCGTCCGGACCGCACGCCAACGCGTTGCGTCAAGGCTTGCGCGGCATCGAGAAAGAAAGCCTGCGCGTGACGCCCGAAGGCAAGCTCGCGACGACGCCGCATCCGCGTTCGTTCGGCTCGGCGCTGACGCATCCGCTCATCACGACCGACTATTCGGAAGCGCTCGTCGAACTCATCACGCCGGCGGAAACGGATATCACGCTGACGCTCGATCGTCTCGATCTGCTGCATCGTTTCGCCTACGCGCATCTCGGCGACGAGTTGCTGTGGAACGATTCGATGCCCTGTTCGCTGCCGCCAGAAGACGACATTCCGCTCGGGTTTTACGGCACGTCGAACATCGGTACGCTCAAGCACGTGTACCGGCGCGGGCTGGCGCTGCGCTACGGCCGCACGATGCAATGTATCGCGGGCATCCACTACAACTATTCGCTCGACGAAAACGTCTGGCGCGCGTGGCAAGCGCTCGATCCGTCGAGCACGCTCTCGGCGAAAGACTTCCAGTCGGAGCGTTATTTCGCGCTCATCCGCAATTTCAGGCGCACGAACTGGCTGCTGATGTATTTGTTCGGCGCATCGCCCGTGCTGAACCGGCGCTTTATCGAAGGCAAGGCACATAGCCTGGAAGCGCTCGACGCGGACACGTTCTATCTGCCGCACGCCACCAGTCTGCGCATGAGCGATCTCGGCTACACGAACAATCCCGCGCAGGCGGATTTGCTGCCGAGTTACGACAATCTCGCCGCGTATGTCGACGTGCTCGCGAACGCCGTGAGCCAGCCATATGCGCTTTATCAGGCCATCGGCACGCAGCGTAACGGCGAGTGGGTGCAGATCAACACCAACGTGTTGCAGATCGAAAACGAGTTCTACTCGACCATTCGGCCTAAGCGCGTCACGCGTTCGGGCGAGCGTCCGCTGCATGCGCTGGCCGATCGCGGCGTGCAGTACATCGAAGTGCGTTGTCTGGATATCGATCCGTTCGAGCCGACCGGCATTTCCCTCGCCACTTCGCGCTTTCTCGACGCCTATCTGCTTTACTGCGCGCTCGAAGACAGCCCGTTGCTCTCGCGCGAAGCGAATCTCGAAGCGAACGGCAACTTCACCAAGGTATCGAAGGAAGGGCGCAAGCCAGGACTGACGCTCACGCGCGACGGCGCGTCCGTGTCGATGCAGCAATGGGCCGAGGAATTGTTCGACGCCATTGCGCCGGTTGCGAAGATCCTCGATCAACTCGACGGCACGAACGACACCACACGCGTGCTCGAAGCACTGCGGCCGCGCATTCGCGATGCATCGCTAACGCCTTCGGCACGCGTGCTTCAGACGATGCGCGACAAGCAGCAATCGTTCGATGCGTTCGCGCTCGACTTGAGCCGCCAACATGCGGAGTTCTTCCGCGAGCGTCCGCTTTCGCCCGAAGAAGCAGGCGAGATGGCCGCGCTTGCCGCGAAGTCGCTGGAAGAGCAAGCCGAGATCGAACGCAATCAAACCGAAACGTTCGACGAATTCGTCACCGCGTATCGCGACTACAAGGCGGGCGCGCGCTGAACCGGCGCGTAGTTTTACCTTGCCCGCGCCGCGTGCGCGCGGCAAGCGTTACGCGTGTTTGAAACAACCCGAAACGCGCAGACACGCCGCCCGGCGGGATCAGTCAAAATGATCAATGACTTATCGACTAGCGGGGATGCAATGAGCACCAAATTACTGAAGGCCGCATCGGCGACGGCAGCGCTGGTTCTGCTCGCGAGCTGCACGAGCGAAGGCCAGGTCAGCAGTCAGACGATGGAGCAGGCCACCGCGCCGCTCACCTGCATGAGCAAGCTGGAATGCGACGCCTGGTGGGCGCGCGCGCAAGTCTGGGTGACGAATCATTCAGAGTACAAGCTTCAGGCAATCACGGATTCGATCATCCAGACGGCAGGACCGTCGAGCGGCAAGCGCGCGCTTGCTTATCAGATCACCAAGACGCCGAGCAACGAAGGCACGGCCACGATCGGTTTCGCCGCGCATTGCGACAGTCCGCTCGGCTGCCAGCCGGGTCCGTGGCAGGCGGGCGCCGATTTCAAGCAGTTCGTGCGCAATGGCGCGACGCGCCCCGTTAGCGCAACGCCGCAAGCCGTGCAGACGAATCCGCAGCCTGTACCGCTCAATCTCGACAGCCAGCCGGGCCAGTCGGGCGAACCGCTCACGCCGCAATAGGCGTCAGTGTCCCGTCGTCGCCGACGCGCCTTTCCTCGGGCGCGTCAGCCAGACCATCGCGGCGAGCACGAGAAACGCATAGAAGGAAATGCGGAAGAAGTCGTTGGTCGACATCATGTACGCCTGCGCCGACACCACGCGGTCCAGTTGCGCCGTCAGTGCCTGCCCTGAAAGCCCCAGTCCCGAGAGAAGGTCCGAATAAGCGGTCGTGCCTTGGGAATAGGCGCTCACCGACTCCGTGAGCACGGAATGATGGCGGATCATGTCGTTCTCCCAGAAGGTCGTGCTGACCGCCGTGCCTATCGCGCCCGACAAGGTCCGCAGAAAATTTGAGAGCCCCGCCGCGCCCGCGAGCCGTTCGTCGGAGACGCTCGATAGCGTGATGGTCGTCATCGGCACGAAGAAGCACGCGACGCCAATGCCCTGAATCAGACGAGGAAAGATGACGTGGCTAAAGGGCGTATCGAGCGTGAAAGTCGAGTTCCAGTACGACACGAACGCAAACACGATAAACGCGAAGCTCGCGACCACGCGCAGATTCATGCGATGCATGTTTTGCCCGATCATCGGCGAGAGCACGAGCGCGAGTATGCCGACCGGCGCGGTTGCAAGACCCGCGAGCCACGGCGTATAGCCGAGCACGGTTTGCAGCCACAGCGGCAACACCACGACCGAGCCGAAGAACGCGAGAAAGCCCAGCGAAGTGATCATCACGCCCATTGCGAAATTGCGGTCGCGGAACAGCGACAGGTCGATCACCGGTTCTTTTTCCGTCACTTCCCACGCGAACATGAACGCGAGCGATACCGCCGCGACGAGCGCCAGCGTGACGATGAACGTCGAGTTGAACCAGTCGCGGTCCTTGCCGAGATCGAGCATCATCTGCAGGCTCGCGACGCCGATCACGAGCAAACTGAGCCCGACGGCGTCGATGCGCTGTCGCGTCGTCTTGGTCTCATGTCCGCGCAGGAGAAAGTACGCAATCGCCGCCGAAAAGATGCCGATCGGCACATTGATATAGAAGATCCATGGCCACGTGTAGTTGTCGGTGATGTAGCCGCCCATCACGGGACCGAAAATTGGCGCGACGATGACAGTCATTGCCCACAAACCGAGCGCGAGTCCGCGTTTTTCCGGCGGATAGCTGCGCATGAGGATGGTTTGCGACAGCGGCACCATGGGGCCGGATACGAGGCCTTGCAGCAGCCGGAAGCCGATGAGCGATTCGAAGTTATGCGCGAAGCCGCAAAGCGCCGACGCCACGGAAAACAACAGCACGGAGATAGTGAACAGTTTCACTTCGCCGACGCGGCGCGCGAGCCAGCCGGTGAGCGGCACGGCGATCGCGGATGCAACCGAGTACGAGGAAATTACCCACGTGCCTTCGCTCGTCGCGACGCCCAGACTTCCCGAAATGGTCGGCACGGCGACATTGGCGATGGATGTGTCGAGCACTTCCATGAAGGTGCCGAGCGCCAAGCCCATTGTCAGCAAGGCGAGGATGCCGCCCGTGAGCGGACGCGGCGCGGGCGTGGCGGGTTCGGCAGTCGCGGTCGTCGACATATCTGTTCTCTTATGCGTTCGAAAGTCCGTGCCGCGGCATTCTCTGCCCAGACAGCGAAATATGCGGCTCTTGGCGGCTACGTTGCCGCTGCTCGGTCACTCCCCGGCGTCTTCGACACATCCGACGCAACCTGCGCGGCCAGCACCAGGCGAATTGCCGATGATGCGCGCTAGCATCGACGTCAGAAGATCGAGTTCGGCCCGGCTGAAGCCTTCCAACTGCTCGTTCAGCACCGCAGCGCCGAGCGCGGGCAGTTGCGCGGCGGCGGCGCGGCCACGGTCCGTCAGATTCAGTTCGACGATGCGCCGGTCCGCGTCGCTACGCGTGCGGCCGATGAAACCCTTCTTCTCCAGCCGGTCCAGCATGCGCGTCATGGAACCGCTGTCGTAAGACATCTCGCGCGACAGTTCCAGCGGCGTGCGCGCTCGACCCGCTGCCAGGAAAAGCAGCACGCCGATTTGTTGCGACGTCAGATCGAGCGGCCGCAGCGCTTCGTCAGTTCGCGCGATCAACACGTTGCGAGCCTTTGCAAGGTAGTAGCCAAGGCTGGTGTCGAGTTGAATCGTGGCCGGATCGTAAAGCGGTTCGCTGGTCATTCGACGGTCCGTGGGACGACGCGCAAAGCTATGCAACGTCCCAGAAAAGCAACATTCCGAAAAAAGCAATCGGTAGTATCTTGAAAACTACTTGCATAGTCAATATTATTTAAGGCACCGACTTACGCGCGACATGCGCCACCCGAGACCATGTTCTGATCGCCCGATGCGTCGTTCGCGACGCCCCAAGGACCCTTCGATGACCCGCTTTGCCCGCACCGCCGGCCGACGTTTCGGCCAAGTCAGCAGCTCGATCGCCAACGCATCCCGTCAGTTCGTTCCGCCGAATCTGAACTCGTGGAAATTCGCGTTGTATCTGATCGTGTTCCTGATGCCGGGCGGTTCGTTCATCGTGCTGGCCATGGGATGGTTCGAGAATCGGCAGCGGCGCAAGACTGAAAAGCCCGCGCGTGCATCCAACCGCACCTTGCTTCCCGCGCCGTGCGCTTGCTCCAGTAGCGGCGGAGCAGGCGGCGCCTGAAGCGCGTAACGCGTCGTAACCGATTCCCGCTGCCGCGTAACACCCACCTTACGCCGAAGCCGTTACCCTAACGTCTGCCTGACGCTCGCACGCAAGTCCCACGACCTGCTTCGCGAGCGTTCCGTTACCATCTCGGCAGTCGCATTCGTCGTATCGGACGAAGCGCCGCCGACAGGAATTTCGAAAGCAGATGCCGTCTCGCCTCGCTGTT
Organism: Caballeronia sp. LZ003; assembly: GCF_031451465.1. Lineage (NCBI taxonomy): Bacteria > Pseudomonadati > Pseudomonadota > Betaproteobacteria > Burkholderiales > Burkholderiaceae > Caballeronia > Caballeronia sp. LZ003. Next base: position 3,171,372 of record NZ_JARUXJ010000001.1, on the reverse strand, counting down.
TCATCCTCGCTGCGCCTTTCCGCCACTGCGCTTGCGGCCACGCTGGCGTTGTCCTTCGCCGGTTGCGCGGTCGGTCCCGACTATCAGCGCCCGTCCACGGCAATGCCCGCGTCCTATAAGGAAGCGCCCGATGGCTGGAAAGTCGCGCAGCCCGCCGATCAGACCGATCGCGGAACGTGGTGGACCATTTACGACGACGCAACGCTCAACGACCTCGAAGCGCGGCTGAATCAGTCGAACCAGACGGTTGCGCAATATGCGGCGGCTTATCGGCAGGCGCGGGCGCTCGTCGGCGAGGCGCGCGCGGCATATTTCCCGACCATCGGTGCGTCGGCTTCGGGATCGCGCTCTGGGCAAGGTGCGGGCACGCGTTCCACGAGCACCTCTACGTTCGGCAACAGTTCCAGCACCGTCGGCAACAGCTTCAGCGCATCGCTCGATGCCACTTGGGAGCCTGATCTCTGGGGCAGCGTGAGCCGCACGGTATCGGCGCAGAAGGCCGGCCAGCAGGGCGCGGCAGCCGATCTTGCGAACGCGCGTCTGTCCGCGCAAGGCACGCTCGCGCAGACCTACTTCCAGTTGCGCTCGCTCGACGCGCAACAACGGCTTCTGGACGATACCGTCGCCGCTTATCAGCAGTCGCTGAAGCTCACGCAGAATCAGTATGGGCAGGGAATCGTCGCGCGCTCGGACGTGATTCAGGCGCAGACGCAGTTGCAGTCGGCGCAGGCATCGGCAATCGATAACGGCGTCGCGCGCGCGCAGTACGAGCATGCCATCGCGGTGCTTATCGGCGAGGCGGCTTCGACCTTCTCGCTGGCGCAGATGCCGCTCGATGCCACGCCGCCGACCGTGCCCGCGCAGATGCCATCCGCGATTCTCGAACGGCGGCCGGATATCGCATCGGCCGAACGGAAGGCTGCGGCGGCGAACGAACAGATCGGCGTGGAAATCGCGGCGTACTTTCCCACGCTCACGCTCTCCGCGCAGGGCGGCTTCGAAAGCTCGGTGTTGTCGCAATTGCTGCGCGCGCCGTCGCGTTTCTGGACGCTCGGCCCGGACATCGCCGCAACCATTTTCGATGGCGGTTTGCGCGCCGCCCGCACGGACGCCGCGCGTGCCGCTTACGACCAGAATGTCGCGACGTATCGGCAGACGGTGCTGACGGCGTTTCAGGATGTCGAAGACAATCTCGCTTCGCTGCGCATTCTCGAGAAGGAAGTCGTCGTGCAGCAGCAGGCGGTGGAGTCGGCGCAGCAGGCGCTCGCGATCATCAACAATCAGTACAAGGCGGGGACGGTCGCGTTCATCAACGTGCTGACCGCGCAGACCACGGCGTTCACGGCGCAGCAGAAGCTGGCGAATATCGCGGGACAGCGGATGGTCTCGTCGGTGGGATTGGTGAAGGCGCTAGGCGGCGGGTGGGATGTCGCGCAGATGGATCAGGAAACGGGGGCGGTGCAGCCGCCAGCTTCGGCTTCGGCTTCGGCTTCGGCTTCGGCTTCGGCTTCGGCTTCGGCTTCGGCTTCGGCTTCGGCTTCGGCTTCGGCTTCGGCTTCGGCTTCGGCTTCCGATATCGTCAGTCAGACGCTATCGGCTAGCGACAAGCGCGCGTCAGCCGACTAAAACGCCCGTGCAAGCTCGAACGCATGCGTGTTGCCTGGTGCGCCGCGTTGCGGGCAAGCAAGCACAAGCCAGCTGAGCAAAAATCTCGCGAGCGCAAGCGGTGCGCTCAGTGCGCCTTCGTTGTTCAACGTGCGCGCACGAACCGCTCAATCCGAAGCGCTGTTGGAAAGACAATTTGCACAACCGCACCGGCACTAAAGACATCGGGAAGTTAGCACCGCCTCACCGCACCAAGGTCAGCGCCACCGTATCCTGATCCGTATGCCGGCCTAGCAGATTCAACAGTCCCGCCAGATTCTCGCGCTGCTCGGGCGCCGCCGTCGCGGTGCCGTTGAACGCCGTCGATCCCTGCGACACCGTGCCGTTTCCCTTCAGCAGGAGCGGGCCACGCGTAGTCGTGAGATCGATTTCCGCCGATTCACCCTGCGCCTGCAACGCCACCCGATACGACCCGAGCGGCTTCACCCGCGATACTCTCGACGACATGTCGTCAAGCGTGACGACCACCTGACCATACGCATTCCTGCCGAGCACGCGGAACTCGGTCCATGTGAGCCGCACCGAACCATCGAAGTTCAGCGTGTTGAACGGCGCGCCGAGCCCGGAAAGCAACGTAGCCGGCACGGCGATCCCGCCAGCCGAAAGAAACGCGCCGCGCGGCGTGGCATCGACGATCACGGCGTCGGGCATCGCTTCGCTCTGGCGCATGCTCATGTGAACGCGGCCCGTGAAAAGCGGCCAAAACGCCGTCGTCCACTCGATACGCCCCGGCAGCAGCGTCGCGCCGGAAACGTCGCCACCCGTCGCGAGCATGAGCGTGGCTGAACCGCGCCAGAGCGAACCCGCCGGATCGACGAGATTCACGCGGCCGCCCGTTACGCGCGCGAATTGCGGCGTGATCCAGGCGGCGGGCAGCATTACGAGCAGCGTGCCGGCGACCGACAAGATCATCACAAAAAAAGCCGGCAGCGCGTACCGGATTCGGCGAGTCCAATAGCTCATGTCACTTCACGCTCGCCGGTTGCAGCGATGCCGTCAGATCCACCTGGCCATCCGGCTGAAGCGCCGTGACATGCGCCTCCGACACTTGCACCTTGAACTGCTTGCGGGCGTCGTCGAGCCACAGCGTCCAGTTCGGAAACGACGTGTTCTTCAACTGAATCTGCACCGCCGCGCCGATCACCTGCACCTGCGTCGCCTGCATGCCGCTGTCCGCCAGCGACTTGGTGAGCGCATCGCGCAAGGCGCCGCCCGTCGGCGTCACGCTATCCGAATTGCCCGCGAGCGAGCGCGCCTCGTTGGCTTGCGCGGTCATCGTCGCGAGCTGGCGTTGCATGGCGGGCAGCGTGTCGCGCAAGCGGCCGCGTCCTTCGAAGGCAGGCGCCCACAGCACCAGATACACGAGCGCGAGGCCGAGAATCAGTCCGCCCCAGAACAGCAGCGCCTTTTCGCGTGCCGTGCGCGCCTCCCAAAACTCCCCGAGCGAACGTCCGAGTTCCGCTTTCATTGACCGCTCCTGATCGTCCACTTACCCGTGTTGCTGTCGATTGCACCGTTCAGCCCGTTCGCCGAAAGACGCCGGGAAAGATCGCCATCGACCTTCGTCTCCGGTTTGAACGTCACTTCGAGATGCCGATCGCGATAATCCAGCCCCGCGATGCCGTTCACCGGCACCGGCCCGAGCGAACGCGCGAGGCCATCGGCGAGTGTCAGAAAATCCGATGGCGACAGCTCGCCCGACGCCACGCGCAGACGATCGAGATTGCGCGTCATCTGGTCGGGCGCGTCGAGCACGACGGTGGTTTTAGGGAAGGCGTTGAGCAGCAGCTCCGTCATCTGCGCGCTGATCGCGTCGCGCTGACGCGCAAGCTGAATCCACTGCACGTTGATCCCGATGATCGACACGACGATCGACGCCACCACGAGCGCGATCGGCACGCGCAGACGGCGCATCGTCGTGCGGTCGAGCCGCCACGGCTGCGCGGCGAACTCGAACTGGCACAGATCGAAGCGGCTCGCGAGCGCATTGCGTGCGAGCGACTCGAACGCGAGCGGCTCTGCGCCGACGATGCTCGCCGCCGCCCGCGACGATGCGAGACGCGGCTCGTCGCCCGGAAGATCGAGAAGCGAATACACGGTGACCGGCTGATCGCCCGCGAGAGCGTCGAGCGTCGCGGCGATGGAATCGGACGGCAAGGCGAGTCCCTCGCCGAGCGCCGCGTGTTCGCCGCGCGCAATCGCCACTTCCATGCGCGGCGTGACAAGCGCGGCCGGCGCGGCCACTTCGCCGATGAGCGCGGGCGCGGTCGAAACCACATGCCCGAGCAGTCCGGCGACGAACGGCGGCGCGGCAAGCGCTTCATCGGCTTCGCGGGACGGAATCGGCAGGCAACGCATGGCGGGCACCGCCTTCACATTGCGATGCCCCGCGCCAGAGAATGCCTCGCGCACGAAGCGGAACCAGCCGCGATCGATGACCGCGAGCACGCGCCGGCCATCGGCGAGCGCGACGGGATCGACGGCGATATGGCAAGTCTGCGCGTCCTGGATCACCTGATCCTCGATCACGTTCGGCAGCGCCTGACGCAAGCGCGGCCCCTTCAGCGGCGGCACTTGCGCGGCGAGCAGCAGCGTGTCGCGCGCGGCGACGATCAGCACGGTCGCGTTCGCACGCGGCAGCAACCCGAGCGATGCGCGGCCGGCGCGCTGAGTTTCGCCGCGCTTGTCGAGCAGCACGAACGGCAGGTCGGGCAGATGCCACTCTTCCGAGCGCACCGCCGGATCGCGCGGCGGTAGTAGAACGATCAGTGTGCTCAAAGGCCACTTCCTCTCATTTAAAGCGCGTCGCGCGTATAGACGATGCGCGTCGTATGCGTGGTCGGATCGCGGTACACGAGCGTCGAGCGCTCCAGCTGCGCGCGCTCATGTTCGACGCGCCCACGGATCACGAAATAGCGTGTGGTGACATCGAGCTCGCTGGGATCGATCGATGTCGCGGTCTTCACGCCCGCGCCGGTGAGCGCGAGCTGCACGTTGCCGGTATCGTGAAAGAACACCGTCTCGCGGCGCGCGACGAACGCCTGCGCCTGCGAGAGATTCATTCCCGGCACCACGGCCGCGACCACTTCGGCAGGCGCGGTGTTCATGTTCACGGCGGTCGTCGTCGGCAGAACGGTGACGAACGGCCTGAGCTTCGCGACGGCTTCCGGCGAGAAACCCTGCACGTCGAGCAGCGAGTCGACGCTGATCATCTGCAAGGGCGCGACGGGCGCGTCGGTATCCGCGTCCTTCAGGCCGGGATCGTCGGTGAAATTGCCGCCGCCCGTGCCGCCGCCCTGCGCAATCGCCGCGATGGTCGCTTCCGGCGTGGTCGTGCTCGTCGTGGTGCTGTTGCCCGTTTGCGTCTGAAAACGCGTCGCGGATCGCGCGAGACCCGCGCGTATCTGCAGCGCCACCGTTTTCGCGAGCGACCCGTTGATGCCGAGAAGCGTAAGCAGCCGCTGGAACGCCTGAATCTGTTCGACGTTGATGGTCAGTACGCCCGGCGTTGGCGTCGACACGAGGTTGCGCAGATTGAACTTCGCCTGCGCGTCTTCAATCGATCCGGACAGAAACGTCTGCGCGCCTTCCTGCGAACGCACTTCACCGATCTGCCCGAGAAAGTCCGACAGCTTCGTCTTCGCGATGGGCACACCCCACACGCCGCCGAGATACGTGACGGTCGGTGAGGTATCGGCTTCCGAGCGCAAAATGAGGCGCGTCCAGTCGAGCGCGCTACGCGAAATCCACTGCGCCTGCGCGAGCAGCCGCTGATTTTCGATACGACGCACCTGCACCTGCTGACGCCACAACATGCCCGACACCAGAATGGCCGACAGCGCGACCACCAGCAACGCGCTGATGATCGCGACTCCGCGTTCTTTCCGGCTTCTGGCGCGCATCGTCATTCTCCGACCATGAATACACGCGTGATCGGCGCGGCGAGATTGCGCGCGCCGACCGCCACCTGAATTCCCGAAACCGCGCGCGGCAGCGGCGCGTTGCCGAGCTGCGGCACCTTCAGGTTGTTGTCGTTCTCGTTGATCTGCGAGAACACGTCGTTCATCCTCGTGGTCCAGCCTTTCTGCGGAATATAGACGCGCGAGGCGAGCGAAGCCACGCCGCCCATCAACTGCACCGCGTTCCAGCCGTCCGCCGTATCGCTCGATGACAACGCGCGCCGCACTTCGCCCACATTTGCGAGCGGCGGCGACGCGAAGCGCACGATGCGTCCGTCCGATAAACGGTAACGCACGACCTGCAAGCGCGGCGGCGCACCGACCGCGAACATGCCGCGCACGATCTGCAGCGAGCCGTTGTCGATCGACACCGCGGGCTGACCCGCTTCGTCGTCGGTGGCGGCCTGACGCGCGTCGATACGCATCTGATCGAACAACTGCGCGACCACGCGCTCGTCTTCCATCGAATTGGTGATGGTCGCACGGGCGCGGATGATGGAGTCGAGCCCGCGCCACGACAGCACCGCGATCACCGCCAGAATGGCGATGGCGATCAGCATTTCCAGCAGCGTAAAGCCGCGCTGCCTCGCGGCGTCAGAGGGAGCGGTTCGTTTCATTCGCCACCACCGTGACCATTTGCGCGAGATAGCCCGAACGGCCCGGCGTCGTGACGAACATCTCGACGCGCCGGAAAATCGGGTTGGGCGTCGCGGTGACGCGCTGCGTGCAGACCAGCTTCAGGTTGCCCTGCGAACATTCGAAGGTGCGCGAGCCGATCCCCGGGAACGTGTGCGCCAGCCGAATCTGCGCTAGCTCGTTGTCCGCGCTCCAGCCGGCAAGCAGACGCCGATGCAAATCCGCCTCGCCGTTGGCAATCGCGCCGACCGCCCTCAGCGACGCGGCAAGCGCCACCGCGATGATCGCCAGCGCAACCAGCACTTCGATCATCGTGAAGCCGCGTTCCTTCCGCCGGGTGCACATCACCGCACCTGAAAGCGGCCATTGCCGCTGCCGACGATGGTCGCGCGCCCTGCCGGCGAAACGAGCGTGACTTCCATGGGCGTGTCGATGGCTTCGGTGCCGAAGACGAGGCGGCTTGCCGACTTGTCGGAATCGAGAAACTGGATCGTCGCGCTCGTCACGCCGCCTTCCCACGGACGCGGCCGCAGCAGATCGTCGCGCAGCGGACGCCAGCCGTCCTCGGTGCGGATATCGAAGCGAAAACCGCCGTCGTAAGGCTGCCACGCGATGGGCCGCGCGCGCACTTGCGCTTCGTCGCCCGCGGATTCGAACAGGAGCGCGAGACGCTGCGCTTCCTCGTTGAGGTCGGTGCGCGGATTGCGCGTGAGCTGCAACGAAGCCAGCGACACGAGCAGACCCGCGATCACCAGCACGACGAGCATTTCCAGCAGCGTGAAGCCTGCTTCACGGCCTCTATGCATATCGCGCCTGCCCACGATCATTCCTTCGATGAGATTACTGCCACGAACCGACGTCGGCGTCGTTGCCGTCGCCGCCCGCCTTGTTGTCCGCGCCGTAGCTGAACACGTCGATTTCGCCGTGCACGCCCGGATTCAGATATTGATACTGCGCGCCCCACGGGTCGGCCGGCAGACGTTCCAGATAGCCGCCGTCCTTCCAGTTGTTCGGCGCCGGTTCCGTGGTCGGCTTCTCGATCAGCGCGCGCAAACCCTGCTCTTGCGTCGGATAACGGCCGTTGTCCAGGCGATACAGCTTCATCGCCTGCATGATGGTGCCGATGTCCTGTTTCGCGGCGACGCGGCGCGCCTCGTCCGGACGACTCATGATCTTCGGCACGATAAGCGCGGCGAGAATGCCGAGAATGGCGATCACCACCATGATTTCGATCAGCGTGAAGCCGCCCTGACGGCGCGCCTTTGCAACGTTCATGCGGCGTTGTGTCCACAATTGCATGACTACTACCTCTTGATATGAATCCGGGGCTTGCGCCCGCTGTTATTGAAAATTCCCGCCGAGCATTCTAGCGAGCGCGTTCGCATGAACACGCGAACGAACCCGCCGCGCGGCGCTTTAGCGCACGTAGATCGTCGGTCCAGGAGGCATCTGCGGCAGGAAGATCTCCGACTTCGAGCCGTTACGATCGATGATGATCGAACGCGCGCGCACTTCCGAAAGCTTCACGCCTTGCGTGAGCGGACCGCCGAGCGAGATCGCGCGGGCCGGCTCGCCGCCATAACTGACGATAGCCGCCGCGCCGTGCTGCAGGGCCAGGATGCCGAACAGATGCACATCCTGATTCGCTTGCCGTTCCAGTTGTCCGCCGAATATAGTCGCGGCCTGTTCCACCGACGGCGTGCGCGTGGCGGCGGCAGCGGGCAAGGGCGCGGTCTGCCGCGAGGTCAGCGTGACGACCCAGTACGTCACGGTCACGCAAAAGAGCGCGAGGGCGGCGAGCGATATCAGGCGAATTTGCAGGCTGTTCATTACTGCACCAGATTGTTCAGTTCGATGATCGGCAGCATCACCGCGAGCACGATCACCAGCACGACGCCGCCCATCGCCAGAATGAGCAGCGGTTCGAGCAGACTCGTCAGGAACATCGTGCGACGTTCGAGTTCGCGCGCTTCGCCTTCGGAGGCGCGATCGAGCATGGTGGTGACGTCGCCGGTGGCTTCGCCGGAGCGGATCAGATGCACCAGCACGGGCGGAAACGTCTTCGTGTTGCCGAGCGCGCGCGATAGCGACGAACCTTCGCGCACGCGCACGATGGCGTCGTCGACGTTATTGCTCATTGCCCGGTTGCTCAGGGTTTCGCCCGCGGCCTGCAGCGCGCGCAGGATCGGCACGCCGGCGGCCGTCAGAATGGCGAGCGTGCTGGCAAAGCGCACGGTGTTATAGCCGCGCACCAATTTGCCGATGAGCGGCGCGGTGAGCAGCCAGCGGTCAAACGCCATGCGCGGCCCGGGCCGCGCGAGAATGCTCTTGACGATCCACGCGAAAAGCGCGACGCCGACCAGCATGGCCCACCAGTAATTCCGCACGAACGCGGAGAGCGCCATCATCATCACGGTGAGAACGGGCAGCGCCTGCTTGGTGCTGGCGAACACGTTCACGACCTGCGGCACGACATAACTCAAAAGAAACGTGACGATGCCAAGCGCGATGATCGTCACGATACCCGGATACGTAAACGCCAGAATGATCTTCTGTTTCAGCGCGTTGCGTTGCTCGATGTAGTCCGCGAGACGGGAGAGCACGAGACCCAGCTTGCCGGTATGCTCGCCCGCCGCGACGAGCGCGCGATAGATCTCGGGGAAGTCTTTCGGATGCTGCGCCAGCGCATTGGCGAACGAATGCCCGCCGAGCACTTCGGCGCGGATCGCGGCCATGAGTTCGCGGATGTAATCGCGCTCGGACTGCTCGGTCAGGACCGCGAGCGTTTCGCCGAGCGGCAAACCCGCGATCAAGAGGCTCGCGAGCTGACGCGTGAGAATGGCCTGCTCGCGCTGCGACAGACGCCGCCCGAGCGAAAGGCGTTGCTGCCGTTCGCCGCGCGTCCGCGTACCCGCCGCCTCGACGATAAGCGGCGTCAGACCTTGCGTGCGCAACTGGCTGCGCGCGGCGCGGGCGCTGTCGGCATCGAGCACGCCCTTTTGCGTCTTGCCCGCGTGGTCGATCGCTTCGAAACGGAAAGCCGGCATACGCGTTAATCTCCGCCCGTCACGCGCAGCACTTCTTCGAGCGACGTCACGCCGGTCGCCAGCCAGCGGTTGCCGTCCTCGCGCAGCGTGCGCATGCCTTGCTTGCGGCCCGCCGCGAGAATTTCGGCATCGGCGGCGTTGCGGTGGATCAGCGGACGGATTTCATCGTCCATCAGCAGAAGTTCGTAGACGCCGCGGCGTCCCGCGTAACCCGACTGGCCGCAGCGGTCGCAGCCCACCGGATGCCAATGCGTCACGCCGTCTTCCTCGACGCGCTCTTCCTTGCACACCGGACACAGTTGCCGCACGAGCCGCTGCGCCAGCACGCCGAGCAGCGACGATGCGAGCAGATACGGCTCCACGCCCATATCGGTGAGACGCGTGACGGCCGAAGCGGCGTCGTTCGTGTGCAAGGTCGCAAGCACCAGGTGACCCGTGAGCGACGCCTGCACCGCGATCTGCGCCGTCTCCAGGTCGCGAATTTCCCCGATCATGATGATGTCCGGGTCCTGCCGCAAAATGGAACGCAGCGCGCGCGCGAAGGTCATGCCGATGCGCTCGTTCACCTGCGTCTGGCCAATACCCGACAAGTCGTATTCGATCGGATCTTCCACCGTCATGATGTTGGTGGTGGTGGTCTCAAGCCGCGACATGGCCGCATAAAGCGTCGTGGTCTTGCCCGAGCCCGTCGGCCCGGTGACGAGCACGATGCCGTGCGGACGGCCGATCAGCTTGTCGAAGTTGACGAGCGTGTCGCGCGCCATGCCGAGCTTTTCGAGGTTCAGGCGTTGCGCGTCTTTTTCGAGCAGACGCAGCACCGCGCGTTCGCCGTGTCCGGTCGGCAGCGTCGACACGCGCACATCGACGGGACGCCCGCCCACGCGCAAGGTAATGCGCCCGTCCTGCGGCAGACGTTTTTCGGCGATATCGAGCTGCGCCATGATCTTGATCCGCGAGATCAGCGCGCCGTGCAGCGCTTTCTTCGGGCGCACGACGTCGCGCAACGTACCGTCCACGCGAAAACGCACGACCGACGCGTTCTCGAACGGCTCTATATGTATGTCCGACGCCTGTTCGCGCGCCGCCTGCGTCAGAAGCGCGTTGATCATGCGGATGATCGGCGCGTCGTCTTCCGATTCCAGCAGGTCCTCGACTTCCGGAATGTCCTGCATCAGGCGCGAGAGATCGACTTCGCCCTCCACTTCGCCGACAACCTGCGCCGCGCTACCGTCGTTGCGCGCATAGGCGGAATTGATGGCGGCGGCCAGTTCATCGGCGGATTTGCGCTGGATGGACAGCGCGCCGAAATTGCGCGCGACCTCCGCGAGCGCGGCGTCGGACGTGCGCTCGCTGATCCAAACCTCGATGTTGTCCGCATGCTGATGCGCGAGCAGTATCTGCCCGGTTCGCGCGAAGCTGTAAGGCACGAGCCTGGCCGCGAGCGGCGACGCTGCGGCCGGCGCTTCAGCGTTGTGGGCGAGATTCGTGCGATCGGCTTCGGCGTTCAGCGTATTCACGGCCGTGCTCCTGACGAACTGTTCGAATTGTTCGAACTGTTATCCAGCGGCGTGGTGCTCGGCTGATTGTTGGGCACCGCGTAATTGGTTGGCGCATTGCCGTACGGCGGCTGCTGCGGCTGCGGCAACTCCGAACGCTGCGGCGCTTGCTGATACGGCTGCGGCGCGGGACCCGCGTTCGGGTCCTGGGGCAGCGTCGTGCTCGGCGTACCGCGCGTCAGGTTGCTCCAGTCCAGCAGATTTTGGGCCGGGGCGCCACCGCCTTCGCTCGGTCCAAGCGGCTTCGGCGGCATGACCGGCACGTTCTGATCGCGAATCAGGCGGTTGTCCGTGGTCGAGCCGTATTGTTGCTGGCGCATGTAGTCGTAGCGCGTGTTGGCGATCTGCGAAGCCGTCGCCTGATCGCGCACGATCACTGGGCGCAGGAACACCATCAGGTTGGTCTTCGTGCGCGTCTTGCTTTCGCTGCGGAACAGGCTGCCGATGAACGGGATGTCGCCCAGAAGCGGAATCTTGCTGTTGTTATTGTTGTACTGATCCTGCATCAAGCCGCCCAGCACGACGATTTCGCCATCGTCCGCGAGAATAGTCGACTGCACGGAGCGCGTGTTGATGGTCACGCCGCCCGGATCGGTCTTGGTCGTGGCATCGACGCTCGAATCTTCCTGATAGATCTGCATCTTGAGCACGCCGCCGTCGGTAATCTGCGGCTTGACGTGCAAGGTCACGCCGACGTCGCGGCGGTCGAACGTGTTGAACGCCGTCACCGACGTCGCGGCGTTGGCGGTCGGCGTGGCGTAGGAGCCCGTCACCACCGGCACGTTCTGGCCGACGACGATTTTCGCTTCCTCGTTGTCGAGCGTGATCAGGTTTGGCGTGGAGAGGATGTTGGCGTCGGCGGACGTGGACAACGCCTGCAAGAGACCGCCGAGGCCGAACAGATTGCCGAAGCGGTGCAGCAAGCCGATGTTCAGGCCGTTCGCCAAAAGACCCGTCGAAGCGGTGATCGCCGACGTGTTTTGCGCGACGGCTGCGCCCTGCACGGTCAAATCGAAGATGTTGGTATTGCCCGAGCCAAAGCTCGTGCTGCCGTACACCGCGTTGTTGCCGCCGTTCGAAAGCAGCAGACCCTGCCATTGAATGCCGAGATTGGCCCCGGTGGTGGCCGAGAGTTCGACGATCAGCGCTTCGATATAGACCTGCGCGCGGCGCGCGTCGAGCTGGTCGATCACGGCGCGCAGGTTCCGATAGACCGGGTCCGCTGCGGTGATGATGAGCGAATTCGTCGCCGAATCCGCCTGGATCATGCCGCCGCCCGAGTCGTTGCCGTTGTCGCTGTCCTTGTTCGACGAGAAACCGCTGTCGCGATTGCCGCCCGATCCCGACATCGGGTTACTGCCGCTGCCCGAACTGCTGTTGCCGCCAAAACCGCCTGGCAACGGCGGCACGCCCGACGTGCCGGTGGAGTTCGACGAATTGCCGAGCCCGCCGCTCTGGCCGAACGAATTCGACGAGTTCGAGTTCGAATTGCTCGACGAGTTGTCGTTGCTGCTGCCGTTGCCCTTGCCCATCATGCCGCGCAGGGTCCTGGCAAGACGCGTGGCGTCGGCGTTGCGCAACGCCACGACGTGCATGTTGCCCGGCTGCGAAGTCGGCGAGTCCAGCTTCTTCGCTAACGTTTTCGCGGCTTCGAGCCGCGCGCTGCTGGAAGCGCGGAACATGAGCGAGTTGGTGCGCGGGTCGGCGGTGACGACGACCTTGAGCGTGGCGTCCGTGCTGCCGATCGTGCCGGGGTCGAGCAGCTTGTTCATCTGGTCGGCCACGTCGATTGCGTTCGCGTTCTTCAGCTGGACCAAGTCCACCTCGCGCCCGGCGGCGGTATCGATACCCGCGATGATTCCGGCGATCCGCCGCACGTTGTCGGCGTAGTCGGTGACCACGAGCGTGTTGTTGCCGGGATAGGCCGCGATGGTGTTGTTCGGCGAGATCAGCGGGCGCAACACCGGCAAAATGTTATTGGCCGATTCATTGCGTAACTGGAACACCTGCGTGATGACCTGATCGCCTCGCGCGGCAGGCGAGTTGCCGACATAGGTCGGCACGCCCTGCAGCTTGGCGTCGGCCTCGGGCACGACTTTCAATACACCGTGATCCTGCACCAGCGCAAAACCCTGCATGCGCAGTGAGGCTTGCAATGTCTTCAGCGCCTGATCCTCGGGTACCGGATTTTCCGAGACGAGGTTCAACTGCCCCTTCACCCGGGGATCGACGATGATTGTCTTGCCAGTGGCGGCGCCGATCGCCTTTGCGACCTGGTCGATATCGGCGTTGACGAAATTCAATGTCACTTGCGCGTGCGCGGCTTGCGCGACGATAAGTCCCGCCGCCAGCAGTGCCGTCGCGATGCGACGCAGTGCGATAGGTTGTCTTCTCATGAATGTGTTGTCTAAGCGAACTTCTCGGGTAAAGCCCGCTAAGGCAGCACCGCTCGTCAAGCAGAGGCGCCGCCGATCGTTTCCGGGCTAGCTTGCCCGGGCGACGATCATTTCAAAAAATTGTGACGATAGCAGCAACGCGTAACGAAATTATTCAAAAAATCGTTCAAGACCAGAATTTTCTCTAGCCGCCTTCGCTTACTGAATTCCGCCGCTCTCAAGCTTTCAACGAACTTGCCGATAAACCGCCTGTGAAGCCTTCACAGGCTGGCCCATGCGCGCGGGAGACGAATTGTAACCCGACTCGAAGTCTTATTATTCAGACGTTTAAGAACGCCTTCCGCCGCGCGGCTGGCGGAAAACGGCTGACCTATGGCGCGCCCTCGCCGGGGTGTATGTCTGGTGGCTAACTTATGGCGTCAAACTTCAGCGGGTATGATACGGGCGGTTCCGCATTCCGGGCGGCGACATCGGGGGTGGGTTTTCCCGATGCCATACGGCTGCGAGCGTGCTTTGACTGGCGCCGACGCGGATGAATGACGTTAGGCGCCCGGTCGCCGAAATGGCGGCGTGACGCTTTTCCGCGTGGGCGGATGGAGTAGAAAGAAGATGAAGAGATTCCTGCGATTACTTGCGATGGCCGGCGGCGTGATGCTCGCGGCTGCTTCCGCACACGCCGACTGCTTCGACGAGGCAGCGAAGTATCAAAAGGTCAATCCGCTCATCTTGCGCGCCATCGCCTGGCAGGAATCGCACAACAAACCCGACGCCATCAACAAGAACGCCAACGGCTCGACCGACTACGGTCTGATGCAGATCAACTCGATTCATCTCAACACGCTGGCTCAATACGGTATCTCCAGCGGCACGCTGATGGAACCCTGCAAGGCCGTGTACGTGGCCGCATGGCATCTGCGCCAGAAGATGAACAAGTATGGCAATTCGTGGCAGGCCGTCGGTGCTTACCATTCCGAAACACCCGCATTGCGCGACAAGTATTCCTCGCAGATCATCGATATCCTGCGTCGCTGGAAGTTGCTTCAGGCTTCCAAGTAAGTTCGGCCCGGCGCTCAGGCGCTTGCGTCCTTGCGCCTTTCATCTGCATTTGATGCAAAATCCCTTCTCCGACAGCGCGCACCGTTGACCATTGTCCGGCGTGTCGCTTCGCCTGTGCGCGGGCTTGCCGTTTGCCGCGTGTCCGCCTGCCTCCCAAATGCCGCTCGCCGGTCATCATCGCAATGAACTCAACGCCACTCCCAATCACCGTGATTTCCGGATTCACCGGCGCGGGAAAGTCCGCGCTCGTCAATGCCATGCTCGCCAACGATGAAGGCGTGCGCGTTGGCGCCGTTAGCGTCGCTCACGAAGCGGACCCGGTCGAAGCAATCGAGCGAGACATCGCAGCGCTTGCCGAACAGCAGCGATTCGATGCGATCGTCGTCGAGCTGCCGCCGTTCGTGAACCCGCTCGATATCGCGGAGCAACTTGCTTTCGGCGACGACGAGCAAGCGACGCTCGGCGGTCAGGCCGTGCTCGATACCTTCGTCACCGTGATCGATGCGGCGAGCTTCCTGCGCGATTACGCATCGACGGATTCGCTCGCGCAACGCGGCCTTGCATCGCACGATGACGCGCACGACGAAGGCAGGACGGTGGTCGAGTCGCTCATCGAGCAGATCGAATTCTGCGATGTCATCGTGATCAACAAGATCGACCTCGTCGACGAAGAGGCGCTCGAAACGCTCGCGAGCATTCTTCATGCGCTCAATCCGCGCGCGCTTCAGGTGCAGACGCAGTCAGGCAAGGCGCCCATAGCCGACGTGCTCGATACGAACCGCTTCGATTTGGACAACACGGCAAGCGCGCCTGGCTGGCTCGCAATTCTCAACGACGAGCATCCTTCGAACGGCGAGCCGGATGCGTCGGGTGTCGGGCATCTCGTCTATCGCGCGCGCCGGCCTTTTCATCCGCAAAGACTGTGGGAACTGCTGCATCGCGAATGGACGGACGTGTTGCGCGCCAAGGGATTCTTCTGGCTCGCCACGAGAAGCGAAGTGGGCGGGGCGTTGTCGCAAGCGGGCGGGACGCTGCGGCATGGTCCGGCGGGCGTGTGGTGGGCGGCGCAGGATCGCAGCGAATGGCCAACGGACGATCCCGAGCTCGAAGCGGATATCGTCGCGGAATGGTTCGGTGACCCGGATGACAACAGCGTTGGCGATCGCAGGCAAGAGCTGGTGCTGATCGGCCTCGATCTCGACGTGGCGGCATGGGACGCCAACTTCGATGCATGCCTGCTCACCGACGAGGAATGGCTGCTCGGCTCGGACGGCTGGCGGCATCTGAACGATCCGTTTCCTGCATGGGATATCGACGATCACGAGCATGAACACGGCGATCACGATCACGAGCACGGTCCGGATTGCGGCTGCGACGGCCACACGCACTAAGCCAAACCGCACGAGTCGAGCGCGCGAAAAAAAACCCGCCGAAGGCGGGTTTATGTGTTGCTGCGGTCTGTCTGCGCGCACGCGGATTAACCTGATTCCGAGGCGCCGCGCTAAGAGCGCGTAGCGCCACAATCGGCAAGAAACTTACCGCTTGTTCACTGCGTCCTTGAATGCCTTGCCAGCCGTGAACTTCACCGTCTTTGCGGCCGGAATCTTGATGGACTCGCCCGTCTTCGGATTACGGCCGGTGCGCGCTGCGCGCTTGCCCGAACCGAAGCTGCCGAAGCCGATCAACTGCACTGCGTCACCTTTCGAGACAGCCTTCTTGATCACTTCGAGCAGGGTGTCCAGCGTTTCGCCGGTTTGAGCTTTGCTTGCGCCGGTCTGAGCGGCTACGGCGTCGATCAATTCCTGTTTGTTCATTAAGGTTCCTTTATCAGTTTAGGTTGACACGAACAGCGCGAACGCGCCGATTATACGTGCGCGGGCCGTGCAGTCGAGTAGGGACGGCCTTCCGGCGCGCCTTTGCGACGAACTGGCGTTCTTTCGCGCCACTTCTACGGCCATGCTTCGCTTCATTGCCCTCGCGCCGCCTCTATACGCGGCGCTTGGTATGATAGCGCAGCGCAAACCCAATCAGGACAAGGGTTTCAAAGATTTACCCTTATATTTTCCGGGCTTGCGGGCGGTTTTTTTGAGCATAGAACTCCGGGGTGCGGTCCATGCTACGCGAGCTGATCATCGAATACGGGCTGCCGTTGGTTTTTGCCAACGTTCTGCTGGAATGCCTCGGTCTGCCGCTGCCAGCCTTGCCCACATTGGTTCTGACGGGCGCCATCGCAGTCACCGCGAGCCTCGGAAGAAGCGGTCTCACGGCCATGTTTCCCGCCTCCGCATTCGCGCCGCTCGTCGCTATCGTGGTGGTCGCAAGCACCGCCGCGTTGCTCGGCGACACCCTCTGGTTCTGGCTCGGACGCCGTTATGGCAGCCGCGTGCTGGGCGTTCTGTGCAAGCTTTCCATCTCGCGCGACACGTGCGTGAACCGCAGTCTCGACTTCTTCGGCCGCTTCGGCGTGCGTATTCTCGCGGTATCCAAGTTCATCCCCGGCCTTTCAACGCTGGCCATTCCCGTGGCGGGCGCGACCGGCGTCGGCTTCGGCACCTTTCTGTTTTATGACGCACTCGGCGCGATCCTTTGGTCGGGACTCGGCGTGACATTCGGCGCGATGTTCGCCGATCTCGTCGATAAAGCGCTCGCCCTGCTCGACTGGCTCGGTCGCGGCGTCCTGGCATTCGCGGTCGTCGTGCTCGCGCTATATCTCGGCGCGCGCTGGTGGCGCCGCGTCACGTTGTTGCGACGCCTGCGCATGGCGCGCATCGAGGTTGCGGAGTTGCGCGCGTTGCTTGCGAGTGAACCACGGCCGCTCGTCATCGATGTTCGTCGCGGCGAGCGTCGCGCGATGGACCCGTATGCCATTCCGGGCGCGCTGCTGCTCGATCACGGCGGCATCGCGGCGCAGCTTGCGGGCATCGAGCGCGATCTCAAGATCGTGACCTACTGCGATTGTCCGAACGAAGTATCCGCGGCGCTGGCGGCAAAAGACCTGATCGCGCATGGTTTCGACGATGTCGCGCCGCTCTTCGGCGGTTTCGAAGCATGGCGCGCCGCCGGTCACGCGGTCGAACCGATTGCGCTCGAAGGCACGATGCCCAACGCCTTGCATGCGGCCAAAGCGCCGTCTGTCTAGTACATGCTCGATGTCTTGCCGTCTTCGTCCGGTATAGCGGACGCCTTCGATTTACTTTCCTTTTCGCATGACCGAATCATCGTTGCCTACGGACAAGCTTTTCGAGCTGCACGATCTTCCCGCGCGCTGGCGGCATCGGCGCGTCTTTACTTTCGTCGATACGGAATTCGCGCACACCAACCGCGTTCTCGACATCTGGCGACGTTGGCGCGATGACAACGCGCGTTGCGAACGTCTGCATGTAGTCGTCATCGCGCCGTTGCATGCGCTCGATGCAGCGCCGTCGAAGAACGGCGACGCGCTCGCGGACGCACTGATAAACGCCTGGCCGATGCGCGTCTCCGGCATGCATCGGCTCGAATTCGATGCAGGGCGCCTGGTGCTGACGCTCGCCATCGGCGATCCGAACGACATGCTGTCGAGACTGTGGCTGCGCGCCGATGCTTTCCATCTCGACGCCGCCGCCTTCGACAATCCGCAATGGTTGTGCAAGGGCATCGTGCGGCTTGCGGGCGATGACGCAACCGTATCGGCGACGAACATCGCGGACGCCGCCTCGTTGCGACGCGCATTGGAGGCTTCGGGTTTCACGTGTGCCGACGACCGAAGCGCGCGCTTCGCCCCTCGCTGGCGCGTGCGTCGTCACGAACCGCCGCGCGCGTCCGCTGTCCAGTCGCGCGAAGCCATCGTGATCGGCGCGGGACTCGCGGGCTCTGCAATGACATCGCGTCTCGCGGCGCGCGGCTGGCATGTCACGCTCATCGACCGGCACGCGCTGCCCGCGCGCGACGCGTCGGGCAATCCGGCTGGCGTGTTTCATCCCATCGTCTGGCGCGATGACAGCGTCGCCGCGCGGCTCACCCGTGCGGGCTTTTTGTTCGCGCTGAGTCAGTGGCAAGCGCTCGAAGCGCGCTCATACGACTTGCAACGTAGCCGCGATGGCTTGCTGCAAATCGCGGACACGCCCGAAGACGCCGCCGCGATCGCCGACGCCATCGCCCGTTTCGCGTATCCGCGCGACTACGTGAGTTCGGTATCCAGCGCCGATGCATCGAGTATCGCAGGCGTGGATGTCGCGCGCGGCGGATGGTTCTTCCCGCACGGCGGCGCGATCTCGCCGGCATCGGTCTGCGCGGCGCAGCTTGCCGATGCCGGCGCCGCGCTGACGACGCGAATGAACACGGAAGTGGCGCGCATCGAACGTGATGGTGACAACTGGCGCGTCTTCGACACGCACGACGCGGAGGTCGCGCGAGCGCCGATTCTCGTGCTGGCGAACGCGCATGAAGCTGCGCGACTCGCACATCTCGATGATGCAACGACGAGCAGCGTGCGCGGACAACTCAGCGTCCTGGACAGCACCACGCTCGATGGATTGCGCGTTCCCGTCATCGGCGAAGGTTATGCGGTGCCTTTGGGCGAACGAGGCACGCTGATCGGCGCGACCTATGACATCGACGATCCCGATATCGAAGTTCGTGACGCAGGGCATCGGGAAAACATCGAGCGCGTTGGAGCCATGCTTCCGGCACTGCAAGCGACGGCGCATGTGAAGCAAGGCCGCGTCGCGTTCCGTTGCGTGACGAGCGACCGCATGCCGATGATCGGCCAGTTCGCCGATGCAGCCGCCGCGCGCGCCGACGCCGCCCGCCTCAAAGGCGCGTGGCCGCTCGACCTGCCGCGCATGCCGGGTTTGTATGGCGCGTTTGCCTTCGGTTCGCGCGGGCTCGTCTGGGCGACGCTCGCCGCGGAACTCATCGTCTCGCAGATCGAAGGCGAACCTTGGGTCATCGAACGCGAACTCGCCGAGTCGATCGATCCCGCGCGCTTTTTATTGCGAGCGCTGCGTCACGGTCAATTCGACGCAACGTAGTTATCCAAGCCGGGTTGTGGATAAGACCCGGGTTTACCGAAGAACGAGTTGTGGACTCGTTGTGCACGTAAACGGGACAACCCGCGCAAGTGCCCGAGCGTCCCGAAAGTTGTTCAAAGTTGACCGCCATGCCTGAACATGTTTACCGCTGCGTTCTGCTTTCCACAATCGCTTGTTTGGAAAGGAGAAATTCGTCTTATCCACAGGTGAGGCAGGTGCTTGTTAACTACTACTACATGTATATACAGTAAACCTGTAAACACCTGACACAGAGGCTATCGGAAGAGAGAAACGGAATCCGCAAACCGCCGGCCGGTCAGCCTTGCCGCCTTCACGCGTGCGCGGCTGTCGCTTTTACTTCATTAAAATCATGAGCCTGGACTTCCCTGTCACGGTCATCGAGGTATGGCACAATCGCGCTTCTTCCCGCGTCGCGCCGTTCAGACGGCGACCGCTTCAACGGAACGATGAGCGCGCGCCACGAATCTGATCAACCAGGGCCGCGCTGTCGTCTGGCCGTCGGCCCGCCTCCGGGCAAGCGCCGCTTGTCTTGCCCGCATCCGTCACCATCTCAATGCGCGCGAGTCGTAAGCCGCGCGATGGCGAGCCGGGTGCGTCGTCTAATTCGTGCACGGCTGGTTCCGTGACGCCGTGTTCGTTCGCTTTCGTTTCATTTGAATGAACTCATTCGCCTGAACAGGCGAGCCGCTCGGATGCGCCGCGCGCGCAAAGTCACGCAACAGAACGTGCATCCTCTGCTGCAACGAAGGAGAAGCAAACACGATGAATTCGGCCTTTTCGTTTTTGCCCGCCTGGCCGCTCGAACCCAATGCCATTCTTTGGGCAGGTCTTGCGCTCGTCACCGCCGGCCTCGCCGGAGAATTGCTCTGGCGCGCATGGCGTCTGCCGCGTATCACGGGCTATGCGGTCATCGGGCTGATCGCGGGTAACGCGGGACTCGGTGTGATCGACGTAAGCGCAGGCGCCATCTCACGGCCTCTGCTGGATGTCGCGCTCGGGCTATTGCTCTTCGAACTCGGCGGCCGGCTCGATTTGCGCTGGATCCGCCGCAATCCGTATCTGATTCTGTCGAGCATCGCCGAAGCCACGCTTACCTTCGGCTTCGTGCTGATTGCGTTGATGTTATGCAACGTGCCGACAATGCCTTCGATCGTCATCGCGGCCATCGCCATGGCGACGTCGCCCGCAATGGTCATCCAATTGAAGACCGAATTGCGCGCCGAAGGACAGGTCACGCAGCGTCTTCTCACGTTGACCGCGTTGAACAGCATGTACGCGGTGATCGTCGAAAAGCTCGCGGCCGGCGTGTTGCATCAGGAAATTTACGGCAATGCGTTTGCAACCATTCTGCAGCCGCTTTATCTGCTGATCGGTTCGCTCGTGCTGGCCTTCCTGCTCGCGCGTGCATGCAACCTGCTGTATCGGCGTCTGAATGCGAACGACGAGCACTCCTTCGTCGCGTTGTTCGGTCTCGTGCTGCTGGCTATCGCGATCGCGCATATCTTCAAGCTGTCGATCATTCTTGCGCTGCTTGCAGCAGGCATCATCGTTAAGAACGCTGATGAAAAGCCGCAACTCTGGCCTACGCATTTCGGTTCCGCTGGATGGCTGCTGACCGTCATTCTTTTTGCGCTGACACTGACGTCGTTCGAATGGCGCGATATCGCGCTTGGCGGTGTAGCGGCGCTCGCGCTGATCGTCGCGCGCTTCATCGGCAAGCTGGCCGGCGTGATGATTTTTGCGAAGCCGAGCGGGCTCGACTGGAAGCAGGGCGCGGCGTTGGGCGTCGCGCTCACGCCGATGTCCGCGCTTGCCTACCTGCTCGTCGACGACATGTACGTGCTTTATCCGAGCTACGACCCGACGCTTCGCGCGATCGTCATGTGCTCGATCGTCGTGCTGCAAATCGTGTCGCCGTTCCTGGTGTACCGTAGCCTGTCGGCGGTGGGCGAGCGGCGCGAATAGGCGCCGCACCGCACTGCACGGGCATTGAATTTTTTAGAGGCGTCATGGCACTCGAACCATTTATCGACTCCGAGCCGTTCACCTTCGGCGTGGAGCTTGAGATCCAGGTCGTCAATACGCACGACTACGATCTGACCCGCGCCGCGTCGGACCTCATGCGTCTCATCAAGGACGAAGAGATTCCGGGCAACATCACGCCGGAAATCACCGAAAGCATGATCGAGCTTTCGACCGGCATCTGCACGACGCATGAACAGGCCGTCACCGACCTGCGCAAGATTCGCGATACGCTGGTCGCGGCGGCGGATCAACTCAATGTCGGCCTTGCCGGTGGCGGCACGCATGCTTTTCAGCAATGGAGCGACCGGCAAATTTACGACGCGCCGCGCTTCCAGTACATCTCCGAACTCTATGGCTACCTGGCCAAGCAATTCACGGTGTTCGGCCAGCACGTGCATATCGGCTGTCCGGACCCGAATAGCGCGCTGTTTCTGTTGCATTCGATGTCGCGCTATATTCCGCACTTCATAGCGCTTTCGGCATCGTCGCCGTATATACAGGGTGTCGATACCGGCTTCCATTCGGCACGACTCAATTCAGTATTCGCGTTCCCGCTTTCCGGACGCGCGCCGTTTGTCCTCACGTGGGACAGCTTCGAGGAATACTTTTCGAAGATGGTGCACACGGGCGTCGTGAACAGCATGAAGGACTTCTACTGGGATATCCGGCCGAAGCCGGGTTTCGGCACCATCGAGGTTCGCGTGATGGATACGCCACTTTCTGTCGATCGCGCTGCGGCGATTGCTTGCTATATACAAACGTTGTCGCGGTATTTGCTGCTCGATAAACCGCTTACGCCGCAAGAAGACGATTACCTCGTCTACACATTCAATCGTTTCGAAGCTTGCCGCTTCGGTCTGGAAGGCACTTGTGTGCATCCGCAGTCGGGTGAGCGGCACACCATCGGCGAAGATATTCTCGCAACGCTGGATGTACTTGCACCGCATGCCGAAGCATTGGGTTCGCAAGCGGCGCTCGCGCAAATCGCGGACATTGCACGCGGTGGCATGAATGACGCCACTTGGTTGCGCGGTGTATTCGACAAAGAGAAGTCGCTCCATGAAGCCGTACGTCAGCAATGCCTGCAATGGCGCGCATGACGCTGCCCTTACACACGCATTGAAGTGAGAATCAAGACGAAAGGCCGTTTCGATGAAAGTCGAAACGGCCTTCGTGCTTTGAAACTTCGGTCTCGCTATGTTGTGTATGAAACGCGTGCATGCGGAACTTAGGAATAAGCTCGTTGCCTGAACGTTACGTGAATCGTTACGGCATCTCTAAGGTTTCCCGTGAGAAGTCCGTATACCTACGTAATAGAAGGTAACGAGGGCTGCGCGACGCTATGGGAAACGTTAAAAAGCGCTGCAAGGTCAACGAATTGGAAAAACGATAAGGCGGTGAATCAAAGTTGAATGGATGCGCGCGGCCAAGGATAAGACAAAGGGTGGTCGAAAGATGCCTTGGCTTATCGAGAATTCGCTCACAACCAAACGCTACGTTTTTCCACGGGTTATCCACAGTTTTGCGTGAATAATTAAGGTGTACGTTTGTTCTAGGTCGCTTAGAATGGCGACGTTGCCGACGGCGCGTCATAGTCGGCAAAAACATAGCGCCGCAACCGGTCACTTTGGACCCAAAGCAAGATTGTCGAGCAGGGTGGTGAAGTGGCTGGTGACAAGATGGCGCATAACGAAGAGGGTTGCATGTCCCCCATTCAGGCAAAGCGAATTGGCTTGGTACGCCTGAATTTTGAGACGGCGGGGACCACGACCTGAAGGCGGTCTTTGGAATACTGACAGCAGTGCACAGGCAGCAGGTTCCTGGGGCGGCTTAGGGGACGTGGTGTTCGTTGGTTAGCGAACATGCCGTCAAAACCCATAAGCGGAACAACAAGCGAAAGATCATGAGTGAAGGTTTATACGGAGAGCAGGCGACGGGGCGGGTGACCCACGGCCTGCTGAGGCTGAGCACAGCGATGCGCAGCCAGGCCTGGGAATGGGCGGAAGGCGCGGGGCTTACGCCAACCCAGGGTGAAATTCTCGTACTGCTGATGCAGCGCAAGGGGCCTATGCGCCTCGGCGAGATTGCACGGGAAACCGCGCTGACCGCCGCGACCACCAGCGACGCCGTGAGCACGCTCGAAGGCAAGGGGCTCGTCGAAAAGCGCCGTGCACTCGACGACGGTCGCGCACTGGCGGTGCGTCTGACCGCACGCGGCCGCACGGCCGCCAAGCGCGCGCTGCAATGGCCGGACTTCCTCGCGAAGGCAGTCGGCACATTGCGTGAGGAAGAGCAAGCGGCGCTTTACCGCAGCTTGCTCAAGACCATCCGGCAGCTCGAAACACAACAGCAGATTCCGGCGCATCGGATGTGTCTGTCGTGCGCGCATTTCCAGCCGAGCAAGAATCCGAAGAAGGTGCTGCATCATTGCGCACTGCTTCAGATCGACATGGCGGATACCAATCTGCGTCTCGACTGTTCGGTATACGAAGAAGCCGACGTCGCCACGCAGAAGAAGAGCTGGAAGGTCTTCGCGCAAATCGCCTGAACGGCAACGGCCCGGGACAACCCGGGTCGATCGGTGCAAAGGTACGCTGTGAGGCCGCGTCGAGTCGGTTAGACTGTGCGCGTCGCGCCTCCTGGCGAGGCGCGGCTCGTCTCTACTCCGCAGTCCGAGCCACGGAAACCCGCCGATGAAACATGAAGTCCTGGCGATTCGCCACGTCTATTTCGAAGATCTGGGCAGCCTCGAACTGGTCCTCGGCGACCGCGGCCATCTCGTGCGTTATCTCGACGTGGGCCGCGGACGCATAGACGCGCCCGATCCGCTCGATGCATCGCTCATGGTCGTGCTCGGCGGGCCGATCGGCGCCTACGACGATGCGCAGTATCCCCATCTGGCTCCGCTTTTGTCGATGCTCGAAAAGCGCATTGCGGCGGGCTTGCCGACTATCGGCATCTGTCTTGGCTCGCAGTTGATCGCGCGTGCGCTCGGCGCGCGCGTGTATTCGTCGGGAAAGCTGGAGCTCGGCTGGTCGCCGCTTGCGCTGACCGACGCCGGGCGCGCGTCGCCGCTGCGTCATCTCGAAGCCGATGGCAAACCCATTCCCGTATTTCACTGGCACGGCGACACCTTCGATTTGCCGCAAGGCGCGAGCTTGCTTGCATCGACGGAAGCTTGCGCGCATCAGGCGTTCTCGTGGGGCGAGCATGTGCTTGCGCTGCAGTGCCATCCCGAAGTGCTGCCAGACCGGTTCGAGAGCTGGCTCGTCACCTATCCCGCGGATATCGCCAGGAGCGGCGCCACGGCCGTCACGCTGCGTGAAGAGACGGCGCGCCACGGTCCCGCCCTCGAACGCGCGGCGCGCGCCATGTTCCACGAATGGCTCGACAAGTTTCCCTGCACCGAACGTCAGGGATGAAGGTCAAGGCGCGGATTGCGGCGGGTGGCACCGCATGCATCCTGCACGGAAGAAATCCCGATGCTATTCTCGATCGCATCTTTTCTCACCGAGCCTTCGACATGAGCGCGCTTTTCACTCCCAAGACCTTACGCAGCCTTCAGCTTCCCAATCGCATCGTCATTTCGCCGATGTGCCAGTACTCCGCCGAACGCGGCGAGGCCGCCGCGTGGCACATGATCCATCTGGGCCAACTCGCGCTCTCGGGCGCGGGCATGCTCGTCATCGAGGCGACCGCGGTCGAGCCTGATGGCCGCATCACGCCTGGCGATCTCGGTCTCTGGGACGACGCGACCGAAGCCGCGCTGCGTCCGGTCCTCGCGGCCATCCGCCAGTATTCGGATATCGCCGTGACCATGCAGCTCGCGCACGCGGGCCGCAAGGCGTCGAGCAACAAGCCGTGGGATGGCGGCCAGCTGATCTCGGTTGCCGACGGCGGCTGGATGACGCATGCACCTTCGGCCATTCCGCACAAGGAAGGCGAGACGCCGCCGCTCGCGCTCGATGCGGCCGGCCTCATTCGCGTGAAGGAAGCGTTCGTCGCATCGGCGAAACGGGCGGCGCGGCTTGGTATCGACGGCATCGAAGTGCATGCGGCGCATGGTTATCTGCTGCATCAGTTTCTGTCGCCGCTCGCCAATCAGCGCACCGACGAATACGGCGGTTCGCTCGAAAATCGCATGCGTTATCCGCTCGAGATTTTCGAGGCAGTGCGCGCCGCGTTTCCCGCCGACAAGCCCGTCGGCGTGCGCGTGTCCGCGACGGATTGGGTCGAGGGCGGCTGGACCATCGAGGACACGATCGCGTTCGCGGCGGAACTGAAGAAGCGCGATGTCGACTGGATCGATGTCTCGTCGGGCGGCGTATCGCCGCTGCAGAAGATCACGCTCGGGCCGGGCTATCAGGTGCCGTACGCACAGGCGGTCAAGGAAGCCACGGGCGTGACGACCATCGCGGTCGGTCTCATCACGGAGCCGCAGCAGGCCGAAGCGATCGTTGGTAGCGGCAAGGCGGACTTCGTCGCCATCGCGCGGGCCGCGCTGTACGATCCACGCTGGGCGTGGCACGCCGCCGCCGAGCTCGGCGCGACCGTCACGGCGCCGCCGCAATACTGGCGCTCGCAGCCGCGCGAACTGAAGAACCTGTTCGGCGACGTGGCGTTCGGCCAGCGCTAACCAACATCATCAGTCGATACCCACGGATACTCACGGGCCAGTTGTTCGACAGCGGCCCGGGAGTGTACGATAACGATTGAGTTGAACAGCACGTTCAACCATGCCAACGCGGCGCCTCAGCGGCCACCGCGTTTTTTTTATCCGCTTTCGTCGAGACGATCCAAGACGAAGTGGACATGAAGCCAACCCCACACCTCGTTTATTAAGGATTCGTTCGATGAGTTCACGCAGGATCACCGTCCGCCGCTCGGGAGTACATGGCAAGGGCGTATTCGCCGTGAAGCACATCGCGGCGGGTGAGCAGGTGATGGAATACAAGGGCGAGCGTATCTCGTGGAAGGAAGCGCTGCGCCGGCATCCGCACAATCCGGATGAGCCGAATCACACGTTCTACTTCGCGCTCGACGACGGCAGCGTGATCGACGGCAAGATCGACGGCAACAGCGCGAAATACATCAATCATTCGTGCAAGCCGAATTGCGAAGCCGAGGAAGTGGAAGGGCGCGTGTTCATCCACGCCCTGCGCGACATCGAGCCGGAAGAAGAGCTCAATTACGACTACGGCCTCGTGATCGAAGGCCGCATCACCAAGAAGCTCAAGAAAGAATACGAGTGCCGTTGCGGCGCGAAGAAGTGTCGCGGAACCATGCTCGCGCTGAAGAAATAGGCGCTTGCAACGCCATGGTAAAGAAGCCACTGCATGGAATCATGCCGTGGCTTTTTATTTTGCGGCGGCTGGCGCCGCGCCGTCCTTGAGCGGCATACGCACGATGAAGCGCGCGCCGCCTTCCGGAGCGTCTTCGTAATGCACCGTGCCGCCGTGCAGCGAGATGATGTCGTGAACGATGGCGAGCCCGAGTCCCGCGCCGCCTTCCACCATCTGACCGTCGCCACGAAAGAAGCGCTTGAAGAGATCGGGTTGCTGATCCGGCGGCACACCGGGACCGTTGTCCTCGATGACCGCTTCGCCGAAACGCTTGCCTTGCGCATCGTGCCAGTCGCCGATGGTCAGCGTGATGCGCGAACCTTCATGACGCGACGGCGGCACATACTTGAGCGCGTTGTCGATGAGATTCGCGATCACCTCGCGCGTCAGCACGATATTGCCGCGCGCCATCATCGGATGTTCGTTGTCGGGGTCGTCGAGACGCTGAAAGCCCAGATCCACGCCCGCCGACAACGCGCGCGGCACCCATTCCGCGCCGGTTTCGAACGCGAGCGTGGCGAGATCGAAGTCGGTGAAACGCGCGGCTTGTTCGCCCGGTTCGGCGCGCGCGAGCGAAAGCAGTTGATTCGACAAACGCACCGCGCGATCCGCCGATGCGCGCAGTTCCTTCACCGCTTCGATGGCCTTCGCCGGATCGCGCGAACTAAGCGCTTGCTCTGCGTGCAGCTTGACGGCGGTAAGCGGCGTGCGCAATTGGTGCGCGGCATCGGCGATGAATTTGCGTTGTGCATCGAGCGCGGCCTGAAGGCGCACGAGCAAGCCGTTCATGGCGCTCGTGAGCGGACGGATTTCGCTTGGCACGAAGGTTTCGTCGACGGGTTCGAGCGAGATGTGGGTCTGCTGGTTGAGCGTGTCGGCGAGATCGGTGAGCGGGTTCAATTGCTGATTTACCACGCGCCATACGATCACCCAGCCTGCGAGCAGCAAAAGCAGCAGCGGCATCATGATCGCGAAGAGAAACTCCACCGCGATTCTGTAGCGCGAGCCCACGCGCTGCGCCACTTCGACCACGATAGGATTGCCCGTCGGCTGCGGCACGCGCACTTGCGCGGCGCGCACGCTCACGCCCTGATAGTGCGTTTCGAAAACGTATGCATAGTGGATGCGCCGCACGGCGGTGCCGGTCAGCGGCAGATCGGGCTCGCCGGCAATTTCCTGGTCGCCCGTGCTGATGCGATAGACGAGCTGCTCCACCGGATCGGAGAACATCGCCTGGGCGAGCGGCGGAACGGTGACGGGGGCATCGACGCCCGCGAGCTGAATCTGCTTGGAGATGGCGGTGGCGAGATCCGCGAGAGAACGGTCCACCACGTGCTGCGTGTACTGCCACGCGAGCCAGTACGCCATCAGGCCGCTCATCAGCGCGAGCAGGGACAGCGGCGCGGCCAGGCGGCGCAACAGCGTGCGCCGCAGGCTCGGTGACGCGGGAACTTCGGTGGCCTTAGATCGCGCCAGATCGAGCCAATCTTCGCGGGCGAAACGCTGATCGCCCGCGCGCCGGGTGGGAAGTCGCAAACCGTTCTACCGCCGGGACGTCACGTCGCCTGACGGATCTCCTGAAGCAAATAGCCGAAGCCGCGCACCGTCACGATTTCCACACGCGTGTTTTCGAGCTTTTTGCGCACGCGATGCACATAAACTTCGATGGCCGTATCGCCGAGATCGCCGCCGAAATGTGTCAGGTGATCCTGCAATTGCGCCTTGCTGACGACGCGGCCATGACGCAGCAGCAGCATTTCCAGCACGGCGAATTCACGCGGCGACAGTTCGAGCGGACGCTCGTCGTTAAAGATGCGGCGATCCACGCCCGACAGACGCAAGCCGCCCAAGGTGACTTCGGGGCGCGGCACGTCGCCGTGCGGGCCGCTACGGCGCATCACGGCGCGAATGCGCGCTTCCAGTTCCTGCGGCTCGAAGGGCTTGAGCATGTAGTCGTCGGCGCCGCTGTTCAGCCCCTGCACGCGGTCATGCAGTTCGTCGCGCGCGGTGAGGATGATGACCGGCGTATGCCGGTTGCTCTGGCGAAAGCGCGCCAGAAGCGTCATGCCGTCGATGCCCGGCAGGCCCAGATCGAGAATGACCAGTTCGTGGCGGTTCTGCGCGAGCGCTTGCTCGGCGAAGATGCCGTCGTGGACCATATCGACCGTGAAGCCCGACTGTTCGAGGCTGCTCTGGATGCCGCGCGCAATGGGGCGGTCGTCTTCAATCAGAAGGATTCGCATGAACTCGCTCAAGTACGATGGGTTTAACCCGAGCCGGCGCCCAAGCCGGTGACATGCACGACGCGGCGGCGCGGGTTCGAGCCGGATCAAATCCGTTGATTCTCATGCGGCGTCGCGCGAACGTAACCTCGAGCCGCGAGCGGCCGTACACCGGATGACTTTCTGCCTGAACGTTGCCCAGGCTAGTTGCGCTGCTGATTGTACAGCGTCAGTCAGAAGTGCCGGTCGATCGGCCGGGTCCACGGGCGCGCGTCACGCGGCTACATTACACGCCCTTATAAATCAGCCTGCACGATCGAAAGATTTCAGCACGATTTCTTTCTTCAAGCTTCGCATCGGCTTCCATCCATGACGGGAAGCTGGCAAAAGGCGCTTTTCGATCCTTTCGATCATGTCACGGTTGGTAATACGGCTGTTACCTTGTCGGTTGCCGTAAGCAGGCGTTAAGCTCCGCGCGAAACGGCCCTTCGGCGCGTCGGGTATGTGAGTGATGGCATTTTCATGCGCTAAAGTCGCATCTTCGTTTTCGCTTTCGCTCGCGCCCAATCATGCTGGAACTCGATCATTTCGATCTCGCCTTGCTCGATGTGCTGCAACGCTTCGGCCGCGCCACGCATCAGCAATTGGGCGAGCAGGTGCCGCTGTCGCCGTCGCAGATCGGCCGTCGACTGCAGCGGCTCGAAGCGACCGGCGTGATCGAAGGATATCGGGTGGTGTTGCGGCCAGAAAAGCTCGGCCTCGGTGTGACCGCGTTCACGAGCCTGAAGCTCAAGCATCACGGCGATTCGATCATCGAGGAGTTTCAGCAGCAGATCGAGACGCTGCCCGAAGTGCTCGAATGCCACG
The DNA here is from genome assembly GCF_031451465.1 of Caballeronia sp. LZ003. Taxonomy (NCBI): domain Bacteria; kingdom Pseudomonadati; phylum Pseudomonadota; class Betaproteobacteria; order Burkholderiales; family Burkholderiaceae; genus Caballeronia; species Caballeronia sp. LZ003. The sequence goes on along the minus strand of NZ_JARUXJ010000001.1, from coordinate 3,141,568 downwards.
CGACCGTCGGCGATGCGGATTACCTTCTGCGGATCGTCGCGCCCGATCTGAACGCACTTTCCACCTTCGTGATGAAGAAGCTGATGCGCGTTCCCGGCGTCGATAGCGTGCGCTCGAACATCGTTCTCACGACATTCAAGCGCAACGGTCCGCTGCCGCTAGGTCACTTGTCGACCGATTCCGCCTGAAGCGTCGGATTCAGCAAGTCGACATAAGCAACCGGCACCAGATCCGTCTGTTCCACGCCAAGACGCGCGAACATGGCGTGCGCCTCTTCCTCGCCGCCGGCTTCGTCGTCTTCCTGACCCAGCAGCACTTCGAGTTCGATGAAGTCCCCAAGCCCATCCACGCGATCCAGATGGATGCGCGTGCGCCCGACAAGATAGACATGCCTTTCCTTCGTGACGATGCCGCGCGTGGTCAGCGCCTGCGCGAGCAGCGTATGCATGGCTTCGGGATTCGTCACGGGACTGCGCGAGTAATACGAGACTTTCGGGCCGTCGCGGTCGTCGCGCTGATAGAAGATCAGCTCCGATGGCGTGCCGTCGTCGAACTGGCGCAACTTGAGACGGCCGGTGGGCACGTCGTAGAAGAAGTCCTGCTGGCGAAACACCAGCGGCCTGTCGGTGGCGAGCGCGGCGGCGCGCTCACGCAATTGGTCGAACTGATGAGCGCGTGCCTTGATTTCGATGTTGCGTGCCATGGAGGACTCCGGTTGAGCGGTTTGCCTTGAATGAAACATCTGCGCTCAAGCCTAGCAAAGTTTCGATGAAGGCCGCTTGAACTTCGCCTTACATCGACCATTGGGCGTCGATGAGCCGCAGCGCCGCCGCAATCGCCGGTTCCTCGCGGCGTTCGGCGAGCGTCACGAACGACAGTTGTGTCGATACCGTGACGCCCTCGACGATTGTCAGCGCATGCGCGTGCGCCTCCCGAAGCGCGATCGAATCGCGGGCGAGCGAAAGGCCCACGCCCGATTTGACGAGATCGAGCATCGACGGCTCCTGATCCACTTCGGCGACGATGGTCGGCGACGCGTTGGCATCGCGGAAAATCTGCGATAGCAGCCGGTTGTGTGCGGATTCCGGCGGCGTCCAGATCCACGGCAACCGCGCGAGCGTCGCCCAGTTGCGCTTTCCCTTGTTCACGCGGTTATGCCAGCCGGCGGGCGCGAGCACGCGATAGTCGAAGGGCGTCAGCCGCACGACATAAAAGCGCTCGCCATCGCGCGTGCCGTCCGCCGCAGGGTCGCCGATGTAGTAGCCGACATCCAGTTCGCGCGACTTCACGCGTTCGAGCACCCAGCCCGACATGCCATGCCGCAACGCCGTTTCAATGCGCGGATACGCTTCCACGAGTTGCCGCAGAAAGCCGCCAAGGCGCAGAAATTCGGGATCGAGGATCGTCCCGATGCGCAACGTGCCGCTCACTTCGTCGCGCAATGCGGCGGCGGCGCGTTGGACATCGGCGGCGGCGACGAGCGCGCGTTCCGCGTGCGGCAGCAGCGCTTCGCCGTCGCGCGTCAACAAAAGTCCGTGCGATGTCCGCGAGAACAGCACGACGCCGAGCATCTCCTGAAGATTCTTGATCTGGAGACTGACCGCTGGCTGAGTGACATGCAATTGCGCCGCCGCGCGCGTGAGATTGCCTTCGCGAGCGACGGTGATGAAAGCGCGCAGAAGTGTGTAGTCCATGCGCTGATATTAGCGCGACTTATATCGCCGATGAACATATCTCATTGGATTTGCTGCGGCTTGCGGCGTTACTCTCGCCAGACCATGCCGCGACAGACGGCATTGCCGGCCATCAGGAGACAGCGATGAAACAGGACGCCCGCAAGCTGGAAGGTGAATTCGACTACATCATCGTCGGCGCGGGCACGGCCGGATGCGTGCTCGCCAATCGCCTCAGCGAAGACCCCAACGTGAACGTGCTGCTGCTCGAAGCGGGCGGCAAGGACGACTATCACTGGATTCACATTCCCGTCGGCTACTTGTACTGCATTGGCAATCCGCGCACGGACTGGCTGTACAAGACGCAAGCCGAAGCGGGTCTGAACGGGCGCGCGTTGTCTTATCCGCGCGGTCGCGTGCTCGGCGGATGTTCATCCATCAACGGCATGATCTACATGCGCGGCCAGCGCGAAGACTACGACGACTGGGCGCATATCAGCGGCGACCCGAACTGGTCGTGGGATTCCGTGCTGCCCATCTTCAAGCGCAGCGAGGATCATCACGGCGGCGCGAATCAGTGGCATGGCGCGGGCGGCGAATGGCGCGTGGAAAAACAGCGTCTCAAGTGGAAGATTCTCGAAACCTTCTCGCAAGCCGCGCAGCAAAGCGGCATTCCCGCAACCGATGACTTCAATCGCGGCGACAACACAGGCGTCGGTTATTTTGATGTGAACCAGCGCGGCGGCATTCGCTGGAACGCGGCCAAAGCATTCCTGCGTGAAGCGATGAAGCGCCCGAACCTCACGACCATCACCGGCGCGCACACGCAACGGCTCGTGTTCGAGGGCATGCGGTGCTCGGGCGTGGAATATCGCGGCGGCGACGTCGATTACATCGCGCGGGCGCGTTGCGAGGTGATTCTCAGCGCGGGCGCGGTCAACTCGCCGCAGATTCTCGAGCTCTCGGGCATCGGCAATGGCGCGCGGTTGCAGCGGCTCGGCATCGATGTCGTGCGCGATCTGCGCGGCGTCGGCGAGAATCTGCAGGACCATCTGCAATTGCGCATGGCATACAGAGTGAACGGCGTGCGCACGCTCAATACGTTGTCGGCCAAATGGTGGGGCAAGCTTTTCATCGGCATGCAATACGCGCTCTTGCGCAGCGGCCCCATGTCGATGGCGCCGTCGCAACTCGGCGCGTTCGCCAAATCCAATCCCGACGACGCATCCATTAAGCGCTCCGATGTCGAATATCACGTTCAGCCGTTGTCGCTCGAACGCTTCGGCGAGCCCTTGCACGCGTTCAATGCGTTCACGGCGTCCGTATGCAATCTGCGGCCTACGTCGCGCGGCAGCGTGCATATCGGCTCGCCGGATGCGCACGCGGCACCGCTCATCGCGCCGAATTATCTTTCCACGGAACACGACCGCGAAGTTGCCGTCAACGCGTTGAAGCTCACGCGGCGTATCGTCAATGCCCCCGCGCTGGCGCGACATGCGCCCGAAGAGATTCTGCCCGGCATCCAGTTCCAGACGCAGGAAGAACTGATCGAAGCGGCAGGCAATATCGGCACGACGATTTTTCATCCGGTCGGCACATGCCGCATGGGTACGGACAACGATCCCGCCGCCGTGGTCGATAGCCGTCTGCGCGTGATCGGCGTGCGCGGATTGCGCGTGGTCGATGCATCGGTGATGCCGGTCATCACCTCCGGGAACACGAATTCGCCGACGCTGATGATCGCCGAACGCGCAAGCGACATGATTCGCGAAGACCGGCGCGGCATGGAAGCGCAAGAGGTCATCGCAACCGCGCTTGCATGACCGCACGATGAACGGCGCGTTTGGCGGCCTCGCACGAGACGGCGTCATGCGAGGCCTTCGCGTGTCCGACAGTCCGAGCTTTCAACGGCGTAAGTAAGTGCAAATCCCAATGATTGCGCTGCATCATTGCGGCGACAATGGCCTCGAATCAGGTGATGCTCGGCTTATCGCGCGCACACTTTTGTGCAACCGCAACAGCGGCGCACGAGGCGAAGCGGTATCGGCGCGAAACCCGCGTCCGGTATGCGCGGATAAAAAATAAGGCGCAGGCGAAGTCATCCGCTTAGCGTTTCACTTCGCATGGAAGGGGACATGATTCTCGGCGACACCATTCTGGAAACGCGAGGGCTCACGAAGGAATTCAAAGGCTTCACGGCCGTGAATGGCGTGAACCTGCGCGTGCGCCGCGGTTCGATCCACGCGCTGATCGGTCCCAACGGCGCGGGCAAGACGACCTGTTTCAACCTCCTCACCAAGTTCCTCGAACCCACCGCGGGCCAGATCGTCTTCAACGGCACCGACATCACGCGCGAACGCCCGGCGCATATCGCGCGGCGCGGCATCATTCGTTCGTTCCAGATTTCCGCTGTGTTTCCGCACTTGAGCGTGCTGCAGAACGTGCGCGTCGGCCTGCAGCGGCAGCTCGGCACGTCGTTCCAGTTCTGGCGCAGCGAGCGTTCGCTCGATGCCCTCAACGACCGCGCGATGGATTTGCTCACGCAAGTGGGCCTGACCGATTTCGCCGATACGAAAACCGTCGAGCTTTCATACGGCCGCAAGCGCGCGCTGGAAATTGCCACGACGCTTTCGATGGAACCCGAACTCATGCTGCTCGACGAACCGACGCAAGGCATGGGGCACGAGGACGTGGATCGCGTGACGGCGCTCATCAAGAAGGTCTCGGCGGGACGCACCATTCTGATGGTCGAGCACAACATGAACGTGATCGCTGGCATCTCCAACACCATCACGGTGCTTCAGCGCGGCGAAGTGCTCGCGGAAGGCAGCTATGCGGAAGTATCGAAGAATCCGCTCGTGATGGAAGCCTACATGGGCAGCGCCGATGCAGCGCTCACCGGAGCGCACGCATGAGCACGATCGTGGAAGCGCGCCGCTCGCAAGAGGCGAACGGCGCAGCGGATCATGTGCCCGCGCTGGAAATAGCAGGCTTGCAGGCGTGGTACGGCGAATCGCACATTCTGCATGGTGTCGATCTGAAGGTGAATCGCGGCGAAGTGGTCACGCTGCTCGGCCGTAACGGCGCGGGGCGCACGACCACGATGCGCGCCATCATGGGATTGACCGGGCGGCGCACGGGCTCTATCCGCGTGGGCGGACGCGAGACCATTGGGCTTGCCACACACAAGATCGCGCATCATGGGGTCGGCTATTGTCCGGAGGAGCGCGGCATTTTCTCGAGCTTGTCCTGCGAAGAAAATCTTCTCCTGCCACCGGTGACCGGCAATCCGAAAGAGGCGATGCCGCTGGACGAGATCTACTCCATGTTCCCGAATCTGAAGGAGCGGCGCGCGAGTCAGGGCACGCGGCTCTCGGGCGGCGAACAGCAAATGCTCGCGGTGGCGCGCATTCTGCGCACCGGCGCCAATTTGCTGCTGCTCGATGAGATATCGGAAGGGCTTGCGCCCGTCATCGTGCAGACACTTGCGCGCATGATCCTCATGCTGAAGGGGCGTGGCTACACCATCGTCATGGTCGAACAGAATTTTCGTTTCGCGGCGCCGCTCGCGGACCGCTTCTATGTGATGGAGCATGGAAACATCGTCGAGCATTTCGGCGCGGGGGAACTCGAAGCGAAGATGCCGGTGCTGCACGAATTGCTCGGGGTGTAATCGTTCTTAAATCGACAAACGCGGCACGTTGAAGCGGCACGTAAAGCGGCACGGCTCAGGCAGCACGCAACAACCAAAAACTCACGGAGACTGCAATGAAAATGAAGACCCTCGCGCGCCTTTCCACTTTTTGCTTTGCGGCTGCGGCGGCGAGTGTGGCGTCCATGAACGCTGCTCACGCGGCCGACGGCAACACGGTGAAGATCGGCTTCATTACCGACCTGTCGGGTCTCTATGCCGATATCGACGGCCAGGGCGGTCTCGAAGCCATTCGCATGGCGATTGCGGACTTCGGCGGCAAGGTGAACGGCAAGCAAATCGAACTCGTGTATGCGGATCACCAGAACAAGGCGGATATCGCGGCATCGCGCGCGCGCGAGTGGATCGACCGCGATGGCGTGAACGTGATCATCGGCGGCACGAACTCGGCTACCGCGCTTTCCACCAATCAGGTGGCGGGCGAGAAGAAGGTTCCGTACATCAACATCGGCGCGGGCGCGGACAACCTCACGAACGAGCAGTGCACGCCGTACACCGTGCACTATGCGTACGACACCATGGCGCTCGCCAAGGGCACCGGTTCCGCCGTGACGAAGCAGGGCGGCAAGTCGTGGTACTTCCTCACCGCCGACTACGCGTTCGGCAAGGCGCTCGAAAAGAACACGGCCGACGTGGTGAAGGCCAACGGCGGCCAAGTGCTCGGCGATGTACGCCATCCGCTGTCGGCGTCGGACTTCTCGTCGTTTCTGTTGCAGGCGCAAGGATCGAAGGCGCAGGTGCTCGGTCTTGCGAACGCGGGCGGCGACACCATCAACTCGATCAAGGCAGCGAAGGAATTCGGCATCAACAAGTCGATGAAACTCGCCGCGTTGCTAATCTTCCTGACGGACATCCACAGCCTGGGACTCGAAACCACGCAAGGCCTCGTGGCGACGGATAGCTGGTACTGGAACAAGGACGACAAGACGCGCGCGTGGGCCAAGCGCTACTTCGACAAGATGAAGAAGATGCCGACGAGCCTGCAGGCCGCGGACTATTCGGCTGTCACGACGTATCTGAAGGCCGTGCAGGCCACGGGCACGACCGACAGCGACAAGATCATGGCGCAGTTGAAGCAGACGAAGATCGACGACTTCTACGCGAAGGGCACCATCCGCCAGGACGGCGCGATGATCCACGACATGTATCTCATGGAAGTGAAGAAGCCGTCGGAGTCGAAAGAGCCGTGGGACTACTACAAGATCACGGCGACGATTCCCGGCGATCAGGCATTCGGCACGAAGGCGGAGTCGCGCTGCGCGGCGTGGAAGTAAGCGCACATGGTTGATGCGGCAAGCGGCTGTCATTGGCCGCTTGTCGCGATGACTTAATCGACCCATTCCTGACGGCAGGTTCAATGGAAATTTTCGGCATTCCGCTCGCCGCGATGATGAGCCAGTTGCTCCTCGGACTGGTGAACGGCTCGTTCTACGCGATCCTGAGTCTCGGGCTCGCCGTGATCTTCGGCTTGCTCAACGTCATCAACTTCGCGCACGGCGCGTTGTTCATGCTCGGCGCCATGCTCGCGTGGATGGGCGCCTCGTATCTCAACGTGCCGTATTGGGCGATGCTCGTGCTCGCGCCGCTTATCGTCGGCCTCTTCGGCATGGTTATCGAACGCTCGATGCTGCGTTGGCTTTACAAGCTCGATCATCTCTACGGCTTGTTGCTTACGTTCGGCCTCACGCTCGTGATCGAAGGCGTGTTCCGTTCCATCTATGGTTCGTCGGGTCAGCCTTACGACGTGCCCTCGCTTCTGACGGGCGCGACCAATCTCGGCTTCATGTTCCTGCCGAACTATCGCGCGTGGGTCGTCGTGGCATCGCTCGCGGTGTGCTTCGCGACATGGTTCGTGATCGAGAAGACGCGCATTGGCGCTTATCTGCGCGCGGGCACGGAGAATCCGAAGCTCGTCGAGGCATTCGGCATCAACGTGCCGCTCATGATCACGCTCACCTATGGCTTCGGCGTCGCGCTTGCGGCCTTTGCGGGGGTGCTGGCCGCGCCGGTGATTCAAGTGTCGCCGCTGATGGGCCAGTCGATGATCATCACCGTGTTCGCGGTCGTGGTGATCGGCGGCATGGGTTCGATCATGGGCTCGATTCTCACGGGTCTTTTGCTCGGCATCATCGAAGGCCTGACGCGCGTGTTTTATCCGGAAGCGTCCGCGACGGTTGTCTTCGTCATCATGGCGCTCGTGCTGATGGTGCGGCCCGCCGGACTCTTCGGCAAGGAAAAATGATGCAGAGAAAAGCGCTTTACGGCTTGTTGCTGATCGCTTTGATCGTCGCGCCCTTCGCGGGCGTATATCCGGTCTTCATGATGAAAGTGCTGTGCTTCGCGTTGTTCGCGGCGGCGTTCAATCTGTTGATCGGCTATACGGGCTTGCTGTCTTTCGGGCACGCGATGTTTCTGGCAAGCGCGGGCTACACCGCGGGCTATGCCATCCAAACATTGGGGTTGACGCCCGAACTCGGCGTGATCGCGGGAACGGCGGTGGCGACCGTGCTTGGATTGATCGTCGGTCTTCTGGCGATTCGCCGCCAAGGCATCTACTTCGCGATGGTCACGCTCGCGCTCGCGCAGATGGTCTACTTCGTGTTCCTGCAGGCGCCGTTCACACATGGCGAAGACGGCTTGCAAGGCGTGCCGCGCGGCAAGCTCTTCGGCGCGTTGAACCTCGGCAGTGACATCACGCTCTATTACGTCGTGCTCGTCGTCATGTTGCTGGCGTTCGCGTTGATCGTGCGTATCGTGCATTCGCCGTTCGGGCAAGTGCTGATCGCGATCAAGGAGAACGAGCCGCGCGCGGTATCGCTCGGCTACGATACCGCGCGCTACAAGCTGCTTGCGTTCGTGTTGTCGGCGGGTCTCGCAGGGCTTGCCGGTGCGCTGAAGACGCTCGTGCTCGGCTTCGAAACTCTCGGCGATGCCTACTGGACGATGTCCGGCCTGGTTGTGCTGATGACGCTCGTCGGCGGCATGAGCACCATGTTCGGTCCGTTGCTCGGCGCGGCGATCATCGTTGCGCTGGAAGACCGGCTCGGCGATATCGGCGGCGGACTTGCGCGACTCACCGGCGTGGACTGGTTCAATTCGCTGGGTGAATCCGTGACTATCGTGACGGGCCTGATTTTTATCGCATGCGTGCTCGCATTTCGGCGCGGCATTGTGGGTGAAATCGTGGCGCGTGTCAGACCGCTACAGGGTTAACCATTTAGTTGGATATCCGAACAAATACTTTTCAAGCAACGACACGCGCGCAATGCACGGTTAACGACCTCGAAATCGCCCTCTTAAGGTGCTTTTATGCACCACTAGGGTAAATGCTAGGTTGTTGCGAAACGATACAGTCGATAACATTCTGCTTAGTTCTGTTGCACCCAGATTTTTGAGGTGGAGAACGAGGAGACATGAGGCACCAAGTGCCCGACCGAAAGCGCTGTTGGATGATTCCAACAGCGCTTTTTTATTGGCTGTTTTGTTTTGCGTCGATATTTCGCGTCGCCGAAATATAATCCGCATACCGTTTCGGCGGATTCAAAAAACTCGCATTCACACCCGGTCGCAGCTTACGTTCGACAGCCGTCATAAGCCCTGCAAAACGCTTGCTGTGCATGACGCGCCTCCGCTAAACTGCATTTCCCGACCCATCGGTCGGTGAAAAGACGCGGGCTTCAAACTGGACGTTTCACGATCAAGACGGGGCGCAAATCAATGAAGTGGGCTTTACGCGTTAAGACGGTCGCAATGGCTGTCGCGGGTTTATCGGCGGTATTCAGCACTCAGGTTTTCGCGGACGTAAAGATAGGCGTGACGGTTTCGGCAACGGGCCCGGCGGCTTCGCTCGGCATTCCGGAAAAGAACACCATCGCGTTGCTGCCGAAGGAAGTGGCGGGGCAGAAGGTGCAGTACATCGTGTTGGATGACGCCACGGATTCCACGCAAGCCGTGAAGAACGCGCGCAAGCTCACGAGCGAAGACCACGTCGATGCGCTCGTCGGTTCGACGGTCGTTCCCAATTCCCTCGCGATGATCGACATCGCCGCCGAGACCACCACGCCCATGATCTCGATGGCGGCCGCGGCCAGCATCGTCGAACCCATGGACGCGAAGAAGGCGTGGGTCTTCAAGACGCCGCAGAACGACATCCTCATGGCGACCGCTATTGCGCAGCACATGTCGAATCATGGCGTGAAGACGGTTGCCTTCATCGGCTTTTCGGACGCCTACGGCGAGAGCTGGTTCAAGGAGTTCACGAAGGCGGCGGAGCTCGCGAAAATTCGCGTCGTGGCCAACGAGCGCTTCGCGCGCAACGACGCATCGGTCACGGGGCAAGTGCTCAAGATGATGTCGCAGAACGCGGATGCGGTGCTCATCGCCGGTGCTGGAACACCCGCCGCGCTGCCACAGAAGACGCTCAAGGAGCGCGGCTACAAGGGCAAGATCTATCAGACGCACGGCGTTGCCAACAACGACTTCCTGCGTGTATGCGGCAAGGACTGCGAAGGCACGTTCCTGCCCGCCGGACCGTTGCTGGTCGCCGAGCAACTGCCGGACAGCAATCCGGTGAAGCAAGCCGCGCTCACTTACAAGAAGGCTTATGAAGGCGCATACGGCGCGGGTTCGGTCTCGACGTTCGGCGGTCATGCGTGGGACGCGGGCCTCATTCTCCAGCGCGCTATTCCCATTGCCTTGAAGAAGGGTCAGCCAGGAACGCCCGCGTTTCGCGAGGCATTGCGCGCGGCTATCGAAGGCACCAGGGACTTGCCTGCATCGCACGGCATCTTCAACATGAGCGCGAATGATCACTCTGGCCTCGATCAGCGTGCTCGCGTGATGGTGGAGATCGTCGGCGGCAAGTGGAAGCTCTCGGGCAACTGAGCATGTGAAATCACGCAAACGAAGAAGGCGCGTCTGTCATGGTCGCGCCTTTTTTTCTGCATGCCGTAATGGAAGAGAAGAGGGCGCGAAAACCCCATGCAGCGCCTGCCGACGGTCAGGGAAAACCAGCCTAGGCACGTGGTTTCGCGGTACATAGATTGGGGCGGCTGTTCAGACGGCAGTAAGCAAGCTTCATCGATAACAACTCGCAGCGGCGCGCACAGCCGGTCGCGTTTGGAGACAAGCAATGAAAACGAAGCACACATGGATCAGGGCAAGCGTCGCGCTCGCCATCGCGGGGGGCGCGCTCGTAAGCTCAGGCGCGGCCTTCGCGCAAGTGAAGATTGGCGTGACGCTCTCGGCCACTGGACCGGCGGCATCGCTCGGGATTCCCGAGAAAAATACCATCGCGTTGTTGCCAAAGGAAATTGGCGGCAAGTCCGTCGAGTACATCGTGCTGGATGACGGCTCCGACACGAGCCGCGCCGTGCAGAACACGCGCAAGCTGATAGACGAGGATCATGTCGATGCAGTCGTCGGTTCAACGGTCACGCCCAATTCGCTCGCGATGATCGATGCCGCTTCGGCTTCGAAGACACCGATGATCTCGATGGCGGCATCGGCTTCCATCATTGCACCGATGGATGGCAAGAAAGCTTGGGTCTTCAAGACGCCGCAGAACGACGCGCTCATGGCCGACGCCATCGCCAGTTACATGGAGAAGCACGGCGTGAAGACAGTGGGCTTCATCGGCTTCGCGGATGCCTACGGCGACGGCTGGTACAACGTCTTCAACGCAGCGGCGAGCGCGCACAAGCTCAAGATCGTCGCGAACGAACGCTATAACCGCACGGACACGTCCGTCACCGGTCAGGTGCTCAAGACGGTGGGCGCCAATCCGGATGCCGTGCTGATCGCAGGCGCGGGAACGCCGTCGGCGCTGCCGGCGAAGGCGTTGAAGGAGCGCGGGTACAAGGGCAAGGTTTATCAGACGCACGGTGTGGCGAACAACGACTTCCTGCGCGTATGCGGCAAGGATTGCGAAGGAGAGATCCTGCCTGCCGGGCCGGTTCTCGTGACCGAGCAACTGCCGGAAAACAATCCGGTGAAGAAGTCCTCGGCGGCGTACAAGAACGCCTATGAGAAGGCCAACGGGGCGGGTACGCTTTCCACCTTCGGCGGTCACGCGTGGGACGCCGGTCAGATGCTTCAGCGTGCGATCCCCGAAGCGCTGAAGAAAGCGCAGCCGGGTACGCCCGAGTTCCGTGAAGCGCTGCGCGCCGCGTTGGAGAATCTGAAGGACTTGCCCGTCGCGCACGGCATCATGAACACGACATCGAACGATCACAACGGCTTCGACGATCGCGCGCGTGTGATGGTGCAAATCTCCGATGGCAAGTGGAAGCTGCTCAACGACTGATCGGACTTGAGCGCGGGCTCTGCTAAAGGCGCGTTCTTTTCTCCGATTTTCAAGATAGCAAAGCGGTGCGCCGATGTATGCGGCGCGCCGCTTTTTCCCATGTTCACGGGCTGATCCGGCAGCCCGACCTTTTTGCGGAAGCTCTGAAGAGGAAGTATGGACTTATCGATTGCGGCGATCCTCGCGCAAGACGGGATCACCACGGGCGCGATCTATGGATTGCTCGCGCTCGCCCTGGTGCTCGTGTTTTCCGTGACTCGCGTCATTTTCATCCCGCAAGGGGAGTTCGTCGCTTATGGCGCGCTCACGCTTGCCGCGCTGCAGACGCAAAAGCTGCCGGCGACGTGTTACTTGCTCATCGTCATGGGCGCGGGTTGCTTCGTCGCCGAACTTGCGGGGATCGTGCAGCATCCGACGCGGTATCGGCAGATTGGACGGCTGCTTGCAACGCTCGCGGGAAAGTATGTGCTGTTTCCCGTCGGCGTATGGGTACTGACGCAGGCAATCTTCGCGCAGCCCTTGCCGATGTTCGTGCAGATCGCGCTGACGCTGTTGATCGTCGTGCCGATGGGACCGTTCGTGTATCGACTCGCCTACGAGCCGATCGCGGAGGCGAGCACGCTGTTGCTGCTGATCGTCGCGGTGGCCGTGCACTTCGCGATGGTCGGGCTCGGGCTCGTCATGTTCGGCGCGGAAGGATCGCGCACGACGGCGTTCTCCGACGCCACGTTCAATCTCGGCAGCGTGTCGATCTCCGGGCAGAGTGTGTGGGTGGTGGGCACGGCGGTCGTGCTGATCGCGGCGCTCTACTTCTACTTCGACCGGACCATTTCCGGCAAGGCGTTGCGGGCGACGTCGGTGAACCGTTTGGGCGCGCGCCTGGTCGGCATCGGCACGACGCAAGCGGGGCGGCTCGCGTTCACGCTGGCGGCAGGGCTCGGCGCGCTGTGCGGCGTACTCGTCGCGCCCATCACGACCATCTATTACGACTCGGGATTCCTGATCGGCTTGAAGGGCTTCGTCGGGGCAATCGTGGGCGGTCTGGTGAGTTATCCGCTGGCGGCGGCGGGGTCGCTGCTCGTCGGCTTGCTGGAGTCGTATTCGTCGTTCTGGGCGAGCGCGTACAAAGAGGTGATCGTCTTCACGCTAATTATTCCGGTGCTGCTATGGCGAAGCCTGGCAAGCCCGCATTCCGATGAAGACGAGGAGTAACGCAATGGCATTCCTTCATCGATACCGCTTCTTCTGGCTGTTCCTCGTCGTGGTCTTTGCGTTGCCCGTGTTGCCGAAACCGGTGGCCGTGCCGGAGTACTGGATCACGCTGCTCAACTACATCGGCTTGTATTCGATTGTCGCGATAGGGCTCGTCTTGCTGACGGGCATAGGCGGGATGACGAGCTTCGGGCAGGCCGCGTTCGTCGGCGTAGGCGCGTATGCAACGGCGTTTCTGACGACCCAATACGGTGTGTCACCGTGGCTTGCGTTGATCGCGGGCGTGGTGTTGACGGCGATCATCGCGCTGTTTCTGGGCCTCATTACGATGCGGCTTTCCGGGCACTTTCTGCCGCTCGGCACAATCGCGTGGGGACTGTCGTTGTTTTATCTGTTTGGAAACATGGAGTTGCTCGGCAAGTACGACGGGATCAATGGAATTCCTGTGTTGAACCTTTTTGGATGGCACTTGGAGTCTGGGCGCAGCATCTACTACCTGATTTGGGTCGTCGTGCTGCTCGCCGTCGTATCTGTTCAGAATCTGCTTAATAGTCGTCCGGGCCGCGCCATCCGTGCGTTGCGCGGCGGCGGCACGATGGCGGAGGCGATGGGCGTCAATACCGGCTGGATGCGCGTCGTTATCTTCGTCTATGCGGCGGTGCTTGCATCCATTTCCGGCTTTCTTTACGCGCATTTACAGCGTGCGGTGAATCCGACGCCGTTCGGGCTTAATCATGGCATCGAGTTTCTGTTCATGGCGGTGGTTGGCGGAGTGGCGCATGTCTGGGGTGCGATTCTGGGCGCGACTATCCTCACCGTTCTGCAAGATTATCTGCAGACGCTGCTGCCCAAGTTGCTCGGTGCGAACGGAAACTTCGAGGTTATTGTCTTCGGCGTGTTGATGGTGCTGCTGCTTCAATACGCGCGTCAGGGAGTGTGGCCGTTCGTGGCGCGTTTGTTTCCAAGCGCTCCGCGAGCGCGCGTGCCGGAGCGCGGCGAAGCGTTGCCGCAGCGCAGCAAGCCGGCGGCGGGCGAATCGCTTCTTGTCGTCGATAACGCGCGCAAACAGTTCGGCGGGCTTGTTGCAGTAAACGATGTGAGTTTCGATATAAAGGCAGGGGAGATCATCGGGCTGATCGGGCCGAACGGCGCTGGAAAATCCACCACTTTCAATCTCGTGACCGGCGTGCTTCAGGCTACGAGCGGCGCGATCAGCTTTCGAGGCGAGCGTATCGAGAGGCTGACATCGCGGGAGATCGTAAAGCGCGGCATCGGGCGAACCTTCCAGCACGTGAAGATGCTTCCGGGTATGAGCGTCTTGGAAAATGTTGCGATCGGCGCGCATCTGCGGGGAAACACCGGAGTTTGGCGGAGCGTCGCGCGTTTGAACGGTGCGGAGGAAAGTCGGCTGATGGCCGAGGCGGCGCGACAGATCGAACGCGTCGGCCTGGAAAAGCATGTATTCAGTGAGGCCGGAAGTCTAGCGCTGGGGCAACAACGCATCATGGAAATTGCGCGCGCGCTGTGTTGCGATCCGACGCTTTTGCTTCTCGATGAGCCAGCAGCTGGTTTGCGATACCAGGAGAAGCTTCAGCTTGCCGACCTGCTGCGTAGGCTTCGCGCAGAGGGAATGAGCATCCTGCTGGTCGAGCACGATATGGACTTCGTGATGAATCTCACCGACCGCCTTGTCGTGATGGAGTTCGGGACGAAGATCGCAGAAGGTTTGCCGTCAGATGTTCAGAAAGATCCTACTGTGCTCGAAGCGTACCTTGGTGGAGTGGAGTGATGCAAAAAAGTGTGCCGATTCTTCAAGTCGATGGTTTATCCGTCCGATACGGGAAAGTCGAGGCGCTGCACAATGCGACGCTTACGGTCGGCGCTGGACAAATCGTGTCGGTGATCGGTCCAAATGGTGCGGGCAAATCCACTCTGTTGAATGCAATCATGGGGGCTTTGCCGCAGACAGGATCGTCTAACGGTGTGATCCGGTATCTCGGCGAAGATGTCGCTGCGCTGCCTATCGAGCGTCGTGTTTCACGTGGAATGTGCCTCGTGCCTGAGCGCCGGGAACTGTTTGCTTCGATGTCGGTTGAGGACAATCTCGTCCTAGGCGCCTATCGGCGCAAGCGAGCGGGGGAGCGAAATTTCTTGGATCAGCTGGAACCAGTCTTTCGCTTTTTTCCCCGATTGAAGGAACGCCGCACGCAGGCGGCAGGAACGCTATCCGGCGGTGAGCGGCAAATGCTTGCTGTGGGTCGAGCGTTGATGGCCAAGCCAAAATTGTTGATGCTCGATGAGCCTAGTCTGGGTCTGGCACCTTTGATCGTGAAGGAGATTTTTCATATCGTTAGCGCGCTTCGCGAGACGGGCGTCGCAATACTTTTGATCGAGCAAAACGCACGCGCGGCACTACAGATATCTGACTTTGGCTACGTTCTTGAGACAGGCGAATTCGCCCTGAAAGGCCCCGCGCAAGATTTGCAACACAATCCCCAAGTCATTGAGACTTACCTCGGGTTGGTAAAGAAGGCTGTTTAGCGGGTTGCGTCAAATCTCGAAGGCGTGTTTCACGTGAAACACGCCATTTTTTCGCTTTTTCCTGGTCGTTGGAAAATCGGCGGACGAGAACCCGATATAATTCGTCGATATTCTTTTTTCAGGTTCGCATCACTCGATGCGAGATCTTCATGCTTTTTCCCTCAGAATTTGATGTGATCGTCGTTGGCGGTGGTCACGCGGGCACCGAAGCGGCGCTTGCATCGGCGCGGATGGGCTGTCGGACGCTGCTCCTGACGCATAACATTGAGACGCTTGGCCAGATGAGCTGCAACCCGTCGATCGGCGGCATCGGAAAAGGACATCTCGTCAAGGAAGTCGATGCGTTGGGCGGTGCGATGGCTGCCGCCACCGACGAGTCCGGTATTCAGTTTCGCATTCTCAATTCGTCGAAGGGTCCTGCAGTGCGAGCCACGCGCGCTCAAGCCGACCGCATTCTTTACAAGCAGGCAATACGCCATCGGCTGGAAAATCAGCCGAATCTCTGGCTGT
This sequence comes from Caballeronia sp. LZ003, assembly GCF_031451465.1. Classification (NCBI taxonomy): domain Bacteria; kingdom Pseudomonadati; phylum Pseudomonadota; class Betaproteobacteria; order Burkholderiales; family Burkholderiaceae; genus Caballeronia; species Caballeronia sp. LZ003. The sequence goes on along the minus strand of NZ_JARUXJ010000001.1, from coordinate 3,125,616 downwards.
TCCAGCAAGCCGTTGACGATTTGATGGTGGAAGGCGACCGCGTGATTGGTGCCGTTACGCAAGTTGGCTTACGGTTTCGGGCGCGTGCCGTGGTTCTGACAGCGGGGACATTCCTCGACGGAAAGATCCACGTGGGGCTGAACAACTACGTGGGCGGCCGCGCGGGCGATCCTGCTGCGATATCTTTATCCGCACGTCTTAAAGAGTTGAATTTGCCGCAGGGCCGACTAAAGACGGGAACGCCACCGCGCATCGACGGCCGCACGATCGATTTTTCAAAGCTTGAAGAGCAACCGGGCGATCTGGATCCGGTTCCGGTTTTCTCTTTTCTTGGGCGCGTCGAGCAGCATCCGCGTCAGGTGCCGTGCTGGGTGACGCACACGAACGCTCAAACGCACGATATTATTCGATCGGGCTTGGATCGGTCGCCGATGTACACAGGGGTGATTGAAGGCGTTGGGCCGCGGTACTGCCCGTCGATTGAAGACAAGATTCATCGGTTTGCATCGAAGGACGCACATCAAATTTTTCTGGAACCGGAAGGGCTGACTACGAACGAGTTCTATCCCAATGGAATTTCGACAAGTCTGCCTTTCGATGTCCAATTAAATCTTGTGCGTTCCATGCGTGGTCTCGAACACGCCCATATCTTGCGTCCTGGCTATGCAATCGAATACGACTACTTCGATCCGCGTGCGCTGAAGGCTTCGCTGGAAACGAAATCCATTGGTGGGCTTTTCTTCGCCGGACAGATCAACGGCACGACGGGCTATGAGGAAGCTGCCGCGCAGGGACTACTAGCCGGCATAAATGCAGGGCTTCAAGTGCAGGGCAGGGATGCCTGGACACCGCGCCGTGATCAAGCGTACTTGGGTGTATTGGTCGACGATTTGGTGACGCGCGGAGTTTCTGAGCCGTATCGAATGTTCACGAGCCGTGCGGAATATCGTCTGTCTCTACGTGAAGATAACGCGGATATGCGCCTGACCGAGGCAGGGCGGGAGCTTGGAGTCGTAGATGACGTCCGATGGGATGCTTTCAGCCGCAAGCGCGACGCTGTTTCACGTGAAACAGAGCGGTTGCGCTCCACTTGGGTGAACCCTAAGACGCTTCCGGCTGAAGAGGCGACCGCATTACTCGGCAAGCCGATCGATCACGAATACAGTTTGGCCGACCTGCTACGACGCCCTAGTGTCTCGTACGATGGCGTCTGCGCTCTGCGCAACGGGGAATGCGGTTCAGCCGAATCGCTAGCCGATGATCCAGTTCTGCTCGCGCAGATCAAAGAACAGATCGAGATTGGCGTGAAGTACCAAGGCTATATCGACCGGCAAGCGGACGAGATCGTGCGCAACGGAGCGCAAGAGAACACGCGTTTGCCAGAGACGATCGACTACAGCGAAGTGCGCGGCCTTTCCTTTGAGGCGCGACAAAAGTTAACGCAGCACCGTCCAGAAACGATCGGGCAGGCTTCGCGTATTCAGGGCATCACGCCGGCTGCCATCTCACTGCTCATGGTGCATCTCAAGCGCGGCCTCGGCCGGCGCGGACGCGGCGCAGGCAGCGACCAGGATCAGGCCAGCAGCAACCCGGTGGTTCAATGAAAGACCAAAACGAATCGCTGGCTAACTTGCTCGACCGAGGTACGACTGAACTCGAGCTTGCGCTGACTTCATTGCAGAAACAGCAGCTACTTGATTACGTTGCGCTGCTGGGCAAATGGAACGCCGTCTACAACCTGACGGCGATCCGCGATCCGAAGCAAATGCTCATTCAGCATATTCTCGATTCGCTTGCCATCGTTCCGATGCTCGTGGCGCGCCAACCAAAATCGATCTTGGATGTTGGTTCGGGCGGCGGGCTGCCGGGTATCGTGCTGGCAATCGTCTTCCCCAACGTGAAAGTGACGCTGAACGACATCGTTCAAAAGAAGACCGCCTTTCAGTCGCAAGCGAAGGTTCAGTTGGGGTTGGCGAATCTTTCCGTCGTGACGGGACGCGTCGAGAATTTGCGGCCGGGTTGCGAAGTCCCGGGGAAATTCGACGTAATTGTCTCGCGCGCGTTCGCAGACCTCGCGGATTTCGTTACACTTGCGCGTCATCTGGTTGCGGAGGACGGCCGGATTCTCGCGATGAAGGGCTTGCAACCGGACGACGAAATCGCGCGTCTGCCAGATGGCGCGACGGTGGAGCGCATCGAGCGTCTGAATGTTCCGATGCTCGATGCCGAGCGCCACTTGATCCATGTAGCCGTCGGCGCGCAGTAACACGTCGCGGGCGCTTTCGTCACGGCCGTAAACGGCAGCTGATCTTCTGACAGCGAAGAAACGAGGACATAAAACGATGGCAAAAATCTTCTGCGTCGCAAATCAGAAGGGCGGCGTTGGAAAGACCACCACGGCGGTCAATCTCGCGGCAAGTCTCGCGGGCCTTGATCAACGCGTTCTACTCATCGATCTGGACCCGCAGGGAAACGCGACGATGGGCAGTGGCGTCAATAAAGGCGCATGCGAGAAGACAATCTACGAAGTGTTAGTCGACGGGGTGACACTACGTGAGGCGGTAGTGCGACCGGAGAGCGTGGGATATCACGTTCTGCCTGCGAATCGTGAACTCGCTGGCGCGGAAGTCGAGCTTGTGGATATGGACGACCGCGAGCACATTCTTCGCTCGGCCATCGCGAAGATAGTCGATGACTATGATTTCATCTTGATCGATTGTCCGCCTGCATTGTCGCTGTTGACATTGAACGCGTTGTGCGCAGCACATGGCGTCGTCATTCCAATGCAGTGTGAATATTTCGCGTTGGAAGGCTTGTCGGATCTGGTGAGCACCATCAAGCAGATCCACGCGAACCTCAACCGCGATCTGAAAGTGATCGGACTGTTGCGTGTGATGTTCGATCCGCGCATCACCTTGCAGCAGCAAGTGTCCGAACAGTTGAAGGAACACTTTGGCGACAAGGTTTTCGATGTCGTCATTCCACGCAACGTGCGCCTTGCCGAGGCGCCAAGTTACGGCCTGCCAGGCGTGGTGTTCGACAAGTCGTCGCGTGGCGCGCAGGCGTATATCCAGTTCGGCACGGAAATGATCGAGCGCGTACGCGCGCTGTAACGCAAACCCATTCGATCTGGCGGACGACGCCAACGGAGGAATCGAAATGAGCGCTGTGATGAAGAAGAAGGGTTTGGGCCGAGGCCTGGATGCATTGCTCGGCGGCAGCGTCGACATTACCGAAGCCGTACGCGGCGAAGGCACGCCGTCAGTCCTGTCGCTCGACAAGCTGCAGGCGGGCAAGTATCAGCCGCGTACCCGAATGGACGAGGGCGCGTTGCAAGAGCTCGCCGCGAGTATTCGCGCGCAAGGCCTCATGCAGCCGATTCTCGTGCGCTCCGTCGGCCCGGATCAGTACGAAATCATCGCGGGCGAGCGACGTTTTCGCGCGGCGCGTCTGGCTGGGCTCGACGAAGTGCCGGTGCTGGTGAAGAACGTGCCCGATCAGGCTGCCGCCGCGATGGCGCTGATCGAAAACATCCAGCGGGAGGATTTGAATCCGCTGGAAGAGGCGCAGGGTATCCAGCGCCTGCTCGACGAATTCACGTTCACGCACGAGCAGGCGGCCGAAGCGGTCGGGCGATCGCGTAGCGCGGTATCGAATCTGCTGCGTCTCTTGAACCTCGCCACGCCCGTTCAGACGATGCTGCTCGCAGGCGATCTCGACATGGGCCACGCACGCGCGCTGCTCGCCGTCGATGCCGCCACGCAGATTCAGTTGGCTAATCACGTGGTGAATCGCCGCTTGTCGGTGCGTGAAACGGAGCGCCTCGTCGCCGCGACGACGAAGGAAGCGCCGGCAGTCAAGGCGCGTCCCGCGAACGATGGCGGCCGTGACACGCGCAGGCTCGAAGAAGAGTTGTCGGATCTGCTCGCGGCGAGCGTGAAGATCAAGCTGGGCGGACGAGGACGCGGCAAGGTGATGATCGATTTCGGTAACCTCGACGCGCTCGAAGGCATTCTGAGCAAACTACGCGGCAGCATTGAAGCGCCTAATTCGGCTGCGTGAGTCTTGTCGGAATACAACGTCAAGCAATCGCGGTCCGACCTCCTGACGCGCGTCTGGAGGACTGTCAGTAAAGAGCCGGTCCTCGCCATTCTCGTGCTCGCGCTCGGCGTGTTGCAAGTGGTTCATCCGCGCTCGTGGGCTTCGCTGCCAGGTCTTGTGGATTGGCAGACCGTGCTCACGCTCGCCGGCCTGCTCATCCTGACCAAAGCGATCGAATTGTCAGGATTCCTGATGTGGGCCGCGCATCGGCTGGTGCATCACATCCACGGCGAACGCGGCCTGGCGCTGCTGCTCGTCGCGCTGGCGGCGGCGCTGTCCACGGTGCTAACCAACGATGTCGCGTTGTTCGCGGTCGTGCCGCTCGCGCTATCGCTGCATCGGCTCGCGCCCTTGCCCATCAAGCGTCTCGTTATCGTGATTGCGTTGTCGGTGAACGCGGGATCGATCCTCACGCCGCTCGGCAATCCACAAAACCTTTTCCTCTGGCAGACGAGCGGCGTCTCCTTCGGCGCGTTCGTCTGGGCGTTGCTGCCGCTTTGCGCGGTCCTCATGCTCATGCTCGGCGCCGTGACTTGCGCAATGTTTCGCAACGCGCCGCTCGACCTTTCTGGCGATGCCGAAGAGCACGGCGTCGACCGTGTGTTATGCGGTGTGAGCGTGCTTGCGTTCGCTGGCTTCGTCGCACTGGCCGACGCGCATCATGCCGGGCCCGGCCTCGCCGTCCTTGCTGTCGCGTTCCTGCTTTGGCGCCGCGAAGTCGTCTTGAAGATCGACTGGCTGCTTCTGCTCATCTTCATGCTGATGTTCATTGTGCTGCGCAGCGCAGCCGCGTTGCCGGCCATCCACGGCTTCATCGCGCAGTTGGGTATCGGCACGCCGATGCGTGCGTATGCTGCGGGCGCGGTGCTGTCGCAGGCCATCAGTAACGTGCCGGCGGCCATCGTGCTCGCTGAGTTTTCGAAGGACTGGCGCGCGCTTGCGTTCGGCGTGAGCGTCGGTGGCTTTGGGGTGGCAATCGGCTCGCTCGCCAATCTCATCGCCGTGCGTCTGTCGGGCGAGAAGGGCATGTGGGGTCCGTTTCACCTCGTTTCGATCCCTTTCTGGTTTGTTGCAGCGCTTGTTGGATGGGCGCTCATCTGAGTTTCGCGACGCAATCTCACGTCGTCTGAAAATCTGCTTGCAACCGCAAGAAAAGTCTCGCTTTCGAGACCATTTTTTAAGCTTTGTCCGCTTGGCTTTTGACGCACCTAAACTATTGAATCCCCGAGGACAATCGCTTACAATCCCCCGGATTTATCAGCTAGGCCACCTAGAAAGCGCGGCGAAAGCGCAGGGTGGTTTCCGAACTGTCGGTTGATGTGTTGAAGGGGTTTGAAGACGGTGCGAGAGCAGAATCGAGCGCCGGTGGGCGGGCAAGACAGCGCTCAAAACAAACGCGGAGACATTCACGCTTCAGGAAATCAGCCCCGCAGTTCGTCTGACGACTCGTGGGACGCCGAGGCGCAAGATAACAATATCGTTCCGCTCACGCGGGGCCAGGCAGAGAAGCTGTTCGGTCCTGATGTGAGTCGTCCATCGCGGGTCACGCCTTTCAAGGTAGTGGCCGCGCAAATGGTTTTGTCCCTGGGTGCGACGCTGTTGTGGTGGCTGTTCTACAAGCCGCCGGGCGATGCTGCGCTGTCCGCCTTCCTCGGAGGCGCGATCTGCTGGCTGCCCAGTGCACTGTTCGCGGCGCGCCTGAAGGCGAAGAGCGGAGCCGAGACCATCATGAGTTGGATGATCGGCGAAGCGATGAAAATGGGAGCGACGATTGCTATGTTCGTAGCGGTCGCCTTCTGGTACAAGAGCGCGCTGTGGTTGCCTTTGCTCGTTACGTACATCGTCGCGTTGAAGACTTACTGGCTGGCCATGGCTTTGCGTTGACCTCCAGGGTAATCGCCAGCCCGAAGTCAAGTATGTAGCATCACACATGAAAGCGCGGTTATGAACGCCGCGCTCGGGCCGGACGCCCGGAGCCGCAACGCGAAGCGGTGGCTCGGATAAGCGTCTGGCGACGAAAGATTTTTGACAATTTGGGTGGCTTTAACGATATGGCAGCTAGCGAAGGAACGCACGCTCTGGACCCGTCCGAGTACATTGCGCACCACTTGCAGAATCTTTCCACGCACACACAGACGTCGATTTTCGACATCCACGTCTGGAATCTGGACACGCTGTTCTGGTCCATCGTGTGCGGTCTCCTGACCATCGTCATTCTCGGTATCGCGGCGCGCCGCGCGACGTCCGGTGTTCCCGGCCGTTTCCAGTGCGCGATCGAGATGCTCGTCGAAATGGTCGAAGATCAGTCGAAGTCGATGATCCACGGCAGCCGCCGCTTCATCGCTCCGCTCGCGCTGACCGTGTTCGTCTGGGTCGCCCTGATGAACTCGCTCGACTTCATCCCCGTGGATCTGCCAGGCCGCGTGATTGGCTGGCTGGGCCTCGAACAAGTGCTGCCGCATCATCGCATCGTGCCCACGGCCGATTTGAACGGCACGCTCGGCATCGCGCTCGGCGTGTTCGTGCTAATGATCTACTACAACCTCAAGATCAAGGGCGCAGGCGGCTTCGTGCACGAGCTGCTGTCCGCTCCGTTTGGCGCGCATCCGCTTCTGTGGATTCCGAATCTTGCGCTGAACATCATCGAGTTCGTCGCCAAGACGGTTTCGCTCGGCATGCGGCTTTTCGGCAACATGTACGCGGGTGAGCTGCTGTTCCTGCTGATCGCGCTGCTCGGCAGCATGTGGCACTTCGGCGCGGACGCCTCTGTACTTGGCTTTATCGGCCATGTGGTCGCGGGTACGGTCTGGGCGATCTTCCACATTCTGATCGTGCTGCTGCAAGCGTTCATCTTCATGATGCTGACGCTCGTGTACATCGGTCAGGCGCACGACTCTCACTAAAGAGCGTTCGCGGCAGGTCCAGAATCGCTTAGTTTTTAGTTTTCAATTTTTATAAATCCAGTTCCAAAGTCTTTAATCAAAGGAGTGAACATGAACGCTTTCATCGCCAACATCCAGGGTCTGACCGCCATCGGTATCGGCATCATCATCGGCCTGGGTGCAATCGGCGCCTGTATCGGTATCGGCCTGATGGGCGGCAAGTACATTGAAGCATGCGCCCGCCAGCCGGAACTGATGAACCCGCTCCAGACCAAGATGTTCCTGCTGGCTGGTCTGATCGACGCGGCGTTCCTGATCGGCGTTGGTGTGGCAATGCTGTTTGCGTTCGCGAACCCGCTGCTCTCGAAGCTCGCAGGCTGAGGTTCCTCGGAAGTGTGCGTCTCTTCTTGCGATGAGACGCAAGACGGAACGGGTGAGGCGCTGATCGAGCACAACGGGCCGATGAGCGCCTTTTAACCGTTTCACTCTCCGACTAAGCAACGTTTAAGGAAACACCGTGAATCTCAACGCAACCCTGTTTGCGCAAATGGTCGTGTTTCTGATCCTCGCGTGGTTCACGATGAAGTTCGTGTGGCCGCCGTTGATCAATGCCCTCGACGAGCGCTCAAAGAAGATTGCCGACGGCCTCGCCGCCGCCGACAAGGGCAAGGCGGAACTCGAAGCCGCGCACAAGCGCGTCGACCAGGAACTCGCGCAGGCTCGCACGGACGGTCAGCAACGCATCGCTGACGCCGAAAAGCGCGCCGCAGCCGTCGCCGAAGAAATCAAGGCCAACGCTCAGGCTGAAGCCGCGCGCATCGTCGCGCAAGCCAAGGCGGACGCCGAACAGCAAGTCGTCAAGGCGCGCGAGTCGCTGCGCGCCGAAGTCGCGGCCCTGGCCGTGAAGGGCGCCGAGCAAATTCTGAAGCGCGAAGTCGATCAGAAGGCTCACGCCGATCTGCTGAATCAACTCAAAACCGAGCTCTGATCATGGCCGAACTTGCAACCATCGCTCGTCCTTACGCAGAAGCGCTGTTCCGCGTAGCCGAGAGCGGCGATCTCGCGGGCTGGTCCACTTTCGTCGAGGAACTGGCTCAGGTTGCGCGTCTGCCCGAAGTGCAGTCGGTCGCCTCGAGCCCGAAGGTGAGCCGCGATCAAGTAGCGGATCTGCTGCTGTCCGCAGTGAAGTCGCCTTTGGCTCAAGGCAATGTACAGGCGAAGAATTTCGTCGGCATGCTGGTGGACAATCATCGTCTGTCGCTGCTGCCTGAAATCGCCGTGCAGTTCGACGAGCTGAAGAACGCCCGCGAAGGTGCGGCCGATGCGCTGATCGTAAGCGCGTTCCCCTTCGAAGGCGAACAATTGAACGACCTAGTCGCAAGCCTCGAACGCAAGTTCGAGCGCAAGCTGAAACCGACCGTCGAAGTCGATCAGTCGCTGATCGGCGGCGTTCGCGTGACGGTTGGCGACGAAGTGCTCGATACCTCGGTCCGCGCGCGCCTCGCCAGCATGCAGACGGCTCTGACCGCCTGACGCTTCGTTAGAAGCGAATCGCTGGCACGCAACAGAATTGACTATCAGGAGCGAATAATGCAACTCAATCCCTCTGAGATCAGCGAGCTGATCAAGAGCCGGATCCAGGGCCTTGAAGCGAGCGCGGATGTTCGCAACCAGGGCACCGTGATCTCCGTGACCGACGGTATCGTGCGTATTCACGGCCTGTCGGACGTTATGCAGGGTGAAATGCTCGAGTTTCCGGGCAACACCTTCGGCCTCGCGCTGAACCTCGAACGCGACTCCGTCGGCGCCGTTATTCTCGGCCAGTACGAGCACATCTCGGAAGGCGACATCGTCAAGACGACGGGCCGCATTCTCGAAGTGCCGGTCGGTCCGGAACTGATCGGCCGCGTGGTCGACGCGCTGGGTAACCCCATCGACGGCAAGGGTCCGGTCAACGCGAAGATGACCGACGCAATCGAAAAGATTGCTCCGGGTGTGATCTGGCGTAAGTCGGTGTCGCAGCCGGTGCAAACGGGTCTGAAGTCCATCGACTCGATGGTGCCTATCGGCCGTGGTCAGCGCGAGCTGATCATCGGCGACCGTCAGTGCGGCAAGACCGCGGTGGCTGTCGACGCGATCATCAATCAGAAGGGCAAGGACCTTTTCTGTATCTATGTCGCGATCGGCCAGAAGGCTTCGTCGATCATGAACGTGGTGCGCAAGCTCGAAGAAACCGGCGCAATGGCTTACACCATCGTCGTGGCGGCTTCGGCTTCGGAATCGGCCGCGATGCAATACCTCGCGCCGTACGCCGGTTGCACGATGGGCGAATACTTCCGCGATCGCGGCCAGGACGCGCTGATCGTTTATGACGATTTGACCAAGCAAGCATGGGCGTATCGCCAGATTTCGCTGTTGCTGCGCCGTCCGCCGGGTCGTGAAGCGTATCCGGGTGACGTGTTCTACCTGCACTCGCGTCTGCTCGAGCGTGCGGCTCGTGTTTCGGAAGACTACGTCGAGAAGTTCACCAACGGCGAAGTGAAGGGCAAGAGCGGTTCGCTGACGGCACTGCCCGTCATTGAAACGCAAGCCGGCGACGTGACCGCATTCGTTCCGACGAACGTGATCTCGATTACCGACGGCCAGATCTTCCTGGAAACCGACTTGTTCAACGCCGGTATCCGCCCTGCCATCAACGCGGGCGTTTCGGTGTCGCGCGTAGGTGGTGCGGCTCAGACCAAGGTCATCAAGAAGCTGTCGGGCGGTATTCGTACCGACTTGGCGCAGTATCGTGAACTGGCTGCGTTCGCGCAGTTCGCGTCGGACCTGGACGAAGCCACCCGCAAGCAGTTGGAGCGCGGTCGCCGCGTGACGGAACTGCTGAAGCAGCCGCAGTATCAGCCGCTTCAAGTGTGGGAACTCGCTGTGGCGCTGTTCGCGGCTAACAACGGCTACCTCGACGATCTGGAAGTTGCGCAAGTGCTGCCGTTCGAAAAGGGCCTGCGCGAATACCTGAAGACGAGCCATGCCGATCTGGTTAAGCGCATCGAAGACAATAAAGACTTGTCGAAGGACGACGACGGCGCACTGCATACCGCGCTGAAGGACTTCAAGAAGTCGGGCGCTTATTGATCGGGACTGAGGAGCAACGCGCGGTGCATCGACCGATGAACACCGCGCGGCTTCGATCAAGGAGTAAGCAATGGCTGGAATGAAGGAAATTCGCGGCAAGATCAAGAGCGTGCAGAACACGCGCAAGATCACGAAAGCGATGGAAATGGTCGCCGCATCGAAGATGCGCCGCGCCCAGGAGCGCATGCGTTCCGCCCGTCCGTATGCCGACAAGGTCCGTGCAATCGCGGCGCACATGAGCGCGGCGAACCCTGAGTATCGTCACCCGTTCATGGTGAAGAACGAAGGCGCGAAGACGGCCGGCCTGATCCTCGTCACGACCGACAAGGGTTTGTGCGGCGGCATGAACACGAACGTGCTGCGTGCGTCGTTGCAGCGCATTAAGGAGCTGGAGCAGACCGGCGTGTCCATCGAAGCGTCGGCTATCGGCGCCAAGGGTCTCGGCTTCCTGAACCGGCTGCGCGCCAAGGTCGTGTCGCAAGTCACACATCTGGGCGACACGCCGCATCTGGAAAAGCTGATCGGCGCGGTGAAGGTGCAGCTCGACTTGTATTCGGAAGGCAAGATCAACGCGGTGTACCTGGGGTACACGCGCTTCGTCAATACGATGAAGCAGGAAGCGGTGATCGAGCAATTGCTGCCGTTGACGGCCGAAGATCTGCAGCAGAAGGCAGACGAAGCCGCGATTGCGAACGACACGCCGAAGACCTCGTGGGACTACATCTACGAGCCGGACGCTCAAACCGTGGTGGACGAATTGCTCGTGCGCTACGTCGAGGCGCTGGTTTATCAGGCGGTGGCGGAAAACATGGCGTCGGAACAATCGGCGCGCATGGTCGCAATGAAGGCCGCGTCGGATAACGCGAAGACCGTGATCAACGAACTGCAGCTCGTCTACAACAAGAGCCGCCAGGCCGCGATTACGAAAGAATTGTCGGAAATCGTCGGCGGCGCCGCTGCGGTCTGATCTTGATGACCGCGTGAAAGAACACAGTATCTAAAGGAAATGCGATGAGTACTACTGCTTTGGTAGAAGGCAAGATCGTACAGTGCATCGGCGCCGTTATCGACGTGGAATTTCCGCGCTCGCACATGCCGAAGATTTACGACGCGCTCATTCTGGAAGGCACCGAGCTGACGCTGGAAGTCCAGCAGCAGTTGGGCGACGGCGTGGTCCGCACCATCTGTCTGGGTGCATCCGACGGCTTGCGCCGCGGCACGATCGTGAAGAACACGGGCAACCCCATCAGCGTGCCGGTCGGCAAGCCGACGCTTGGCCGCATCATGGACGTGCTCGGCCGTCCGATCGACGAAGCCGGTCCTATCGAATCGACCGCCACGCGTTCGATTCACCAGCTCGCGCCGAAGTTCGACGAGCTGTCGCCTTCGACCGAACTGCTCGAAACGGGCATCAAGGTTATCGACCTGATCTGCCCGTTTGCCAAGGGCGGTAAGGTTGGCCTGTTCGGCGGCGCCGGCGTGGGCAAGACCGTGAACATGATGGAACTCATCAACAACATCGCGAAAGAACACGGCGGTTATTCCGTGTTCGCCGGTGTGGGTGAGCGTACCCGCGAAGGGAACGACTTCTATCACGAAATGAAGGACTCGAACGTTCTCGACAAGGTCGCGCTGGTGTACGGCCAGATGAACGAGCCGCCGGGCAACCGTCTGCGCGTGGCGCTGACCGGCCTCACGATGGCCGAGCACTTCCGTGACGAAGGTCTCGACGTGCTGTTCTTCGTCGACAACATCTACCGTTTCACGCTGGCGGGCACGGAAGTGTCGGCACTGCTCGGCCGTATGCCGTCGGCAGTGGGCTATCAGCCGACGCTGGCTGAAGAAATGGGCAAGCTGCAAGAGCGCATCACGTCGACCAAGACTGGTTCGATCACGTCCGTTCAGGCCGTGTACGTCCCTGCGGATGACTTGACCGACCCGTCGCCGGCTACGACTTTCGGCCACTTGGACGCAACGGTCGTGTTGTCGCGTGACATTGCATCGCTGGGTATCTATCCGGCAGTGGACCCGCTCGATTCGACCTCGCGTCAGATCGACCCGAACGTGATCGGCGAAGAGCACTACTCGATCACGCGCGGCGTGCAGCAAACGCTGCAGCGTTACAAGGAATTGCGCGACATCATCGCGATTCTGGGCATGGACGAACTCGCGCCGGAAGACAAGCTCGCCGTGGCGCGCGCTCGTAAGATCCAGCGTTTCCTGTCGCAGCCGTTCCACGTTGCTGAAGTGTTCACGGGCTCGCCGGGCAAGTACGTGCCGCTGAAGGAAACCATTCGCGGCTTCAAGATGATCGTTGAAGGTGAGTGCGATCATCTGCCGGAGCAGGCGTTCTACATGGTTGGCACGATCGACGAAGCCTTCGAAAAGGCCAAGAAGATTCAGTAACGGTCGGGTGTAGACGAAGCGGGCGCGGATCTCAAAACTCCGCGCCTTCGTAATACGCTCAGGAGTCGATATGGCAACCATCAAAGTAGACGTCGTCAGCGCGGAAGAGCAGATCTTCTCGGGCCAGGCGAAGTTCGTCGCGCTGCCGGGCGAAGCAGGTGAACTCGGCATTTTGCCGGGCCACACGCCGCTCATCACGCGCATTCGTCCGGGCGCGGTGCGCATCGAAGCGGAGGACGGTTCGGAAGAGTTCGTTTTCGTCGCAGGCGGAATCCTCGAGATTCAGCCGGGCGTCGTGACCGTTCTTGCCGATACCGCCATTCGCGGCGCCGATCTGGACGAAGCAAAGGCCGAGCAAGCAAAGAAGCGCGCGGAAGAAGCGTTGCAGAACACGGGCTCGAACCTTGAATACGCGACCGCGCAAGCGGAACTCGCGTACGCAACGGCACAGCTCGCCGCCATTCAGCGTTTGCGCAAGCTTGGCTCGAAGCACTAAGCCAGCGCGCTTGTAGAGAATCGAAGAAAGCAGCCTCCGGGCTGCTTTTTTTATGGCGAGTCCGGGTTGCTTCCCGGCAAATCTGCATGACCGTTGTGCACCCCGATTGCGGGTAACACTTGATGCCAGCGCCGCTTGCCACCGTGCAAAATAGCCTTCCAAACAGCCTACGTCCTTGAGGCTGCATATCTTGCACGGTCGATAGCGGAGACCCTTCGATGGCAACTCAACCGACGCAGGCCAGCGCGCAAGTCGAACCGCGTGACGGTCTTTCCTACGTCCGCGGCGTGACCGACACGCCCTTGAGCGACGCCACCGTTTCGCGCTTTCTTCTCGATACCGCGCGCCGCTTTCCCGGGCGTCCCGCTGTCGTGTTTCGTGAGCAGAACATCCGCTGGACCTGGCGTGAGTTCGCCGACGAGATCGACGTGCTTGCGAGCGGCTTGCTTGCGCTTGGCATCGAAGCAGGCGACCGCGTCGGCATCTGGTCGCCGAATCGCGCGGAATGGCTGCTGACGCAATTTGCGACGGCGCGCATCGGCGCGGTGCTGGTGAATATCAATCCGGCTTATCGGCTTGCCGAACTCGAATACGCACTGAACAAGGTCGGCTGCAAGGCGATCGTCGCGGCGGAGCAGTTCAAGTCGTCGAAATATCTGGAGATGTTGCAGACGCTCGCGCCGGAGCTCGCCCATGCGCAACCAAACGCGCTAAACGCGGCGAAGCTGCCGGACCTGCGCGCCATCATCCGAATGGGCGAAGGCAAGACGCCCGGCATGCTCAACTTCGACGCGTTGATGGAAGAAGGCCGCGCGCTCGTCGATACCGCCAAGCTCGATGCGCTCGAAGCCAAACTCGCCGCCGACGAAGCGATCAACGTGCAGTTCACGAGCGGCACGACGGGCAATCCGAAGGGCGCGACGCTTACGCATCGGAACGTGGTGAACAACGCGCGCTATATCGCGATGGCCATGCGCCTCACCGAGAACGACTCGCTGTGCATTCCCGTGCCGCTTTACCACTGCTTCGGCATGGTGCTCGCGGTGCTGGCTTGCGTATCGACCGGCTGCGCGATGGTGTTCCCCGGCGAGGCATTCGATCCCGCCGCGACGCTCGCCGCCGTGCACGAGGAGCGTTGCACGGCGCTACACGGCGTGCCGACGATGTTTATCGCCGAACTCGATCATCCCGAGTTCGCGAATTACGACCTGAGCCGGCTGCGCACGGGCATCATGGCGGGCTCGCCGTGCCCCATCGAAACGATGAAGCGTGTGGTCTCCACCATGCATTTGAGCGAGATCACCATCGCTTACGGCATGACGGAGACAAGTCCGGTTTCGTTTCAAAGCTCGACCACCGACCCGCTCGACAAACGCACGACCACTGTCGGGCGCGTTCAGCCGCATCTGGAGGTGAAGATCATCGACCCGCTCGGCGAAATCGTGCCGGTCGGCCAGACGGGCGAACTGTGCACGCGCGGCTATTCGGTGATGAAAGGCTATTGGGGCGACAACGCAAAGACGCGCGAGGCAATCGTCGATGGCTGGATGCATACCGGCGACCTCGCGACGCTCGACGCCGAAGGGTACTGCAACATCGTCGGACGCCTGAAGGACATGCTGATTCGCGGAGGCGAAAACGTCTATCCGCGCGAGATCGAGGAATTCTTGTTCCGCCATCCGAAGGTGCAGTCGGTGCAGGTGTTCGGCGTCCCGGACGAAAAGTATGGCGAAGAGGTGTGCGCCTGGGTCGTGCTGCGTCCGGGCGAGATGGCCAGCGCCGACGAGATCCGCGACTTTTGCCAAGGACAAATCGCGCACTACAAGATTCCGCGTTACATCCGGTTCGTCGACGAATTGCCGATGACGGTGACAGGCAAGGTCCAGAAGTTTGTGATGCGCGCGCAGATGATCGACGACCTGAAGCTTGCGGAAGCCAAAACGGCGTAATTGAAACGACGAAGGGAGCGCTATTAAGCGCTCCCTTCCTGTCATGGCACGAAACGTTCGGCGGCGAAACTCGCAACTAGCGCAAACGTTTGTGCAGGCGAAAAAAAAGCGGGCCTGGAGCCCGCTAAAAACCACACGCTACGGGGTTAGCGCGAGGAGACCAAAGGTGGGATTCGATTCAACGTCAAATCGAAGAACGATCCCAACACTGATGTCCCTTTCAGAGATTCGCCCAAGGCGACCACCGGAAAACGCCGCATTTGCAACCGCGCGCCCGGACACATCCGTGTTGAAACCGTTTGAACAGATTGTGGGCGAATTGATTCTGACCCGCCGTAACAAAGTGTTTCAGGTTGTAACCCCCGTCCCATAAGGCTCTCGTTAAATTTTCGGTCGCGGATGCGTACAAAGCCGTGCAGATATTGTCAGTTATTAAGCTGATTTATTCGATACGCTAAAACTCCCGGAGTTTTTCCGGTTATATGGGCCGCTGCGTTAATCGGCATTTTCCGGGAAAATCGAACGGGCGCACGTATGAAATCGATACTCATTCGGCCTGAACCGCCAAAACTTCCCGTAAAAGACGCACTTGGAGACTCGTATGACCATTGACGCCGCTCTGCTTCGCTACTACGCCACCGTCGCCGAAGCTTTTCCGCCGCTCGGTCCCGATGCCGACGCGAAGGCAGTGCGCGAGCGCTTCAGCGAAGTGGCGAAAGCCTACGCCCCGGCGCCGGACGAAACCATTTTCGTCGAGGACATCGAGATTCCGCTTGCCGGGCGCACGCTTGCCGCGCGCATCTATAAGCCGAAGTCGGCGAACGGTCCGCTGCCGCTAATCGTCTACTTTCACGGCGGTGGCTGGGTGGTCGGCGATATCGAGACGCATGATGCGCTGGTCGCCCGCCTCGCGCGCGATTCGCAGTGCGCAGTCGCGAGCGTCGATTATCGGCTGGCGCCGGAGCATCCATTTCCCGCGCCTTGCGACGATGCCCTCGACGCGCTGATCTGGCTCGCCGAACATCGTTCTCGGCTTGGCTTCGCGACGGACCGGCTGGCTGTCGGTGGCGATAGCGCGGGTGCGCATCTCTCGGTGGTCGCGGCGCGCGGCGCGAACGAGCGCGTGGCCGGTCTCGTCAGTCTCCAGCTTCTGCTGTATCCGGTGATGCGGCGGCAATTCGAGAGCGCGAGCTGTCTTGCAAACGCGAACGGCCCCGGCCTCACCAACGACGAGATGAAGTGGTACTGGACTCAGTTCCTGTCCGGCGTGATGCCCGACGCCCATGATGTGCGCGCCTTTCCGCTCGCCGAGCCGTTCGAGCGGACGCCTGCGCCCGCGTTGATCGTCGCGGCAGCCTACGACCCGCTTTACGACGATGCCCACGAACTCAAGCGCTTCCTCGAAACCAACGGCGGCCGCGTCGAATTGATCGACGCCGCGGACATGACGCACGGCTTTGGCCGCATGCATCCGCGATCCGAAGCCGCGCTCGCCTGGCTGCGTCGGATCGGCGAGCGCGCGGGCGAGTGGTTGCGCGCCGCGCGCTGATCGTTCATTTGAGCCACTTGTCCACTACAGCCCGAAACTCGCCCGAACCGCGCGCGAGGTGCAACCACTGGTCGACGTACTGCTGCCAGACGACATCGCCGCGCGGCAGCAGATACGCCTTTTCGCCGAACTGGAAAGGTTTGTCCGGATGCACGGTGCATAGGCCTGGATTGAGCTTCTGCTGAAGCAGCGTTTCCGAGGCATCCGTGACCATGACATCTGCCTTGCCGTCCAGAATCTGCTTGAAGATCGTGACGTTGTCCGGGTACTCGATCAACTGCGAATGCGGGAAGAACTGCTTGGCAAAGCGCTCGTTCGTGCCGCCGGGATTCACGATCGTGCGCACGTTCGGCTGATCGATCTGTTCGACGGTCTGATACTTGTCCACGTCATCGCAGCGGACAATTGGCGTTTTGCCGTCCTCCATATATGGCGCGGTGAAGAAGGCGCGCTTCTGCCGGTCGAGTGACGTCGATACGCCGCCGACCGCGATATCGCACTTGTCGATGAAATCGTTCATCAGGTTCGACCACGAAGTCTTCACGTATTCCGCCTTGGCGCCAAGCGACTTCGCGAGGCTTTCCGCCAGGTCGATATCGATGCCTTCGAACTGTCCGTCCGTCCGCAGGAACGTGTACGGCTTGTAGTCGCCGGTCGTGCAGACGCGCAGCGTGTGGCGCCCGAGGATGTCGTCGAGCCGCGTGGGCGGCGTGACGGGCGGCGGAGGCGCGGGCACGGTGCCGACACTTCCCGCCTGCACCGTTTGAGCAAGTGCGGTGGTGGACATCGACCCGGCAAAGACGGCGATTGCGACACTAATGGACGTTAAAAACGCGCGTTTCATCGATTCTCCGTGTTCTATTCGTATTGGTTGCCGCCGTCGATCATAACGAGCGCGCGTGAGTCTGAACATCACTCTCAGCCGCCGATGACGCGCGCATCGTCCGGTAGAATGGACGATTCTTCGCATTCAGCATCGAGCGCCGTGGCCCACACTCTCCTGAACGACACCTTTCTGCGCGCGCTCTTGCGGCAGCCGACCGAATACACGCCGATCTGGCTAATGCGTCAAGCCGGGCGCTATCTGCCCGAGTACAACGCCACGCGCGCACGCGCAGGCAGTTTCCTCGGTCTTGCGAAGAATCCCGATTACGCCACCGAAGTGACGCTTCAGCCGCTCGAACGTTATCCGCTCGACGCGGCGATCCTCTTCTCCGACATCCTCACCATTCCCGACGCAATGGGCCTCGGGCTGAACTTCGTGCAAGGCGAAGGTCCGCGTTTTGAACGCACGGTGCGCACCGAAGACGACGTAAAGCGCTTGGCCGTGCCGGACATCGACGCCACGCTGCGCTATGTCACCGACGCTGTCAGCCAGATTCGCCGCGCGCTCACCGACGCGGAAGGCCGTCAGCGGGTACCGCTCATCGGCTTCTCGGGTAGTCCGTGGACGCTTGCGTGCTACATGGTGGAAGGCGGCGGCTCGGACGATCATCGCACCGTGAAATCGATGGCTTATTCGCGGCCCGATCTCATGCACCGCATTCTCGATGTGAACGCGCAAGCGGTTGTCGCGTATCTCAACGCCCAGATCGAAGCCGGCGCGCAGGCGGTCATGATCTTCGATACCTGGGGCGGCGCACTTGCCGACGGCGCGTATCAACGCTTCTCGCTCGACTACATCGCGAAGGTCGTTGCGGGCCTCAAGCGCGAGCACGACGGCGCGCGGGTCCCGGTTATTACGTTCACGAAGGGCGGCGGGTTGTGGCTTGAGCAGATCGCGTCAATCGGCGTGGATGCTGTCGGGCTGGACTGGACAGTGAACCTCGGCGCGGCGCGCGAGAAAGTGGGCGCTCGCGTGGCGTTGCAGGGCAATATCGATCCGAGCGTGCTGTTTGCGCCGCCCGAGGCGATTCGCGCCGAAGCGCGTGGCGTGCTGGAAAGCTTCGGCAATCATCCGGGGCACGTCTTCAATCTTGGCCACGGCATTTCGCAGTTCACGCCGCCCGAACACGTTGCCGAGCTGGTCGATGAAGTCCATTTGCACAGCCGGGCGATGCGCGCGGCCGCGTTGGTACGCTAAACAGTATGTTGCAGTGCAGCGCGATACCGTCGGGTACAGCGTTTCAGAAATCGTCGGATTTGTCTGAAACGCCCGCCCTTGGTGGAATCGAAAGATGTCAAGACAGCAGTTATACACATTTTGTACGTTGCGGCGCGCCATCAGACATATCGCCATCCGCGATCAATTAAATGTCGCTATTTGTTGCGTAAGTGCCTGTTTGCATTAATGTTTGTTGTGGTCTGCCCGAAATGTGGGCCGACGCACATAAGTGATCGGTGGCACGGTTTGCGGCAGCCCGTAATGCACTTCTCAACAAAGTTATCCACAGGCCTGTGGAAAGCATCGGAAATCTAAAAATAATCTTCGGTTTACCAGCGATTCTGATGTTTTACTTTAAGTTCGTCGCGCGAAGCCTGATGTCATTGTCGGAAAGCCCGCCGTGGCTTGCCGAAAGGCGTCGCGTGGCATGAGCGGCCTCTATGTGCGCGTCGCTATCGATCAGCCGATGTCTGTGCTGTTCGATTACGTCTATCAACTCGACGTCGAGCCTGTGGTCGGCTCGTTGGTGCAGGTGCCGTTCGGGCGGCGCGACGTCGTTGGGCTCATCTGCGAGATCGCGACCTCAACCGACGTCCCCGCCGACAAACTGCGCCACGTAACCGCCATCTGCGATGCCTGCGCGCCGCTTTCCGCCGAATGGATCGGGCTCGCGACGTTCGCGGCGGAATACTATCAACGCGGGCTCGGCGAAGTTGCGCTGCCCGCTTTGCCGCAAGCTCTACGCGACGCATCGCGCTGGAACCGCCTATTCGCGGTCGAGCCGCGTTACCGCATGCTGGCAGCCGGACGAGCCGAACTTCCGGGTGCCTTGCCCGCGCGGGCGAGCGCGTTGCGGCGGCTGGCGGAAGCGCTGGGATCGAGCGAGACGCTGGGTTTGTCCGAAGCGCGCGCCGTACATCCCAAGGCAAGCGCGACTTTCGACGAATGGCTGACGCGCGGCTGGATCGAAAGCGTTGAAGACGCATCGCCGGCGGATCACGCGCCGACGCTCGCGGCGACCGAAGCGCCGCCGCGCCTGACCAACGAGCAACGCGAAGCCGTCGATGCCATCGCGAGCGCGCAAGGCTTCGCGCCTTATCTGCTGCACGGCGTGACGGGCAGCGGCAAGACCGAGGTTTATCTGCACGCGCTTGCCGCGCTGCTCGCCAGACAAGCGGATGCGCAGGCGCTCGTGCTTGTGCCCGAAATCAACCTGACACCGCAGTTCGAGACGGCGTTCCGCAATCGTTTTTCGATGCTTGCGCCCGGTTCCATCGTCACGATGCACAGCGGTCTTGCCGAGGGCGAACGCGCCCGCAACTGGCTCGCGGCACACACGGGAAGCGCGCGCATCGTGCTTGGCACGCGCCTCGCGATCCTCGCACCGCAGCCAAAACTGGCGATGATCGTCGTCGATGAAGAGCACGACCCGGCTTACAAGCAGCAAGAAGGGTTGCGTTATTCCGCGCGCGATCTGGCCATTTATCGGGCGAAGCAGCTTGGTATTCCCGTCGTGCTCGGGTCGGCGACGCCATCGCTCGAAACCTGGTGGCAGGCGGAGCAGGGCCGCTACACGCGCCTGACGCTCAAGCGCCGCGCCGTCGCCGATGCGGCGTTGCCAAGCGTGCGGCTCATCGATCTCGAAGAGGAAAGGCAGCGCGGGCGCGCGTCCGTGGAAGGCTTGTCAGGCCCGCTCATCGCAGCGCTGAAGGCGCGTCTGGAGCGCGGCGAGCAGAGTCTCGTGTTCCTGAATCGGCGCGGCTATGCGCCGATTCTGTCGTGCGACGCCTGCGGCTGGGTCGCGGGCTGTCCGCGATGCAGCGCCTACGCCGTGCTCCACAAGCCCGAGCGCGCGTTGCGCTGTCACCATTGCGGCTGGGAATCGCGCATTCCAAAGGCATGCCCGGAATGCGGCAACATCGATATCGCGCCAATGGGACGCGGCACGCAACGCGTGGAGGAAACGCTCGCGAGCGTAGTTCCCGGCGCACGGGTGTTGCGCATCGACGCGGACAGCACGCGGCGCAAGGGCAGCGCGCAGGCGCTTTTCTCGGATGTCCATGCAGGCGAGGTCGATATTCTCGTCGGCACGCAGATGATCGCGAAGGGCCACGACTTCCGCCGTGTGACGCTCGTGGGTGTCCTGAACGCCGACACCGCGCTTTTTTCTCACGACTTTCGCGCAAGCGAACGGCTTTTCGCGCAACTGACGCAGGTGAGCGGCCGCGCGGGTCGCGCCGGACTTCCCGGCGAAGTGATGATTCAGACGCGATATCCGCGTCACGCGCTGTATCAGGCGTTATCGCGGCAGGACTACGTGGGATTCGCCAACGCGACGCTTGCGGAACGTCGCGACGCGCGTCTGCCGCCATTCGTCTATCAGGCCATGCTGCGCGCGGAAGGCCGCACGCTCGAAGCGGCGCTGGCGTTTCTCGGGCAGGCGGCGGCCGCCTTCGCGCCCTTGCCGGGCGCGGACCGCGTGACGGTCTACGATGCCGTGCCGCTGACCATCGTGAAAGTGTTCAACGTGCACCGCGCGCAATTGCTGCTCGAAAGCAGCTCGCGGGCTGCGCTTCAATTCGCCCTGCGCGCGTGGCAACCGGCGTTGCGCGCGCTGAAGGGCGTACTGCGCTGGAACGTGGAAGTGGATCCGCTGGACGTCTAATACTCGGCGCGCGTGGCGCTTCCAGATGCGGATTCGAGGTCGTCGTGCAGATCGTCCGAACGGCCTACATGCGGCGATGCGCCTCGCACAAACAAGACGACGCACACTGCGAACATCACCCAAACGCTGGCTATCACCATCCAAGTGCTCATGCTCGTTATTCTCCGAGAGCCCCGCGGTGGTCCTCCGCGGAATGTGGCGCCGACGGCGCGCATGGCGTTTATATCGGCTGCACTCGGGCAATTACTTAGGGCATGTCCCAAAATAAAAACGCCTAGGGAAACTACTAGGTGATTTCCGCCAATGTCCGTTCGGCGTTGCATCGCGCAAAGCCTTGTCCCACAAGGGTTCCAACATGGTGCAACCCTCTCGAAATTGTCGGTTGCACCTTTTATTTCAGCGGAGTACGATTCGCCAACTTTTAGGTCTACGGCCGGGTGAGCACGTCCGGCAAACGAAGGAATCATGGCGAGCACAACCCTTGGCGTCAAAGTCGACGATCTGCTGCGTTCACGGCTCAGAGATGCCGCGACCCGGCTCGAGCGCACTCCTCACTGGCTCATCAAGCAGGCGATCTTCGCCTATCTGGAGCGTATCGAGCATGGTCAGCTTCCGCCGGAACTTTCGGGCACGAACGGCTCGGGCGAACCCGGCGAGACCGTAGCCGTCGAGGGCGATGACGACAGCGCGCCGCAACCTTTCCTCGATTTCGCGCAGAACGTGCAACCGCAGTCGGTGTTGCGCGCGGCGATCACGGCGGCGTATCGTCGCCCGGAACCCGAATGCGTGCCGTTCCTGATCGGACAAGCGCGCTTGCCGGCCAGCGTTTCCGCCGATACCGAAAAGCTCGCGACCAGACTCGTCGAAGCCTTGCGCGCGAAGAGCACGGGCGGCGGCGTGGAAGGGTTGATCCACGAGTTCTCGCTGTCGAGTCAGGAAGGCGTTGCGCTGATGTGTCTCGCCGAAGCGCTGCTGCGCATTCCCGACCGCGCGACCCGCGACGCGCTCATCCGCGACAAGATCAGCAAGGGCGACTGGCGTTCGCACATGGGCCAGGCGCCGTCGCTGTTCGTGAATGCGGCGACGTGGGGCTTGATGATCACCGGCAAGCTCGTCACGACGAATAGCGAGGCCGGTTTGTCGTCGGCGTTGACGCGCATGATCGGCAAAGG
Source organism: Caballeronia sp. LZ003 (assembly GCF_031451465.1). Lineage (NCBI taxonomy): Bacteria > Pseudomonadati > Pseudomonadota > Betaproteobacteria > Burkholderiales > Burkholderiaceae > Caballeronia > Caballeronia sp. LZ003. The sequence goes on along the minus strand of NZ_JARUXJ010000001.1, from coordinate 3,103,160 downwards.
CGGCGAGCCGCTGATCCGCAAGGGTGTGGACATGGCGATGCGCCTCATGGGCGAGCAGTTCGTCACCGGCGAGACCATCTCCGAAGCGCTCGCGAACAGCCGCAAGTTCGAGGCGCGCGGTTTCCGCTATTCCTACGACATGCTGGGCGAAGCAGCGACCACCGAGGAAGACGCGCAGCGTTACTACGCTTCCTACGAGCAGGCGATTCACGCTATCGGCAAGGCGGCGGGCGGGCGCGGCATCTACGAAGGCCCGGGCATCTCGATCAAGCTCTCGGCGCTGCATCCGCGTTATTCGCGTTCGCAGCAGGAACGCACCATGAGCGAACTGCTGCCGCGCGTGCGCGCGCTGGCGCTGCTCGCGCGTCGTTACGACATTGGCCTGAACATCGACGCGGAAGAAGCGGATCGCCTTGAAATCTCGCTCGATCTGCTCGAAGCGCTGTGCTTCGACCCAGCGCTCGCGGGCTGGAACGGCATCGGCTTCGTGGTGCAGGGTTATCAGAAACGCTGCCCGTTCGTGATCGATTACTTGATCGACCTGGCGCGCCGCAGCCGGCATCGGCTGATGATTCGTCTCGTGAAGGGCGCGTATTGGGATACCGAAATCAAGCGCGCGCAAGTGGACGGCCTCGAAGGCTATCCGGTTTATACGCGCAAGATTTATACGGACATCTCGTATCTTGCTTGCGCGAAAAAACTGCTGGGCGCGCCGGATGCCGTCTATCCGCAGTTCGCGACGCACAACGCGTTCACGCTGTCGGCTATCTATCACCTCGCGGGACAGAATTACTATCCCGGCCAGTACGAGTTTCAGTGCCTGCACGGCATGGGCGAACCGCTCTATGAAGAAGTCACGGGCCGCGACAAGCTGAACCGGCCATGCCGCGTGTATGCGCCGGTCGGCACGCACGAAACGCTGCTCGCGTATCTCGTGCGGCGTCTACTCGAAAACGGCGCGAACACATCGTTCGTGAATCGTATTGCCGATGAATCCATCCCCGTGAAGGAGCTCGTCGAAGACCCGATCGACGAAGCGCAGAAGATCGTGCCGCTCGGCGCGCCGCACGCGAAGATTCCGCTGCCGCGTCAGTTGTACGGGGACGAGCGGCCCAATTCGATGGGTCTGGACTTGTCGAACGAGCATCGCCTGGCGTCGCTGTCGTCGGCGTTGCTCGCGAGCGCGAATCATCAGTGGCGCGCCGAGCCGATGCTCGAAGGCGACGATCCGCACAACGGCGTCGCACGCGACATTCGCAATCCCGCCGATCTGCGCGATCTCGTCGGCACGGTGGTGGAAGCGTCGAAGGAACAAGTCGGCGCCGCGATCGCCAACGCGGTGGCCGCCGCGCCGATCTGGCAAGCGACGCCCGTCGATGACCGCGCCGACTGCCTCACGCGCGCCGCCGACTTGCTCGAAGCGCAGATGCACACGTTGATGGGCCTCGTCGTGCGCGAAGCAGGCAAGTCGCTCGCGAACGCGGTATCGGAGATTCGCGAGGCTATCGACTTCCTGCGCTATTACTCCGCACAGATTCGCGAGGAATTTTCGAACGACACGCATCGTCCGCTCGGACCGGTGGTCTGCATCAGCCCGTGGAACTTCCCGCTTGCGATTTTCATGGGTCAGGTCGCGGCGGCGCTCGCGGCTGGCAATCCGGTGCTCGCGAAGCCAGCCGAGCAAACGCCGCTGATCGCCGCGCAAGCCGTGCGCATTCTGCGCGAAGCGGGCGTGCCGCCGGGCGCCGTGCAACTGTTGCCGGGCAACGGTGAAACCGTGGGCGCAGCGCTCGTCGCCGACCCGCGCACGCGCGCCGTGATGTTCACCGGCTCGACCGAAGTCGCGCGCCTCATCAACAAGACGCTGTCCGAACGGCTCGATCCGGACGGCCGCCCGATTCCGCTCATCGCCGAAACCGGCGGCCAGAACGCGATGATCGTCGATTCCTCGGCGCTTGCGGAACAGGTCGTCGCGGACGTGATGCAGTCGTCGTTCGACTCGGCGGGTCAACGCTGCTCGGCGCTACGCGTTCTTTGTCTGCAAGACGATGTCGCGGATCGCACGCTCGAAATGCTGACCGGCGCGATGAAGCAACTCGCGGTGGGCAATCCTGACCGGCTGTCGGCGGATGTCGGTCCCGTGATCGATGCCGACGCGAAACGCGGCATCGACGCGCACGTTGCGCAGATGCGCGAGAAGGGCCGCAAGGTCGTGCAACTGCCGCTGCCGGACGGTTGCGCGCAAGGCACATTCGTGCCGCCGACGCTGATCGAACTCGACGGCATCGACGAACTCAAGCGCGAGGTCTTCGGCCCGGTGCTTCATGTGGTGCGTTACCGCCGTTCGTCTCTTGATAAACTCCTCGACCAAATTCGGTCGACCGGTTATGGACTGACGCTCGGCATCCATACGCGGATCGACGAAACCATCGCGCATGTCATCTCGCGCGCGCACGTGGGCAACATCTACGTGAACCGCAATGTGATCGGCGCGGTGGTCGGCGTGCAGCCGTTCGGCGGGGAAGGTTTGTCGGGCACGGGTCCGAAAGCGGGCGGCGCGTTGTACTTGCAGCGCTTGCTGGCCAAGCGTCCCACTGGATTGCCGAAGTCGCTGGCAAGCGCGCTCGTGGTGGACAAGGCGGCATCCGCCGATGCCCCGACCGCCGCTCTCACGGCGCTGCGCGACTGGTCCATCGGCGAACGCGATCCGCAGACCGCGGCGCGTTGCGACGGTTATCTGCAACACGTGCTCGCGGGCGCGACGGCCGTGCTGTCCGGTCCGACCGGCGAGCGCAACACGTACACGCTCGGCGCGCGCGGCACGGTGCTGTGCGTGGCGGCAACCCCGAGCGGCGCGCGGGCGCAGTTTGCCGCCGTGCTGGCAACGGGCAACAAGGCGCTGTTCGCCGGTTCGGCGGGCGAGCAGTTGGCGGCGTCGCTGCCGGCATCGCTCAAGCCGTATGCCGCGGTCAGGAAAGACGCGGCGGCGGAGTTCGACGCCGTGCTGTTCGAAGGCGACAGCGATGAACTGTTGTCGCTCGTGAAGGAAGTCGCGAAGCGCCCGGGACCGATCGTATCGGTGCAGGGCGTGGCGGCGGGAACATTCGCCGATGCTGATCATGACGGCGAAGACTATGCGCTCGAACGTCTGCTGACGGAACGCTCGGTGAGCGTGAACACGGCGGCGGCGGGCGGCAATGCGAATTTGATGACGATCGGTTGAGAAGTATCCTCTCGCGCTCGATTCAAACAAACGGCAGCAGGCACGGCGATCCCGGCGACGAGCTGCCATTCACACTGGTACTAGGAGAAGCTATGAAGCACACGATGAACAAGCTGGCAGCCGCCCTGACGCTCGCCGGCCTGTCGCTCGCGGGGACTGCGTTCGCGCAAACAGCAGAAGATGTGAAGGTCGGCTTCGCCGGGCCGATGACCGGTGCGCAGGCGCACTACGGCAAGGATTTCCAGAACGGCATCACGCTCGCGGTCGAGGACTTCAACGCCACGAAGCCGGTGATCGGCGGCAAGCCGGTTCGCATCGTGCTCGATTCGGCGGACGATCAGGCCGACCCGCGCACGGGCACGACCGTCGCGCAGAAGCTCGTCGACGACGGCATCAAGGGCATGCTCGGCCACTTCAACTCGGGCACGACCATTCCGGCATCGCGCATTTATGCGAATGCCGGCATCCCCGAAATCGCGATGGCAACCGCGCCGGAGTACACCACGCAAGGCTTCAAGACGGCCTTCCGCATGATGACGTCCGACACGCAGCAAGGCTCGGTCGCGGGCGAGTTCGCGGTGAAGACGCTGAAAGTGAAGAAGATCGCCATCGTCGATGACCGCACGGCTTACGGCCAGGGTCTCGCCGACCAGTTCGAGAAGGCAGCGAAGGCGTCGGGCGGCAACATCGTCGTGCGCGAATTCACGAACGACAAGGCTGTCGACTTCAAGGCGATTCTGACCAAGATCAAGTCGTCGAATCCTGACCTCGTGTACTACGGCGGCGCGGATTCGCAAGCCGCGCCGATGGCCAAGCAAATGAAGACGCTTGGCTTTCGTGCACCGCTGATGGCGGGCGAGATGGTCAAGACCGACACGTTCATCAAGATCGCGGGCGACGCGGCCGATGGCACGGTGGCATCGCTCGCCGGCCTGCCGATGGACCAGATGCCTGGCGGCGCGGACTACACGGCGAAGTACAAGAAGCGCTTCAACGAAGACGTAGAGACGTACTCGCCGTACGCCTACGACGGCGCAATGGCCATGTTCAACGCAATGAAGGCGGCCAACTCGACGGACCCGGCAAAGTATCTGCCGCTGCTTGCCAAGACCGACATGCAAGGCGTGACCACGAAGCATCTGGCGTACGACTCGAAGGGCGATCTGAAAAACGGCGGTATCACGCTGTATAAGGTCGTTGGCGGGAAGTGGACGACGCTGCAGAGCGTGGGTGGGAAGTAAGGTTTAGTGGCTGTTTTGGATGGCCCGGTCGTGTGCGACCGGGCCGTTTTCGTTTGGGCGGGCTAACCGGCTGAACCAGCCCTCAGCGCTTCCCCTGCTCCCGAATCTGTTCGAGCGTCGCGCCCGGCGTGCTCTGATCCGCCGGAATCCGAATCTCGATCACCGCGGGCAATCCGGAACTCACAGCGCGCTCGAACGCCGGCATGAACTGCTCCGTCGATTCGACCCGCTCGCCGTGCGCCCCGAACGCGCGCGCATAAGCCGCGAAGTCGGGGTTCGTCAGCCCCGTGCCATGGACCCGATGCGGATAGTGCCGCTCCTGATGCATGCGGATCGTGCCGAACTGCCCGTTGTTCACGACCACGAAAATCACCGGCAGCTGGTACTGCATCGCCGTGGCGAGTTCGTGGCTCGACATCATGAAGCAGCCATCGCCCGCGAACGCGATCACCGTGCGCTGCGGATACAGCGACTTCGCCGCGATGGCCGCAGGCACGCCGTAACCCATCGCACCGCTCGTCGGCGCAACTTGCGAGCGGAAGTGCCGATACGAATAATGCCGATGCAGCCAGGTCGCGTAATTGCCCGCGCCGTTGGTGAGAATCGCGTCTTCGGGCAGGCGCTCCGAAAGCGTGCGCATGATCTCGCCGAGCTGGACATCGCCGAGCATGGGGCGCGGCTTGCGCCATTCGAGATACACGGCGTGCGCCGTCTCGGCGCTGCCCGACCACGCGATCTGCGCGGGCGGTTCGAGCGCGGCGAGCATCGACGCAATCTCGGGCATGCCGGAGACGATCGGCAGATCGGCGCTATACACGCGGCCCAGTTCCTCCGCGCCCTGATGCACGTGAATCAGCGTCTGCTTCGTCTTAGGGATGTCGAGCAGCGTGTAGCCGCCCGTCGTCGATTCACCCATGCGCGGGCCGAGAACGAAGAGCACGTCCGCTTCGCGCACGCGCGCGGCCAGCGCCGGATTGATGCCGAGCCCGACATCGCCCGCGTAATTCGGATGCTCGTTATGCAGCGTGTCCTGATAGCGGAACGCGCATCCCGCCGGCAACTGCCAGCGCTCGATGAAGCGCGCGAAGTCCTGCGTCGCCTCGGCGGTCCAGCCGCTGCCGCCCGCGATCACGAATGGTGTCTTCGCGTTGGCGAGCAGTTCGCGCACGCGCTCGATCTGCGCCTGCGAGGGCGCCGCCGCGACGCGCTGATAGCGCGGCACGGGCGGCGCCGCGTCGCACGCTTCGGTCAGCATGTCTTCGGGCAACGCCAGCACGACCGGGCCGGGTCGTCCCGCCGTCGCGACATGGAACGCGTGGCTCAGATACTCCGGCACGCGGCGCGGATCGTCGATTTGCGCGACCCACTTCGCCATCTGCCCGAACATGCGCCGATAGTCGATTTCCTGAAACGCCTCGCGATCCATGTGATCCCGCGCGCATTGGCCGATCAGCAGGATCATCGGCGTCGAGTCCTGGAAAGCGGTGTGCACGCCGATGGACGCGTGCGTCGCGCCCGGCCCGCGCGTGACGATAGCCACGCCCGGACGCCCCGTCAGCTTGCCGACCGCCTCGGCCATGTTCGCCGCGCCGGCTTCGTGGCGGCAGACGATCGTCTGTATCTGGCTGGTTTCGTCGTGCAGCGAGTCCAGGACGGCGAGAAAGCTCTCGCCCGGCACGCAGAACACGCGTTCGACACCGTGATGAACGAGCGCATCGACAACCAGACGCGCGCCGGTGGTCTGGCCATGAGAAGCGGATGCCATGCGAACAAGTCTCCTTTGTCAGTGAGCATCGGTGAGCCCGGGTTTCGAGCCGCAGACCGTAGCTTACGCCGCTGGATGGGACTCTGGCTGATGCAGTCCGGCCGCCTTGGCGCGCGACGCGCCTGCCGCCGCGCGCCTCACAGCGGACAAACCGCCAAGCGACATCTCTCGTCCCGTCGCGTCGATCGTGCCAGACCGGCATTTTTTCCCGCATGACGCGCGACGCAATCCGCACGGCCGGGTTGTTTCCATCAGTCGAAATACCCCTCTTTCACGCCCTTTATCCAGCGATAGGCCCGAAGTGATCTTCGCAATAATGGCTTCACTGAAAAGCGGGCGCGGAAATAACCAAAGGGTGCTCGCCTCGCAAATATCGCTGCATCTATCCTCATCGGGGGCCAGTTTGAACATTCGTAAATTCATCGGCGCGAACAGTCGTGACGCTCTGCGCCAGGTCCGTGAAGCGCTCGGACCCGATGCCGTGGTGTTGTCCAACCGCACGCTCGACGATGGATCGGTGGAAATCGTCGGTGTCGCGGATAGCGATCTCGCTTCGATCTCGCCCGCGAAGGCCGCACGCGAACAAGCCGCCGCCGCGCCGTTCGCCAGCGCCACGCCGCGCGCCGCGCTTGCACAAGCCGCAGCCGCCGCGATGAAGCAGCAGGCCGCCGCTCCCAGCTCTCCGATGAACCCCTACGCCAGCGGCGATGTTTTCTCCTCCGTCTTCGGCAACACCGCCGACGCCGACGATTTCGACGAGCAAGCCGACGAAGAGCGCATGGAAGCACCGCGCACGATGGCCGATTCCAATCCGTGGTTGATCGAACATGCGCGCCGTATCGCGCAACAGGCTTCGGTGCCGTCGAACCGGCCGCTGACGCCGTCCGCCGCAATTGCACGCGGCATGGGCGTGCCGGTATCGGTCAAGGCAGCCGACGCACCGCGCCAGCAAGCGCCGCGTGCACAAGCCGCCGCGCAGCCGGTTGCCGCCGCGCCTGCCGCACCCGCCGCGCAAGCGCACGCAAAGATCGAAACGCCCGACTGGGCGCGTGAAGCCGCGCAAGTCGCCGCACGCCGCGCCGCACAGAAGATCAACGCAGCACCGCAACCCGCCGACGAAGCGCCGGCCGCATCGGGCAATTTCGAAGGCTTGCCGGCCAATGCCGCAGCCGTCGTGACCGAAGCCATCCGCACGCGCATGGAGCAAGTCGTCAACGAAACGGTGATGAACGAACTCTCGTCGATGCGCGAGATGATGGAAGAGCACTTCTCGGGTTTGCTGTGGGGCGACCGCCAGCGCCGCAACCCGACCAACTCGGCCTTGACCAAGCGCCTCTTCGCCGCCGGTTTCTCCGCGCAACTCGTGCGCATGGTGATCGACAACATGCCGTCGATGGAGAACGTGGAAAACGCGCTCGAATGGGTGCAGCAAGTTCTCGAATCGAATCTGCCGGTGATGCCGAGCGAAGACGCGTTGATGGAACGCGGCGGCGTGTTCGCGCTGATGGGCCCGACGGGCGTCGGCAAGACGACGACCACGGCAAAGCTCGCGGCGCGCTGCGTGATGCGCTTCGGCGCCAGCAAGGTCGCGCTCCTGACGACGGACAGCTACCGGATCGGCGCGCATGAACAACTGCGCATCTTCGGCAAGATTCTCGGCGTCTCGGTGCACGCGGTAAAGGACGGCGCCGACCTGCAACTCGCGCTCTCCGAACTGCGCAACAAACATATCGTGCTGATCGACACGATCGGCATGAGCCAGCGCGATCGCACGGTCTCCGACCAGATCGCGATGCTGTGCGGCACGGGTCAGCCGGTGCAACGCTTGTTGCTGCTGAACGCCACGAGCCACGGCGACACGCTCAACGAAGTCGTGCAGGCCTACAAGAGTGCGCCGGACCAGCCGCCGCTCGCGGGCTGCATTCTGACCAAGCTCGACGAGGCGACCAACCTCGGCAGCGTGCTCGATACGGTCATCCGCTACAAGCTGCCGGTGCATTACGTATCGACCGGTCAGAAGGTGCCGGAGAACTTGTACGTCGCAACCAAGCGTTTCCTCATCAAGAGCGCGTTCTGCATTCCGCGCGATGGCTCGCCTTTCGTGCCGCAAGACGACGATGTGCCGGCGCTTCTGTCCGCACTGTCCGCACGCGCCACGACCGAACTGCATGGAGTCCATTTTGGATAAGTTCGTGCTCGATCAGGCTGAAGGCCTGAGAAGGCTGCTGACGCGCGCCAGTTCTCGCGTGGTGGCTGTAGTGGGCGGACCGGCGGGCATCGGTTGCACGTCGGCGGTAGTGAACCTCGGCGCGGCGTTGTCCGTGCATGGCAAGGATGTGCTCGTCATCGACGAGCGGCATAACGCGGGCTCGGTCAGCCGCATGGCGGGTGTGGATGGCGCGGGCGCGCTCTCGGCGGTGATGTCCGGCCGTCGCGAACTGCAGGATGTCGCGGTGCGCACGCCGATGGGTTTTTCGCTGATCGCCGCACCGCGCGATGAACGTATCAGCCACGACGCGGCGCAAGCACGCGCGCTGCTCGACGGCCCCGCGGATATCGTGCTGATCGATGCGCAACTCGATCGTAATGGCGCGCTCTCGTCGCTCGCGGCGCAGGCGCATGACTTTCTGATAGTGACGCGGGTAGCCGCGTCGGCGATCACCGAGGCGTATGCGTGCATGAAGCGCTTGCACTACGCCCACGCGATCGGCCAGTTCCGCGTGCTGATGAATCACGTGCAGGACGCAGCCGATGCAGCGATCGCGTTCGACAACCTCTCGGGTGTCGCGAGCCGTTATCTGGCCGTTTCGCTCGTGCAGGCAGGGTATGTGTCCGAGGATGCGCGCGTCGCTCGGGCGAGGGAGCTCTCTCGGTGTGCGGTGGAAGCGTTTCCGGCTACGGCCGCGGCGCGCGACTACCGCTACATCGCAGCCGAGCTGCTGCACTGGCCGATGCGTCCCGCGCCGTTTTCGCGCGGCGACGAAGCGAGCCAGTACGACGCGCACATTCCGGTTGGCGAGTCTGGTGAAAGCGGACGGAAAGCGGCGCACCGAGCGGCGGCGTTTTCTGATCATGCAATGAGCAGCACGGCGTCGATGTGATATTGAAAGGTGAACAGGATGTATAACGCCCAAGGCAAACTCTCGCAGTCCGACGTGCTTACGAAATATGCGCCGCTCGTTCGCCGCCTCGGACTCCAGCTCGTCGCCAAGATGCCGGCGAGCGTCGATCTCGACGATCTGATCCAGGCCGGCATGATTGGCCTCCTCGATGCGGCTAGCCGCTACAAGGAAGATCAGGGCGCCCAGTTCGAAACCTACGCAAGTCAGCGTATTCGCGGCGCCATGCTCGACGAGTTGCGCGCCAATGACTGGTTGCCACGCAGCATGCGCAAGACATCGCGCGAAGTGGAGTCGGCGGTACACAAGGTGGAACAGAACCTTGGCCGTTCGGCCAGCGAGACCGAAGTCGCCGAGCACATGAAGATGCCGCTCGACGAGTATCAGTCGATGCTGCAGGACTTGCACGGCAGCCAGTTGATCTATTACGAAGACTTCGACCGCTCGGCGGACGACGAGCCGTTCCTCGACCGTTACTGCGTCGATCGTTCGGACCCGCTGTCGGCGCTTCTGGACGACAGTCTGCGCGGCGCGCTGATCGAAGCCATCGACAAGTTGCCGGAGCGCGAGAAGCTGCTCATGAGCTTGTACTACGAGAAGGGCCTCAACCTGCGCGAAATCGGCGCGGTGATGGAAGTGAGCGAGTCGCGCGTGTGCCAGTTGCATAGCCAGGCCGTGGCGCGTTTGCGTGCGAAGCTGCGGGAACAGTCGTGGACTAGCGTCGAGGCTTGAGTTCCGAGTTGTAGAGGCGCGCGAAGCCCCGAACCGGGGCCGCGCGCTTTTTGCTTTTGCCTTCGCAAAGGCGCTCGAATGCGCGCGGATGGGCTCAATGCATCTCGAAGTCGCGCGCCTCGGCGAACACCGTCTTGCCTTCGCCGAGACTCTTTGCGCGATACATCGCGCGATCCGCGGCTCTCAGCACGGCGGTGATATCGGCGTCATGCGCTTCCGCCGCGCTCGACAGCAAGCAGGCGCCGATACTCGCCGATACGCTCACTGGGCGCTCCTGCACCAGCGTGAGGTCGGCGAGCGCCGAATGGATGCCATCGGTGAGCGTGAGCACCGCGCTGCGATCGCGCATGTTGCGCGCGAGCACGACGAACTCGTCGCCGCCCAGCCGCGCGATGGTGTCGGTCTTGCGCATGCGCCGTGCAAGCAATTGCGCGAACGACTGCAACAGCACGTCGCCGACTGCGTGACCGTAGGTATCGTTCACGCCCTTGAAGCCGTCGAGGTCGATCAGTAGCAGTGCGCTGGTACTCGCGTCGGCGGCTTCGGGCGCGGACATCGCGCGATTCACGGTTTGTTCGAGCGCGTAACGGTTATAGAGGCCCGTGAGCGGGTCTGTCGATGCCTGCCGCGCCAGCACGCGATTCGCGCTGCCAAGCCTGTCGACCAGCACGCTCAGATACACCGACGCGCCCAGCACGCTCAGCGCGAGCCCGAGCGCGGCGGCGCGGTTTGCCACCCACCACGGTTGCCACAACGCCAGCGCGACGATCGCGACGAGCGCCATCGCGCACGAAATGGCGAGCGTGCGCTTGCCGTAGCGGCATCCCGAGCCGATCAGAAACCAGAACACCACCCACAGCAGCGGCAAGGCGAGCGTGCCGCAGAGAAAGAGCATGGCGCCGAGCAACGCCTGATCGAGGATAGTGGTGATGACGAGCCGGACGTTGGACAGCGCCATCATCCGGCTGACGAGCAATAGTGTGATTGCACCGTAGGACACGTAGAGCGCGATCAACCGCGTGATCAGCGACGCGTTGGCCGAAGGGTGCCGCCACGCATACACCGCATAAGCCAGCAGAACTGCCGCTCCCATCCCGATACGCAGCATGGCTTGCTCGCGTTCGGGATTCCGGTTGCCGGACCATGCGAAGGCATAGGCCCGGCGTGCCGGTTGATGCGCCTGCTCCATACTGAACCCCTGGTGGTGATTTCTTGCTGTTATGGTCTTTTGCGCGTGTCTTTGCTGTCGCGCTTTGTCTTATTGCGGCCCCGTCGCGATGTTCGTCTCCGACGACTGGTATTTTGCAACGTTTTGCCAAGCTGCTGTGAATCGTGTAAGAACGCATCTCGGACAGATGATTAACGGCGTTTTCTGCGGATGCTTCAGTGCTATGAGCGACGACTTTTCTCTCGCTGGCGAATGGCTGGCGGTCTGTAATGGCGATGACGTGCCGGCGGGTTCGACGCGAGCGTTCATCGTCGCGGATGAGCGCATCGTCGTCTGGCGCGATGCCGAAGGCGTGGCGCATGTCTGGCGTGACTACTGTCCGCATCGCGGCGCGCAACTATCGCTGGGCACGGTGACGAACGATCAGCTCGCGTGTCCGTATCACGGCTGGCGCTACGACACGCTTGGTCAGTGCGTGCTGATTCCGTCGAATCCGTCGCTTCGGCCTTCGAAACGCGCGTGCGCCACCGCGTTCGTCGCCGGGGAGAAATACGGCGTCGTGTGGATGTGCTTCGGCGAGCCCGCGCATGCGCTCGATTTCTTTCCCGAAGCCGCCATTCCGGGCGGACGGCGCATCAACCTTGCGCCGCAGACGGTGAAGTCGTCCGCGCCGCGTGTCGTCGAAAACTTCCTGGACATGGCGCACTTTTCGTTCGTGCACGTGGGCATTCTCGGCGAGGATGCGCATACCGAAGTGCCGGACTATGAAGTCGTGGAAAGCGCCGACGGACTCGAAGCGCGCCAGTGCCGTTTCTGGCAGCCGGCGGGATTGCCGGGGCAGGGCGGCGCGATGATGGATTACGTTTATCGCGTGAAGCGGCCGCTGGTTGCGAAGCTCACGAAGATGGCGTCGGGGGCAATGGGCGCACTGCATATCATGCTGGTGGCGTCGCCCGTGACGCAGACCGAGACCCGCGCGTGGCTCGTTTCCATTCACGAAGACGAGACTTCGCACAGCGACGAGGAGCTGTACGACTTCAACATGGAGATTCTGCTGCAGGACACGCCGATCGTGGAGTCGCAATGGCCGAAGCTGCTGCCGCTCGCGCTCGATGCGGAGTTGCATCAGAAGTGCGACCGGATGTCGGTGGCGTATCGGAGATGGTTGGCGGGAATGGGGTTTGGGTGGGGGACGACGAGCGCGTGGAAGAAGCGGGAACGTGCGTATTGCGCCACGCTCCCGCCATGAACCTTAGAGCAGCGCGACGCCTGCTTCGGTGACCACCTTCCAGTCAAATTCGTCGTGCCCGCAGATCTGCTCCATGGCGCCGCAGAATTCACTCGCCGTTGCGTGCAGATAACGCAGATCGTCGCCCCATTCGGGCAGAGCGCCTTGCTGTGTAGTCAGCACGACGACCATATGATCCTTGTGCGGGCTGTTCGCATGTAGCTTCAGGCTGTGCTGAACCTTTTGCGCGTCGCCCTGCGCGTCAAGGATCAACACGGCTGGAATCCGTTCCGGCGCGGTGACGGAGGTCTTGCCCGGATTGAGACCCAGGCAGCGCAGAAAAACCTCGTGATAGCGCGACAGTTGGGACTGCACCGAACCGCTCTTGTACACGATAGCCTGCGCGGTGCGGGCCAATCCGCGTCGTTGTGCGGGATTGTCGATGAGACGCGCGATTGCATCGATCCAGCTCTCGGTCGATTCCGCCTCTACGCACAACCCCGAGCAGCGGTTTGTCACCAGTTCGTTGTAGGCGGAATGATCGCTGCCGACCGTCGCCACGCCCGCCGCCGAGTATTCCAGCCACTCCATGCGTGGTGCGCCATCTATAGTTGCCGATGCCGCCAGCGGCATGAGCGCGAGATCGAGTTCGAGCTGCTGTAACGCCACGGCATGCGCGGCGTACGTCGCGGACGTGCCCGTCATGGTGACGTCTTCGTGGCCCATCCAGTCATCGGGCGGCAGCGCGCCGACGAAGACGAACTGCACAACGCCTGCAAAGCGCGCGCGAATCTCATTCAGCGCCGGTTCGATCAAGGCAAAATTGCACGGCTTCATGGCCGAACCCATTAGGCCAATACGTACCTTGCCACCATGCGTACGTACCGGACTGTAGAAGCGGTCGAAGTCGACGCTCGTCGGCAGCACATGAATATTGGCGTTGTACGCCCGCAGCGCATGCGCGAGTGCGGGCGTCGACACGACGAGTGCACTGGCGCGGCGCATGACGTACTCGGTCTTCTGCGCGGTCTGCCGGCTTAGGAAGTGCAAGGGATGATCGGCGGGAAGATCATGCATCAGTTCGTCCGTCTCGTAGACGACCGGCTTGCCCGTCGAGAACAATTGATCTAGCTGTTGCTGCGGAATCGAGATCGGAAAACGTCGCTGCATCAGAAGCATGTTGAAGGGACCGAGCACGCCTGCGTTGTCCTGAACCGGCCAGCTGAGTTCCCACTGATCGGCCAGCAATTCGAACGGTTTGGCGACGCGCACGGTGGTCGCGCGATGCGCAACGGGCTCCATCGTCAGCACGGCGATACGCGGCCTGGGCGGCTGCATTGCCGACGCGTGCGAAGATGGTGCCACGGACGCGGCGTCTCGACGCAGGTTCGCTTTGCGTGCCGCATGCTGAGTCTTCTCCAGGAACACGGGAAGCTGGGCTCGGAACACACGGCTCATGGCAAGCACGGTTGGATAAACCGTGTCCACGGTGGCAACGGCCCGTGCGAAGCCGTTCTTTTCGGTGGCCATCGCAGAGCCATTTGCGCCGAACGCGAACTGATCGGGCACTTCCTTCAGGCCGCCGTCGGGCAGGAAGATGACCGGGCAGCCGCACATCATCGCTTCAGGGCAGACGGACGAAAGCTCGTACGAGTACAACACGCGCCCGCCCTGAAGCTTCTTGGCCAGTTCGGGCAGCGTTACTGGATTCGCCATCGAAAGCAATTCGGTTCCGGCTGGAAGTAGCGAAAAGTCGATCTTGTCCAGCGGATAACGATATTGGAAGACAAAGGTCTTGTCCTTTTTGCGCGTCGGGTCGGGTCTGAACAACTCCGTATCGAGCACCGGGAGAAACAGAAAATCGACGTCGCTTTTCTTCGCGTCGCCGAGAAAATTCTCCGAGTAGTAAAAGAACAGGTCGTCTTTGCCCTCGTTGAGCGGCTTGCCGTTGATGAAGCCGATGCGGTTGAGGATGTAGCGCACGCACACTTCGGCATTGAGCGGATTGCCGGACACGACTTCCGGGTAGATCGCAATGGGCGTGCGACCCTGCGCCCGGTGCAAGGTCTGCACTTCCGGCGTGAGAAGCGGGGTGTCGAATGCTGGGTTCACCACTGGCGTGCCGGCAATATACGCCTCATAACCGTCGCGATTTAGCACGTCGCAAAGCGTGTGCATGACGACGATACCCGCCGAGGTTTCCCGATAAGCCGGGGCCATGATGTAGTACGGATGACCCTTGCGCGAAGGGGGAATGCTGGCCATGTTCATGTGGCGGAACCCTGCGTTTCTTTGTGCTTACACTTGCCCGATTCGGCGGCTTGATGGCGCCGTGGCCGACTTGAATGCCCCGGTTTGCCGAGCATGAAGTTTCGTTTGAAAGCTGCTGGTTCATTCACGCGAACAGGTGGATGTTTGGGCATTACTTCGGCGCTTTAACGGCCGGTCTCGCGCAACATAATTTGCAAACTCGTCTGACCGCGTCGGCATTCGAGACGCCGGCCAACTGGACAGGCGCGCATCCGACACAAGACCACGAGACCACGAATTTACGAGCGCCATCATGAATGCCAGCCTGCCCCACGAAGCCATCCTCGCCCTGCAGCAGCATGAACGCATCTACGTCACCCAGCCGCATCTGCCGCCTCTGGAGCAGTTTCTGCCGTATCTGGAGCAGATCTGGGAAAGCAAGGTGCTGACAAACGGTGGCCCGTTCCATCAGCAACTCGAACAGGCGCTTTGCAAGTACCTCGATGTGCCGCATCTCTCGCTCTTCAGCAACGGCACGCTCGCGCTCGTTACCGCGCTGCAGGCGCTGCGCATCACCGGTGAAGTGATCACGACGCCTTATTCGTTCGTCGCGACTGCGCACTCGTTGCTGTGGAACGGCATCAAGCCTGTTTTCGTGGATGTCGATCCGGTCACGCTGAATCTCGATCCCGCGAAAATCGAAGCGGCCATCACGAAGGAAACCACGGCCATCCTGCCCGTACATTGCTATGGCCATCCGTGCGATGTCGAAGCGATCCAGCGCATCGCCGACATGTACAACCTTAAAGTCATCTACGATGCCGCGCACGCGTTCGGCGTACGCACTGAAGCGGGCAGCATTCTGCGTGCGGGCGACCTGTCCGTGCTCAGCTTCCATGCGACCAAGGTCTTTAACACCTTCGAAGGCGGCGCGGTCATCAGCCCTGATGCGAAGACCAAGCTGCGCATCGACCGGCTGAAGAACTTCGGTTTCGTCGACGAAACCACGGTCGTGGCGCCTGGCATCAACGGCAAGATGAGCGAGGTCAATTCGGCGTTCGGCATGCTGCAGCTCCAGCATATCGACGATGCGCTCGCACGGCGGCGCGCGGTCGCATCACGGTACGCCGAGCGGCTCGAACGCGTGCGCGGCATCCGTTTGTTGCCCGTGTGCGTCGATCAGGAATCGAACAACTCGTACTTTCCGATTCTCGTGGAGAACGAATATCCGCTTTCCCGCGATGAATTGTTTGAAGCGTTCCGCGCGCAGGACATCATGGTGCGCCGCTATTTCTTCCCGCTGATTTCCGATTTTCCGATGTAC
This sequence comes from Caballeronia sp. LZ003, assembly GCF_031451465.1. Lineage (NCBI taxonomy): Bacteria > Pseudomonadati > Pseudomonadota > Betaproteobacteria > Burkholderiales > Burkholderiaceae > Caballeronia > Caballeronia sp. LZ003. The sequence continues at coordinate 3,087,110 of NZ_JARUXJ010000001.1, read as the reverse complement.
CGTGGTCTGTCATCGGCGCCGCGCGCCAACCTGCCTGTCGCGGCCGATGCCGCCAGCAAGGTCATGTGCCTGCCGATCTTCCCGACGCTCACGGACGAACAGCAGGCGCGTATCGTCGCGCTTATCGAGGCGAACGCGGGGTAAGTGTCGCGCTTGTTCGAATATGAAGCCTTCCCTAAAAAGCAAACGCGGACCGTTCTTGAGCGGCCCGCGTTTTTTTTCGCATAGCGCTTGCGCGAGTCAGAATGATCACGAGATGCCGCGCCTCCATTCACTGGATAGCGCGACAGCCTACTCAGTCGTTGGCAGCGTCCATGAACGCGCGGATACGTTGCGCGATCTTTTCGGCGACGAGCCCGTGCTTTTCGAGCAGCCAGCGATAATCGCCCGCCTTGTCGAAGCTGTCCGGCAAACCGATGATGAGTTGCGGCGGGGCACGACGCAATGCCGCCTTGTATTCCGCAACCGCGCTACCCAAGCCGCCGATGATGGAATGCTCCTCCACGGTCACGATCAGCCCGGAGCGTGCGCAGGCCGTGTCCACGGCGCCCGTATCGAGTGGTTTGATCGTATGCATGTTGATGACGCCCGCCGCGATGCCCTGTTCTTCGAGCAGCTTCGCCGCTAAAAGCGACTCATGCACCATCGATCCATTCGCGATGATCGTCACGTCGGCGCCCTCGCGCAGCGTGATCGCGCGGCCGATTCTGAACTCGTAGTCTTTCGTGTACACGGGCGGATTGTTCACCGCGCCCGTCAGGCGGATATACATTGGCCCCGTGAATTGCGCGGCGGCTTCCACCGTCTTGACGATCTCCGCGCAATCGGCGGGACACACGACCGTCATGTTGGGAATCGCGCGCATCACGGCGGCGTCCTCGATGCCGTAGTGCGAGTTGCCGAGCAGGCCCATGGAAACGCCGCTGCCTATTGCCACTGCCTTCACGTTCATCTCCATGTAGCCGAGATTCATGCGGATCTGTTCGGCGGCGCGCATCGAGATGAACGGTGCGAACGACGTCGCAAAAACGTTATAGCCCTCCTTGGCGAGTCCGGCCGCCATTCCGACGAGGTTCTGCTCCGCAATGCCGACGTTTAGAAAGCGGTCCGGATAACTCTTTTTAAAGCGATCGAGCCCGGAAGAAGTACCTAGATCCGCCGACATCACCATTACATCGGGATAACGCTCGCCGAGCGCGAGAACGGCCTGACCGAACATCCCGCGCGACCCGAGGCGCGACCACTGGCGCGCGTTACTTGCGTTGATTTCCAGCATGATGCTCCCTTAAACCGCCACGCCAAAGTCCGGCGTGCAAATGGTCTGCGATTGCGGTGCTTCCCGCGCTTCCAGGTCGGCAAGCGCCAGTTCATAGCTCGCTCGCGTGAGGCGATTGTGATGCCACTCGTTGTTATGCTCCATGAACGAGATGCCCTTGCCCTTCACTGTGTTTGCGACCAGCACGCGCGGCTTGGCTCGCACGCGCGGTGCCTCGAACGCGGCGACGAGCTGGGCGATGTCGTGGCCGTCGACTTCGATGACGTCCCAGCCAAAGCTGCGCCAGCGTGCGGCGAGATCGCCGAAGTCGATGATCTGACGCGCGTCGCCGTCGCTTTGCAGCCGGTTATAGTCGACGACCGCGGTGAGGTTGTCGAGACCGAGCTGCGCCGCCGACATCGACGCTTCCCATACCGAGCCTTCGTTGCATTCGCCGTCGCCGAGCAGCACGAAAGTGCCGAACGACTTGCCGCGCTTCTTCGCGGCGAGCGCGATGCCGACCGACATCGACAAGCCTTGCCCGAGACTGCCGTTCGACGATTCGATACCGAGTTTCAGGTTCATCACCGGGTGCGCTATGAGGTCGCTGCCGTTGGTCTGGAACGTCGCGAAGGTGGCCTCGTCGATCAAGCCCGCCGCGAGCAACGCGGGAAAGTAGCCGAGCACGCCATGTCCCTTGCTAAGTATGAAGCGGTCACGCTCCGGCCAGCGCGGATCGCGAGCGTCGTAACACAGCACGCGTGCATAGAGCGTCGCCATGATCTCGACCATCGACAGGCCACCGCCCAGATGCGTACTGAGATTGCATTGGTGGCTAATGTCGAGCATCTTGCGGCGCATCAGGCGCGCCATGTTTTCGATTTCGGGGTAGTGGTTCATGTGATTTCCTGTTCAGACGATGCCGCCGTCCACCCGCAGAATCTGGCCGCTCACGAACGCGGATAACTCCGATGCGAGGAACAACGCGACATTGGCGACGTCCTGCGACTCGCCCGCTCGCTTGAGCGCTGACGATTCGACGATCCGCTCGCGCGCGGCCGGCGTCATCTGTTCAAACATGTCGGTACGGGTCGGGCCGGGCGCGATGGCATTGACGCGAATGCCCGACGCGCCAAGTTCTGTGGCCATGCTTTCGGTCGCGCGCGCGAACGCCGCCTTGCTCGTACCGTACGCGAGCGTCCCGGCATCGGCAATGAGCGCAGCCGTCGATGTCAGGTTGATGATCGAGCCTGACTTATGCCGTGCCATCAAACGCGAAAGGCCTTGGGTCAGCAGTACCTGACCAAAGAAGTTCACATCGAAAACGCGTCGCAACTCGGCCATGGTCGTCATCTGCATCAGCCCGCCGCTCGCGGTGCCGGCGTTGTTCACGAGCACGTCGACGCGCGGCGTGAGCGCCATGATCGCCTTGACGGCCGCTTTCACCGAGGCTTCGTCGGCAAGTTCGAGGGGCACGCTTTGCACCTCTACGTGGCCATCGTCGGCAAGCGACGCAAGCCAAGCGGCATGCGCAGGCGTCTGCGGGTCGCGCACGCACGCGATGACGCGCGCCCCTTGCGCGGCAAACGTGCGCACGATCGCGTCGCCGATGCCACGGTTCGCGCCCGTCACCACCGCAACTTTGTCCTTTAACAGCATGCCTTGTCCTAATGTTTCCAATGGTTCAGATGTCGCGCCAGATGGGTCCGCGCTCATAGACCGGTTCGAGAAGCGTCCAGTCGTCGTCGCCTAGCGGATTTCCCTCGGGAAACGGCGGCGCCGCGCCCGCGCCGATGCAGGCGAGCACCGTGCGATCCGTGTAGTAGGCGCGCAGCGCGTGCGTGACGAACGCCGAGAACGCGCGCACGTCGGCGAGCTTGCAGGCGTTTATCGCGGTTAGGCGCTGCGTCGCGTCGAGCGCTTCGAACGGCGCGCCGACACGTTCACGCGCGACTCGGACGAGCACGGCGAGAAAGGCGTCGGACTGCGCCGTTGCACGATGACGCAGCAAATAGCCTTCAAAATCCACTCGCGAGGCAGGCGGCAGGCCGAGGGCTGCATCGCCGGGCAGCATTGTGTCGAGTACGAGATCGATCATGACGTGATAAGGGATGCGGGTTGTGGCTCGCACGGCTTTGCGGGCGCGCGTGCATGCAACGGCGTTCCGGCAACAGCATCGAGATTCCGCGCAAGCCAGTCGGTCGCCATGAGCGTGATCGCCTGCGCGGTCGCGACCGGATTCACGCCGCCAGATGTGACGAACACGCTGCTGTCGACGACGAACAGATTCCTCACCGCGTGCGCCTGACCATTCCGGTTGACTACCGAGGTCGCCGGGTCGTCGCCCATTCGCGCGGTGCCCATCAAGTGCCAGCCAGTGTGGCGCACCGGTGCAAACGATGAAATTACCTTCGCGCCGGCCGCGGCAAATACCTGCTTGCTCATATCGATGGCATGAGTAAGCATGCGCTTCGTGTTCTCGCCAAGCCGGTAATGAACTTGCACGCCCGGCATGCCGCTCGAATCAAGATGGTCATAGTCGAGTTCGATTCGGTTCTCGACGTCGGGCAGATCTTCGGCGATCGCGGCGATGCCCACGGTGTGGTTGTAAAGCTTCGCAAAGCGCGCGTGATGGCCAGGGCCCAGAGGCAGCTGCCGCATGTAGTGGCCGGACACGGCGGTTTCGGCGGGAGGTGCGCCGCGCAGCACCTGCATGGTATAGCCCCGCGCAAAGTCGCGCTCGCGAGACGTTTCGTAGAATTGCTGGCTCAGAATGCACGCGCCGTGCGGACCGAAACTGGACTGCAAGTCTTGCTCAAATACGCCTTCGGTGTAAGCGAGCGGATGCAACATGAGGTTGCGTCCGACCAGGCCGTTGTCGTTCAAGAGTCCGTCTGGAAACGCGCTCGACTTCGAGTTTAGCAACAAGCGCGGCGTGCCGATTCCGCTTGCCGCGAGTACAACCACGCGCGCATCGATGCGCTGCTCGCGGTTCTGTTCGTCGACATATTCCACACCGTTCGCGAGTCCGCGCGCATCGAGCGTAATTTCGCGCACGCGGCAATGCATCCGCACCTCAACGCCCTGCGCGAGCGCGGCGGGCCAGTATGTGACATCGACACTTGCTTTCGCGCCTTGCGCGCAGCCGGCGTTGCACGGGCCCAGGTTGATACACGCGGCGCGGTTGCCATGCCGATGCGTGTTGATCGCCGCATACGAAGGCCACCAGTGCCAGCCGAGGTGGTTGAATGCCGCACCCATCGCGCGACCGGCGCCGCCGAGGGGAACGGGCGGCAACAGCGTCTCGTAGTCGGGGTTGGCCGGGTCCCCGACAAGTCCCGCCACGCCCATCATGCGTTCGTTTTCGGTGAAGAACGGCTGCAGCGTGGCGTAGTCGAACGGCCAGTCATCGCCGACGCCGTCGAGGCTGCGCGTGCGGAAATCGGACGGATGAAAGCGCGGGAAATGTGCCGAGTACAGGATTGTGCTGCCGCCGAAGCCGTTGTAGTTGGCAATCGCGATCGGCGACGCGGAATCGTCGATCGGATAGTCGGCCACGTTGTTGCGGATGGCCGGATTCGAGCTATACGAGCCCGCGCGCGCGAGTTCCCAATCCGTGCGAGTCGACGGATAGTCGGCAGGCCGCGTGGCACCACCCTGTTCGAGACAGACGATGCGCAGCCCGCGCTCGCGCGACAGCCGCCACGCTGCGGCTGCACCGCTCGCACCCGAGCCAATGATCACGATGTCCGCGATATCGTTCATTGTCAGGCCGGCTTCTTCGGAGTGAACTGCTCGAGGATCTCGGGAATCGCGATCAACATGTCTGCCTCGCAAGCGATGTCTCCGTCCACGCGAGCAATTCCGCGTCCTTTGCAGATTCCGCGCCGCCACGACAGCACTTCTGTTTCAATCTCGAACTTCTTGCCCGGCAGAACTTCCTTCCGATAGCGCACCGTGTGTTGCAGCGCGTGCGTCACCTTGCCCTTGAGGCCCGGCAGCGTCGTGATCGCGACGGTAAGCATCTGCGCGAGCGCTTCGAGTTGCAGCGCGCCGGGCATGTTAGGGCCGGAGGGGAAATGCACGGGGAAGTACCACTCGTTCATCGTCAGATTCTTGTAGCCGCGTGCGGACTTGCCGGGCACGACTTCATCGACGTGATCGATCATCAGGTAGGGATAACGGTTTGGTTGATACGCCTGCAACTCCATGCAGTTCAGGCTAAAGCCGTGCGGTAGGTGGTCGTAAGCGGTGTCCATCTGTTCCTCGAAATTAATGCGGGCTTAGCGCACGTCGATCACGCGCGACAGGCTGGCCACAAGGTCGTAGCCGTCCCATACGATGTTCATGTCTAGCGCACGGCCGACCGGGACGACGCGATCCACGCCGCGCAGGCGTTGAGCCGTGACGAATTCGCGCAGTCGCGCCGGCTCCAGGCCGAAATAGGTGAGCGTCTGATAGCGCTCGTTGATAATCGGCGCGAGCTTGTCAAGGGCATCGAGCGTCACCTCGTGGATCGTGCCGAAGTAACCGCGGCAGGTATCCTGATCGGCGGCGAGTTCAGTGAGCGCGACGCGATATAGCACGTTGCCGTGGCACTCCACGGCCGCGACGCGTGGGTTGCCGAGCGCGTGGCGGCACGCGTCGACGAACTTGTCCATGACCTGCACCGGGCGCGGTGAGTAGCGCGTGCGCGCATGCTCGGCGAGTGCGGGCCAAAGACGCGACTGTGCCGCGGCGGCTTCGTTGGTCGCGCCGATCCAAGCGATCAACTGCGGCGACGAGCACGCTGCCTGGTCCATCAGATACAGGTCGTTGTAGAGTCGCGCGCACAGGTCGAGCAGGCCCCCGTGATCGAGTTCGAGAACAGCGCGCGGTTCGACCGCGCAAAGCGAGTAGCGATCCGAAAACGCGACTTCGCGGGCGCGCGGACGGCCCGGCAGCGTGCGCATATGCGCGACCGTCGCGTCGCCGCCCCAGACGATACGGGCATCCGCCTGCGCCATCCAGAAGCCGTTGATCGCGTCGTCGTGGTCGTAGCGCACCAGAAGCATTGCGGAAGCGAGCGGAGCGTGCTTTTCTTGGGCGAGGCATGCCGAAATCGCGTCGATGAGCAGCCGCGCGATCTCCGTCTCTTTCGACGGCAGGCGCAACACGCAGACGTTGCCCGCGAGCAGCCCGAACGCCAGCGAGAAGGCAAAATTCACCGGCACGTTCGACGGGCAGATATGGAACGAGAGCCCGAGGCCCAGACGGACTGCGCCCTCAAAGCTCTGATCGGCGTTGCGTCGCGCCGTGGCAAGTTGCGTGAGATTCGCGCGGCGGCACCAGTAAGCGAAGCTGACGACATCCGGCATCGCGCGGGCGCGCGGATGCGTGAGCAGCGTCCGCGAGAGATCTGCAAGGAAGTCCATGCGGGGTGCATGAAAGACCGGCGTCGGAGCGTTCGACACCGCGTGCGCTTGGCCGACGATCACCGTCATGCGGCTTAGGATATCAGCGGGTATAGGTATCACTGCAACCTCGTGCTTCAGCATGCTGAATGCGCCCGTGTACCGCAAAGTAAGTGCCTTTGCGTCCGCACGGACAGTCGTCGATCCCCACGATCTCGCCTTCGTCCTCGCTCAAAAGCGAATGTCCCGGATAGCTGTGCGGCAGCGTTGACAAGAGCTGGATCAGGCCACGCCCGCCGCGTTGCAAAGGGCGGAAGTCAATTGGATCGCGTACGCGGATATCCGACCATGCAGACGCGTGCAGATGGCCATGCTCGCATTCGACGAAGATCGATCCGGTCTGCTCGACCATGCCGTAGTAGCTGTGGACTCGTGCCAAGTTCGTGATTGCGCCGACGCGCCGACGGAACGTGGCGCCATCCACGGCTTGCGACTGCAACTGCTTCCAGCCGCCGCCGTGCACCAGCACACCGCGCTCGAGCGGAAGGGTCTCGCCCGCGTCTTCCAGCGCGCGTACCAGATGCAGCCAGACGACGAACGTGAAGCCGAAGACGAGGATGTCTTCGTCGGCGTGCTTGTCGAGCCATGCGCGCACGCGCTCGAGATTCAGCGACATGTCATCGTCGAGAGCGAATTCGACGTCGCGGCCGAACATCGAAAAACCTTGAATGCCAGCGGTGCGCGCTGAAAAACGGTAGCGATTCGCGATGGTCGCACGGCAGTCGATCACGAGCATTGGAAGGCGCTTCGGTCCGATCAGATCGCCGACGATGCGCGACAGCACCTTTACCTGAAGCATCGACGTTTTCCGATCGAGAAATATCTGCGATACGTTCTGCCCGCTCGTGCCGGACGATGTCATCGTCTTCACGACTTCCGCGTGCGGCACGCTCACCAGTTGCTCGTGCTTGAAAAGGCGCACGGGCAGAAACGGCAGGTCGTCAAGCGCGTTGGGAGTGGACTCGCCGTGCGCAGTCCGCACGGAAGCGAGCTTGTCGAGCATCGCGCGATACGGCGGGCACGCTTCATAGTGCAGCGCGGTGAGGCGGCGCAATTCGGCGCCGAGCAGGGCATCCTTCTCCGACTGCGGCATGCCGTACACGGGCCACTGCAGGACGTCGCTCACGACAGGCTCGCCAGACATGCGTGATCCACCTTTCCAGCCGGCAGCCGCGGCAGCGCCGCGAGGGGCTTGACGACGATTGCCGACGCATGGACGCCGATACGCTGTGCCAGTTCCGAGCGCAGCGACTGCGCCCACGCGACGGAAGGTGCGGCCTCGGAATCGGAATGCGAGTCTGGCGCGACGGCATGAATGACGAGGTGCTCATCGGTGCCGTTCGCTGCGCATTCGAAGCCGAGTTCGGCGGCGAGTTGTTCGACGGCATCCAGCGAAACGCGAATGCCAAACACCTTCAGGAAGCGATGCAGCCGCCCTTCAATGAAGAACGCGCCGTCCTCATCGAAATGGGCGAGGTCACCCGTGCGGAGCGTGCCTCGGTTGACATCCGGCAGAGCGAAGTCGGCCGCGCACTCGGCGTATCCCATCGACACGTTCGCGCCTGCATAGATGAGTTCGCCTGTTTCGCCTGCAGTTTCTATTACGCTGCCATCTGCGCGTTCGAGCGAGAGGCGGCCGCCTGGAATCGCTTGGCCAATGCTGGCGGGCTTCAATGCCGCGTCGGCCGGCGTGAGATAAGCGATACGTGCCGTGGCTTCGGTTTGACCGTACATCGCAAAGAAACGGATCCCGCGCTTCTCGCAGATCTGCGCGACATCGCGCAACTTCTCCGGACGCATGCGCCCGCCAGCCTGCGTCAGCGTGCGCACCGACGGCATGTCGATGCGCGCGAGGCGAAGGCGCAGCAGCATGTCATAGCTATACGGCACGCCCGCGAGGCTCGTCGCCCCGTATGCGTTGAGGGTGCGCCAGAATGCGGCGTCCATCAGCGAGCGATTCGTCAGCACGACCGATGCGCCCGCGCGCAGATGGCTGTTAAGAACCGACAAGCCGTAAGAGTAGTTAAGTGGCAGCGACGTTATCGCGCGCTCGTCGGGCGTGAGTCCGAGATACTCGACGATAGACGTCGCGTTCGCGACCAGATTCGTGGCGGTGAGCCGTACGAGTTTGGGCGAGCCGGTCGAACCCGAGGTAGCAAGTAGCATCGCGAGGTCGGCATGCAACGCTGGTGTCGAGCCGTCGGTTTTCGCCTTTGTGTCGTACAGGCCGTAATCCTCCATCTCGCGCACGAGCGTCGCGCCTGGGGGAGCCCATGCGGCGTTGCGCGCGATGAGTACCTGTGCCGGACGGTAAGCGTCGTACAGTGCGCCAAGCGTACTTGCATGAATCGAGCGGCTCAAGAGAAGCGGCACGGCGCCGCGTTCGAGTGCGGCGAGATAGCACAGCACGGTCGGCAGATCATTCTCGCCGACGATAAAAACGAGCTGGCGCGCGGGCAGATCCGCTGCCAACTGTCCGATGGAAGCATGCAAGGCCTCGTAAGTGAGCATGCGACCGTCCTCGGCAATCAGGGCAGTGCGTTGCGAATATTGCCGGCTGACCAGGGGCACGTTCATACCTCGATGCCGTACTTCTTCAGCTTTTCGACGCCGATGGTGTACGAGCCGAATTCGATGATGTCCTCGGTTTCCATCATGATGTCGAACGCGTCCTCGAGCGCGGCGATCATGCCCATGTGGCCGACCGAATCCCAATCAGGCACGCACTGATACACGAACTCCGCGTTGAGCGCGTCGTGAGGGACCGCGAAGCAGTCCATAAATACCTTGTCGTAAGTATCCCTGTTAGTCATGTTCGTTACCGGTTTCACTTGAAGACCTTGCGGTCGGTGTTGGGGCGCGCGACGCGCGCGGGATTACCGAGCGCGATCACGTTGTCGGGAATGTCGCCGTAGACGACAGACCCCATGCCGATGATCGAATTTGAGCCAATGCGCGCGCCTTCCTTCACGAGTGCGCCCATGCCGATGTAGCTTGCCTGGCCAACCGTGCACGCGCCGCCAAGATTGACCATTGAGGAGACGACTGTGTAGTCGCCGATTTCGACGTCATGGCCGACGATAGCCATCGTATTGATGCTTGCGTGCGCGCCGAGTCGCGCGTCGCTCGAAATCGAGCAGAACGGCGTGATGACGACCCCTGCTCCGAGTCGCGCGCTGTCCGCGACGATGGTGCTCGTGTCCACGACAATGCCCGACTGCGTACCCGCGTCGCGGAGCTTGCGCGCCAGGACTTCGCGGCCCGCCGGCTCGCCGACCGCTATCACGAATTCGGCCGAGTCGAATTGCGCGTGCAAAGATGAATCGTCGAAGCGCAGCACCGGGGCGCCATGCCTCGTGCGCGCTTCGCAGATATCGTCGACGAACGCGATCTCGGACCACTGCCCGGTGGACGCGTTCTGGCGGCGGGCGACGTCCATCACTTCTCTGCCGAAGCCGCCTGCGCCGTAAATGAAGAGTTTGCGTGTCACGTGAATGTTTGCCGTGCGTGGCGCGCAGTCCGCAATGTGTTGGGGTGCGCGCGATTTTTCCATGACGAGAGTATCGGCGTGGCGCCGGAAATTCGAACGACTGAAGAAACGCCGAAAAGGGTGCTTATTCGGGTTTTGAGGGAAAGCGAGAGGTCGGCGCGCAGGTCGCGCGGGTTCCTGCTGGGCTTGCAGGCGCGCAACAATTACGACGCTATTGGTGCGCCCGGCTGGGATCGAACCAGCAACCCCTGCCTTCGGAGAGATAAAAACCATGTTTTTGGAGGTTCACGGCGGTTTTGGGAATTCATAAAAATCAACGGCTTAGATAATTGGTGTTCAGGCACGTATATGCTTGTTCGCTGCGCGATCGGCCCTAAATCGGCCCTACGTTATACTTCTGCCCTATTGGCAGGGACTAGGGCATGGGTCAGAGATTCAAAATCGATCGTGATTTTTTGCGCGCTATTTGTCCGAACGGGAAGTACCAAGAATTCGTGGACGCCGATGTTCGCGCTTTCGTTGTGAAGGTCACACCGAGCGGCCGAGTCAGTTACACAATTCGTTGGACTAAGCCCGATGGCTCTCGTGGGCGGCGCGTCCTTGGCTACTGGCCGGACCTGAATCCAGGCGAGGCACGCGAACTGGCGAAGAAAGCCCTTCGCGACGTGGATAAGTCTGGCGACACGACGGCGGACGTACTCGACCGCCGTCGCAGAAAAGTCGAAGCGGAGAAGATCATCGGCACGCCGACCTTGGCCGCGTTCATCAATGATCGTTACGCCGATTGGCTGATGGCAAACACGCGCGCTAGCGCTGCGACTGTCGCCCGCCTCCGACGGTCGTTTTCTGACCATCAGGACCGCCCGCTGAGCGACTTTACCGCTTGGATCATCGAAAAATGGCGTGCGGCCCGGATGAAAGCGGGCGTCGGTGCGTCCACCGTCAATCGCGACCTGTCCGCGCTTCGTGGGCTGTTTTCTCGAGCCGTCGAGTGGGGCGTGCTTGCCGAGCATCCAATGCGCACGGTGAAGGCATTGCAAGCGCCGAGCGGCAAGGTTCGATGGCTGTCAGACGACGAGGAAGCGCGTCTGCGTGCTGCGCTCGCTGCTCGTGAAGAGCGCGAGCGCGCGGAACGCGAGAGCGCTAACGCTTGGCGAACCGCACGCGGCTACGGTCTCATGCAAAACCTTCGCGAGCTTGAGTTTGTCGATTATCTGAAGCCTGCGGTGCTGCTGTCTCTTAATACAGGCCTGCGGCAAGGCGAATTGCTTAAGCTGGACTGGCGCGACGTAAATCTAGATCGCGCGTTGCTGACCGTCGTGGATGCGTCATCGAAATCGGGAAAGCAGCGCCACATTCCACTCAATGAAGAGGCGCTCGCTGTGCTGATCTCGTGGAGAAAGCAACAAACCAAGCACAGTATCGTTTTCGCAGGCGCAACTGGCGGCGTGCGCACCGATGTGAAAACCGCATGGTCGAAGCTTCTTTTAAATGCTGAAATCACAAATTTTCGATGGCACGATATGCGGCATCACTTCGCGTCGCGGTTAGTGATGGCGGGCGTCGATTTGAACACAGTCCGCGAACTTCTCGGACATGCCGACTTGACCATGACCCTGCGCTATGCCCACCTGGCACCTGAACACTTGTCGGCGGCCGTCGCCAAGCTGGATCGACACCCACAGTCTTCTTCAGAAAACAAACATGACAGACAACAAGGTTCTCAGATTCGAAAGGCGTGAAAGCCAAAAATGCACCGATGCTAGAACCGATGATTTGCTCAATGAAATCAACACGTTTGACTACGATGATTATTTCGATCGCGCGTCTGACGGCGAGTTGCATGGCGATGAGAAAAACGAGTGGGTAATGCGGATCCTCGAATTGTTCTGCCGCGATTTTTTCAGAAATGGCGGCAATCCAAGCAAAGTGCCGCCGTGGGTCATGAGCTATATCGCGCGACAGATTTTTAAAGTTCTCGACGGGGAGCAATGGGAACGCGCATTCCCTCTGCCGTGGGCACAGCCAGATCCATACGGGAATTTTACTCGCTGTGGGAAGCGCGCTTTCGACGTCTGGACGTCTGTCAGAAATGCGCTGAAGCAGAATCCTAAGGCCAAGGTAAGTCATTTGCTGCAGGCCGAAAGCGCACGTCATAACCTATCGTACGAAGCGGTTCGGGGAGACTATTACGCCATGAAAAACGGTATTGAACAGGGGATAGGCATTCCCAAGAAATTTCTAAAAATCGACGACGAGACTTAGAATATATTTCTGCTCTAAAAATAAGAAAAGAGATCGAGAATTACAGGAGTATCGGCGCTCTCTAGACTCGCTTCACGGTTGTTCATTTGAGCAACCTAGTATTAACGAAGCGAGGAAATATGGAAGCAAGTTACACAATCCCGCAGTTCTGCGCGGCATATCACTTCAGCCGCGTCTATTACTACACGCTGAAAGCGCAGGGAAACGGCCCAAAAGAATTGCGACTAGGGCGGCGCGTTGTCATCACGCGCAAGAGCGCCGAGGAGTGGGAAGCGCTAATGCTGGCTAAGCAGACTTCAGACTTGGAGGGCCAGCGGCAATGACGACCGAAAAAATGCTGGCCCGAAGGCCAGCAAAAAGCGTTTTTGGAGGATACAGCGCTGTCATCTTAGAGAAGCGTGGCCGTCGGCACCATCAGTCGCGTACGAAAATCACTGGCTTGACGAAGTCGGAATCAGTCGTCTATCCTGTGAAACGCGGGAGGAGACACCTCTCGCTCGGGATTGCAGTCTCGATCAGCAAAAGGCGGACAACCGCCGACCGGCGGTATTTTTTCGTCCGCTGCCATGCGTTCGCCTTCAATGGCCGGGCCTTGGTGGGGGAGCGCTCGCGCTCGCCGGTTTCCTTTTGCACCGGTACTGCAACCCTGCCTTGTGCCTGGCCACCCCAATTGCAGTTGGGGGCCGGGTTCGTTGAACCTGCAAAAGGAGGCCGCACCATGCGACTCGCTCTCCCCGCTCGTTCTGAGCAAACCATCCCCCTCGTCTACATCGACATCCTTCAGTGCGCCCAGCGTGCATTGCGTGAAGCCACGTTGGCCGCTTCCGACCTGGATGCACTCGACATCACCGGAAATGCGCTTCGTCAGCTGGTGGACATCGCCCGTCCGGAGGTGCGTCATGACTAAGATCACAGAAGCGATTGTTCTGCGGCACACGACGGCGGCGGGCTTGATCGACTTCTTCTTCGAGCGCTTCGATACGGCCCATGCGTCGGACAGTGAATTGGAATACCTCGCGGGCTTCACCGGCACAGTCGCTGACATGGCTGATTCGCTGTCTACACTCACTGCGGGCATTGGTATGTTGGTCAGCGCTGATAGTCGGTCGGAGAACAAGCACCTTCGTACCGAAGCACTGCAAGGCAAAGATGAACCTGTTCTGCTCTTCCACGTTGCGGCCGAGATCGAATTGATCGCTCGTATCGCTGAAATAGCGGCGGACTCCAATTGCTACTTGCAGCGACGGTTGACCGACCGTCTCAAAGTCGCACGTTCTAGTCGTAGCTGTTTCGATGAGTACTCCTCACAGGAGGCGAACCATGGCTAATCGTTACGATCTCGCCGCCAAGGCATGGCAGATTCACGATGTCCTGCAAACCCTTTCGGCCGCACTTCCAGAAGATCAAGCGGGATGCATTGTTCCCGTGCGAGGCGTCGTGCACCTGTTGATCGATCAGGCACAAGAGGTTGCCAACAAGCTATCTGACCTGGCGTGTGGGGGAGATGAAGCGCGCGATAAGAACGTAGGCGGTTCGAAGGAGGACGTATGAGTACGGTCGATCAAGACAAGATGGTGATGGAGGTTCAGAAGAACGCGACGCAACGCGTTCGTATCTCGCATCGCTGGTACAAGGGCCGTCAGTACATCGATGTTCGTCTGGTGGTTGTCGATATGGCGGGTGAGTTCGTGCCGACTCGTCAGGGCATTATGCTTCGCCCGGAATTGCTGGGGCAGGTCATTCAAGGGCTGTCGCTGGCCGCGCGGGAGGTTGCATGAGCGATCTCGTGAATGTGGAGGCTGTCTTTGCAGACGCGCTGACAGGCGCTGGCTTCAGCGCCCCTGAAATCGTCGCGGATAGCACGATTCATCGTTTTGCTGGCCCCGAAGATAAGCGGGGCAAAAAGAGCGCTTGGTATGTGCTGCACAGCAGCCGCTTCGGTTTGGGGGCATTCGGCGATTGGAAGACTGGGTACAAAGAGAATTGGTTTGGGAGAGCCGAATCGACTTTAACGGTGGAGGAGCGCAAGCAGTGGAAGCGCGAACAGCAGCAGATCCGCGCAGCCGTCGAGCAAGAGGCGAAAGCCCGTAGGGCGGAAGCCGCAGCGAAGGCCAAGCGCATTTGGGCGAAGACGCGCGAGGCCACCGACGACAACCCCTACTGCGTTGCTAAGGGTATCAAGCCATACGGCCTGAAAGAGTTTAAGGACAAGCGCACGTTGATCGTGCCTCTTCGTGACTCAAGCGGCCAGATCGTGAGCGTGCAGTTCATCCATGCCGACGGCACGAAGCGGTTCTTAACTGGCGGCGCGAAAAAAGGTTGCTACTACTCTTTCGGGCCGAAGCCTGCGGATCGCATCATCATTGCCGAGGGTTTCGCTACGGCGGCGAGCCTGTTCGAGGCGACCGGCTTGCCGGTTGCCGTTGCATTTGACTCCGGCAACCTCAAGCCCGTAGCACTGGCAGTAGAGGCTAATTTGCCGACTGGATGCAAGATCGTAATCGCAGCCGATGACGACGTTGAAACGGCGGGCAACCCAGGCATCACGGCCGCCACCGATGCGGCGAAGTCGGTGAATGGTTTGTTGGCCGTCCCCGACTTTGGTGAAAACCGACCAACGGGCGCCTCAGACTTCAATGATCTCGCACAGCATGAGGGCAATGAGGCGGTCAAATCGCGTATAGCGGGCGCAAGAGAGCTCCGTATGACGAGAAGTGTCGCGAAGCGCTCGACGCCCACGGTGAACCTCTGTTGTGCGGCGGACGTGGTTCCTGAGCCGATTCACTGGCTCTGGCCGGAGTGGCTTGCAGCCGGAAAGCTGTCGATTCTGGCGGGACAACCGGGGTGTGGCAAGACGACGATCGGCATTTCGCTGTCTGCTGCGATTTCGAACGGCGGGCAATGGCCAGACGGCACGCAATGCAAGGAGCCCGGCAACGTGCTGATCTGGACCGGAGAGGATGGGCTCGCAGATACGCTGGTGCCACGTCTTATGGCTGCGGGCGCAAATCGGCAGCGCGTGTTTTTCGTTCAGTCCGTGACCAATGCGGATGGTGAGATACAACCCTTCGATCCGAGCCGCGATGTTCCCATTCTGTCCGCGCGTATCGACTCAATCGGCGGCGCGAGCCTACTTGTCGTCGATCCGGTTATCAGCGTGGTGAGCGGCGATTCGCACAAGTCCGGTGACGTGCGCAAATCGTTGCAGCCTCTGGTTGATCTGGGAGCAACCCACAAGTGTGCAGTTCTCGGCATCACACACTTCAGCAAAGGCTCAAAAGGCTCGGCACCGATTGAGCGAATTCTTGGCTCGCAGGCATTCGGCGCGACAGCCCGGACGATCATGATTGCTGGCAGGGATGAGTCTTCGGGACGGCGCATCTTTGCCAAGTCGAAATGCAACATTGCGGGTGACAGGGGCGGCTTCGAGTATGCGGTCGAGAATCTGGACTCGTCCGAAGGGTTGGCGTCGAGCCGGATTGTCTGGGGTGAGCCCATCGACGGATCGGCCAAGGAAATCTTGCGTGAACTCGAGGCCGATGACCCCGAGGGTGAGCCGCAAGAAGAGCGGGAATCGAAGTTTGAGCGCGCCCGCTGCATGCTCTACGAATGGCTTACACCTTTCATGAGCACCAAAGAAATGAAAGCTGCGGCGCAGGCGGAAGGGATCAGCTGGCGACGGATTGAAGCAGCAAAGGCAGCAGAAGTTTGCGCAGGAAACAAGATTCGAGCCGTAAAGCAGGGTAATGCTTGGGGCTGGATTTGGGACCATTACGCGGTTAAATACGGGAATTCAACTCCGCAATCGGTGCGCTATTCAAGTGCGCAAGAAATTCAAGTCCGCAAAAGCGCTTGCGGAGTTGGGATCGTTACTCAGCAAGGGATTGCGGGCAAGTCCGCAACTCCGCAGTCACTTTCAGTAATTGCGGAGTTACCTGAAAAACAAGGCCAAGATCAAGCCAAGTCCGCACTCCCTCAAACCTTTGCGGTCTTGCGGACTTGCCCGCAAACCCATACGCAGCAAGGGATTCAACTCCGCAATCAAGTCCGCAGCGCCAGAACGATTGCGGAGTTGACCATCAGCATGGAGAAACGCGATGACGCTTTCGAGGGATGGCGAAGAATTGCCCTCGTTGAGGCGGCTTCACTTAAATCGAAGTTTGTATCGAATGACAGGATAGGGCATGAATAGCGAACAGATGTTCAACCTTTCGGAATAGATCGGAGCTTGCTGTCGCTGTAAGGATGCGTTCGAAGATGAGTTAGTCCAGACGGCGGCGCTTGAAGCGGCGTATCGGATCTTTCTACCGAGAGCCGGGAACTGACGAGTCGGGAATCGAAAACGGTATGGAGAAGCTCATTCTGCTTCGCATGCTCAACGAATTTACGAAGCGCGAGCCTACCTCTATCGCGTTGGCTTTCTGACGATGACGTCTATCGCACGCGCTGGACTTCGACATGTAAGGAGTGAGGAATGACTACTGCACGAGGCACAGCTATAAGTGCGTTCGGTCTGTTAGACACTCCAGGGTCGGAGACCCCGCGACCGTGACGCTGTTCCGCTTCAAGGCCTTTCGCCCCCATCTATTCAGTACGGATTGGGGGCGGCCAAAACGGCCCTATTCGTCGGAAGACGACTGAGCCCCAAGCACGGAAGAAACGAATTTCTCAAGATCCTGAGTCGTAAAAAAGAATCGTGCCAGTTCGCCTTTTCCAATTGCTCCGATTAGGGTTCGTTCCACCATTTCGGCGTTTTGTAATAAATTCCCAATGCTTTCACATGGTTCGCAAAATCCGCCGACGTTATCGTGCAATAGGCGGTAACTTGCTCTCCAAGCCTCATAGCCATAGTCGCCAGGCGAAACATGTTTGTGTCGAAACAGGTATGCATTTTGAGGTTCCGATCGCTTGTTGGGTCTTCGATAGCCAACATGAAAACCTCGGTTGACGAATTGGGATGATCAGATGTGTTACGCTGCTCAGCAAAAAGGGCGACAATCCGGCCGGTGAGTATATAGTCGCAACCTAAAAACCCGCGCAAGTCTTCGTGGTGATTCGCGTTCAAAAATATCTCCTTTTCGCAAATAGGATAAAAATCAAAGATCTAAACACAACAAAATCTGAGTTGCGCCGGTATTTCCGCAGAGCACTTCTGATAAGTACCCGTACTGACCATGCAAAATATTTGCACAATAAAAGGTAGGCGGAAATTGTGTGAAACGTAGCGGCAAATTGACATAAAAGAGGATAGACACTTCGTCGGGCGGATCAAAAGCTATTCCACTGGAAGATGGTCCTGAGCCTCGGGCACGCCATCGGGTGTTCGACCAGCTAACATCACTGTCAGGAGAAATCTCGGTTCCTGAAACTATGTCCTCTGATTGAACATATCTTGACGTGATGTAACGTCTATAAATTCCCTCTAGTGCCCCCAAGATATAAAGGTCGTTCGCATAGCCTTGATAAGTCCCGTTCGACAAAAATCGTTCACGGTGGTCCGTCAAGTGCTGTGCTATTGACGCGCCCAGGCTACGAAAATCCGTAGTGCCGTTGACCTGATATACAAAGAACGTTGCGTTATTTTCTCTAGCGAGGGCCCGCGCCAGCATAACTGCCTCGCCATACGTTTTGAGAGCTTCTATAAATCCACTGTCAGGCGCGCCAGTCAAATATGCCGATAAGCTGGGTTGAAAATGAGGCGGACTAATTCTTAACCCGTTGGCGAATGCGTCATCAATAGAAACAGTACTGACGACGTACACGTAGACTCCTCGCTGCAGTAGACTAAATCTCACTTCGACCATCGCTCTCTCCTAATCCGAATAGGTCATTTGTTTGCTGTAACCATTGCTTAGTGCCTCACATTTGTTGGAAATCGCCGCTGACGGTCTCGTCCGTTAAGTCCTTTCGCAAAATATCTGCACGGCAGCCGAGCTCGGCCGGCACTTGCGCTCACGCGGCGGCGAAAAAGTGGCGAAGTGGATCGCGCAAACCCGCGTCATTGCTCGATTGCCACATTCCTGTATGTCATCCGCCTTGCAAGACGACGGCCGACCATCCGCTGAAAGCCAATCAGCAGCTGTAATAATTGGACGTCTTATCGTCTCATACCGTTCTCCATATTCCGCGAGCTTTGACACGCGCTACACCTTTGACGCGAACATGACTATTTATCACTGCAACTACTCTTCCATTTAAACGCTCATGAAACGTAATTGACAAATAGTCCCTAATTGTCACTCCGAGATCGAAATTCAGACTATTTGAGCAAAGTAAAGCTGTCATTCCTTCGCTATTTAAGAGTCGCAGCGGTAAATTTTCAAGCCTGTAACTCTGGATCCTAGGAAACTCGGCAAACGAACCAGTGAATATGTAGTCTTCCAGGATGATCAAAATCCTTCTGGTTTCCGCGTGCCATTCGACACTACATCGGCGCTCGTAGGTTGTACTAATCATTGCTATTTCATAACATTGAAAGGCAAGTGGTCGTGAAGAGCATTTTAAGACGCTGCTGACTAGCCAGACGCTTCGAAGAGCGAGGCTCAAGGACGCGTTCTTACGACCTCTGTAAATGTCTGCATGTCATCGGCCGCCTTGTGTGCGACCGCACTGATAACTCGCATCAGAAATGTCTAAACGACCCATGCGCTTTCTGCGCACATTGATCGGTGTAGCAGCCTGTAACGCTAGATATAGCTACTGGGCGAGTGGCGAGAACGACGCCGGTTAGCGTGTCTTTAGAATAGTTGGGGCCTGACACGTGAATTGCCCTAACAACAAGTGGCGATTCCTCCTCAATGGTGAGAATAGAAGTCGTCTGCCCACTCTTCGGCATATTGGTATATTCCGCAATTCCGGATGCCGTGTAATTCCGGTTCATCGGCGTTATCCCAGACGGCGCTCTTAGGTTTATCAGCACCTGCTCCAAATTGGCCGACGGCCGACGATTCAAATCAGCTTCCGGCACTTGATTTATTTGCATTGCGGTGCCAATCGGATAACCGATGATATCGTCCGGTGTACTTATGCTTTTGACTGCGGCTGGCCTCCCTGACAGATTTGCATCCGGACTAGCGCCCGTCGTGCAGAGCACTGCATCACTGTCTTTCAATGACACGAACACGTCGGCCTCATCGGTCATGTCTTCAGCGCCAAGGTTGGCGCAATACCGCCGATGCAACTCGTTGAGTTCCGGCGGCCGCGAGTGCGGCTTAATCTTAAATGAACCGTCGGCAACACGCTCCATAGGGATTTTTTTCAGAACAGTTTTTGGAAGGTACCCAACCAGTACTCCGTCAATAAGCTTCGTTTTATAGGCGGGAACTTCAGCTTGTGCGGCTGAAGTAACCAATATCGCAACGATGTAAAGGACTTTAATCGCTTGATTTAATCTCATTGCAACTCCCAATGGAAAGTTTTCTCCATAGAACAGGGTCAGATTTGCGGCTGGCACTGCCCTCGAGACAGACGCATTAAACATCAGACGAGTAATGTGGCAAAGTTTACATGCCTAAGCACGGAGTTTTATAGTGGATTTAATTTGCGTAAAACTCGGTAAATTAGAATATTTAAGCGATTTTTACGATTTTCTGTGTACATTGATTTATGTTTTTTGATATATAATGTTTTTTATTGCTTTTTTAGATATATCAGGCGGCGATTGTCATACCCGTGTCACAGATTTCCACAGCGCACACGAGGCAGGAGATGGCTTCGCGTCCGCGCTCGCATCCTAAAGCGTGACCCGATCTGTGTGCGCTGTGCATCGGCAGACAGGGTTAGGGAATCGGTGATCGTTGACCACATCATCCCGTTGGCTCATGGCGGCACGGACGATGAATCGAACCTGCGCGGGTTATGCGCAGTCTGTCACGAGGCAGTGACACGCGAGCAGTTCGGGTATTGGGCTCGCAAGGCGTTCGGCGCGGACGGACTGCCGGTCGATGGAGAGTGGTCGTGACGGGTCATTGGACGAATAACGGGTGGCGGGGGTAGGTCGATTTCTGGCAGTGCTGGGGGCGGACACCGAGCGTTCCCCTTCGCGACCATAAACGTGGACAAAAAAAGTAAAAAATGGCTCAACGGGGAAGGAAATCCGCCGCATCGCTGGCAATCGCGCCAACGGTGCC
>NZ_JARUXJ010000001.1:2934543-3066418 GCF_031451465.1 Caballeronia sp. LZ003 | reverse complement strand
CGTGGCCGTCGTCGGGGACGGCCTGAAATACGCCACCGTCATGATGAGCGCCATCGACGCACAGCTCATCGAGCAACTCAAATGGGCGGTGGAGGATGTCGCGCGCTGCTATCACGTGCCGCTCTACAAGATCGGTGCGGACCCGACCGGCTCGAAGACGGCGGCCAACATCGGCGCGCTTGAGCAGTCCTATTACACCGACTGTCTGCAAGCGCCGATCGAGGAGCTCGAGCTTTGCCTGGACGAGGGGCTTGACGTGCCAGACGGGCAAGGCTTTGAGGTCGATGTGCGGGATCTGTTGCGCATGGACCCGGTAGCACGCTACGACGCGCATTCCAAAGCGGTGGGCGGCGGGTGGATGATGCCGAACGAGGCGCGCGCGGCCGAGAACCTGCCGCCGGTCGCAGGCGGCGACACGCCCTATCTCCAGCAGCAGAACTTCGCGCTCTCGGCGCTGGCCGCGCGCGACAAGCAGCCCGCGCCAAGCAGCACGGCCGCGCGCACCGAACCGAACGAGGAGCCGACCGATGGCAACGAGCCCGAGTAAGCCGCTGGTGTCGATCACGCGTGCCTGTGCACATTTGCGCGTCTCGCCCGGTGAGGATGACGCTGCCATCAACGACCTCATCAGCGCGGCAAGCGACATCGTGATCGACTATCTGAAGAAGCCCGCGCCTGAGGAGTGGAAAGTCGAGAGCGATTTGACGCCGAGCACAGTGCCGGGACCGGTTCGCTCGGCTGTGCTGCTCGTGCTGGGGCACCTGTACGCCGATCGCGAGGGCGGCGCAAGTCCAATCAGCCCGGCGGTCGAGTCGTTGCTTATGCGCTTTCGTGATCCGGCGGTGGCGTGATGCTCAGAGCTGGCTCACTCAACCGGACGGTGCGCATCGAACGGCGTGCCAAGGCGAAACCACAGGATTTTGAAATACGCTGGGAGGAAGTAGCGACGGTGCCCGCAAACATCCGCATGCTCAGCGGCAAAGAGATGATGGCGTCCAACGCAAACATTTCGATGGGCACGGCGAGCATCCGCATTCGCTATCGCACAGATGTGAAGGCGGGCATGCGCGTCGTCCATGGTGACGCGGCGTTTCACGTGACCGCCGTGTTGCCCGATTATGCGAGACGTGAGCATGTCGATCTCACCTGCGAGACGAGCAGCATCGATATGCCGCCAAGCTGACCTTACCTAGGCGTACCCCCGATTCGAGGACAATTGCCAACCAGAACGCCCTAAACGGTCTATCTTGGTTGTTCGGCCATGACGGTTGTTTTGGCTTGCTCGGCAGCCAGCGATTGCAAAGCGTGTCGATGGGACGAAACCTCAGCGAGAAAGTATCGGCAGCAAACGGCCCCTGAGATCATTGCTGCAAGTACGGCAATTCGAAAGATATCTTTCGTCACCTTTATACGCATCCCAATCCACGCGTCCTGTGGGCAGATAGAGAAGCCGCAGCCGAAAGTCCATGATCGGCCCTCGTGCGGCCCTGCTCAACGATCGCCTTTGCTTTTGAGCCAGCTAATCGGGCGGAAACCCTTGTCAAGCTTGGCGCGCCCGGCTGGGATCGAACCAGCAACCCCTGCCTTCGGAGGGCAGTACTCTATCCATTGAGCTACGGGCGCGTTGACGAGGATCTTGGCTGCGGGGGACGCTGGAGAAGCGTCTGCAAGACCCATGCGAATCCGAGAGAATACCTGTTTTCGATGAATCCGTCCATCGCGCGGCCTGCGCGAGCGCCTTTCGTGGAAGCTCGGAACCCGCGCCGGTTCGGGTAAACGCGCGTGAAACCAAAGCAGGCGGCCCACGCGCTGCGTTAAACGTTCCGTCTATAATCGACCGTGCCCTCATACAGAAGGAGGGCAATCGCGGTAGCCACACGCTGTCACTGAACCGACTCACCTAGAAAAAACGGGAGACGAGACAAGCATGAGCGAAGCACCCCACGGAGCCCCAATAAAAACACCCGGCCAACTCATCGCGGCGGTGATCGCGGGGTTTGGTATACCGGTCGCCATCATCATCCTGCTCGCGGTCTATGTGAATAACTCGACTCGCACCGGCGCCGGCACCGACCTCGAAGCTTCGGTCAAGGAACGTATTGCACCGGCCGCTCAAGTCGATATCCGCGATGCCAACGCGCCACGCGTCTACAAGACCGGCGAACAAGTCTTCAAGGCCGTGTGCTCGGCCTGTCACGCGGCAGGAACCGCAGGCGCGCCCAAGTTCGGCGATGCCAGCGCCTGGGCCCCGCGCATCAGCGAAGGCTACGACACGCTTCTGCATAACGCGCTCAACGGCAAGGGCGCCATGCCCGCGCGCGGCGGCACGAGCCCCGACGACTATAGCGACTTCGAAATCGCTCGCGCAGTCGTCTACATGGCCAACGACGGCGGCGCCAAGTTCCCCGAACCGGCTCAACCCGCTTCTGGCGCAACGGCAGGCGCCGCGGCTCCCGCAGCCGGAGCATCCGGCGCGGCGGCTGGCGCGAGTTCGACGGAGAACGCTCAGGCTGCGGCGGCAGTCGCCGCGCTGGCATCGGTGCCGCAGGCGGCTGCTCCGGCAGCGGGCGCGCAAAGCGCCGATGCATCGCAAGCCGGCAAGGCGCTCTATGAGCAGGTTTGTCAGGCGTGCCACGCGGCCGGCGTGCTCAACGCACCGAAGTTCGGCGACAAGGAAGCATGGGCGCCGCGCTTGAAAGATTCGATGGACACCGTCTACAACTACGCGCTGCACGGCAAGGGCGCGATGCCGGCGAAAGGCGGATCGAACGCATCCGATGCGGACGTGAAAGCCGCCGTCGATTACATGGTGAATGCTTCGAAGTGAATGGCGGCGGTAAAAGCCCTGCGTGCGTGTGAGCGTCGCGGGGCTTTGCTTTTACAACGCGATATTCGCCGAACGAGGAGTTAGCCGGCTTGTCGTTCGACCGTAGCCACCGGGACCGCGTCTGCAGCTTTATAGAGCAGAAAAATCTCGTGCATACGCTCGACGCGCTTCAAGACTGCCGAACGCGACAGCGCTCATCACCCCTTCTGCAACATCGCCTTCAACATCGCCATCCGATCCTTCGGCGACAACGGCGCTTCTTCGGCCGTCGGCGGCGGTGCATCGTCGAGCAGCATCTCGGGGATGAAGCGCGATGGCTCGCACACCACCGTTTCCCGCGCACGCTTGCGCTTCTTGCACCAGTTCAGATGCAGGCTGCGCTGCGCCCGCGTGATCGCCACATACATGAGCCGTCGTTCTTCCTCGATACGCGCGGAATCCACTGGCGCGTCATCGTCCGAACTGCCGCGATGCGGCATGATGCCTTCCTCCACGCCCACCAGAAACACGTGCGGATATTCGAGCCCCTTCGAAGCATGCACCGTCGATAGCCGCACCGCGTCCGGGTCTTCGTCGCGGCCTTCGAGCATGGACATCAGCGCGACGGTTTGAATCAGGCCGAGCAGATTCTTGCCGTCATCCGAAAGACCGTCGGCCGTATCGAACCCGGTCTGTTCCGCTTCCGCCGATGGCTCCGGCTTCGTGCCCTTGCGCTTGAGCCACTCGCAGAATTCGAGCACGTTCTGCCACTTCGATTGCGCCTGCCGTTCGTCGTAGGCATCGTAGAGATACGCTTCGTAGTGGATCGCTTCCATCATGTCGTCGAGCACGGTGCTCGCCGGATCGCGCGCGGCGCGGTCCGACAGCCTGCGAATCCACTCGCAAAACGTGCGCAGCGGTTCCACTTGCCGCGCCGACAAGCGCGCTTCGATCCCTCCCATGAACACGGCCTCGAAGAGCGACACCTTCGCCGCGCCGGCGAACGCGCCGAGCGCTTCGAGCGTCGTGTTGCCGACACCGCGACGCGGCGTCGTGATCGCGCGGATGAACGCGGGATCGTCGTCGGGATTCGCGATCAGCCGCAAATACGCGATGATGTCCTTGATCTCGGCGCGGTCGAAAAACGACTGCCCGCCCGACAGCACATACGGAATGCGCTCACGCCGCAAAACCTGTTCGAAGATGCGCGCCTGAAAGTTGCCGCGATACAGAATGGCGTAGTCGCGAAACGCCGCGCGCCGTTCGAACTTGTGCGCCGACAGCCGGAACACGACGGACTCCGCTTCGTGCTCTTCGTCATTGCAACCGGTCACGGTGATGCTGTCGCCCATGCCGTGCTCGGACCAGAGCTTCTTCTCGAACAGTTTGGGATTGTTGGCGATCACATTGTTCGCCGCTGTCAGAATCCGCACCGTCGAGCGATAGTTCTGCTCCAGCTTCACCACATGCAGTTTCGGGAAGTCCTTGCTCAATTGTCCGAGGTTTTCCAGCGTGGCGCCACGCCAGCCGTAAATGGCCTGATCGTCGTCGCCCACGGCGGTGAAGGCGGCGCGCGGACCAGCCAGCAGCTTCAACAACTCGTACTGACAGGCGTTGGTGTCCTGATACTCGTCGATCAAGAGATATCGCAGACGGTTCTGCCACTTGTCGCGAACCTGCTCGTTTTCGGCGAACAGTTGCGCGGGACGCAGGATGAGATCGTCGAAATCCAGCGCCTGATATGCATGCAAGGTCGCCGCGTAGCTCCGATAAACAATCGCCGCCTGATGCTCGTCTTCGTTATTCGCGAGCACGGACGCCTGATCGGGCGAGACCATCGCGTTCTTCCACAGCGAGATGATCGACTGCACCTTGCGGATCAAGCCCTTGTCAGTCGTGCCGAGCTGCTCCTGAACCATGCCGAAGCAATCGTCCGAATCCATGATGGAGAACTGCGGTTTGAGGCCGACATGTTCCGCTTCCTGACGCATGATCTGCACGCCGAGCGAGTGAAACGTGCAGATGGTCAACTGATTCACGGGCACCTTGCGGCCTTCCTTGCCGGGCGTCGTGAGCGTTTTGCCTTCGAGCAGCTTCGCGGTGCGCTCGCGCATTTCGAGCGCGGCCTTGTTGGTGAAGGTGAGGGCGGCAATGTGCCGAGGCTCGAAGCCGCGACCTTCGATCAGATGCGCAATCTTCTGCGTGATCACGCGCGTCTTGCCGCTGCCCGCGCCGGCGAGCACGAGACACGGACCGTCGAGATAGCGCACGGCTTCGCTTTGCGCGGCGTTCAGACCTGCGGACATCGTTTTGGACTTTGAGTTGAGGCTCGCGGCGGCGCCGGTGCCTGATGGACTGCGCGCATCGCAGCGACGCGCGTGCGACCGCAAAAAATCCGCGAGAGCGCGATGTTAACACGATAGAACGCGACGGGTTTTGGCCCTCGTTCGTTCGGACGATGGGTGGCGCTCGCGATTGCGTCTTGTCGCCAAACGGGACCATCGTCCGTCAATCGGCGGATGATCGTGACGCCGCCGTGAACGACGCATCGAGCGCGCCGCGTCCGACTGACATGCCACAATATCCAGCCGGATTACCGATTCAAAGGACGCCAAGCATGAGTTCAAAACTGAAAGTCGGCGTGATGGGCTATGGTCTGGCGGGCGCGACGTTTCACGCGCCGGTCATCGAACACTGCGGCCGCGCGGAGGTAACGGCCATCGCGACGAGCCAGGCCGAGCGCGCCGAGGCCGATTATCCCGATGCACGGATCGTCGCCGATTTCGATGCGCTCCTCGCCATCGACGCGCTCGATTGCATCGTCATCGCCACACCCAACGACACGCACTTCGACCTCGCGCATCGCGCGTTGTCGGCGGGCAAGCATGTGGTCGTCGACAAACCCGTGACGCTTTCCTCACGCGATGCCCGCACGCTCGCCGATCTCGCCGCATCGCGCGGGCTTCTGTTCGCACCGTTCCACAATCGCCGTTGGGATGGCGATTTCATGACCGTGCGCGCGTTGATCGAAAGCGGGCGGCTTGGGCGCATCACGCATTACGAATCGCATTTCGACCGCTTTCGTCCGAAAGTGCCGCAGCGCTGGCGTGAGGAAGCATCGCGCGGCGGCGGCTTGCTGTTCGATCTCGGGCCGCATCTGATCGATCAGGCGCTCACGTTGTTCGGCGCGCCCGCGACGGTGACGGCGTTCGTGAAGGCGCATCGCGACCACGCGCATGCGCCGGATTACGTGCATCTCGTGCTCGGCTATGCGGATAAGGAAGTCGTTCTGCATGCAAGCGCGCTCGCGGCGCTCGATCCGCCGCGTTTCACGATTCACGGCACGCGCGGCAGCTATGTGAAGAGCGGGCTCGATGTGCAGGAAGATCAACTGCGCTCCGGCATGCGGCCGGGGCATTCGGAATTCGGCAAGAACCCGCCAGGCTTGCTGCGCGAAGTCGATGGCGATCACGATCTGCGTCAGGCCTTCGCCACCCGCGACGGAGCGTATGTGGAGTTTTATCGGGCGTTGGCGGGGGCCGTGTTAGACGGCAAACCGTTCCCCGTTAAGCCGCAGGATGCGGTGGACGTGATGGCGATCATCGAGCTGGCTATTCAGAGTGAAAAGGAAGGGCGGCGGGTGGAGTTTGTTCGACATTGACGAAGCGGCCTTTGCGCTCACTCGAACGATTGCGGCAATAATTCCGTGCCTTCCAGCAGGGGCATTTAATTCGCATTAAAGAGACAAACGCCTGGCGCGATCGAGGCGGTAGTATTTCGAATCGACCGCAAACGAATATCCGGAGTGCGTTCCCTTGAATGTCCCGAAAGCTGTTGCAACAGAATGGCTATGCGATCTGATCGATATGGTGATCACGGCGCAGAGCAACGAATTCCAGGTAAGGCGCATCGAGCGAGAAGCGCTTGCGTTCTTGAGCAAGGGCCGCGAACGTCCTGAGATATGTTGGCTCGTACTCGCATTCACCGCGTTTCTCCGTGGTGATCGCGACGAATGCGTTCGTTGCTCCGAGGCCGCGCAGGCATTGGCGAGGCATGACGTCACCATTCTGACCAATGTGGCGTCGCTAATGTGCGATCTCGGAGAGCCGCGCATGGCGGTGAACTACGCGCGCTTGCTCGCCGATACGCAGCGTAGCGACCCGACAAGCCGGATCAAGGCAGCTCATGTATTCGTCACGGCGCTGCATGCCGAAGAGGCGGCGGCAGTCATGCTTGCTCATGATCTCAATGCAACCGTTGCCGAAGGCGATGCGGAGCTACCGCGCGACATCGAAGCGACGGCACAGATCTTTCTTCGTTGCGGCGTCGATGCCGAGCAACGGCTTGCTTTGTTGGAAACGGCGGTCGAAGCAATCCGCTCGCAGGGCTGCATGATTCGCGGCAGCAGGTTGATGATTTACGACGACACAACGAGATACGAGCTTTATGTCGACGAAACTGCAAGCCAGTGTGGAAACGTCAACTTTGCGATTGCCGAGGCATTGACCACGACCTTCGATAACGCGTACCCAGAGGTGATTACCTTCGTCTGTCGCCCTGTTGGTTCGCTTAGTGCGCTTGCCTCCCGCAGTGCGCTAATGGAGGTGGTGCAATGAGCATCGAGGTTTCCGATCTTCTGCATCTTGCGCAGCAGTTGTCGGCAGGCAATAGCGAATGTGAATGGCGATCCGGCGCGTCGCGAGCTTATTACGCCGCTTATCACAAAACGCTTGCCGTGGCGGACGCCTGCTTGCCGTCAACGCGCGAGGTTGCCGGTCAACATGAACGGCTGACAAATCGGCTCATGACCGTAGGGAACAAAGGCCGCGCGCTGGCCTACGTGCTCATCGACCTAAAAAAAGTGCGTACGCACGCGGATTACCATCTCACGGAGCCGTTTAGTCAGCACGACGCCACCGACCTCGTCGCGAACTGTCTGGCGTTCTTGCCGAAAACCGATGCATTTCAGGGGCAAATCAACTCGACCCTGTCAACGACGTTCTGAGGCCGACGCATGGCGAGGCATCGTCGCCAGCCACAACCCGCTCCACCGCACACTCAGCCCCGTCCGAATCCGTTTGACAAGCCCAATTCGGTCGCGTAAATTCGGCCGCACGCGTCGGGAGAGCGCGTGGCTTCTGTCGATTCCAAAATCGCCAAGCGAGCCGCGCCGCCGAAGGGGCACACCCACAAACTCTCAGGCAAAAGGACCGGCCGCGTCGAAGAAATCGCCCTTTCGGGCAATTTTTTCGCACTCTGGAGAGCGGCAGCGGCATCGAACGATGTCAGCAGCCCACCGAAGGGGCGCGCGACGGATTTTTTTGATCCGCGCAATCTCTCAGGTACCGAGGACAGAGGGGTCACGCATCGCAACCGCCAGCCGGTATGCGCTTTGCGCTGCTGAAATTCAGCGAGCAAAGGCATAGTCCGCGGCGAAGGCAGATATCTGCGCGCTGCGTGGCCTTTTTTGTTTCGCGAACCGAGGCCCCGATGACCGCTCTTCAACACACGCCCTTGCATGCCGCCCACCTCGCGCTCAACGCGCGCATGGTCGATTTCGGCGGCTGGGACATGCCCGTCAACTACGGTTCGCAAATCGACGAACATCACGCCGTCCGAACCGACGCGGGCATGTTCGACGTATCGCACATGCGCGTCGTCGATTTCGAAGGCGACGCCGTTCGGCCCTTCTTTCTGCACGCCATCGCCAATAACGTCGACAAGCTGACGACGCCCGGCCGCGCACTGTATTCGTGCCTGCTCAAGACCGACGGCGGCGTCATCGACGATCTGATCGTCTACTACTTCTCCGAAACGAGTTTCCGCGTGGTCGTGAACGCGAGCACGGCGGATAAAGACATCGCGTGGTTCCAGCAACTGAACGCGGAAGGTGGTTTCGATCTGTCGATCCGCCCGCGCGGCGATTTCGGCATCATCGCGGTGCAAGGTCCGAATGCACGCGAAAAGGTCTGGCAAGTGCTGCCGCAGACGCGCGCCGAAACCGAATCGCTCAAACCCTTCAATGCGGCGAAGTTCGCAACCACGCCCTTCGGCGAACTGATGCTCGCGCGCACCGGCTACACGGGCGAGGACGGCTTCGAGATCGTGGTTTCCGCCACGCACGTGGAAGCGCTGTGGAACGCGCTCCGTGAAGCCGGCGTGAAGCCCGCAGGCCTCGGCGCACGCGACACCTTGCGTCTCGAAGCCGGCATGAATCTCTACGGCCAGGACATGGATGAAACCGTGTCGCCGCTCGACGCCGGCCTCGCCTGGACCGTCGACCTGAAAACCCCGCGCGATTTCGTCGGCCGCGCCGCGCTCGAAGCGAACGGCTCGCAGTCGAACTTCGTCGGGCTCGTGCTCATCAAGGAGAACGGGCGTGCGGCTGGCGTGCTGCGCGCGCATCAGAAGGTCGTCACGGCGCACGGCGAAGGCGAGATCACGAGCGGCACGTTTTCGCCGTCGATGCAGGAGTCGATTGCGTTCGCTCGCGTCCCGACGCAAGTGGCGATCGGCGATACGGTGCAAGTGCTCATCCGCGACAAGCAAGTTGCCGCGCGCGTGGTAAAACTTCCGTTCGTGCGCAACGGCAAGACGCTCGTGAGCCTTTGAGGCCCGACAGCGGACGAACGTGGCGCGCGCCATCCGATCACGAACCCCACGAACGAATTACGCAAGGAGCATCCAATGAGCATCCCGGCCGATCTGAAATATACCGAATCGCATGAATGGGTCCGCACCGAATCCGACGGCACGCTGACCATCGGCATTACCGATCACGCGCAAGAAGCGCTGGGCGACATCGTGTTCGTCGAACTGCCCGCAGCGGGCAAGGCAGTCGCGGCGGGCGACGCCATCGCGGTGATCGAATCCGTGAAAGCGGCCTCCGATATTTACGCGCCGGTGTCGGGCGAAGTCGTCGCCGCGAACGACGCGTTGACTTCGTCGCCGGATTCGGTGAATGGCGCACCGTACGAAAGCTGGCTCTTCAAGATCAAGCCGGCCGCCGACGCCAGTCTCGACAAGCTGCTCGACGCCGAAGGCTACGGCAAGTCGATCGGCGAATAACTCACCTCAATGACGAAAGCGGTTGCGTTTCCAACCGGCCGCTTTGCAGGAATTCACATGAAGCTCGAACATCCGGATCACCTGATGAACCGCACCTCCCTGTCCCTCGCCGCGCTCGAATGCCATGACGCATTCGCGGCACGGCACATCGGCCCCGACGATGCCGACCAGCGCGCCATGCTCGACGCGCTCGGGTTCGCATCGCGCGCGGCGTTCATCGACGCGGTGATTCCGGAATCGATCCGCCGTCAGGAAACGCTGCCGCTCGGCGCGTTCACGCAGCCGAAAAGCGAAGCGGAAGCGCTCGCGTCGCTGCGCAAGCTGGCGAACGAGAATCTCGTGTTTCGCACGTATATCGGCCAGGGTTATTACGGCACGCACACGCCGGGCGTGATCCTGCGCAACGTGCTGGAAAATCCGGCGTGGTACACGGCTTATACGCCGTATCAGCCCGAGATTTCGCAAGGGCGTCTGGAAGCGCTTCTGAACTTTCAGCAGATGGTGATGGATCTCACGGGCCTTGCCATCTCGAACGCGTCGCTGCTCGACGAAGCCACCGCCGCCGCCGAAGCCATGACGCTTCTGCAACGCGTCGGCAAGCCGAAATCGAACCTGTTCTATGTGGCCGACGACGTGCTGCCGCAGACCATCGAAGTGGTAAAGACGCGCGCTAAGCCGGCGGGCATCGACGTGCACGTGGGACCGGCCGCGGATGCCGCGAGCGCGAACGCATTCGGCGTGCTGCTGCAATATCCCGGCGCGAATGGCGACGTTCGCGACTACCGCGCGCTCGCCGAAGCGGTGCATGCGGCGGGCGGTTACGTGATCGCCGCAGCCGACTTGCTGGCGCTCACGCTCATCACGCCGCCGGGCGAATGGGGCGCGGACGTGGCTATCGGCAATACGCAGCGTTTCGGCGTGCCGGTCGGCTTCGGCGGTCCGCACGCGGCGTACATGGCCGTGCGCGACGAATTCAAGCGTCAGATGCCGGGCCGTCTCGTCGGCGTGACTATCGACGCGCAAGGCAATTCCGCGCTGCGTCTCGCGCTGCAAACGCGCGAACAGCATATCCGCCGCGAAAAGGCGACGTCGAATGTCTGCACGGCGCAGGCGCTGCTCGCGATCATGGCGAGCATGTACGCGGTCTATCACGGCCCGCAGGGTCTCAAGACCATTGCGCTGCGCGTGAATCGCGTCGCGTCGGTGTTCGCGGCGGGCGTGCGAAAGCTCGGCTACGCGCTGACCAACGACACGTTCTTCGATACCGTGACCATCGAAAGCGGCGCGAGCACCAACGCGCTGCATCAGGCCGCTTACGCCGCGCATGTGAATCTGCGTCATGTGAGCGCGAATCGCGTCGGTGTGTCGCTCGATGAAACCACGACGCGCGACGATCTCACGAAGCTCTTCGCGCTGTTCGCCGAAGTCGCGGGCAAGAACGAGACGTTCGATATCGACGCGCTCGATGCATCGCTTGCCGATCCATTGCCCGCAGATCTCAAGCGCACGAGCGAATACCTCACGCATCCGGTTTTCAATCGCCATCATTCCGAGCACGAAATGCTGCGCTATCTGCGCAGTCTCGCGGACAAGGACCTCGCGCTCGACCGCACGATGATCCCGCTCGGCTCCTGCACGATGAAGCTCAACGCGACCTCCGAAATGCTGCCGGTCACATGGCCCGAGTTCGCGCAAATTCATCCATTCGCGCCGGCGGAACAGACGGTCGGCTATCGCACTATGATCGATCAGCTCGAACAGATGCTCGTCGCGTGCACCGGCTATGCGGCGGTGTCGTTGCAGCCGAACGCCGGTTCGCAGGGCGAATACGCCGGCTTGCTCATCATTCACGCGTATCACGAGTCGCGCGGCGAAGGGCATCGCAATGTATGTCTGATTCCGGCGTCAGCGCACGGCACGAATCCGGCTTCGGCGCAGATGGCGGGCATGCAGGTCGTCGTCGTTGCATGCGATACGAACGGCAATGTCGATATCGAAGACCTGAAGGCGAAGGCCGAAAAGCATTCGGCGAATCTCGCGGCGATCATGATCACGTATCCGTCGACGCATGGCGTGTTCGAGCGCAACGTCCGCGAAATCTGCGAGATCGTGCACGCGCACGGCGGCCAGGTGTATGTCGATGGCGCGAACATGAATGCGATGGTCGGCCTCACCGCGCCCGGCCAGTTCGGCGGCGATGTCTCGCATCTGAACTTGCACAAGACGTTCTGCATTCCGCACGGCGGCGGCGGACCGGGCGTGGGTCCGGTAGCGGTTGGAGCGCATCTGGCCAAGTTTCTGCCGAATCAGGCTTCGACCGGTTACAAGCGCGATGACGCGGGCATCGGCGCGGTATCGTCGGCGCCCTACGGCTCGGCCGCGATCTTGCCGATCTCGTGGATGTATATCGCGATGATGGGCGCGGAAGGTCTCACCGCCGCGACGGCAAGCGCGATTCTCGCGGCCAACTACGTCGCGAAGCGCCTCGCGCCGCATTATCCGGTGCTGTATAGCGGGCCGGGCGGGCTCGTCGCGCACGAATGCATTCTCGATGTCCGGCCGATCAAGGAATCGAGCGGCATCTCGGTGGAAGACGTGGCCAAGCGTCTGATCGACTACGGCTTCCACGCGCCGACGATGAGCTTTCCGGTGCCCGGCACGCTGATGGTGGAACCGACCGAATCGGAGTCGAAGGAAGAGCTGGATCGCTTCATCGACGCGATGATCGCCATTCGCAACGAGATTCGCGCGGTGGAAGAAGGCAGCGCGGATCGCGAAGACAACGTGCTGAAGAACGCGCCGCACACGGCGGCGGTCGTTACGTCGGATGCGTGGGACCACAAGTACACGCGTGAAGCGGCGGCGTATCCGCTGAAGTCGCTCGTGACGCGCAAGTATTGGTCGCCGGTTGGCCGCGCGGATAACGCGTATGGCGACCGCAATCTGATGTGCTCGTGCGTGCCGATCTCGGAGTACACGGACGAGTAATCGATCAAAACCGCGGAACCGCCCGGAAACGTCAAGCATTGTCGGGCGGTTTTGCAGCGCGAGTCAGAAGGGCTAACATCTCACCCCGGACCAAAAGCCAAAACAGGGAGTTCATATGGCGACAAGGGTGCGAGAGGTGAACGAGACGAAGCGCTTCCATGCCGCGCGATTCATGCTGTGGGCGTTGGCTTGCGCCGCGCCGTCCGCGCATGCGGCGATGAATTTCTGTGCCGCGCCCGCCATGCAGACGAGCGAGCGCACCAATGCCGATCCCGGCGTGAAGGCGCTCGTGCAGATGGTGCAATCGCACGTCAACGACCAGCCGAAGCCGCTCGCGAAATTGCATACCGAAGGCACGCTGCCGCACGAAGGCATACGCGACGAGAGCATCGAAGCCGAAAAGGATCTCGGCTTGATGCGCGATGCCGCGCTCGCCTGGCGCGCGACCGGCGACGAGCGTTATCTGCGTCTCGTCGACCGCTTTCTGTTCGCGTGGACGACAACGTATCAGCCGAGTTTCAATCCGATCGACGAGACCAACTTCGAGTCGCTGATCCTCGCCTACGATCTGACCGCGAGCGCGTTGCCGGTGAAGACGCGCAACGCGGCGAACGCGTTCATCACGAAGATGGTGACGGGCTACGTCGCCGACATGGACAAGCAGAAGCGCCCGCTCACGGGCACGTATCGGAACAACTGGCAGAGTCATCGCGTGAAGCTGGTGGCGATGGGCGCATTCACCATCGACGACCGCAAGCTCATCAACGCGGCGCAGCGGCTGTTCGTCGAGCATATCGGCGACAACATCGCGCCGGATGGGTCGACCGTCGATTTCGCCGAACGCGATGCCTTGCGCTACGTCACCTACGATCTTCAGCCGCTTGTGACGGCGGCGCTGGCCGCGCGACGGCATAACCGCAACTGGCTGCCGGAGCGCGCGCAGTCGGGCGCAACGCTCGCGCAAGCGCTCAACTGGCTTACCCCGTATGCGCTCGGCACCCGCACGCATGACGAATTCGTGCATTCGACCGTGTCTTTCGATGCCAAGCGTCGCGAGGCCGGATTGCCGGGATTCTCGGGTCAGTGGGACCCGAAAAACTCTGCGGAACTCTTTCATCTCGCGGCGCGTCTCGACGGCCGTTATGCGCCGGTGGCGTTGCGGCTCGCGCCGACGCCGCCTGCGTGGCTCGCGGTGTGTCTGCCGTTGCCGGCGCGATGATCCCGTCTCAAGCAGCTCAAGCAAGGAGCATTTATGGCAGTCAGCGTATTCGACCTCTTCAAGATCGGCATCGGACCTTCGAGCTCACATACCGTGGGCCCGATGCGCGCCGCGCTGATGTTCGCGCAAGGGCTCGAACGCGATGGGCTGCTGGACGCGGTGGCATCGGTGAAATGCGAGCTGTACGGATCGCTCGGTGCGACGGGTAAAGGCCACGGCACGGACCGCGGCGTCATGCTCGGCTTGATGGGCGATGCCCCCGACACGGTCGATGCGGGCACCATCGCGCCGCGCCTCGAAACCGTACGCACGTCCAGGACGCTCGCGCTGCTCGGCACGCACAAGATTCCGTTCACGCTGAAGGAGAACATTGCGTTCTATCGGCAGGCGTTGCCGGAGCATCCGAACGGCATGAAGCTGCACGCATTCGACGCGAGCGGCGAGCCGTTGCGCGAGGCGACGTATCTGTCAGTGGGCGGCGGCTTCGTGGTGACGGCGGGCGCGGCGAACACGGCGGTGCTTACGGCCATCGAACACTTGCCCTACGCCTTCAAGACGGGCGATGAGTTGATGAAGATGTGCGCCGATTCGGGCAAGTCCATCGCGCAACTGATGTGGGAAAACGAGCGCGTGTGGCGTAGCGAGGACGAGATTCGCGCGGGCTTGTTGCGAATCTGGGACGTGATGCAGGATTGCGTCGCGCGCGGCTGCGGCATCGGCAATCCGGATGCGGATGGGCATCTGCCGGGTCCGTTCCAGGTGAAGCGGCGTGCGCCGGTGTTGTATCGCGCGCTCGCCGGCAAACCCGAGCAGGCGCTGCGCGATCCGCTATCGATGATGGACTGGATCAACCTCTACGCCATCGCCGTGAATGAAGAGAACGCGGTCGGCGGCCGCGTGGTGACGGCGCCGACGAACGGCGCGGCGGGCATCATTCCAGCGGTACTGCATTACTACGATCGGTTTTTGCCGGGATCGAATGCGCAGGGCGTGATCGATTTTCTGCTGACGGCGGCGGCCATTGGCATCCTCTACAAGATGAACGCGTCGATTTCTGGCGCGGAAGTGGGATGTCAGGGCGAAGTGGGCGTTGCGTGCTCGATGGCCGCCGGGGGACTTGCGGCGGTGATGGGCGGCACGCCCGCGCAGGTGGAGAACGCGGCGGAAATCGGCATGGAGCACAACCTTGGGCTCACGTGCGACCCGGTGGGCGGCATGGTGCAGATTCCGTGCATCGAACGTAACGCGATGGGATCGGTGAAGGCCGTCAACGCGGCGCGCATGGCGATGCGTGGCGATGGATCGCATTATGTATCGCTGGATTCGGTCATTAAAACCATGCGCGAGACAGGGGCGGATATGAAGACGAAGTATAAGGAGACTTCGCGGGGTGGGTTGGCGGTGAATATCGTGGAGTGTTGAGGCTCCAAGCAGAAATTGTCAGGGCGATTCAAAAATTCGGTGGACGAAGCAGTTTCCATCACGCAAGGCGGTTAGCATCGATAGAACTAAAGCGAATCTATCGACTGCTCCTTCGGTGCGACGCGGTCGCTTCAAATACTTGAGAGACCGCCTTGCTTCCACAGGATCTTGCTGCGCATAAGCAAGTGCGCAAAACGCTGACCGGCTCGCCAAAGTTCAAGCAGATGGTCAAGAACAAGTGGCCGAAGCCATTTAATCGGATGGCGAGGCCGCGCGTTCACGCCACCGAACTCATTCGCGTGTCGGACGACCACTTCGTATTGTTCGTTTGGCGCGACGGAGAACAACTCGAAGACCGCGCGTTCTACGCGCATCTGCTTTGCTCGCTGCCGAAGGGCGATCTCTATCCCTTGCTCGAGTTTCACTACCATCCAAGCCATAAGGGTTTGCACTGCAAGGTGCCGTGTCGGACGACAAGCGATTATCGGAACCGCTTGCTGCCGGGCGCGCCGGAGCTTAACCTTAAGTCGTCGAAACGTTTCGATCCACGTGCGGAAAATGATCGTGGCGCTTTGATCGTGTTGTTCTGTAAGGCGACGGGCATCACGATCTCAAACGAGCAAGACGGCCAGGGCGACTTATCGTGCTAGCAGACACACTTAAACAAACAATCTGCGCGCTATTCGAAGTTCACGCTGACTCGAACGGCGTGTATCGCGTCATTACGCCGCTCGAATATCCGGGAACAGGCGATCGCGTGGTGGTGCGTATTCGTTCTCGCGACGACGGTTTTGTTATCGATGAAAACGGAGAAGCCTGCTTTCACGCAAGTATGGCGGGTGGCGATGTCGAGTCGGGCGCCGTCGAGCGCTGGTCGGAAGCGTTTGCTCAAGACAGTCCGGCGCGCCTGTGCGATGACGAAGTAATCCGAGCTACGACAATCGACGAACGTCTTCTTGCGCCCTATGTGTTCCGCGTCGCTGAGGCAGCGCAACAGCTTTATGGCGTAGCTACGTCTCGCGCCGAACGCCAGGGAAGCAATGAGTTCACGGTCCGCTTGAAATGCGCGATTGACGAGATTGCAAGCGATTTGGGCCTCGCGCATGTGTCGGACGTTGAGTTGCCGATCTCCGGTGGCTTGATCGCCGACCATGTCATCGATACGCCCACGCCTTCCATCGTGATTGCCGCGACGAGCGCGAAGCGTCTTCTAGAAGGGGAGATCATTCATTTGCAGTACCGCGCCCAAAAGATGCCGGGCGCGGTCTTGGCAATTGCGGAGTCGCAACAAGCGGTCGGCAAGATTCAGTTCGAACGCGCGAATTACTACACGTGGAAAACCGTTGTGTTCGATGCGCGCAATCTTCGAAGTCTGATCAGCGCCACGCTTAATTGATTATCGAATCAAGGCCCGCACCTCAAGCCCCAATCAAATTAACCACTTTCACATTCCGCGTATCCGGCACTTCCGCATAAGAAAGCACCTTCAACTGCGGCAGACTCCGGCGCAGGAACCGCGCAAGCATCGCGCGTAGCGAATGCTGCACGAGCAGCACCGGCGGCAAGCCCAAGTTCTGCTGACGCAGCATCGCGTTCTGCGTCGAGTTCATCAGCGTCTGCGCAAGCCCCGGCTCCAGTCCAGGGTTCGCGCCCGTCGAAAGCGCCTGCGACAACACACGCTCCAGCATCGGATCGAGGCCCATCACCTGAAGGTCGTCGGTGCCCGGAAACCACTGCTGCGAAATCGCGCGGCCGAGCGCAAGGCGCACCGCGGCCGTAAGCTCGTACGGATCGGCGAGTCGCGGCGCGTGCTCCTGCACCGCGTCGAGAATGGTGCGCATGTCGCGAATCGGCACGCTTTCGTCGAGCAAATTCTGCAGCACCTTCTGCAACAGCGTGAGCGAAATGGTCTTCGGCACGAGATCCTCGGTGAGCGACGGCGTGTCCTTGCCAATACGATCCAGCAACGCCTGCACTTCCTGACGCCCAAGCAATTCCGCCGCGTGCGTCACGACGAGATGATTCAAATGCGTCGCGACCACCGTGCTGGCATCGACGACCGTGTAGCCATAAACCTGCGCCTGTTCGCGCATATTCGTGTCGATCCACACTGCCGGCAAGCCGAACGCCGGGTCCTGCGTCTGCGGGCCCGGCAAAGTCACCGACACCTGCCCCGGATTGATCGCGAGCCACTGTCCCGGAAACACTTCGCCAACGCCCACTTCCACGCCCTTCAGCGCAATGCGATACCCATTCGGCCGCAATTCCAGGTTGTCGCGAATATGAATGACAGGCGGCAAAAACCCGATTTCCTGAGCGAACTTCTTGCGAATGCCCTTGATACGCTTGAGCAATTCTCCATCCGTATTGCGATCGACGAGCGGAATCAGCCGGTAGCCCACTTCAAGGCCGAGCGGATCGATCAGCGCGACATCGTCCCAGCTCGCTTCGGCATTCTCCACCGGCGCGGCCGCGACCGGCGTGATGTCCGTAACGTTGCCGGCTTTCTTCTTCGCTTCGGCGCGCTTGTTCATCGAACGCGCGGCGTAGATCAAGCCGCCACCGAGCAGCATGAACGCAAAGTGCGGCATGCCCGGAATCAACCCCATCACGCCGATGATCACGCCCGTGATCATCAACACGCGCGGGTTCTGGAACAACTGGCCGGTCAACTGCGTACCGATGTCTTCCTCGGTCGCGACGCGCGACACGATCACGCCCGCCGCCGTCGAAATGATGAGCGAAGGAATCTGCGCGACGAGGCCATCGCCGATGGTCAGGAGCGTGTAGTTCGTCGCCGCGTGGCCGAAGTCCATGTCGTGCTGAAGCATGCCGACGATCAGCCCGCCCACGATGTTGATCACCATGATCAGCAAGCCCGCGATCGCGTCGCCGCGCACGAACTTGCTCGCACCGTCCATCGAACCGTAGAACTCGGCTTCTTGCGCCACCGCCGTGCGGCGCTTCTTCGCGGTTTCTTCGTTGATGAGGCCGGCGTTCAGGTCGGCGTCGATGGCCATCTGCTTGCCGGGCATCGCGTCGAGAGTGAAGCGCGCGCCGACTTCCGCGATACGTCCCGCGCCCTTCGTGATCACCATGAAGTTGATGATCATCAGAATCACGAAGACGACGATACCCACGGCGAAATTGCCGCCAACGAGAAAGTGGCCGAACGATTCGATCACCTGACCGGCAGCGTCCGGGCCGGTATGACCTTCGAGCAGCACGATCCGCGTGGACGCCACGTTCAGCGACAGGCGCAGCAGCGTCGAGAACAGCAGCACGGCGGGGAAGGCCGCGAAGTCGAGCGGCTTCTGTGTGTACATGCTGACGAGCAGCACCATCACCGAGAGCGCGATGTTGAAGGTGAACAGCAAATCCAGCAGGAACGCCGGCAACGGCAAGATCATCATGCCGAGGATCATGCAGATCAGGATCGGACCGGCGAGCGCGCGCAAATTCTGCGTGCCGAGCGCGTCGGGCCGTTTGGCGAAAAATCCAGCGCGCGCGTTCATGCTGCGGCTCCATTCGAGGTGTCATCGGCGCCGAGTACGTCGGCGGCTTCTTGTTCGGCATCGGCGTCGGAGACGCTGCCCTTGTCGAGTTCTTTCGGTACTTCGAGATCGGACGGATCGTCCGGCTTGGCGCCGCCGTCTTCGCGATACCGGCGCAGCTGATAAACCCACGCCAGCACCTGCGCGACAGCGCCGTACAGCGCCCCCGGAATCTCGCGGTTGATTTCCACGTTGTGATAGAGCGCACGCGCAAGCGGCGGCGCTTCGAGCAGCGGCACGTTATGCTCGCGGCCCAATTCGCGGATACGCGCGGCCACCAGATCCACACCCTTGGCGACGACCTTCGGCGCGCGCATTTCGCCATCGGCGTATTTGAGCGCGACGGCGAAGTGCGTCGGGTTGGTGACGATGACATCGGCGGTCGGAATTGCCTGCATCATGCGGCGCCGGGCGGCGGCGCGTTGTTGCGCACGGATGCGGCCCTTCACGTGCGGGTCGCCTTCGCTTTCCTTGTGTTCGCGCTTCACTTCTTCCTTGCTCATGCGCAGCTTCTTTGCGTGCGAATAAAGCTGATACGGCACATCGACGGCGGCGACGAGAAAGAGGCCGCCGATGGCCATGCCGCAGCACACGAACAGCAGATGCATGGCGTCGGCGAGCGCGAGGTCGAGCGGCTTGGTCAAAAGACCGAGCACTTCGGCCTTGCGGCTCCACATGGCCGAGCCCGCCATGCCGCCGACGACCACGGTTTTCAGCATCGACATGCCGAGCTGGATCGGACCGTTCGACGAGAACATCTTGCCGAGGCCGCTGATCGGATTGAGCCGGCCGAAGTTCGGGGCAAGCGGCTTCGTGGTGATGAGCCAGCCGCCGAGCGCCATGGGTGCGGCGAGCGCGGCGGCGGCGGTGAGCGCGAGCACCGGCAGCATGGCGAGCATGCCTTCCTTGCTGGCGTTGGCAGCGCCGATCATCATCTGGTGAGTATCGAGCACGTTCTCGTGATTGAAGGTGAACGCGCCGCGCAGAATGCCTTGCAGATGACCGTAGATCGGACCCGACAAACCCCATACCCCGAAAAATCCCGCCGCGAGGAGCGCGAACGATGCGAGTTCCCGCGAGCGCGCAACCTGGCCTTCCTCCCGCGCCTTTTCAAGGCGCCTGGGAGTGGCTGATTCGGTTTTTTCGAGATCGCTTTCTTCTGCCACTGCGCTTCGACTCCGGTTCGACTGCGTTAATCGCCATGCACGCGGCGCGAAGCCGCTTCTTGATGAAAGCGATTATTGCGGAGGACGTCGAGCCACCATCGGCGGATAAGGCCGGGGAAAGGGGGTTTGTTCGGGTGATGAGAGGCGTTGGGACGGACGCGCCGCGCGGCGGAAGCGTTGATCCGGCGATGTGCCGCGCCGATCGGATATAAGCGTTGGCATGCGCCGAAAGTCGGACGCAAGCGGACTAAAGCAAGCTCCGACACTACAAGAAGTGCGAGGCTTATCGGTGAAAGGAAGCGTCGACGCTTGCCGCTGCGACCATCGGCACACTCGGCGGAATCATGTGCCGACGGTTCGAAAGGCGCGGATCGTTCACCGCGCCCGCCCGGCTAGAGGCTGCGCGGAGCTTCGAACGACTGCAAAACAGCGGGCTTTCGCAAGAGCCAGAGGCGTCAGCAAGCCGGCGATCGAATC
The DNA here is from genome assembly GCF_031451465.1 of Caballeronia sp. LZ003. Taxonomy (NCBI): domain Bacteria; kingdom Pseudomonadati; phylum Pseudomonadota; class Betaproteobacteria; order Burkholderiales; family Burkholderiaceae; genus Caballeronia; species Caballeronia sp. LZ003. Next base: position 3,045,718 of record NZ_JARUXJ010000001.1, on the reverse strand, counting down.
AGGCGCGACCGCGTCGAAAAACCAACCCGCCGACAGATAACCAGCCTCGGCCGCCAACCAGGAGCGCCAAGCGACGTGCGCCCCGATCGAGACAAGAAGCCCGGGAAAGCGTTGAAAAGAACGGCTGTCGTTTACCGAATGCCAGCGGAGCAAGCCGCGCCGGCCCGAAAGCGCACCCGGCAAATGCAACCCTCCAACAAATCCTCAAGCTCCCGGCAACCGCCCATCCGGCCCGTAAAAGCCCGCCTTCGACGGCGCAACCTGCAACGCGGCGAGCGCCTTGCGGTTGTATTCCATGCGCGTGCGGATCAACACGCCGTTGTTGTTGTTGCCTTGACGCGCACGGCGAGCGGCGGCGCACAACAACGCCCATTGCTCGGCGATGCGCGCATCGCCCTGAGCGGCGACTTCCATGCCGGCGAAACCGCCCGGCAGGTCGAGCGCGTGCAAATGCGCGTCGCGATCTTTCTCGAGCGCGGCGATGCGCTCGGTCAACTCGGTCTTGTTCTCGATGATTCCAGGCAGCGCTTCGAGCGGCTGCGCGGCGATCAGCGCCTTTTCCTCGTGGGCGAGGAGGGCTTCGAACGCCAGAACGGCGGCGACTTCTTCGGTAACGGTGGACAGCAGGGCGTCTCTCATTGCAGCTCGCTAAAAAAACGCGGGTTTCACAATGCGCCTGCCGCCGTCGAATTCCGGTTCCGTTGCGCGTCTGCTTTCGAAGCGAAAGCGGGCGCGGCGGAGAAAGAACTCAGGCGCCAGCGGGCGCGGTTCTGGTTTGCAGCATGTCGCGCGCGGAACCCAGCATGCCGTCGGCGATCTTGCCGGCGTCGATCTTGTAGCTGCCGTCGCGCAGTGCTGCCTTGATCGAATCGACTTTCGCCGTATCGACGTCGGCGCTGTTCGACGCGCGCAGACCCGACGACAGCGATGACAGACTCACTTTCGAGTTCTGCGCGGCGGTCGTGCCGGCTTGCGCCACGCTAGAAGCGCTCTTGGCGTCGTTTTGCGATGCACGTTGCGTAGCGTCTTGAATTCCAGCCAGTGCGATGTTGCTATTCGATTCGATTTTCACGATGTCTATTCCCGTACTTGTTGAGTCCTTTATCGGCGGGGGTGTTTGGAAACTTTACCCAACCGGGGGACCCATACGGGGCATCGACTCGCTCGTCGCCCGAAAAGCCTTACGGGGCGGGCTTCAGAGCAATTGCAACAAAGTGAAACAAACTGTTATCTGGTCCACATAAGGGCTCTAGCGGCTCTTTCAGACCGATTCGTTCGGACGATGGAGCGCCGAAAAGAGCCACCTTCGGTCACGCATCTCGACGGTCTTACTGTCTTTCACGACCTGACTCGCAGATATCTGCCTCAAGCCGTCTCACATCCGTATCTCGACGGTCTGACTGTCCTTCACGATGCCGGTAATGATCTGTCCGTTGGCCGTCTTCACGCGGACTTGCTGGCCGGGCGCGGCGTTGTTCATCACGCTGCCTTCGGCGGAAATCGAGAATCCGGAGCCATCCGTGACGACGTGCACCGTCTGGCCGACCGCAACCGAGCTGGCCGCGCGCAGCATGTCGGTGCGCAGCGGCAAACCCGCCGGCACGCGCGACAGCGCGATCGCGCCCACGGCTTGCGCTGGATCGGTGACCGTGGCCTGCGGCATCGCGGTGATATCGCCTTCGTGGGCGACCACATCGCCCTGACCGAGCATCTCGCCGGGAGCGATCGCGCGCGCCGCCGTGTAGTAAGTCGCGTTGATCGCCACGCGCGCTTGCAGATAGAGCGTCCACGGGCGCTCGCCGACGCAGCGCACGCCCACTGTCATACGGCCCCAGAGCCGTGCGCCGGTCGGCATGAACGGATCGATCGACGAACACGGCGCGAGACCTCGCGGGAACGCAGGCGTCACGGTGATCTCGACCTTGCCCGGCAGTCCGGCGGTTTGTTGCTGAAGAAAAGCCATGGCAGCCGCGCGAATGCTCTCGCCGTCCTGGACGGTGGCGCCGGTGGCGTTCGCTTGTGGCAGCGTCGTCGCGGCGGGCGCTGCGGCGGACGGATTAAAACTGACGCGCTTCATCGGCGATGCCGCGCTGGGAACGGGCGCCGTCGTGCCTGCCGCGATCGGACGCACGGCGCCGTTGCGGGCGGGAATGGCGTCGTCGCGGGTGACGACCACGGGAATCACATCGCGCGATGGCGTGACGGAGGCGACTCTGCGCGGATTCGCGTTCGCGGCGGTATCGGGTTGAGCTGCGGTTTGAGCGGCGCCCGGAGCATCGGCAACCTTGGAAACGGGCGCGCTCATCGCGCCGCTTACTGCATTCTGATTAGCAGGGGCCGCCGCGCGCGCCGTTCCAACGCCCGTTTGCGCCTTCGCTTCGCCCGGACCGGGAATGACGATCATGCCGCTTGCGTCGTCCATGGCGTCGTCGGCGGCTTCGGCGCGCGCTTCGAGCGCGAGCGCGGCATGGCGCATGGCGGCATCGGCGGCTTTGCTGGCATCGCCGTAGCCGCTCGGGCGCGACATCATCGCGGATGAAATTGCTGCCGGAGAAACGGCGGCCACCGGTGCGGGCGCGGTCGCGGGCGCGGCTTTCGCGGTCTTGAGACCCTTCGCCATTTCCGCCGCGGCTGCCGGATTCGTCTCCGCATTGCCCGGAATGACGATGGGACCATCGTCCTGCTGCGCGTAAGCGCTCGCGGTAAAGCCAAAACCAGCGGCCCCGACGAACAGCAGGGCCACGCCAGCCGCCGAGCGTCGCGCAAGCGACGACGCCTTCTGCACGCGGCGCTCCATCGCGGCGACGCGGGCAAGAGCCTTCGACGAATGACTGGCGGACCTGCTCATTACTTCTCTCCCTCGCGCGCCGCGAATGCCGCGACGGCGTTCTGATTCGATTGAGCCGTCCTGCCCTTTGCGGGGGCGCGGACAGGACGGCGACTGCAAACCGCTAACGACACGCCGCGATTTCCACGGCGGCACTCCCATTCGACTGACTCGTCTTGCCCAGGCTGGGGCGCGGACAAGACGGCAACTACACATCGCTGGACAAACCCCGCCGCAATGCCACGGCGGCCGAGCCCATCCACCCGAAGTCCCACGAACATCACAGCCGCTTCGACTCCCAAACCATTCCTTTCGACCACGAACCAGATTCTAGATAGACCGCGCGGCGATCAAGCGTCGAATAGAGGCCCCGTTTCCCGGTTATTCGTCGGATTAGTTGTTGCGCGCCGCTCCTAATATTCGTGTCATGCAAAAAGGTCTTGGCGATGCCGGACCCGGACCAAACATCTGTAGAGGACGGTGATGCTAGACAAACTCGACAAGGAATTCGCCTTCGGCCGCGAAGCGCTCGATGTCCGCGCGTATCGGCAGGAACTGCTTTCGTCGAATATCGCCAACGCGGACACGCCGGGCTACAAGGCGCGCGACGTCGATTTCTCGTCCGCCCTTGCCGGCGCGCTGAAGAAAGGCGGCGCCACTGGCACGGCGAGCAGCGCGGGCACGAGCAGCACCGGCACGCTGGCAATGGCGCAGCCGGTCAGCGTGAGCGCTGGCGCGGCAATGGCGGTCACGGCGCGCGGCCACATGTCGGGCACTTCGACGCTCACCGCATCCGGCGGTTCGAGCGACGACTACGGCCGCCTCGCCTATCGCGTGCCGAACCAGCCGTCGCTCGACGGCAATACGGTCGATCTCGACGCCGAGCGCGTGCAATTCGCGGACAACGCGCTGCACTTCGAAGCCGGCATGACGGTGTTGAGTTCGCAGATCAAGTCGATGCTTTCGGCGATCACGTCGAACAGTTAAGGAGCCAGAAAACCATGCCTTCTTTGATGAACATTTTCAGCGTGGCCGGTTCGGCGATGTCGGCTCAGGCGCAACGCCTGAACGTCACCGCGTCGAATCTGGCCAACGCGGACAGCACCACCGGCCCCGACGGCCAGGCGTACAAGGCGAAGCAGGTCGTGTTCGCGGTCGATCCGCTCGGCGGCGCGAAGAGCGGCTCCGGCCAGCAAGTCGGCGGCGTGCAGGTCACCGGCGTGATCGACGACCCGAGCCCGATGAAAACCAGTTACGACCCGAGCAACCCGGCGGCGAACGCGGACGGCTACGTGACGCTGCCGAACGTCGATCCGGTGCAGGAAATGGTCAACATGATGTCCGCGTCGCGTTCCTATCAGGCGAACGTCGAAACGCTCAATACCGCGAAGCAATTGATGCTCAAGACCCTCACCATTGGAACCTGAAGGAACATAACGTGACAACCAGCACAACCATCGGCAGCAACGGCACCACGGTGTCGCAGACGCTCCTCGACACCATGAACGGCGCGTCGTCGGCTTCCTCGACGTCGTCCAGCTCGAGCTCCAGTTCGACTTCGGGCACGTCCGCATCGGACCTGCAGAACACCTTTCTCACGCTGCTCGTGACGCAGTTGAAGAACCAGGACCCGACCAACCCCGCCGACAGCTCGCAGATGACTTCGCAGCTCGCGCAGATCAACACGGTGTCGGGTATCGGTCAGTTGAACACGTCGCTGTCCTCGCTCGCCACGCAGCTTTCCGCCGGCCAGTCGACGCAAGCGGCGATGCTCATCGGTTCGACCGTGCTCGCCTCGGGCAGCAACGTGTCGGTATCGAGCGGCGCGTCGTCGACTTTCGGCGTGCAGCTCGCCAACGACGTGAGCGACCTTCAGGTGGTCGTCAAGAACTCGTCCGGCCAGATCGTCAACACGCTCGACCTCGGCGCGCAGAGCGCAGGCGTCGTGCCGGTCTCGGGCTGGAAGCCGGTCGACTCGAAGGGCAACACGCTCGCCGACGGCACTTACACGATCACCGCGCAAGGCACGATCAACGGCCAGCAGGCAACGGCGACCACGCTCGCGGCCTCGCAAGTCCAAAGCGTCGTGCAGATGACGGGCGGCGCACCGGGTCTCAAGCTCGCGAACGGCTCCACGGTCGCACTGTCGAGCGTCGCCTCGATTCTTTAAACAAACAGACATTCCAGAGAGAAACACATGAGCTATCAACAAGCACTGAGCGGTCTGGGCGCTGCATCGAGCGACCTCGACGTGATCGGCAACAACATCGCGAACGCGAACACGGTCGGCTTCAAGCAAGGCCAGGCGCAATTCGCCGATATGTACGCAAGCTCGATGGCCACCGCCGTCAGCAACCAGATCGGTATCGGCACGCGTCTGTCCGAAGTGCAGCAGCAGTTCTCGCAAGGCACGATCACGACGACCAACCAGGCGCTCGACGTCGCCATCAACGGCAACGGTTTCTATCAGTTGTCGAACAACGGTTCGACCGTGTACTCGCGTAACGGCGTGTTCCACCTCGACAACACCGGCAAGATCGTCAACTCGGCCGGCCTGCAACTGATGGGCTACGCGGCGGATTCGAACGGTGTGGTCAACAGCGCAAGCACGGTGCCGCTGTCGGTGCCGACGGCCAATATCGCGCCGACCGCGACGAAGACCATCACCGCGTCGTTCAACCTGAATTCGCAGGACGCAGTGAAGGACAAGGCCGCGTTCGATCCGACCAACGGCAACACGTACAACGCCTCGACCTCGGTCGATGCCTACGATTCGCTCGGCGGCACGCAGAAGGTCTCGGTGTACTTCACGAAGTCCGCGACAGGCTCGTGGGAGGCGTTCGCGGGTTACGGCGATCCGGTCACGCAAAAGTCGGATCTCGGCGCGGTCACGTTCGATACGTCGGGCAACCTGACGAGCAGCCCGAAATACACCTTCACGATTCCCAACGGCGCGGACCCGAGCGGCACGACCACGCAGTCGCTCACGCTCGACCTCACCGGCACGACGCAATACGGCGCGACGAGCGGTCTCGCGAATCTGCATCAGGACGGCAACAGCACGGGCGAACTGACCGGCTTCACGGTTGGCACGGACGGCATGCTGACGGGCAACTACTCGAACGGCCAGACCAAGTCGCTCGGCCAGATCGCGATTGCCAACTTCAACAACCAGAACGGTCTGCAGAACCTGGGCGGCAACGTCTACGCACAGACGGCGGCTTCGGGCGCGGCGCAGGTCGCGGTTCCGGGCTCGACCAACCACGGCGTGCTGCAAGGCGGCGCGGTGGAAGACTCGAACGTCGATCTGACGAGCGAACTCGTGAGCCTGATCACCGCGCAGCGCAACTATCAGGCGAACGCGCAGACGATCAAGACGCAGCAGGCCGTCGACCAAGCGGTCATCAACCTGTAAGCGTCGCCAAGTCAGTCAAGGAAGGAAGCGATTCATGGACCGTCTGATCTACACCGCGATGACCGGCGCAAGCCAGGCGCTCGAACAACAGAGCGTCGTGGCGAACAACCTGGCGAACGCATCGACCACGGGCTTCAAGGCTCAACTCGCGGCGTTCCGTCAAGTGCCGATGTCGTTCGAGAACCAGTCCGCCGATGGCACGACGCGCACTTTCGTGCTCTCGTCCACGCCGAACGCGGACTACTCGGCAGGCCCGATCTCGCAAACGGGCAATCCGCTCGATGTCGCGATTCAGGGACCCGGCTGGCTCTCCGTGCAAACGGCCGACGGCAACGAGGCCTACACGCGCGCCGGCAATCTGCACGTGGATCAGAACGGTCAGCTCGTCACGGCGAACAACTTGCCGGTGCTCGGCACGAGCGGCCCGCTGTCCATTCCGCCGGGCGCGGAAGTGACGGTCGGCAAGGACGGCACGGTGTCCGCGCTGATTCCGGGCGATCCGCCCACGGCGATCGCGACGGTGGATCAGCTGAAGCTCGTGAATCCCGATCCGTCGACGCTGTCGCGCGGCGATGACGGCCTCTTCCATACCGCCGATGGCGACCCCGCCGAAGCGGACCCGAATGTGGTCGTGGCAGGCGGCTCGCTCGAAGGCAGCAACGTGAACCCGGTCTCCGCGATGGTCTCGATGATCTCCAACGCACGCCAGTTCCAGATGCAGACCAAGCTGATGGAATCCGCGGACCAGAACGAACAATCGGCGAACAAGCTGCTGAACTTCAGCTAAGCCGCACAGCCAAGACATTAGGAAACGAACGACATGAACCGCTCCCTCTATATCGCCGCGACCGGCATGAATGCTCAGCAGTCGCAGATGGACGTGATTTCGAACAACCTCGCCAACGTGAGCACCAACGGCTTCAAGGGCTCGCGCGCGGTGTTCGAGGATCTGCTTTATCAGACCGTGCGTCAGCCGGGCGCGAACTCCACGCAGCAAACCGAACTCGCGTCGGGCAGCCAGCTCGGCACCGGCGTGCAGCAAGTCGCGACAGAACGCCTTTACACGCAGGGCAACCTGCAACAGACCGGCAACTCGAAGGACGTCGCGATCAACGGTCAAGGCTTCTTCCAGGTGACGATGCCCGACGGCACGACCGCCTACACCCGCGACGGTTCGTTCCAGACCAACGCGCAAGGCCAGCTCGTCACGTCGAGCGGCTATCAATTGAATCCGGCGATCACGATTCCGCAAAACGCGACCGCGATCACCATCGGCTCGGACGGCACGGTCTCGGTCACGCAGCCGAGCAGCACGGCCAGCACGACGGTCGGCCAGATCACGCTCGCGTCGTTCATCAACCCGGCCGGTCTCGAAGCGAAGGGCGAAAACCTCTTCGCCGAAACGGGCAGCTCGGGCGCGCCGAACGTTTCGCAACCGGGCCTGAATGGCACGGGCTCGCTGCAACAAGGCTATGTGGAAGCGTCGAACGTGAACGTGGTGCAGGAACTGGTCAACATGATCCAGACGCAGCGCGCCTACGAGATCAACAGCAAGGCCGTGACCACGTCCGACCAGATGCTGCAGACGCTTTCCCAGATGCAGGTTTGACGCAGAAGCATTAAACGGATCATCAAGATGTCGCCACTCAACACTATCGTTCGCGCGTCACGCCTTGCATCGCTTCTCGCGCTCGGCGCGGCGCTTGCCGCTTGCGGCCTCGTGCCGAAGGAACCGATCATCCAGCAGCCGATGACCGCGCGTCCGCCGCAGCCGCCCATCGGCACGCGTTCGCCCGGCGCGATCTACAACGCGGGCTATGCGGGCCGGCCGCTGTTCGAAGATCAGCGTCCGCGCAACGTCGGCGACATCCTGACCATCGTGATCTCGGAAAACGTCAACGCGACGAAGTCGTCGGCGGCGAACACCAACCGCACCGGCACGGGCGCGTTCGCCGTGCCGACCGTGCCGGGCGTCTTCGGCGGCCTCTTCAACAACACGAACCTGTCGGCCACGGGCGCCAACAAGTTCACGGCGGGCGGCGGCGCAAGCGCGGCCAACACGTTCAGCGGCACGCTCACCGTCACCGTCACCGAAGTGATGTCGAACGGCAACCTGATGGTCAGCGGCGAAAAGCAGATGCTCATCAACCAGGGTAACGAATACGTGCGTTTCTCGGGCGTCGTCAATCCGACGACCATCTCGGGCAGCAACACGGTCTACTCCACGCAGATCGCCGATGCGAAGATCGAATATTCGGCGAAGGGTTATATCGACGAAGCGCAAAACATGGGCTGGCTCCAGCGCTTCTTCCTCAACGTCGCGCCGTTCTGACCGATCATGAATTCGCTCCTTCGCTTCCTCTCGTTCTCGCTCGCGGCTGCTGTCGTCGCCATCGGCTCCGTTCCGCATGCGCACGCCGAGCGCCTGAAAGACCTCGTCTCCTTTCAAGGCGTGCGTGACAATCCGCTGATCGGTTATGGCCTCGTCGTCGGTCTCGACGGCACGGGCGACCAGACCATGCAGACGCCGTTCACCACGCAGAGCTTGACCAACATGCTCGGCAACCTGGGCATCACGGTGAATTCAGCGACCACATCGAACATGCAATTGAAGAACGTCGCCGCCGTGATGGTGACGGCCACGTTGCCGCCGTTCGCGCGTCCCGGCGAAGCGATCGACGTGACCGTGTCCTCGCTCGGCAACGCCAAGAGCCTGCGCGGCGGCACCTTGCTGATGTCGCCGCTGAAGGGCGCGGACGGTCAGGTCTACGCGATGGCGCAGGGCAACCTCGTCGTCGGCGGCGCGGGCGCAAGTGCGAACGGCAGCAAGGTGCAGGTCAATCAACTCGCGGTGGGCCGCATTTCCGGCGGCGCGCTCGTCGAACGCGCGGTGCAGAGCACGGTGCTGCAACAAGGCGGCACCATGCAGATGGAACTGCGCGAGATGGATTTCGACACGACCCAGCGCATCGTCGCGGCCGTGAACAACCAGTTCGGCACGGGCACGGCGCTCGCGCTCGACGGCCGCACGATTCAGTTGCGCGCGCCGTCCGAAGCGAGCGAACAGGTCTCGTTCATGGCGCAATTGCAAAACATCGACGTGCGTCCGGCGCAAGCCGCGGCCAAGGTCATTCTGAATGCACGCACCGGCTCCATCGTGATGAATCAGATGGTCACGCTGCAGAATTGCGCGGTCGCTCACGGCAACCTGTCGGTCGTCATCAACACGAAGACGGCGGTGAGCCAGCCGAACGCGTTCTCGAACGGCCAGACGGTCGCCGCGAAGGAATCGTCGATTCAGTTGAAGCAGGATAGCGGCGCGCTCAAGATGCTTTCGGCGGGCGCGAATCTGGCGGACGTGGTGAAGGGCTTGAACGCACTCGGCGCGACACCGGCCGATCTGATCTCGATCCTTCAGTCGATGAAGGCGGCGGGCGCACTGCGCGCCGACCTCGAAATCATCTAAGGGACGACGGCACATGAACTCGACTTCGAGCGGTATCGCCAACACGGCATTGGCATCTACCGAGACGGGCGGACTGTCGAACCTGACCAACCGCTTCGCGCTCGATACGCAGGGCTTCGACGCGTTGCGCGCGCAGGCCAACGCATCGCCGCAACAGGGTTTGAAGGCGGCAGCCAAGCAGTTCGATGCGGTCTTCACGACGATGATGCTCAAGAGCATGCGCGATGCGACGCCCTCGGACAGCCCGTTCGAGTCGAACGATACGAAGTCGTTCACGGCGATGCTCGACCAGCAGTTGTCGCAGCAGATGTCGTCGAAGGGTATTGGCGTGGCGGACGCGATGTACAAGCAACTCATGCGCACGGCGGGCATCAAGGACACGTCGGCCACGGGCGGCGCGGCAAACGGCATGAACGCGATGAACGCGCTGTCGGGCGGCGGCGGCAGCAGCGACGCGAACGCGGGCAACATCGCCGCAATGAACGCAATGGCCAAGGCCTACGCCGCGGCGCAGGCCAACAAGAGCGGCGCATCGCTCAACAGCGGCAACGGCTACACGGGCGCCGACGCGCTCGATCCGGGCGTGCGCGGCAACGGTTCGGACAAGGTCAACGCGTTCGTCGAACGGCTGGCCACGCCCGCGCAAGCCGCGAGCGCGGCAACGGGCATTCCGGCGCGCTTCATCATCGGCCAGGCGGCGCTGGAATCGGGCTGGGGCAAGCGCGAGATCAAGTACGCGAACGGCGCGACGAGCCACAACATTTTCGGCATCAAGGCGACGTCGAACTGGACCGGCAAGACAGTGGATTCGGTAACGACGGAATACGTCAACGGTCAGCCGAAGAAGGTCGTGGAGCGCTTTCGCGCCTACGATTCCTACGAAGCCGCGCTCACCGACTACGCGAGCGTCATCAAGAACAATCCGCGTTACGCGCCGGTCGTGGAGGCATCGCGCGATGTCGCGGGCTTCGCGCACGGCATGCAAAAGGCAGGCTACGCGACCGATCCCCAATACGCGAAAAAGTTGATCTCGATCATGCGTCAGATCGCCTGACGAAGCGTTTTCAAATTCGACCGAAAGGCAGGCGTTTCGTCAACGGCGGAACGATCCTGCCTTTTTGCGCTCGGCGCTCAATACGTTGATTTAGAGCCATGCGCGCTCTTTGGCCTGCTTCGTGCATGTGCAAACGTTTTAGTCCTCGTAGGGACGGCGCGCCACATATTTTTCGGGGCTGCCTGTCTAAACTTTGCTGGCAGTTTGCCGCTATCCCTAAGAAGAAACTGCCGGTTCGAAGGTGAGCCGGTTCGACACGTGGCGTAGCGGAAATGGACGGTACGCGACCAATGAATACGGCCAGCACAATGAATATCAATCACATGCAGGACTTCGCCAACGACGACATTGCGCCGATCGTGGACTTTGGACGACGCAATCCGCTGGAGATCGGTGTGTCGTTGCGCAACCTTGCCCATCGCGGCGACTTTTTGACCGCGCAATACGGCGACGGGCAGATTGTTACGCGCCTTTTGGACGTCGATGTTACGGGACATCGCTTTACGTTCGACTGGGGCGGCATGGCGGAACAGAATCGTCACGTGCTGGCTGCGCCTAAGCTGATTTTCAGTTCGGCGCCGGACGGCGTGCGACTCGAATTCACCACGGGCGCCGCGCGTGAGACCGTGTTCGACGGACGTCCCGCTTTCGAGGCCGAGTTTCCGCCGGTGCTTTACTACATGCAGCGTCGCGAATATTTCCGCGTCGAAGCGCCGGTGCTCGACCCCTACATTTGCAGCGGTTCGCTGCCGGATGGCGAGCGCTTTCGCTTCGAAGTGCATGATCTTTCGCTCGGCGGCGTCGCGTTGCGAACCACGGACGAACGCGTGGCCGACCTGGAGATGGGCATCGTGATTCAGGATGCCGAACTGCACTTCACGACTACCGGCAAGGTGACCGTGGATATCAAGCTGGTGTCGCACAGGGAATCGACGACGGCCAAGGGCGATCGCCGCTTCACGCTCGGCTTCAAATTCATCTCGATGCCGGGATCGGCGGAAAACACGCTGCAGCGGCTCATTACGCAACTGGAAATGAAGCGGCGCGCGCTGGCGAAGTAAGGCGGCCGTTCACATCGGTTTCATCCCTCGCGGCGGCGCTGCTCTGAGCGCCGCCCGTCCTGCTGCAAGGTTTCCCGGTTTTTTCCATTCCCTCGCGTCGCGATACAGCTAAAAGCGCCCGCCGAAATCTAATCCGAATAAGCCCCAAAACTCCCTTCAAATCGGCAAATTGCGCTTGCACGACGCGCCCGATAATGCCCAAGTCGAGCAAACCGTCCACGGTATCCGCGTTGAAGAACCGGTCCGCGAACGTTTGCCGAAACGCTCAACTTTCCCGGCGCTTCGCCGATAAACAAGGCAGCTATCCGGCGGCGTTGCATGACGCCATCGCCGCCAAGACAAGGATCAACGCATGTCCAACAACATCTTCAATATCGGCCTGTCGGGACTGAATGCGGCTCAATGGGGCCTGACAGTCACCGGGCAGAACATCAGCAATGCGGCGACGCCCGGCTATACGCTCGAAAAGGCTTCGTTTCAGGAGTCGTCGGGACAGTACACGGGTTCCGGCTATCTCGGCAGCGGCGTGCAGACGACTACCGTCACGCGTCAATACAGCCAGTATTTGACCACGCAGGTCAACAACACGACCGCGTCGAGCAGCGCCGCCAACACCTATTACTCGTTGATCTCGCAGCTGAACAACCTCGTTGGCGATCCCACCACCGGTATCGCAACCGGCATCAGCAACTATTTTTCGGGCATGCAGTCGGTGGCGAATTCGGCGAGCAGCACGTCGTCGCGCCAGTCGCTCATGAGCAACGCGCAGACGCTCGCGAATCAGCTCAATTCGGCAGGTGAGCAATACGACCAGTTGCGTTCGAGCGTCAACACGCAACTGACGAGCGCGGTCTCGTCGATCAACAGCTACACGCAACAGATCGCTGATCTCAACAAGCAGATCAACGTCGCCAGCGCGCAAGGTCAGCAGCCCAATCAGTTGATGGATCAGCGGGATCAGGCCGTCGCGAGTCTCAGCTCGATGGTCGGCGTGCAGGTCGTGCAAACGGATGGCAACTACAACATCTTCGTCGGTAACGGACAGCCGCTCGTCGTCGGCGGCACGGCTTCGGCATTGCAGACGGTGACATCGCCGACTGACCCGAGCGAATTGACGGTCGCGTTCAAGAGCAAGGACGGCACGACGCCGACCGCCGCGCAGACGCAATACCTCGATACCAGCGCGTTGTCGGGCGGCGTGGTTGGCGGCCTGATGGACTTCCGCTCGCAAACGCTCGATCCGGCGCAAGCGCAACTCGGCGCGATTGCGACGAGCTTTGCCGCGCAACTGAACGGACAGAACTCGCTCGGCCTCGATCTGAACGGCCAGGCTGGCGGCGCGCTCTTCTCGGCGGGTTCGCCCACCGTCTACGCCGACGCGCGCAACAAGGGCACCGGCACGGTCACGGCCGAGTTCTCCGATGCCACGCAGCCCACGTCCAGCGATCTCACGGTCACCTATAACGGCACCGGCTTCGACGTGACCGATACCCAGAGCGGCAAGGCGCTCGGCAGCTTCACGCCGCCCAACGCGTTCGACGGTCTGAAGATCACGCCGTCGGGCACGATGCAAGCGGGCGACTCGTTCTCCATTCAGCCGACGCGCGCCTCGCTCGACAACTTCCAACTCGCGACGACCAACGGCTCCGCGATCGCGGCCGCTTCGCCCGCGGTGACATCGGCGGCGACCGCGAACACCGGTACGGCCACGATTTCCTCGGCGACGGTCGCGGCGGGTTACAGCACGCCTTCGGCTATCGCACTCACGTACAACTCGACGGCGGGCGGCTTCACGTCGAATGTCGCGGTGACCGTGGGCACCACGAATTATCCGGCCAACACGACCATTCCCTACGATTCGTCGAAGGGGCTCACTGTCACGTCGAACGGCATCAGCGCGACGATCAGCGGCAAGCCGGCCAATACGGACGTGTTCAACATCAATCCGAACACGGGCGGCACGAGCGACGGCAGCAACGCGCTCACCATGTCGAACCTGGTGTCGACCAAGTCGATGAACGGCACCGACACGCTCACGAATTCCTATGCGAACTACGTGAACCAGATCGGCAACCAGACGAACCAGCTGAAGAGCACGAGCTCGTCGCAAACGGCGCTGCTCAGTCAGGCGACATCGGCGCAACAGTCCGTGCAGGGCGTGAACCTGAACGAGGAAGCGGCGAACCTCATGCAGTATCAGCAGCTTTACCAGGCGAACAGCAAAGTGATTCAGACGGCTTCGACGCTGTTTCAGACGCTGCTTGGCATCTTTAACTGAGGCATTTAGCGATGCGTATATCCAGTTCGCAGTATTTCAACATGAACGTCGCTTCGATGAGCGACCAGCAGAGCTCGCTTGCCTCGATGTATCAGCAGATCTCGTCGGGCAAGCGCATTCTGACTGCTTCCGACGACCCGCTCGGTGCCGCGCAGGCCGTGCAGCTCACGATGAAGACCGCCACGCTCACGCAATACAGCGCGAATCAGACCACCGCGCTTTCGTCGTTGCAGCAGGAAGATTCGACCTTGAGCGACGTGAGCGGCGTGCTGCAAAGCATTCAGACGCAAGTCGTGCGCGCGGGCGATGGCTCCCTCACGAACGCGGATCGCAAATCGATTGCGGATACGCTGCAGGGTTATCGCGACCAGTTGATGAGCGTCGCGAACACGACCGACAGCGAAGGCAATTACATTTTCTCGGGTTTAAAGGGCGGCACCGCGCCGTTTTCGAACAATGCTTCCGGCGTAGGCACGACGTATTCGGGCGATGCCGGCCAGCGCACGGTGCAGATCAGCTCGGGCCGCTCGATTCCAGTGGGCGACACCGGCGCGTCGATTTTCATGGGCGTGTCGCCCACGGATAGCGACGCGGTACCGTCGGCATCGGCGACCAATACGGGCACGGCCACGATCAGCAAGGTGAGCACGACCGATCCGGGCAACGCGAACAATGCGAGCACGTATTCGATCGCGTTTTCGGTATCGTCGACGGATGGTTCGACGAGCTACCTCGTGACCGCGACGCCGCCTGACTCGTCGTTGTCGACGACACCGACCGCATACACGGCCGGCACGGCGATTTCGTTCGGCGGTCAGAAGGTGACGGTCAGCGGCGCGCCCGCGAACGGCGACAGCTTCACGGTGCAGCCGGCGGCATCGGGCAACAACGATGTGTTCGCGACGCTCGACAATTTGATCAGCGCGCTCAAGCAGCCGACGGGCACGCCAGCCTCGGAAGCGACGTTGACCAACGCGTTGTCGACGGCTTCGACCAAGCTCGACAACACCTACACGAACGTGTTGTCTGCGCAGACGGTGGTGGGTGGCCGCGAGCAGGAAGTGAAGGCCACGCAGACGTCGATGGCGACTTCGCAGACGCAGACCGCCAGCGATCTTGCGAATCTGACGAGCATCGATCTGGTTTCGGCGATCAGTTCTTATGAGCTCACGCAAAACTCGTTGACGGCGGCACAGCAGGCGTTTTCGCAGATCCAGAAGTTGTCGTTGTTCAATTACCTCAGCTAATAAGGGGTCTTGTCTCTCGTTTTTTAAGGGAACTTCGAGAAGGGCATCGTGCGGTTTGGCGATGCTCTTTTTTTCGTTTTTTCAGTGGAAGAAGCCGGGAACGATTGCCTATGATTGACGCACCGGACTTAAGTGCAACGTCGAGGATTCGTGCGTCATGAGATACCGACTGCTTGGTGAGACGGGTGACGGAAATGAGGATTGATCGCGCGCTCGTTGTGCTCGGTGCAATGACATGTCCGATCATGCTTGTCGCGTGTGGAAGCGACGCGGATTCGCCGCCTGCCCGCGAGAACACGGCACAACTCGACGCCGGGCGGGCACAGTGGGCCGCGACGCTGCCGGAGCCGGACGCTGACTACGGTGAATATCCGTCGAATTATCAGGACATCATCAAGGCGGCCATGGCGAAGACGCTCAAAGACCCCGAGTCGGCGCGCTATGGCGATTCTCCACGCCAACGAAGGATCAGGCTATCGAGAACATGACGGAGCACCGTGCCGTTTATGGCTATCTCGTGTGCACGGACATCAACGCGAAGAACAGCTATGGCGGTTACACGGGAGCCAAGCGCCGCTGGTTCCTTATTCGTAACGGCGCTGTCGTTCGGTATGGTGAACGGCCCATGTATGTCGGGCACGTTGCGCCGTGCATGCGCGCACCGTGAGCCACGATGCGGGCAATGAGGCGTCAAGGGCCCATCGAGCCCGCGATCCTTCCCACCTGTCCCAGCCCCGCCTCGAAGATCCGCTGAAAAAACGGCATCAAATTAGGCACCATTAACTGAAGCAGCAACAAGCCGACGAGCATGGTGACCGGAAAACCCACCTGGAAGATGCCGATCTGCGGCGCCGCGCGATTCAGAATGCCGAGCGCGAGATTGGCGATAAGAAGCGCCGCCACGACCGGCAACGACAGCAACAACCCGGTGGAAAAAACCGAAGCGCCATAACCCACCATCACCCGCCAACCTTGCGCATGCGAAGCGGACGCCACGACATTGACATCGACGGGCACGCTCTGGAAGGTCGTGATCAGCGCGGCGATCAGTTGCAGATGCCCGTCGAAGACGAGAAACGCCAGCATTGCCAGCGTGTTGAGATAGCGCGATACCACCACGGCATTGCCACCCGCGCGCGGATCGTAAAGCATCGCGAAACCGAGGCCCATTTGCTGTCCGATGAACTCGCCAGCCGCATCGACGGCGGCAAAGGCTATTTGCATCGTCATGCCAATGGCCGCGCCAATCAGGAACTGATTGACGATGATCCACACGCCCGCCGCTGAAAACACCGTGGCGTCGGGCATGGCGGGTAAGGTGGGCGCGACGATCAGCGTGATGAAGGCGGCCAGCGCGATCTTCACGCGCGTGGGCAACGCCATATGGTTCAGCACCGGCGCGGTGGCCATCAAGGCGAGGATGCGCACGAACGGCCACAGAAACGCCGTGAGCCAGCCGTTCAGTTGTGCATAAGTAACCGAGAACATCGAACGAATCAGCCTGTGATCGCAGGCGTGATGGTGAACACGTGCCGCATGTAATCGAGGATGGTCGTGAGCATCCACGGTCCTGCGATCACGAGCGTCACCGCCACGGCGATCAGCTTGGGAATGAAGGAGAGCGTCGATTCGTTGATCTGCGTGGCCGCCTGAAAGAGACTAACCACCAGACCCACGACGAGCGCGACCAGCAAGAGCGGGGCAGCCAGCAGCAACGCGACATACATCGCCTGATGCGCTATGGTCATGACCGATTCGGGTGTCATTCCAGCAACCTCAATAGAAACGATAACGTTACGAAACGAAGCTCTGCGCAAGCGAGCCGATCAGCAACTGCCAGCCATCGACGAGCACGAACAGCATGAGCTTGAAGGGCAGCGCTATCGTCGTGGGCGAGACCATCATCATGCCCATCGACATCAAGACGCTCGCCACCACCACGTCGATGATGAGGAACGGAATAAAGATGGTGAAGCCGATCTGAAACCCCGTCTTCAGTTCGCTCGTCACGAACGAAGGCACCAGCAGCGACAGCGGCACGTCTTCCGGACCGTTCATCGGCGCGGCCTTCGAGATGCGGGCGAAGAGCGCGAGATCCGCTTCGCGCGTCTGCTTCAGCATGAACTGCTTGAAGGGCGCGACGCCGCGCTGCATGGCTTGATCCATCGCGATGGTGCCGTCGGAGAAGGGCTTGTATGCGTCGGTGTAGGCTTTGTCGAGCACCGGCGACATCACGAAAAACGAGAGAAACAACGCGAGGCCCACGAGCACTTGATTAGGCGGCGTGCTCGTCGTGCCGAGCGCCTGGCGCAAGAGCGACAGCACGATGATGATGCGCGTGAAGCTCGTCATCATCAGGACCATGGCCGGGAGGAACGAGAGCATCGTCAGCAGCAACATCGTCTGCACGCTGAGCGAGTACGTCGTGCCGCCGTTCGGGCCGGGGCTGGTATTGAAGGCGGGAAGACCCGCCGTGCTTTGCGCGAGCGCCGCGACCGGCAACAAGGCGATCACGACCGGCAGCGCCAGTTTCACGCCGCGCACGATGTTACGACTGACCTGCATTACTTGCTCCCGCCCACGAACTTCTGAAGACGCTTGTTCGCTTCACCGGCGAGGGCATCGCGAAACCGCTGACCAAAACTGCCTTGCAACGTTTGCGCGGCCGACGGCGCTGGTTCGCCGCTTACGTCCGCATCCGCCGATCCGGCGGGCATGGTATGCAGCAAGCGCACGTTGCCGGGCCCCGCGCCGAGCACGAGCCAGGTATCGCCTATTTCGACGACCGCCACGCGCTCCTTGTTGCCGAGCGACGCGCCGCCCACTACTTTCACGAGGCCGCCTTTCCTGCCGCCTTGGAAGCCGAACTTGCGAGCGAGCCACGCGCAACCGAACACGAAGCCGATCACGATGACGAGACCGAACAGCGTCTGCAACACCGCGCCGAAACCGAGCGACGGCACGGCGCTTCCCGCGCCGACGCTCGAAGCGATCTGCGCGGCGTGGTTCACGGCGTTCATATCGGCTGCGCGGGACAGCGCAGGCACGAAGGCAATCAGGACGGCGGCAAAGCGTTTCATCGATTCAACTTCCGGATACGTTCGGACGGCGTGATGATGTCGGTCAGGCGAATACCGAACTTGTCGTTCACGACGACCACTTCGCCTTGCGCAATAAGACAACCGTTCACCAACACGTCCATTGGCTCGCCCGCCATGCCGTCGAGTTCCACGACCGAACCCTGCGCGAGCTGCAGCAGGTTGCGAATCGCGATCTTCGTGCGGCCGAGTTCCACCGTCATCTGCACGGGGATATCGAGAATCATGTCGATGTCGTTGCGCGTCGAAGGCGCCGCGGCTTTCGACAAGGGCTGGAACACGCCCGCGCTGGCCACGGCAGGCGTTTCGTTGCCGTTCTGCTCGGCGAGCGCGCTCGCCCAGTCGTCCATCGACAACTCTTCCGCCTTCATGTCGCCCACGCCGGTCGAGCCGGGCAGTGTGCCTTCCTGCAAGAGATCACTCATATCCACCTTCCTTCATGTTGTCCGACGCGCTGACCATTTTCTGCACGCGCAGCGCGTATTGACCATTGAAAATTCCGTAGCCGCATTCCATCACCGGCACGCCGTCCACCTTGGCGACGACATGCTCGGGCACGTCGATCGGCAGCACGTCGCCCTTGCGCATGTTGAGCAGCCTTTCGAACGACGAACGGATCTCGGCGAGTTCCACCGTCAGTTCCACTTCCGCCGATTGCACTTGCTGCGAGAGCACGCGCACCCAGCGGCGATCCACTTCGAGCGCTTCGCCCTGAATCGGCGAGGAGAGCTGATCGCGAATCGGCTCGATCATCGAGTAGGGCATGCAGATATGCAGCGTGCCGCCCGTCGAACCGAATTCGATGGTGAACTGCGTCACGATGACGATTTCATTCGGCGTCGCCACGTTCGCGAACTGCGTGTGCATTTCCGAGCGCATGAATTCGAACTGCAGCGGACGCACGCTCTTCCACGAAGCGGAGTAGTGCTCGAATACCAGCGTGAGCAGCTTGTGAATGATGCGTTGCTCGGTCTGCGTGAACTCGCGGCCTTCGACGCGCGTATGGAAACGCCCGTCGCCGCCGAAGAGGTTGTCGACCACAAAGAACACGAGGTTCGGATCGAACACGAACAGCGACGTGCCGCGCAGAGGCTTCACATGGACCAGGTTGAGGTTGGTCGGGATCGGCAGATTGCGCGTGAATTCGCTGTACTTCTGCACCTTCACCGGGCCGACGGAGATTTCCGCCGAACGCCGCATGAAGTTGAAGATGCCCACGCGCAACAGGCGCGCGAAGCGGTCGTTGATGATTTCGAGGCCGGGCATCCGGCCGCGGACAATGCGTTCCTGCGTCGCGATGTTGTAAGGACGAACGCCGGCGGGCTTGCTGTCGTCTGAAACCTGATCGACTTCGCCGGTGACGCCCTTGAGGAGGGCATCGACCTCCTCCTGCGACATGAACTCTTCGTGGCCCATGACTCTTTTCCGTTTCCTTGAATCTGGTGCGCGGGCTTACTGCACGACGAATTCGGTGAACAACACTTCTTCGACGTGGGCGGGATGATCCGGCGCGCTGGCGGCCTTCTCGACGGCTTCGCGCAGTTCGTCGGCGAGCTTGCGCTTGCCTTCGACGGTCGCCATCTCTTCGGGGTGCTTGCCGGAGATGAGCATCAGCACGCGGCTGCGGATCTCAGGCATGCGTTCGGTGATCTGCACCTGAGCCTTTTCGTCCGCGAGCTTGAGCGACAGACCGACGCGCAGGTAGTGCATGATGCCGTCGTCGGCTTGCAGGTTGACGGTCAGCGAATCGAGCGGGAAGAACACGGGCGGCGGCACCGGTGCGGGCTTGGCGGGGCCGTGAGGCTGCTTGCCGAGCATGAAGTAAGCGCCGCCGGCGCCAGCACCCAGCAGAACGACCGCGCCAATGGCGATGATCAGAGTCTTCTTGAGCTTGCCGCTCTTCGCGGGAACGATGTCTTTCGGATTTGCAGTGGTGGTAGCCATGAATTCTTGCCCTCTTTCGATAGGTTGAATTGTTGGCTATAACGCCGTTGAGCGATGGGGCGAAAAGAGGGGGGATTTGGGGCTAACTCGTGGGTTAGGGCAGCTTGCTGGCGGATGCAGAGCCTTGCTATTCCGGTCTCGACGGCCCGTGAGCGAACGCTGAAAATGGGCGCGCGAACGCATTGCCGCGAGAAAGTTGCCCATGCACAGCATTTGGCACTATTTTTCAGCAAGGGCCCTTCGGTCATGTGAAACTGCGGTACGGGCGATACGCCAAGCGTTTCAGGCCGCTTTCTGGAAGGTTAGATGCGGCTATAACGCCTTCGCCTGAACGACGTTTCTTGCATTTAACGCGCATATCTACAAATCGACGTTAGACACGAACGTGTTGTCATCGCCGACGTACAAGAAAGGCAATAGCGAAATGACCGTCTATTACGCCGCCGTGGATGGCGACCCGCTCACCAGCGAAGAGGGGAGCTACGTAATCGCGCAAGGGCGAACTCGGCGCATTGCGGACGAAAGCGGTCGACTGCGCGGCGGGGCAGTGATCGGCGACTTCGCCTTCTGCACAGCTTGCGAGAGCACAGGCGAAATTACCTATGGTGTCCATCTAACACCGGGCCGTAGACCTAAAGATCGGGGACGCGATTGGGCGCTTGGCGGTGACCGGGTTCTTTGCCAGTGCTCGACGTCTCCGATCATCTATCCGGCTCACGGAAGACGATGCCGGGTATTCGATCACGCGCCCATCACGCGCTTCTCGTCGAGCAATGCTTCGGCAGAGCCGCCGGTACCTCCTGATGCAGACCACTGGATCAGCTTCACTCTGCGCGAGCCGGAAAGCTACGAAGGCATGTCATGCGTCACACGCTTCGCGGACGGGTCCAGCGAGCGAGGCAGTATCGGCGGCGGCAACAACATCCGGTTCGCTAGATCGAACAACAGCGCATGCACACGTATCGAGATCGCGGTAAGCGTTTCTCCCACTGAGGAAGCGACCGTATCTCAAGCACTTTTATCGATTATTCGAGCTTAATGCCAGACACAAAAGCGCCAGTAAGCGGCAGTACCATCAGAGGTTCTTTCGCGGCGAACAAAGATCACCAGATTGATTCCCGGATTCTGGCCGATGCGCGCGCCGCTCTCGAAGGCGCTGGAGCGTATTTCTCCCAAAGCGTTATCAGCGACGCGAGCGTGCGAGCGCGTTATGCCGCTGGCATCGAGCGAATGAGCGAGACCGTTCAAACCGAAGTCAACGCTGGACGCATGACCGCTGCAGAGGGTGCGGCTTTCTGCCAGGACATGCGCAATCGCATCATGGAAGAGGCGAGGACGGCCACTTCGCCCACGAGTTTGGCAAAAGCACTGGCATATAAGGCAGAAGGGCTTGGCCTTGAAAAGCTTCTCGACAAGTACTCGGTTAAAAATTTTTCCAAGCCCTTTCATGCATTGACCGAGTCTGAAAAAGACCGCGCTTACTTCTCGATAATCGAATCGGCGGGAAGGAGTAACGCCAAGGTCAACGCAACAACGGCCCGAATGAGATTGATGGGCAAGGTCGGCCTCTTGATAACAGGAGTGCTCGCCGGATATGAGATTTTGAACGCCAGAGACAAGATAAGCGAAGCTGAACGCCAAATTGCGTCCATTGAAGGCGGGTTGATCGGCGGTGCGCTTGCGGGTCTTGCCGTAGGATCAATCTGCGGACCGGGAGCCCCAATATGTGCTCTCGGTGTCGTCTTGATCGGTTCAACTCTCGGTTCTGTCGTAACTCAAACGGCTCAGGACGCTTATCTCGACGAATTGGAGGAATTCCGCACGTGGGGCATCAGATAGACCAGCAGGCAAGGGAGCGCATTTGGACGACGATGGCGGAATTCTTCGTCGATAACAGAATCGACTACGACTACCAAGCATCGAAAATATGTGTCTATCCATCGAAAGAACTCAAAAAGATTTTCTTTCGGGAGGTTGCTCCAGTGTGCGGTCCGAACGCCTTAACTGCAGCGCCGCCGATCTGGCTTTCATTCGATGATCAAACGGTGATCGATGAAGTCAGGAAACTCCTGTTGAAACGCGACGCGTCTGCTTTCTTCCGTTTGCGACACGAACTCAGCGTTCTGTATCTTCGGATGACACTCAACGGAATTTGGCAGGAAGTCGAAAAAGCGATCACGCGTCAGCGAGGACGCGCAACCTGTGCTTGATCAATGTAATTGCAATCGGTTCGTCCCAAGAAGCCAAATCGATTGCACCACGGTCATCAAGCAAACGTATCCACCAACCCGACCGTGCGCCGCACCGGCATCGTCACCGTGCTTGCCACGCCCGAATCGCTACCGCCGACGCCGCCAACACCGCCCACGCCGCGTCCGTTACCCGACGACGAGCGGCCCTCGCCGCGGTCCTGTTGCGACGACTGGCGCGCGAATCCATCCGAAACGCTGGTGGAGCCTAGGCTGATACCGTTGGCTTCCATCGCCTCGCGCAGCTTCGGCATCGCGGCTTCGACCGCTTCGCGCACCTGCGCATGCTGCGACACGAAGAGCGCGTGCGCGTGATTCTCGGAAACCTGCAGAGTGACCTGCAACGGGCCGAGATCCTTCGGATTGAGCGTCAACTCCGCGCTCTGTTGCTGCGAATTCGAGAGGAACACGACTTTCTGGCTGAACGCATCGTCCCAGCCGCCAGCGCCCACGTGCGGCGCAATCGCCGCGCTGGTCGCCGCCGTCATCTCGCCCTGCGCACTCGATACCGCCGACCCCGCCGATGCCGATTGCATCGCCACCGCGCGCGCCGCTGCATCGGCTTGCTGCGAGATGGCTTTGTACGCCGCGCTGCCCGCATCGGCTTGCGGGGTCAGCGCGGCCTGAACCGCTGCCGCATCGCTTGTCAGTGCCGCGGTCGTGGCCGGCGCCGCGTTGTCCCTGGCATCGCCGGCGAGCGCGTTGAGCAGGCCGCCCGAGCGATTACCCTTCGATCCTTCGCCGACCATGCCGCCCGACGCCTCGTCGCTCTTTCCAGCGCCCGTGGCCGCGCCCGAATGCGCCGATGCCGCTGCGTTCATCGGCACGGCATTCGCCGGCACGTTGTTCATCGCGGCGAGCGCGGCCTGCAGCGCATCTTGCGCGGACTTGGCGTCGCCGCTCTTGTGCGTGTCGCCGGTCGCGGTCT
Organism: Caballeronia sp. LZ003; assembly: GCF_031451465.1. Taxonomy (NCBI): domain Bacteria; kingdom Pseudomonadati; phylum Pseudomonadota; class Betaproteobacteria; order Burkholderiales; family Burkholderiaceae; genus Caballeronia; species Caballeronia sp. LZ003. Next base: position 3,022,151 of record NZ_JARUXJ010000001.1, on the reverse strand, counting down.
TGTCGTCATCCGTCGATGCAACCGCCGTCGCGGCCGCATCGGTTACGTCGGACACGGTGGTATTCGCAGCTTCGGCGGCGTCCGCGCGCTCGGCCGCATCGGCGGCATCCGTCGCTTTCGCGGGCTTTGCCGGGGCGGCAGGCTTGGACGCATCCGCCGTTTCGGTCTTGCCCGAAGGCTTCGAAGCCTCCTTCGTCGAATCCGTCTTGCCGCTCTTGTCGGCCGACGACGACGCCTGCGTGTCTGTCGCGCTATCGCTCTTCTTCACGTCGCTCGCGTCGTCCGACTTGCTGGCGCTCGCGGTGTCGTCGGACTTCGGCACGTCATGCACGCTCGACTTGGCCGCAGTGGACGAAGACAAGGACGACGCCGCCAGCGCCTTGGCTGCCTGTGCGTCGGCATTGGCCTTGTCGGTCATGCTCTGCAGCGTCAGGCCGAACGACGCGCCTGCGTCCGCTGCACGCTTTTTGGCAGCCGAAGATGACGTAACGCCCGACTGCGCGCCGATGGAAGAAACGGAGGACATGCGTTACCTCGAAAAAGTCCGGTAGTTAAATTCAGGCGCGTTCGGCGCGCATGCGCAGCACCTTGGCCGCGTGCTCGTCCGATTCGCGCTGTTCCACGCGCGCCGCCTTCTTTGCGAGCAACGCCTCGCCGCGCGCCGCGAGCACCTCGTAGCTGCCGACCTTCTGCTTCTTGAGACGCCATTCCGGCTTCGCCGCCTCGATGCGCTGGTCGGCCATCACGAGCAACGTGCGCTGTTGCGCAATCGCCGAGTCCAGCGTGTCGACGAACGCCTGGAAGTTACGCAGCGTCTGCGCCGTCGTGCCTTGCTGCGCCGACGCCGTGAAACGCGCGTGATATTCGTCGCGATACGTCACGAGCGAATTGAGTTGCCCCTCGATTTCGTTGCGCTCCTGCTGAAGCTTGCCCAGCTTCTTGGTCGCGGCGTCGAGTTCTTCCTGAGCGAGTTCGATCAGGGTGTTGATCGGCAGATTCTTTGACATGGACGAGTTGGTCTCTGTGGTCGCGCGGTTTTTTTAATAACTTATGACAAATATAGGTGCGGCTGCAAATACTAGTTGAAAAGTTGATGCAATAAATCAAGACTCGGTTCGAAATTCGCCTGCTCGCGAAAGCCTTGCTGTAAAAACGACTCCATTCGCGGATAAAGCGCGATGGCCCGGTCGAGCAGGGCATCGCGGCCGCTGGAATACGCGCCCACGTTGATCAGATCGCGATTGCGCTGATAACGCGAAAGCATCTGCTTGAAAAGGCGCACGTGCTCGAGATGCTTGTCGTCGATGAGCGCGGTCATCGCGCGGCTAATCGACTGTTCGATATCGATAGCCGGATAATGCCCCGCCTCGGCGAGCGAGCGGTTCAGCACGATATGGCCGTCGAGAATGGCGCGGGCCGAATCGGCGATCGGATCTTGCTGGTCGTCGCCTTCGGTGAGCACGGTGTAGAACGCGGTGATCGAACCGCCGCCTTCCGGGCCATTGCCGGTACGCTCGACGAGCGCGGGCAGCTTGGCGAACACCGACGGCGGATAACCCTTGGTCGCGGGCGGCTCGCCAATCGCAAGTGCGATCTCGCGCTGCGCCATCGCGTAACGCGTCAGCGAATCCATGAGCAGCAACACATGCTTGCCCTGATCGCGGAAATATTCGGCGAGCGAAGTCGCGTAAGTCGCGCCCTGCATGCGCAGGACCGGCGAAACGTCGGCCGGCGCGGCCACGACGACCGAACGCGCGAGACCGTCTTCGCCCAGAATCTGTTCGATGAATTCCTTCACTTCGCGGCCGCGTTCGCCGATCAGTCCGATCACGATCACTTCCGCGCTCGTGTAGCGCGCCATCGTGCCGAGCAGCACCGATTTACCGACGCCCGAGCCCGCGAACAGGCCCATGCGCTGGCCGCGTCCAACCGTCAGCAGCGAATTGATTGCGCGCACGCCGACGTCCAGCACTTTGTGAATCGGCTCGCGATTCAGCGGGTTGATGACCGGCGATGACAACGGCGCATCGACTTTTGCGCCGAGCGGGCCGAGTCCGTCGAGCGGACGGCCGGATGCATCGACCACGCGGCCGAGCATCTCCCAGCCGACCGGCAGACGTTTTGCGCCTGCCATCGGATCGTTGATCGGCGCGCTTTCCAGCGGATACACGCGCGCGCCGGGCAAGAGGCCGGCCATTTCCGTGGTCGGCATCAAAAAGAGTTTGTCGCCCGCGAAGCCGACGACTTCGGCTTCGGCGGTCGGAATGGCGCTGCCCGGCGGCAGTTCGATCATGCATTCGGAACCGACGCCCATCTTCAGTCCGACCGCTTCGAGCACGAGGCCGGCGGCGCGCGTGAGACGTCCGCACGGACGCAGCGGCTTGGCGATCGCGGTACGCGCCTTGAGGGCGTCGAGCTTGTCGCGCCAGGCGTCGATATGCGGATTGCCCGCCATGTTCGCGAGTTCCGCGATGGTCCGCGCAGCGAGTTCCTCCGGCGATTCTTCCTCGACGACAGCCTCCGGCCCGAACGACGCGCGCGCGATTTCCTGCTCCAGCTCGCTCAGCCCGTCCTGCGTGATGCGATGCGTCATTGCGCTATTTACCACGGCTTGTTCCTCCCCAATGCCGCCGCGACACGCTCCCAGCGCGACGCATTGGTCGAATCGATTTCGCCGCTCGCCGCGTGCGCGCGGCAGCCGCCGCGTTCCACGAGCGGGTCGGGCCGCACCATCCAGCCAGCCGCGCCGAGTTCTTCCTGCAAGTACGCATCGACGATAGGCAAATCGGCGGGATTCACGATCAGCGTCGGCGATCCCGTGAGTTCCGGCTCGGCCGCGATCACTTCGCGCGCCACGGTGACGAGCGCCGTCGGATCGTGCGCTAGATGCTGCCGCACCACTTGCTGCGCGATATCGACCGCGAGCGTGGCGAGCGTTTCCGCGATGGCGGCATCGGCGGCTTGCAGCGCGATCCTGAACGCATCGGCGATTTCCGCGAGACGCGCCGCTTCGGCGAGCGCTTCCTTGCGGCCGTCCTCGAAACCCTTGGCGTGCCCTTGTTCGAAACCGGCCTGATACCCGATCGCCTGTCCAGCCACATGACCCGTGGCGAGACCTTGCGCATGCGCGTCTTCCTCGACGCGGCGCAAATGCGCTTCGAGCGCTGCCTGATCCGCCGCGCTGTGGTCCACGGTGACGGGATCGAACGAAGCCATCTCCCAGCGCTGATACGCGGAGAGCGGCGCCTTCGGGTTCTGGGCCGGATTAGACATATGCATCCTCTGCCTTGCCGCCTAATTGAATCTGGCCGTTTTCGGCCAGATTACGCACCACCTGAAGCACCTTGCGTTGCTGCTGCTCGACTTCCGACACACGCACCGGACCACGCGAATCGAGGTCTTCCGCAAGCAATTCGGCCGCGCGTTGCGACATGTTCGACAGGAACTTCTGACGCAACGCGGGCTGCGCGCCCTTGAGCGAGACGATCAGCGTTTCGGATTCCACTTCCTTCAGCAGCAACTGGATCGCGCGGTCTTCCAGGTCGAGCAGGTTCTCGAACACGAACATCTGGTCGATGATCTTCTGCGCGAGTTCCACGTCGTATTCCTTGACGTTGTTGATCACGCCCTCTTCATGGTTGCTCGACATGAAGTTGAGAATCTCGGCCGCCGTGCGGATACCGCCCATCGGCGCGCGCTTCAGGTTGTCGCTGCCGGAGAGAAGCGTGGTCAGTACATCGTCGAGTTCGCGCAGCGCGGCGGGCTGAATACCGTCGAGCGTGGCGATACGCAGCAGCACGTCGTTACGCAGACGGTCGTTGAGCAGCGAGACGATTTCCGAAGCCTGATCGCGGTCCAGGTGCACGAGGATCGTCGCGATGATCTGCGGATGCTCGTTCTTGATGAGTTCCGCGACCGCGCCCGAGTCCATCCACTTCAGACCTTCGATACCGCTCGTATCGCTGCCTTGCAGAATCCGGTCGATGAGCGCGCCAGCCTTGGTTTCGCCGAGCGCCTTCGTGAGCACCGAGCGGATGTACTCGCTCGAATCGAGCGACAACGCGGTGTGCTGCTCCGCTTCGCTGACGAATTCGGTCAGCACGTTGTCGAGCTGCTCGCGCGTCACGTTCTTGAGCGCCGCCATGGTCGCGCCGATCTTCTGCACCTCGCGCGGAGCGAGATACTTGAAAACTTCGGCGGCTTCTTCCTCGCCGATCGACATCAGGAGAAGCGCGGCTTTATTGAGACCTTCAGCGTTCATCGGACACCCAGTTCTTCACGACCGTCGCCACGATTCTCGCGTCCTGACGCGCCACCATGCGCGCGTAGTCGAGATTGCGATCGAACTTGGCCTTGTTGCTTTCATGACCGAGGAGACTTACCTCGGCATCCTTGTCATCATCGTCATTCTTGGCGCCGCCTTCGAGCGTCGGGCCGTCGAGCAGCGAGAGTTCGTCTGGCGCGTTGAGCGAGGGCGCCGCCGGTTCCGGCACGGGGAAGGCGCGGCGCATTGCCGGCTTCACCATGCTGAAGTACAGGAACAGTGCGACGATGCCGATGCCCACGTACTTCGCCAACTGGATGCCGCGCATGATCATGTCCGGCGTGCGCCACCACGGCACATCGGGCGTCACGTTCTGGTCGGAGTTGAACGCGCTGTTCACCACGTTGACCGAGTCGCCGCGCTTCTCGTCGTAGCCCATCGCGTCCTTCACGAGTTGCTGGACTTGCGCGAGCTTGTCGGCGGCGAGCGGCGTCATCGTGACGTTGCCCTTCGCATCGACCTGACGCTGATAGTTCACGACCACCGCCACCGAAAGACGCTTGATGCCGCCTGTCGCCTGTTCGTAGTGGCGCACCGTGCGGTCCACTTCGTAATTGGTCGTCGTGTCCTTGCGCAGGTTCTGCGGCGTGGACTTCGCGGCGGCAGCGCCGGTTGCGTCCGATGCTCCGCCCGTGACCGGCGCGGATGCCGGCTGCGGCGGCTGGTTCGACAGCGCGCCCGGCACGCCCGACGGGCCGCTGCCCGAGGTTTCGCTGGATTCGCTCGATTGCTGGCTGCGGATCGACGTGTTCTGCGGGTTGGCGTTCGGGCCGTAGCTTTCGGCGGTCTGTTCGAGCTTCGAGAAGTCGATGTCCGCGCTCACTTGCGAATGCGCGTTGCCGCCGCCGAAGAGCGGGGAAAGAATCGCGTCGATGCGCTTTTGCGTGTTGTGCTCGATCTGCTGCACGTACTTCAGTTGCGATGCGTCGAGACCGTTCGCGGCGCTCTGGTTCGTGAGCAGGTTGCCGTCCTGATCGACGATATTCACGTTCTTGACCGGCATGTCCGCCACGCCCGACGACACCATGTGCGCGATCGCCGAAACCTGTCCTTCGTCGAGCACGCGGCCGGGAAAGAGGTTGACCATGACGGACGCGGTCGGCAGTTCCTTGTCGCGCACGAACACGCTCGGCTTCGGAATGGCCAGATGCACGCGTGCCGACTTCACGGAGGAAATTGCGCCGATGGTGCGTTCCAGTTCGCCTTCGAGCGCGCGCTGGTAGTTGATCTGCTCCGCGAACTGGCTGATGCCGAACTTCTGGTTGTCCATCAGTTCGAAGCCGACCGAGCCGCTTTTCGGCAAACCCTGGCTTGCGAGGCGCAGACGCGTTTCGTGCACCGACTCGGCCGGAACGAGGATCGCGCCGCCGCCGTCGGAGAGCTTGTAGGGAATGTTGCCCTGCTGGAGCGCGGCGACGATCGCACCGCCGTCGCGGTCGGAGAGATTCGAGAACAGCACGCGGTAGTCGGGCTGGCGCGTCCACATGACGAGCCCCGCCACGACCATCGCCAAGATCGCCACGGCGATGATGAGCGGCACGCGCGGGTTCGAGCGGAATTGCGAGAGCATCGGCATGCGCTGAGCGAAGCCGCCGAAGTCGGCGCCGCCAGCGCCGCCGGTGAGGCTGGGGCTCGCGGCGCTCGCCGAGGCGCCAGGCTGCGCGCCTGCCAGGCCCATTCTGGCGTCTGGCGTGATCAGTGAGTTGTTGGGCGTATCCATTTAGCGTCGAAGCTCCGAATCTTTTGCGTTCCCCTCTGGCCGGTCGTACTGCCCGTGATGCGGCGCCGGAGGACTTTTGACGAGATGGATTATCCGCAGAAGATTGCAAGTCGATTCGGCGAATAGAGCCGGGTTTCCCCCGTTCTTCCGGCGCTTTGGAAAATGCCGCGCTGCTAATCTTTCTCGTACTCGGTAAAAGCGTTCGGACGACCGTTCGCACGCCGCCCCGAACCCGGCGACGAGCGTTTTTCGCACTTGGGCGCTGAACCGGCTCTTTACTTGTCAATCGGAGACACCATGAACTTCCCGATCAATCCGCTCACCTCCGCGCTGAGCACAATGCAGTCGATGGCGACGCAGGCCGCCGGCAGCCCCACGGTCGCCACGGGCGCCGTATCCGGACAGGACGCGGGAATCGGCCAGTCGGGCGCGGTGAGCGCGGGCACGTTCGCGGACGCGCTGCAGTCGTCGATCAGCAAGATCAGCGACAACCAGACGAAGGCGCTGTCCGAAGCGCACGCGTTCGAAATCGGCGCGCCGAACGTTTCGCTCAACGACGTGATGGTCGATATGCAAAAGGCCAACGTCGGCATGCAGTTCGGCTTGCAAGTACGCAACAAGCTCGTGTCGGCCTACAACGACATCATGCAAATTTCGGTGTAACGCGCTGTGGCTGGCGCGTGCCTTTCGAATCCGTCCCCATCATGCCGATACGGCCCCAGAGCCTTGCGCCCTAAAGCTTTGCCGCGATTCTCCGATAACCTCGATAACAGCACGGCGAACGATGGTTCGATCGCCAGCACCGATTCTTACCGGTCGGACGAAGCGGCCTTTGCGCCGTCGTCCGAGCACCGCGCGCCACGTGCCGCGGGCGTCATTCGGTATCGCATAAGGAGAACCACGGATGTATTCCCCAGGACAGGCGGGAGCCAACGCATATGCACGCGTCGGCGTTCAGACAGGGGTGATGGGAGCGAGCCCGCACCGGCTGATCGTGATGCTCTATCAGGGCGCGCGGCAGTCGATTGCACAGGCGCGGATGCACTTGCAGCAGAAGAACGTGGGCGCGCGCGGAACGGCGATCAGCAAGGCGATCAACATCATCGAGACCGGGTTGCAGCAGGCGCTCAACAAGGAAGCGGGCGGCGAAGTCGCGCTGCGTCTGGACGCGCTGTACTCGTACATGGCACGCCGGCTCCTGGAAGCGAATCTGAACCAGGACGAGTCGATGCTCGTGGAAGTGGACAATCTGCTGGCTACGCTCGAAGAGGCGTGGGTCGGCATTGGACCGGAAGTGGCGAGAACGACCGCGGCAGCCGTCTGAGCGGCAGCCATGGCGACTGCCTGACAAGAATGAATACCACAGACGAATATTTCGCGCACTACGAGGCGATTGCTGCGCTGTCCGGCCAGATGCTGGCTGCGGCGCGCAGTGGCGAGTGGAGCGAATTGAAGACGATGCAGGGCAGGTATCGCGAGTTGATCGAACGGTTGAAGGACGTGGATACCGGCTCGGAACTCGACGACACCGCCCGTGCGCGCAAGCTGGACCTCGTGAAGAAGATCCTCGCCGACGACGCCGCGATTCGCGACCTCAGTTCGCCGAGCCTCGCGCGTCTTTCCGCGCTCTTCACGACCAACAGCCCGGCGCGCGTACTTAAAAAGATGATCGGACTGCGCTAGACAACGCGGCTTGCGACGGAAAACTCTTCCGGCGTCTGGCCCGGCCCTCGCGCGCGGTCTTTCCAGGATGCCGGCATGTCAGGACTCGATTCCGCGATCGCCACGATTATCGCCAGCCGGACCGAGCTCCTTCTGTCCGCGCTGCGCGCCAACGCCGGTTCGACCGGCCAGACGAGCACGCAGACGGGCGTTTCCTTGTCCGTCGCGACGCCCGCCGGAACCGCGGCGGGCGCATCCGCGCCGACGCTCGCTCCGGTGGCGTCCGCGCAAACCGAACTGTCGAGCGTGGCCCGCACGCTCGATGTCATTTCCCGCCTGGGCGGCGCCGCGCCCGCGATTCTCGGCGATGCCCCGCTCTGGCCGACACCGCCGCGTCCCGCGAGCGCGTTCGCCGCGCTGACCACGGGGCTTTTCGATACCGCTTTCTCCTCCAATGCCGCCGCCGTCGCGGCCGCGCGTGCGGCGAGCCAGAATCTGCCGCCGTTGCCGGCGTCCGCGCTGGCATCGGAGCTTGCGAAAACGGTGGCGCAAAGCGGCCTCTTCTACGAGTCGCATCTCGTGCAATGGATGGCCGGGCAGCGCAGCACGGCGTCGCTCGCGAGCGAACCGCAGGCGCGCATCGATCCGCGCGCGCTGACCTTGCCGCTCGATTTGCCGGGCGACGAAAGCATCGCGCGCGATACCGCCTTCGACGACACGCGCCCACCGGCGTTTGCCTCGACACAAACCGATCTGTCCGATCTGCACGCCGAAACGCATAACGTCGCGATGCCGCAAACGCCGCAGCAAGCGGCGGCGCTCGCGGCATCGGTACGGGATGCGCCCGCGCTGGCGCTGTCGAATTCGCAAAGCGCGCCGTCCGCGCCCGCTTCGCCGCCCGCCGCGCCGCAGCCGAGCCAGCATGAATCGGCGCTGCTGGCATCGCTCGATGCGGGTATTCATCCAGCGACCCTCACGGTCGTGCGTCAGCAACTCGACATACTCGCCAACGAGCAATTCCGCTGGCAGGGCGAAGCGTGGCCGGGAACGCGTTTCGAGTGGGAAGTAGCGCGAGAGCCGCGTCCCGCCGTGGATACCAGCGAGAAACGCGCGTGGCGCACGCGCGTCACGTTGTCGTTGCCCGCGCTCGGCATGGTGGACGCCGAACTCGTGCTGACCGGCGACAAGCTGGTCGCGCGTCTGAGGGCGAGCGATACGGGCGCATCGCGTTTTTCCGCCGATGCCGCCGCGTTCCAGCGTCAGCTCGAAGCGGCGGGCATCGCGCTGGCGTCGTTCAGCGTGCGTTCGATGGATGGCTCGGGCGCCGCCACGGGCGACATCGACCTGGACGCGCCGAAACCGGTGCGTTCGCCGCTCGAGCATTTATTCCGCGCGCCGCCGGGTGGAGAAGTGACATGAGCAATCCACTGTATTCGCGCAAGCAGGCCACCGCGCTCACTTACGATGCGGGCAGCCGCGAAACGACGCCGCGCGTCGTGGCGAAGGGCTACGGCGTGGTCGCGGAAATGATCGTGCAGCGCGCTAAGGAAGCGGGCGTGTATGTCCATGACTCGCCGGAAATGGTGTCGCTCTTGATGCAGGTCGATCTCGATTCGCATATTCCCCCCGCGCTTTATCAGGCGGTGGCGGAACTGCTGGCCTGGGTTTATCGGCTGGAGAACGAGGAGCCGGTGAGGGAGGCGGGACGCCGCTAAAACTCGAAAGCTCGCCTCACGATCGCCGCATGATCGAAGCGCGCGGGCAACGTGCCATACACGCGGCCGGTTTCGCCGCGCGCATCGCCCAAACGGCTTTCGATGAACGCCTGTGCCACCTCGTCCGGCGCATGTCTCGCCAGCAATACGCCTTGTGCACATAAGGTCAATTGCTGCGCGATGCGCCGCGCCGATGCCTCGCGCGACGCCGGATCGCTCGTCAAACTAGTCAAGAGTGTCTGCAAAGCCGCACCGAGCGCCGGATGCGCGCTTGCCGTATCGCGCCAGTCGTCGAATAGTGCGTGCGCCGCGTCCTGCTCGCGCTCGAACGCACGCAGCACGTCTAGACACATGACGTTGCCCGAACCTTCCCAGATCGAATTGACCGGCGCCTCGCGATAAAACCTCGCCATCGGCCCGGTTTCGACGTAACCGTTGCCGCCCCAGACTTCCATCGCCTCGCCGGTGAATTCGAGCGCGCGCTTGCAAACCCAGAACTTCGCCGCAGGCGTGACGATGCGCCGCCACGCGCGTTCGCGCAACGCCGCTCCCGCCGATGCGCTCTGCTCGAACGCCCCGGCCGTCCGCATGAACAGCACCGTCGCGGCTTCCGATTCCAGCGCGAGGTCGGCGAGCACGTTGCGCATCAAGGGCTGATCGGCGAGATGCGCGCCAAACGCGCTGCGATGCCGCGCATGATGGATCGCTTCGACCAGCGCCGCGCGCATCAACGCCGCGCTGCCGATCACGCAATCGAGCCGCGTGTAGTTCGCCATTTCGATGATGGTCGGCACGCCGCGTCCTTCATCGCCGATCATCATGCCGTAGGCATCGAGAAACTCGATTTCGCTGCTCGCGTTCGAGCGATTGCCGAGCTTGTCCTTCAGACGCTGCACGTGCACGGCGTTCTTGCGGCCGTCGGGCGCAAAGCGCGGCACGTAGAAGCAGGAGAGTCCGCCTTCGTCCGCCGTGCGCGCGAGCACGAGATGCGCGTCGCACTGCGGCGCCGAGAAAAACCACTTGTGTCCGATTAACCGATAGTCCCCGCCGCGCCCGGGTGTGCCGAGCGCATGCGCGCGCGTGCGATTGCCGCGCACGTCGGAGCCGCCCTGCTTTTCGGTCATGCCCATGCCGATCAACATCGATCGCTTGCCGGCTTCGAGGGCGATGTCGCGCGAATCGTGCTCGCGCGACAAGAGCGGTGCGGCGAGCCGTTCATAAAGCGCGGGTTCATTGCGCAAAACGGGGATGCTCGCGAAGGTCATCGTGACCGGACACAGCGATCCGGATTCGAGTTGTCCGTGCAGAAAGTAACCGGCGGCGCGCGCGGCCATCGACCCGGCGCGCGCCGAAGGTTCGAACGGCAGCGCGTGCAGACCTTCTTGCCGCAGACGTCGCAGCAGTTCATGCCAGGCCGGATGAAACTCGATTGCGTCGATACGCTCGCCACGCGCGCTGTGCGTGCTCAGTTCCGGCGTATGCCGGTTGGCGAGATCGGCGAGCGCGAGCACGTCCGGTTGTGTAAGCGCGCGGCCGTCGCGGTGGAGCGCCTCGGCATGCCAGTGCGCGCCTTCGCGCTCGAGCGCGGCAACGAGCGCGCGGTCCGCGGCGAAGGCGTCGTAGTCGACAAGCGGCGGCGACTGATTCGTGACTTCGTGTGTCTCGAACAAGGGTGCGTGGTTCATCGTGTGTCTCCCGTGCGAGCTTGCGTCGGCTAATCGCAACACGCGTGGTCAAAAATGATCCTCTATCTCTATTTAACGATGATAGGCCGCACGCCCGACTAGCGTGTAGCGCTGCCGCTCGCTTCAATCTGGCCGGGCGCTCGCGTTTGGTCTTAAACCATTCCTATATTTTTCTGATGCGAACTCTTAAAGACCAACCGGATGAGAGAAATCCGATTGTTTGGCTACCACGGCTGACGGACAGGAGGCCGAACCTATAATCGCCGAGACCCTTATGGCCTGAGGTTTACAGGCCTCTTCTGGAAGTCTTCTCAATGAGCATCAACCTCAATCAACTCGTTCAAGGCGCCTTGACCGAGAGCGTATTGCAACACCTGGCTGCACGCGTTGGCTGCACGCAGGAGTCCGCGAGGCGCGTCGTCGGACTATGCGCGCCAGCACTCATCGGCTCGATGATGAACAAGGCGGCGTCGCTGGATGGCGCACGCAGTCTGTTTGCATCCGTCATGTCGCCGGGCGTGAACACGCATATCGCCGAGGAACTGCCGCACTTCGTTCTCAACGACGAAGGCATGCAAACGCTCCTCGCCACCCATTCGACGGTGGATGGCGTCATTGCCTCGCACGACAATCTCAATGCGCTCGCCGAGCGTATTTCCGAATACACGGGCGTGGCGGCGAGCGCATCGCGCACGTTGTCGGGCGTCGTGGGCGCGACCATTCTCGGTATCCTCAAGCGCTATTTCACGCAGCACAACGGCCATATCGGCCAGTTGCCCACGCTGCTCGGGCATCAACTGCCGGTCGTGCGGGCCAACATGACGGATTCGTTCGCGAATGCGCTGGGGCTCGGCTCGGTCGGCGCGTTCCTCGCGGGCGTGGCCTCGCGGCTGAAGGCGGTGTCCTCGCATCTCGGTCATCCGGCTACCCAAGGAGCAGCGTTGTTCCCCATTCATGGTGAACAAGAACCGGCCGTGGAAACCGCGCAAACAAACGACAAGGGTCCGCGCCGCAAATGGCTGTGGGTCGCCAACGCCGCTGCCCTCGCGTTGCTGGCCGCGCTCGTTGCGCGCGGCTGTTCGACCGAAAACAAGTCGAAAGACATGACGGCCGAAACGCGCACGGACGCCTCGGCGGCATCCGACGCCGCATCTGCATCCAGCGCCAGCGCCAGCGACGATCAGGCATCGCAAGCCACGGCTGTGGCGCCCGATCAGGCATCGTTGCCGACCATTTTGCCGGGCAAGGACGCAAGCCTGTCCATGACGGTCGACACCTCCGGCATTCCCACGCTGAAAGCCACGGTGAATAGCGAGCAGGAACGTCAACGCCTGATCGACATGCTGTCGGCCAAGCTCGGCGCGGACAAGTTCCACGCGAACGTGACCGTCGATCCCGACACGAAGCCCGCCGCGTGGCTCGACAAGCTCGAAGGCCTGCTGCCGTTGATGACGCTGCCGGGCGCCGATCTGCAGATTACCGGCGACACGATCACCCTGAGCGGCGGCGCAAGCGAGCCGAAGCTCGGCTGGGTCGACAAGCTGAAGGCGCTGTTCGGCGCCGGCTGGACGGTCGGCACGCAATCGGCTCAGGTTGCGGCTCCGGCATCGGAAGCGCAAGCCAATCAAGACGCGGATGCCTGCTCGGCTCCGGCTATCGTCAAGACGCTGAACCTGAAGCCGGTCAACTTCGGCACGGGTTCGAACACGCCGCCGCCGGTTGCCATGGCGGCGCTCGCTGCATCGGCGAAGGCGCTGAAGGCCTGCGACACGCAAGCAAAGCCAATTCGGCTTCAGATCGCGGGCTATTCGGACAACACGGGCGGCGCGGCGCTGAATCTTCAGTTGTCGAAGAAGCGTGCGGAAGCGGTGCGTTCGTACCTCGTTCAGCACGGCATTCCTTCTGATTCGCTGACGGCTCAAGGCTTTGGCGACGCCAATCCGGTCGCCGACAACTCGACCGCCGCTGGCCGCATGGCTAATCGACGTATCGAGTTCAAGCAAGCCGACTGAGCGTCGCGCGCCATCTCGGCGCGATGCGTCGAAAAAGCGCCGGACCGCTCTGAAGCGGTTCGGCGCTTTTTTTACTGCGCGCCAGGCGCATCAGGCAAGGGAACTCCCGTTCAACGCATTACAGCGCCTCGCCACGCTTCAGCCGCGGAAAGCCATCGGCCATGAAATCCTGATCGACATTCGCGGGCAGTATTTCGCGCGCGACTTCGATCCACGCTCGCGCCGCATGCGACAGATATCCGTTGCGCCGCCAGCCGACGGCCATATCCCAGCGAATCTCGGGCGCGACGACCGGCCGGCAGGTGAACGCCTCGGCATCCAGGCGGCCACAATAAGGCGCGGGCAACAGCGCGATGCCGATGCCAGCCTGCACCAACGCCGCCATGAAATCCCAATGCCCGCTGCGACCGACGATCGTCGGCGCGAACCCCGCCGCGCGGCACGCGTTCAGCACGACGTCGTTGAGCGCGAGACTTTCGCCGTAGAAGACAAAGGGTTCGGCTGCCAGATCGGCGAGCGCTACCTCGTTCAGACCGTCCCAGCGCGAACCTTTTTGCGCCACGAGCCACAAGAGTTGCCGGCTGACGGGCAGCACGTCGAACGTTTCGGCATCGACTGGCTGCAGTACGCCGCCGAGTTCGAGCTCGCCTTCGATCAACGCAGCCTCAATCGCCTTCGAGCCTTGCTCGAACAGCTTCAGCTCGATCTTCGGATACCGCTCCCTGAAAGCAGCAATGACTGGCGTGAAGAGCGCGCCGCCCATCGGCGGAATGCCGATCGTCAGCGTGCCACGCCCGAACGTGCCCAGATCGTTCAGTTCCGCTTCGAGCCGCGCATGGGCCGCGAGCACATCGACGCCACGCTGATAGACGATTTGCCCGGCATCGGTCAGGACCATCTGACGGCCTTCCCGCAATAAAAGCGGCGAGCCGACCTCGTCTTCCAGTGACTTGACCATTTTGCTGATGGTCGGCTGAGTGACAAACATATGCTCGGCGGCAGCAGTGAAGCTCTTTTGCTTGACCACCTCGACGAAATACCTCAACGCGCGCAATTCCATGTGAGATTCCAGATTGGAATGATTTGGATAATGCTAAGTCATTTTTTTTATGTAAATGGTGCACTTATACTCCGTCTACAGGTTAACCCTAGTCATTCGCCCCGAGCCCGCCATGTCCACCGTTCTTTCCGCCCCATCCGCCTTTGCCAACGCCCGCATGGCGCTTGCTCGCGTGACGCGCATCGCGATTCAATCGGCGGCGCTCGCGGCGATCTGGTTCGTCGCGGACCTGGCCGCGCGCAAGCTGGCGCTGCCGGTGCCGGGTGGTGTCGTCGGACTAGTCGCGTTGTTGGCGCTCCTGTTCTGCGGCGGCGTGGCGCCGCGCTGGGTGAAGGCGGGCGCCGACTGGCTGCTGTCGGACATGCTGCTGTTCTTCATCCCGGCGGCCGTGGCGGCGGTCCAATACGGCGGGCTTTTCATGGAAGAAGGCTGGCGTTTGGCGCTGGTTGTCGTCGCGGGAACGCTGATGGTGATGGTGGCGGTGGCGTTCGCCGTGGATCGGGCGGCGCGCCTGGAGCGTCACCTCGCGCTGCGCCGGGCGCTCCACGCGCGGCAAGCTGCGCGCGCCTGAGCCATGAGCCACTTCTACGCTTCGCTGCTCCAAGACGACGCTGCACGCCTGATCGCTGCCGGATGCTTCGTGATGACCGTCGTCCTGTACTTCGTGTCGAAGCGGCTTTACGCGCGCTTCAAAAGTCCGTGGCTGACGCCGCTTCTGGCTGTCCCGGCGGTGCTTGCGGCGATCGTCGTGACGGCGCGCATTCCATACCCCGTCTATTTCGCCGATACGCGCTGGCTCATGTGGCTGCTCGGGCCAGCCACCGTGGCGTTCGCGGTGCCGATCTACGAATATCGGTCGCTCCTGAAGCGGCACTGGATTTCGTTGAGCGTCGGAGTGACGGTTGGCATTCTGGTGGCGGTCGGCGGGTCGATTGCGCTTGCGAAGTTGCTGCATCTGTCGCCGGAACTGCAGCGCAGTCTCGCGACGCGTTCGATATCGACGCCATTTGCGCTCGCGGTATCCGACAAGATTCACGCGCCGCGCGATCTGACCGCGCTTTTCGTCATCGCGACGGGCGTGTGCGGCATGCTCTTCGGCGAGATCGTGCTGGCGCTGGTGCCGCTGCGCACTCGGCTTGCGCGCGGCGCGTTGTTCGGCGCGGCGGCGCATGGCGTCGGCACCGCGAAGGCGCGCGAACTCGGGAACGAAGAGGGCGTTGTCGCCAGCTTGACGATGATGATCGCGGGCGTGGTGATGGTGCTGCTCGCGCCAGTTTTGAGCATGCTGCCGATATAGGCAATTACGCGCACGCGCCGCTGTTTAGGAGTTTTCGCGGGCAATTCGCGTGGCATCTATTGCGACAATGCGGGCTCAAATTTTTCGGTTCGAGCCAAATGTCACTAGTCTCCCAGAACCCCGGCGTCTCAGTCATCATTCCGTGTTTCAACTCGGCAAAAACGCTG
This sequence comes from Caballeronia sp. LZ003, assembly GCF_031451465.1. Lineage (NCBI taxonomy): Bacteria > Pseudomonadati > Pseudomonadota > Betaproteobacteria > Burkholderiales > Burkholderiaceae > Caballeronia > Caballeronia sp. LZ003. The sequence continues at coordinate 3,006,509 of NZ_JARUXJ010000001.1, read as the reverse complement.
GCACGCGCGCTCGATAGTTGTCTTTTGCAAACCGAAGCAGCGCAGATCATCGTGGTAGACGATGGCTCGCAGGACGCATCGGCGGCGGTTGCGAAGTTTTATTCCCTGAAAGACCGACGCGTCGAACTGGTTCAGATGCCGGAAAACGGCGGTCCGGCTCGGGCGCGCAATCGCGGTGCGAACTTTGCGGCACACTCCATTCTTGCGTTCCTCGACGCCGACGACGAGTACCAGCCAGGCGCACTGGCGACTGCCGCACTCTATCTGCGAAACACGCCTCGGCAAGCCGCAGTCCGTTTCAGCGCCGATTTCAGCGACTTTCCCGCCGATCTGCGTGCTTTCCCCGACTTCGAACGCCACGCCGACATCATGAGCGACACGGTGGCGAGCACGCTCGTGATTCAGCGTGCGACCTTCCTCGCGCTCGGCGGCTTCCCTACAGATGAAGTCTTCCGGCGTTATGGCGGCGAGGATTCGGCGCTTTCAAATGCAATCATCGACATTTACGGTTGTTATCGCCTGGAAGCCAGGAAAGGCGTTCGCGTTAACTATCATCCGGGGAGCCACGTGGCGTTGTATTTCAGCCGCGCAGGAGGCGCCGAAACGCCGTTCGACGAGCATTGGGCGACCACCGAGGCCATCCAACAGTTCGTCGCACGCGCCCGCACGGCGATGTCCGGCACTGCTGAGTCAATAGTCGATCGAGCCTGAACGCCTCCATACGCTTAGTCACCCCCATCAATCAGACTGCGCTTAATCCCGCATTCGCATTCCGCCGACTTTTGCTACAATCTTCGCTCGCCCCCGAGGAGCGTTGCGACGGGTTTCACCCGCCAGGCTCGGAGGCTTCAATCGGACGGTTCGAAGGCACATAAACAAGCCCGCTGAGCCACCGCATCGAACGGCGCTCACGTCAAAATTTCTAGTCTTTTTTAGAAAGGAGGGCGTGATGAACGCCGCAGTTCTCGATTCCAAGAATTCCCAGGATTACGTTGTTGCCGACATGTCGCTCGCCGCATGGGGCCGCAAGGAACTCGACATCGCCGAAACGGAGATGCCCGGTCTCATCCAAACGCGCGAGGAATACAAGGCGCAACAGCCGCTGAAAGGCGCGCGCGTCGCAGGCTCGCTGCACATGACCATCCAGACCGGCGTGCTGATCGAAACGCTGACCGCACTCGGCGCCGACGTGCGCTGGGCATCGTGCAACATCTTTTCCACGCAGGATCACGCTGCCGCCGCCATCGCCGCGGGCGGCACGCCGGTGTTCGCGTTCAAGGGCGAATCGCTCGACGAATACTGGGAGTTCTCGCACCGCATCTTCGAATGGCCGAACGGCGAATTCGCCAACATGATTCTGGACGACGGCGGCGACGCCACGCTCTTGCTCATCCTCGGTTCTAAGGCCGAAAAAGACCGCTCGGTCATCGGCAAGCCGACGAATGAAGAGGAGGTCGCGCTGTACAAATCGATCGCTTCGCACCTCGATGCCGACCCGACGTGGTACTCCACGCGCCTCGCGCACATCCAGGGCGTGACGGAAGAAACGACCACGGGCGTGCATCGTCTGTATCAGATGGAGAAGGAAGGGCGTCTGCCGTTCCCGGCCATCAACGTGAACGATTCGGTCACGAAGTCGAAGTTCGACAATCTATACGGCTGCCGCGAATCGCTCGTGGATGGCATCAAGCGCGCCACCGACGTGATGATCGCCGGCAAGATCGCGGTCGTGGCGGGCTACGGCGACGTGGGCAAGGGCTGCGCGCAGTCGCTGCGCGGTCTGGGCGCCACTGTCTGGGTCACGGAGATCGACCCGATCTGCGCGCTGCAAGCGGCAATGGAAGGCTACCGCGTCGTGACGATGGAATATGCCGCCGACAAGGCCGATATCTTCGTGACGGCAACGGGCAACTACCACGTCATCAACCACGACCACATGAAGGCGATGCGCAACAACGCCATCGTCTGCAACATCGGTCACTTCGACTCCGAAATCGACGTCGCTTCCACGCGCCAATACACGTGGGACAACATCAAGCCGCAAGTCGATCACATCATCTTCCCGGACGGCAAGCGCATCATTCTGCTGGCCGAAGGACGTCTCGTGAATCTCGGCTGCGCAACCGGCCATCCGTCTTTCGTGATGTCGAACTCGTTCACGAACCAGACGCTCGCGCAGATCGAACTGTTCACGCAAGGCGACAAGTACGAGAACAAGGTGTATGTGCTGCCGAAACATCTCGACGAGAAGGTCGCGCGTCTGCATCTGGGACGTATCGGCGCGGAACTGACGGTGCTTTCGACGGAGCAGGCCGGTTATATCGGCGTCGACAAGAACGGTCCGTTCAAGCCGAACCACTACCGCTATTAATCCGCTACTGACAAGGCACGCGGCGGCGTGGCCGCGCACGGATCGGGAGGTTCGAGCGCGGTACAAAGACACATTGCATCAACCGGAGAACACTCGATGACCGTGCTGCTGACATGGCTGATCAACGCGCTCGCGCTTCTGATCATCACCTATCTCGTGCCGTCGATCCACATCCGCAGTTTCGGCACGGCGCTCATCGTGGCCGTGGTGCTCGGGCTCATCAACGCAGTGCTGCGCCCGGTGCTCATCATTCTCACGTTGCCCGTGACCATCCTGACGCTCGGCCTCTTCATCCTCGTGGTGAATGCGCTGTGTTTCTGGCTGTGCTCGTCGCTCTTGAAAGGCTTCGAGGTGACGGGTTTCTGGTCCGCGTTCTTTGGCTCGATTCTCTATAGCATCGTGTCGTGGCTTCTGTCGGCGCTCATCTTCGGACAGCGCAACTTCGGCTGACGCCGCGCACACCACGCCTCGCCGCGCGTACACACACCATCATGAAACCGATCGAACTTTCATTCGAGTTTTTCCCGCCGAAGACGCAGGAAGGTGTGGACAAACTGCGCGCCTCGCGCGCGCAACTGAAAACGCTCGCGCCGAAGTTCGTCTCCGTGACGTTCGGCGCGGGCGGCTCCACGCAGCAAGGCACGCTCGACACCGTGCTCGAAATGGCCGCGGAAGGCTTCGAAGCGGCGCCGCATCTGTCTTGCATCGGCTCGTCGAAGGACAGCCTGCGCGCGATTCTTTCGCAGTATCGGGAGCACGGCATTCGTCATATCGTCGCGTTGCGCGGCGACTTGCCTTCGGGCATGGGTGAAGTCGGCGAGTTGCGCTATGCGTCCGAACTCGTGGCGTTCGTTCGCCAGGAGCACGGCGACTGGTTCAACATCGAAGTGGCGGCGTATCCGGAGTTTCATCCGCAATCGCGTTCGCCACGCGCCGATCTCGAAAACTTCGCGCGCAAGGTGAAGGCGGGCGCGAACTCCGCGATCACGCAGTACTTCTTCAACGCGGACGCCTACTTCGAATTCGTCGATGAAGCGAAAAAGCTCGGCGTCGATGTGCCTATCGTGCCGGGCATCATGCCGATCACCAACTTCACGCAGTTGATGCGCTTTTCCGAGATGTGCGGCGCGGAAGTGCCGAAGTGGATCGCGCGCCGGCTCGAAAGTTACGGCGACGACCGCGAGTCGATCCGCGAATTCGGCGTCGATGTGGTGACGGGTCTATGCCAGCGTCTGATCGACGGCGGCGCGCCCGGCTTGCATTTCTACACGCTCAACGGCGCGTGGGCGTCGAAGACGGTTTGCGAGCGGCTCGGCGTCAAGAGCGTCTGAGTTTGTTTTACCCGCGCGGCGTTCGTCCGCGCGGTCCTTACTTTCCTCCTCGTTTAGCACTTTTTTCGGGCGTTTTAGTACCCGACGGCGCACTTTGCGCACGCTGCCGGCACCTTGCGCGGATATTTCGCCATCCGAGCTATCACGCTTAGACATAGGCGATAACCTAACCGCATCGAACCAACCGGCAGCCGTAAATCCAGTGGGGAAAACGACCACACACGTAATATTTGTTCATGCTAGGGTAGCGCCCGAATTTGCTTGCGCCGTTTCATCCGGCAGATTCGCACGGCCGGCAGCACCGCCGATGCGATCAAGTAATATCGCGCTACGTCAGTTGAAAGCTGGCATCGACCTGGAGGAAACATGAAGAAGAATGGCCTGTTGCGAGTCGCCCGCGTGTCGGCGCTCATGGGCGCCGTCGCCACGGCAACGCTATTCGCGGCGAACGTCGCGAATGCCGCCATCCCCAACAAGACGCTGGTGTACTGCTCGGAAGGCAGTCCCGCCGGTTTCGATCCTGCGCAATACACCACCGGCACCGACTTCACCGCGAACACGTTCACGGTCTATAACCGCCTCGTCGAATTCGAGCGCGGCGGCACGAAGGTCGAGCCGGGTCTCGCCGAAAAGTGGGACGTGTCGGCGGACGGTTTGACCTACACCTTCCATTTGCGTCACGGCGTGAAGTTCCAGACGACGTCGTACTTCAAGCCGACGCGCGAATTCAACGCGGATGACGTCCTCGTCACGTTCAACCGCATGCTCGACCCGAACCAGCCGTTCCGCAAGGCGTACCCGGTTGCGTTCCCGTACTTCACGGACATGGGCCTCGACAAGCTCATCGCGAAGGTGGAGAAGGTCGATCCCTACACCGTGAAGTTCACGCTCAAGGAAGTGAACGCGCCGTTCATCCAGAACATGGCGATGGAATACGCGTCCATTCTCTCGGCCGAATACACGGACAAGCTGGTGAAGGACGGCAAGGCCGCCGACATCAATCAGTATCCGGTTGGCACGGGACCGTTCATCTTCCGTAGCTATACAAAGGATGCGACCATTCGCTTCGACGGCAATCCGGATTACTGGAAGCCGAACGCGGTGCAGGTGTCGAAGCTGATCTTCTCGATCACGCCTGATGCCGCCGTGCGCGTTCAGAAGCTGAAAAGCAACGAATGCCAGGTGATGAGCTATCCGCGGCCAGGCGACATCGAGTCGCTCAAGTCCGCATCGAATCTTGATACGCCGTCGCAGGCCGGTTTCAACGAAGGTTACGTGGCCTATAACGTGACCAAGAAGGGGCTGGACAACACCGACGTGCGCCGCGCGCTCGACATGGCGATCAACAAGAAGGCGATCATCGATTCCGTGTATCAGGGCGCGGGCCAGGCGGCCACCGCTCCGATGGCGCCGACTCAATGGTCCTACGACAAGAACCTCAAGACGAGCCCGTACGATACGGCCAAGGCCAAGGATCTGCTCGCGAAGGCCGGCTTTCCGAACGGCATGGATATCGACCTTTGGGCCATGCCTGTGCAACGCGCGTACAACCCGAACGCACGTCTGATGGCCGAGATGATCCAGGCCGACTGGGCGAAGATCGGCGTGAAGGCAAAGATCGTGTCGTACGAATGGGGCGAGTATCTCAAGCGCGCGCACGCGGGCGAGCATCAGGCGCTCTTGATCGGCTGGACCGGCGACAACGGCGACCCCGACAACTGGCTCGGCACGCTGCTCGGTTGCGACGCGGTGAAGGGCAGCAACTTTTCGAAGTGGTGCTATAAGCCGTTCGACGATCTGGTCGTGAAGGGCCGTTCGACGAGCGACGTGGCGGCGCGCACAAAGGCTTACATGGACGCGCAGCAGATCTTCGCGCAACAACTGCCGTTCTCGCCGATCGCGCATTCGACGGTGTATCAGCCGGCCAGCAAGAAGGTGACGGGCCTGAAGATCGAACCGCTCGGCTATGTGCGTTTCGACGGCGTGGGCATGCAGTAAAGCGAGAGCATCCGCAAAACGCAGCTTGTAAGCGGAACGCTTTTTGCACTAAACCATAATTAGTCGAACAGGGCCGGCGGCGCGGGTCGAAAACGATCCGCGCCGCCGGTCACTCTTCCAAATCCCCAAGTACGAACCAAAGGGCGATCATGTTCCGATTCGTTTTGCGACGCATAGGAATGGTGATACCGACGTTCATCGGCATTACGATTCTCGCGTTCGCGCTCATCCACCTGATCCCGGGCGACCCCATCGAAGTGATGATGGGCGAACGCGGCGTGGACCCGGCGATGCACGCCGAAGCCATGAAGCGCTTAGGTCTCGACGAGCCTTTGCCGCTTCAATATCTCCACTACGTTGGCCATGCGCTCAAGGGCGATCTCGGCATGTCGATCATCACCAATACGAGTGTGATGAGCGAATTCATGGCGCGCTTTCCGGCGACCGTCGAACTCTCCATCTGCGCGATGATCTTCGCGCTCATCGTCGGTCTGCCGGCGGGCGTGGCGGCGGCGCTCAAGCGCGGCACGGTGGTCGATCATGGCGTGATGGGCACCGCGCTCACGGGCTATTCGATGCCGATCTTCTGGTGGGGCTTGATCCTCATCATGTTCTTCTCGGCGAGGCTCGGCTGGACGCCGGTGTCGGGGCGGATCGCGGTGGAATACGACATTCCGCACGTCACGGGCTTCATGCTGATCGACTCGATCTTCTCCACCGATGAAGGCGCGTTCAAGTCCGCGGTGAGCCATCTGATATTGCCGACCATCGTGCTCGGCACGATTCCGCTCGCGGTGATTGCGCGCATGACGCGTTCGTCGATGCTCGAGGTGCTGCGCGAAGACTACATTCGCACGGCGCGCGCGAAGGGGCTTTCGCCGTTGCGCGTGGTGATCGTGCATGCGTTGCGCAATGCGCTGATTCCCGTGGTGACCGTGATCGGCTTGCAGGTTGGCACGTTGCTCGCGGGTGCGGTGTTGACGGAGACGTTGTTCTCGTGGCCGGGCGTCGGCAAGTGGCTGATCGATGCCATTTCGCGTCGCGATTATCCCGTCGTGCAGGGCGGCATTCTGATGATCGCGTCGCTCGTGATCTTCGTGAATCTGATCGTCGATCTGCTGTACGGCGTGTTGAATCCGCGCATTCGCCATACAAGGTGAACATGTACCACCCCCACGCTCACATTCGTTCGCTGCCCCCCAAGGGGGCGCATGCCTCTCTTGAGGCGGCTCGGCGAGAGACATAAACATGTACCACCCCCACGCTCACATTCGTTCGCTGCCCCCCGAGGGGGCGCATGCCTCTCTTGAGGCGGCTCGGCGAGAGGCATAAACATGTACCACCCCCACGCTCACATTCGTTCGCTGCCCCCCGAGGGGGCGCATGCCTCTCTTGAGGCGGCTCGGCGAGAGGCATGATATGGCCGACATTCAAAACAACCTACCCCCCCAGGCAGTAACACCGCCACCCAACGGCCGCATGGTCGCGGGCCGCGAGTTCTGGGCGAACTTCTCGCGCAATCGCGGCGCAGTGGTCGCGGGCTTCATCGTGCTCGTGCTGATTCTGGTGGCGCTCACCGCGCCCGTGATCGCGCCGCACAGCCCCATCGAGCAATATCGCGAATACGTGAAGATTCCGCCCGCGTGGCTCGAAGGCGGCAACCGCATGTTCCTGCTCGGCACCGATGAAGCCGGCCGCGACATTCTCTCGCGTCTCATGTACGGCGCGCGGCTGTCGTTCTGGATCGGCTTCGTATCGGTCGTGCTCGCGCTCATTCCGGGCGTCGTGCTGGGGCTCATGGCCGCGTTCTTCGGCTGGCTCGATACGCCGATCATGCGCATCATGGATGTGCTCCTCGCGCTGCCTTCGCTCTTGCTCGCGGTCGCCGTGGTCGCGATCATCGGGCCGGGGCTCGTCAACACCATGCTTGCCATCGCCATCGTCGCGCTGCCGGGTTATGTGCGTCTGACGCGCGCATCGGCGCTCGGCGAATTGCAAAAGGAATACGTGACGGCATCGCGCGTCGCGGGTGCGGGCGTCGTGCGGCTGATGTTCTCGCAAGTGCTGCCGAACTGCGCCGCGCCGCTCATCGTGCAGGCGACGCTCGGATTTTCATCGGCAATTCTGGACGCCGCCGCGCTCGGCTTTCTCGGCTTGGGCGTGCAACCGCCCGCAGCCGAGTGGGGCGCCATGCTGGCTTCGGCGCGCGATTACATCGAAAGCGCATGGTGGATCGTCACGATGCCCGGTCTCTCCATCCTGATCTCGGTGCTCGTCATCAATCTGCTCGGCGACGGTCTGCGCGACGCCCTCGACCCGAAACTGAAACGGATGGGATGACATGAACGATCTACTCACTATCCGTAATCTGCAAGTGACGTTCGGCGGCACACAGGCGGTCGATCGCATCGACCTGTCGGTCAAGCCGGGCGAAGTGGTCGGCGTGGTCGGCGAATCCGGCTCGGGCAAAAGCGTCACGATGATGGCGCTCATGGGCCTGATCGATGCACCCGGCAAGGTCTCGGCCGATCAGGTCACCTTCGATGGGCGAGATTTGCTGAAGGCCTCGGCGCGCGAGCGTCGCAAGATCATCGGCAAGGACATCGCGATGGTGTTTCAGGACGCGCTGACGAGCCTGAACCCGAGCTACACGGTCGGCTATCAGATCAAGGAATCGCTGAGACTGCACGAAGGCTTGCGCGGCGACGCACTCAACAAACGCGCGCTCGAACTGCTGGATCAGGTCGGCATTCCAGATGCGAAAAGCCGCATCGACGCGTTTCCGCATCAGATGTCGGGCGGCATGAATCAGCGCGTGATGATCGCAATGGCGGTCGCCTGCAATCCCAAACTCCTGATCGCCGACGAGCCCACGACCGCGCTCGACGTGACCATTCAGGCGCAGATCATGGAACTGCTCGTGCGCTTGCAAAAGGAACGCGGCATGGCACTCGTGCTGATTTCGCACGATCTCGCGGTGGTGTCGGAAGTGGCGCAGCGCGTCGCGGTGATGTATGCGGGCGAGATCATCGAAACGAATCACGTCCCTGCCATTTTCAGCGAGCCGCATCATCCGTACACGGAAGCGTTGCTCGCCGCGATTCCGGAACATAGCCGCGGCGCGGATCGTCTGGCGGCGTTGCCGGGCATGGTGCCGGGCCGCGACGACAGACCCAGTGGATGCCTCTTTGCGCCGCGCTGCAAATATGCCGTCGAGGACTGCTGGAAGGGGCGGCCGAATCTGTTCCAGCTCGACCCCAACGACGCGGCCGTGCGCGCGCGTTGCATCAAGCCGTTGAATGTCGAAGTGGTGGTGGAAGGAGGCGCGCGATGAACGCCGTACCGAAGGAAATCAACAAGGACATCGTGCTCGCCGCCGATCAGCTCACGCGGCATTACAGCGTCAAGCGCAGCATGTTCGAGCAGGGCACGGTGAAGGCGCTGAACGGCGTGTCGTTCGAGTTGCAGCGCGGGCGCACGCTTGCTGTCGTCGGCGAATCGGGCTGCGGTAAGTCCACGCTCGCGCGTCAGTTGACGATGATCGAAACGCCGACATCGGGCCGTCTTCTGATCGATGGCGAGGACGTGGCGGGCGCGAGCAAGGACAAGATCGCCGCGTTGCGGCAGCGCGTGCAGATGGTGTTCCAGAACCCGTTTGCCTCGCTCAATCCGCGTAAGACCGTCGAGCAGACGCTCGGCGAGCCGCTCGCCATCAACACGAAGCTCAACGCAACCGAACGCGCTCAACGCATTGCGCAGATGATGCGCACCGTCGGCCTGAGACCGGAACACGCGACGCGCTACCCGCACATGTTTTCGGGCGGTCAACGGCAACGCGTGGCGATTGCGCGCGCGATGATTCTCGACCCGCAAATCGTCGTCGCCGATGAACCCGTCTCCGCGCTCGATGTCTCGATCCAGGCGCAGATTCTCAATCTTTTCATGGACCTTCAAGCGCAGTTCGGCACGAGCTACGTGTTCATCTCGCACAACCTGTCGGTGGTCGAGCATATTGCCGATGACGTGATGGTGATGTACTTCGGCGGCGTGGCCGAACTCGGCGACAAGAAAACCATCTTCGCGCGACCGCGTCATCCGTACACGCGCGCCTTGATGTCGGCAACGCCCGCGTTGTTCGAGGAAGATCGCCGCATCAAGATCAAGCTGCAGGGCGAAATGCCTTCGCCGCTCAATCCGCCATCGGGCTGCACGTTTCATCAGCGCTGCCCGTACGCGATCGATCGTTGCAGAACCGAGGAACCGGCGCTGCGCGTCGTCGACGGGCGGCAAGTCTCGTGTCATCGCGCCGAGGAGGTAGGTGACGTGGAGGTTTGAATCGCATCGACGCGCGGTTTGACGCGCGCCAGCTTCGTTCAAAGAAGGCGGCGCGCGGTCAAGCTCCAAGTCGATCGTCTCGAAGCGACAGCGCGTGTCCAGCGGGTCGCGTGAATGTTTTAAGATGTCGCTCGTGCCGTATTCATATGACCAGCCGCGCGCCGCGCGCGTGGCGTCCGCCAGAGCGACAGCCATTGTGCTGTCGTTCGTACTGTTCATGGCAGGCGCGGTCGTTACGCCATCCGGTTTCGCGGTCGTCGGATCGCGTACGCCGGCAGGTGGCACCCCTCAGCCCGCAGGCGGCGCGGACGTAGCGGCGGCACCGGGCGCATCGGCACCCGCGCCGGCCGTGGATCGATCCGATGGCACGACGGCAAGCGGTCCCGTGCGCGTGGCGCCGGCGCGCATGCCGTTCTACGTTGCGACCAAAGGCACGACCACCATCTATTTGCTCGGCACGCTGCATGTCGGTTTCGCGACCGACTATCCGGCCGAACAGCCGTTTCGCCAGTCGATACTGGCTGCGCTCTATGCATCGCCCACACTCGCGCTCGAAATCTCTCCCGACGAACTGCTCGTTTCGCAAGAGGACGTGAATCGCTTCGGCATGTGCCGCAGCGAATGTCTGATCGATTATTTGCCGGATTCGATGTGGCAGGCGGTGCAAGCGCGCATGCGCAACAATCCCGATGCGCTGAAGGAATTGCGGCACACGCGTCCGTGGCTCGCGTCGATGCTGATCGAAACATACGACACGCTCAAGGCCGGTTTTCAGAGCGAGTACGGCACCGAGGCGCAGTTGCAGAATGTCTATCTGCATGTGCGCGGAAAAATCGTCGGGCTCGAAACCTTGAACGAACAGATATCGACGTTCACGCGTCTGACTTCCGCGCAACAGCGCGAGATGCTCGCACAGGATCTCGTGCAGACGCCAACCGAAAACATCGCCGACGTGAAAGAGCTGCACCGGCTCTGGCGAATCGGCGACGCGGACGCGCTCAAAGCCTGGGACGACGCCAAGGGCAACAAGCTTGCGCGCTCGAAGCCGCTCGCGGATCAGGTGGATAACCGCGTGGTATATGAGCGCAATCGCCGCTTCGTCGCGCGGATGGTGCAACTGGCAGCGCCCGACAAGCCGGTGTTCGTGGCTATCGGGGCGCTGCATCTCGGCGGGTCGCGCGGCGTGCTCGAACTGCTGAGAAAGCGCGGCTTCGTCGTGATGGCTGGCTGAACGCTTTGCCGATTCAGATGAACATCAGCCAGTTCAGCAAAAAGATGTTCACGATCAGAAGCGACAACGCTGTCGGCACCTGCACCTTGATCACCGCGTTCTTGTCGGGCAACTCCAGCAACGCCGCCGGAACCATGTTGAAGTTCGCGGCCATCGGCGTCATCAGCGTTCCGCAGTAGCCCGAGAACATGCCGATGCCGGCCATCGTCGCCGGATTGCCATGGAACACGCCGACGAGAATCGGTACGCCGACACCGCCCGTCATCACAGGAAACGCGGCGAAGCCGTTGCCCATCACCACCGTGAAAAGCGCCATGCCGACGACATAGACCGTCACCGCGACGAGCCGATAGTCGAGGTTGATGTAGGCCGTCGTCACATGCGCGACCGCCTTGCCGACGCCTGCGTCCGAGAACACGAGTCCGAGCATGCCGAGCATTTGCGGCAGCACGGCGGCCCACGAAAGCGCGTCGATGAGACGGCGCGCCTCGCGCATCGACTGGCCGACGGTATCGCGCGTCATGACGCACGCCACCGCCAGCGCGATCACGCAGCCTATGCCGAAGCCGATCAGCGTCACGTTCTTCAACTCGATCAACGGTTGCCCGCCGAAGACAAGATGGCTCGCGCCGAGCGTCAGGATCACGGTGACGACCGGAATGGTCAGCGCGGGCACGAAGAGCTTGTTGCCGAGCCGCGCGGCGCTCTGCCGGCGCGTTTGCTCCGACAGCATTTTCGGCTTCGCGCCGGTCACGCCGCCGAGTCCGGCGATGAGCGCCATCGCGATCACGAGCACGCCGACGACCGCGGGCGGCAGCCAGTCGCCGATCAGGAACACGAGCGCATACACGAGCCAGAACACGCCCGTCGTCAGGCGGCGCGGATGCGACTTGTCGGTGAGGATCATGCCGGCGACCACCACCAGCACGATGCCGACGAGATAGAAAAGATAGTTGATGGTGAGCGTCATGCTTTCTCTCCCGCGAGATTGCGCGTGAGCGCGCCGAGTTCGCGCGTCAGGCGCCGGTCGAGCAGCCACAGCCGAAAGCCGTGGATGAGGAACGCGCAGATCGCGGTTGGAATGCCCCACACGGCAACATGCATGGGTTCCACGACGATGCCCGCTTCCTTGAGGAACGTGACCATCAGCACGATGGCGCCGAACGCCACGAAGATGTCCTCGCCGAAGAAGAGGCCGACGTTGTCGGTTGCCGCCGAATATGCGCGCAGCTTGTGGCGCACCGCGTCGGAGAGCTTGCCGTAACGCGTTTCGGCGGCCCCTTCGGCCATCGGCGCGAGGAGCGGTCGCACCATTTGCGGATGGCCGCCGAGACCCGTGAGGCCGACCGCCGCCGTCAGTTCGCGCACGAGCAGATAGACGATCAACAGTCGCCCGACCGTCGCCGCGCGAATGCTCGATATCCACGTCTGCGCGCGTTCACGCAAGCCATGCCGTTCGAGCAGGCCGATCACCGCGAGCGGCAGCAAGATGATGAGCGGAATATTGCGCGTCTTCAGAAAGCCGGTGCCGATGGTGGTCAGAATGCGCTCCACGGGAAAGTGCGCCGCGAAGCCGGTGACGATCGCCGCTGCGGCGACGATCAGCATCGGATTGAAGCGCAGCACGAAGCCCACGATGATGACGGCCACGCCGATGAGCGGCCATAAGTTGACTGCGGTTGCCATGAGATCTCCAGACCGGGGGTTAGACATCGCGCCTCGAAGCGGACGCGTAAATAGCGCTTGTTAAAACGCCCCGGCAGGCGGGGCGTTCGATGCATCGGAAAATCGCTTATTCGGCGCGGGCGGCGCGGGCGGCGCGGGCGGCGCGGACATCGACGCCCGCATCGGCGAGCGCGCCGCGAATGCGTCGCGCGAATTCGAGTGCGTGCGCGCCATCGCCATGCAGGCAGATGGTCTGCGCCTTGAGCGGCACCCATTCGCCGGACACGGCCTGCACGCGTTGCTCGCGCACCATCGCGAGCGTGCGGTCGAGCACTTCGGTTTCATCCTCGAGCAGCGCGCCCGGTTCCTTGCGCGGCACGAGCGAGCCATCCGCGCGATAGCCGCGATCCGCGAAGACTTCCTCGATGGCGACCAAGCCCGCGCGCCGCGCCGCATCGACGAGACCGCTGTTGGCGAGACCGAAGATCAGCAGCGACGGATCGAAGTCATGCACGGCGGAGCAGATGGCATCCGCTATCCCGGGGCTTTTCGCGGCCTGGTTGTAGAGCGCGCCGTGCGGCTTCACATGCGCGATACGTCCGCCTTCCGCCCGCGCAATGGCCGACAGCGCGCCCAGTTGATACAGCACGCCCGCGTAGATTTCCTCGGGCGGCAAGTCCATTTCCTTGCGGCCGAAGTTCTCGGGATCGTTGAAGCTCGGATGCGCGCCGATCGCCACGCCTTTTTGCACCGCCCAGCGCACGCACTCGCGCATCGCGGTGGCGCCGCCCGCATGCCAGCCGCACGCGATGTTCGCGGAGCTGACGAGTTCGAGCAGCGCTTCGTCGGTGCCGCAGCCTTCGCCGAGATCGGCGTTCAGATCGATTTCCATGATGTCGTATCGTTCAAAGTCGTTACGTTGATTTAGCCAGACGCGCGCAGCGTTCCTCGTGCATCGCGATGGCCGTGCCCACCTGACTGACATAGCGCCGCTCTTCGGCGAGCGCATGGCGTGCTTCTTCCAGCGACGTTTCGATGAAGCGCACGCCGCCGTTCAACCGCACTTGCGCGAGCTTCCACAAATCCGCCTTGATGACCGCGCCGATCTTCGGATAGCCGCCCGTGGATTGCGCGTCGCCCATCAGGACGATGGGCTGGCCGTTCGGCGGCACTTGAATCGTGCCGGGCAGGACCGCGTGCGACAGCAGTTCGATCTTCTCGCCGCGTTCGAGCTCCGTGCCCGCAAGGCGAAAGCCCATGCGGTTGCTGTTTGGCGTGATGGTCCATTCCTCGTTCCAGAAGTCGCGCTGCGCCTTCTCCGTGAAGCTCGCGTATTCCGGACCGCGCAGCACGCGAATCGGCACGGCCCAGTCGACGCCCGGCGCATGTCGGCCGCGCCGCACGGGTTCATCGACGAGCACGAACTTGCACCACGCGGGCGCCTTCACGCCGAAGGCCGGTTCTTCCGGCGAAAACGCGATGCCCTTGTGCGGTTGCGGCACGCCGACAGGCAAACGGTCGCCGTCGGCAAGCGCGCGTCCGCCCAGGCCGCCGAAGCATGCGCCGAGGTCGGTGCTGCGCGAGCCGAGCATCGGCAAGACGTCGATACCGCCCGCAATGCACACGTAGCCGCGCATGCCGCGCTTGGCCGCGCGCAGCGTCAGTTCCTGGCCCGCGCGCACGGGCAAACTCCACCACGAATAAACCGGCTCGTCGTCGAGCGTCGCGCCGAAGTCCGTGCCGGTAATCGCCACGCGCGTCGCGCGCGAGAAGCGCAGCACGGTCGGCCCGAACGTGACTTCGATACCCGCCGCATCCGCCTTGTTGCCGACGATACGATTGCCGATTTCCAGCGACAGCGCATCGAGCGCGCCGCCCGAACTCACGCCGAGATGCCGATAACCGTGGCGCCCGAGATCCTGCACGGACGAGAGCACGCCCGCGCGTTTTATTTCGATCATGCGCGCACCTCCAGCGCCGTGAAGCGCACGCGGTCGCCGGGTTGCATGAGCGTCGGCGGGTTGCGGGCCGGATCGAAAAGCTTGAGGTCGGTGCGGCCGAGCAGATTCCATCCACCGGGCGATACAGCGGGATAGATACCCGTCTGCGCCCCGCCGATGCCGACCGAACCCGCCGGCACTTCGAGGCGCGGTTCCGCGCGGCGCGGCGTGTGCAGCGCGGGATCGAGGCCGCCCATGTAGGCGAAGCCCGGCTGAAAACCGAGAAAGAAGACGACGTATTCGGCTTCGGTGTGACGCTTCACGACTTCATCGACGGAAAGGCCGACATGCTTGGCGAGCGAACTCAGATCGGGGCCGTCCGCGCCGCCGTAGCGCACCGGAATCTCGATCTCCGCGCCGCCTGTATCCGATGGCGTGGCCGCTTCCCAACCTTCTTCGAGTTGCGCCGCGAGGGCTTCGTAATCGGCTTCGAGCGGGTCGAAGACGATGGTCAGGTTGTTCATGCCCGGCACGACTTCGACGACGTGCGGCATGAGCCGCGCGATGTCGGCGAGCGCCCAGATGCGGCGCTGACAATCGAGCGTCGCCGGTGGCGCGGATTCGCACACGAGCGCGTTGTCGCCAAGCGGATGAATACGTGGTTTCGTCATGCCTCTCTGGTCCCTTGCGCGCGCCGTCCATGCGGCCAGCAACGCGTCAGAATGCTACATTGTCAATAAATTATCGACAATTTATCAATAAGCGTTTGTTCGGAGTGTAGTTCGTGACGCAAGGTCGCGGCTGCGCGATATCGTTCGGATACACTCCACGCACTTTTCAACGGTCCTCGCCATGTCGCGTCACCCTACCAAGATCGTCTCGTCCGAGCATCTCGTGTCAGAAGTCAGCGCCGAGTTATCGGAGTTCGAATACGCGCTCATCATGGTGAGCAACGCGTTCAATCGCTGGATGGTGCGTTGCATGTCGGCGGCGGGCGCGAAGGACATGACCGCCGTGGAAGTATCGCTGCTGCATCACGTGAGCCATCGCGATCGCAAGAAAAAGCTTGCCGATATCTGCTTCGTCCTCAATATCGAGGATACCCACGTTGCCACGTATGCACTCAAGAAACTGGTGGCGCGCGGTTACGTGAAAAGCGAGAAGACGGGCAAGGAAGTGTTCTTTTCCGCAACGGCGGCAGGGCGCGAGTTGTGCGGGAAGTATCGTGAAGTGCGGGAGAGCTGTCTTATGTCGACGCTGCGCGAGAGCGGGCTGACAAACGAGCAGATTGGCGACGCCGCGCAACTCATGCGCAACGCATCCGGTCTTTACGATACCGCCGCGCGCGCGGCGACATCGCTTTAAGTCAGTAGACGGCAGCCTCGGTAACGATGGCTCCAAGCGGCAAGTCGTGAGTCTCGCGCGGGAGCGCATCGCATTTGCCCGATTCGTAGGCAATCCCGATAGTCACGGGGCGTTCGCCATTCGGCCAGGCGGCGAGCGTGCGATCGTAGTAGCCGCCGCCGTAACCCAGTCTCAAGCGCTGCAGATCGAAACCGACGCATGGAATCAGCAACAGATCCGGCGTCACGCGGGTTTCCTGGGCAGGCACGGGAATGCGATAGCGGCCTTCCTTCATCGGCATTTGCGCATGCCATGCGTGGAAGGCCATCGGCGCCTTGGGCTCGACCACCACGGGCAACGCGGCGGCGCGCGTCGCGTCTGCCGCGAGCCAGCGCGTGAGCAAAGCGCGCGCATCGAATTCGCCCGCAACGGGCCAATAAAAGCCGATGCACTTGACCGCATGCTCCGCGAGCAACGCCTCGATGCGTGTCGCGAGCGCCTTGTTTCTTTCGGCTTGCGCGGGATCGTCACGCTGTGCTTCGCGGCTTGCGAGAAGCGTGGAACGCAATGCGCTTTTAGGTTCCGCGCAAACGTTGCGTGCTATGCTTTCAACCGATCTTTGGACCACCTCGCGCTCCAGTAATAACGATGTCAAAACGCCTCGACCGAGTATATCTTGCGGCTGGTACCGCACTTGCCGCAGTGACGCTCGTCGCTTGTGGAACAGCTTCCGCGGTTCGCCCCGACGAAGACTTCTCGCCGTCGTCCGACGACCGCATCTTCATGCAGTTGCGCGATGCCGCGCGCGCGAACGATCCGGCCAAAGCCGCCGTTCTTGCCGCGCAAATCCCGAACTATCCGGCGCCGAGTTACGTCGAGTACTTCACGATCAAGCCGCAACTCTTCGATTCGCAAGGCCACGCGCGCATCGACGCGCCCGATGCGCCGGTGCTCTCGTTCCTGCAGCGCAACGACGGCCAGGCCATTGCCGACCGCATGCGCAACGATTATCTCGTCGTGCTCGGCAGCCGTCACGACTGGAAGAACTTCGAGCAGCAATATGCCCGCTTCGTGCTCAACGACGACACGCAGGTCAAGTGCTATGCACTCGAAGCGCGTCTCTCGAAGGGCGAGAACGTCGCGGAAGCGGCGCGCGCGCTGCTCGTCGATCCCAAATGGTACGGCGACGGCTGCGTCGATCTCATCGGCGCACTTGCGGAGTCAGGCCAGTTCACGAGCGACGACATCTGGCAGCAGATTCGCATCGCTTACGAACAGAACTACACGTCGACCGGATCGAATATCGTCGAAGCGCTCGGGCAGGAAAAGCCGAAAGGCTCGCTTCTCGACGACGCGGTCAACAAGCCGCCGCTTTACCTCGCACGCGGCGTCATGCCGAACACGCCGGCGCACCAACTGACCTTGCTCGCCATCACGCGCATGGCTCGCAACGATCCGGCAATGGCCGCGGCCACGTTCAGTTCGGTCGCGCCGAGTCTCACCGCGCAGGAACGCGCGATCGGCTGGGGCACCATCGGTTATCAGGCGGCGATCAAGCGCATGCCGGCCGCGTCGGACTGGTATCGGCTATCGGCGAACGCGCAGTTGTCGAACCCCGCATATGAATGGCGCACGCGCAGCGCGTTGCTCGCGGGCGACTGGAACATGGTGCGCTGGTCTATCGACCAGATGCCGCCCACCTTGCGCAGCCAGCCTGCGTGGACTTACTGGCACGGCCGCGCGGTCAAGCAAGCGGGCGACGCCGCAACGGCCAATCAGGAATTCCAGTCGATCGCGGACCAATACAACTTCTACGGCCAGCTCGCGCTGGAAGAAACCGGCCAGAAGATCAGCGTCCCGCCGCGCACCACCGTGAGCGATGCCGAAATCGCGCAAATGCAGTCGGTGCCGGGCTTCGCGCTGTCGCAACGTTTCTACTCGCTGAACATGCGGCTCGAAGGCAACCGCGAATGGAACTGGCCGTTGCGCAGCATGACGGACCGGCAACTCATCGCCGCCGCGCAGTATGCAAAGCGCATCGAACTGTTCGACCGCACGGTGAACACCGCCGACAAGACGAAGACCGAGCACGACTTCACGCTGCGTTATCTGTCGCCGTTCCGCGATATCGTCGAGCGCGATGCGCAAACCACCGGGCTCGATATCGAATGGGCATACGGGCTAATTCGCCAGGAATCGCGCTTCATCATCAACGCGCGTTCGGAAGTAGGCGCGGGCGGCTTGATGCAACTGATGCCTGGCACGGCGCAACTCGTCGCCAAGAAAATCGGCATGGGTCCGGTGTCGCGCGCGCAAATGAACGACATCAACACCAACATTCTGCTCGGCACAAATTACCTGTCGATGATCTACAATCAATTCGATAACTCGCCCGTGCTCGCCACTGCCGGTTACAACGCAGGTCCCGGCCGGCCGAAGCAATGGCGGCAGGATTTGCGCGCGCCTGTCGAGGGCGCGATTTTTGCTGAAACCATTCCGTTCACCGAGACGCGCGATTACGTCAAGAACGTGTTGTCGAACACCGTCTATTACGCGGCACTGTTCGAAGGCCGTCCGCAATCGCTGAAGACGCGGCTGGGATATATCGCGCCGTAGTTCTTTTGCACCGCGCGTCGCGGTTTCGTTGCACGAATAAACGGAACGGGCGCGCGGCTGCCCCTTCGCCGTTCGCATTCGTCAAAGCGCACTCACAAAGCCGCGACTCAAGAGGCGAATATGCGACATCAAAAGGTAGCGCTCATCGGCGGTTCGGGTTTCATCGGAAGTCATCTCGTCAACGCGCTGGTCGATCTCGGCAAGAACGTGCGAATTGCCACGCGGCGCCGTTCCAACGCGGCGCATCTGACGCTTCTTCCCGTCGATGTCATCGAAACCGATATTCACGATCCCGCGCAACTCGCGGCTTTCGTCGCGGAGGCCGACGCGGTGATCAACCTCGTCGGCGTGCTGCAAGGGCGGCGCGGCGAGCCTTATGGGCCTGAGTTCGAGAAAGCACACGTCGAGTTGCCGCGCAAGATCGCGGCGGCGTGCGCGGCGAAAGGCGTGCGCCGGCTGCTGCACATGAGCGCGATCGGCGCGGATTCGGAAGGTCCGAGCATGTATTTGCGCTCGAAGGGCGACGGCGAAAAGGCGGTGCGCGACTCGGGCCTCGACTGGACCATTTTTCGAAGCTCCGTCGTTTTCGGTCCCGAGGACAATCTGCTGAATCAGTTCGCCTTCCTCGAACGCATGTTCCCGGTGATTCCGCTGGCTTGCGCCGACGCGCAGTTCCAGCCTATTTTCGTCGGCGACGTGGCCAAGGCCATGGTCAACGTGCTCGACCTCGACGCGGCCAACCGCATGGTCTACGAACTCGCGGGGCCGGGCGTCTTTACGCTCGCGGAGCTGGTGCGCTTTGCGGGCGCGACCATCGGCAAGCATTCGCGCATCATCAAGCTGCCCGAGAGCCTTGGCCGCCTTCAGGCGATGACGCTCGAACTCGCGCCCGGTGAACCGCTGATTTCGCGCGACAATCTCGATTCCATGAAAACGCCGAATATTGCGAGCGGCCCGCTTGCGCCCGAACTGGGCATCGGCGAACCGGCGAGCATCGAAGCGATTGCGCCGTTGTATCTGACGGGCGCGTCGAATCGCTCGCGCTTCAATTCTTTTCGCGCCACGGCGCATCGCTGAACATCGATCGCATGAAACTCGTCATTGGTGACAAGAACACGTCTTCCTGGTCCATGCGCCCTTGGGTGCTGGCGAAGCACTTCGGCATTCCCTTCGAGGAAACGCTGATCCGTCTCGGTCAGCCCGATACCAAGGCGCGCATTCTCGAAGTGTCGCCATCGGGCAAGGTGCCGTGTCTCGTCACCGACGACGGCGCCTCCGTGTGGGAGTCGCTTGCAATCATGGAGACCCTCGCCGAGCGCTTTCCCGACCACGCGATGTGGCCGCGCGATGCCGGCGCGCGGGCTCATGCGCGCAGCATCAGCGCCGAGATGCACGCGAGTTTCGCTGACTTGCGTCAGTCGATGCCCATGGAAATTCGCACGCACGCGCCAGGCAAAGGCGCAAGCGAAGGCGCATTGGCGAATATCGCGCGCATCGAAGCGTTGTGGGCCGATTGCCTGGCGAAGTCGGGCGGGCCGTTTCTGTTCGGCGAGTTCGGTATTGCGGATGCCATGTTCGCGCCGGTCGTCATGCGCTTCAATTCCTACGAGCCGTCGCTTGACGATGAATCGCGTGCCTATGCGCAGCGCGTGACCGCATTGCCCGCGGTCGCGGCGTGGATCGAGGATGCAAAGCAGGAAATCGCGCAATGAACATTTACGCGGTTGGCGGCGCGATCCGCGACGAATTGCTCGGCGTGCCGGTGGTGGATCGCGATTATGTCGTGGTTGGAGCCACGCCCGAGCAAATGGTGGCGCAAGGCTATAAGCCGGTGGGCAAGGATTTCCCGGTGTTTTTGCATCCGCGGACGCACGAGGAATACGCGCTCGCGCGCACCGAGCGCAAGACGGCGGCGGGGTATCACGGCTTCCAGTTTTACTACTCGCCGGACGTGACGCTCGAAGAGGACTTGACGCGGCGCGATCTGACCATCAATGCAATGGCGCGCGAAGTGAATCCCGATGGCGAACTGACCGGCCCGGTGATCGATCCGTTCAACGGCCGCGCCGATCTCGCGCAGAAACTCTTCCGGCATGTGGGCGATGCGTTCATCGAAGACCCGGTGCGTATTCTTCGTCTCGCTCGTTTCGCGGCGCGCTTCGCCGATTTTTCAGTCGCGCCGGAAACCGAAGCGCTGATGAAGAAAATGGTCGAGGCGGGCGAAGTCAATGCCCTCGTGCCCGAGCGCGTATGGCAGGAAGTCTCGCGCGGTCTGATGGAAAAGAAGCCTTCTCGCATGTTCGAGATCCTGCGCGGTTGCGGCGCGCTGGCGCGCATTCTCCCCGAAGTCAACGCGCTTTGGGGCGTGCCGCAACGCGCCGACTATCACCCTGAAGTGGACACCGGCGTCCACGTGATGATGGTGGTGGACTACGCGGCGTCGCAGGGGTTTGCGTTGCCGGTGCGCTTCGCCGCGCTCACTCACGATCTCGGCAAGGCGACCACGCCGGACGATATCCTGCCGCGCCATCTTGGTCACGAAGGGCGCAGCGTCGATCTCCTGAAGCCGCTTTGCGACCGCTTGCGCGTGCCGAACGAGTGCCGCGATCTGGCGGTACTCGTCGCGCGCGAGCACGGCAACATTCATCGCGTCATGGACGCGGGCGCGGCCGCGCTGGTGCGCCTCTTCGAACGCGCCGACGCGTTGCGCAAACCCGCGCGTTTCGCGGAAGCCTTGCAGGCATGTCTCGCCGATGCGCGCGGTCGGCTCGGTCTGGAACAGCAGCCTTATCCACAGGCTGAACGGCTGCGCGAGGCGCTAGTCGCGGCCCGTTCCGTCGATGCCGGCGCGGTCGCGCAACGCTTCGCCAATCAGCCCGCCCGCATAAAAGACGCCGTGCACGATGCGCGGGTCGAAGCGGTGAAGGCGGTTCTGTAACGGCTAGAGCGCGCGCGCGATCAGCGACAGCAACATCGACAGCAGCAGCGTCGACATGAACGGAAACGAGTATTCGCGTCCAAAGATGCGCAGCGTGAAGTCGCCCGGCAAGCGCCCGACGCCGAGCTTGCGGAGCCACGGCCAGCAAGCCGACAGCACCATCAGCGCGACAAACGTAGTCAGAAGCCAGCGGATCATGGCAATGGCTCAGAGCGTATGGGAACGGTCGCCGGCCGAGAAGGCGTCGAGCGTGCCGGGAATGCCGCGCGAAAACGCGATCACCTTGAAGAGTTCGCCCATCTCTGCTTCCGAAAGCAATTTCTGCACGGCGTTGGCGGCGGGCAAAAAGCGCCGCACGTCGGCGGGATCGAGTTCGTTGAGTACGTCGGTGATACCGGCGTTCATTAAAAAGCGCGCCTGCGATGTGAAGCCCAGCAGATCGGCGCCGGCTTCCGTGCCTGCTTCCGCGATCCCCGTGAATTCGACGTGCGCCGTGATGTCCTGCAAGCCCGGATAGAGAAACGGGTCCGTGTGCGCGCGATGCCGGTAATGACACATCAACGTTCCGGTCGCGCGCTGCGCGTGATAGAACTCGCGGCGCGGAAATCCATAGTCGATGAAAAACGCCGCGCCGCGCGTGAGCATGGTGCAAACGGTCTTCGTGAAGCCGAGCGCCGCCTCGTGCGTTTCGGTCACGTATTCGGTGAATGGCTCGTCGTTGGCTTCGTCGATGGCGGCATCGATCAATTCGATTTGCTCGTCGATTTCCACGGGATGGTCATCGAAAGCAAAACGGTCGTTCAGCACGACCACGCCGCGCTCGTGCCACGCGCCGAGCTTGCGCACCACGAGTCGCACCGGCATGGCGTCCAGCACTTCGTTGCCGATCACCACGCCTTCGAACGAATCCGGCAATGCATCGAGCCAGATGACCTTGGCGGCGAGCGCGGGCGCCTGCGCTTCGATTGTCTCGCGCTGGCGCGCGCGCAATTCGCCGGAAAGATCGACGATTGCGTAACTATCGAAGGCCACGTCCAGTTCGGCGAGCGCGTTGAGCAAACCCGCCGCGAGCTTGCCCGTGCCCGCGCCGAACTCCATCAGCCGGCGCGTGCCGCTCTGTTCGAGCGCCTGCGCCACGGGCCGCGCGAGCGTCGTCGCGAACAAGGGCGACAATTCCGGCGCGGTGACGAAGTCGCTGCCGTCTTCCGCGCGCCGGCCGAACTTTGTCGCGCCGCCGCTGTAATAGCCGAGTCCGGGCGCATACAGCGCGAGGTCCATGTAGCGGTCGAACGGCAGCCAGCCGCCCGCCTCGGCGATACGCTCGCAAATCAGCGCGGAAAGTGCGTCGGACTGGGCGAGTGCATCCGCGCCGGGAGCAGGTAAACTGTCGGATTGTCGAGCTTTCGGATTCATCCCAGTATTGTAAATGAGCGCCTCCACGCCGTTATCTTCCGCAAATTCGCCGCTTTCGCCCGCTTCGGCTGCGCGGTCCCGCGTCGTACTCGTGACCGGCGGCGCCAGGCGCATAGGGCGCGGCGTCGCGCTGGAATTCGCTCGCCAGGGCTGGGACGTCGCCGTGCACTACGGCGGCTCTGCGCGTGAAGCGCTCGAGACCGTCGTCGAAATCGAAGCGCTTGGCCGGCGCGCGGCCGCATTGCACGCGGATCTCGGCATCGAAGCGGAAGTGGCGCGGCTCGTGCCGGCGTGTGTCGAGGCATTCGGCGCGCTGAATTGCGTGGTGAACTGCGCATCGCGTTTCGACGAAGACACGGCCACCGACTTTGGCTATGCGAAGCTGCTCGAGATGACCGCGATCAACGTCGCCGCGCCGCTCACGCTTGCGCGTCTGTTGCACGAAATCACGCCTGAATCCGCCGCCGATGACGACACGCAACGCGGCGTTGTCATCAACGTGCTCGATCAGAAGCTGTACAACATGAACCCGGATTACCTGTCGTACACGCTCACGAAGGCCGCGCTGGAAAACGCCACCGTCGCGCTCGCGCAGGCGCTGGGGCCGAAGCTGCGCGTCGTCGGCCTCGCGCCGGGACTGACGCTGATTTCCGCCGGGCAGACGCCGGAATCGTTCGCGGCGGCGCATCGCGTGACGCCGCTCAAGCGGGCGTCCACGGTGCGCGACGTCGCGGAGGCCGCGTGCTTTCTGGCGAACGCGCACGGCATGACCGGCACGACGCTCGTGGTCGATGGCGGCCAGCATCTCGTGCCGAGCCCGCGCGACGTGATGTACCTGTTCGGCGCGCCGAAGCTGTAGCCCGCGCGCCGCGTATCAACTTTTGGAACGAACCCATGCTTGCCGCACTTTCGCATCCCCGGCTGGCCGATTGCCGGCGGCTTTTTCTGCGCAACTACGAAGTGCGCATCAATATCGGTGTGCATGACTTCGAGAAGCGCGGCGAGCAACGCGTCGTGATCAACGTCGAACTGTTCGTGCCGCTCGCGCTGTCCACGCCCGTCGCGGACAAGCTCGCCGAAGTCGTCGACTACGACTTCATGCGCTCGACCATCGCCGAGCGCGTGAAGCGCGGCCACATCCATCTGCAGGAAACACTCTGCGACGATGTCGCCGCCGCGCTGCTCGCGCATCCGAATGTGCGGGCCGTGGTGGTATCGACAGAAAAACCCGACGTGTATCCCGACTGCGACGCGGTGGGCGTCGAAGTCTTCCGTATCAAAGAGGAACGAGCATGAACGCGCCCGAGACACTGCAAGCGCCCGACGAGCAAAAGCCCGCGCGCGAAGCGCTGACGCGCCGTCAGCAGAAGGAAGCCTACGAGAACAACAAGCTCTTCAAGCGGCTCGCGCGGCAAGTCGGCGAGGCGATCGGCGACTTCAACATGATCGAGGAAGGCGACAAGGTCATGGTGTGTCTGTCCGGCGGCAAGGATAGTTACGCGATGCTCGAAATTCTCATGCGCCTGCGCGAGCGCGCGCCGATCAACTTCGAACTCGTGGCCGTCAATCTGGATCAGAAGCAGCCGGGATTTCCGGAGCATGTGCTGCCCGAATATCTGAGCAAGCTGGACATTCCGTTTCATATCGAGAACCAGGATACGTACAGCATCGTCAAGCGGCTGGTGCCGGAAGGCAAGACGACGTGTTCGCTGTGCTCGCGGCTGCGGCGCGGCATTCTGTACCGCGTGGCGGGCGAACTGGGCGCGACCAAGATCGCGCTCGGGCATCATCGCGACGACATTCTGCAAACGCTTTTGCTCAACATGTTTTATGGCGGCAAGCTGAAGGGCATGCCGCCCAAGCTGCAATCGGACGATGGCAAGAACATCGTGATTCGCCCGCTTGCCTACGTGAAGGAAACCGATCTGGAAAAATACGCCGCGTTGCGCGAGTTTCCGATCATCCCGTGCAATCTGTGCGGCAGTCAGCCCAACTTGAAGCGCGCGGAAATGAAGGCGCTGGTGCGCGATTGGGACAAGCGTTTTCCCGGTCGAGTGGACAACATGTTCAACGCGCTGACTAATGTCGTGCCGTCGCATTTGATGGATCACAAGCTCTTTCCGTTCGCCGGATTGCGCGCGACGGGCGAGGCGGACGCAAACGGCGATCTTGCCTTCGACGAAGAACCGTGCGCGAGCGAACCGTCCGGGCCGGCAAACGCGATTTCAATCGTGCAGTTCGACGACCTTTGAGCCTTTCCCGACAAGGCGCAGCGTGGCATTTACCGCACTGCGTCAAAAGGCCTGCGTGCTATATTGGCCGCAACCATTCTTCGCAAGAAATCCGTCAATGAACATCGTGATTCTGGCTGCCGGCATGGGCAAGCGCATGCGCTCCGCTCTGCCGAAGGTCCTTCATCCGCTGGCGGGCAAGCCGCTTCTCGCGCATGTCATCGACACGGCGCGCACGCTTTCGCCAACGCGGCTCGTCGTGGTGATCGGTCACGGCGCGGACAAGGTGCGCGAAGCCGTCGGCGCGCCCGACGTGCAGTTCGCCGTCCAGGACAAGCAACTCGGCACGGGCCACGCGGTGCAACAGGCGCTGCCGCTGCTCGATCCCTCCGTGCCGACGCTCGTGCTCTACGGCGACGTGCCGCTCACGCGCGCAAGCACGTTGCAACGCCTGCTCGATGCTGCCGGCGGCGAACGCTACGGCGTGCTGACGGTAACGGTGGCCGATCCGGCCGGCTACGGCCGGATCGTGCGCGATGCCAGCGGTTCCGTGCAGAAAATCGTCGAACAAAAAGATGCGAGCGAGGAAGAGCGGCGGATTGCGGAGATCAACACGGGCATTGTCGTTTCGCCCACGCGCACGCTCGAAGCGTGGGTCGCGTCGCTTAAGAACAACAACGCGCAGGGCGAGTTTTATCTCACCGATGTAGTCGAGCGCGCCATCGAAGCAGGCGTCGAAGTGGTGACGGCGCAGCCCGATGCCGAATGGGAAACGCTCGGCGTGAACAGCAAGATTCAGCTGGCGGAACTGGAGCGCGTGCATCAGCGCAACGTGGCTTACGCGCTGCTCGAAGCGGGCGTGACGCTCGCGGACCCGGCCCGCATCGACGTACGCGGCACGCTCGAATGCGGCGCGGACGTTTTCATCGACGTGAATTGCGTCTTCGAAGGCCGCGTGACGCTGGCGGATGACGTGACCATCGGTCCGAACTGCGTGCTTCGCAATGCCACCATCGGCACAGGCGCGCGCGTGGACGCGTACACGCATATCGAAGGCGGCAAGACCGGCGCGAATGTCGTGCTCGGGCCGTATGCGCGGCTGCGTCCGGGCGCGGTGCTTGGCGACGAAGCGCACGTCGGCAACTTCGTCGAAGTGAAGAACGCGGTGCTAGGCCACGGTTCCAAGGCGAACCACCTGACCTATATCGGCGACGCGGACATCGGCGCGCGGGTCAATGTCGGCGCTGGAACCATTACCTGTAACTACGACGGCGCGAACAAGCATCGCACGATCATCGAAGACGACGTGTTCGTCGGCTCGGATACGCAGCTCGTCGCGCCCGTGCGCGTCGGTCGCGGCGTCACCATCGCGGCGGGCACGACCGTGTGGAAGGATGTCGGCGAAGGCGAACTCGTGCTGAACGAGAAAGTGCAGGTCAGCAAGCCGGGCTACGTTCGCCCGGTCAAGGCGAAGAAGGTCTGAACAACGCGCGCGGACTGCATTGCGGCGCGCGCACGAAACTAAGTCTGAAAGGATCAACGCCATGTGTGGAATTGTCGGCGCGGTTGCGCAACGTAATATCGTCCCGGTGCTCGTCGAAGGCCTGCGACGCCTCGAATATCGCGGCTACGACTCGTGCGGCGTCGCCGTATTGAGCAACGGCGAGCCGCGCCGCGCGCGCAGCGTCGCCCGCGTGGCCGATCTCGACGAACAGGTGAAGCAATCGGGACTCGCCGGCATGACGGCCATTGCGCACACGCGCTGGGCCACGCATGGCGCGCCCGTCACCGACAACGCACATCCCATCTTTTCGCGCGATACCGTGGCGCTCGTGCATAACGGCATCATCGAGAACTACGAGGCGTTGCGCGAGATGCTGCGCGGCAAGGGCTATGAGTTCGTATCGCAGACGGATACCGAAGTCATCGCGCATCTGATTCACAGCATGTATCGCGGTGATCTGTTCCAGACCGTGCGCGAAGCCGTCGCGCAATTGCATGGCGCGTATGCCATCGCGGTCATTCATAAGGATCAGCCGCATACGGTGGTGGGCGCGCGGCAGGGTTCGCCGCTCGTCGTGGGTCTGGGCGATGGCGAGAATTTCCTCGCGTCCGATGCGCTCGCCATTGCGGGCAGCACGGACCGTTTCTCGTTCCTCGAAGAAGGCGATGTCGTCGAACTTTCGCTCGATGGCGTGAAGATTTTCGATCGGGCGGGTCTGCCCGCGAAGCGCGAAGTGCGCGTGGTGACGGCGTACGGCGGCGCCGTGGAGCTTGGGCCGTATCGCCATTTCATGCAAAAGGAAATCTTCGAGCAGCCGCGCGCTATCACCGACACGATTCCGCAAGCCGATCACTTCGACCCGGAGCTATTCGGCGCGACGGCCGGCGAGGTGTTCGCGGAAATCGACAGCGTGCTCATTCTGGCGTGCGGCACGAGTTCGTACGCGGGTTTGACGGCGAAGTACTGGCTCGAATCTATCGCGAAGATTCCAACGCAGGTCGAGATTGCGAGCGAGTATCGGTATCGGGAGTCGGTGCCGAATCCGAAAGCGTTGGTCGTGGTGGTATCCCAATCGGGCGAAACCGCCGACACGCTCGCCGCGCTCAAGCACGCGCAATCGCTCGGCCACAAGCACACGCTCGCGGTCTGCAACGTTGCGACGAGCGCGATGGTGCGACAGACCGAGTTCGCGTTCCTGACGCATGCGGGCACGGAGATTGGCGTGGCGTCGACGAAGGCGTTCACGACGCAGCTCGTCGGCTTGTTCGTGCTGGCGGTGACGCTCGGGAAGCTGCGCGGTTTCGTCGATGCAAAGCAGGAAGCGGCTTATCTCGGTCAGTTGCGTCACTTGCCGGCGGCGTTGAATAGCGTGCTGGCGCTGGAGCCGCAGATCATCGCGTGGTCGGAGGAATTCGCGCGCAAGGAGAATGCGCTTTTCCTCGGGCGCGGGCTGCATTATCCGATCGCGCTGGAAGGCGCGTTGAAGCTCAAGGAGATTTCGTATATCCACGCGGAGGCTTATCCGGCGGGCGAACTGAAGCACGGGCCGCTCGCGCTGGTGACCGAGGCGATGCCGGTCGTGACCGTCGCGCCGAACGATACGCTGCTTGAAAAGCTCAAGTCGAACATGCAGGAAGTGCGGGCGCGCGGCGGTGAGCTTTATGTGTTCGCGGATGCGGATACGCGCATCGTCAGCGAGGCGGGCATTCATGTCATCCGCATGCCCGAGCATTACGGCGCGCTCTCGCCGATTTTGCATGTGGTGCCGCTGCAATTGCTGTCGTATCACACCGCTTGTGCACGCGGGACGGATGTGGATAAGCCGCGGAACTTGGCGAAGTCGGTGACGGTGGAGTGAAGTTGGGTTGGTGCCGTCGCGAGTTTTGTAAAGCGCCCCTTCGGGGGCGTTTTTGTTGGATGGGCATATCCTGAAACAAGTGGCACCCTTTTCTAAGCGGTAAAACAACGCCGGTAAGCGTCAATCTTTGCATTTAACCGGCAAAAAAACGCGCTTTAACTTAGCAAGCTCAGCTGAGATTTGGGAGGAATCAGGCCAGCGCCTGCGCGCTCACCGCCTTGCGCAAAATCTCCAACAGGAAAGACGTGGCAAGCCGCGCCGGCATAACGACGCGCGCACTGCGCAATATCGAACGCGGCGGACAAGGGTCGCTCGATTCTTTTATCCGCGTCGCAATGGCATGTTGGGCCTTGCCGACAATCTGGATCTCCCTTTCGAACTCAAGCCGCGCTCCGATCACAAGGAAGTCTGCGCGGTCGAGGCCATGTACGGCGCCATTGCAACTGCGTGCGAGCTACGAATGCCCGTCACGGCTTATTTCGATCTCGGCGATTCCATGGCCGCCTTTGGTATCGAACGATTCGATCGCGAGCTGCATGCGGGTCCCCATGCGTACGGCAGCCGGCGTGGCGCACGCCGACTTTCGCGTCCCTCAGATGGACTACGTCACGCTCTTGCGACTCATGCAGTTCATAACGCGCGATGTACGCGAAGTACTTCAGGCCTCCGAGCGATGCGTGTTCAACGTCGTCTTCGACAATCGCGACGATCACACCAAGAACTTTTCCTTCGTGATGGACGCGGATGGCCGCCGGCAGTTTTCACCCGCGTACGACCTCACGTTTAATTCAGGTCCGGGCGGCGAGCATCGAATGAATGTCAGCGGAGAGGCGAGGCCGTGACGCGCGAGCATCTCATGAAGCTCGCCAGCAAGACCGGCATCGCCCCACGTGTCGCTGCGCGCTCCATCGATCGAATCGCGAACATCGCATCGGACTTCAAACGCTACGCCGACAACCTGTCGATAACCGTCGAAACCCTCGACGCCATGACTAAGACGATCTCGACCAACCAGGTGCGCGTGGCCAGACGCCTGTGGACAACCCTGTCAACAGCTCGACTGTTCATCTGTTGGCGGTTTCTGGATAACTTCGCGTTAACCCGCAAACACCGAAAGTTGTCCCAGCTTCCGTCCGCAAACGCGCTCGCCATACCGGACTTGTTAAATCGCCAACTCGTTGATCGGAAAAGCACGACGGTACTTATCCACTGAAACGCCTCGTGCTTGTTAACTATTACTACGTATATATACGAATCCTTTTGTTAACTTAGACAGACGAGGCGCGCTGCTCAAAACCCGTGCGATGTTTCAGACCGCAGCCGACGCATGCACGTCTTTCAACCGCTCACGGCTGTTGCTCAGATGCAGGCGCATTGCTGCGCGTGCGTCGTCGCTGTCCTGACGCACGATCGCCCGATAAATCGCCTTGTGTTCACTCAGCACATTGCGCAGGCGTTCGATCTGATCCAGCTCCGCCAACTCCGCCCGGCCAAGCCGCGTGCGAGGACTCACGCCTCGGCCCATCTGGCTCAGGACGTCGTGGAAATATCGGTTGCCGCTTGCCCGCGCAATTTGCAGATGAAACTCGACGTCGTGTTCGAGAACATCGGTGCTGCCGCTCGTCAGTTGATCCTCGAAGTTTCTGAGCGTCGCGGCAATCTGCTTCAGATGCTGCTCCGTACGGCGTCCCGCGGCGAGCGCGGCGGCAGCGCCTTCCAGATCGATGCGAAACTCGATGATCGCCATGATGTCCAGCAGGTTCGACAACTCGACGCCCGGTAAGCGAACGGTCTCGCGCCCGGACGGCGCCAGAATGAAAGTGCCGACGCCATGCCGCGTCTCGACGACATTCGCCGCCTGCAACCGCGACACCGCTTCGCGCACCACCGACCGGCTCACCGACAGTTGCTTCATCAACGCGGCTTCGGTTGGAATCCGGTCGCCAGGTCGCAGAACGCCGCGCTCGATTTCCTCGAACAACGTGGTGACAACTTTATCGGTCAAACTCGCCATGTTCTCTTGATGTTGGGAAGAATGGTGTGGTCGGACATCTTGTCCGCGCCATGGGCAGCGCTTGTAACTTGGATGTCAGACAACGCATCTTGTCGTCACGCCGTTCGTTCGTCAACTCGGCGATTCCAGCGCTCGTAGCGCTTATCAAATAGGATGTCATATAACTGGCCGCGTTCAACGGTACCGCTTCAAACGTGGCCGCAAAAAGGATTAAGGGTTAACTCCGCTGTCTAATGTGAATGAAAACACAGTACCCTGTGTTAAGACGTCTGATGACATTTGCAATCTCAGACACCGGCTTCTCATCGAAAGACAGTCGCTCAAGGAGACACCATGTCATCAACGGCACCTTATCAAGCTTTGCCCAATACCTTCCGGGCGGCGCTTCTCGCACGCAAGAAAGTGATTGGATGCTGGACGTCGCTTGCCAGTCCTATCGTCGCGGAATTGCTCGGCGTTGTCGGCTTCGACTGGATTCTGCTCGACGCCGAGCACGCGCCCAACGATTCCATCACGCTGATTCCGCAGCATATGGCGCTAAAAGACAGCGTCAGTGCGCCCGTGGTGCGGCCACCGGCCAACGACGCCGTCGCCATCAAGCGCTTGCTCGACGCGGGCTTCGTCAACTTTCTCGTTCCGTTCGTCGATAGCGCCGACGACGCTCGCCGCGCCGTGGCATCCACACGCTATCCGCCGCAGGGCATTCGCGGCGTGTCGGTCGGGCATCGGGGCAACCGGTATGGCACGGTGCCCAATTACTTCGCCCTGGCCAACGACAACATCGCCGTCGCGGTGCAGATCGAAAGCCGCGCGGCCGTCGAAGCCATCGACGAAATCGCGGCCGTCGACGGCGTCGATGCGCTCTTCGTCGGGCCTTCGGATCTCGCGGCATCGTACGGACATCTCGGCAATGCGAATCATCCGGACGTACAAGCCGCCATCAAACATGTCTTCGAACGCGTGCACGCGGCTGGCAAGTCGAGCGGCATTCTCGCGCCCGTGCAGCAGGAAGCCGAGCGCTATCTCTCGTTGGACTGCACGATGGTCGCGGTCTGCGCCGACCTGGGGCTGCTCAGGAACGCCGCGCAGGGCGTGAAGAAGCACTTCATCCAGGAGTAAGCTGCGCGGGTGGCAAGACCCGCAGCTGACTTCGAGAATCGAATCTGACAACCGACCAAGGAGCGACACAATGCAAAAGGCAGGCTTTATCGGACTGGGCATCATGGGCAATCCCATGGCCGCCAATCTCCTCAAGAACGGCGTCGAACTCGCGGCATTCACGCGCAGCGGCGTGCCCGCCGATCTGACCGGCGCGGGCGCCAAGGCGTGCGATAGCCCGGCGGATGTCGCCGCCCAGGCCGACATCATTTTCCTGATGGTGCCGGACACGCCCGATGTAGAGCGCGTGCTGTTCGGCGAGAACGGCGTCGCGCAGAACTTGCGCGCGGGTCAGATCGTCGTCGATATGAGCTCGATTTCGCCCATCGCCACGCGCGAGTTCGCGGCGAAGGTGCGCGAGCGCGGCGCGGATTACCTCGATGCGCCCGTTTCCGGCGGTGAAGTCGGCGCGAAGGCGGCATCGCTCACCATCATGGTCGGCGGCGCGCAGGCGACCTTCGACAAGGTCAAGCCGTACTTCGACATGATGGGCAAGAACATCTCGCTGATCGGCGAAGTGGGCGCCGGGCAGGTCTGCAAGGTGGCGAATCAGGTGATCGTCGCGGCAACCATCGAAGCAGTCGGCGAAGCGCTGCTGCTGGCGTCGAAGGCCGGCGTCGATGCCGAGAAGGTTCGCACTGCGCTGATGGGCGGCTTCGCGTCGTCACGCATTCTCGAAGTGCACGGCGAGCGCATGACCAAGCGCACGTTCAATCCGGGCTTCCGGATCGAATTGCATCAGAAGGACTTGAATCTGGCACTGGCGACCGCGCAGTCGCTTGGCGTGTCGCTGCCGAACACGGCGACGTGTCAGCAGTTGTTCAACTCGTGCAGCGCGCATGGCGGCAAGGCGTGGGATCACTCGGGAATGGTTCGCGCGCTGGAGATCATGGCGAATCATGAGATTGGGCAGGAAAAGAAGTAAGACGCTGGTTCAACTGTCGTCGACGAGCCGGCGTTCGCCGGCTTTTTGTTTTTGGCTGGCTCGTTGGTGCTTGGCCCTTGCCGTGAGGCTCGACGCGGGCGCAGTCGCTATTAGTTGTCGGACGTCTTAATTGGCCTTTGCCCATTCGAACCGCTAGACGGATCAAGCGCTGTAAAGGGCTTATGCGGAAGGGCTCAGGCGCGACAGGGTAAACGCCGAATTGGTGCTCAAGCCGACTCGCGATACCATGTCATCTGACAACGTATAACGATGACGGCGTGCTTCTGCATGTCACATAACGCGCGCGAACCGCTGATCGTATATTGCGCGGAAAGACGGCGAAGACGCGCTACATCATTTTCATGGATACCGGCGTCGCGACGCGCGAGACATCGTCTTGGTTCTCCGCGTGCCATCGGTGCCGCGACTCAATGTGCTCTCGCGCGAAAACAAGCGCAGCGCAAACCAACCCAACGAAGCTCCGACCATGTCCACTCAAGCACCTCAAGCGAACGCCACACCCAAAGTCACCGACCTGCGCGTCGTACCGGTCGCGGGCCGTGACAGCATGCTCATGAACCTGAGTGGCGCGCACGGGCCGTTCTTCACGCGCAACATCGTGATCCTCACCGATAGCGCGGGCAATCAGGGCGTCGGCGAAGTGCCGGGCGGCGAGAGCATCCGCAAGACGATCGACGATGCGCGCGCGCTCGTCGTCGGGCAATCCATCGGCAACATGCAGGCGGTGCTGAACCACGTGCGCACGCAATTCGCGGATCGCGACGCGGGCGGCCGCGGCCTTCAGACGTTCGACTTGCGCACGACCATCCACGCCGTCACCGCGCTCGAAGCGGCGCTGCTCGATTTGCTCAGTCAGCATCTGGGCGTGCCGGTCGCGGCGTTGCTCGGCGAAGGACAGCAGCGCGACGAAGTGGAGATGCTCGGCTACCTCTTCTATGTCGGCGATCGCAACAAGACGGACCTGCCGTACGCGAGCGGCGCGGATGGCCGCGACGACTGGGAACGCCTGCGCACCGAAGAAGCGATGACACCGGAAGCGGTCGTCCGTCTGGCCGAGGCCGCGAAGGCGCGTTACGGCTTCAACGATTTCAAGTTGAAGGGCGGCGTGCTATCGGGCGACGAAGAGATGCAGGCGACGACCGCGCTTGCGGAACGCTTCCCGGAAGCGCGCGTGACGCTCGATCCGAACGGCGCGTGGTCGCTTGCCGAAGCCATCCGCCTGTGTCGCGACAAGCACGACGTTCTGGCCTACGCCGAAGATCCGTGCGGCGCGGAAAACGGTTACTCGGGCCGCGAAGTGATGGCCGAATTCCGCCGGGCGACTGGCCTGCCGACGGCCACCAACATGATCGCGACCGACTGGCGGCAGATGGGTCACGCAATCCAGTTGCAATCCGTCGATATTCCGCTTGCCGATCCGCACTTCTGGACCATGCAAGGTTCGGTGCGCGTCGCGCAGATGTGCAACGACTGGGGTCTTACGTGGGGATCGCATTCGAACAACCACTTCGATGTATCGCTCGCGATGTTCACGCATGTGGCCGCCGCCGCGCCGGGCAAGATCACCGCAATCGATACGCACTGGATCTGGCAGGATGGCCAGCGTCTGACGCGAGATCCGCTGCAAATCGTGGGCGGCAAGGTGAAGGTGCCGGAGCAGCCGGGTTTAGGCGTCGAACTCGATATGGATGAAGTGGAGAAGGCGCACGCGCTGTATCTGCAACACGGACTCGGCGCGCGCGATGATGGCGTCGCCATGCAGTATCTTATTCCGAACTGGAAGTTCGATAACAAGAGACCTTGCATGGTGCGATGAGCGGGCAGTGATCTAAGGGACTGCGGCGAAAATGCTTCGTTTGGGGGCGGGGCAATTTTGTCGCGAGGGAAGGAGCGTCTGGAATCTTCGGCGTAATCTTCGCCGTCGCTGCGACATTGGGAATTGCACTGATCCTTATCGGCCGAACGGCATTTGGTTACAACACCCTGCTACCGCCTGTGAAAGTGAACTGACATAAATCCGGTGACGGCTCTCTACCTACGAAGCGGCAAAGACACCGTCACCGGTCGCTACCCGCGGAACGTTCGCCTCAGTCGAATTACGTCGTCCCATTGATTCGTTCGGTCAGTGCAATTGCCGCAGCGGGATTGCGCTCCTTATAACCACTGATGACGTAAAGAAACACATCCCGTGAACCGACCTTCGCACCCGCGCTTGTCGATGCCCTCGCCATATCCTCAGGCACGCCACCCGCCGCCCATTCTTTCGCGCGGCTCGCCCAGCCATCGAGCGCGGCCTTCGAGTAACCTTGCTTCTGCTTCTCTGTCGTTCCCATGATGCGTGCATAGACGAATGGTGCGGTCGTATCCGCGATTTGCGGATACTTCGAGTCTCCCGCGACGACAATCGCCACGCGATGCTTTCGCGCCAGCGCCACGAATGCCGGATCGCTGAAACTCTCGTGTCGCACTTCGACGGCATGACGAATTGCGCGGCCTTCCACTTTCGCGGGCAGCAGCTTGAGGAAAGCGCCGAAGTCATCGGCATCGAACTTCTTGGTCGCTGCAAATTGCCAGTTGATCGGGCCGAGCTTGTTCTGTAGTTCCAGCACGCCGCTCTTGAAAAAACGCTCGATGGTTTCGCCCGCATCGGCGAGTACCCGGCGATTGGTCGCGTAACGCGGCGCCTTCAGTGAGAACACGAAGTCGTCCGGGGCTTCATCGCGCCATTTGGCGAAGGTCTCGGGCTTTTGCGAGCCATAGAACGTGCCGTTCACCTCGATGGTCGTGAGCGCGCGGCTCGCGTATTCGAGCTCCTGCTTCTGCGCGAGTCCCTTCGGATAGAACGTGCCGCGCCAGGGCTCGAACGTCCATCCGCCGATACCGACGCGAATCCGCGCCGTCTTTCGCGTGGCCATATGTCGTCCTC
Source organism: Caballeronia sp. LZ003 (assembly GCF_031451465.1). Classification (NCBI taxonomy): domain Bacteria; kingdom Pseudomonadati; phylum Pseudomonadota; class Betaproteobacteria; order Burkholderiales; family Burkholderiaceae; genus Caballeronia; species Caballeronia sp. LZ003. The sequence goes on along the minus strand of NZ_JARUXJ010000001.1, from coordinate 2,970,690 downwards.
GATGTCGTGTGTTCGCCGATGCGGCTTACTTGCGCCCAACCAGATAGGTCACGCCTTGCGGTCCGTAGCGTTCTTCATGCTCGAGATTCGCGGACAGCTGGAAGATCTCGCCGACGTGATACAGCCGCTCGTCATCGCCAACGCGGATGGTGATCTCGCCTTCGACAATTAGCGCCTTGGCTTCGAAGGGATGCACGTGAATATCCATTACGCCGTTCGGCTCGCGCGTGACGGTCACGACTTCTTGAAAGCCCTCCTCGGGAAGAAGGGCGAGGAATTCGTCTCGGTGCATGGCGATCGTTCCAAAGGGAAAAGGAAAGCGCGCCCGCATACGAGAATGCGAGCGCACGGGATCATGCACCGGATGCTAGCGCAACTTTCAGGCCGCGCTTGCTGCTTCAGTTGCCGAAGAATATGTCGCAGGGCGGGCCGCGCACGCACGGCTTGGAGATGCCCGCGTTGGTTCCGGTCGTGCCGATTGCGCCAGTGGCGCCACGAGAGGCGGGCGCGCCGCCATACGACATATCGCCCGTTTGGCCTTGCGTGCTGCCTTGCATCGCCGGTTGCGACGAGGTATCCGCCGTGGTTTGTCCCGGCACCTGCGCCGTGCGGTAATACGTTTCCTGCGCCGAGGCGCTGCCAACAGCCACCAGTAGCGAGGCGGCAAGCGCCGTCGCGACGAGACGTGTTTTCATATCGACTCCTAGAATGAGATGCACGAACCGACAATGGCCGGGTCGCGCTATTCGTTGTAGCGAACCGTCGGTCGCACACGACGTGCCACGGTGCGTTCTACTCGATGGCAGTGCGCGAAGAGGCGTCAGGGCCGGTTCCGGTCGGCTTCTGCCATGCGACCACTTGCCGGACTTGTAGATATGCAATTCAAAGGCGACTGCGAAGCAGTCAGGGCCGAACGCCAGTAAGACCGCTGGCGGATGATGCACCCAGGACATGCCGCATTGCACACTTCGTTATAGGCCGCGCAGCCGCCATTGAACAGGGTATTTGCTGCATCGCTGGCAATCCGGTCGGTGGCCTGACGCAAGTCGGGCGTGCGCGTCATCGTGAGGTCGGCCTAGAATGCCGAATGTGATCATCAAGGACATCGCCGACATGACTGTCATCATCTATCACAACCCGAAGTGCGGCACCTCGCGCAACACACTCGCGCTGATCCGCAATGCGGGCATCGAGCCGAAAGTCGTCGAGTATCTGACCGCGCCGCCGGATCGCGCGACGCTCACTTCGCTCATCGCGCGCGCCGGGCTTTCCGTGCGCGAAGCGCTACGCGAAAAGGGCACGCCCTACGCCGAGCTCGGCTTGGGCGACACGAGTCTCACCGACGAGCAACTCATCGACGCCATGCTCGCGCATCCAATCCTCATCAATCGTCCCTTCGTCGATACCCCGAAAGGCGCGCGACTGTGCCGTCCATCCGAACTCGTGATCGATCTTCTGCCGGAGCCGCAAAAAGGACCTTTTGCAAAGGAAGACGGCGAAGTGGTTATCGACGAAGCAGGCAAACGCTTGCTCTGACTTGACCGTTACCTGACGTTACCTTTCTCGCGGGTCTGTTGCACCTGTGTCAGGAATCGCCTTCTAGACTGCACTCGACATCACGCAATCGGGGCAAGGAGAAGGCGACATGAAGAAGCAGCTTGCAACTGTGGCAATCGCGTTGGCAGGACTCGGGGGTTTGGCGGTATCGACGGCTGCATCGGCGCATGTCGATGTCGCGGTAGGCGTCGGAGTGCCGGTTTATGCGCAGGCCCAGCCGGTCTACGTGCAGCCCGCATACGGATACGGCTACGGCGATGAACGCTGGCGCGAACACGAATGGCGACGCCACGAGCGCGAGCGTCATTGGCGGCATGAGATGCATCGCGAAGAACGCTGGCGCGAACATCACGGCTGGTAAGCGCATCGACTTTCTGCGCCTGGAAACGCGGCGGGCCGCAAGGTTGCGCCGCGTTGCTTTTTGAATGATGCGAGAGTGCGCCGACGCGCACAGGCAACTCCGCCAGTCACTCTTCCTCGCCAATACCCGCCGGACGTTGACTCGGCGGCTTGCGCATCCAGCGCTTCAGCAAGCCTTTCTCGATGATCCGCCCAACCGTCAGCAGCACGATGAGAATCACCGTGGCGATCAGCGCGAGACTCCATACGCCGAGCCCACACAGAATGCCCACGGCCGCCGTCACCCAGATGGAAGCCGCCGTGGTCAGCCCGCGAATGCGGTTCTCGCGCGGATTCTGAATGATCACGCCCGCGCCCAGAAAGCCGATGCCCGTCACGATGCCTTGCACCACCCGCGAGACTTCGGTGTTGTGCGCGAGCGGCTCGGTGGCAAATCCGAGCGCACACATGGTCGCGATGCACGCGCCGAGCGACACGAGCCCGAGCGTCTTCATGCCGGTCGGTTTGCCGTGCAGATCGCGATCGACGCCGATGATGCAGCCGATCGCCACCGCGACGAGCATGCGGACGACGGCATCGATGAGAATGGGTTGAGGAAGCATCGCGAAGAAACAGGACTGGAAGGGACGCTGCATCTTCGCATCAAAGGTCCGGACGCGCGCGGGATATTTTGGCGGGCTAACGTGCCGGTTCCTTGCAAGGAGACAACGTGAACCACCGACCCAAATTCTCGATGATCGATGCCGCGCCGACGCCTGTCGGCCCGTTCTCCCACGCGGCAGAAGCCGACGGCTGGGTTTTCCTCACCGGCCAGATGCCGACCGACCCCAACGACGACAACGCCCCGCTGCCCGAGGGCGTCGCCGCGCAGACGCGCCGCGTGATGGATAACCTGATCCTGGTGCTGACGGGACTCGGCCTCACGCTCGACAGCGTGGTGAGCGCGCGCATCTTCCTCACCGAGTTCAAGCGCGACTACGACGCGATGAACGCCGTGTACCGCTCTTACTTTCTGCCGAAGCCGCTGCCGGCGCGCACGTGCATCGGCGTGACGGGCCTTGCGCGCGATGCGCTCGTCGAGATCGACTTCGTCGCGCGGCGGCCCTGAAGTTCAACGCCGCTTCGATGCGTCGACCCAGCGAAAGGTCAGGTTGATGCGTTCGCCGCGCGCGCCCGGCTCCTTCGGCACGCGATGCACCCATTCGAGCTGCGTGCGTCCGCGCATAACGAGCAGGCTGCCGTGCGTCAACGCGAGCGCGTGCGTGGCATGCGTGCGCGCGTGGCGGAATTCGAATGCACGCGTGGCGCCAAGACTCACCGACGCGATCACCGGCTCGGGCCCGAGCTCGCGTTCCTTGTCGGCGTGCCAGCCCATGCTGTCGAGCCCCGTGCGATAACGGTTGACGAGCACGCTGTTGAAACGCGCGGCGCACACGTCCTGAGCGGCATCGCGCAAACGGGCGACGGCGGGCGTCCACGGCTGCGGCACGTTGCGGATGCCCGAGTAGACATAGACGGCATCCGGCTCGCCTTGCCACGCGGTCAGGCGCGGCAGCGGCAAACGGCCGCGGGGCGTGTTCATCGTGTCCTGCTGCCAGCTTACTTCCGCGATCAGCTCGCCCATGAGATCGGAACCGGCGTCGGAGTCGATCCAGTCCGGGTGCCACACGATATCGGGTTTGGGAATGTCGTCGAAGAGATCGAACATGGGAACGCCGGCGTGCGCGGAAAAAGTCCACGATAGCAGAGCCGTCGCATGCTGCCTTGCGCCCTCATTTCATCAGGCTCGGGCGTTGTGCTACAGTCGCCTCGCCATCTTGAAAATGTACGAGGACACGCATGAACACCACCGCCGAAGCGACCGGCGGCGCGGCGTCGAGCCGGCGCATTCTGATTGTCGACGACAGCGAGGACGCCGCGCTTGCCATGTCGATGCTGCTCGAAGCATTGGGCCACGAAGTGCGCACGGAGCACGACGGTCCGCGCGCGTTGCAGTCCATCGACGATTTCAAACCCGACGTGGTGCTGCTCGATATCGGTCTGCCGGGCATGAACGGCTTCGACGTGGCGCGCGAGATGCGCAAGCGCCCCGTCACGCGCGACGCCTTGCTGCTCGCGCTGACCGGTTACGGCAGCGACGCGGATCGCCAGAATTCGATCGATGCCGGCTTCGATCATCACCTCACCAAGCCAGTTTCCATCGACGCTCTGGAAGCGCTGCTCGGCTAACGCCGCCTCATTCCTCGACGCGCAGTCTCGCCATATACGGCAAGTGATCGGACAGCCATGCGGTGTCCTGCGTCGGCACGAGCCATTCGACAGGCTTAAGACCGCGCACGAACATCTTGTCGAGCGCGAGCGCGGGCGAGAACGCCGGAAAGGTGCGGCCGGATTCGCCGAGCATCGTCGCGACCTCGCTCATGCCGAGTTCGCGAAATAGCGGCACGGAATCGTTGCGCCAGTCGTTGAAATCGCCTGCCAGCACGAGCGGGCCTTCCGGCGCTTCCTTCGCAATCCAGTGCGCGATCCAGTTCATCTGACGCAGACGCGCGGAACGCGTGAGCGCCAGATGCGCGCACAAGAGCGTGATGGCCTTGCCGGCGAAAGTGGCGCGCGCGACCAGCAAGCCACGCTTTTCGAAGCGATGCGCCGAGATGTCCCAGCGCCCGGACAGATCCAGCGGATGCGGCGACAAGATGGCGTTGCCGTGCCGCCACGACGGCTTGAACACGTTCGGCCCGAGGGCGATCTGCAATTCGAGCGCGGTGGCGATTTCGGTGGCCTGGCAATGCCAGACATCGTCGAGCGGCGCTGCAAGCGGGTTGCCGAAACCGCTTGCGAGCACGGGCTGCGGCATGCGCCGCGCCATCGCTTCCTGGAGAAAATAGACGTCGGCGTTGGTGGTCTGAACCCACCGCTGCATGGCGTTCCAGGCGCGCAGTCCGAGCGGTGAGCGGCCCTTGTGGAGGTTCCAGCTTACGGCGGTGAAATCCGGCGTGCCGTTGTGCGTGGATGGACCTGGCGGAAGATGTTCTGGATTTCGCATGCGTTCGTTGTGTGGTGGCGCGGCCTCTCTACTTTATGTCACGAAGGCCGTCATTGCGTTGCTGGTGCCGAAGCCATGCTCGCGCGCACTCGATACAGCAGCGTCGGATTGCTGTCGACGATCTTCCATTCGCCCCATTCGCCGGGCTTCAGCACGAGCCCCGGATGCGATCCGCTCACCTGACGCGGCACCGGCGGCAACTTGCAGCCGGCCGCCGTGGTCCGCGAGGAATCATCCTGAAGCGTTTCCTGAGCGTCGATGGCGAGCGTGATGTCGTCGGCGCTCGCGTGCGTCGGCGAAACGGTGATGGTGCGCGTGAGATCGATGTCGCCCGCCGGCTGATTCGCACAGCCGACCTGATTCTGCGTGATGTTGTGATGCGTATCGGTGCGCGCCTGGCCGACATTCGTCGTGGCGGAAAACGAATCGATTTGCTGACCGTCGCGCACGACCTGCAACTCCCAGTCGACAGGCTGCGGCGTGCTTGACTGCGCCCAGGCAGGTCCCGCCGATACCACCACGAGGCACGCGCTCGCAGCAAGCGCAAATCGAAAGGGGAGCGGCAAGACGGTTCGTGTTGTTCTTTGCATTGAAGGCTTCTCCGGCGCACGGGCGGTTCGGATGGCGGCGTTTCGCTTTTGCGCGTGATCTGCTTGGGCGAAAAGCCGCTGGATCGGCGTTTCCTCGGCGACTTGATTCTGACCGGGCTGCACGGCTACGGTTCAGCCAGAATCCTTACCAAAACCCGACATATAGGGTCGCGCAAAACACTTCGCAGCCAGGTTGGAAAAACGCCGCAGAAAAACAGCACGTTTCGAACCCGCTCGCGGCACGCTCACACGTGGGACGAACGATGATACTCGCGCCTGCGCTACGCGGCGGAATTGGCAGCAGACCCGCGAGACTGCTCGCTTGCGTGGTGTTTTGTCGTCGCTACACTGGCTTTGTCGACCAAAACAATGACGGGGTGTGACATGACGACAGCCGTGGTGAAACAGGAACTGGCGGTGGCATCGTTCAGCAAGGTCTACAGTCTCGACGACGTGGAAACCGCGCTCAACGACTTGTCCGAAGGCGCGAGCGACGCCCTGCGCGGCACTTACGAGAAGATGCTCAAGGTCGGCAATCTGCGCTTCTGCGTGAAGCCGAATCGCATGCCGTGCATCGACGACCTTGCGGCTTCCCTGCCGAACTTCGAGGAGCCGCTCGACGACATTCGCAAGCAGATCGCGCTGTGCCTCGAAACCGAGGACCGCCTCGAACTCATGCCAATGCTGTTGCTCGGCGAACCCGGCATCGGCAAGACGCATTTTGCGAAGCAGCTTGCGCGAATGCTCGGGACCACGTCGCATTACGTGGCGATGAGTTCGCTCACCGCCGGATGGATTCTCTCGGGCGCGTCGTCGCAATGGCGCAACGCCAAGCCAGGCAAGGTGTTCGACGCCCTCGTGAACGGCAGCTACGCGAACCCCGTCATTACCGTCGATGAAATCGACAAGGCCACCGGCGACGCGCAATACGATCCGCTCGGCGCGCTTTACGCGTTGCTCGAACACGACACGGCGCAGACTTTCATCGACGAATTCGCGGAAGTGCCGATCAACGCGGGCAACGTCGTGTGGATTGCAACGGCCAACGACGCGCGCGCCATTCCCGAGCCGATCATGAACCGCATGAACGTCTACGAGATTCCCGCGCCGGATCGCGACGGCGCGCGTCGTATCGCGCAGGCGATTTACGACGACATCCGCACGACGCACGCGTGGGGCCGGCGCTTTCCCGAAACGCTCGGCGATGCCCCGCTCGATGCGCTCACGCAAGCCTCGCCACGCGGCATGCGGCGCGCGATGCTCAACGCGTTTGGCAACGCGCGTATCGACGGACGGCATCACGTCGAGGCGCGCGATATCCAGCTCGACCGTAATTCACGCAAGAAAGCGATCGGTTTTTAAAGCGCTCGAATTTTTGTAATTGCCAAAAAAGCCATGGAAACATGGCTTTTTTGTCATCGAACCGCCAGTTTCATGCCTTTTTCTGCATTGCTCCGTAATTCGGTTCAATTGCCATGCGTTTGTTGTGCAACTCGCAATAGTCAAGAACGTAGAATGGTTGCGAGCTATCTTGCAACGGAACGGACATGGATCGGATCGAGTGCGTGGTAATCGGCGCGGGCGTGGTTGGACTTGCGATTGCGCGGCAACTGGCGATGCGCGGGCGCGAAGTGATCGTGCTGGAAGCGGGCGAGGCGATCGGCATTGGCACCAGTTCGCGCAACAGCGAAGTGATTCACGCGGGCATCTACTATCCGCGCGGATCGCAGAAAGCCGAGCTGTGCGTGCGTGGGCGCGAAATGCTGTACGAATACTGCCGCGAGCATGGCGTGCCGCATCGGCAATGCGGCAAGCTGCTCGTTGCCACGGCGCGCAATCAGATTCCGCAGCTTGCGGGCATCGAACAGAAGGGCCTGGAAAATCGCGTGGAAGGTCTCGTGCGGATCAGCGGCGCACAGGCGGCGGAGATGGAGCCGCAACTGACGTGCGTCGAGGCGGTGTGGTCGCCGAGTACGGGAATTGTCGACAGTCACCAGTACATGCTGGCGCTACAAGGAGATGCCGAGAATCACGGCGCGAACATCGTGTTTCATACGCCGGTGGCCGCCATCGACGCGCGCGAGGGCTGCTTTATCGTCGAGACCGGCGGCGATGCCCCGGCGCGCTTCCGGGCGTCGTTTCTGATCAACAGCGCGGGGCTTCATGCGAACAGGATCGCCAGCAAGATTCGCGGTCTCGACGATCGTCACGTGCCGCCGCTCTACTTCGCGAAGGGCAACTACTTCAGCGTGAGCGGGCGCGCACCGTTCGAACGGCTCATCTATCCGATGCCCAATGAAGCGGGACTCGGCGTGCATCTGACCGTCGACATGGGCGGCCAAGCCAAGTTCGGTCCTGATGTCGAATGGGTGCAGTCGCTCAATTACGATGTCGATCCGCGCCGCGCCGATTCCTTCTACGCCGCGATTCGTGCGTATTGGCCGGGTCTGCCTGACGACGCGCTGCAGCCAGCCTACGCGGGCATCAGGCCGAAGCTCTCGGGTCCGGGGCAGGCAGCCGCCGACTTCATGATTCAAGGCAAGTCCGCGCATGGCGTGCCGGGGCTCGTGAATCTGTTCGGTATCGAATCGCCCGGACTGACGGCTTCACTCGCCATCGCCGAGCGCGTGGCGGACATGATGCGTTAGCCGCGATTCCCCCGGGTTCTTATCTATAACATTTGGCTTCATCGATTCGCTTCCGGATTGTTATGCTCGGGCATCGCCGTCGTCAGAACGGCGTTTTCCCCCAATACAACATGGAGCGAGTCACCATGAAGGCATCTCGTCGTACGTTTCTCATCACCAGCGTGGGCGTTGCATCGACGTTCGCGCTCGGCTCGAAAGCCGCTTTCGCCGACGCACCGAAGGTCGACGAAAACGATCCCACCGCCAAGGCGCTCGGCTACAAGGAAGACGCGACCAAGGTCGATAAGGCCAAGTTCGCCAAGTACGCCGCCGGCGAAGACTGCGGCAACTGCCAGTTCTATCAAGGCAAGGCCGCCGATGCCTACGCCCCGTGTCCGATGTTCGCGAACAAGCAGGTCGCCTCGAAGGGCTGGTGCGGCGCGTATGTAAAGAAGGCCTGAGCTTTCTTCGTTCTACGACGAACGCGCCTGGCGGCATTGCCCGGCGCGTTTTGCGTTGTAGCCGCTTGATAAGCAAACGCATGGTCTTTACACTCGCCAAGGCAAATTCAGCCTTACGCCTCGCCTGAGCAAATGCATTCGATGCACCGGGCGATACGCGCACGACGCGGCCAACGGGGGTCCGTCCGATGGCACGAAACCCAATGATCGACAAACCAAAGGGATTCGCATGGCAGGCAGACCATTGAATGCGCGCGCCGTCGCGGCCGCGGTCATCGGCAATGCGCTGGAGTGGTACGACTTCACCGTGTTCGGTTTCATGACTGTCGTCATCGCCCGCTTGTTCTTTCCGAGCTATAGCGACTACTCATCCATTTTGCTGACCACCGCGACCTTTGGCGTCGCGTTCGTGATGCGGCCGGTCGGCGGCATCGTGCTGGGTCTTTATGCGGATCGCGCGGGGCGCAAGGCGGCGCTCACGTTGGTCATCGCGATGATGACCATCGGCATTCTGCTGCTCGCGATAGCGCCGCCATACTCGGCAATCGGGATCGGCGCGCCGCTCGTGATCGTGTTCGCGCGGCTGTTGCAGGGCTTCTCCGCCGGCGGCGAGTTCGGAACGGCGACCGCGCTCTTGATCGAAGCAGCGCCGTTTTCCCGACGCGGTTTCTACGGCAGTTTCCAGATGGCGAGTCAGGCGGCGGCGCTCTTGCTCGGCGCGCTCGTCGGCGCGGCGATCACGCGCGGACTGTCGCCCGAAGCGCTCGATTCATGGGGCTGGCGCGTGCCGTTCGTTCTCGGTTTGATCATCGGGCCGATCGGCCTGTACATTCGGCGTAACATGGCCGATACCGAAGCGTTCCTGCACGCGAAGAAGACCGCGCGCCGCGCGACGCTTGGTGAAGTCTTCCGCAATCACAGCCGCGAAGTGCTGTGCGGGCTCGGTTCGGTGATCGCGCTGACGGTGACGGTCTATGTGCTGATCGCCTATCTGCCGACCTTTGCGGTCAAGCAACTCAAGCTGCCGCTCGGGCAGTCGTTCACGGCGCTGATCGTCGGCAATCTCATCTTGACCGTGCTTTCGCCGGTGGCGGGCGCGTGGTCGGATCGAATCGGACGCAAGGGCCTGACCTTGTGGTCGCTTCTCATCACGCTCGTGATCATCTATCCGCTCTTCGCGTGGCTCGCCGCCGAACCGAGCGTGGCGCGGCTCGTGGTCGTGCAGGCGCTCTTGTCGATCACGCTGTCCGGTTACTACGGGCCGTTCGGCGCGCTGATCGCGGAGCTGTTTCCCGCTCATATCCGCTCGACCGGGCTTGCGCTCGCGTACAACATCGCGGTGATGCTGTTTGGCGGCTTCGGGCAGTTCATCGTGACGTGGCTCATCAAGACGACGGGCTCGCAACTCGCGCCGACCTTCTACGTGATGGCGGGACTCGTGCTTTCGATCATCGCCGTGGCCTGCATTCCGGCGACGCGTCACGTCGATGTCGACGAGGCGCGCGACGGCATCCGCTAGGCGGTCGAGCGCCTGCGCGACGCTTCAACGCTCCAGACCCGCTGCGACGAGCAATTCCGCCAGGACTTCGGAGAGACCGCCTTCGTGGTTCGCGGCGCGTTCCTTCAATTGCGTCACGAGCTTCTCGTCCAGCTTGCAGGCAAACGGCACGAGACCCTTGGCCTGATCCAGCTTGCGCTGCTCGCGGCGATCCAGTTTCGGCGCTTCCGCTGCGCCCACGCGCGGCTTGCCGCCTTGCTTCAGGTCGTTGGCGAGCTTGAACGCCTTGGTTTGTTCCAGTTGAAATTTGTTCACGCGATGCTCCGTTGCGGCGTTTTGATAGGCAGGGGCCGTATTGTACGTGGAGGTTCACACGCGGCTTGCATCCGCGAGACCGTCGATGCGCTCGCGCATGCGCTTCCAGTGCGAGCCTTCCCAGAAGACGCGGCGGCAGACATCGCAAGTCACGAAACGCGTGTGCCGTTCGCGCACGCCTTCGGACACGCGGTCGTCGATCTCGCTCGCTGCCGCGCGACGCAGCGGCGCGTTGCACATGAGGCAGAGGCGAAACGCGCGCACATGCGGCGCGAGATCGAGACGTTCCGCCACTTCACGCCATTGCTCGTCGGCATGCAGTGCGCGCACGTAGCAGCCGTGCAGCACATTTTTTCGCTTGAGCAATTCGCGGTCGCGCGTAAGGACGATGCGTGCTTCATCGTGCGCAAGGCGCTCGATTTCATCGTCGGCGAAGTTGTTGTCGTAACGCGTGTCGAAACCCGCGAGCCGTAACAGTTGCGCGAGGCCGCCGAGATGCGCATCGGCGATAAAGCGCAGATTTTCCGCGACGAGCGCCGGCCGCAAAAGCCGTGCGCCGTCGGCCATGCCGGGCGGCACGCGCCGCGCGGGATAGATCTCGATGACATCGTTTTCTTCGATTGGCGCGTCGAAGCCGGCCGGATGCCCGTTGCGCACGATCAGCGCCACTTCCGTGTGCGGCACGCCCAGCGCTTCGATCATGTGCTTGGCCGACGAAGACGGCGGACAGGCGCAAGCGAATGCCTGCCCGCGTTGGGGCCGCGCCAGAAAGTCGTTCAGTTCGCGATGGAAGTGAAAGCGCGCCGTGACCATGCAGGGAGTATCGCATCGGCGGATTCGGCGTGCTGCCAGTCGATGTGCTCTACTGGCGCTCGGTCGGCAATCAACGAATGGAGCGTAAGCATGGATATCGGATTCATCGGTCTGGGTGAAATGGGCGCGGCCATGGCCGTCAACGCGCTGAAAGCGGGCCACACGGTGCGCGTCTGGAACCGCTCGCGCGACAAGACGCGTTCGCTCGCGGACCAGGGCGCATCCGTGGTCGATACCCCCGAGCAGGCATTTGCCGGCGACGCCGCCTTTTCGATGCTCGCGGACGATCAAGCGCTGCGCTCGGTGCTGATCGATGGCGGCTTGCTCAAGCACGCGCCGAAAGGCCTCGTGCACGTGAACATGGCGACCATTTCGGCGGCGCTCGCCGTCGAACTCGCGCAATTGCACGCGCAGCATGGCGTCGCTTACGTGGCCGCGCCCGTGCTTGGCCGGCCGGATGTCGCGGCGGCGGGCAAGCTCAACATTCTCGCGGCCGGCGCCGATGCCGACATCGCGCGCGTGCAACCCGTCTTCGACGCGCTCGGTCAAAAAACCTGGCGCGTGGGCCACGAGCCGCAGCACGCCAACGTGCTCAAGCTGGCGGCGAATTTCATGCTGGCGTCGGCGATAGAAAGTTTCGGCGAAGCGGCCGCGCTCGTGAGCGGACACGGCATCGAGGCGCAGACGTTGCTCGACGTCATCACGAATTCGCTGTTTCCGGGGCCGGTCTATCAGGGCTACGGCAAGATGATCGCGGAGCGTCGTTACGAGCCCGCGCTCTTCAAGGCGCGGCTCGGTCTGAAGGACGTGCGCCTCGCGATAGCCGCGGGCGACGCGGTCAACGTGCCGCTGCCGGTCGCGAGCGTGGTGCGCGACAACCTCGTCGACGCGCTTGCCCACGGCGACGGCGAAAAGGACTTCGCGGTGCTCGGGCAAGTGGCGGCGCGCCGCGCGGGACGATGATCGTTGAAAAGAAACGTCTGTTCTAACGGGTTCGTGATTTGCTGGGATGGCTATGCATCGAACGTAATTAAAAATAGCTGGGAGACGTCATGCCATCGAACCGCATCGCCTTCGCCGCGCTTTGCTGGGGCGCCTTGTCGAGCGCGCCCGCTCACGCCGACGACACCCCGAGCCCGTGCGATGCGCTGAAGCGCATCGTGGCGGCGGCGCCGAATTTCTCGTCACTCTCCGCAATCGATGGACGGCCCGTCGCGTTGGCATACGGCGACGGCGCGAGCTGCGCGGCGTCGCAAAGCAACTATCGATGCACCTGGACGCCGCACGGCGGAGCAAGCGCCGATGCGCTGCAAAGCGTCGCGGCGGACATCGCTTCCTGTCTGCCAGACGCCACCCACGATCAGAATTCACCCGCGCGCCAGCACTTTTATCTTGGCGCACGCGGCGCGCGCACGGAGATCGCGGCATCGCAGGCGGGCGAGAACAAGCTGAAGCTCGAAATCTACGGCAACCGGTGAGGCTATCGTGACGAAGCGCATCCTCATAGCCGACGCCGACGACGACGCCCTGAGCGGTCTCGCCAATCTCCTGAATGGAATGGGGCATGAAGTGGCGCTCGCCGCCAATGGCGCGCAAGCCGTGCACGTGGCCGCGCAGTTTTCGCCGGATGTCGTGATTCTGGATATCGGCGCGCCGCTTTTGGATGGGCTCGTCGCCGCGCGTGATTTGCGCCGCACGCCCACAGGTCACGCGATGATGCTCGTTGCGCTCACGGGTTGGGGTCAGCCGCAACACCGCGAACTAACGATGGATGCGGGCTTCGACGTACATCTTGTGAAGCCAATTTCATCGGATCAACTGCAGTTCATTCTCTCGATGACGCAGCCGTGAAATATTCCGTGTTGATCGCATGCAACGGAGATGTTGCATCGCATCAAATTTAACGATATAGTTACTCCTGTCTCCTCCATGTCTCCACTGATATGGATTCAGCCCGCCAAACTAGGCGGGCTTTTTTTCGTCCGCAGTAAATGATGCAGCCAATAAAAAAGCCGATCCGCTGACAAAGCGAACCGGCTTTTCTGCTTTCCGAGGGATAACGATCAGCGCGTGAGCCCGGCTTCCTCGTCGGCACCGATGGCCAGATTCATGCATTGAATCGCCGCGCCGGATGCGCCCTTGCCAAGATTGTCGAGCCGCGCCACGGTCACGAAACGCTCTTCGTTGCCGAACACGAAAATCTCGACACGGTTCGTGTCGTTGCACGCTTGCACGTCGAAGAAACCGTTGTCGAGATTGCTTTCGGCATCGAACGGAAGCACGCGCACGAACGGCTCGTTGTTGTAGTACTCGGCGAGCATATCGCGCACGTCTTGCGGTTTCGCCTTGCGCGCGAGCTGGTCGGGGGAGAAATATGTCGTCACCGCCAGACCCTTCAGGAACGGGCCGACTATTGGCGTAAAAATCGGCGCGCCCTTCAAACCCGTGCGCACCGACATTTCCGGCAGATGCTTGTGCGCGAGGCCGAGCGCGTACGGACGCGGACTCGCCAGACGCGCGTCGCCGCCGGCTTCGTATTCGGCGATCATCTTCTTGCCGCCACCGCTGTAGCCGGTGATCGAATAGGCGTGCGCGTCGAAATCGGCGGATACGAGACCGCCCGCGACGAGCGGTTGCACCGACAGCACGAACGCCGATGCATGGCAGCCCGGCACGGCGATGCGCTTCGCAGTACGCAGACGTTCCCGCTGCGCGCGCGACAGTTCGGGCAGACCGTACGCCCAGTCGTCCTGCGTGCGAAACGCGGTGCTGGCGTCGATCATGACGGTGCGAGCGTTGTCCTTGTCGACGAGCGAAACCGATTCGCGCGAGGCGACATCCGGCAGGCATAGAAAGGTCACGTCGGATGCGTTGATGAGGCGGCGGCGTTCCTCGACGTCCTTGCGCTTCGTGTCGTCGATAAGCAGCACTTCGATGTCACGGCGTCCCGACAGATATTCGAAAATCTTAAGGCCGGTGGTGCCTTCCTGTCCGTCGACAAATACTTTCGTGGTCATCTCGATCTCACTGGTTCGGCGCGACGACGCAAATGGTTGCAACGCCTACGCGCTCGCCGCAAAAACGGACATTTTAAGGCGTTTCCGAGACGCGTTGATGTTCGTTGTCCGCAACGAGCGCGTGCAGGCTGTCAAACGCGCCGCCCAAGCGGCGCGCGCGCCTTACTTGCCGGTCCAGCGAGCAGTCACGGCAGCGATTCGCGCGCCAAACACGCGGGCGCTTTCGAGATCGCCGGGCGGCGGTGCTTCGTCCGGCGATGCATCCGCGGGCGATTGCGTCAGCAACCCGGTCGAGCCGCCGACGAAGTTCAGGTCGTTGCGGGTGGCGGCCTTCGTGTTCGACGGCATCATGCCGGTGCCCGCCCAGATCATGCCGTGTTGCATGGCGAGCGTGACGAAGTAGGAAATCGTCAGGAACTTGTCGCCGTTCATGGTCGCGGAATTGGTGAAGCCAGCCGCGATCTTGTCTTTCCATTTTTGCGCGAACCAGGGTTTGGAACTGGCGTCGGCGAATTTCTTGAAGTCGGCGGACGGGCCGCCCATGTACGTCGGCGAGCCGAAGATGATGGCGTCGGCGGCATCCAGTTCGGCCCAGGCGGCGTCGTCGAGATCGCCGACTGCGATCAGTTTGGCGTTGGCGCCTGCGTCCGTGGCGCCGGCCAGCACGGCTTCGGCGGCTTTCTTCGTGTGGCCGTAGCCGCTGTGATAAACGATGATGATGTTCGACATGGTTTCCTTTAGCCGCGATGAATTCGCGGTGCGTCTCGACTGCACGCGTGTGGGTTTGCTCTTCGCGACGACGGCATGGAAGCCATCACTCGACGAAGGCGGCGGGCGAGCGAGACCAGTCTAGCAAAGACAAATTTCGTTCTGCGGACACGGATGCGGGAGGGTTACGCTCCCCGGCCCGTTCATTACCGGCCGTAAGTGAAGGTCAACTGTGCCGAAGCGATGCTTACCGTGCGGATTTCGTGTTCGAACATCAGCGCGGGCGTACCTTGCCGCAGCCGCAGGTCGTCGCTGCGCAGCGCATACACCGTCACGATATAGCGGTGCGCCTTGCCAGGCGGAGGGCACGGACCGCCGTAACCGTCGGTGTCCCAGTCGTTGCGGGCTTCCACCGCGCTCATTTTGCGCAGCGCGCCGGCGGCGCTCGCATTGGCCGGTATATGCGTCACACCCGCCGGAATGCCGGCGACGGCCCAATGCCACCAGCCGCGGCCGGGGGCGTCAGGATCGAATACGGTGATCGCAAAACTGCGCGTATCGGTGGGCGCGCCGCGCCATGAAAGCTGCGGTGAGCGATTGCCGCCCTTGCAGTCGGATTCATTGAAAAGAAGATCGCGCGAAACCGGCTTTCCCGGAACTAGATCGACGCTTGAAACGGTGAATGCCGGTTCAGCCACGGCGTCTTGTGGCATGAAAATCACCGCCAATATCGACGTCGAGAGTGCGAATAACGTAAGACCGGCCGGACTCTCGGTTCGACATGCGAGGCGCATGTAGCTGACTCCTGTCAGTGCCGTTGCGCCTTATATCAGCGTTTCGATGGCTGCAACGATGTTTTTTGTCTCAGTGATGCGCTTCATGCCAAGTTGCAGTTTAACATTGCAACAAAGCATTAAAAGCTTGCACCTTGAGACTAAACCTATGGCGCAGTTCAAATGTGTCTGAAATTAAAAACGAGATGACGCCTTGACGGCGGCGACTTCGGCAGCTATCAAAGAGAAAATGAATATCCCGACAGTGATTCGCGCGGCATCAGACGAACTAATATTCTGGGGCAGTAAATGAGCCAGCGAATAAAAGTCATCATTGCAGACGATCATCCGGTCATCTTGTTCGGCGCCACTCAGGCGCTCAACAAGTTTCCGGAGGTCGACGTCATTGGTCAGGCCAAGCAATCCACCGAGCTTATTCAATTGCTGCAAAAATCGCATTGCGACGTTCTTGTAACCGATCTTGCAATGCCGGGCGGCTCTTATGGCGATGGCATGCCGCTGCTCGGCTATATCGGCAGGCAATTTCCCCGGGTAAAACTCGTTGTCCTGACCATGCTGGAAAACCCGGCCTTGCTCAAACGTCTGCGCGAAGTCGGTGTCATGTCGATCATCAACAAAGCCGACGACATGAACCATATCGGCTGGGCAATTCAGCACGTCATGCGCGGTCAGGAGTATCTCGGGCCATCGGTCAAGGCGGCGCTCGACAGCATGGGAATGAGCGGAAGCGGTCAGCAACGCAGCGTGATTCTTTCCAAGCGTGAACTCGAAGTGGTGCGGCTCTTCGTCTCGGGCATGACGATCACTGAAATAGCGGGGCAATTGCGGCGCAGTATTAAAACCATCAGCACGCAAAAGAACACCGCTATGCGCAAACTGGGTATCGAGCGAGATTCCGAATTGTTTCAGTATGCACAAAGTAATGGCTTGATGAATCTCTCGGCATATTCGGGCGACGGTTCCGTGGAAGACGTGCCCATTCCAGATTCAAATTAGGTTCGCAGTATTTAACCGCTGGACGAATTGAAAAAAGCCGCTGATGTCATGTCAGCGGCTTTTTCGTTTCGATTCTCAACCAGCGATTGCTTTAAAGACTTATTGCGGCGCAGCCGTCGCTCCGCCGTGTGCCGCCGACCATTCGGCAGGCGCGTGCAGGAATTTCTCGACCTCATCCAGCGTCTTCGATTCGAAATAGCCTTGTTCCTTGGCGACGCGCAGCACGTCCCACCACGTCGCGAGCGCGTGCAGATTCACGTCGATATCCTTCAGCACCGACACGCTCTCTTTGAAGATGTTGTAGTGAAAGAGCACGAAGCAGTCGTTCACCGTTGCGCCGGCCGTGCGCAGCGCATTGATGAAGTTGATCTTGCTGCGGCTGTCGGTGGTCAGGTCTTCCACCAGCAGCACGCGCTGGCCTTCGGTCAGAAGACCTTCGATCTGCGCGTTGCGACCAAAACCCTTGGGCTTCTTGCGAACGTATTGCATCGGCACCATCAGGCGATCCGCCAGCCACGCCGCGAAAGGAATACCCGCCGTCTCGCCGCCTGCAACCGCGTCGATCTGTTCGTAGCCGACGTCGCGCAGAATGGTCGCCTCGGCCATTTCCATCAGACCGCGACGCACGCGCGGATAGGAAATCAGCTTGCGGCAGTCGATATACACCGGGCTCGCCCAGCCGGACGTGAAGATATACGGTTTTTCCGCGTTGAAGTGCACCGCCTGTACTTCGAGCAAAATCTTGGCGGTGGTGTCGGAGATCGTCTGGCGATCGAAGCCTGTCATGGGCGAATCCTTGGACTTGGATGGTGGCGCTTGGTCGAAGCGGGAGGCGGCCGCGTGGGGCCCTGGCGCATTAACAGGCAGAACGAGCCGCTTTTGGACGGCGTTCGTGCGGTTCCTGCGCGCGTAGGCCGAAATTTTACCCGAGGTGAGACGTTCGGGCGAGCGGCGCTCGGGACAGCGCCTATTTTTTGAGCGTCTTGTAGCCGCGTGGTCGTCGCACTTAAACTCGCGCAACTTCGCCCGCCGTGCTCCGACATGACTTTCGCTTCCCCTTCCGTCGATACCCCGAATCACCGCCACGCGCTGCACGCGCTCATCGCTTCCATTCTCGGCTATGCGATGGATGGCTTCGATCTCCTGATCCTCGGCTTCATGCTGCCCGCGATCGCCGTGGATCTGCACCTCACGCCCGCGCAGGCAGGGTCGCTCGTCACGTGGACGCTGGCTGGCGCGGTCGCGGGCGGCGTGGTGTTCGGCATGCTCTCCGATTACTTCGGCCGTGTGCGCATGCTGACCTGGACCATTCTCCTGTTCGCCGTCTTCACCGGCCTGTGCGCGCTTGCGAGAGGATACGGCGACTTGCTGGTCTATCGCACCATCGCGGGCATTGGGTTGGGCGGGGAGTTCGGCATTGGCATGGCGCTCGTCGCCGAGGCATGGCCGGCTCGGCTGCGGGCGCGCGTGTCCTCGTATGTCGGGCTTGGCTGGCAACTTGGCGTGCTCGCCGCAGCGCTTCTCACGCCGCTTTTGCTGCCGATGATCGGCTGGCGCGGCATGTTCGCCGTCGGCTTGTTGCCGGCGGTCGCGTCGTTCTTCGTGCGGCGCAAGGTCGCCGAACCCGCGCTCTTCACGGAACGTCGCGCGAAGCACGCGCCGCGCAAGCTGCCGCTCGGACGTCTCTTCGACACCGCGCGCACGACGCGTGCGAGCCTTGGCGTGATCGTGCTGTGCTCGGTGCAGAATTTCGGCTATTACGGGCTGATGATCTGGCTGCCCAGTTATCTATCCAAGACCTTCGGCTATTCGCTCACGAAGTCGGGTCTCTGGACCGCCGTCACCGTGCTCGGCATGGCGCTCGGGATCTGGCTCTTCGGCGTCGCGGCCGACCGCTTCGGCCGCAAGCCCGCGTTTCTCTTCTATCAGATCGGCGCGGTGGCAATGGTCTTCGTCTATTCGAACTTGACGAGCCCCAGCGCGTTGCTGGTAGGCGGCGCGGTCATGGGCGTGTTCGTCAACGGAATGATCGGCGGTTACGGCGCGCTCATCTCCGAAATCTATCCGACCGAGGCGCGCGCAACCGCGCAAAACGTGCTGTTCAATATCGGCCGCGCGGTCGGCGGACTGGGTCCGGTCGTGGTTGGCGCGCTTGCCGCGAAGTATTCGTTCGCGACTGCGCTCGCCTTGCTGGCATCGATCTATTTACTCGATATATTTGCCACGCTCTTTCTCATTCCCGAGAAACGCGGCGCCGAACTCGACTGATCAACCGTTCGGCCTAGGGAAAATGCTGCTGCGCGCCATCTGGAAGGCGAGGTGTACACTGGTCGTCCCAAAAATTAAAGCTCCGGCCGTCCCGTTCGATCCTTACGGGCGGCACGCCGCGTCTATCCGATGCGCCGGGCGACTGAAGACATTGGTCCATCGAATCACACTCCACACTCAATGTTGAGCGGTCGTCGGCGGTGTGAACCCTGTTCAAAATATTTCTAACGTCTCAGGCTAATCATGGACGAACAACTGAAGCAAAGCGCTCTCGCATATCACCAATATCCGCGTCCGGGCAAGATCTCCGTCACGCCGACCAAACCGCTTTCCAATCAGCTGGATTTATCGCTTGCGTATTCGCCGGGTGTAGCCGCCGCATGCATGGCGATCTTCGATGAACCGCTCGACGCGCAGAAATACACCTCGCGCGCGAATCTCGTCGGCGTGGTGACGAACGGCACGGCGGTGCTCGGCCTCGGCAACATCGGTCCGCTCGCGGCCAAGCCGGTGATGGAAGGCAAAGGGTGTCTGTTCAAGAAGTTCGCGGGCATCGACGTGTTCGACATCGAGCTCGACGAGACCGATCCCGACAAGCTCGTCGATGCAATCGCCATGCTCGAACCGACGCTCGGTGGCATCAACCTCGAAGACATCAAGGCGCCGGAATGCTTCTATATCGAGAAGAAGCTGCGCGAGCGCATGAAGATTCCCGTTTTCCATGACGATCAGCACGGCACGGCGATCATCGCGTCGGCGGCAATTCTCAACGGCCTGAAAGTGGTCGGCAAGAAGCTCGACGAAATCAAGCTCGTCTGTTCGGGCGCGGGCGCAGCCGCTATCGCGTGTCTGGACTTGCTCGTCGATCTGGGCTTGAAGAAGTCGAACACGCTCGTCGTCGATTCGAAGGGCGTGATCTACGAAGGGCGCGGCAACCTCGATGTGTCGAAGGAGCGCTATCAGGCGACCACCGACGCGCGTACGCTCGCCGATGCCATCGATCAGGCCGACGTTTTCCTTGGTTGTTCGAGCGCGGGCGTGCTCAAGCCCGAGATGGTCAAGGTGATGGCCGACAAGCCGCTGATTCTCGCGCTTGCCAATCCCGAGCCGGAAATTCGTCCGGAGGAAGCGAAGAAGGTGCGGCCGGACTGCATCATCGCGACTGGCCGTTCGGACTATCCGAATCAGGTCAACAACGTGCTGTGCTTCCCGTTCATCTTCCGTGGCGCGCTGGACGTGGGCGCCACGACCATTACCGAAGAGATGAAGCTCGCGTGCGTGCGCGCGATCGCCGAACTCGCGGAAGAAACCGACCAGGGCGATGAAGTCGCGAAAGCCTACGAAGGCCATTCGCTCGAATTCGGCCCCGAATATCTGATCCCGAAACCGTTCGATCCGCGACTCATCATCAAGATTGCGCCGGCCGTGGCGCAGGCCGCGATGGATTCGGGCGTGGCGACGCGTCCGATTCAGGACATGGACGCGTATCGCGAGACGCTCGGCGCGACGGTGTATCGCACCGGCATGGTGATGCGGCCGGTGTTCGTGGCGGCGAAGGCTGCGCCCGCGCGCATCGCGTTTGCAGAAGGTGAAGACGAGCGCGTGCTGCGCGCCGCGCAGTTCGTGTTGCTGGAGAAGATCGCGAAGCCGATCATCATCGGCCGGCCGGCTGTCGTCGAAATGCGTCTGCAGAAGATGGGCTCGAAGCTCAAACCTGGCGTCGATTTCGAGATCGTGAACCCGGAAGACGATCCGCGTTATCAAAAGAGCTGGCAGGCGTATCACGAAATCGCCGCGCGTGAAGGCGTGACGCCCGAAAGCGCGAAGGCCGCGCTGCGCAAGTTCAACACGCTGATCGGCGCGATCCTGGTTCATACCGGCGACGCCGACGGCATGATCTGCGGTCTCATCGACACGTATCAGGATCACCTCAAGTTCATCGATCAGGTGTTGGGCAAGTCCGAAGGCGCAAACAACTTCGCGGCGATGAACCTGCTGATGCTGCAAGGGCGCAATCTCTTCATCAGCGATACCTACGTCAACGAAACGCCGACGCCCGAGCAGCTTGCCGACATGACGATTCTCGCCGCGCGCGAGATCGAGCGCTTCGGCATTTCGCCGAAGGTGGCGCTGGTGTCGAACTCGAACTTCGGCAGCGTGCCGAGCGCGTCGAGCAAGCGGATGGCCGAAGCACGCAAGCTGATCGCCGAACGCGCGCCGGGCCTCGAAGTCGATGGCGAAATGCACGGCGACGCCGCGTTGTCGGAAGCGGTACGCAAGGCTTCGTTCCCCGGCACGACGCTCACCGGCGAAGCGAACCTGCTCATCATGCCGAACGTGGAAGCCGCGAACATCACGTACAACCTGCTCAAGATGGTGAGCGGCGAGGGCGTGACGGTCGGACCGTTCCTGCTGGGCGCGGCAAAACCCGTGCACATCCTGACGCCGGCCGCGACCGTGCGACGGATCATCAATATGACGGCGGTGGCTTCGGCGAACGCGAAGGTGGCGAATAACAAGTAAGAGGCAAAACGGCGGCTTCTCGCGAAGAGGTCGCCGCTTCTCTTTGGACGCACGAAAGACAAAAGGGCGGTCCTCGCGGATCGCCCTTTTGTTTCAAACAGCGCGTAACCCAGGCCTTACGCTACCTGTCGCGCCTGACCGCCCTCGTTGTTTCTCCACCGCGTCAGCAGCGCATTCCACTTGATCCGCGCCGCCTTCACGTTGTTGTCCTTCACGTGGCCATAACCGCGCATCGAATCCGGCAGATTCGCCAGTTCGACGGCAAGCGCCAGCTTCTGCGGCGTCAATCCACCGATCAGCTCCTTCACCAGCGCCTCGTATTCCACGATCAGCGCGCGCTCCATCTTCCGCTCCTCGGTTCTGCCGAACGGATCGAGCGCCGTGCCGCGCAGAAACTTGAGCTTCGCGAGCCCGCGCATGGCGGACATCATCCACGGGCCGTATTGCTTTTTCACCAGATGGCCGTGCTGGTCCTTCTTCGACATGCTCGGCGGCGCGAGATGGAACTTGATCTTCCAGTCGCCTTCGAAACTGTTCTTCACCTTGTCGAGGAAAGCGGGGTCCGCATAGAGACGCGCGACTTCGTACTCGTCCTTGTACGCCATCAGCTTGTGCAGATTCTTCGCGACGGTTTCGGTCAATTGATACTGGCCATCGCCGACGCCGAGTTCCGCCTCGGCGGCACGCACCGACGCGACGAGTCGGCCATAACGCGTTGCATACGCGGTGTTCTGATACTTCGCAAGATAGTCGAGGCGCTTGTCGATGAGCGCGTCGAGCGCCTTCGGCGTGTGCAGCGCGATGATCTTGCCCGCGCCTTCCGGCGCGCTGCCGCGTTGCGCTTCGGTCAGCTTGCGTAGCGAGTCGAGATCGTGCGCGGCGCGACGGCCCCATTCGAACGCGGCCAGATTCTTTTCGACTTGCACGGCGTTCAACTCGATCGCGCGCACGAGCGATTCATGCCGCAACGGTACCCAGCCTTTTTGCCATGCGTAGCCGAGCACGAACGGATTCGTGTAGATGGCGTCGCCCATCAGCGCGACGGCGAAGCGGTTGGCATCGACGAGCGCGACATGTTCGCCCGCCGCCGCACGGATGTCGGCTTCCGCGCTCGCGCCGGGAAAGCGCCAGTTCGGGTCCTTGATGAACGCAGCGGTCGGCGTCTGCGCGCTGTTCACGACCACGCGCGTGTGATCCGGTTGCATGCGCGAGCCGCATTCGTCGCTGGCGGTGACGATCGCATCGCAACCGATGACGAGATCCGCCTCGCCCATAGCGATGCGCGTTGCGTGAATATCGCCCGGACGGTTGGCGATCTGCACGTGGCTCATCACCGCGCCGCCTTTCTGCGCGAGGCCGGTGACGTCGAGCACGGTCACGCCTTTCTGCTCCAGATGCGCCGCCATGCCAAGCAGCGCGCCGATGGTCACGACGCCCGTGCCGCCGACGCCCGTCACCAGCACGCCATATGGCCGGCCGATATCCGGCAGGTCAGGCGCGGGCAGGGCCGGCATGCCGCCGGCTTCGACAGTCGTCGCCTTCGGCTTCTTCAACTGACCGCCTTCGACCGTGACGAAACTCGGGCAAAAGCCGTTCAGACACGAATAGTCCTTGTTGCAGCTCGACTGATTGATCTGCCGCTTCGTGCCGTACTCGGTATCGAGCGGTTCGACCGAAAGGCAGTTCGACTTCACCGAACAGTCGCCACAACCTTCGCAAACCGCTTCGTTGATCACCACGCGCTTCGCCGGATCGGGAAACGCGCCGCGCTTTCTGCGGCGGCGCTTTTCGGTCGCGCAGGTTTGGTCGTAGATCAGGATGGACGTGCCGGGAATCTCGCGTAGTTGCCGCTGAATGTCGTCGAGTTCATCGCGATGATGCACGTCGATGCCCGGCGCCAGTCCCGTGCTCGGCGTGTACTTCTCGGGCTGATCCGTGACGATGACGATGCGCGCCGCGCCTTCCGCCGCGAGCTGATGCGTGATCTGCGGCACGGTCAGCACGCCGTCGACGGGTTGGCCGCCGGTCATCGCGACGGCGTCGTTATAAAGAATCTTGTAGGTGATGTTCACCTTCGCCGCGATCGCCGCGCGAATGGCGAGCAGGCCGGAGTGGAAGTAGGTGCCGTCGCCGAGATTGGCGAAGACATGCTTGTCGTTCGTGAACGGCGCCTGGCCGACCCACGCGACGCCTTCGCCGCCCATCTGACTGAACGTGCTCGTGCTGCGGTCCATCCACACCGTCATGTAGTGGCAGCCGATTCCCGCCATCGCGCGCGAGCCTTCAGGCACGTTCGTCGACGTGTTGTGCGGACAGCCCGAGCAGAACCACGGCTTGCGCTCCACTTCCACACGCGGACGCGCGAGCGCTTTCTCTTTCGCCTCGATCACGGCAATGCGCGCCGCGATGCCCGCGCGTACATCGGCGGGCAGATCGAACTTTTCGAGACGCGTCGCAATGGCCTTCGCGATGATCGCTGGCGAGAGTTCGTAGTGCGCGGGCAGCAACCAGTTGCCCATCGGCACGGACCATTCGCCGCCTGCACCGTCTTTCTCGTCGAACTTGCCGAAGACGCGCGGACGTTGCGCATCGGGCCAGTTGTACAACTCCTCCTTGATCGCGTATTCGAGAATCTGGCGCTTTTCCTCGACCACCAGAATCTCGTCGAGACCACGCGCGAATTCGTGCGCGCCTTGCGCTTCGAGCGGCCACACGCAGCCGACCTTATAGAGACGAATGCCGATTTGCGCGCAGGTGGCGTCGTCGAGACCGAGATCGGTCAACGCCTGACGCACGTCGAGATACGCCTTGCCCGCCGTCATGATGCCGAAGCGTGCGTTGGGCGAATCGATTTCCACGCGGTCCAGCTTGTTCGCGCGCACGTAGGCGAGCGCGGCGTACCACTTGTAGTCGAGCAGACGCGCTTCCTGCACGAGCGGCGGATCGGGCCAGCGAATGTTCAGGCCGCCGTCGGGCATGGCGAAATCGGTCGGAATCACGATCTTCGTGCGATGCGGATCGATATCCACCGACGCCGACGATTCCACCACGTCGGTCACGCATTTCATCGCGACCCAGAGGCCGGAGTAGCGGCTCATCGCCCAGCCGTGCAGGCCGAAGTCGAGATATTCCTGCACGTTCGACGGAAACAGAACCGGCAGGCCGCACGCCTTGAAAATGTGTTCGGATTGATGCGCGAGCGTCGATGACTTCGCGGCGTGGTCGTCACCAGCGAGCACGAGCACGCCGCCGTGCGTCGCCGAACCAGCCGAATTACCGTGTTTGAAGACATCGCCGGTGCGGTCGACGCCCGGACCCTTGCCGTACCACATCGAGAAGACGCCGTCGTATTTGGCGCTCGGGTACAGGTTGACCTGTTGCGAGCCCCAAACGGCGGTGGCCGCGAGGTCTTCGTTTACGCCGGGCTGAAACACGACCTGATGTCCGGCGAGATGCTTTTTCGCCTTCCAGAGCGACTGGTCGATTCCGCCGAGCGGCGATCCGCGATAACCGGAAATGAATCCGGCGGTGTTGAGGCCAGCGGCTTTGTCGCGCTCTTGCTGCAGCATCGGCAGACGCACCAGCGCCTGGATGCCGCTCATATAGGCGCGGCCGCGTTCCAGCGTGTATTTGTCGTCTAGCGTGACGGATTTGAGTGCGGCTTCTAGCGAAGCTCTTTGTTCTGCGTCTAGCGGGGCGTTCATTCTGTGTACTCCTCCACCCGAGTTTGGGATCACCAAAGCATGTTCCGGGCCGCAGCGTCTTGTGAACGCTCAGGCCGGGACTTCCCAGTTTGCCGATGCTCATGGATTTCAGACAGTGGTACTAACCCGTTGAAAAATACGCACTTACTCGCGCTTTGCATTAAAACGTTGCCGCAAGTGGGCGATTCAGGACAGTTTTGTTACGGCGTGTAAGTTCGACCGAATCGCGGAACCCATGCGCGGACGCATGTCTAAACGAGCGCTTGTGGGGAATGCGCGCCATTCCGGAAGGAATGTGGCGGTCGTTGCAAGTGCCGTAAATCGCAGTCAGAAGGAGTCAATAAAAAATGAAGCAACGTCACATCCAGAGCTTTTTAATGGTCTCGGCGGCCTTTTTCGCTATTAACGCACCGATTGGCGGTGCGCGTGCGAATGCGCCGCAAAATGCGGCATCGCCCGTTCCGCGAATTTCGCAAGTCCGCGTGCCGTCGGCACAAACCGGCGCCGGCATGCGCCGTAAATCCGAACGCAGCGACGACACGGCCGCATAAAGCCAATCGCTCTATTCTTCGCGGTTCGGGGCTGTCGGAACGAACCGCGGAAAAGAAGAAGGGGCATGAACCTGAGTGGTCATGTCCCTTTTCTTTTGGCGCTCGCGCCGTTTTCTAGTTGGCGGTCGTGTCTTTCAGCACGCCACGGCGCATCTGATCCAGTTCGATCGATTCGAACAGCGCCTTGAAGTTGCCTTCACCGAAGCCCTGATTGCCCTTGCGCTGAATGATCTCGAAGAAAATCGGCCCGATCTGGTTCTCGGTGAAGATTTGCAGCAGGATTTCGTCGTGCACACCGTCGATCAAAATCTTGCGCTTCTTTAGTTCCGCGACCGATTCGCCGTGGTCCGGCACGCGCCGGTCCACGAGTTCGTAGTAAGTGTCGATGGTATCGAGAAGCGCGATTTTCGACGCGCGAAGGCCGTCGACCGTGTTGTAGATGTCGTCCGTCCCGAGCGCGATGTGCTGAATGCCTTCGCCGCGATACGCGTCCAGATATTCCTGAATCTGGCCGGCATTTTCCGAACCTTCTTCGTTGATCGGAATACGGATCTTGCCGCAGGGCGAGCTCATCGCCTTGGACTTGACCGCCGTCACTTTTCCTTCGATGTCGAAATAACGCGCTTCGCGGAAATTGAAAAGCCGCTCGTAAAACTCGGCCCATTCGACCATCCGGCCGCGATGCACGTTATGCGTGAGGTGATCGATATACGTGAGGCCGTTGCCAACCGGATTCGGCGAAGCGCCGGGAATCGGCTCGAAATCGACGTCGTAAATGCTGATGTCGCCGATGCTGCCCGGCTGTGCGCCGTTCTTGCCGCGCCAGCGATCGACGAAGTAGATCAACGAATCGCCGATTCCCTTGATCGCCGGAATGTTCAATTCCATCGGGCCGTTCTTGTTGTCGAAGCCCCACGCGCCCAAGTCCAGCGCGCGTTTGTAGGCTTGAGCGGCATCGGCGACGCGGAATGCGATGGCGCAAATCGACGGGCCGTGCAGGCGCGCAAAGCGCTGCGCGAACGAATCCGGCTCCGCGTTGACGATGAAATTAATTTCGCCTTGCCGGTAAAGGGTCACGTCCTTGTGACGGTGCCGCGCAATGGCGGTGAAACCCATTTGCTCGAACAGTTTGCCGAGCGCGACGGGATCAGGCGCGGTGTATTCGATGAATTCGAAGCCGTCGGTGCCAACGGGCTTTTCCCAAGTCGATGCGGTCATGCGCGTGTCTCCTGATGTTCGTTTCGATATCGAGACAGTCTAGTCAAGCTGGCGAAGCAAAAGCTTGCGAAACAAATCGCGTGTTTCTAAGATTGCGCAACAACCTGCCGTCTCACGCTTCAAACGAGCCAGAACGTGCCCGAAATAGAACTCGACACCATCGACAGGAAGATTCTCGCGATCCTTCAGGAAAACGGTCGGCTTTCGAATCAGGAAATCGCGGATAGAGTCAGTTTGTCACCGAGTCCGTGCTTGCGGCGCATTCGGCGCCTGGAAGAACTTGGCGTGATTCGCGGCTACGTCGCGCTGCTCGACGCGAAAAAGCTCGGGCTTGGGCTGCTCGCCTACATCAACGTGCGACTGGAAAAACGCGGCGGCGTTCCACTCGCGGCCGGGTCGCAGAATCCGCCAACGCATGCCGATCTGTTTCGCGACGCGGTGCGCGCGTGGGACGAAGTCGTCGCGTGCGACGCGATGACTGGCGAAATGGACTTTCTGCTGCGCGTTCAGGTACGCGACATGGAGCACTTTTCGCGCTTCATGCAGGAACGGCTGCTGCACCATCCTTCGGTGATCGACGTGCGTTCGAGTTTCTCGCTCGAACGCATCAAGGACACGACGGCGCTGCCGTTGCGTTGAAATGAAAAAGGGCGGTCAGAGCCGCCCTTTCTTTGGTGAGATACGTGGACTGCGATTCAGGCCACGGTTGCCGCAGGCATGAACGCCTGAAAAACCTTCGACGCCCGATGTGCCTGCCGTTTGATCGCGTAATCGAAGACGGCGGCCTGTTCCTGAAGCATCTCGGCCATGATGCTGCCTTGATCGGCGGGCGCGAGCGAGAGATACGCGTCCGCTTCGCCATATGCGTATTCGATCTTCATCCCCGATTTCCGGGCGATGTGCATCATGGTCTTGTTGCGCGACAAACAATGCATGTAGAGCTGCGAGACTTTCGAATTGCGGCTGCGCATGGCGGCGCGCTCGAACATTTTGGTGCCGATGCCCCGGCCACGCGCGCTTTCGAGAACCGAGACGCCGAATTCGGCGGTGCGCTTTTCACCATCGACCGGAAGATAGGCCAGATGGCCGACGCCGATCAACTGCAGCGCGTTGTCGAACACGCCAAAAACGGCGTCGTTAGCAAAGTTGATGTTGCGAACGTAATTCTCGATGACGTGATCCGGCACGATTTGCCCGAAACGCAGCAGTCGGTCGTCTTCGTCGAGCGCAAGGAAGTGTGTCTGCAGCCGTTCGCGATCAGCCGACGACAACTCGCGGACCAGAACCGGCAGACGCGCGGATGCAGGCAGCGGATCGCTAGCGACTATCTGCGCGGCAGTGCGGTCGATGTTCAATTCCACGATGATTCTCCTCGGTGATGCGGGCATGTTGCACAGCAAAAACGATTTTAGCCCAATCGAGGAAAGCGGGTACGGGAAAACCCTTAATCAAAGCTGGAGGAGACGTTCTAAATAGCTACGGAAAACGTTTGTAATCTATAGAAATCAATGTCTTATAGAATGTGTCAGCGTGCAACAGCTTCATGCTGCGACGCAATATCGCTCAGGCTTCAGTATTCAGGCCGCTTTCAATCATCGCGACGACTTGCTCGCCGAACTCACGATACCCGAGCCTGCCGCCCGGTTTGAGCCACGTGAAAGTCCAGTTGATCATGCCGAAAACCATCATGGTCAGCGCGGTTTGGTTTTCTCTCGTCACGCGCTTCGGGTACGCGCGCGCCAGTTGTCGCGCGAACGCAGCGACGATATCCCGCTGGCGATCCAGCACGATCTCGCGCTGCACGTCTTCCAGATATTTGACGTCGTTCAATAGCGCGACGTGCCGGCTATGAGAGGTCTCGTATTCGGCAAGGAACGCCCGCACCAGTTCGGCGAAAGCCTCGCGCTCGCCCAGTCCGCGTCGCTGGCTCGCGGCTTCCACTTCCGCGATGATCAGCATCAGCCGCTTGGTGTAGCGGTCGAGCAGATCGAAAAGAATCGCTTCCTTGCTCTCGTAATAATGATAGAGGCGCGCTTTCGACGTGCCGCTCGCGGCTGCCAAGTCGGCCATCGACGTGCTGGGGTAACTCGTCTGCGCGAATTTCGCGGCGGCAAGCTCCAGAATCTGTTCGCGTTGCGTCTCGTGATCGGGCGCTTTGGTTCGGGCCATTGGGTCGGAAGATGCGTTCTTGTCGGTTTTAGCGCCGCAATTCGGCCTGCACGATATCCGACGGCGTGCCGCGTATTTTAAGCCGGCCCGCCGTGACGAGTTCGCGGCATCGCCAGAAAGCGATCGAATCGCTGAGAAGGAAATCGAAGCGGCGCGCCATTGCGCCACCGGCGATCCGCCGCGCGGGCTGCCATTCGGGGCTGGCTAGGTCGAGCAGGGCTTCGTCGACGTCGAACCAGCTTCCCGAAACCAGCATGTTGTCGCGCAGCCGACGCGTATCCGCGCTCGCATGCTTCGCCTCCTGCCATTCGAGCGCCAGCCGGCTAATGCGCAGCACCGAAATCGGCGCGGCGCTCGGCAACTTCTTTAGCAACTGTCCAGGTGAAAACATGCCGACAGCGGTCGCGCGATCGGCACGCCGGAGCGGATCGGAATGCGCGTCGGATGCTTCGATCGACAGGTCGTCGTAGTTGAGCTTCGCCTCGTTAAGACGTTGCGGCACGTTGCGCAGATGGTAGGCGACGCGCCGCAAGGTGAGCTGGTCGGCCGCGCACTGTCCGTGCCACACGACAATCTGCGCGTCGCCGCGCACGAGGCGTGTCAAGAGCGCCTGCTGCGCTTCGAGTTCGTCCTCGAATTCATTCGTGCTGTTGAGCACTTGACGCCAAAACGCTGCGCGCGTGAGCGAAGTGTCGTCGGCGTCTCTGAGCGGGCCGACCGCGAGATCGTCGCGCAGAGGGATGACACGGTCTGGACGGTCGGCTAGTCGAAGCGCTTCGGTGAGAGACAGGGCCGCGCTGTCGCCATTGGTGACGTGGATCGTGGTCATTGTTGTGGATTTGCCAGAAGGACTCGTGTTTTGCCGCTCGGACGAGCAGCAATCAGTCTACGCGAATCGATTTGCGACCGGCTGTGGGCTGGCGCGCTTCGGCAAACCATTTCAGAAGCGCGAACGGCGCGACCGCGAGGCCACGCCGTTCTAGCCGAAAGACGCCTTATCGCGTGCCGCTGGCGGCGAAATCCTCGGCATCGACGTCGTAGCCGGACGGTTCCCAGTGCACCGCGAACAGCGCGATCAAGCCGAGAAGCGGCGCAACCGCGATGATCCAGAACACCTTCGTGCCCAGCGCCGCCGACAGCACCGGAAACAGGAACAGGGACACGGTGGAACTAGCGCGCATCAACGTCTGATTGAAGCCGACGCCCACGCCGCGCGATGACGTCGGATAACTCAGCGACGCAAATGTCATGCTGTGCGAGCCCGGTCCGACGCCCTGGCCGAGCAGGAACGCGGCGAGCAGCGCGATCGCGATCGCCACCTGCGCACCGGTTGCCGGTTTGCCGACGACAGCGAGCCCGACGAGCGCCACCAACTGAAACGCGTAGCCGATCACGGTCAGATTCCACGCGCCGTACTTCGGCACGGTGCGCACGGAGAACAGGCCGCCCGTGAATGCGAACAGCAGATTGAGCGCGAGCGAGGCGAGAATCGTGGTGAGCATCGACTGCGCGAGGAAGCTCGAAATGATCACCGGCAAGCCGAACGCGACCGCGTTGTAGGCGAAGGACGATGCAATCGCAATGACGGTCGCGAGCACGGTCCTGCGTAAATACACGCCACGCAGAAGCGCGCCGTAGTTGCTCCACGTCGCCTTGCGCGCCTTTGGAACGGTCGACGCAGCCGCTTCGACGCGAACCTCGACGCCATACGAACGTTTGAGAATCTCGGCGGCGCCCTTGAGATCGCCCTGATTCGCGGCCCACACGGGCGACTCGCTCATGTAACGGCTGCGAATCGCGATGATGAGAATGGCCGGCACAGCGCCGAAGCCGAGAATCAGCCGCCACAGCAAGCCTGCGTGATGCGCCGGCAGCACCGCGTACAAACCGAGCACCAGCAGATAGGACACGCTGATCGCGGCGTACCACGTTGGACACCACATGGCGACGCGCGCGGCCTTGTTGCCACGGCCTTGCAGACGCGAAAATTCGGCGAGAAAGGCCATTGCCACCGGAAGATCGATGCCAACGCCCAGCCCCATCACGAAGCGCGCGCCGCCGAGCACCCACGCGTTGGGCGCGAATGCGCAGGCAATGGCCGCGATCACGAAGAAGAACATATCGGCCATGAACACGCGGTATCGGCCGATCTTGTCGGTGAGATAGCCGCCGAAAAATGCGCCGATGATCGCGCCGAACGTGATCGCCGATGCGACGAAACCGGTTCCCGTCGGGCTCAGCGAGAACTCACGGGCGATGTCCTTGATGCCGAACGCGAGCGCGCCGAGATCGTAGGCATCGAGGAAAATGCCGCCGAGCGCGATGGCGACGACCACGCGCGCGTCGCTGCCGATGGCGGCGCCACGATTGACGAGACTGGAGACATCGGCGGCGCTGCGGATGACGGGGCGCGCATCGGCGGCGGCCGGAGCAGAAGCGCGTTCGGACGCGAGTGAGACGGACATAAGCGGGCGGAAAGTGAAAAAGTGTTGATGCAGCGAATCGCGCGATGCTACTGGCAGGGCTTGCCGCGACCAAATTCTTTTTTGTTATTTAATGACTTACGCGCGCCGGCGGGCTTTTCAGGCTGCAAGTTTCATCGGCGCGGATGCGACAATCGCGGCTCTTTTTCTTTTTCCATTTAGCATGGCGTCAGCAGAAAACATCGAAACGGTGAACGTCGCGGTCGTCGGTGGCGGACCGGCCGGGCTCATGGCCGCCGAGGCCCTTGCGGCGGGCGGCGCGCGCGTGGATGTCTTCGACGCGATGCCATCGGTCGGCCGCAAATTCCTGATGGCGGGCAAGGGCGGCATGAATCTGACGCACTCCGAAGCCGCCGACGCGTTTCTAGGCCGCTACGGCGCGCGCAGCGCCGAAATCGCACCGCTCCTCGCGCGCTTCGATGCCAACGCGCTTCGCCAATGGGTGCACGGCCTTGGCGTGGAAACGTTCGTCGGCAGTTCCGGCCGCGTCTTTCCGCGCGACATGAAGGCCGCGCCGATGCTGCGGGCCTGGCTGCATCGGCTGCGCGCGTCCGGCGTGACGCTGCACATGCGGCATCGATGGCTCGGTTTCACCGACGACGGCGCCTCGATCTCGCGCTTCGCGACGCCCGACGGGGAAAAGTGCATTCGTCACGACGCGCTGATTCTCGCAGCGGGAGGCGCGAGCTGGCCGCAACTCGGCTCGGATGGCGGCGCAATTGCGCATCTCGCCGCGCGCGGTGTGCCGGTGCGGCCTTTCGTGCCGTCCAATTGCGGCTTCGATACCGACTGGTCGCCGCATTTCCAAAGCCGCTTCGCGGGCGAGCCGCTCAAGGCGGTGGCGATCGGTGTGGCGCGCGCGGACGGCCGGCTCGACTGGCGCACCGGCGAAGCGCTAATTACAGACAATGGTATCGAAGGAAGTCTGATTTACGCGCTGTCGGCGCCAATCCGCAATCGGCTCGCCGAATGCGACGGCGGAGCATCGACCATTCTGCTCGATCTCGTTCCTCAGCTTTCCGCCGAGCGGGTGCGTGCGGAGGTGCTGCATCCACGTGGCGCTCGCTCGCTGTCGAGTCATTTGCAAAGCCGCCTGCATTTGACCGGCGTGAAAGCGGGCTTGCTGCGGGAATGTCTGACAAAGGCGGATTTCGGCGATCCCGAAACGCTCGCCGCACGCATCAAGGCGCTGCCGTTGCGCGTCTTACGCCCGCGTCCGATCGCCGAGGCGATCAGCAGCGCGGGCGGCGTGGCGTTCGAAGCGCTCGACGAGTGCTCGATGCTTACCGCGCTTCCCGGCGTCTTCTGCGCGGGCGAAATGCTCGACTGGGAAGCGCCGACAGGCGGTTATTTATTGACGGCGTGTTTTGCGAGCGGGCTCGTGGCTGGGGAAGGCGCGCTCGCGTGGCTGGCGTCGCGCGGCTGAGGCGCGCTCAGGCGGCCACCAAGCGCCACAACGAAGTCACTTCCTTCGAGCGCGCCGCATACAGCGGATCGGTTTTATCGAATGCACGCGGATGCTGCGGCCGAATATCGATGCGGCCATCCACTTTCAATTTCGCCGCGTCGATCCACTCCTGCAACTGCGCGCGCGTGCGCAGCCCGAGATGCTCGGCGAAATCGGACAGAATCAGCCAGCCTTCGCCGCCGGGCGTGAGATGCGCGGCGAGGCCATCGAGAAAACCGCGCAGCATCCGGCTTTCGGGATCGTAGATCGCGTGCTCGATCGCCGAACTCGGCCGCGCGGGCAGCCACGGCGGATTGCACACGACGAGCGGCGCGCGTCCTTCAGGAAAGAGATTCGCTTCGACCACATTCACTTGGCGATTCAGCCCGAGCTGCCCGATGTTTTCGCGTGCACAAGCCAACGCACGCGGATCGAGGTCCGTCGCGACGATTCGTTCGACGCCGCGCCGTGCAAGCACCGCCGCCAAAACGCCCGTACCGGTACCGATATCGAAGGCCAGCGAAGTCGACGGAAGCGGCTGATTGGCAACGAGGTTGATGTATTCGCCGCGCACAGGCGAGAAAACACCGTAATAGGGATGAATCTTCCCGCCCACCGCCGCGACATCCACGCCTTTCTTGCGCCACTCGTGCGCGCCGACCAGCCCGAGCACTTCCCGCAACGAAACCACCGACGCGTCACGAGCCGCGCCGTACGCTTCTTCGCACGCTTCCTGTACATTCGGCGCGCGGCGCAGCGGAATCGCATACTGCTCGTCTAGCGGCAGAAGCAGCATCGCCAGCGTTCGCGCACGTTGCGACTGCGCCAGACGATGCAGATTGAAGGTATCGACCGGCGAAGCAGCCGCCGCTTTTTCCCTTTCCGCCGCCGCCTTTTTCGGCTTGCGCGGCTTGTTGTCGATACGGCGCGCCATCGCCTGAAGCAACTGCCGCGCGTTTTGATAATCTCCGCGCCAAAGAATGCCGGTTCCTTCGCAGGCAAGGCGATACGCGTTGTCGGCCGTCATCTGGTCGTCGCCAATGACAATGCGCTTTGGCGCCGGGTTGCTACTTTCCGAACGCCAGCGGGCGGAGCGTTCTTCGCCGTCCTCTTCCCAGTGCAGGATCGGCGGAGTGTCGGCGTGAGGCGTGCTTTTAGATTGCATTGTTGTCTTTTGATGTGCGGGAGAGCGGCTGCCGGCCGCAAAGTGAACTGGCAGCATTTTGATGCCATTTCACTCGCGCCGGTCGCACCTTTCGAGTTTTGAAGGCGAATCGGGCGCGGTCGATCAGGCACAATCCACGTTTTGTCACAATCGAGCGCTCGTCGGAACGCCATCGCCGAATGAAATTCAGAATCATTGCCTCGCTGTGCGCTGCCGCGCTTGCCGCGCAATTCGCCTTCGCGCCGCAGACGCTCGCCGCCGAGTCCGCCGACGCCGCGGCCAACGAACATTGGGTCAGCGCCTGGGGCACGGTTTTGCAGTCCATTCCCCAATTAGCCAATCTGCCGCCGCTGTACCGGGCACCTGAAGTGGGCGGGCGGACGGTTCGGCAGTTGATCTATCCGCAACTCGACGGGAAACGACTTCGGCTGCGCGTCAGCAATCTGTATGGAACGGAGCCACTTGTCATCGAATCGATGAGCGTCTCGAGTGCCGTCAGCGGCAGCAGTCCGGCCATCCGCGCGGGTAGCGCAAAGCCAGTGGCGTTCGGTGGACACAACGCGGTAACCGTTCCGCCAGGCGGCCAGGCGACCAGCGATCCCATAGCGTTCGATGTCACCGCGTTCCAGCCACTCGCTGTGAGCACATTCATGGGTAAGGACCAGAAACTCGTGGCGTGGCATCGGGTCTCGAGCCAGGTGAATTACGTTTCGTCGCCCGGCAATCACGCAAACGACGCTTCCGCCGATGCGTTTCGCACGCGCTTTACCCAATACGCGTGGCTGACGAATGTGTCGGTCGAACATCCGTCCGCGCAGACGGTGGTGGCAATCGGCGATTCAATCACCGACGGCATGCGCTCGACGCTGAATGCCAACCGAAGCTGGCCGGATGTGCTCGCCAGACAGGTCGCGCAGAAAAGTGGCGGTCAGGCGGCGATAGTGAACGCGGGCATCAGCGGCAATCGTCTCCTCAGCAATTCGCCGTGCTATGGAGAGGCGCTCGTCAGCCGTTTCGAGCGCGACGCACTGCGTCAGCCGGGCGTGCGGGCGATCATCGTGTTGATCGGCATCAACGACATCAACTTTGCGGCGATGCCCGCGCACGCTGGACTCGACTGCGACGCGCCGCACACGGAAGTCAACGCCGACGCGCTGGTGCGCGGATACCAGCGGCTGATTGCGCAGGCGCATCAGCGCGGCATCAAGATCTACGGCGCGACGCTCACGCCCGCAGCGCTGCCGCCGGAACGCGAGGCCATCCGGACGGCGGTGAACGCGTCGATCCGTTCGAGCCATGCGTTCGATGGCGTGATCGATTTCGATCAGGCGCTTCGCGATCCGGCGCGCCCGAACGTCCTGCAACGGCGTTTCGATAGCGGCGACCACATCCATCCAAGCGATGCCGGCTACGCAGCGATGGCCGCAGCCGTTCCCTTCGACATGGTGTTTGGGCAGGCAAAAGCGGCGCATTGAGGTGCTTCAAAAAAAGTTGGCTCGCTGTCTTGCCATTGGCGTTCGCATCGCCTAATATTTCGCTCCTCGTCGCAAGACGGGAGCCGCCAGCGAAACAGGCGGCCTCGAAGTCGGCAGATTTTGATGCGAAAGCGGAAATAAGCTGTTGACAACGAGAAAAAGATTCCTCATAATCTCGTTTCTCTGCTGCAGATGCAGCGACGCAAGACGAGGCGGTGCTGAGCAAAATGCTTGGTGCGCTTGGCAGGAAGTCTTAGCGAATGTGCTCTTTAAAAACTAACAGCCGATAAGTGTGGGCACTTGATGGCGCGAGCGGTTCTGACCTTTCGGGGTTGGGACGTTTAGCGAAAGTTATCAAGTCT
>NZ_JARUXJ010000001.1:2905499-2923744 GCF_031451465.1 Caballeronia sp. LZ003 | reverse complement strand
GGAAATGGTGATGCCGGGCGACAACGTGTCGATCACGGTGAAGCTGATTGCACCGATCGCCATGGAAGAAGGTCTGCGCTTCGCTATCCGCGA
The DNA here is from genome assembly GCF_031451465.1 of Caballeronia sp. LZ003. Classification (NCBI taxonomy): domain Bacteria; kingdom Pseudomonadati; phylum Pseudomonadota; class Betaproteobacteria; order Burkholderiales; family Burkholderiaceae; genus Caballeronia; species Caballeronia sp. LZ003. Next base: position 2,923,651 of record NZ_JARUXJ010000001.1, on the reverse strand, counting down.
AGGCGGTCGTACCGTCGGCGCAGGTGTGGTTGCCAAGATTATCGAGTAAGAGCCAGAAATCTCTCGGTAGTCTGTAGTTTTCGGGGTCGGCGAAACCGTCGACCCCAAATGGTTTAGGGGTATAGCTCAACTGGCAGAGCGTCGGTCTCCAAAACCGAAGGTTGGGGGTTCGATTCCCTCTGCCCCTGCCAAATTATTGCGCCAAGTGGCGCTGCTTAAGGTGTTATGGCGAATCCTTCCGTCGAAACTGTAAATACTTCCGGCGACAAGTTGATGTTGGTGGCGGGCGTATTGTTGGTCTTGGCCGGGTTCGTGGGTTTCTTCTGGCTGTCAGGCCAAGAGTGGTACGTCCGCGGCGCAGCGCTGGCTGTTGGTGTCATCGCGGGTGTCGCAGTCGGCCTCCTCTCGACGCCGGGCAAGGGCTTCATCGCCTTCGCGAAAGACTCCTATAAGGAAGTCCGCAAGGTTGTCTGGCCCACCCGCAAGGAAGCAACGCAAACGACCCTCGTGGTCTTCGCGTTTGTTTTAATCATGGCCATCTTCCTTTGGCTTAGCGATAAGTCGATCGAATGGGTGATTTTCTCGGCGATTCTGGGTTGGAAATGATATGAGCGATACTCCGGCATCCCCGAGCGGAAAACGTTGGTATGTGGTGCACGCCTACTCCGGAATGGAGAAGAGCGTGCAACGTGCGCTTCAGGAGCGTATCGACCGAGCAGGCATGCAAGATCAGTTCGGTCAAATTCTCGTTCCGACCGAAGAGGTGGTTGAGGTCAAGGGCGGTCACAAGTCGGTTACTGAGCGTCGTTTCTTCCCTGGCTATGTCCTGGTGGAAATGGAGATGACGGACGAAACCTGGCACCTGGTGAAGAACACTGCGAAGGTCACCGGCTTTGTTGGTGGAGCGCGCAATCGTCCGAGTCCCATCTCGCCGCGTGAAGTCGAAAAGATCATGTCGCAGATGCAGGAAGGCGTCGAAAAGCCGCGGCCCAAGACGTTGTTCGAAGTTGGCGAGATGGTTCGAGTGAAGGAAGGTCCTTTCACCGACTTCAACGGCAACGTCGAAGAAGTGAACTACGAAAAGTCCCGAGTCCGTGTGTCTGTCACGATTTTTGGGCGCTCGACGCCGGTCGAACTCGAGTTCGGTCAGGTCGAAAAGGTTTAAAAAGTTTTATCGCGTGAGGCCTTTGGGTTCTCGCGCGATTTTGCGCTTACAGTCCGCGTAATGGCTGTTGAGGAGCGTCAGTAGGCATCGTTGTTGAACGCGCGCTATCACTCATCGAACGTTTCGGCGTTCAGCAGAGGTTTTCAAAATGGCAAAGAAAATCATCGGCTTTATCAAACTGCAGATTCCTGCAGGTAAAGCCAACCCGTCGCCGCCGGTCGGTCCGGCACTGGGCCAGCGTGGCCTGAACATCATGGAGTTCTGCAAGGCGTTTAACGCGCAGACTCAGGGCATGGAGCCGGGTCTGCCGGTGCCGGTCGTAATCACGGCATTCGCGGACAAGAGCTTCACGTTCATCATGAAGACGCCGCCCGCTACCGTTCTGATCAAGAAGGCAGCCAAAGTCGACAAGGGTTCGGCAAAGCCGCACACCGATAAGGTCGGCAACATCACCCGCGCTCAAGCGGAAGAAATCGCGAAGACCAAGATGCCGGATCTTACGGCAGCTGATCTTGACGCCGCCGTGCGCACGATCGCCGGCAGCGCCCGTTCGATGGGCATCACTGTGGAGGGCGTGTAAATGGCTAAGCTTTCTAAGCGCCTTCAGGCATTCGCAAGCAAGGTTGATCGCCAGAAGCTGTACCCGATCGACGACGCATTGGCTCTCGTGAAGGAATGCGCGAGCGCCAAGTTCGACGAGTCGATCGACGTCGCAGTCCAACTCGGCATCGACGCGAAGAAGTCGGACCAAGTGGTTCGCGGTTCGGTCGTTCTGCCGGCAGGCACGGGCAAGTCGGTTCGTGTTGCTGTGTTCGCGCAAGGCGAAAAGGCCGAGCAAGCACGTGCAGCGGGCGCAGACATCGTGGGTATGGAAGACCTGGCCGAGCAAGTTAAGGCTGGTAACCTGAATTTCGACGTCGTGATCGCTTCGCCGGACACGATGCGCGTTGTCGGTACGTTGGGCCAGATCCTCGGCCCCCGCGGCCTGATGCCGAACCCGAAGGTCGGTACGGTCACGCCGGACGTCGCGCAAGCTGTGCGTAACGCGAAGGCTGGTCAAGTTCAGTTCCGCGTCGACAAGGCCGGTATCATTCATGGCACGATCGGTCGCGCATCGTTCGAACCGGCTTCGCTGCGTCAAAACCTGGCAGCACTGGTCGACGCGCTGCAAAAGGCCAAGCCGGCCACGAGTAAGGGCGTGTACCTGCGCAAGATCGCTCTGTCGAGCACGATGGGTGTCGGCGTACGCGTGGATCAAGCCACGCTCGCGCAGCAGTAAAGAATTTGGGCGCGGTCTTGAGGCCGCGCTGTAAAGGGCTTTGGGCGGTTGCGAGGTTGCAGTCTGAATCGAGCAACCGGTTGTCAAAGACCGTTGGTGGTGGCGTCGCGGTTGGGCACTGCCTTAATTCAAGCCAACGCAGATGGCGAACCCGAAACGGTTTTGCAGTGGTTGAAGTCGGTTGTCGTGCGCTGTGATGCGAACACCAATCGATCGAGATACTCCTAACAGTCGGACGCCGTTGTCGAACGTGGTGCATGAGGGTTGGTAACCCGAGTGCATCGAATCTGGAGGTTTAACCGTGCCACTGAACAAAGAAAGTAAGCAGGCAGTCGTCGCTGAAGTCGCCGCGCAAGTCGCGAAGGCTCAGACGATGGTGCTCGCTGAGTATCGTGGGATCACGGTTGGCGATCTGACCAAGCTGCGCGCGAAAGCGCGTGAGCAACAGGTGTATCTGCGCGTGTTGAAGAACACGTTGGCGCGTCGCGCCGTCGAAGGTACCCCGTTCGCTTCGCTGGCTGAGCAGATGACCGGTCCTCTGATCTACGGCATCTCGGAAGATGCCATTGCCGCTGCCAAGGTCGTCAATGACTTCGGCAAGAGCAATGACAAGTTGATCATCAAGGCTGGTTCCTACGAAGGCAAGGTGATGGACAAGGCAGGCGTGCAAGCGCTGGCCAACATCCCGAGCCGCGAAGAACTGCTCTCCAAGTTGTTGTTCGTCATGCAAGCACCTGTTTCCGGCTTTGCGCGCGCTTTGGCCGCGCTGGCAGAAAAGAAACAAGGCGAAGCTGCATAACGCACACGCTTGGGCGCCAGTCGCTCAGTTAGGTATTAGCTAGATCGCTAGCTCGATCCGAATTCAATCTAGGAGTATTTCAAATGGCAATCGCAAAAGAAGACATCCTCGAAGCCGTTGGCTCGATGTCGGTTCTCGAACTGAACGAGCTGGTCAAGGCGTTCGAAGAGAAGTTTGGCGTGTCGGCAGCTGCTGTTGCAGTCGCTGGCCCCGCAGGCGGCGGCGCTGCTGCTGCTGTTGAAGAGCAAACCGAGTTCACCGTGAACCTGCTCGAAGTTGGTGCGAACAAGGTTTCCGTGATTAAGGCCGTTCGTGAACTGACGGGTCTTGGCCTGAAGGAAGCGAAGGACCTGGTCGACGGTGCACCGAAGCCCATCAAGGAAGCGGTGCCGAAGGCTGCTGCTGACGAAGCAAAGAAGAAGTTGGAAGACGCAGGCGCGAAAGCTGAAATCAAGTAAGTTTCATTGCGCTGTGTTGAGGCTGGCGGTTTTCCACCGCCGGCCTTTTTGTGCTTTGTGAGGGCAGAGTTTTTATGCGTGTAATCAAGCATAAATGTCCTCGCAGAGGCCAAAGAGAACAGTCGGGTCAGCATGAATTTCCGGCAGTTCTCTTTGTCTTCTGAAGCGACTGCAGAAGGCAAGTTTGGTCGGGTAGCGGGAAACACAGGCATCCGCTGCCGTCAGCCAGCGGTTGGTAGCGGCCAACCACCAAGCTTCTAGATTCGCGCGTCCTCCCCGGACATTCGCGCGAATCTCAGTCGGTGAACACCGGGCCGTGACGTCGAGGTATCCCGCCTCGCCAACGCCCGCCGTGATTCGGAGATCGTATGCAATATTCCTTCACCGAGAAGAAGCGTATTCGCAAGAGTTTCGCGAAACGCCCCATCGTTCACCAAGTTCCCTTTTTGCTGGCGACCCAGCTTGAATCATTCCAGACGTTTCTGCAAGCGGATACGTCCTCCACGCAACGCAAGGCGGAAGGCCTGCAAGCTGCATTTACCTCTGTTTTTCCGATCGTTTCGCACAATGGGTTTGCGCGTCTCGAGTTCGTCAGCTACATGCTGTCGCCGCCCGCGTTCAACATCAAGGAATGTCAGCAGCGCGGCCTGACGTACTGCTCCGCCTTGCGCGCGAAGGTGCGTCTGGTTTTGCTCGACAAGGAATCGCCGAGCAAGCCGGTGGTCAAGGAAGTGAAGGAACAGGAAGTGTACATGGGCGAAATTCCGCTCATGACGCCGACGGGTTCGTTCGTCATCAACGGTACCGAGCGCGTGATCGTGTCGCAGCTTCACCGTTCGCCTGGCGTGTTCTTCGAACACGACAAGGGCAAGACGCATAGCTCCGGCAAGCTGTTGTTCTCGGCTCGTATCATCCCTTACCGCGGTTCGTGGCTCGACTTCGAGTTCGACCCGAAGGACGTGCTGTACTTCCGCGTCGACCGTCGCCGCAAGATGCCGGTCACGATTCTGCTCAAGGCTATCGGCATGACGCCCGAGCAGATCCTCGCGAACTTCTTCGTGTTCGACAACTTCGCGCTGATGGGCGAAGGCGCGCAAATGGAATTCGTGCCGGAGCGCTTGCGCGGTGAAGTCGCGCGCTTCGACATCCAGGACCGCGATGGCAATGTCATCGTCACGAAGGACAAGCGAATCAACGCGAAGCACATTCGCGACCTCGAAAACGCCAAGACGAAGTTCATCTCGGTGCCCGAGGACTATTTGCTCGGCCGCGTGCTGGCGAAGAACGTGATCGATCCGGAAACGGGCGAAGTGATCGCGAACGCCAACGAGGAAATCACCGAGACGGTGCTCGAAAAGCTGCGCGAGGCGAAGGTCAAGGAAATCCAGACGCTCTACACGAACGATCTGGACCAAGGCCCGTATATCTCGTCGACGCTGCGTATCGATGAAACCGCCGACAAGATGGCCGCGCGTATCGCGATCTACCGCATGATGCGTCCGGGCGAACCGCCGACCGAGGAAGCAGTCGAGGCATTGTTCAACCGTCTGTTCTACAGCGAAGACGCGTATGACCTTTCGAAGGTCGGCCGCATGAAGTTCAATCGCCGCGTTGGCCGCGATGAAATCATCGGCCCTATGACGTTGCAAGACGACGACATCCTCGCGACCATCAAGATTCTCGTCGAGCTGCGTAACGGCAAGGGCGAAGTGGACGACATCGACCACTTGGGCAATCGTCGCGTGCGTTGCGTCGGCGAACTGGCGGAGAACCAGTTCCGCGCGGGTCTCGTGCGTGTCGAGCGCGCGGTGAAGGAACGCCTCGGTCAAGCCGAAAGCGAAAACCTGATGCCGCACGACCTGATCAACTCGAAGCCGATTTCGTCGGCAATTCGCGAGTTCTTCGGTTCGTCGCAGTTGTCGCAGTTTATGGACCAGACCAACCCGCTGTCGGAAATCACTCACAAGCGCCGTGTTTCGGCACTTGGCCCGGGCGGTTTGACGCGTGAGCGCGCTGGCTTCGAAGTTCGCGACGTGCACCCGACCCACTATGGCCGCGTGTGCCCGATCGAAACGCCGGAAGGTCCGAACATCGGCCTGATCAATTCGCTGGCTCTTTACGCGCACCTGAACGAATACGGCTTCCTCGAAACGCCGTATCGCAAGGTGGTGGATAGCAAGGTGACGGATCAGATCGACTATCTGTCGGCGATCGAAGAAGGCCGTTACGTAATCGCGCAGGCGAATGCCGCCGTGGGCGAAGACGGCACGCTGACCGACGAACTGGTTTCGTCGCGTGAAGCAGGCGAAACGCTGATGGTCACGCCGGACCGCATCCAGTACATGGACGTGGCGCCGTCGCAGATCGTGTCGGTGGCGGCATCGCTGATTCCGTTCCTTGAGCACGATGACGCGAACCGCGCGTTGATGGGTTCGAACATGCAGCGTCAGGCAGTGCCGTGTTTGCGTCCTGAAAAGGCCGTGGTCGGTACGGGTATCGAGCGCACGGTCGCGGTCGACTCGGGTACGACGGTGCAGGCATTCCGCGGCGGTGTCGTGGATTACGTCGATGCCGGCCGTATCGTGATTCGCGTGAACGACGATGAAGCCGTCGCCGGCGATGTCGGCGTGGACATCTACAACCTCATCAAGTACACGCGTTCGAACCAGAACACGAACATCAACCAGCGTCCGATCGTCAAGGTGGGCGACAAGGTTGCGCGCGGCGACGTGCTGGCCGACGGCGCATCCACGGATCTGGGTGAGCTCGCGCTCGGTCAGAACATGCTGGTCGCGTTCATGCCGTGGAACGGCTACAACTTCGAAGACTCGATCCTGATCTCGGAAAAAGTCGTGGCGGACGATCGTTATACGTCGATCCACATCGAAGAACTGAACGTCGTGGCTCGCGACACGAAGCTCGGACCGGAAGAAATCACGCGCGACATCTCGAACCTTGCGGAAGTGCAGCTTGGCCGTCTGGATGAGTCGGGCATCGTGTACATCGGCGCAGAAGTCGAAGCGGGCGACGTGCTGGTCGGCAAGGTCACGCCGAAGGGCGAAACCCAGCTGACGCCGGAAGAAAAGCTGCTGCGCGCGATCTTCGGTGAGAAAGCGTCGGACGTGAAGGACACGTCGCTGCGCGTGCCCTCGGGCATGAGCGGGACGGTGATCGACGTGCAAGTGTTCACGCGCGAAGGCATCACGCGTGACAAGCGCGCGCAACAGATCATCGACGACGAACTGAAGCGCTATCGCCTCGACTTGAACGACCAGTTGCGTATCGTGGAAGGCGACGCCTTCTCGCGTCTCGCACGTATGCTGAACGGCAAGGTCGCGAACGGCGGTCCGAAGAAGCTGGCGAAGGGCACGGCGATCGATCTTCCGTACCTCGAAGACCTCGATCACTACCACTGGTTCGATATCCGCCTCGCGGACGAAGAAGCAGCGGCGCAGCTCGAAGCCATCAAGGACTCGATCGAACAGAAGCGTCACCAGTTCGACCTCGCGTTCGAGGAAAAGCGCAAGAAGCTCACGCAGGGCGACGAATTGCCGCCGGGCGTGCTGAAGATGGTCAAGGTGTATCTCGCGGTCAAGCGTCGTCTGCAGCCTGGCGACAAGATGGCGGGTCGTCACGGTAACAAGGGTGTCGTGTCGAAGATCGTTCCGATCGAAGACATGCCGTACATGGCCGATGGCCGTCCGGCCGACGTCGTGCTGAATCCGCTCGGCGTGCCGTCGCGGATGAACGTGGGTCAGATTCTCGAAGTGCATCTGGGCTGGGCCGCGAAGGGTCTCGGCTGGCGTATCGGCGAAATGCTGCAGCGTCAGGCGAAGATCGAAGAACTGCGTCAGTTCCTGACCCAGATCTACAACGAGTCGGGCCGCAAGGAAGAGCTGGAAAGCTTCTCCGACGACGAAATCGTCGAACTGGCGAAGAACCTGCGCGAAGGTGTGCCGTTCGCAACGCCGGTGTTCGACGGCGCAACGGAAGACGAAATGTCGCGCGCGCTGAATCTGGCTTATCCGGATGACATCGCGAAGAACCTCGGCATGACGCCTTCGAAGAATCAGGTCACGCTGCACGACGGCCGAACGGGCGAACCGTTCGAGCGTACGGTCACGGTTGGCTACATGCACTACCTGAAACTGCATCACTTGGTCGACGACAAGATGCACGCGCGTTCGACCGGCCCGTACTCGCTCGTCACGCAGCAGCCGCTGGGTGGTAAGGCGCAGTTCGGTGGCCAGCGTTTCGGTGAAATGGAAGTGTGGGCGCTCGAAGCGTACGGCGCGTCGTACGTGCTGCAGGAAATGCTGACGGTCAAGTCGGACGACGTGACAGGCCGGACCAAGGTTTATGAGAACCTGGTCAAGGGCGATCACGTGATCGACGCCGGCATGCCGGAATCCTTCAACGTGTTGGTGAAGGAAATCCGCTCGCTCGGTATCGATATCGATCTCGACCGCAACTAATCGGACTACGGAGAGAAAGCAATGAAAGCTCTGCTCGATCTATTCAAGCAAGTCCAGCAAGAAGAAGTATTCGACGCGATCAAGATCGGTCTGGCTTCGCCCGACAAGATCCGTTCGTGGTCATTCGGCGAAGTGAAGAAGCCGGAGACCATCAACTACCGTACCTTCAAGCCGGAGCGGGACGGTCTGTTCTGCGCGAAGATTTTTGGTCCGATCAAGGACTACGAATGCCTTTGCGGCAAGTACAAGCGTCTGAAGCACCGCGGCGTGATCTGCGAAAAGTGCGGCGTCGAAGTGACGCTCGCCAAGGTGCGTCGCGAACGCATGGGCCATATCGAACTGGCCTCGCCGGTTGCGCACATTTGGTTCTTGAAGTCGCTGCCGTCGCGTTTAGGCATGGTGCTCGACATGACGCTGCGTGACATCGAACGCGTGCTGTACTTCGAGGCATACGTGGTGATCGATCCGGGCATGACGCCGCTGAAAGCGCGGCAGATCATGACCGAAGAGGATTACTACAACAAGGTCGAAGAGTACGGTGACGAATTCCGCGCCGAGATGGGCGCGGAAGGCGTGCGCGAACTGCTGCGTTCGATCAACATCGACGAACAGGTCGAGATGTTGCGCACCGAACTCAAGAACACGGGTTCGGAAGCGAAGATCAAGAAGTACGCAAAGCGCCTTAAAGTGCTCGAGGCTTTCCAGCGTTCGGGCATCAAGCCTGACTGGATGGTGCTCGAAGTGCTGCCGGTGCTGCCGCCGGAACTGCGTCCGCTCGTGCCGCTGGATGGCGGCCGTTTCGCGACGTCGGACTTGAACGACCTTTATCGCCGCGTGATCAACCGTAACAACCGGTTGAAGCGTCTGCTCGAACTGAAGGCGCCTGAAATCATCGTCCGCAACGAAAAGCGGATGCTGCAGGAAGCCGTCGATTCGCTGCTCGACAACGGTCGTCGCGGTAAGGCAATGACGGGTGCGAACAAGCGTCCGCTGAAGTCGCTCGCCGACATGATCAAGGGTAAAGGCGGTCGTTTCCGTCAGAACTTGCTCGGTAAGCGCGTCGACTATTCGGGCCGTTCGGTGATCGTGGTCGGCCCGACGTTGAAGCTGCATCAGTGCGGTCTGCCGAAGCTGATGGCGCTCGAACTGTTCAAGCCTTTCATCTTCAACAAGCTGGAAGTCATGGGCGTAGCTACGACCATCAAGGCCGCGAAGAAGGAAGTCGAGAACCAGACGCCCGTGGTGTGGGACATTCTCGAAGAAGTCATTCGCGAACATCCGGTCATGCTGAACCGCGCGCCTACGCTTCACCGACTCGGCATTCAGGCTTTCGAGCCGGTGCTGATCGAAGGTAAGGCAATTCAGCTGCACCCGCTCGTTTGCGCGGCGTTCAACGCCGACTTCGACGGTGACCAGATGGCCGTTCACGTGCCGCTGTCGCTGGAAGCGCAGATGGAAGCGCGTACGCTGATGCTCGCGTCGAACAACGTTCTGTTCCCGGCCAACGGCGACCCGTCGATTGTGCCGTCGCAGGATATCGTGCTGGGTCTTTACTATGCATCGCGTGAAGCGGTGAATGGCAAGGGCGAAGGCATGACGTTCACGGGCGTGTCGGAAGTGATTCGCGCGTACGAGAACAAGGAAGTCGAGCTGGCATCGCGCGTCAACGTGCGGATCACGGAAATGGTCCACAACGAAGACCAGAGCGAAGGCGCGCCGAAGTTCGTGCCGAAGATCTCGTTGTTCGCAACGACGGTCGGCCGCTCGATCCTGTCGGAAATTCTGCCGCCGGGGCTGCCCTTCACCGTGCTGAACAAGCCGTTGAAGAAGAAGGAAATTTCGCGTCTGATCAACACGGCGTTCCGCAAGTGCGGTCTGCGCGAAACGGTGATCTTCGCCGACCAGCTGATGCAAATGGGTTTCCGTCTTGCAACGCGCGCCGGCATCTCGATCTGCGTGGACGACATGCTCGTGCCGCCGCAGAAAGAGACGATCGTCGGTGACGCCGCGAAGAAGGTGAAGGAATACGACCGTCAGTACATGTCGGGTCTCGTCACCGCGCAAGAACGCTACAACAACGTGGTCGACATCTGGTCGGCAACGTCGGAAGCGGTCGGCAAGGCGATGATGGAACAGCTTGCAACAGAGCCGGTGACGGATCGTGACGGCAAGGAAACGCGTCAGGAATCGTTCAACTCGATCTACATGATGGCCGACTCGGGCGCGCGCGGTTCCGCGGTGCAGATTCGTCAGCTCGCCGGTATGCGCGGCCTGATGGCGAAGCCGGACGGCTCGATCATCGAGACGCCGATCACCGCGAACTTCCGCGAAGGCCTGAACGTGCTGCAGTACTTCATCTCGACGCACGGTGCACGTAAGGGTCTGGCGGATACGGCGTTGAAGACGGCGAACTCGGGTTACCTGACGCGCCGTCTCGTCGACGTGACGCAGGATCTGGTCGTCGTCGAAGAAGATTGCGGCACGTCGAACGGCGTGGCGATGAAGGCGCTGGTCGAAGGCGGTGAAGTCGTCGAAGCGCTGCGTGACCGTATTCTCGGTCGCGTCGCGGTGGCGGACGTCGTCAATCCGGAAACGCAGGAAACGCTGTACGCATCGGGCGATCTGCTCGATGAAGACGCGGTCGAGGAAATCGAGCGCCTCGGTATCGACGAAGTGCGCGTGCGCACGCCGTTGACCTGCGAAACGCGTTATGGCTTGTGCGCTTCGTGCTATGGCCGCGACCTGGGTCGTGGTTCGCGCGTGAACGTCGGCGAAGCGGTTGGTGTGATCGCGGCGCAGTCGATCGGTGAACCGGGCACGCAGCTTACGATGCGTACGTTCCACATTGGTGGCGCGGCATCGCGTGCGGCGGTTGCTTCGACGGTCGAAGCGAAGTCGAACGGTACGGTGCGCTTCACGGCCACGATGCGTTACGTCACCAACGCGAAGGGCGAGCAAGTCGTCATCTCGCGTTCGGGCGAGGCGATCATCGCGGACGACCTCGGTCGCGAGCGTGAACGTCACAAGATCCCGTACGGCGCCACGTTGTTGCAACTCGACGGCGCGCAGATCAAGGCCGGTTCGCAACTGGCTCAATGGGATCCGCTGACGCGTCCGATCATCACCGAGTGGGGCGGTACGGTGAAGTTCGAAAACGTCGAGGAAGGCGTGACGGTCGCGAAGCAGATCGACGACGTCACGGGTCTTTCGACGCTCGTCGTAATCGACGTGAAGCGCCGTGGTTCGCAGGCTTCAAAGAGCGTGCGTCCGCAGGTGAAGCTGCTCGACGCGAACGGCGAGGAAGTGAAGATCCCGAACACCGAGCATTCGGTGCAGATCGGCTTCCAGGTCGGCGCACTGATCACCGTGAAGGATGGTCAGCAAGTGCAGGTTGGTGAAGTGCTGGCACGTATCCCGGTTGAAGCGCAGAAGACGCGTGACATTACCGGTGGTTTGCCGCGCGTGGCCGAACTGTTCGAAGCGCGCTCGCCGAAGGACGCCGGCATTCTGGCGGAAGTCACGGGCACGACGTCGTTCGGTAAGGACACGAAGGGCAAGCAGCGTCTCGTTATCACGGACCTCGAAGGCAATCAGCACGAGTTCCTGATTGCGAAGGAAAAGCAGGTCCTGGTGCACGATGGTCAGGTCGTCAACAAGGGCGAAATGATCGTCGACGGTCCTGCCGATCCGCACGATATCCTGCGTTTGCAGGGTATCGAGGCGCTGTCGCGTTACATCGTGGACGAAGTGCAGGACGTGTACCGTCTGCAAGGCGTGAAGATCAACGACAAGCACATTGAAGTGATCGTGCGTCAGATGCTGCGTCGGGTCCAGATCACGGACAACGGCGACACGCGCTTCATTCCGGGCGAACAAGTCGAGCGGTCGGACATGCTCGATGAGAACGACCGCATGACCGCGGACGACAAGCGTCCGGCCACGTACGAAAACGTGCTGCTCGGTATCACGAAGGCTTCTCTGTCGACCGATTCGTTCATCTCGGCGGCGTCGTTCCAGGAAACGACCCGCGTGCTGACCGAAGCGGCGATCATGGGCAAGCGTGATGATCTGCGTGGCCTGAAGGAAAACGTGATCGTCGGCCGTCTTATTCCGGCTGGTACGGGTCTCGCGTTCCACAAGGCGCGCAAGAGCAAGGAAATGTCGGATCGCGAACGCTTCGACCAGATCGCTGCCGAAGAGGCATTCGATTTCGGTACGCCGGAAACCCCGGCAACGGAGCAGGCGCCGCATACCAACGAGTAAGTTCTCTCGCTGGATTGTCGGTTGCAACATCGAACCGCTCGGCTTTCAGCCGGGCGGTTTTTTTTCGCCGGTTCGTTTTTGACGATTTCCACTCTGCCGATTGGCTAACGCTGTAACGAGCGCCTCGGCAGGCGAGCATGCGTTGTTAGAATTCGGTATCTCCATGTTGTAGTGAGCGTCTCCCGTCCATGTCCCGTCCGCTGCAGATCCTCAAGGAAGTTTTCGGCTATCCGGCTTTTCGCGGACAGCAGGCGGATATCGTCGAACACGTCGCCAACGGTGGCGACTCGCTCGTGCTCATGCCGACGGGCGGCGGCAAATCGCTTTGCTATCAAATTCCGTCGCTCGTGCGCAAGGAGTCGGGCTTCGGCGCGGGAATCGTCGTGTCGCCGTTGATTGCGTTGATGCAGGATCAGGTCGCGGCGCTCACCGAGCTTGGCGTGCGCGCGGCGTACTTGAACTCGACGCTCTCCGGCGCGGAGGCCGCCGCCACGGAGCGCGCGCTGCGCAACGGCACCATCGACCTTTTGTATGTGGCGCCCGAACGTCTCATGACGCCGCGCTTTCTAGAATTGCTCGAAAGCGCGCGCGTGGGTCTTTTTGCCATAGACGAAGCGCATTGCGTATCGCAATGGGGACACGATTTTCGCCCGGAATACATCCAGCTGTCCGTGCTGCACGAACGGTTCCCTTCGGTGCCGCGCATTGCGCTCACGGCGACCGCGGACGCCATCACGCGCGACGAGATCGTGCATCGGCTGGCGCTCGACGACGCGCGTATCTTCGTATCGAGTTTCGATCGGCCGAATATCCGTTACCGGATTGTCGAGAAGGACAACGCACGCTCGCAGCTACTCGATTTCATCCGCGCCGAGCATACGAATACGGACGGCACGACGGACGCAGGCGTCGTTTATTGTCTGTCGCGTCGCAAGGTGGAAGAGACCGCCGAGTGGCTGAAGGGGCAGGGCGTGCGCGCGCTGCCGTATCACGCGGGCATGGAATTCGAGACGCGGCAGAAGCATCAGGAGATGTTTCAGCGCGAGGAAGGCGTCGTGATGTGCGCGACGATTGCGTTCGGCATGGGTATCGATAAACCGGATGTGCGCTTCGTCGCGCATCTGGACTTGCCAAAGAGCGTCGAGGGCTACTATCAGGAAACCGGACGCGCGGGTCGTGACGGCATGCCGGCGAACGCATGGATGGCTTACGGACTCGGCGATGTCGTGCAGCAGCGCAAGATGATCGACGAATCCGAAGCCGACGACGCCCACAAACGCGTACAGACCGGCAAGCTCGATGCGCTTCTTGGCTTGTGCGAAACGGCTGCCTGCCGGCGCGTGCGGCTGCTGGCTTATTTCGGCGAGACGAGCCAACCGTGCGGCAACTGCGATACATGCCTGGAACCGCCCGCGTCGTTCGATGCCACGCGCGAAGCGCAAATGGCGCTGTCCTGCGTCTTCCGCGCGCGCAAAGCGAGCGGCTTCCATTTCGGCGCGGGACATCTAATCGACATTCTGCGCGGGTCGCGCAGCGAAAAGGTCCTACAGCGCGGACACGAAAGTTTATCGACGTTCGGCGTCGGCGCCGCGCTTTCCGAGCCGGAGTGGCGCGCGGTGTTTCGGCAGCTCGTCGCTTTTGGCTATTTGGCGATTGACCACGACGGCTTCGGCGCGCTCGTTCTCACCGATGCGAGCAAGCCCGTGCTGAAAGGCGAGGAGCACGTCACGCTGCGCAAATACGTGAAGCCGGTGCGTAGCCGGCAATCGTCGGGACGCACGCGGGAACGCGCCGATCCGACCACGGGCATGTCGCAACGGCAGAAGTCTCGCTGGGAGCGTCTGCGCATTTGGCGCGCAGAAACCGCCAAGAGCGACGGCGTGCCGGCCTACGTCATTTTTCATGACGCCACGCTTGCCGAAATAGCTCGAAGCGATCCGGATACGGTGGATGATCTGCGTCATATCCCGGGCATCGGCGCGCGCAAGCTGGAGCGTTTCGGCGACGAGTTGCTGGATGTCGTGACGACTGAATAAGCCAACGCTTTGCGCGGTACTCCGAAATGCGCGCAACGTGTTGACCCAATTGGGATTTTCAGCATATCATGCTAGGTTCTCGTTCTTGGTCCGTTTTCGGAACCGGCTTAGCGCCGCGTACGACAAGGGATCGAGCTTCTTCGAGAACGTTAGACGCGCATTTTCCGACGCTTTGCCCGTCGAGAATCGCGCCGAATTTGATCATTTTCAGGAATAAACGATGCCAACCATCAATCAATTGGTTCGCAAAGGCCGCACGTCGGAAACGACGAAGAGCAAGTCGCCGGCCCTGCAGGACTGCCCCCAGCGTCGTGGCGTGTGCACTCGCGTGTACACCACGACGCCTAAGAAGCCGAACTCGGCACTTCGTAAGGTTGCGAAGGTTCGCCTGACGAACGGTTTCGAAGTTATTTCGTACATCGGTGGTGAAGGCCACAACCTGCAAGAACACTCGGTCGTGCTGATTCGCGGCGGTCGTGTCAAGGACTTGCCTGGTGTGCGTTACCACATGGTTCGCGGCTCGCTGGATACCCAGGGCGTCAAGGATCGTAAGCAAGCTCGCTCGAAGTACGGTGCGAAGCGCGCGAAGGCTGGCAAGTAAGTCGCCGGTCTGCAGTCATCTGCAAGTTGTTTGAGGTCGCCGTAAGGCGGTTTAGGCGGTGGTACTGGATGCCAGTGCTATCGAGTAAGTGGTCACCCGGCCAAGCTGGTTTTGTCGAAAAGATGGATCGGGTTTGTTGGTGGCCGCGGAGCTTAAAGACTCGTTCGGAGTCGGCTCCAACTGAAAAGGTAAAGGAAGAATCATGCCGCGTCGTCGCGAAGTCCCCAAGCGGGAAGTGTTGCCGGACCCGAAATTCGGCAACGTAGATGTAGCCAAGTTCATGAACGTGCTGATGCTCTCAGGCAAGAAGTCGGTTGCCGAGCGTATCGTGTACGGCGCTTTTGAACAGATCCAGACCAAGGGTGGCAAGGACCCGCTGGAAGTGTTCACGGTTGCGCTCAACAACGTGAAGCCGGTGGTCGAAGTGAAGAGCCGTCGCGTTGGTGGTGCCAACTACCAGGTTCCGGTCGAAGTGCGTCCCTCGCGTCGTATGGCATTGGCGATGCGTTGGTTGCGTGAAGCCGCGAAGAAGCGCAGCGAAAAGTCGATGGCCCTGCGTCTTGCGGGCGAACTCTCCGAAGCGGCAGAAGGCCGTGGCGGCGCGATGAAGAAGCGCGACGAAGTTCACCGCATGGCAGAGGCCAACAAGGCATTCTCGCATTTCCGTTTCTAAGCTCCCGCTCGTAGGGCAAACGGAAAAATAAGGGCGGGTGCGCTACTCCAGGCGCCTCGCCCGTTTGTGTTAGGACGCTGCCGGCTCGTTATAGATCGAGTCGGCGGGTCGACCAAAAAAGGATCCAAAGTGGCTCGCAAGACACCTATCGAGCGCTACCGCAACATCGGTATTAGCGCTCACATCGACGCCGGCAAAACGACGACGACCGAGCGCATCCTGTTTTACACGGGCGTGAACCACAAGATCGGCGAAGTTCACGACGGCGCTGCAACGATGGACTGGATGGAGCAGGAGCAGGAGCGCGGCATCACCATCACGTCGGCTGCTACCACGGCCTTCTGGAAGGGCATGGGCGGCAACTATCCCGAGCACCGCATCAACATCATCGATACCCCGGGGCACGTCGACTTCACGATCGAAGTGGAGCGCTCGATGCGCGTCCTCGACGGCGCGTGCATGGTCTACTGTGCAGTGGGCGGCGTGCAGCCGCAGTCGGAAACCGTGTGGCGTCAGGCTAACAAGTACAAGGTTCCGCGTCTCGCGTTCGTCAACAAGATGGACCGCACTGGCGCAAACTTCTTCAAGGTCTACGAGCAACTGAAGACGCGTCTGAAGGCGAACCCGGTCCCCGTCGTCGTGCCGATCGGCTCGGAAGAAAACTTCAAGGGCGTGGTCGACCTTCTCAAGATGAAGGCGATCATTTGGGACGAAGCGTCCCAGGGCACGAAGTTCGACTACGTCGACATCCCGGCTGAACTCGTCGACACGTGCAACGAGTGGCGCGAGAAGATGATCGAGTCGGCTGCCGAAGCCAGCGAAGAACTGATGGAAAAGTACCTCGGCGGCGAAGAGCTGACCGAAGCGGAAATCGTCAAGGCGATCCGCGACCGGACCATCGCGTGCGAAATTCAGCCGATGCTGTGCGGCACCGCGTTCAAGAACAAGGGCGTGCAGCGCATGCTCGACGCCGTGATCGACTTCCTGCCGTCGCCGGTCGACATTCCGCCGGTTACGGGTGAACTCGAAAACGGTGAGAAGGGCGAGCGCCGTGCTGCCGACGACGAAAAATTCTCGTCGCTGGCATTCAAGATCATGACCGACCCGTTCGTCGGTCAGCTGATCTTCTTCCGTGTGTATTCGGGTGTGGTCAATTCGGGTGACACCGTGCTAAACGCGACCAAGGACAAGAAGGAACGTCTGGGTCGTATTCTGCAGATGCACGCGAACCAGCGCGAAGAAATCAAGGAAGTGCGCGCAGGCGACATCGCGGCAGCCGTGGGCCTGAAGGAAGCGACCACGGGCGACACGCTGTGCGACCCGCAGAGCCCGATCGTTCTCGAACGCATGATTTTCCCGGAGCCGGTGATTTCGCAGGCAGTTGAGCCGAAGACGAAGCCCGACCAGGAAAAGATGGGTCTGGCGCTGAACCGTCTGGCTCAGGAAGATCCGTCGTTCCGCGTTCAAACGGACGAAGAGTCGGGCCAGACCATCATTTCCGGTATGGGCGAGCTCCACCTCGAAATTTTGGTCGACCGGATGAAGCGTGAATTCGGCGTTGAAGCAACTGTCGGCAAGCCGCAGGTTGCGTACCGCGAAACGATCCGCGCGACGGCTGCCGATGTCGACGGCAAGTTCGTCAAGCAGTCGGGTGGTCGCGGCCAGTATGGTCACGCGGTCATCACGCTCGAGCCGAACGAACAGGGCAAGGGCTACGAGTTCCTGGACGAGATCAAGGGCGGTGTGATTCCGCGCGAATACATCCCGGCGGTGGACAAGGGTATCCAGGAAACGCTGAAGTCGGGCGTGCTGGCTGGCTTCCCGGTCGTCGACGTGAAGGTTCACCTGACGTTCGGTTCGTACCACGACGTCGACTCGAACGAAAACGCGTTCCGCATGGCCGGTTCGATGGCCTTCAAGGAAGCAATGCGCAAGGCAAGCCCGGTCATCCTCGAACCGATGATGGCCGTGGAAGTCGAAACGCCGGAAGATTACATGGGCAACGTGATGGGCGACTTGTCGGGCCGTCGCGGTATCGTCCAGGGCATGGAAGACATGATCGGCGGCGGCAAGATCGTTCGCGCCGAAGTACCGCTGTCGGAAATGTTCGGCTACTCGACCTCGCTGCGCTCGCTGTCGCAAGGCCGTGCTACGTACACGATGGAATTCAAGCACTATGCTGAAGCTCCGCGTAACGTTGCCGAAGCGATCATCAACGCCAAGGGCAAGTAAGCCCTGCAAGTCATTCGGCGAGCCACAAGCTTTTAACCGATAAACAATCTCTGAAAGAAGGTAATCATGGCAAAAGGTAAATTCGAGCGGACCAAGCCGCACGTGAACGTGGGCACGATCGGTCACGTTGACCACGGCAAGACCACGCTGACGGCAGCGATCACGACGGTG
>NZ_JARUXJ010000001.1:2820839-2904978 GCF_031451465.1 Caballeronia sp. LZ003 | reverse complement strand
GGACGGCGCCTTCCTGATGCCGGTGGAAGACGTGTTCTCGATCTCGGGTCGCGGCACGGTGGTGACGGGTCGCGTGGAGCGCGGCGTGGTGAAGGTTGGCGAGGAAATCGAAATCGTCGGTATCAAGCCGACGGTGAAGACGACTTGCACGGGCGTGGAAATGTTCCGCAAGTTGCTGGACCAAGGTCAAGCGGGCGACAACGTCGGTATCCTGCTGCGCGGCACGAAGCGTGAAGACGTGGAGCGTGGCCAGGTTCTGGCCAAGCCGGGTTCGATCACGCCGCACACACACTTCACGGCTGAAGTGTACGTGTTGAGCAAGGACGAAGGCGGCCGCCACACGCCGTTCTTCAACAACTACCGTCCGCAGTTCTACTTCCGTACGACGGACGTGACGGGCTCGATTGAGCTGCCGAAGGACAAGGAAATGGTGATGCCGGGCGACAACGTGTCGATCACGGTGAAGCTGATTGCACCGATCGCCATGGAAGAAGGTCTGCGCTTCGCTATCCGCGAAGGCGGCCGTACCGTCGGCGCAGGTGTGGTTGCCAAGATTATCGAGTAAAATCTCGGGCTCACCTGTCGTTGCCGTACTGAAGTAACGTGACCGAGGCCGGGTGTTCGCCCCAAGCGAATGCCCGGTCTCTCGCTCTTTTGCCAAATCGGCGGTGCAACATCGCCTCGCTCTTTTAAGGAATTGTCATGCAGAACCAAAAAATCCGTATCCGTCTGAAAGCATTCGACTATCGCCTGATCGATCAATCGGCAGCCGAAATCGTCGATACGGCGAAACGGACTGGTGCAATCGTCCGTGGCCCAGTGCCGCTGCCGACGCGCATTCAGCGCTTTGACATTCTGCGTTCGCCGCACGTCAACAAGACGTCGCGCGATCAGCTCGAAATCCGTACGCATCAGCGCCTGATGGACATCGTCGATCCGACTGACAAGACGGTCGACGCGCTGATGAAGCTCGACCTGCCGGCTGGCGTCGACGTCGAAATCAAGCTGCAGTAAGCCTCTAAAGCTTCGCCGGGTTTTCGGGTGAAGCTAAGTCTTTGATTGCTTGCAGAAAACGGAAAGCCTTGTTATACTCCAAGGCTTTTCGCGCACTTGCGCAAAAAAGTCCGCCCAGTTTCTCGTAACGAAGTGGACATTTTGTAATCAGCCCCGACCAATCGCAGTCGGGAATGGAGAAAACGATGAGCCTTGGACTCGTAGGTCGCAAGGTTGGCATGACCCGTATCTTCACGCCTGAAGGGGACTCGATTCCCGTCACCGTGCTGGACGTGTCGGACAACCGCGTGACGCAGATCAAGACCGTTGAAACGGATGGTTATACCGCCGTTCAGGTTGCATTCGGTGCTCGCCGCGCATCGCGCGTGACGAAGCCGCTGGCGGGTCACCTCGCCAAAGCCGGCGTTCAAGCTGGTGAAATCCTCAAAGAATTCCAGATCGAATCCGCGAAGGCCGCCGAATTGGCGAACGGCGCTGTTATCGGTACGGACATTTTCGAAGTTGGCCAGAAGGTCGACGTGCAAGGTACGTCGATTGGTAAGGGCTACGCCGGTACCATCAAGCGTTACAACTTCGCTTCAGGTCGTGCCTCGCACGGTAACTCGCGTTCGCACAACGTTCCGGGTTCGATCGGTATGGCGCAGGATCCGGGTCGTGTGTTCCCGGGTAAGCGCATGACGGGTCACCTCGGTGACGAAACCGTCACGGTTCAGAATCTCGAAATCGCTCGCATCGACGCCGACCGCAATCTGCTGCTGGTTCGCGGCGCGGTTCCGGGTGCGAAGGGCGGCAAGGTATTCGTGACGCCGGCCGTCAAGACGCGTGCTGTGAAAGGAGCGAAATAATGGAACTTAAGCTCCTGAATGCCAATGGTCAGGAAGCTGCTGGCGTGAACGCATCGGACGTCGTGTTCGGTCGCGATTACAACGAAGCCCTGATTCACCAGGTCGTCGTGGCTTATCAAGCCAATGCACGTAGCGGCAACCGCGCTCAGAAGGATCGTGAGCAGGTCAAGCACACCACCAAGAAGCCGTGGCGTCAGAAAGGCACGGGTCGCGCTCGTGCCGGTATGTCGTCGAGCCCGTTGTGGCGTGGCGGTGGTCGTATCTTCCCGAATTCGCCGGAAGAAAACTTCTCGCACAAGGTCAACAAGAAGATGCATCGCGCAGGTCTCTGCTCGATCTTCTCGCAATTGGCTCGCGAAGGCCGTATCTCGGTGGTCGAAGACCTCGCGCTTGAAGCGCCGAAGACCAAGCTGTTGGCCGATAAATTCAAGGCGATGGGTCTCGATTCCGTGTTGGTTATCACCGATACGGTCGACGAGAACCTGTACCTCGCGTCGCGCAATCTGGCCCACGTGGCCGTTGTCGAGCCGCGTTACGCCGACCCGCTCTCGCTGATCTACTTCAAGAAGATTCTGATCACGAAGGCTGCGGTCGCTCAGATCGAGGAGTTGCTGTCATGAGCGAGATTCGCAAAAACGATCATCGTTTGATGCAAGTTCTGCTCGCGCCGGTGATCTCCGAAAAGGCGACGCTGGTGGCCGACAAGAACGAACAAGTCGTGTTCGAAGTCGCCCCGGACGCCACGAAGCAGGAAGTAAAGGCTGCTGTCGAGCTGCTGTTCAAGGTCGAAGTCAATTCCGTCAACGTGCTCGTCACGAAGGGTAAAGCCAAGCGCTTTGGCCGCTTCAACGGCAAGCGCAAGGACGTGAAGAAGGCGTACGTCTGCTTGAAGCCCGGCCAGGAAATCAACTTTGAAGCGGAGGCCAAGTAATCATGGCAATCGTTAAAGTTAAGCCGACTTCGCCGGGTCGCCGCGCGATGGTCAAGGTGGTCAACAAGGATCTGCATAAGGGCAAGCCGTTTGCGGCGCTGCTCGATTCGCAGTCCGTGACCGCCGGCCGTAACAACAACGGCCGCATCACCACGCGTCATAAGGGCGGTGGTCATAAGCAGCACTACCGTATCGTCGACTTCCGTCGCAACAAGGACGGTATTCCGGCAAAGGTCGAGCGTCTCGAGTACGACCCGAACCGTAGCGCGAACATCGCGCTGGTTCTGTACGCAGACGGTGAGCGTCGCTACATCATCGCGCCGAAGGGCGTGGTCGTTGGTACGCAGCTCATGTCCGGTTCGGAAGCGCCGATCCGCGCAGGCAACACGCTGCCGATCCGCAACATTCCGGTCGGTACCACGATCCACTGCATCGAAATGCTGCCGGGCAAGGGCGCGCAAATCGCGCGTTCGGCTGGTACGTCCGCGATGCTGCTGGCGCGCGAAGGCGTCTACGCGCAGGTTCGTCTGCGTTCGGGCGAAATTCGCCGCGTGCACGTCGAGTGCCGCGCGACGATCGGTGAAGTGGGCAACGAAGAGCATAGCCTCCGTCAAATCGGTAAGGCTGGCGCGAACCGCTGGCGTGGTATCCGTCCGACGGTGCGCGGCGTTGCAATGAACCCGGTCGATCACCCGCACGGCGGTGGTGAAGGCAAGACGGCTGCAGGTCGCGATCCGGTGAGCCCGTGGGGCACGCCGACTAAGGGTTATCGCACCCGTAGCAACAAGCGCACGACGACGATGATCGTCCAGCGCCGTCACAAGCGTTAAGGAGTAGGCAATGACACGTTCTGCTAAAAAAGGTCCGTTCTGCGACGCTCATTTGCTGAAGAAAGTTGAGTCGGCTGCAGCTACGCGCGACAAGAAGCCGATCAAGACCTGGTCGCGTCGCTCGACGATTCTCCCGGACTTCATCGGTCTGACGATCGCTGTTCACAACGGCCGTCAGCACGTTCCGGTGTATGTCACGGAAAACATGGTCGGCCACAAGCTTGGCGAGTTCGCATTGACCCGTACGTTCAAGGGTCACGCGGCCGACAAGAAGGCCAAGAAATAAGGGGCTATCAAGATGGAAGTGAAAGCAATTCATCGCGGTGCCCGCATCTCGGCGCAGAAGACGCGCCTTGTGGCTGACCAGATTCGTGGTTTGCCGGTCGACAAGGCGCTGAACGTTCTGACGTTCTCGCCGAAGAAGGCGGCGGGTATCGTCAAGAAGGTCGTGCTGTCTGCGATCGCGAATGCGGAACACAACGAAGGCGCCGATATCGATGAGCTCAAGATCACGAGCATCTATATCGACAAGGCTGCTTCGTTGAAGCGTTTTACCGCACGCGCTAAGGGTCGTGGTAACCGCATCGAGAAGCAATCCTGTCACATCACTGTGACGGTCGGGAATTAAGGAGCCATACGATGGGACAAAAAATTCATCCGACTGGCTTCCGTTTGGCCGTCAGCCGCAACTGGGCTTCGCGCTGGTATGCGAACAACAGCAACTTCGCGGCGATGCTCCAGGAAGACATCGGTGTTCGTGAGTACCTGAAGAAGAAGCTTAAGAACGCTTCGGTTGGTCGCGTCATCATCGAGCGTCCGGCAAAGAACGCGCGCATCACGATTTACAGCTCGCGTCCGGGCGTGGTCATCGGCAAGAAGGGCGAAGACATCGAACTGTTGAAGGCTGAACTGCAGAAGCGCATGGGCGTTCCGGTTCACGTCAACATCGAAGAAATTCGCAAGCCGGAAACCGATGCTCAGCTGATCGCTGACTCGATCACGCAACAGCTCGAACGCCGGATCATGTTCCGTCGCGCGATGAAGCGTGCGATGCAGAATGCCATGCGCCTTGGCGCGCAAGGTATCAAGATCATGAGCGCGGGCCGTCTTAACGGTATCGAAATCGCTCGTACCGAGTGGTATCGCGAAGGTCGCGTGCCCCTCCATACGCTGCGTGCCGATATCGACTACGCAACGTCGGAAGCGAAAACCACGTACGGCATCATCGGTGTAAAGGTGTGGGTCTACAAGGGCGACACGCTGGGCCGTAATGAAGCGCCGGTGGTGGAAGAAGTGGCGGAAGACAAGCGTCCGCGCCGCAACGCACGTCCGGGTGGCGATCGCCGTCCGCGTCGCGATGGCGAAGGCGCTCCGGCAGGTGCTCGTCGCGGCGGTCCCCGTCGTGGCGGCGCTGGCGGTGACGCGAAGAGTGGAGAATAACGATGCTGCAACCGAAACGCAGAAAGTATCGCAAAGAGCAGAAAGGTCGTAACACCGGCAAGGCGACGCGCGGCAACGCGGTGTCGTTCGGTGAGTACGGTCTGAAGGCTATCGGTCGCGGCCGTTTGACCGCGCGTCAAATCGAAGCCGCGCGTCGTGCAATGACGCGTCACATCAAGCGTGGTGGCCGGATCTGGATCCGCATTTTCCCGGACAAGCCGATTTCGCAGAAGCCGGCAGAAGTACGTATGGGTAACGGTAAGGGTAACCCGGAGTACTACGTCGCTGAAATTCAACCGGGCAAGATGCTGTACGAAATGGACGGTGTCACCGAAGAACTGGCGCGCGAAGCGTTCCGTCTGGCTGCAGCCAAGCTGCCGCTTAAGACGTACTTCGTCGTGCGTCAGCTCGGCGCCTAAGGAGTAAATGATGAAGGCATCTGAACTTCACCAGAAAGACCAGGCCGCGCTCAACAAAGAGCTGACGGACCTGCTGAAGGCGCAATTCGGCCTGCGCATGCAACTCGCGACCCAGCAGCTCACGAACACGAGCCAGCTGAAGAAGGTTCGTCGCGACATCGCACGTGTGCGGACCGTCCTGACTGAGAAGGCGAACCAGAAATGAACGATAGCGTAAAAACCTCGCTCAAGCGGACGCTGGTCGGCAAGGTCGTCAGCAACAAGATGGACAAGACGGTCACCGTTCTGGTCGAGCACCGCGTGAAGCATCCGATCTACGGCAAGTACGTCGTACGTTCGAAGAAGTACCACGCGCATGATGACGCCAATACGTACAACGAAGGCGATCTCGTCGAAATCCAGGAAACTCGTCCGATTTCGAAGACGAAGGCTTGGGTTGTGTCGAAGTTGGTTGAAGCGGCGCGCGTGATCTAAGTCTGTAGTTGTAGTGCCGCGATGCAGTAACTAGTGTCGCAGTAAGTTTCGCTTGCAAGACCGAGATTATTTGTTATAATCTCGGTCTTCCCTCTTTGTGGGAGCCCCGTCGCGGGCGAAACTGGTGGGGGAAGCCGGTTCAGGCGCCAGCCTGAGTCGACAGATTCACCGGATTGCGATGGCGGGTTTCGTCTGCCCTCGCTGCCTGTTCTAACCCAAGCAGCCGATTGGCTGACGGGACCAAGACTGACCGGATGCGCCATGGTGGTGTGACCGGATTAAGTTGGGAAAGATAAACCATGATCCAGACCGAAACTCGGCTTGAAGTGGCCGACAACACGGGTGCGCGTGAAGTCATGTGCATCAAGGTGCTCGGCGGTTCGAAGCGTCGTTACGCTAGCATTGGCGACATCATCAAGGTGACCGTCAAGGAAGCGACGCCGCGCGGACGCGTAAAGAAGGGCGAAATTTATAACGCCGTGGTCGTTCGCACGGCCAAAGGCGTGCGTCGCCAGGATGGCTCGCTCATCAAGTTCGACGGCAATGCCGCCGTACTGTTGAACACGAAGCTCGAGCCGATCGGCACGCGTATTTTCGGGCCGGTGACGCGTGAACTGCGTAGCGAACGATTCATGAAGATCGTTTCGCTCGCGCCGGAAGTGCTGTAAGGAGTCGCGATGAACAAGATTCGCAAGGGTGACGAAGTTATCGTCACTACCGGCAAGGACAAAGGCAAGCGCGGTACCGTGCTGGTCGTTGCGGAAGAGCATGTCACGGTCGAGGGTATCAACCTCGTCAAGAAGCATGTGAAGCCGAACCCGATGAAGGGTACGACGGGCGGTGTGGAAGCCAAAACGATGCCGCTGCATATTTCGAACGTCGCATTGGTCGACGCGAATGGCAAGGCGTCGCGTGTGGGCATCAAGGTCGAAGATGGAAAGAAGGTTCGCTTCTTGAAGTCGACCGGCGCCACGCTTAACGCCTGACGCGGAGTTAAAAAATGGCTCGTCTGCAAGAAATTTACAAAGAAACGGTTGTGCCGCAACTGGTTGAAAAGTTCGGCTACAAGTCCATCATGGAAGTGCCGCGCATCACCAAGATCACCCTCAACATGGGTCTTGGCGAAGCGGTCGCTGACAAGAAGATTATCGAAAACGCCGTGGGCGACCTGACGAAGATCGCTGGCCAAAAGCCGGTTATCACGAAGGCGCGCAAGGCAATCGCGGGCTTCAAGATTCGTCAAGGCTACCCGATCGGCGCGATGGTTACGCTGCGCGGTCAAGCGATGTACGAATTCCTGGACCGCTTCGTGACGGTTGCGCTCCCCCGCGTGCGCGACTTCCGTGGCGTCTCGGGCCGTGCATTCGACGGTCGTGGTAACTACAACATCGGTGTGAAAGAGCAGATCATTTTCCCCGAAATTGACTACGACAAGATCGACGCGCTGCGTGGGCTGAACATCAGCATCACGACCACCGCGAAGAGTGACGACGAAGCAAAGGCGCTGCTCGCCGGCTTCAAGTTCCCGTTCAGAAACTGAGGTTACCGTGGCTAAACTGGCACTGATCGAACGTGAAAAGAAGCGCGCACGCCTCGCAGCCAAGTACGCTCCGAAGCGTGCTGAGCTGAAGGCTGTGATCGACGACGCAAGCAAGTCGGACGAAGAACGCTATATCGCCCGTCTCGCGCTGCAACAATTGCCGCGTAACTCGAACCCCACTCGCAAGCGTAACCGCTGCGCGATCACGGGTCGTCCTCGCGGCACGTTCCGCAAGTTCGGACTCGCGCGTAGCAAGATCCGCGAAATCGCATTCCGCGGTGAAATCCCTGGCCTCACCAAGGCGAGCTGGTAATAGGAGAAACATAAATGAGCATGAGTGATCCTATCGCCGATATGCTGACTCGCATCCGCAATGCGCAGATGGTCGAGAAGGTTTCGGTGACTATGCCCTCGTCGAAAGTCAAGGTTGCGATTGCGCAGGTTTTGAAGGACGAAGGTTATATCGACGATTTCGCAGTGAAGGCTGAAGGTGCGAAGTCGGAATTGAACATCGCGTTGAAGTACTACGCTGGCCGTCCGGTTATCGAGCGCCTCGAGCGCGTGTCGAAGCCTGGTCTGCGCGTGTACCGCGGTCGCAACGACATTCCTCAGGTGATGAATGGCCTGGGCGTTGCAATCGTCTCGACGCCGAAGGGTGTGATGACTGACCGCAAGGCGCGCCAGACCGGCGTCGGTGGCGAAGTCATCTGCTACGTCGCTTAACGCCGAAGGGAGAAGAAACATGTCTCGAGTAGGTAAGAGCCCGATCGCGTTGCCGCAAGGCGCCGAAGTGGCCGTCAAGGGCGACGTCATCACCGTCAAGGGTCCGCTCGGCACGATTTCGCAAGCGGGCAATCCGCTGGTGAGCGTGGCGAACGACAACGGTACGTTGAATTTCGCGCCGGCTGACGAAAGCCGCGAAGCGAACGCGATGTCCGGCACGATGCGCGCCCTGGTGGCGAACATGGTGCATGGCGTCACCAAGGGTTTCGAACGCAAGCTGACGCTAGTTGGCGTCGGTTATCGTGCACAAGCGCAAGGCGACAAGCTGAATCTGTCGCTGGGTTTCTCGCACCCCGTGGTGCACCAGATGCCGGAAGGCGTCAAGGCTGAAACCCCGACGCAGACCGAAATCGTGATCAAGGGGATCGACAAGCAGAAAGTCGGCCAAGTCGCGGCGGAAGTTCGTGGCTATCGTCCGCCGGAGCCCTATAAGGGCAAGGGCGTGCGTTATGCCGACGAGGTCGTGATCCTCAAAGAAACGAAGAAGAAGTAAGGGTGCGCAATCATGGATAAGACTCAATCTCGCCTGCGCCGCGCTCGTCAGACGCGTATCAAGATCGCTGAGCTGCAGGTCGCGCGTCTCGCCGTGCATCGCACGAATACGCATATCTACGCGCAAGTGTTCTCGGCATGCGGCACGAAGGTGCTTGCAAGCGCCTCGACGCTGGAAGCCGAAGTGCGCGCTGAACTGGCTGACAAGTCGGGCAAGGGCGGCAATATCAACGCTGCAACCCTGATCGGCAAGCGTATTGCCGAAAAGGCTAAGGCTGCCGGCATCGAATCCGTCGCCTTTGACCGCTCGGGTTTCCGCTACCACGGCCGCGTAAAAGCGCTGGCTGATGCCGCGCGCGAAGCCGGGCTCAAGTTCTAAGGGAAGAATTCGTCATGGCAAAGATGCAAGCGAAAGTTCAGGCTGACGAACGCGACGACGGCCTGCGCGAAAAGATGATTTCGGTCAACCGCGTGACCAAGGTCGTGAAGGGTGGCCGGATTCTCGGTTTCGCCGCACTGACCGTGGTTGGCGACGGTGATGGCCGCGTCGGCATGGGCAAGGGCAAAGCGAAGGAAGTTCCGGTCGCCGTTCAAAAGGCAATGGAGCAAGCCCGCCGCAACATGTTCAAGGTGCCGCTCAAGAACGGTACGTTGCAACACGAAGTGCACGGTAAGCATGGCGCTTCCGCAGTTCTCCTCGCTCCGGCGAAGGACGGTACTGGCGTGATCGCAGGCGGCCCGATGCGCGCAGTGTTCGACGTGATGGGCGTGCAGAACGTGGTGGCCAAGAGCCACGGTTCGACGAACCCGTACAATCTCGTTCGTGCAACGCTCGACGGTCTGCGTAAGCAGTCCACGCCGGGCGACATCGCGGCGAAGCGCGGCAAGTCCGTCGAAGATATTTTGGGCTAAGCCTCGAGGTCATCATGTCTGAGAAAACTGTCAAGATTCAGCTCGTCAAGAGCCTGATCGGGACCCGCGAAACGCACCGCGCTACGGTGCGTGGCCTCGGCCTGCGTCGCCTCAACTCGGTGAGCGAGCTGCAGGACACGCCGGCAGTGCGCGGGATGATCAACAAGGTTTCGTACCTCGTTAAGGTCATCGGCTAAGGCCGCCGACTAGGATCCAAGGAGTTGAACATGGAATTGAATAACCTGAAGCCGGCAGAAGGCGCGAAGCACGCTAAGCGTCGCGTCGGTCGTGGCATCGGTTCGGGCCTCGGCAAGACTGCAGGTCGCGGCCACAAGGGTCAGAAATCGCGTTCGGGCGGCTTTCACAAAGTCGGCTTCGAAGGCGGTCAGATGCCTCTGCAGCGTCGTCTGCCGAAGCGCGGCTTCACTTCGCTGACGAAGGAATTCGTCGGTCAAGTGCGCCTGGCTGATCTTGAGAAGCTGCCGGTCGACGAAATCGATCTGTTGGCTTTGAAGCAAGCGGGTCTGGTCGGCGAGCTCATCAAGAGCGCGAAGATCATCAAGACCGGCGAGATCACCCGCAAGGTCACGGTGAAGGGTCTGACGGCAACGAAGGGCGCCCGTGCAGCAATCGAAGCCGCTGGCGGCTCGTTCGCCGAGTAACGCGATTTCGCCGTTACTAGCACTAGCATCGGAGAAGGTTCTTGGCTAACAGCCCGAGTCTCGCAAAACCCGGTCGAAGCGCGGCGAAATTTGGCGATCTGCGTCGGCGTGCAGTGTTCCTGCTGCTGGCGTTGGTTGTCTACCGCATTGGTGCGCATATTCCGGTTCCCGGCATCGATCCGGATCAGCTGGCGAAGTTGTTCCAAAGCCAGTCGGGCGGCATCCTTGGCATGTTCAACATGTTCTCGGGTGGCGCGCTGTCACGATTCACGATTTTCGCGTTGGGCATCATGCCCTACATTTCGGCCTCGATCATCATGCAGTTGTTGTCGATCGTGTCGCCGCAAATGGAGGCGTTGAAGAAGGAAGGACAGGCAGGTCAACGAAAGATCACGCAGTACACGCGGATCTTCACGGTGGTTCTGGCAACCTTCCAGGCTTTCGGTATCGCGGTGGCGCTGGAAAATCAGCCCGGCTTGGTACTGGATCCCGGCATGGTGTTCCGGCTGACGACGGTGGTCACGCTGGTGACGGGCACGATGTTCCTGATGTGGCTTGGTGAGCAGATCACGGAGCGCGGTCTTGGCAACGGCATCTCGATCATCATTTTCGGTGGTATCGCGGCAGGCTTTCCGAATGCAATCGGCGGTCTGTTCGAGCTGGTTCGCACCGGTTCGATGAGCATCATCTCGGCGATCATCATCGTCGCGTTGATCGCGGCGGTTACGTATCTGGTCGTGTTCATCGAACGCGGTCAGCGCAAGATCCTCGTGAACTATGCGAAGCGCCAGGTCGGTAACAAGATTTACGGTGGACAGTCGTCACATCTGCCGCTGAAGCTGAACATGTCGGGTGTGATTCCGCCGATCTTCGCGTCGTCGATCATTCTCTTCCCGGCAACCATCCTGAACTGGTTCAGTTCGGGAACGCGTACCGGCTGGTTCGCGAACACGCTGCACAGCGTGGCTGAAGCCCTCAAGCCCGGTCAACCTGTGTACGTGCTGTTGTATGCGTTGGCTATCGTGTTCTTCTGCTTCTTCTACACCGCGTTGGTGTTCAACAGCAGGGAAACCGCCGACAACTTGAAGAAGAGCGGTGCGTTCGTTCCGGGTATTCGTCCGGGCGATCAGACTGCACGGTACATCGACCGCATCCTCACGCGTCTGACGCTGGCTGGTGCGATCTACATCGTGTTTGTGTGCTTGTTGCCTGAGTTTCTGGTGTTGCGCTGGAACGTGCCGTTTTATTTTGGTGGAACGTCGCTGCTGATCATTGTCGTCGTCACGATGGACTTCATGGCTCAGGTGCAGTCGTACGTTATGTCGCAACAATATGAATCGCTGCTCAAGAAGGCAAACTTCAAGGGCGGCAACGTCCCGATGCGCTAGTTAGGACTATGGCCAAAGACGATGTAATCCAGATGCAGGGCGAGGTCATTGAAAACCTCCCCAACGCTACTTTCCGGGTGAAATTGGAAAATGGCCATGTCGTCCTGGGACACATATCCGGAAAGATGCGGATGCACTACATCCGTATCCTACCGGGCGACAAGGTTACGGTTGAATTGACGCCTTACGATCTGTCTCGTGCACGGATCGTGTTCCGGGCGAAGTGATTTGAAAAAAGGGTAATATCATGAAAGTGATGGCATCGGTTAAGCGCATTTGCCGCAATTGCAAGATCATTAAGCGCAAGGGCGTTGTGCGCGTGATTTGCAGCTCTGATCCGCGCCACAAACAGCGTCAAGGCTGAACGCCGCGCTTTTTGCTTGCGCTTTTTGTTTGAGGAAAAACAATGGCTCGTATCGCAGGGGTTAACATCCCGAATCACCAGCATAC
The DNA here is from genome assembly GCF_031451465.1 of Caballeronia sp. LZ003. Lineage (NCBI taxonomy): Bacteria > Pseudomonadati > Pseudomonadota > Betaproteobacteria > Burkholderiales > Burkholderiaceae > Caballeronia > Caballeronia sp. LZ003. The sequence continues at coordinate 2,892,798 of NZ_JARUXJ010000001.1, read as the reverse complement.
CGAGATCGGCCTGACGGCAATCTTCGGCATTGGTCGCACGCGTTCCCGCGGCATTTGCAGTGCTGCTGGTGTGGAATTTTCGAAGAAGGTCAAGGACCTCACCGACGCAGACCTCGAAAAGCTGCGTGACGAAGTGGGCAAGTTCATCGTCGAAGGCGATCTGCGCCGTGAAGTGACGATGAACATCAAGCGCCTGATGGACTTGGGTTGCTACCGCGGCATGCGTCATCGCAAGGGTCTGCCCCTGCGTGGCCAGCGCACGCGCACCAACGCCCGTACTCGCAAGGGTCCGCGTCGTGCAGCGCAATCGCTGAAGAAGTAAGCGGAACTGACAGTTACAGGAAAACGTAATGGCTAAGGCTTCGAACAACTCCGCGGCGCAACGCGTTCGCAAGAAGGTCAAGAAGAACGTCGCCGAGGGCGTGGTTCACGTTCACGCGTCGTTCAACAACACCATTATCACGATCACCGATCGTCAAGGTAACGCGCTGGCATGGGCGACCTCGGGCGGCCAGGGTTTCAAAGGCTCGCGTAAGTCGACGCCTTTCGCCGCTCAGGTTGCAGCAGAATCGGCTGGCCGCGTGGCAATGGAATACGGCGTGAAGAACCTCGAAGTGCGGATCAAGGGCCCCGGCCCTGGCCGTGAGTCGGCGGTGCGCGCGCTGCATGGTCTTGGCATCAAGATCACCGCGATCTCCGACGTGACGCCGGTCCCGCACAACGGCTGCCGTCCGCCGAAGCGTCGTCGTATCTAAAGTCGCGCATCAGTTGATTCGCGACCGCATGTTTCCTGTCGATGCGAAAGCGTCGGCGGGCTTCGTGCGTTATGCATCTGCTTCGCGCATTTCACTAAGCCCACCGTTCGGCCTATAGGGTTCGAACTAGCGCAGACGAAAGTTTGCGTGATCAATTTTTAAGGATTCAAAGTGGCACGCTATACCGGTCCCAAAGCCAAGCTGTCCCGCCGTGAAGGCACCGATCTGTTCCTGAAGAGCGCACGCCGCTCGCTCGCCGACAAGTGCAAGCTCGACAGCAAGCCTGGTCAACATGGCCGCATTTCGGGCGCACGTACGTCCGACTACGGCACCCAGTTGCGCGAAAAGCAAAAAGTGAAGCGTATCTATGGCGTGCTCGAGCGTCAGTTCCGCCGCTACTTCGCTGAAGCCGACCGCCGCAAGGGTCCGACGGGCGAGAACTTGCTGCAATTGCTCGAATCGCGCCTCGACAACGTCGTTTATCGCATGGGCTTCGGCTCGACGCGCGCTGAAGCACGTCAGCTCGTGAGCCACAAGTCGATCGTCGTGAACGGCCAAGTCGCGAATATCCCGTCACTGCAAGTGAAGTCGGGCGACGTCATCTCCGTGCGTGAGCAGTCGCGCAAGCAGGCTCGTATCGTCGAAGCGCTGTCGCTCGCCGAGCAAGGCGGTATGCCGAGCTGGGTGTCGGTCGACGCCAAGAAGTTCGAAGGAACGTTCAAGTCGATGCCGGAACGCAGCGATATCGCTGGCGACATCAACGAAAGCCTGATCGTCGAATTGTATTCGCGTTAATCGCGCGGTTAATCGCGCGGTAACCGGATTGGCAGCCGGGGACCCTGATTGCCGGTGGCAAGAGGGCGGCCTCGGCTGTTTTTTTCAGGTTGTTACCGGTCAGCCTTATCGGTGTAACGAGCCGAGGGTATTGAAAAGGAAAACCTATGCAAACCAGTTTGTTGAAGCCCAAGATCATTGCAGTTGAATCGCTTGGCGAGAGCCATGCGAAAGTGGTTATGGAGCCGTTCGAACGCGGCTATGGCCACACCTTGGGCAACGCGCTTCGGCGCGTGCTGTTGTCGTCGATGGTGGGCTACGCGCCGACCGAAGTGACGATTGCAGGCGTAGTGCACGAATACTCGACGCTCGACGGTGTGCAAGAGGATGTGGTCAACCTGCTGTTGAACCTGAAGGGCGTCGTCTTCAAGCTGCATAACCGCGACGAAGTCACGGTGACGCTGCGCAAGGAAGGCGAAGGCCTCGTCACGGCTGGCGATATCGAACTCGCGCATGATTGCGAGGTCATCAATCCCGGTCACGTGATTGCCCATCTCTCGAAGGGCGGCAAGCTCGACGTCCAGATCAAGATTGAAAAGGGCCGTGGCTACGTGCCGGGCAACGTGCGTCGTTATGGCGAGGAATCGGCCAAGATCATCGGTCGTATCGTGCTTGACGCGTCGTTCTCGCCGGTTCGCCGCGTGAGCTATGCCGTGGAAAGCGCGCGTGTCGAACAGCGTACCGACCTCGACAAGCTCGTGATGAACATCGAAACCAACGGCGTGATCTCGCCGGAGGAAGCGATCCGTCAATCGGCGCGCATTCTGGTCGATCAGTTGTCGGTCTTCGCAGCGCTGGAAGGCACGGAAGCGGCAGCGGAAGCGCCGTCGCGTGCGCCGCAGATCGATCCGATCCTGCTGCGCCCGGTGGATGACCTGGAACTCACGGTTCGCTCGGCGAACTGTCTGAAGGCCGAAAACATCTACTACATCGGCGATCTTATCCAGCGTACGGAAAACGAACTGCTGAAGACGCCGAATCTGGGCCGCAAGTCGCTGAACGAAATCAAGGAAGTCTTGGCTTCGCGCGGTCTGACGCTCGGCATGAAGCTCGAAAACTGGCCGCCGGCTGGTCTCGACAAGTAAGCGAAAGAGTCAATCGCGTTACTGGCAAAGACGCGGATTTTGCTTTAAAATCCGCGTCTTGCTTTTTCTTCGACCGGCCCGTGCGCCACTTTAGAGCGCAATAGAAGAGCTGGATCAAAACTCGTTTAAGGAACTGAAATGCGCCATAAGCATGGTTTGCGGAAACTGAACCGCACGAGCAGCCACCGTCTGGCAATGCTCCGTAATATGTCGAACTCGCTGATCGAGCACGAAGTCATCAAGACGACGCTGCCGAAAGCCAAGGAACTGCGCAAGGTTGTCGAGCCGCTCATCACGCTCGGCAAGAAGCCGTCGCTGGCAAATCGTCGTCTGGCGTTCAATCGCCTGCGCGATCGTGACTCCGTCGCAAAGCTGTTCGACGTCCTCGGCCCGCGTTACGCAAGCCGTCCGGGTGGCTACCTCAGCATCCTGAAGTTTGGTTTCCGAGTTGGCGACAACGCACCGATGGCGTTGGTTCAACTGATGGACCGCCCGGAAGTCGAAGAAACCGAAGAAGTTCAGGAAGCTGAATAAATTCGGTTGGTGGTGAACGAAAAGGTCAAGCGTAGCTTGGCCTTTTTGCATTGTGGGCTTCGGAGTCGTTGCGGTCGTCGAAGTAAGCGGAGTGCTACGATAAGGCCCGATCCACAAGTCTCACGTGCCGCGCCGCACCGGAGCCCGAAGTGAATGTCCCTGTCGTCCTTATGCTGACCACCGTTCCGGATGCACACGCTGCCGACACATTGGCGCAAGCGGTGCTCGAGGCGCGCCTGGCTGCGTGCGTGACGAGGCTCGGCGAAGTGCAATCGCAATATCACTGGAAGGGCGCACTGGAGACATCGCGGGAAGTGCAGTTGCTCTTCAAGACGAGCCTTGCGTGCAGCGCCGAATTGCAGCGCTTCGTCGCGGCGGCGCATCCTTATGAAACGCCCGAAATTCTTGTCTGGCAGGCCGATGCATCGCCGGGATATGGACAATGGGTCAATGCAGAAACGCAGCGTCCTCTTCATGTTTGATCTTCCTCGTCTCGTTTTGCGTTGGCTGATGATGGCCGCGACGCTCGCCTTTCTGCCTTTGGCGATAAACGCCGCGCACGCCGCGGACGACTTCCTCGATCCCGCCGTCGCCTTCAAGTTCAGTGCGTCCGAACAGCCGGGCGAAGTGGACGTGCGTTATAAGATCGCCGATGGCTACTACATGTATCGCGAGCGCTTTGCCTTTGCGGTCAAAAGCGGCGAGGCGATTATCGGCGCGGCGCAACTGCCCGCCGGCAAGGTTCATTTCGACCAGACATTCAACAAGGACGTCGAAACCTATCGCGGCGAACTACTCATCCGCATCCCGGTGACTCAGGCAAAGGGGCCGTTCGAGCTATCGGTGACGTCGCAAGGTTGCGCGGATCAGGGCATCTGCTATCCGCCGATGGAGCGCGTTTATCGCGTCAAGGGCGACGCGTTGCAAGCTGCGAGTGCCAGTTCTGCGACGTCTCCAGCGACAAACACTGCGTCGTCCCAATCCTGGTTCGAACGCGCGACGAGCGCCGACTACGCGCAGTCGATGCTCGAAGGCGGCGGCTTCTTCGCTGTGGTCGGCTTGTACTTTCTGGCGGGCATGGTGTTGAGCTTGTTGCCTTGCTCGTATCCGATGATCCCGATTCTTTCCGCGATCATCGTCGGCGAAGGCGCGCGCGTCACGCGCACGCGTGGCTTTGCGCTGTCGGTGTCCTACGTCGTCGGCATGGCGCTTGTCTATACCGCGCTTGGGATTGCCGCAGCGCTCGTCGGTCAAAGCCTCGGCGCGTGGCTGCAAAACCCGTGGGTGCTGGGCGCGTTCGGCATCCTGCTCGCGGTTTTCGCGATCGCGCTGATCTCGGGAGTCGATATCGCGTTGCCGGAGCGCTGGCAAAGCGGCGTCAACGAGGCGTCTCAGAAACGCGGCGGCGGTAAGTTCGCGGCGGTCGCCGTGATGGGCGCGTTGTCGGCGCTCGTCGTCGGCGCGTGCATGACCGCGCCGCTTTTCGCCGTGCTCGCGTTTGTCGCGCACACGGGCAACGCCGTGCTCGGCGGGGCCGCGCTGTTCGCCATGGGTATCGGGCTTGGTGTGCCGTTGCTGATCATCGGTCTCGGCGCGGGGTCGGTGCTGCCGCGAGCGGGCGCCTGGATGGACGGCGTGAAGGTGTTTTTCGGCGTCGCGTTGCTTGCGGCCGCTTTGTGGATCGTGTGGCCGGTCATCGGTGGCGTCGCGCAAATGTTGCTCGCCGCGCTTTGGCTGCTGGTCGCGGCGGCATCGCTCGGCCTATTTGCGTCGGGCGCGATCGCGCCGGTCAACGTCTGGAAGCGGCTGGGGCGCGGCCTGGGCGCCGCGTTTGCCATCTGGGCGGCGGCGTTGCTGGTCGGTCTCGCGGCGGGATCGACGGATGCATTGCGCCCGCTAGCCGTACTAGCCGCGCGCGGCGGCAGCAATGCAGGCGCGACGGCACGAGCATCGGGGCCGATCTTCGCGCCGGTCAAGTCAGCGACGGAACTGGATTCGGCGGTGAAATCGGCGGCACGTCCCGCCATGCTCGACTTTTATGCCGACTGGTGCGTGTCCTGCAAGGAAATGGAGAACCTGACTTTCTCCGACGCCCGTGTTCAGGCGCGTCTCGCGCAACTCAATCTGTTGCGTGCGGACGTGACCGCGAACAACACCGATGATCAGACCTTGCTCAAGCGCTTCAAGCTGTTCGGCCCGCCCGGCATCATCTTTTTCGATGCGCAAGGCAACGAGGTCGCGCGCGTGGTTGGCTATGAATCCGCGGATACGTTTTTGAAAAGCCTCGATAAAGTCAGTCCGGCGAACGGATGACGAAGGGCGATGCATTGCGCACCGCCCTGAAACGACTTATTTCGACGCCCGCAAAATCTTCGCGGCATCCAGCGCGAAATAGGTCAAGACGCCATCCGCGCCCGCGCGTTTGAACGCGAGCAGCGCTTCCATCATCGTCTTGTCGTGATCGAGCCAGCCGTTTTGCGCGGCGGCCTTGATCATCGCGTACTCGCCGCTCACCTGATAGGCGTACGTCGGAAAGCGGAACTCGTCCTTCACGCGCCGCACAATGTCGAGATACGGCATGCCGGGCTTGACCATCACCATGTCCGCGCCTTCCTCGATGTCCATGCGCACTTCGCGCATCGCCTCATCCGAGTTCGCCGGGTCCATTTGATACGTCATCTTGTTGCCCTTGCCGAGATTCGCGGCGGAGCCGACGGCATCGCGGAACGGGCCGTAGAACGCCGATGCGAATTTCGCCGCGTAAGCCATGATGCGCGTGTGGATGTGGCCGTCGCTTTCCAGCATCTCGCGGATGGCGCCGATGCGCCCGTCCATCATGTCCGACGGCGCCACGATATCCACGCCTGCTTCCGCCTGGGTGCGCGCCTGATCGACGAGAATCTCGCTCGTTTCGTCGTTCTTCACGTAGCCTTCTTCATCGAGCACGCCGTCCTGGCCGTGACTCGTGTACGGGTCGAGTGCGACATCGGTGAGTACGCCGAGCGTCGGGAAGTTCTTCTTCAGTTCGCGCACGGCACGCGGAATCAGACCTTCGGGATTGATCGCCTCGCGTCCATCCGGTGTTTTCAGCGACGGTTCGATTGCCGGAAAGAGCGAGATCACGGGCACGCCCAGTTCGACGCACTGCTCGGCCACGCTCATCAACAAGTCGACGGACGTGCGCTCGACGCCGGGCATCGACGGCACGGCATGCCGCACGTTGGTGCCTTCGACGATGAACACGGGATAAATCAGATCGTTCGTGGTGAGGATGTTCTCGCGCATCAGACGGCGTGAGAAGTCATCGCGGCGCATGCGGCGCGGGCGATGATGGGGATAGAAACTCATGACTTGGCTCGGTTTGAAGTGCTTCGGGGACGAGGATGAAAACGCGCTTCGAAAATGCTCGAAGCCTTGCCGGGCAAGCGCTCGGAGCGGTCCGGAAACGTTTTGAGACAATGGTATATCATACCGATCGAGTAAGGCGCTTCGCGCTGAACTCCCCGCTTCTCCTCCCTGAGCGGGTGCCTGTCGTTATTCGATCAGGCTGTTAACCCGCCGTCATGCGGCGGGTTTTTTTCATGCCGCACGCGATAATTATCACTCCGCGAAGTCTTCCGAAGCCGCTTGCTTAGGCGCGAGCCAGCCTTCAATAAGCTCATGCGCTTCTTCCAGTCCCGTGCGCTTGAGCGCTGAAAAAAGCTGCACGCTCAATTCACCGCGATAGCCCGCATCCTTGTACTCGCCGAATGCTTTTTTCGTCGCGCGCAGGGCGTTGGTCATCTCCTGTCGCGTCAATTTGTCGCATTTGGTGAGCAGCGCGTGAATGGGCTTACCGGTGGGCGCGAACCAGTCGATCATGATCTGGTCGAGCTCGGTGAGCGGACGACGCGAGTCCATCATCAGGATCATGCCGCGTAATTGAGCGCGGCTTTGCAGATACGTCGAAAGCAATTGCTGCCAGTGCGCCTTTGCCGCGCCTGGCACTTCGGCATAGCCGTAACCCGGAAGGTCGACCAGAAAGCCGGTCGGTTCGTCTTCAGGCCCGACGGAGAAGTAGTTGATGTGCTGCGTGCGTCCGGGCGTCTTGCTGGCGAACGCGAGCCGCTTCTGATTGCAGAGCACATTGATCGCAGTGGACTTGCCTGCGTTGGAACGGCCGCCGAAAGCGATTTCAGGTTGCGGCGTCGGCGGCAGATCACGAAGGTGATTGACAGTGGTGAAGAAGCGAGCTTGATGGAGCAGAAATGGCATTTGGCGGGTCGACTGAGAGAGCTGCGAAAACATGAAGCCTTGAGAACCCGGCAAATACTGGGCATGCCCCGACTGGCGTCTTTGCGTGTAGCGGGTTATTGTACAATACGACGGTTTTTTAAAGATCCGCACGGGCACGGAAGACCCGGGTTGCAAGCGCACCCACAATGGAGCGAGACAGTTTTAAGGGCGTCTTTTGAGCCCTTTCGTTCGGGTCATGTTGTGGCCGTTCCCGGTTTGCCGCCGTCGTTTTTTGCAGAACCTCACATTCTCACAAGACGAAAAACAGGGTACGCGAATGAACCGACTGTACAGGTCTCTGATGTTGATTCAGGCAGCGGCGGCTTTCGGTGGATTGATAACAGCATCAGCAAACGCGGCAGAGCCCGCGCAACCGGCAAAGCCGGATGTGGCCCGAGGTCAGGCCATTGCAACCCAGGTGTGCGCGGCGTGTCATGCGGCGGATGGCAACAGCGCTGGCGCGGCGTTTCCCAAGCTCGCGGGCCAGCACGCCGAATACATCGTCAAGCAGTTGAAGGATTACAAGACGCAGCCGGGAGCCAAGGCGCCGGCGCGTAACAATCCGATCATGGCGGGCATTGCGGGCGCGTTGTCGGATCAGGACATGATCAACGTCGCCGCATACTTTACGTCGCAGAAGGCCAAGCCCAACTTCGCGCGCGACAAGAACGACGTTGTGCTCGGGCAGAGGATTTATCGCGGCGGCATCGCGGACAAGGGTGTGCCGGCGTGCGCGGCGTGCCACGGCGCTACAGGCATGGGTATCCCGGTGCAATATCCGCGGCTGTCGTGGCAGTGGGGCGATTACACGGTGGCGCAGTTGAATGCATTCGCGCAAGGCACGCGTAACAATAGCGAGCCCATGCATGCCATCTCCTCCCGTTTGAGCGAAACGGAGATGAAAGCGGTGGCGGATTACATCGCCGGTTTGCATTGATCCGGGCAGGGCATGCGTTCTTCGGCATCGAACCCGGTAATCGTCGATACTGAGTTGCCCCAAGCGTTGCCCGTAAGTTGCCACTGAGCAAACATTAAGCAGCCGGTCCAACGAGGCCGGCGCGAAAACAAGAAAAGGGTGGGACGTCGGTCGACGAGACCGCTCGCGTCGCCACCCTTTTTTGCTGTCAGTCGGAGTTTGAATGAGCGTCACCACATCGGGATTGCAGTCGAAGTCGAGCCGTCGCGCGGTCAGGCATTTTGTCGAACTCGTGAGTTCGATGCGCTTCGCCATCGCCTTGCTGGTCGTACTGGCCATAGCAAGCATTATCGGCACGGTGCTTACGCAAGACGACCCGTACCCCAACTACGTCAATCAGTTCGGCCCGTTCTGGGCGGACATCTTCCGCGGCATCAGCATCTACACCGTGTACAGCGCGTGGTGGTTCATGCTGATCCTGATCTTTCTCGTGATTTCGGTCTCGCTATGCGTCATTCGCAACGGCCCGAAAATGATCGCGGACCTCAAGAGCTGGAAGGATCGCGTTCACGAAGGCGGCTTGCGCGCATTTCATCACAAGGGTGAATTCGTGGTCAGCGCGGATCGCGCGCAGACGGCCGCCACGCTCGAACGTCTTTCCGCAAAGATGGGTTATCGCTTTGTCGCGCGTCAGATTGACGCAGGCTCGACGCTCATCGCGGGCAAGCGCGGCGCGCTCACGAAGATCGGCTACATCTCGGCGCATCTGGCTATCGTCATCATTTGCGTCGGCGGGCTGCTCGACAGCAATCTGCCCATCAAGCTGCAGATGTGGCTCTTCAACAAGACGCCCATTCAGACCAACGCGGTCATCAACGACATTCCGGCGGAGCATCGCCTGTCCGTGTCGAATCCGACGTTTCGCGGTTACGCGTGGGTCCCGGAAGGTCAATACGTCGGCACGGCAATCTTGAATCAGCAGGACGGCTCGATTATTCAGGACTTGCCGTTCTCGATTCAACTCGACAAATTCATCGTCGATTACTACTCGACCGGCATGCCGAAGCTGTTCGCGAGCGACATCGTGGTGATCGACCACAAGACCGGCAAGCGCATTCCGGCGCGCGTCGAGGTGAACAAGCCGTTCACGTACGACGGCGTGTCGATCTATCAGTCGAGTTTTCAGGATGGCGGCTCGAAGATGCAGATGACCGCCTGGCCCATGAGCGGCGGCAGCGCGAAAACCACGCCCTTCAACGGTACGATCGGCGGCACTGCGCCCGTGAATCAGCAGATTGCCGGTGCGCAAGGCCAAACGGTCGAATTCACCGATTTCCGCGCAATCAACGTCGAAAACATGACGGACGGCAACGGTGCGCCGGACGCACGCGGCGTCGGCAAGAAGGAAACCTTGCGCGATGCGTTCGACGAGCGCCTCGGCTCCGGCGCAAAGACGTCGAAGCCGACGGATCTGCGCAATATCGGCCCATCGGTGCAGTACAAGGTGCGCGGCACGGACGGTCAGGCGCGCGAGTACAGCAACTACATGTTGCCGGTCGATGTCAGCGGTCAGCGGATGTTCCTCGCCGGCATGCGCCTGAGCCCGAGCGATCCGTTCCGCTACTTGCGCATTCCTGCCGACGAGCAAGGCACGGTGAAGGAATGGATGAATCTGCGCGCCGCGCTTGCCACGCCCGCGACGCGCATCGAGGCTGCGCACCGGTTCGCGCAGCGTTCCGTGCCCCAGGAAAACGGCGATTTGCAGAAGCACCTGGACGAAAGCGCGATCCGCGTGCTGAATCTTTTCGCCGGCTCGGATGAATCGGGCAACGGGTCCACGAATCCGCAAATGAGCGGCGGATTTCAGAGTATCGCGGCGTTCATCGATCGTTCGGTGCCGAAGGGCGAGCAAGAAAAGGCCGCCGGTTTGCTCATGCGCATGCTGGAAGGCGCAATGTGGGACGTCTGGCAGATTTCCCGCGAACAAAACGGCGAGCCGGCCGCAAAAGTGGACGAGAAAAACAGCGCCTTCGTTCAGTCTTCCATCAACGCGCTTTCCGACAGCTTTCTGTACGGATCGCCGGTATTTTTGCAGCTCGACACGTTCAAACAGGTGCAAGCATCGGTATTCCAGCTGACGCGCGCACCGGGCAAAAAAGTGGTGTATCTTGGCAGCCTGCTGCTCGTGCTCGGCATTTTCTCGATGTTTTACGTGCGTGAACGCCGGCTCTGGTTCTGGCTCAAAGATTCAGGGCAAGGCGGTGCGAGCGTTTTGATGGCAATGTCCACGGCGCGCCGCACGCTCGATTTCGAGAAGGAATTCGAGCGTACGCGCGCGACGGTCGCGGCGGCGCTCGGCACCACGCCAATCGATCCGGCGGCGCAGCATCCGTCGAAAGCATCGGCGACGCAAACACACGAGCCATCCGCGGCCTCCGGCTCGGAAGTATCAACACGGTAAGATCATGGACCTCTCTCAGACCTCCTCCCACGCGCAGCCCAAGACGCAACGTCCGGCATCATCGTCGTCGGGCCTGCCCGATGTCGCCGTTTTCGACGATCGTCCGTTCCTCAAACGCCTGGGCGCAATCGACTGGCTGTTCGCCATCGCGATGGTCGCGGGCGCGGGCTTCGCGCTCAACCGCTATCACACGTTCATGGACGTGTACGACATGGCGGTGCTGGTCGCCGCGGTGCCGACCTTCGTCGTGCTCGGCTGGCGCTGGAAACCGGCGCGGCTGCTCATCGCGACGATCGCGGTCATGTCGCTGTTCTCGATCCAGCTCTACCAGCACGACCTCGCGCGCGCCGAAACCAACTTCTTCCTCAAATACTTCCTGTCGAGCCAATCCGCGATTCTATGGATGAGCGCGCTCTTCATCCTGGCGACGCTCTTTTACTGGATCGGCCTCGTGTCGCGCTCGCAGACGGGCGGCGCAATCGGCTCGCGCATGACGTGGGTCGCGGTGCTCATGGGCTTCACGGGCCTGATGGTGCGCTGGTACGAGTCGTACATGATCGGCGCGGATGTCGGACACATTCCCATCTCGAACCTGTACGAAGTGTTCGTACTGTTTTGCCTCATCACGTCACTGTTCTATCTCTACTACGAACAGCATTACGCGACGCGTCAGATGGGCGCGTTCGTGCTGCTCGTGATCAGCGCGGCGGTCGGCTTCCTGATGTGGTATTCGATTGCCCGCGACGCGCAGCAGATTCAGCCGCTCGTGCCCGCGCTGCAAAGCTGGTGGATGAAGATTCACGTACCGGCGAACTTCATCGGCTACGGCAGTTTCGCGCTTTCCGCGATGGTTTCCCTCGCGTATCTGGCTAAGCAGCGCGGCTTTTTGGCCGACCGTCTGCCGTCGCTGGAAGTGCTCGACGACGTGATGTACAAGTCCATTGCGGTCGGTTTCGCGTTCTTCACCATCGCGACCATTCTCGGCGCGCTGTGGGCCGCCGAAGCGTGGGGCGGCTACTGGAGCTGGGACCCGAAGGAAACGTGGGCGCTGATCGTCTGGCTGAACTACGCGGCATGGCTGCACATGCGGTTGATGAAGGGCCTGCGCGGCGCGGCGGCGGCGTGGTGGGCGCTGACGGGATTGATCGTCACGACCTTCGCGTTTCTGGGCGTCAACATGTTCCTTTCGGGACTGCACAGTTACGGCAAGCTCTGATCTCGCGCCATCGAAAGAAGAGAAACCGCCATGCGTCGCGCTGGCGGTTTTTTTTTGCCTTGTGATGGAATAGCGGCATCCGGTTTGCTGTTTGCACGTATATGAATGGATGGGCGGCGTATCCAATGCCGCGCAAGCAAAGGGAGTATGGCTCCATGTGGATCAGACGTAATCGCGCGCTTTACGGTGACGATATCGCCGCGCACGAAATCACGCCGCGCGATGTGTTCGAGAATCGGCGGCGTGCGCTGCGTTCGATCGGCGCGCTGGCGGCGACTGGCTTGACTGGCGTGAGCGGCATCGCGAATGCGGCGTTTACATCGCCGGATGCGAAGGGCCAGAAACTCGCGGCGAAGGCGAATCCGAAGTTCATCGCGCTCGACAAGGCGACGTCGCTCAAGGACATCACGAGCTACAACAACTTCTACGAGTTCGGCACCGACAAGGGCGATCCCGCCGAACACGCGGGCACGTTGCGGCCGAGGCCGTGGAAAGTGTCGGTCGAAGGCGCGATCAAGAATCCGAAAACCTACGACATCGACGAGCTTCTGAAGCTCGCGCCACTCGAAGAACGTTTGTATCGCCTGCGATGCGTCGAAGGCTGGTCGATGGTCATTCCGTGGATCGGCGTCTCGCTGTCCGAGCTCATCAAGCGCGCGGAACCCACGGGCAGCGCGAAGTACGTGCAGTTCGTCACGCTTGCCGATCCTTCGCAGATGCCGGGTCTTTCGACGCCGATCCTCGAATGGCCGTATTCCGAAGGCCTGCGCATGGACGAAGCGATGAATCCGCTCACCTTGCTCACCGTCGGCTTGTATGGCGAAGTGCTGCCGAATCAGAACGGCGCGCCGGTGCGTATCGTCGTGCCGTGGAAATACGGCTTCAAGAGCGCGAAGTCGCTGGTCAAGATTCGCTTCGTCGAAAAGCAGCCGCCGACGAGCTGGAATCTATACGCGCCGACGGAATACGGCTTCTATTCGAACGTGAATCCTGGCGTGGATCATCCGCGCTGGAGTCAGGCGACGGAGCGGCGTATTGGCGAGGACGGTTTCTTTGCGCCCAAGCGCAAGACGCTCATGTTCAACGGATATGGCGATCAGGTTGCGTCGCTCTATCAGGGCATGGACCTCAAGAAAAATTTCTGAACGATGCCCACTGCATCCGAACTCAAGCGATCGCAAACGCGCGCGAGCGTGCGGTCCGGGCCGCGCTGGATCGCGCCCGCAAAAGTGATCGTGTTCATCGCGGCGCTCTATCCGCTGGCGCGCATTGTGTTGCTCGGCGTCATGGGTGGACTGGGCGCGAATCCGATCGAGTTCATCACGCGTTCGACCGGCCTCTGGACACTCGTCTATCTCTGCATCACGCTCGCCATCACGCCGGTGCGCCGGCTCACGGGCGTGACGGCGCTCGTGCGCTTTCGCCGCATGATCGGCCTTTACGCGTTCTTCTTCGCCGTGCTGCACTTCACGACATACATTTGGTTCGATAAGTGGTTCGATGTCGCCGCGATGTTGAAGGACATCGGCAAGCGGCCGTTCATCACCGTGGGCTTCGCCGCGTTCGTGTTGCTGATACCGCTCGCGGTGACATCGCCGAAAGCGATGGTCCGCAAGCTCGGCCGCCGCTGGCAGATGCTGCATCGGATCATCTATCTCGTCGCCATTCTGGCCATCCTGCATTTCTGGTGGATGAAGGCCGGCAAGCACGATTTCGCCTTGCCGAAGATTTACGGCGCAATCGTGATCGTGTTGCTGGGCTGGCGGCTGATCGCGTGGCTCAAAGGACGAATCGAGCGACGCCGGTTGAGCGCATAAAAAAAGCGATGCCACGGCATCGCTTTTTTGGCTCACGGCATGAAGATTCAGTCTGGCAAAATGGATTCGCCCGCGAACAACTGCTTCACTTCTTCGCGTTCGCGCACCACGCGCGCGCGTTCGCCATCGACCATGATTTCAGCGGCGCGCGCACGCGTGTTGTAGTTCGAGCTCATCACGAAGCCATACGCTCCCGCCGAAAGAATGGCGAGCAAGTCGCCTTGCTCGACGGCCAGCTCACGATCGCGTCCGAGCCAGTCGCCGCTTTCGCAAACCGGGCCGACGACATCGTATAAACGCGCGCTTGCCTTGCGTTCGATGACCGGCACGATGCGATGAAACGCCTCGTACATGGCGGGACGCGCGAGGTCGTTCATCGCGGCATCGACGATAGCGAAGTTCTTCTCTTCACCCGGCTTCAGATACTCGACGCGCGTTAGCAGCACGCCCGCATTGCCGACGAGCGAGCGTCCCGGCTCGAAATACACTTCGCGCTGACCGTGGCCGCGCTCTTCGAAATGCGCGAGCAACGTGCGCACGAAGTCGCCGATATCCGGCGGCGTTTCGTCATCGTACGTAATGCCGAGACCGCCGCCGACATCCACGTGACGAATGCTCATGCCGTCGGACTCGATCTGTTCGACGAGGTCGAGCAGCTTGTCGACGGCATCGAGATACGGGCTCACTTCGGTGATCTGCGAACCGATATGACAGTCGATACCCACGACATCGAGATTCGCCATGTCACGCGCTTCACGATACGTCGCGCGCGCGTCGCCGAAGGCCACGCCGAACTTGTTCGACTTCAAACCGGTGGAGATGTACGGATGCGTTTTGGCATCGACATCGGGATTCACGCGCAGCGACACGGGCGCCTTCTTGCCAAGCGACTTCGCGACTTCGTTGAGCGCGTGCAACTCGGGAATGGACTCAACGTTGAAGCACTTCACGCCCGCTTCGAGCGCCTCGCGCATCTCGGCCGCGCTCTTGCCGACGCCCGAGAAAACCGTGTTGGAAGCCTTGCCGCCCGCGGCCAGCACACGCGCCAGTTCGCCCGACGACACGATGTCGAAGCCCGCGCCCAAACGCTCGAACACGTTGAGCACCGCGAGATTGCTGTTGGCTTTGACCGCGACGTGCACCGTTGCCTTTCGGCCCGCGCAGGCATCGGCGTAAGCGCGATAGGCGCGCGTCAGTGCATCGCGCGAATAGACGTAAAGCGGCGTGCCGAACTGTTCCGCGAGCGACGCGGCGGGGACGCCTTCGACGTGCAACGCGCCGTCGACGTAGTGGAATGCGGAATCGTTCATGCGTGGAGTCGGATGTACGCGGCTTGGTGCGCGGGAGGCTTAGGTCAGTACCCGGCGGGCGCCGGTTTCAGAGTGGTGTCCGGCGAAAGCGACAGCGGCGCGCCGGAGGTATCGGGAATGTCGCCAGTCTCGCTCGCAGCCGATGCAGCGCTTGCCTTGTCGACGGAAGCGGAAGGCGGCGTATCCTGAAGGTCGCTAGGACGCTGCGGCAGTGGCGGGACAGTGGGAAGATAGAGCGGACCACGTTGTCCACAACCGCCGAGTGCGAGTGTTGCCGCGGCGCTCATGCTCAAAGCCGCTACAATCGCGCTCATCCTGAAAACGACTCGCATGACCGTCCCTGTACCATTGAATCGATGGAGTTTAGCATGACAGACCAGGAATACCTGAGCTTGGCAGAGGCCGCGCTGACGGCCATCGAACGTGCTGTGGATCGGGCTGAAGCCGATATCGAATTCGAGCGTAGCGGCAATGTGCTCACGCTGGAATTCGAGAACCGCACGAAGGTGATCGTCAATCTTCAGCCGCCGAAACACGAGATCTGGCTAGCCGCGAAGGCGGGCGGTTTTCACTACAAATACGTGGATGGCGCCTGGCGCGACACACGCGACAACAGCGAGTTTTTCGCCACGCTCACGAAGTATTCGACCGAACAGGCGGGCGAGCCCGTTCGCTTTTCAGCGAAGTAAGGCGCGCCCGGCAAGGAACGTCACTGTCCCTTGAACAGATTCATGATGTCCTGCTTTTCCTGCTCGCCGGCTGCGGGCGCCGGAGCGGTGTCGCCTGACACGCGCGCTGCCGACGACGCCTGACTCACGCCGATTGTCGCGATGAAGCCGTGGCCCGGCGTCATGTCGTCGAAGTACAGTTCGCCACCGAGCGAGGTCACGTCGGGCGGCGTCATCGGCTTGTACTCGGGCAAGCCCTTCAGGGCGCGCGTCATGTAATCCATCCACACGGGCAGTGCGAGACCGCCGCCCGTTTCCTTGTCGCCGAGCGTGCGCGGATTGTCATAGCCGATCCACGCAATCGCCACGAGCGAACGCTGATAGCCCGCGAACCAGGCATCGCGCGAATCGTTCGTCGTGCCGGTCTTGCCTGCGAGGTCGGTGCGCTTCAACTGATTCGTCTTGGCCGCCGTGCCGTGCTGCGCGACGCTTTGCAAAAGGCTATTCATCACGAACGCGTTGCGCGGCGTGATGGCAAGCGGCGCGCTTTGCTGCGCGACGAGCGGTTGCGGATGCGAAACGACCGCGCCGTATGGGTCGGTGATATCGGCGATCAGATACGGATTCACGCGATACCCGCCATTGGCGAACACCGCGTAGCCCGTCGCCATCTGCAGCGGCGTGACGAGACCCGCGCCGAGCGCCATCGGCAAATACGCGGGGTGCCGGTCCGCGTCGAAGCCGAAGCGCGTGATGTACTGCTGCGCGTACTTCGTGCCGATGGTGTTCAAAATGCGGATGGACACCATGTTCTTCGATCTCTGCAGCGCGGAGCGCATGGTCATGGGTCCGTCGAAGCCGCCGCCGTAGTTCTTCGGCTCCCACGCCTGACCGCCGGTTTCGGCGGCGGTGAAGAAGAGCGGACCATCGTTGATGATGGTCGCGGGCGACAAGCCTTTTTCCAGCGACGCCGAATAGATGAACGGCTTGAAGCTCGATCCCGGCTGACGCCACGCTTGCGTCACGTGATTGAACTTGTTCTTGTTGAAGTCGAAACCGCCCACGAGCGCGCGAATGGCGCCGTCCTGCGGCACGAGCGAGATCAGCGCGCCTTCCACTTGCGGCAACTGCGTGATGATCCACTCGCCGTCGTCGTTCTTCATGAGCCGCACGATCGCGCCAGGACGAATGCGGGCATTGGGCTGTGCGCGCGTGGAGAGCGCATTGGAGACGAAGCGCAGATCGGCGCCGTTGATGGTCGCCACGTTGCCGTCGATGAGGCTCGCCTTCACTTCCTTCGTGCTCGCCGACGTGACCACCGCCGCGACGATCTCGCCGTTGTCCGGATGCTCGGCAAGCGCGTCGTCGATAGCCTGCTCGCGGTCGTCCGCATTCGCGGGCAGATCGATGAAACCCTCGGGCCCGCGATATCCATGCCGGCGTTCGTAGTCCATCAGCCCCTTGCGTACCGCGCGGTAGGCGGCGTCCTGATCGGCGGAATCGATCGTGGTCACGACATTCAGACCGCGCGTGTACGCCTCTTCCTTGTACTGCGCGTACATCATCTGCCGCACCATTTCCGCGACGTATTCGGCATGCACGCTGAACTCGCGGCCTTGTCCCTTCACGACGAGCGGCTGATTCTTCGCCTGGTCGTATTCGTCCTGCGTGATGAAGTTGAGTTCGCGCATGCGCTGAAGGATGTACTCCTGCCTCACCTTCGCGCGCTTCGGATTCACGACCGGGTTATAGGCCGACGGCGCCTTTGGCAGACCGGCGAGCATGGCGGCTTCCGCGAGCGAGATGTCCTTCAGATCCTTGCCGAAGTACACCCGGGCGGCGCTCGCAAAACCATACGCGCGCTGTCCGAGATAGATCTGATTCATATAGACCTCGAGAATCTGATCTTTCGTCAGCGCGCGCTCGATCTTGTAAGCGAGCAGCATCTCGTAGATCTTGCGCGTGTAGGTCTTCTCGCTCGACAGGAAGAAGTTGCGCGCGACCTGCATGGTGATCGTGCTTGCGCCCTGTGACGCGTGACCGTTCGACAGCGCCACCGTGCCCGCGCGCAGGATGCCGGTGAGATCGACGCCGCCGTGGTCGTAGAAACGCGAGTCCTCGATGGCGAGCACCGCTTTCTTGAGATGGTCCGGCACATCGCGAATGCGCACGACGCTGCGCCGCTCTTCGCCGAATTCGCCGATCAGCACGTGATCCGCCGTATAGATGCGCAGCGGCACCTTCGGCTTGTAGTCAGTGAGCGCATCGAGCGAAGGCAGGTTCGGCATCGCGACGACGAGCGCATACCCGAGCACGAGCGCCGCGCAAACGATTAGCGCGAAAAAGCTGATGACAAGCGCGGAAAGCAGCCGCAAATACCACGGTCGCCTGGTCGTCTGACCTTCGGGCGGTTTGGATGGCGGGTTGGTCGGGGAAGAGGATTGCATGGCACCACCAAAAAACAGTCTCGGGATTATAGCCGTCCGGGTTTCGAGCCTTTCTTAAGACTTGCGACGAATCGCGGGCGTGCTTCGGTCCCGTTTCTCCTGCTTCGGAACTTCGTCCCTTCAAGATACGCGGGATCGTGCGGATAAGCACCTCTGAAACGCGCCGAACACACGCGTTAGCCATTTGGCTGAATGTTCGAAAGACGCGCGGCTCACCACAATTCTTCTCGTGCAAGCGCTCGAAAGGTTCGGCGCGCAAGAGACGATGGAGTGAGTCATGAACAAGGCCTTATTGACAGTTACGCGCCGCTTTGCAGCGGGTATCGATGTGAGCGAAAGCGCGGTGCGAATAGTGGTGCTCAGCAAGCGCGTGCGTTCGCCCTCGGCGGTGTGCGTCGAGCATATCGATTGGGTGGCGCTCGAACCGGGCGCGGTGATCGACGGCGAGTTCGTCGATCGCGCCGCCGTGATCGCGGCGCTCTGCGATACGGTCGAGCGCTTGCCGCAGAACGGCGTGTCGCGCGCGCTGCGTTGCGCAATGGGCTTGCCGTCGTCCGCGACGCTCACCACGCGCGTGCCGCTCACGGCGTTGCTGGAGACGCGCGATGCGCCCGCGCTCGTGGCGGACGGCGATCCGCGCGGCGTGCTCGAACCCGCCGTGCTCGCGGAGGCCGAGCGCATCTCGGGCATCGAACGCGGCGCGCTCGCGGTGGACTGGTCAGTCGAAACACCGGAGGACGGCCGCGCGCAAGTCGCGATTGCCGCCACTGCGCGCCGGCATGTCGAGGCGCGCGTCGAAACGGCGGCTGCGGCGGGAATCGCGCTGTCCGCCATCGACGGCGAACCGGCGGCCGCCATGCGCGCAATGCGTCATTCCGGCAAGGTGGAGCTCGGTCCGGATGCGCGCTTCATGTTTTGCTGGCTCGAAAAGACGGGGCTGCACGGCTGGGTCGCCGGCGCTCACGGCGTCGAGTCCAAAGTGCGGTATCCGGCGCCCGAGCATTCATGTCTCGCCGACGCGCTCCGCGATCTCGCCGGCACCGATGCGCCGCTCGACTGCGTGTACGTCGGCGGCGAAGCGGACCTGATGGCGCAGGCCGCGCTGCCACTTCCCGCGCTGGCGAAGATGTTCGGCTGCCCGGCGCTGCCGTTCGAGTGCGCGCCGTATTGCAATGGCGTGGCGGGCATCGATGCGTCGCTCAAACATTCGCCGCTCTTCGCGGTAGCGTTCGGTCTGGCGTTGCGCGAGGTGCTGCAATGAGCGGCGCGAGCGTGGTCGAAGGCTTCAACCTGCTTCCTTACCGCTTGCGCAAGCGCCGCGAGATGCGCCGTCAGCGGCTCGCGATTCTCGCGGCGGCGAGTCTTGCCGGATGCGCGGCGGTCGGCGCGGTCGCGGGCTGGGATGCCTTGCAGCGCGCGCGTCTGGATGAGCGGCGTCTCGCGCTGGAAGCGTCGCTACGGACATCGGGCGCGCAGCTCGAAGAGCACGCACGGCTCACGCGTGCCGAAGCCGATCGGCGGCGCGCGCGCCAAAACGCGCAACCGCTTGCCGCGCCGCGCGACCGTTTTCTCGCGCTTCTCGACGCGCTGGCTGACGCGCCCCGGCAACCCGGCGTCGAGCTGCAACGCGTCTCGCAACGGACCGACGAAGTCGAACTCGCGGCGCTCGCACCCGATTCGCAAGCGGCGGCGAACTGGCTCAAGCGTCTGGAGGACGTGCGCGACGTGCAGTCGGTGGAAGTGATCGAGATGAAGCGGCGGCCAACCACGCCGGCGCCGGCGAGGCGCGATGCCGTATCGAACGTCGAACGCTACGAATTCACGGCGCTGGTGCGCTACGCACGCAAAACCGCGGCGGCGGCAAAGACCGCGCAACCCGCGCTCGCCGTCCGCCGCACGACCAACACCGCTCACGGGAGCAGTCAATGAACACGATGTCCCTCAACGATGCCGGCCGTCTGCGCTCAGTCGCGGCCTTCCATGAATGGCCGCTTCGATGGACGCTCTGCGGCGCGATGCTTCTCGCGGCGATCATCTGCGTCATCGGTGTGCAGGGCTGGCGCGCGGCCGGTCTGATCGATCTCGATGCAAGCCACGCGGCGCTCTCCGCCGCGCAGGAGAAAGCGGGCCAACTGCGCGGTATCGAGGCGCAATTGCCCGATCTGCGCAAACGCGTGGCGGCGGGCGGTCTGAACCCCGAACACTGGACTGCCGCCGATGCGCTGCACGCCGTAGCCAGTCTCGCCGCGCAAAGCGGGTTGCACGTAACGGAGATCGAGCCGCTTCAGACGAAACTCGCCGAGGTCCAGGCGCCGCGCGCGCTCCGGTTTCGCGCGGAAGGCGGCTTTGCCGAGATGAAGCGGTTCGTCGAGGCGCTCGCGGGTTTGCCGCGTCTCGTCATAGCGGAAGGCGTGCAAATCCGGCGGCAGACGGGTGTACTTTCCATCGATACGACCTTGCGCATCCACGGTGATCTTCCGGCCGTGCCGCTGCCCGAACCGGCGCGCACGAACGCCTTCGTCATCGATCCGTTCGGCAAGGAAAGCGCCGGTGGCTTTTCGCGCAGCGCGGACTTGCTGCTCGTCGGGACGCTTCTCGGACGTCATCGCGCGATGGCGCTGATGCAGAGCAGCGAGGGCGTTGGCGACTTCCGGCCCGGCGAGAAGATCGGAGACGAATGGCTCGGACGCGTGCGGCCGCGCGCGGTCGAGCTCGCGAGTGACGACGGCGCTTCGCGCACGCTGAGTTTCGCGGAGGATCGCAAATGATCGCGCCACCAACTTTTCGTCTCAAGAGGCTCGTTCTGGCGCTGGCGCTCCTTTTCGCGTCGCACGCGGTCTGGGCCGAAGCCGATCAAAGCGAACCCATTGCGCCTTTGCCGCCGTTGCCCGCGGGCTACGAGACCTTGCCGACCGACCAGTTCGCCATCGATACGAGCGCGCCGCCCGCGCTCTTGTCGCCGCCCGTCGCGCAGAGTGCGGAGCCCGTGGCTGCCGCGATGTCATCGACGGAAACGAGCGAGGCGCTCGAAGGCCCGCCCGTGCCGATGCCGCAGCCCGAACGTCTGAGCACGCAATCGCCCGGCAGCGCCGACGACGGCAAGCCGATCACGCTCGATCTCAAGAACGCCGACCTGGGCGCCGCGCTGCATGCGTTTGCGCGCTTCAGCGGGCTCAATATCATCGCGAGCGACAAGGTGCGCGGCCAGGTGTCGATCAATCTCGTCGCCGTGCCGTGGCGCCGCGCGTTCGACACGCTGCTCGACGTGAACGGCCTCGCCATGGAGCAGCACGGCAACGTGATCTGGGTCGCGCCGCTCGCGGAACTCGCCGCACGCGAGAAGCTGCGCTACGAGACGCACGCGCGCGCCGCCGATCTCGAACCGCTCGCGAGCCGCACGTTCGTGCTGCGCTATCCGCGCGCGGAAGACGTCCGCAAGCTGCTGACAGGCTCCGGGAGCCAGCGCGTGCTGTCCAAACGCGGCTCCGCCATGGCCGACACGCGCACCAATCTGCTCTTCGTGACGGACCTCGACGCGCGCGTAAAGCAAATCGCCGAACTCGTCGCGCAGATCGACAAGCCCACGCCGCAAGTCGTGATTGAAGCGAAGATCCTGGAAGGCGAGGCGGGCATTTCGCGCACGCTTGGCGTCAAGCTGGGCGTCGCGGGCATGAACGACCCGGCGCGCGGTCTCTCGGGCGGAAAGGACGGTGTCGTGTACGATTTATCGGCGCGGCCGATCAACGGTTTCGACGCCGCCACGGCCGGACTCACGCTGTTCGCGGCTCAGGCCACACGGCTTCTGAACATCGAACTGAGCGCGCTCGAAGCCGAGGGACGCGGTCAGATAGTCTCCCGGCCGCGTGTGGTGACGGCTGACCGCGCGAAGGCGCTGGTCGAGCAGGGCACGGAGCTGCCGTATCAGGCGAAAGTGGGCAACGGCGTTTCCGGCGTGCAGTTTCGGCGCGCGGCGCTCAAACTGGAGGTCGAGCCGCAGATTACCCCGCACGGGCACGTCATTCTTGATCTCGATGTTGCGAAAGACAGCGTCGGCGAGCAGACCGACGCGGGTCCGGCCATCAACACCAAGCACGTCCAGACGCGCGTGGAGGTCGAGGACGGCGGCACGGTGGCGATCGGCGGCATCTACTCGGAAGACGAGCGCAACGACGTCACGGGCGTGCCCGGACTGTCGAAGCTGCCGTGGCTCGGCTGGCTGTTTCGCCATGACGCGCGCCGCAGCTCGCGCAACGAGCTGGTGATCCTGATTACGCCGCACGTCATTGCTTCGAGTGGATGAAGGCGGAAAGAAGCGGAAAGCGGGGCCGCGAGCGGGCGGCCCGACTCGACAAAGCGGGCTATTTGCCCTTAAGCTGCCGCACGAACAAAATTCGATTGACTTGAAGGAAACCGAGTTGCAGGAAGGGCACGCGAACGCGAACATCTTTTTCGTCGGACTCATGGGGGCGGGTAAAACCACCGTGGGCCGCGCGGTTGCGCGCCGCTTGCAGCGCTCATTCATCGATTCGGATCAGGAAATCGAGGCGCGCACCGGCGCGCGCATCCCGGTGATCTGGGAGCTCGAAGGCGAGGCGGGTTTTCGTCAGCGCGAAGCCAACGTTATCGACGAGCTGTCGCAAAAGAGCGGTATCGTGCTCGCTACGGGCGGCGGTGCGGTGCTGCGTCCGGAGAATCGCGAACATCTGAAGAATCGCGGCGTCGTCATCTATCTGCGTGCAAATCCGCACGATCTCTGGCAGCGCACGCGGCGCGACAAGAACCGGCCGCTTTTGCAGACCGACGATCCGCGCGGCAAGCTGGAAGCGCTCTTTCAGACGCGTGATCCGCTCTACAACGAGTGCGCGCATTTCGTCGTGGAAACCGGCCGACCTACCGTCAACGCGCTCGTCAACATGGTCCTGATGCAACTGGAGGTGGCCGGCGTCATCAAACCGGCTCAGTCATAATGTCCGTCATGATTTCCCCCTCGCTTACCGTCGACGTCGAACTGGGCGAACGCGCCTATCCCATTCATATCGGTGCGGGCCTCATCGGTCGCACGGAGCTTTTCGCGCCGCATATCAAGGGCGCGTCGGTCGCCATCGTCACCAACTCCACCGTCGACCCGCTCTACGGCGACGAACTCCGTGCCGCACTCGCCACGCTCGGCAAGAAGGTAACGACCGTCGTGCTGCCGGATGGCGAAGCGCACAAGAACTGGGAAACGCTCAACACGATCTTCGACGCGCTCCTCAGCGAACGCTCCGACCGCAAGACCACGCTGATCGCACTCGGCGGCGGCGTGGTGGGCGACATGACCGGCTTCGCGGCGGCATCGTATATGCGCGGCGTGCCGTTCATTCAAGTGCCGACCACTTTGCTCTCGCAAGTGGATTCATCGGTGGGCGGCAAGACGGGCATCAATCATCCGCTCGGCAAGAACATGATCGGCGCGTTTTATCAGCCGCAAGCGGTGATCGCGGACATCGGCGCTTTGCGCACGCTGCCGGACCGTGAACTCGCTGCGGGACTCGCGGAAGTCATCAAGACGGCGGCAATCGCGGACGCCGAGTTCTTCGAGTGGATCGAAGCAAACATCGCGAAGCTGAACGACCGCGACGAAGAAGCGCTTGCTCACGCGGTCAAGCGTTCGTGCGAGATCAAGGCGTCGGTGGTGGCATCGGACGAACGCGAAGGCGGACGCCGCGCAATTCTCAACTTCGGTCATACCTTCGGGCATGCCATCGAAGCGGGCCTGGGCTACGGCGAATGGCTGCACGGCGAAGCGGTGGGTTGCGGCATGGTGATGGCGGCGGATCTTTCCGTGCGCCTCGGCAAACTGGATGAGCCCGCGCGCAAGCGTCTCGTGCGCGTGATCGAAGCCGCGAAGCTGCCGGTCGTGGCGCCCACGCTTGGCGCGGCGCGTTATATCGATCTGATGAAGGTCGACAAGAAAGCCGAAGCTGGCGAGATCAAGTTCATTTTGCTGACCCGCTTCGGCGAGGTCGAAATAGCAAAGGCGCCCGACCACGCCGTGCGCGAGACGCTCGCCGCAAGCGTCTGAGTATTGGATCGGCGCCGACCTGGCGGCAATGCCGGAGACAACCGGAACCACGACTTGAGCGGAGCAGCCGGTGAGCGAAATAGAAAGTCTACTTCCGTCGAGCGGGCCGCCATCGGGCTCGTTCGAAGCGTATCTCGCGCCGTACGCGGCGCATTCGGCGTTGTCGCGCGGACGCCGGTATGCCGAAGCGCCGCCTGCCGCCCGTACCGAATTCCAGCGCGACCGCGACCGCATCGTGCACTCCACTGCATTCCGGCGGCTCGAATACAAGACGCAGGTGTTCGTCAATCACGAAGGCGACCTCTTTCGCACGCGTCTCACGCATAGTCTCGAAGTCGCGCAGATCGCGCGTTCGGTCGCTCGCAATCTGAATTTGAACGAAGATCTGGTCGAAGCGATTTCGCTTGCGCACGATCTCGGCCACACGCCGTTTGGTCACGCGGGCCAGGACGCGCTCAACGAATGCATGCGCGATCACGGCGGCTTCGAGCACAATCTGCAAAGCCTCGCGGTGGTGGATCAGCTCGAAGAGCATTACGGCGCATTCGACGGCCTCAACCTCTGCTTCGAGACGCGCGAGGGCATTCTCAAGCATTGCTCGCGCGAAAATGCGCGCAAGCTCGGCGATCTCGGCGAACGCTTTCTCACGGGCAAGCAGCCGTCGCTCGAAGCGCAGATCGCCAATGTCGCCGACGAAATCGCCTACAACAATCACGATGTCGACGACGGCTTGCGCTCCGGCTTCATCACGCTTGAACAGCTTTCCGAAGTCAGCCTCTGGCATACGCATTTCGATGTGGCGCGCGCCGCGTATCCGGACATCGGCGGACGCAGGCTGATTCACGAGACCATTCGCAGCATCATCAATACGCTGATCGTCGATCTGATCGAGGCGACGAGCCGCAATCTCACGCGCGTGGCGCCGAAGTCCATCGACGATATCCGCAACGCGCCGCCGCTCGTCGCGCATAGCGATGAAATTGCCGCGCAAGCTGCCGCGCTCAAGCGTTTTCTGTTCAGGAACCTGTACCGGCACTATCGCGTGATGCGCATGGCAAACAAGGCGAAGCGCGTCGTGACGGGTCTCTTCGACGCGTTCACCGACGACCCGCGCCTGTTGCCGCCCGCTTATCAGGCGCGTCAGGCCGCAGTGGAGGAGTCGGCCAACGACGCGAGTTCAACCGGCCACGACAGCTCGCAGGCGCGGCTCGTCGCGCATTACATTGCGGGCATGACCGACCGCTATGCACTGAAGGAGTATCAACGCCTGTTTGTCATCGACAACAACTAATATCGCGCGTTTCAACGCGCAAGAATCAATTCAAGGAGACTTTCTCGATGAGACGCATGCCCTCGTTCCGCTCGATCGCAGCAGCTGCCGTGCTCGCGTTCGCCGGCAGCACCGCAGCGCAGGCCGCGACGGGAATCCAGTTTTGGCACGCCATGGAAGCCGCGCTCGGCGAGCGCGTCAACGACATGGCCAACGACTTCAACGCGTCGCAGAGCGATTACAAGATCGTCCCCGTGTTCAAGGGTACGTATGATCAGACGCTCGCGGCGGGCATCGCGGCGTTTCGCAGCGGCAACGCGCCCGCGATCCTGCAAGTCTACGAAGTCGGCACGGCAACGATGATGCAGGGCAAGAAAGCCGTCGTTCCGGTCTACGACGTCTTCAAGCAGGCAGGCGTGCCGCTCGACGAGAAGGCCTTCGTGCCGACCATCTCCGGTTACTACAGCGACGCGAAGACCGGCCATCTCATCTCGATGCCGTTCAACAGCTCCACGCCGGTTCTGTACTACAACAAGGACGCCTTCAAGAAGGCGGGACTCGACCCGAACCAGCCGCCGAAGACCTGGGCCGATGTCGAAACCGACGCAAAGAAGATCAAGGCCGCCGGTTACTCGTGCGGTTATTCGTCGGGCTGGCAAAGCTGGATTCAGCTCGAAAACTACAGCGCGTGGCATGCGGCGCCGTTCGCGACGAAGAACAACGGCTTCGACGGGCTCGACGCCAAGCTCGACTTCAACAAGCCGCTGCAAGTCGCGCATATCGCCTTCCTGCAGAAGATGGCGAAAGAAGGCAACTTCACCTACGTGGGCCGCAAGGACGAGCCGGTCTCGAAGTTCTATAGCGGCGATTGCGGCATCATCACGAACTCGTCGGGCTCGCGCGCGACCATCAACAAGTTCGCGAAGTTCGAATACGGCGTCGGCATGATGCCTTACGACGCGAACGTGAAGGGCGCGCCGCAGAACGCGATCATCGGCGGCGCGAGTCTCTGGGTGCTGTCGGGCAAGGACCCGGCCGTGTACAAGGGCGTCGCGAAGTTTCTCGCTTATCTGACTTCGCCGCCGGTCGCGGCGAAGTGGCATCAAGACACGGGCTATCTGCCGGTCACGCAAGCGGCCTACGAACTCACGCAGAAGCAGGGTTTCTACGACAAGAATCCCGGCGCGGATATCGCCATCAAGCAGATGCTGAACAGGCCGCCGCTCGCCTTCACCAAGGGTTTGCGTCTTGGCAACATGCCGCAGATTCGCACCGTCGTCGATGAAGAACTGGAGCAGGTCTGGGCGGAGAAGAAGACGCCGCAACAGGCGCTCGATTCTTCGGTTTCGCGCGGTGACGAACTGCTGCGCCGCTTCGAAAAGAGCGGTGGTTAAGCGCCCATGACGCAGCGCGCCCGCGTGTTTCTCGCGGGCGCCGTTTCAGGAAACATCGATGGAAAAACGGTCTCGTTTCGATACGAGCGTCCTGCCGTATCTGCTCGTTGCGCCTCAGCTCGCGATCACCGCGCTGTTCTTTCTGTGGCCGGCGGGCGAAGCGCTCTGGCAATCCACGCAGAGTCAGGACGCGTTCGGCACGTCGAGCGAATTCGTCGGCCTCGCGAACTTCAAGCAGCTTTTCGCGGACCCGCTTTATCTGTCGTCGTTCAATACGACGATGATCTTCTGCGCGCTCGTTACCGTGTCGGGACTCGTGATCTCGCTGCTGCTCGCCGCGTGCGCCGACCGCGTGACGCGCGGCGCGAAAGCGTATCAGACGCTGCTCATCTGGCCATATGCCGTCGCGCCCGCGATTGCGGCGGTGTTGTGGTCGTTTCTGTTCAACCCGAGCATCGGGCTCGTGACATATGCGCTCGCGAAGCAGGGCATCGTGTGGAACCACGCGCTGAACGGCACGCAAGCCATGTTTCTCGTCGTGCTCGCGTCGGTGTGGAAGCAGGTCAGCTACAACTTCCTGTTCTTCTATGCGGGACTTCAGGCAATTCCGCAGTCGCTGATCGAAGCCGCGGCCATCGACGGAGCCGGTCCCGTGCGACGCTTTTTCGGCATTGCGCTGCCGCTGCTTTCGCCGACGAGTTTCTTCCTGCTCGTCGTGAATCTGGTCTATGCATTCTTCGACACCTTCCCCGTGATCGACGCCGCCACCGGCGGCGGCCCGGCGCAGTCGACCAAGACACTCATCTACAAGATTTTCGCGGAAGGCTTTCAGGGTCTCGACATCGGTAGTTCGGGCGCGCAATCGGTCGTGCTGATGGTGATCGTCGTTGCGTTGACCATCGTGCAGTTCCGCTTCGTCGAACGCAGGGTGCAATATTCATGATCGAGAACCGACGCGGCTTCGATATCTTCTGTCACGCGGTGCTGCTCGTAGGCGTCGCGCTGATCGTGTTTCCGGTGTATGTCGCGTTCTGCGCGGCCACGATGAATTCGAAGGAAGTCTTCACCGTGCCGCTCTCGCTCGTGCCGAGCACGCATCTCTTCGAAAACGTGGCGAACATCTGGACGCACGGCAGCGGCAACGCGGCGGCGCCTTTCGGACGCATGCTGATCAACAGCCTCGTGATGGCGCTCGTGATCTCCATCGGCAAGATCGCGGTGTCGATCATCTCGGCGTATGCGATCGTGTTCTTCCGCTTTCCGTTCAAGAACTTAGCGTTCTGGCTGATCTTCGTCACGCTCATGCTGCCGGTGGAGGTGCGTATCTTCCCGACGGTGCAGGTCGTGTCGTCGATGCATCTGTCGAACACGTACGCCGGGCTGACGCTGCCGCTCATTGCATCGGCGACCGCGACCTTTCTGTTCCGCCAGTTCTTCATGACGCTGCCGGACGAACTGATGGAAGCGGCGCGCATCGACGGCGCGGGGCCGCTGCGTTTCTTCTGGGATGTCGTGCTGCCGCTGTCGAAGACGAACATCGCGGCGCTCTTCGTCATCACGTTCATCTACGGCTGGAATCAGTATTTGTGGCCGATTCTCATCACCAACGAGCAGTCGCTGCAAACCGCGGTGGTGGGCATAAAGAGCATGATCGCATCGGGCGATACCGCGACCGAGTGGCATCTCGTCATGACCGCGACCTTGCTCGCCATGTTGCCGCCGCTCGCGGTCGTCCTGACGATGCAGCGCTGGTTCGTGCGCGGCCTCGTCGATTCGGAAAAATAACCCAACCACCTTGGCATGACGCCCGAGAACAGAAAGCGTCCGCTCGGGCTCAAACGGGAGACTTCAGACATGATTCTCGAAATCGCGCAGTTGCCGGTCATGGCCGGCGAGGAAAGCGCATTCGAAGCCGCTTTCGACGAAGCGCAAAAGATCATCGCGGCGCAGCCGGGCTATCGTTCGCATGAGCTCGTGCGCGGGGCGGACGCCGGCAACGGCTCGCAATACGTGTTGCTCGTGCGTTGGGATTCGGTCGCGGCGCATGATCCGGGCTTTCGGCAATCGGCGGGTTACCAGCAATGGCGCGCGCTGCTGCATCGCTTCTATGAGCCGGGCATCGCGGTCGCGCATTTCGCGACGGTGTGCGGCGCGCTGCGGGACTGATCGATGGCTGCGTTGAATCTCAAGGCGGTCAGGAAAAGCTACGACGGCAAGAACTTCGTGCTGCATGGCATCGACGTGGCAATCGCGGATGGCGAGTTCGTCGTCATGGTCGGTCCTTCGGGCTGCGGAAAATCGACGTTGCTGCGCATGGTCGCGGGGCTCGAAAGCGTGTCCGAGGGCGAGATCCAGATCGGCGGCAAGGTCGTCAACAAGCTGGAGCCAAAGGATCGCGACATCGCGATGGTGTTCCAGAACTACGCGCTCTATCCGCATATGAGCGTCGCGCAGAACATGGCTTACGCGCTCAAGATCGGCGGCGCGGATCGCGCGACTATCGAGAGCCGCGTGGCGAATGCGGCGCGCATTCTCGAACTTGAACCGCTGCTCGCGCGCAAGCCGCGCGAACTGTCGGGCGGGCAGCGTCAGCGCGTTGCCATGGGCCGCGCGATCGTGCGCGAACCGGCCGTGTTCCTCTTCGACGAACCGCTCTCGAATCTCGACGCCAAACTGCGCGTGCAAATGCGTCTCGAGATTCAACGGCTTCACGCGCGACTCGCAACCACGAGCCTTTACGTTACGCACGACCAGATCGAAGCGATGACGCTCGCGCAACGCGTCATCGTCATGAACAAGGGACACGCCGAGCAGATCGGCGCGCCGACCGAAGTCTACGAGCGGCCGGCGACGGTGTTCGTCGCGAGCTTCATCGGCTCGCCCGCGATGAATCTGCTCGAAGGGCGCTTGTCGGAAAACGGCTCGACGTTCGAGGTGGCGGACGGCGGACCGAAGCTGCCGGTTGCGGGCGCTGCCGGTTTGAACGGCACGATGCACGGCCGCGAGTGGATCATCGGCCTTCGTCCCGAGCATATGACACCGGGCATCGTCGGCGCGGCGAGCGCGACGCTCGATGTCGATTCCACCGAGCTGCTCGGCGCCGACAATCTCGCGCACGGCAAATGGGGCAAGCACGACGTGGCGGCGCGTTTGCCGCATACGCACCGGCCGCAGCGTGGCGAAAAGCTGGCGGTGTCCGTGCCGCCGCAACATCTGCATTTCTTCGATCCGGCGAGCGGTCGGCGCGTCAACTGAAGGGAGTATCCGCGATGAGAACCTGGCCTTATCCCGCAATCGTCGCGCATCGCGGCGGCGGCAAGCTCGCGCCCGAGAACACGCTCGAAGGCATCGACGAAGGCGCGCGGCGCGGTCTGCGCATGATCGAATTCGATGCGAAGCTCTCGGCCGACAATGTGGTTTTTCTGCTGCACGACGATGACGTCGATCGCACGTCGAACGGTCATGGACCCGCACGCTCGATGACTTACGCACAGATCCGTGCACTCGATGCGGGCTCGTGGTTCGGCAAGCCATTCGCGGGCGCGCATATGCCGACGCTCGCTGAAGTACACGCGCGTTGCACGGAACTCGACATGGCGGCAAACGTGGAAATCAAGCCGTGTCCTGGACGCGAAGTCGAGACGGGTGAGCTTGTCGCGCGTGAGGCGGCGCGCTTGTGGGCGAGTGCGGAACCGGCGCCGTTGTTGTCGTCGTTTTCTTACGAGGCGCTGGAGGCCGCGCGCGACGCGGCACCAGAGCTTCCTCGCGGCATGCTGTACGAGGAGGTTCCGGTCGACTGGCGCGAACAGACGTCGGCACTCGCATGCGTGTCGCTGCATGCGAGTCACCGGCACTTGAGCGAAGCACTCGTTCGCGAAATCAAGGACGCGGGCTTGCGCGTACTTGCCTATACACCGAATGAACCTGAGCGCGTGAAGTTGCTCGCCCAATGGGGAGTCGATGCGATCTGCACGGATCGCATCGATATCATTGGTGCGGATTTTCTTGCGGGAAGTTGAACGACGCGCGCGGCGCCATTCATACTGGCGCCGCTCGTTCGGTCAGCGAGCGCGGGCCAGCAAAACGCCCGCGACGAGCGCCAGGCCGCCGACAAGTGCAATCGTCTGCCAGGGCTTTTCGTGCAGATACGCGTCGGCGTCGTCTAGGGCAGCGCCGGCGCGTTGTCGGAGCGCGGCGTGCGTGTCGTTCAAACGGGAACGTGCGCCGTCCAGTTGCGAACTGATTTGCTTGCGCAAGATGGCGGCATCGGCCGATGCGCCGTTCGACAGCGTTTCTTCAAGATCGGAAAGCAGCGCGCGCAACTCGCCGCTGATGTCCTCGGCGGCATCACGGCCATGACGCGCCATACGGCGCGCACGGCGGTTGGTGCTGCTCCAGGAATCTCCGATGGCGTCTCGCGTGTTAGGCAATGCGTTCATAGATCGCTCCGTCGATGGATGAATCGTGGATGGATGACCACACCGCTCGCGAAGAGCGGGAAATCGATGATGCAGCAAATTCGATGCCCATGAGCGCGCACGGTCGTGTCACCAGCAAGACTGTCGGTGAACGGCGTTGCTACAGCGTAATAAATGCGCAAGCTCCGCAAATGCGCGGGTCACATTTACAAGAGCCGGTAAAATCAAACGCCGCCACGCTTCATGCATGGCGGCGCTTTTATTTGCATGCCCGCAAATAAAATTTTGGGAACGCCGTGGTTAATCCAGTGTTCTTAGAAACGATAGCCGACACGCAAATAAGTCACGATGGGATTCAACGTGATCTTCGCTTTCGACTGCACGTTCAACGTGCCAACCGGCGTCTGCGCTTGCGAGTTCAAAGTCGCCGTTGCCTTCAACGGAATGAACGACACGGAAAAACCCGCGAACCAATGCTCCGTGAAGTTATAGACGGCGCCCACGTTGAACACCGGCGCCCACGAACTATCCGTGTCGACGGAGGTCGGACCATGCAGGACGTTGCCTTCGAACGATGAGTTCGTGATCTTGGCGTCGGTGAACCAGGTGCGCGTTACGCCAATGCCGACGAACGGACGAAACTTCGCTTGAGGAGCATTAAAGAAGTATTTGAAAAGCAGCGTTGGGCTCCATTGTTTCGCGCTGCCGAGCTTGCCATATTGCGAGAACGAGCCTGTGCCTTCGAGGTCGAAGGAGGGCGGAATGCCCATTTCGAATTCCGCCGCAATGTGGTCGGTGGCAAAGTAACCAAGCGTGAAGCCTGCCGTATCCGCGCTTGAAATGCCGGCGCCCGTGCCCTGTACGTCGATATTGACGGGAGATCCGCCTACACTTGTCTCTTTGAGCGGGCCGCTGCTGTCTTGCGGGGCGAAGTGAAACCAGCCAGCGGTTGCGTAGAAGGAACCCGCCGACTGTGCGTGCGCCGCGCTGGCTACACACGCAAATGCCGCTGCTCCCACCATGACTTGTTTTATTTTCAATTTGTGCTCCTCCAGAAAAGCACGCTCATTATGAGCATAAGATTTCAAAGTAACCATAGCGTCGCCGTAGAGCATTTTCCCTAAGACGTGTGCGGCGTTGGAATCGTGTTGCATGGCATTTGCATGTGTTTCGTCCACGCTGCCTCAACATCTCCACAAGGTCCCCGATTGGGGTAACACAAACGCGACCAATGGAATATCCAGAATGGCACGGCTTGCACGACTTTATGTTCCCGATCAGCCGCAGCATGTCATCCTGCGCGGTCTCGACCAGCAACCTGCCTTCGTCGACGACCAGGACTACGAGCTTTTCATCGACTGCTTGAGAACTGCATCACGTGATCATCATCTTTCCATTCATGCATATGCGTTGATGCCGCAGGCGGTGCATCTGCTTGTCACGCCGCGCGACGAATCGAGCCTTCCGAAGGCGATGCAGGCAGTCGGGCGTCGTTACGTGGCGCATTTCAATCGCCGTTACACGCGGCGCGGGACGTTGTGGGAAGGGCGATATCGCGCAACGGTCATCGAGGGTGAACGTTATTTCCTGCTTGCCACGCGCGTGGTTGAAACCGCGCCGGTTCGCGCGGGTCTGGTTGCCGTGCCGCAGGACTACAAGTGGTCGAGTTTTCGGCACCATATAGGGCTGACGCTCGACGGACTGATCACCGACCATCCGCTTTTCTGGTCGCTCGGCAACACGCCGTTCGAACGCCAGCATGCATACAAGGAGTTGTGCGATCAGCCGCTCGACGAGCGTGAGGCCAATCGTCTCCTGCAAGCCACTCTGAAAGGCTGGGTGCTCGGCAGCGATGCGTACCGCGATTGGGCATCGCGTGCGGCGAACCGGCGCGTGTCGCCATTGCCGCGCGGACGGCCGCGTAAAGTGCGCGAGACGCCCCAATCTCAATAACCACGGGCATCGCGGAAAACGACGCTTGAAAGGACGGCGGCACGAAGATTCGGGCGCGCCGTTTTTTTTTGCCCAATATCGATATGGAACCAATATTTTGGGGCATGCGTGCACCATATCGATAATTAGTGACGCATCATCATATTTTATTTGCCATCTCTTTGATTGGTCGCGTATATTTCGATTTCCGGCGGTTTTTGCGGCGCAGCGCGCCCGTTGCGCGACCGGCTTCGCGGCTTCCAAGTTGAAATAAACGCCGCGGGCGACATAAAAAATGGTTCAACGGCCGAGTCGGCCCCTCACAGTAGAGACGGTGTCCCCATGAACGATCATCAGCAACCGGCAGTCGGTTCGCCTCCCGCCGCGCAGGGCATGTATGACCCTGCCAACGAACATGACGCCTGCGGCGTCGGTTTCGTTGCCCATATCAAGGGGAAAAAGAGCCACGAGATCATTCAGCAGGGTCTCAAGATCCTCGAGAATCTCGATCACCGTGGCGCCGTCGGCGCCGATCCGCTCATGGGCGACGGCGCGGGCATTCTGATTCAGGTTCCGGACGGCTTCTATCGCGAAGAGATGGCCAAGCAAGGCGTGACTTTGCCGCCTGCCGGCGAATACGGCGTCGGCATGATCTTCCTGCCGAAGGAACATGCTTCGCGGCTCGCGTGCGAACAGGAACTGGAACGCACGGTGAAGGCGGAAGGCCAGGTCGTGCTCGGTTGGCGCGACGTCCCGGTCGACGGCAACATGCCTATTTCTCCGACCGTGAAGGCGAGTGAGCCGCTCATCCGCATGATCTTCATCGGGCGCGGCAAGGACATCGTCGTGACGGATGCGCTCGAGCGGAAGCTCTACATCATCCGCAAGACGGCGAGCCACCGCATTCAGGCGCTCAAGCTCAAGCACGGCAAGGAATACTTCGTGCCGTCCATGTCGTCGCGCACGGTCGTCTACAAGGGCCTGCTGCTGGCCGGTCAGGTCGGCGTGTATTACCGCGACCTGCAGGACGAGCGCGTGGTCTCGGCGCTTGCGCTCGTGCACCAGCGCTTCTCGACCAACACGTTCCCGGCGTGGGAACTGGCTCACCCGTATCGCATGATTGCGCACAACGGTGAAATCAACACCGTGAAGGGCAACGTCAACTGGCTGAACGCGCGCACCGGCGCGATCGCCTCCTATGTGCTCGGCGACGATCTGCCCAAACTCTGGCCGCTGATTTATCCCGGCCAGTCGGACACGGCTTCGTTCGACAACTGCCTCGAACTTCTCGTGATGGCGGGCTATCCGCTCGTCCACGCCATGATGATGATGATTCCCGAGGCATGGGAACAGCACACGCTCATGGACGACAACCGCCGCGCGTTCTACGAGTATCACGCAGCGATGATGGAGCCGTGGGACGGTCCCGCCGCCATCGCGTTCACGGACGGCCGCCAGATCGGCGCCACGCTCGACCGTAACGGCCTGCGTCCGGCGCGCTATCTCATCACCGACGACGACCTCGTGATCCTCGCGTCGGAATCGGGCGTGCTGCCTATCCCGGAATCGAAGATCGTCAAGAAGTGGCGTCTGCAGCCGGGCAAGATGTTCCTGATCGACATGGAACAAGGCCGCATCATCGAGGACAAGGAGCTCAAGGACAACCTCGCGAACGCGAAGCCGTACAAGAGCTGGATCGACGCCGTGCGTATCAAGCTCGACGAAATCGAGCCGAAGGCGGAAGACGTCGAAACGCAGCGTCGCGAAGCCGCCGCGCTGCTCGACCGTCAGCAGGCGTTCGGCTATACGCAGGAAGACCTCAAGTTTCTGATGGCGCCCATGGCGCAGTCGGGCGAAGAGGCCGTGGGCTCGATGGGCAACGACTCGCCGCTCGCGGTCATGTCCGGCAAGAACAAGACGCTCTATCACTACTTCAAGCAGTTGTTCGCGCAAGTGACCAACCCGCCGATCGATCCGATCCGCGAGAACATGGTGATGTCGCTGGTCTCGTTCGTCGGTCCTAAGCCGAATCTGCTCGACACGACCAACATCAACCCGACGATGCGTCTCGAAGTGTCGCAGCCCGTGCTCGACTTCAAAGACATCGCGAAGATTCGCGCCATCGACAAATACACCGGCGGCAAGTTCAGCTCGTACGAACTGAACATCTGCTATCCGGTGGCTTGGGGCAAGGAAGGCGTGGAAGCATGCATTGCGTCGTTGTGCGCCGAAGCTGTCGATGCCGTGAAGTCCGGTTACAACATGCTGATCGTGTCCGACCGCAAGATGGACCGCGACAATGTCGCGATTCCGGCGCTGCTCGCCACGTCGGCCATCCACTCGCATCTCGTGCAGCATGGTCTGCGCACGAGCACGGGTCTCGTCGTCGAAACCGGGTCGGCGCGCGAGACGCATCACTTCGCGCTGCTCGCGGCGTACGGCGCGGAAGCCGTTCACCCGTACCTCGCGCTGGAAACGCTCGCCAACATGGCGGAAGGCTTCAAGGGCGATCTGTCGGCCGAGAAGGTCATCTACAACTTCACGAAGGCGGTCGGCAAGGGCTTGTACAAGGTCATGTCGAAGATGGGCATTTCCACTTACATGTCCTACACCGGCGCACAGATTTTCGAAGCGGTCGGCTTGTCCTCCGAGCTCGTGGAGAAGTATTTCCGTGGCACGGCGTCCAAGGTCGGCGGCATCGGCATCTTCGACGTGGCGGAAGAAGCCATTCGCCTGCATCGCGATGCCTTCGGCGACAACCCGGTTCTCGCGAACATGCTCGATGCGGGCGGCGAATACGCTTATCGCGTGCGCGGCGAAGAGCATATGTGGACGCCGGATGCCATCGCCAAGCTGCAACACTCGGCGCGCAGCAACTCGTATCAGACGTACAAGGAATACGCGCATCTGATCAACGACCAGACGAAGCGTCACATGACGTTCCGTGGTCTCTTCGAGTTCAAGCTCGACCCGTCGAAGGCCATTCCGCTAGACGAAGTGGAGCCGGCGAAGGACATCGTGAAGCGTTTTGCGACCGGCGCGATGTCGCTCGGCTCCATCAGCACGGAAGCGCACGCCACGCTCGCGGTCGCCATGAACCGTATCGGCGGCAAGTCGAACACGGGCGAAGGCGGCGAGGACGAGAAGCGCTACCGGAACGAACTGCGCGGCATTCCGATCAAGACCGGCGACACGCTCAAGTCCCTGATCGGCGATGAAATCGTCACCGACGTCGCGTTGAAAGACGGCGATTCGCTGCGCTCGAAGATCAAGCAGGTTGCATCGGGCCGCTTCGGCGTGACGGCGGAATATCTGTCGTCGGCGGATCAGATTCAGATCAAGATGGCGCAAGGCGCGAAGCCGGGCGAAGGCGGTCAACTGCCGGGCCACAAGGTTTCCGACTATATCGGCAAGCTGCGTTACTCGGTGCCGGGCGTCGGTCTCATTTCACCGCCGCCGCACCACGATATCTATTCGATCGAAGACCTGGCGCAGCTCATTCACGATCTCAAGAACGTGAATTCCGCGGCGAGCATTTCGGTGAAACTGGTGTCCGAAGTGGGCGTCGGCACCATCGCTGCGGGTGTGGCGAAGGCAAAGGCGGATCACGTCGTGATCGCGGGCCATGATGGCGGCACGGGTGCATCGCCCTTGTCGTCGCTGAAGCACGCGGGCACGCCATGGGAACTCGGTCTTGCCGAAACGCAGCAGACGTTGGTGCTGAACCGTCTGCGCGGCCGTATCCGCGTGCAGGCCGACGGCCAGATGAAGACCGGCCGCGATGTCGTGATCGGCGCGCTGCTCGGCGCGGATGAATTCGGCTTCGCGACGGCGCCGCTCGTCGTCGAAGGCTGCATCATGATGCGCAAGTGCCATCTGAACACGTGCCCGGTCGGCGTCGCGACGCAAGATCCGGTGCTGCGCGCGAAGTTCACTGGCCAGCCGGAACACGTCGTCAACTTCTTCTTCTTCATTGCGGAAGAAGTGCGCGAGATCATGGCGCAACTGGGTATTCGCAAGTTCGAGGATCTGATCGGCCACGCCGAACTGCTCGACACGAAGAAGGGCGTCGAACACTGGAAGGCAAAGGGTCTCGACTTTTCGCGCGTGTTCTATCAAGTGCCGGTGGGCGCGGAAGTCGCGCGCAAGCACGTCGATGTGCAGGACCACGGTCTGGACAAGGCGCTCGATCACGTGTTGATCGAGAAGTCGAAGGCGGCGATCGAGAAGGGCGAGCACGTTTCGTTCATCCAGCCGGTGCGCAACGTGAACCGCACGGTCGGCGCCATGCTGTCCGGGTTGATCGCGAAGAAGTACGGCCACGACGGTTTGCCCGACGACTCCATCCATATCCAGTTGAAGGGCACGGCGGGCCAGAGCTTCGGCGCGTTCCTCGCCAAGGGCGTGACACTCGACCTCGTCGGCGACGGTAACGACTATGTCGGCAAGGGCATGTCGGGCGGGCGCATCATCATTCGCCCGACCAACGACTTCCGTGGCAAGTCCGAGGAGAACATCATCTGCGGCA
This sequence comes from Caballeronia sp. LZ003, assembly GCF_031451465.1. Classification (NCBI taxonomy): domain Bacteria; kingdom Pseudomonadati; phylum Pseudomonadota; class Betaproteobacteria; order Burkholderiales; family Burkholderiaceae; genus Caballeronia; species Caballeronia sp. LZ003. The sequence goes on along the minus strand of NZ_JARUXJ010000001.1, from coordinate 2,854,874 downwards.
ACACGGTGATGTACGGCGCTATCGAAGGCGAGTCGTACTTCCGTGGCGTGGCGGGCGAGCGCTTCTGCGTGCGTAACTCGGGCGCGACGGCAGTCGTCGAAGGCACGGGCGATCACGGCTGCGAATACATGACGGGCGGCACGGTGGTCGTGCTCGGCGAGACGGGCCGTAACTTCGCGGCGGGCATGTCGGGCGGCGTCGCGTTCGTGTTCGATCCGGACGGCACGTTCGGCGCCAAGTGCAACAAGACCATGGTGGCGCTCGATCCGGTGCTGCAACAGGCCGAACAGGAGCGCACGGTGGATCGCGCGCTGTGGCATGCCGGCAAGACCGACGAAGCGCTGCTCAAGGGTTTGATCGAGCGTCACTTCCAGTTCACCGGATCGCCGCGTGCCAAGGCGCTGCTCGAGAACTGGGATGCGTCGCGCCGTCAGTTCGTGAAGGTGTTCCCGACCGACTACAAGCGCGCGCTCGGCGAGATCGGCGCGAAGAAGGCAAAGGACGCACTCGCGGCCTGAGCGGTCTCACTATAGAAGAGCTCTCCGGTACGCCGGAGAGCGAGTTCCTCACCAAATACAGAGAAAGAAGAGAACCACATGGGCAAGGCAACCGGTTTTCTCGAGTTCGAACGCCGCCACGAGGCGTACGAAGCACCGCTGACCCGCGTCAAGCATTACAAGGAATTCGTCGCCGCGCTGACCGATGAAGACGCCAAGGTTCAGGGCGCGCGCTGCATGGACTGCGGCATTCCGTTCTGCAACAACGGTTGTCCGGTGAACAACATCATTCCGGACTTCAACGATCTCGTGTTCCGTCAGGACTGGAAGAGCGCGATCGAAGTGCTGCATTCGACCAACAACTTCCCCGAGTTCACGGGACGCATTTGTCCGGCGCCGTGCGAGTCGGCTTGCACGCTCGGTATCAATGACGATCCGGTGGGCATCAAGTCGATCGAGCACGCGATCATCGACAAGGCGTGGACCGAAGGCTGGGTCGCGCCGCAGCCGCCCAAACACAAGACCGGCAAGAAGGTTGCGGTGGTCGGCTCCGGTCCCGCCGGGCTCGCGGTCGCGCAGCAACTGGGACGCGCCGGTCACGACGTGGTTGTGTTCGAAAAGAACGATCGCATTGGTGGTTTGCTGCGTTATGGCATTCCCGACTTCAAGCTGGAGAAGTGGCTGATCGACCGCCGCATGCGCCAGATGGAAGCGGAAGGCGTGTCGTTCCGCACCAACGTGTTCATCGGCAAGGACGCGCTGCCGGGGCACATCGGCAATACGGCCAAGGAAACCATCACGCCGGACGAACTGAAAGAACAGTTCGATGCGGTCGTGGTGGCGGGCGGTTCGGAAACGCCGCGCGATCTGCCGGTGCCGGGGCGCGAGCTGGAAGGCATCTATTACGCGATGGAATTCCTGCCGCAGCAGAACAAGGTTAACGCAGGCGACAAGCTCGCGGAGCAACTGGTCGCGAAGGGCAAGCATGTCGTCGTGATCGGCGGTGGCGACACGGGTTCGGATTGCGTCGGCACCTCGAACCGGCATGGCGCTAAGGGCGTGGTGCAGTTCGAACTGCTCGCGCAGCCGCCCGAGGAAGAGAACAAGCCGCTCGTGTGGCCCTACTGGCCGATCAAGCTGCGTACGTCGTCGTCGCATGAAGAGGGTTGCGAGCGTGACTGGTCGGTTGCGACGAAGCGTTTCGAAGGCAAGAACGGCAAGGTCGAGAAGCTGATCGCGGTGCGCGTCGAGTGGAAGAACGGCAAGATGCAGGAAGTGCCGAACAGCGAGTTCGAGCTGAAGGCCGACCTCGTGCTGCTCGCCATGGGCTTCACGCAGCCAGCTTCGCCGGTGCTGGATGCGTTTGGCGTCGACAAGGACGCGCGCGGTAACGTGCGCGCCTCGACCGAAGGTGACAAAGCGTATTACACGTCGGTGGACAAGGTGTTTACCGCGGGCGATATGCGGCGCGGTCAGTCGCTCGTGGTGTGGGCGATTCGCGAAGGGCGCCAGTGCGCGCGGTCGGTGGATGCGTATTTGATGGGCAGTAGCGAATTGCCGCGATAAGAGAGCGGGGTTGATGGGAGAAAAGGGCGGGCCTTTGGGGTTCGCCCTTTTTTGTTGGCGGGGTTATGCCGTTCTCAGGCGATGGCGGATTTTCTTTTCGAGTGCGCCTTTCGCGTCGAGCGAGTCCACCATGTCGTTGGCGGCGTTCATCAAACGACGTAAATCACCGCTTGGTAACGCGCTGGCATCCTGAAAAACCACGATCGAATCGAACGACTCGATGTGCTGATCGATATGCTGAAGGACGATAGTTGCCAGCCGCGCTCGTTCCCGCGTGGCGACACCGAATACGAAAAGAGGTGCGCGGCCGCCTCTGAGCGAGAAGTCGATTGGGTAGTCAGCGGCGTCGGGAACTTGCGGCGCCAGATAGTTCTCGAGCACGTTGTCTACTCCGACAATCTCTATCAGATGACGCTTCAGGTCGTCGGAAAAAGTCGATGCGACACGTGACTTGTTCCATGTCTTTAGGTCGTTGACGCGCACCAAGGCTTGATCATAGCGAAGCAAAGACATGCCGAGTGAAGTTTCGTCTGACTCGGACACGATCTGCCCATCTTCTCCAAGGCGCGCGCCGTATTCCGCCAGCATCTTGTCCAGCAGCACACGGCGTGGACCGCGCGTGAGAAGAGTAGCGTCGGAGTCGTAGGAAATGCGCATCAACGTCGTGCCCGCATCTTCGATGAGCCAGCCGCCCATCGTTTGACGAAGCCAGACCGTCACGTAGTCGCCATCCGGTTCCAGCAGCGGCATGGACAAGCGAAGCGCATCACCGTCTTGTGCCACGTCCAGCTCGGAACACCATGACTCGCAGAGCAGTCGTTTAACCGTATCAGGTGCGTCGCGCAGCATGTCAGAACTCGAGCTCGGATTGAAACGGGTTGTAGTCAAGCAAGTCGACGCTGCAATCCCTGCAGAGACAATCAAATGCTCCCTCAACCGAATTGTAGTCGTAGACCGATTCAGCATAGCCGTCCGGATCGTGGCCGGCACGCATGTATCGTTCGGTGGCGACATGCTTGTGACAGCCTAAGGGAACCTTGACGCGCTCGATAACATTTCTGTGCCCGTGATAAGGACCGTTGTAACGCACGAGCACAAGGGTTGCATCAGGTGACCACACACGCGCGAGACCGACTGAAAACGCACTGGCTCTGGTCAGCGAGACGCGAAGAAAGAGCCGATAAACCTGTGTCATATCGCGTGCATCGTGGAGCACGTAATTCTTTTCGCGGTGACCGCCTTTCGTTACCCACCGCGCCCCCTTGTTGACGATGGATTTTGGCGCGTGGCGCATCGATGCGAGATCGTCGTCTGTCAGTAGAAGGAAGTCCATCGATTATTTGTGACTGTCTGCCGTAACGCTTCGAAGTCTATGACGTCGCGCGCAGGGCAAGTTACTCACCGCCACAAATAAGAAAAACCGCACCCACAATTGCTCGCGGATGCGGTTCTTCATTCAGCAAGAGACGGAATCAAGCCTCCGCCATCGTCCTCTCTATCTCGATCCGATAATCATGGAACAGCGCCACCGACTCCCGGTGCGCAACGCTCAAAATCGCCGCCTTCGGCAAACGTTCGACGAGCGTGTTATAGATATGCAGTTCGTTATCCGCATCGAGCGCGCTGGTGGCTTCGTCGAGGAACAGGAAGTCGGGCTTGTGCAGCAGCACGCGCGCGGCGGCAAGACGCTGTTGCTCGCCCGGCGACAAGCTGCGCGCCCAGTGCGCACTTTCTTCCAGGCGGTCGCCATACTCGGCCAGATTGCACAGACGCAGCGCCTCGCGCGATTCCTCGTCGGTGAAGGTGCCACCCGGCGACGGATAGCTCAACGCCGCGCGCAGCGTACCGATCGGCAGATAGCTCACTTGCGGGATAAACAGCATCTTCGCGTCGACGGGTGCGTCGATACTACCGTCGCCAAACGGCCAAAGGCCCGCCAGAGCCCGCATCAGCGTGCTCTTGCCCGCGCCCGACGGCCCGACTATTAGCCAGCGCGATCCCGGTTCTATCGTCACGTCGCCCACGCGCGAAAGCGGCGTGCCATTCGGCAGTGCGAGCGCAAGCCCCTTGGTCTTCAGCGCTTTCGTGCTCGTGTAATGCAGGTTGATACCGCCATGCGCCGTTGCCGGCGACGTTTCCTCGCGGATATGCGTCGAGCGCATCACACGCTTGAATTCGCGCAGACGATTCACCGTGGCGCGCCATTCGACCAAGGTCGAGTAACTGTTGATGAACCAGGAGAACGAATCGCTGACCGTGCCGAACGCCGATGAAATCTGCATCAAGACGCCGAACGAGAACGCGCCCGCGAAGTAGCGCGGCGCGGCAACCATGATTGGGAAGATGATGGCGATCTGTCCGTAGAAACTGAGCACGAAGGTCATGCGCTTCGTGTACTTCATGATCATCCACCAGTTGTCGCGAATGCGCTGGAAGATGGTCTTCGCGTTGGCCGTCTCGGTGGCGATGCCATCGTAAAACGCGATCTGCTCGGCATTCTCGCGCACGCGAATCAGCCCGAAGCGGAAATCGGCCTCGACCTTCTGTTGCTGGTAGTTGATCGACACCAGCGGATGTCCGACCTTCTGGATGATGACCGAGCCGATGATCGCGTAAAGCGCCGCCGCCCAGACCATGTAGCCGGGAATGACAAGCGGCGTGCCGAATGCCGTGATGGTCAGCGCGCCCGCGAGCGTCCACAAAATGGTGATGAACGTGACGAGCGTGACTAGCGTGGAAAGCAGATCGAGCGACAGAGACAGCGTGGTGGTCGCGAAGGATTGCAGGTCGTCGCTGATCCGCTGGTCGGGGTTATCGGCGAGACGGTCGCGTTCTATGCGGTAAAAAGCGCGGTCGCCGAACCACTGTTCGAGATACTTGTTGGTCAGCCACTGGCGCCAGCGGAAGCCGAGCATCTGCCGCAGATACCTCCCATAAACCGCGAGCAGAATGTACGCGAAGGCGAGGCCGGTGAAGACCAGCAGAAGGTGCGGAAAGTCGTGGACGTTCTTGTTCTGCAGCGCGTTGTAGAACGCCGCGCTCCAGCTGTTGAGCCGCACGTTGATCCATACGACCGTCATGTTGATCGCGATGATGGCAACAAGCAGACCCCATGCGAAGCCGCGCTCCTCCGAGACCCAGTAGGGCTTGATGAGGCTCCACGCAGAGACCGTGTCGGCTTGTTGCTGCGTGTTTTCCGGTTGAGAATTGGCCATGACCTTCCTGATGATATGCCGGTCCGAGTTACGAATGGACGCACCGCGCCGCGATACTCACACGCGCAGCCTCTTTCCTGTCCCGCAGATTGTTCAGAGGTTCCCTTAACTGCCGCTTAATTCCGTGCTCATTCGCACAACCATGCGGAGAACCATGCTCGCGGCATTGTGCCAGAGTGCCGACCGAGGCGACCAAAGGCGGGGAATCCCGGTTTGCAGCGGCTTTGGCTTTCATGGTCTAATGATCTTCGACGAAACAGGGGTGCTTCGCGCGCGATGTCATCGAATTATCGGTGTGCTGGCGCGGCGAGGCTGAGAGAGACCCTTTGCACCCGATCCGGGTAATACCGGCGAGGGAAGTTTCCGGAGAACGCGCGGCCGTCGCGCCTTTCCTCCAGGTTCTTCCATCATCTTTCTTTTCCGCCTGGCGCGCGTTGTTTGCGCTGCCGCTGCCGGGCCGGTCTCTCCTCTGCAAGTTTTGTCTTCGCGTTCGTGCGTTTGCTGCACGGCGTTATCAGTCGTGGATAAGACCGGAGCGGCGCCCAGCCTCGTTTCGATCGACAGGAGACATCGGAAAAGTGAACACGATCCATCAGCCCGCCGCGCGCCGGCCAGACTTCGCCGTCATCGGCGGAGGACTCGTCGGGCGGCTCGTGGCGTGGCAACTCGCGGGCGCGGGCCACGGCGTCGCGCTATACGAGCGCGGCGACGAGGCGGGCACGCAGTCGGCTGCGTGGGTGGCCGCCGCGATGCTCGCGCCGCTCGCCGAGGCGACGAGTGCGGAGCCGCTCGTCGTCGAACTCGGCGCGGCGTCGCTGGAACGCTGGCCGGGGCTCATCGCCGATTTGCCCGAGCCGGTTTACTTTCAGCGCAACGGCACGCTCGTCGTCTGGCACGGCGCGGATCGCGCGGAAGCGCCGCTATTCGAACGCAGGTTGCGCGCCAACGCGCCTGCGAGCTTGCTCGATGGCGGCTTCGTCAAGCTCGCGGGCGCGGAAGTCGCGCAAGCGGAACCCGCGCTCGGCACGCGTTTCGCGCAAGGCTGGCTGCTGCCGCACGAAGGTCAACTCGACAATCGTCAGGCGCTTCGAGCGCTCGCGGCCGGACTTGGGGCGCGCGGCGTGCGCACGCACTGGAATTCTCCGGTCGATGCTCTGCCCGACGCGCGCTGGATCATCGATTGCCGTGGGCTGGGCGGCAAAACGGCGTGGCCCGCGTTGCGTGGTATTCGCGGGGAAGTGGCGCGCGTGCATGCGCCGGGCATCGGGTTGTCGCGGCCGGTGCGGCTGCTGCATCCGCGTTATCCGCTGTATATCGCGCCGAAAGAGGACGATCTTTACGTGATCGGCGCGACCGAAGTCGAAGGCGAGGACATGTCGCCCGTGAGCGTGCGCTCGGCGCTGGAACTGATGAGTGCGGCATTCGCGGTGCATCCGGGTTTCGGCGAGGCGCGCATCCTCGAACTCAATTCTCAGTGCCGGCCGACGCTGCCGGATCATCGGCCGGCCATCGTCTGGGACGGGGCGCGGACCGTGCGCGTGAACGGCCTGTATCGGCACGGCTTCATGATCGCGCCGGAAGTCGCCGATGCCGCCTGCGCACTCGCCCAAGCCATCGCGGGCGGAACCGTCGCGGACGCCGCATCGTTCGCGGATTATCGCGGCGGCGCGCGCTGGTCCGAACTTCTGCATAGCGAACCGGCCATCGCGGCCGCGCTCTAGTCATCGAAAGTCAAAGCCATGAACATCCACATCAATCAGCGCGAATTCAGTCTGACCGATGCCGCCACCGTCACCGACGCGCTCGCCGTATTCGGCGCCAAACCGCCGTTCGCGGTCGCGCTCAACGGACAGTTCGTCGCGCGCGGCGAGCACGGCACGAAGACGCTTCGAGCCGGCGACAAGCTCGACGTCGTGTCGCCCGTCGCGGGCGGCTGAATCTATCGAATCCGAAGGATCGAATCATGACCTCACACACCGCCGCCCATAGTCTTACGCTCTACGGCCAGACGTTCCCGAGCCGTGTGCTGCTCGGCACATCGCGTTATCCGTCGCTGCAATCGCTTTCGGATTCCATCGATGCCGCGCGGCCCGGCATGGTGACCGTCGCGCTGCGCCGTCAGTCCGAGACTGGCGAGGCCGGTTTTTTCGAAGTCCTCAAGCGTCACGGCGTCGCGCTGCTGCCAAACACGGCGGGCTGCCAGAGCGTCGATGAAGTGCTGACCACCGCCTACATGGCGCGCGAGGTTTTCGACACGCCGTGGATCAAGCTGGAACTGATCGGCGACGACTACACGTTGCAGCCCGACCCGATCGGCCTCGTCGAAGCGGCGGGCAAGCTCGTGCGCGACGGCTTCAAGGTGCTGCCTTATTGCACCGAGGATCTCGTGATCGGCCGCCGTCTGCTCGATGCCGGCTGCGAGGCGTTGATGCCCTGGGGCGCGCCCATCGGCACCGGCAAGGGCGTGACCAATCCCTACGGTCTGCGCACGTTGCGCGAGCGGCTGCCAGACGTGCCGCTGATCGTCGATGCAGGCCTCGGCGTGCCCTCGCATGCGTGCCAGGTGATGGAGTGGGGTTTCGACGGTGTGCTCTTGAACACCGCCGTGTCGCAGGCGACCTTTCCGTCGCAGATGGCGCGCGCGTTCGCCCTGGGTGTCGAAGCCGGGCGCACGGCGTTTCTCGCCGGTCCGATGGCCGAGCGCGACAGCGCGCAGGCCAGCACGCCGGTCGTTGGCATGCCGTTCTGGCATCAGGACGGAGGTGCTGCATGAGCTTGCTCGGACACGAAGTTTTCTGGCCGCCGGCGGATGAGTTGACCGAAGTCGCCGAACGTATCCGCGCGCGGCTCGGCGAGTGGCCCGCGCCGCCAACGCGCTGGCGCATCTGCCTGACCGTGCCGGATACGCCAAGTGCGCAGGATCTGCTCGTCGTCAACGAGCCATACGCCGCGGGCAATGCGACGGTGCTGGAAGCGTACGAACATCGCGTGATATTGCTGCATGCAGGCGCGCGCCACGTTCTCGAAGGCGAGCGTTCCGACGACTGGCTGGCTGCGCTGGCGGCGTTCCTCGACTGCAATTTCGAACCGCACGATGCGCTCGTCCTGGCAATGGCATGGCGCGCCGGCGACGAACAGAAAGAAGACGCGTGGCCAAGCGACTTCGACACGTTCCCGCGCGTCGGCGATCTTCCACCCGCGCCGGAGCCTGCTTTTCCCGCTTGCCCGGACAAGCTCGGTCTTTACCCCGTCTTGCCGAGCGCGAATTGGGTCGAACGCGTGCTGGACCTTGGCGTGCGCACGGCGCAGTTGCGCCGCAAGACCACCGACGCAGCGGACCTTCACGGCGAAATCGAGCGTTCGGTCGTGGCGGGGCAGCGGCATCAGGCGCAGCTTTTCATCAACGATCACTGGCGCGAAGCGATCGCCGCACGCGCTTACGGCGTGCATCTCGGTCAGGAAGATGTCGAAACCGCCGATCTGCAGGCAATCGCGCAAGCCGGGTTGCGCCTCGGACTTTCGACGCACGGCTATTACGAGATGCTTCGCGCGCTGCACTTCCGGCCGAGCTATCTCGCGCTCGGCGCGGTGTTTCCCACCACGACGAAAGTCATGCCCACCAAACCGCAAGGCCTGGCGCGGCTTACACGCTACGTAAAGCTTCTGAAAGGACGTGTGCCGCTCGTCGCGATCGGCGGTATCGACGGCAAGGTATTGCCCGAGGTGCTGGCGACCAGCGTAGGAAGCGCTGCTGTCGTGCGTGCCGTGACAGAAGCGGCGGACACCGAAGCCGCCGTCGAGTCGCTACAACAAAGCTTTGCAAATCAAGGGTAAATGTTCTGAAAATCATATCGGGTAGAGCGTAGGTAAAGCACCGATTGCGCGCAGGCCCTATAATTCGGCCTCTTGCGTCCAAGGAATTTCTTACCTCGTGCCAGCTTTCCCCGAGCCCCTGCTAGAGCTTCGCGACGTCGATTTCGGTTACGGTAATCGGCCCGTTCTCTCGAACCTGAACATGCGTTTCACGCGTGGTCAGGTGGTTGCGGTCATGGGTGGCTCCGGCTGCGGCAAGACGACAACCTTACGGTTGATCGGCGGGCTGGTGAAAGCCAGCCGCGGTCAGGTGCTGTTCGCGGGCAAGGACGTCGGCACGCAATCGCGCGACGGTCTTTACGCGCTGCGCCGCCGGATGGGCATGCTGTTTCAGTTCGGCGCGCTGTTCACCGACCAGACCGTGTTCGAGAACGTCGCGTTTCCGCTGCGGGAACACACGGATCTGCCGGAAGAGCTCATCCGCGATCTCGTCCTGATGAAGCTCAACGCGGTCGGCCTGCGTGGCGCGCGCGATCTCGCGCCGTCGGAGATTTCCGGCGGCATGGCGCGCCGCGTCGCGCTTGCCCGCGCCATCGCGCTCGATCCCGAACTAATGATGTACGACGAGCCGTTCGCCGGTCTCGATCCCATCTCGCTCGGCATAACCGCGCAACTCATCCGCACGCTCAACGACGCTCTCGGCGCCACGTCCATTCTCGTTTCGCACGATGTGCCCGAGTCGTTCGCCATTGCGGACTACGTGTACTTCGTCGCGAACGGCGGCATTCACGCGGAAGGCACGCCGGAGCAATTACGCGCGTCGGAAGACCCGACCGTGCGTCAGTTCATCGACGGCACGCCGGACGGTCCCTTCAAGTTTCATTACGCGAGCCAGCCGCTCGCGGCGGATTTCGGCATCGGAGGAAAAGCATGATCAGCGCACTCGGACGCTGGGTGCTCGACGGTTTCGGAACCGCCGGTTATGCAATGCGCATGCTGTTGCGCCTCGTACTCGAATTCTTCCCGCTTTTGCGGCGGCCGCGTCTCGTCACGAAGCAAATTCACTTCGTCGGCAATTATTCGCTTGTCATCATCGCGGTGTCGGGCCTGTTCGTCGGCTTCGTACTCGGGCTGCAGGGTTATTACACACTGAACCGCTATGGTTCGGAGCAGGCGCTCGGACTGCTCGTCGCGCTTTCGCTCGTGCGCGAGCTCGGGCCGGTCGTCACGGCGCTGTTGTTCGCCGGCCGCGCGGGTACGTCGCTGACCGCCGAGATCGGTTTGATGAAGGCGGGCGAACAACTCACGGCAATGGAAATGATGGCCGTCGATCCCATGAAAGTGGTGGTCGCGCCGCGCATGTGGGCGGGCATCATCGCCATGCCCGTGCTGGCGGCCATTTTCAGCGCGGTCGGCATAATCGGCGGGTATGTGGTCGGCGTGTTGCTGATCGGCGTGGATTCCGGCGCGTTCTGGTCGCAGATGCAAGGCGGCGTGGACGTGTGGCGCGATGTCGGCAATGGCGTCATCAAGAGCATCGTGTTCGGCTTCGCGGTGACGTTCATCGCGTTGTTCCAGGGCTACGAAGCACGGCCTACGCCGGAAGGCGTGTCGCGCGCGACCACGAAGACGGTCGTGTACGCGTCGCTCGCGGTGCTCGGCCTCGATTTCCTGCTGACCGCGTTGATGTTCAGCTGATGTCCAGCTAATGAACCAAATGCAAAACGCCCGCGAGGGCGTGGGCGTTGTGAAGGGCACAGACCTCACACGCGCTCTGCGACAAGATTCTCTTTGGGAAGACGATGAAAAAGACTGCTCTCGACTTTTGGGTCGGCCTCTTCGTGGTGCTCGGTTTCGTGGCGCTGCTGTTCCTTGCGCTGAAGGCGGGCAACATGAGTTCGCTGTCGTTCCAGCAGACCTACGCGGTGAAGCTCAAGTTCGACAACATCGGCGGCCTTAAGGCGCGCGCGCCGGTCAAGAGCGCGGGCGTGACGGTCGGGCGCGTCGGCTCGATCAGCTTCGATGGAAATACGTATCAGGCGGTGGTCGCCATCGACATCGACAAGCAATATCAATTTCCGAAAGATTCGTCCGCCAAGATTCTGACTTCCGGTCTGCTCGGCGAGCAGTACATCGGCCTGGAGCCGGGCGGCGACGATCAGATGCTCAAGAATGGCGACACCATCACGATGACGCAGTCCGCCGTGGTGCTGGAAAATCTGATCGGACAGTTCCTCTATAACAAGGCAGCGGATTCCGGCGCGTCGAAATCCTCGGCGGCGCCGGCGGCAACGGCAGCTCCCGCACCGGCATTTCCGGGTGCGGCAAGCGCGATGGGCGCGAGCGCGGCCTCGGGTACGGCTCAATAAGGAGAAACAACATGCACTCGACAGGGATGCGGCGCGCAATCGTTCTAGCGGCAACGGTGGGCATGTTCGGCGGGTGCGCGACAGTGACCACTCCGACCAAGGGCGATCCCTTCGAGAGCTACAACCGGACGATGTTCACGATCAACGACAAGGTCGATCAATACGCGTTCAAGCCGGTGGCGCAGGCTTACGTCTGGGCCGTCCCGGAACCCGTGCGCAACAGCGTCACGAACTTCTTCTCGAATATCGGCGATGTCTACATCGCGGCGAACAATCTTCTGCAACTGAGAATCGCGGATGGCGTGTCGGACATCATGCGCGTCGCAATCAACACGGTGTTCGGCGTGGGCGGTCTGTTCGACGTGGCGACCATCGCCAAGCTGCCGAAGCATTCGGGCGACTTCGGTCTCACGCTCGGCCACTACGGCGTGCCGCCTGGCCCGTACGTCGTGCTGCCGCTTCTTGGACCAAGCACCGTGCGCGATACCGGCGGCCTCGCGGTCGATTATTTCGGTAATCCGCTGAGTTACGTGCAGCCGGATTCCGTGAGCTGGGCCTTGTACGGCGTAAATCTCGTGAACACACGCGCGAACCTGCTGGATGCATCCGACATTCTTTCGGATGCCGCGCTCGACAAATACTCTTTCGTTCGTAACGCTTACCTGCAGCGGCGGCAATATCTGATTACCGGTGGCGAAGGCACCTCGCCCGATTACAGCGAAGCGCCGCTTCCAAACTACGATGCGGAAGGCGCGGAAGCCGCGACTCCGGCGGGCGCTTCGGCGACGGCGGTTCCGTCCGAAGCGGCATCGGGCGCGACGCCTGCTTCTGGAGCCGCTGGCGCGCCGCGCGCAGCGAGCGACACGGGCAACAACACGGTTCCGGGACATCAGTACGTTCCGCCGCGCGCGCCGGGATTCCCTTCGTTCCGCTTGCGTTGAGCGGACTGACGCTAACGGCCGGTAAAATACTTGGCAGCATTTTTTACAGTTTGACAGGCGCGCGGTCTGAACTCGTTCTAGCCAGCGCGCTCAAACTCAAGCCCCTTTTTTTGCAGGATCTGCGATGAAAAAAATCTTTTTGCTTCCTATCTTCGCCATGCTGATCGCGTTCTGCGGCGCGGCGTCGGCGCAATCCGTCGACTCGAGCGCGCCCGACGTGATGATCAAGACCGTCACGCAACAAGTGCTCGACGACATCAAGTCCGACAGCAAGATTCAGTCGGGCGACATCCAGCGCATCACTGAACTCGTCAATCAGAAGATCCTGCCGTACACGGACTTCACGCGTACCACGCGTCTCGTGATGGGGCGCAACTGGAACACGGCAACGCCCGAGCAACAAAAGCAGATCGTCGAGCAATTCAAGATGCTGCTCATTCGCACGTATTCGGGCGCGCTCGCTCAGGTTCGTAATCAGACGGTACAGTACAAGCCGTTCCGCGCGTCGCCGGAGGACACGGATGTCGTGGTCCGCTCGGTCGTGATGAACAACGGCTCGCCGATCGAACTCGACTACCGCCTGTACAAAACGCCGCAAGGCTGGCGCGTGTACGACATCAACGTGCTCGGCGCATGGCTGATCCAGGCGTATCAGCAACAGTTCAACGAGCAGATTTCGCAGAATGGCGTGGCTGGCTTGCTGCAATTCCTCACGCAGCGTAATCAGCAACTCGCGAACGGCAAGGCATCGTGAGCACGCAGGCAAATGCGCAAGTCGCGGGCGGCCGCTTCCAGACGGCCGCCACGCTGACCCACGAAAGCGCGAAGGCTGCGCTCGACGCGGGTTTGTCGCGTATCGCGGCGGGTGCAACTGAAGTCGACTGCGCGCCGCTCACGCATTTCGATTCATCCGCGCTCGCCGTGCTGCTTGCATGGCAGCGCGCCGCCACCGAGCGCGGCACGGCGCTTGGCGTCGTGAATGTTCCTTTCAAGCTTGCCAGTCTCGCGCAAGCTTACGGCGTCGACACGCTGCTCTCCTTCCGACATTGATCCTGTCCTGACGCCATATCAGGTGCGGCAACCAGGCATGCGTTGCCGCGATCAGGATCGCTCCGAAGTCGGCTCCATCCGGTTTGCCCTATAATCAAATGCTTTTTCGGGCCCGCACCCGGCAATTTTTCGATCGAGCCCGGGTCTGTCAAGCGTTATCCGCACAATCGAGGCGCGGCCACACGAGGCACGCGCACTGTCAATGTCAGCCATAGAAATCCGAAACGTCAGAAAGCGCTACAAGCAGCTTCAGGCGCTCAAAGGCGTGAGCCTCACGGTTGAAGAGGGCGAATTCTTCGGCTTGCTCGGCCCCAACGGCGCCGGCAAGACCACGCTGATCAGCATCCTTGCCGGACTCGCGCGCGCCGATAGCGGCACGGTGTCCGTGCGCGGCCACGATGTCGTGAGCGACTTCCGCGCGGCGCGCCGTGCGCTTGGCGTGGTGCCGCAAGAACTGGTGTTCGATCCGTTCTTCACCGTGCGCGAGGCTTTGCGAATTCAGTCGGGCTATTTCGGTTTGCGCAAGAACGACGACTGGATCGACGAAGTCATGGCCAATCTCGATCTCACCGAGAAAGCGGACGTCAACACGCGCGCGCTCTCGGGCGGCATGAAGCGACGCGTGCTGGTGGCGCAGGCGCTAGTGCATCGGCCGCCGGTGATCGTGCTCGACGAGCCCACGGCGGGCGTCGATGTCGAACTTCGTCAGACGCTCTGGAAGTTCATCTCGCGATTGAATCGCGAAGGGCACACCATCGTGCTGACCACGCATTACCTCGAAGAAGCCGAGGCGCTATGTGATCGTCTCGCCATGCTTCGCCGTGGTGAAGTCGTGGCGCTCGAGCGCACGAGCACGCTTCTGCAACGCTTTTCCGGTCTGCAACTTTATCTGCGCTTTTCGAGCGGCTCGCTGCCTGTGGAACTGCGTCCGCTGGAAGTCGATCCGCACGCGGTGTCCGGCATGCAGCATCTGCTGCGCCTTTCGAGCTACGACGATGTCGAGCCGATTCTCGCGAAGTGCCGCGCGGCCGGTTGCGCGCTGGATGAAATCGAGGTTCGCAAAGCCGATCTCGAAGACGTGTTCGTGCAAGTCATGAACGAACCCGACGTGGTCGAGGGACTTTCATGAGCGGCTTTCAGACGTTGTTCTACAAGGAGCTTTTGCGCTTCTGGAAGGTATCGTTTCAAACGGTGCTCGCGCCGGTCGTCACGGCGTTGTTGTACCTGACCATCTTCGGTCACGCGCTTTCCGGGCACGTACAAGTTTATGCTGGCGTTGGTTATACGAGCTTTCTCGTGCCCGGCCTCGTGATGATGAGCGTTTTGCAGAACGCGTTTGCGAATAGCTCGTCGTCGCTGATTCAATCGAAGATCACAGGCAATCTCGTGTTCGTGCTGTTGCCGCCCATTGCGCATTGGGAAATGTTCTTTGCGTACGTTTTGGCATCGGTAGCGCGTGGACTTTGTGTCGGGCTTGGCGTTTTCGTCGTGACGATATGGTTCGTCCCGATGTCTTTTTCCGCGCCGTTCTACATCATTGCGTTCGCGATCCTCGGTTCGGCAATCCTCGGTACGTTGGGTTTGATTGCCGGCATCTGGGCAGACAAGTTCGACCAGTTGGCCGCGTTTCAGAACTTCCTGATCATGCCGCTCACGTTCCTTTCCGGCGTGTTCTATTCGACGCATACGTTGCCGCCGGTTTGGCGCGCGGTGTCGCATCTGAATCCGTTCTTCTACATGATCGACGGTTTTCGCTACGGCTTTTTCGGTCTTTCGGACGTGAATCCGCTGGTGAGCATGGGTATCGTCGCTGCATTTCTGGCCGTGCTCGCACTCATTGCCGTGCGTCTGCTCGCGAGCGGCTTCAAGCTGCGTCACTAATTCTTTAGGAGACTTTCATGTTGCCGACTCCCGAGCAAGTGAAGGACTACATCGCTGGCGGCCTCGCCTGCCAGCATCTCGAAGTCGAAGGCGATGGCCAGCACTTCTTCGCGACCATCGTGAGCGACGCGTTCGTCGGCAAGCGGCTGATCGCGCGGCATCAACTGGTTTATGCGGCGCTTGGCGAGCGCATGCGCGAAGAAATTCACGCGCTCAGCATGAAGACGCTCACGCCCGACGAATTCAAAGCCGCGTAAGCACGCGACATTCGTAGCAATACGCAACACGCAACATCCCGTAACACCCGGCAACACCGGCAGGAAACAGTGCGAATCATTCAAGACAACCGCGGCGCCGAAAGCGGCTCCGCAGCAGGACGCTCGGTCGAAGGACACGTCATCATGGATAAACTGGTCATCACGGGGGGCGCGAAGCTCTCCGGCGAAATCACCGTATCGGGCGCGAAGAACGCGGCTCTGCCGATTCTGTGCGCAAGCCTTCTCACGGCCGACGACGTCCATCTGTCGAATGTGCCGAATTTGCAGGACACGCGCACGAAGCTCAAATTGCTGCGCCAGATGGGCGTGCACTCCGAAGCGTCGAGCGATGGCCGCGTGACGCTCAACGCATCGAAAGTAGACAACCTCGTCGCGCCGTACGAAATGGTCAAGACCATGCGCGCGTCGATCCTCGTGCTCGGTCCGCTCGTCGCGCGCTTCGGCGAGGCGAAGGTGTCGTTGCCCGGCGGCTGCGCAATCGGCGCGCGTCCGGTCGATCAGCACATCAAGGGTCTGCAGGCGATGGGCGCCGAGATCAATATCGAGCACGGCTTCATCGAAGCGCGCGCGAAGCGTCTGAAGGGCGCGCGCATCGTCACCGACATGATTACCGTCACCGGCACCGAAAATCTGCTGATGGCGGCAGTGCTTGCGGACGGCGAGACGGTCATCGAAAATGCCGCGCGCGAGCCGGAAGTTACCGACCTCGCGCATTTGCTCGTGAAGATGGGCGCGAAGATCGATGGCATCGGCACGGATCGGCTCGTCATCGAGGGCGTCGAGAAGCTGCACGGCGCGAAGCATAGCGTGGTGCCGGACCGTATCGAAGCGGGCACGTTCCTGTGCGCGGTCGCGGCCGCGGGCGGCGATGTCACGCTGCGCAACGTCACGCCGTCGCTGCTCGATGCCGTCACCGCCAAGCTGCGCGAAGCAGGCGTGAGCATCGAGGAAGGCGACGACTGGATGCGCGTGCGCATGAACAAGCGCCCCGAAGCGGTCAACATCCGCACGTCCGAATATCCGGCGTTCCCCACTGACATGCAGGCGCAATTCATGGCGCTGAACACTATTGCCAAGGGCACGTCGCAAGTCGTCGAGACGATCTTCGAAAACCGCTTCATGCACGTGCAGGAACTGAACCGGCTTGGCGCGAGCATTACCATCGACGGCAACACGGCGCTCGTCTCGGGCGTGGACATGCTGTCGGGCGCGAAGGTCATGGCGACCGATCTGCGCGCGTCGGCAAGTCTCGTGATCGCGGCAATGTGCGCCGATGGCGAAACGCTCATCGACCGCATCTATCACCTGGATCGTGGCTACGACCGCATGGAGTCGAAGCTGACGGCGGTCGGCGCGCGGGTGAGCCGTATCAAGGGCAGCGGGAGCGAACAATGAGTTCGTTGCCGCAGACGTCGTCCTCGCTTGCCGCCAATGCGCCGCTGACGCTCGCGCTGTCGAAAGGGCGTATCTTCGAGGAGACGGTGCCGCTGCTCGCCGCTGCCGGCGTGGAGGTCGTGGAAGATCCGGAAAGCTCGCGCAAGCTCATTTTGCCGACGACGAATCCGAACTTGCGCGTGATCATCGTGCGCGCCACCGACGTTCCTACCTACGTCGAATACGGCGCGGCCGATTTCGGCGTGGCGGGCAAGGACGTGTTGATCGAGCATGGCGGAAGCGGGCTGTATCAGCCGGTTGATCTGAACATTGCGCGCTGCCGGATGTCGGTGGCCGTGAAAGCTGGCTTCGATTACGCGAACGCGGTGCGTCAGGGCGCGCGTCTGCGTGTCGCGACGAAGTACACGGAAACCGCGCGTGAGCATTTTGCGGCGAAGGGCGTGCACGTCGATCTGATCAAGCTTTACGGTTCGATGGAACTGGCGCCGCTCGTCGGTCTGGCCGATGCCATCGTCGATCTCGTCAGTTCGGGCGGCACGCTGCGGGCGAATAATCTGGTCGAGGTTGAAGAGATCATGCAGATTTCGTCGCGCCTCGTCGTGAATCAGGCCGCGCTCAAGCTGAAGCGCGCGGCGCTCAAGCCGTATCTCGACGCTTTCGAGCGCGCATCGGCAGGAACGGATAATTAGGGCAGCCGCGTAGTCGCGCGGCGAGCCACAGCAAACGGAAAACCAGCATGTCTATCAAGATTCGCAAACTCGATTCCAGCACCGACGGTTTTCAGAAAGCTTTGCGCGCGGTTCTCGCATTCGAGGCGAGCGAGGACGAAGCAATAGAGCGCTCGGTCGCGCAAATTCTCGCGGATGTCAAAGCGCGCGGCGACGCCGCCGTGCTCGACTACACCAACCAGTTCGATCGTCTGAAGGCGCACAGCGTCGCGGCGCTCGAATTGCCCGTGGCGGAACTCGAAGCCGCGCTGGAAGGGCTGGAGCCGAAACGTCGCGCGGCGCTCGAAGCAGCGGCTGCTCGCGTGCGCGGATATCACGAGAAGCAACGCATCGAATGCGGCAGTCATAGCTGGCATTACACCGAAGCCGACGGCACGGTGCTCGGCCAGAAGGTGACGCCGATCGATCGCGCGGGCATCTACGTGCCGGGCGGGAAGGCGGCGTATCCGTCGTCCGTGCTGATGAACGCCATTCCGGCGCGCGTCGCGGGCGTCAAGGAAATCGTGATGGTCGTGCCGACGCCCGATGGCGTCAAGAACCCGCTCGTGCTCGCGGCGGCGCTGCTCGGCGGCGTGGACCGCGTGTTCACCATCGGCGGGGCGCAGGCGGTTGGCGCGCTGGCGTACGGGACCGAATCCGTGCCGGCGGTCGACAAGATCTGCGGGCCGGGCAACGCGTATGTCGCATCGGCGAAGCGGCGCGTGTTCGGCACGGTCGGTATCGACATGATCGCCGGGCCGTCCGAGATCCTCGTCATCTGCGACGCCACCACCGACCCGCGCTGGGTCGCGATGGACCTGTTCTCGCAAGCCGAACACGACGAACTCGCGCAATCCATTCTGCTGTGTCCGGACGCGACGTTCATTCGGCGCGTCGAAGAAGCCATCGTCGAATTGCTGCCGGCCATGCCGCGCCGCGAAGTCATTCAGCGCTCGCTTGAAGACCGCGGCGCGCTCATCAAGGTGAAGGACATGGCCGAAGCGTGCGCGATCGCGAACGATATCGCGCCCGAGCATCTGGAGATTTCGGCGCTCGATCCGCATCAGTGGGCTGCGCAGATCCACAACGCGGGCGCCATGTTCCTCGGCCGCTACACGAGCGAAAGCCTCGGCGATTACTGCGCGGGCCCGAACCACGTGTTGCCGACTTCACGCACGGCGCGCTTCTCGTCGCCGCTCGGCGTGTACGATTTCATGAAGCGTTCGAGTGTGATCGAAGTGAGCGCGGAAGGCGCGCAGACGCTCGGCGAGATCGCGGCGGAACTGGCTTACGGCGAAGGCTTGCAAGCGCATGCGAAGAGCGCGGAGTATCGGATGAAAAACGTCGGCTGAATCTGGCCGGCTTAGACGACCAAGGCGGCCTGAGAGCCGCCATATGTCCGGCGCAAAGACGTCGGCGACATCATGACCACACCTCAAGACATCCTGCGTCCCGACGTCCTTTCCATGACGAGCTATCCCGTGGCCGATTCCACGGGCTTGATCAAGCTCGACGCGATGGAAAACCCGTACTCCTTGCCCGCCGATCTCGCCAAGCGTCTTGGCGAACATCTCGCGGGCGTGGCGCTGAACCGTTATCCATCGCCGCGTCCGGCGGATCTGCTCGCCAAGATCAAGCGTGCAATGAAGGTGCCGGAAGCCTGTGACGTGCTGCTCGGCAACGGCTCGGACGAACTGATCAGCATGATGTCGATGGCGTGCGCCACGCCCGGCGCGAAAGTCGTGGCGCCGGTGCCGGGCTTCGTGATGTATCAGATGTCGGCGAAGTTCGCGCAGCTCGAATTCATCGGCGTGCCGCTCAACGCGGACTTTACGCTAGACGCAAACGCGCTCATCGCGGCTATCGACGAACATCAGCCCGCGCTCGTTTATCTCGCGTACCCGAACAATCCGACCGGAACGCTTTACGCCGATGCCGACATCGAGCGCGTGATCGCGTCGGCGAAGAAGAGTCTCGTGGTCATCGACGAGGCTTATCAGCCGTTCGCGGAAAAGACGTGGCTGCCGCGCGCGGCCGAGTACGACAACGTGGTCGTCATGCGCACGGTGTCGAAGCTCGGACTTGCGGGCATCCGGCTCGGTTATCTGGTCGGTCTGCCCGCGTGGACCATGCAATTCGACAAGGTGCGCCCGCCGTACAACATCAACGTGCTAACGCAGGCAACCGCTGATTTCCTGCTGGATCATCTCGATGTCCTCGACGCCCAGGCCGCCGATCTGCGCGCGCAGCGCGCCGTGCTCGCGCGCGAAGTCGCCGCGCTGCCCGGCATGACGGTGTATCCGAGCGCGGGCAACTTTCTGCTCGTGCGCGTGCCGGATGCCGCCGTCGCGTTCGAAACCCTGCTGACTTCGCGGGTTCTCGTCAAAAACGTGAGTAAAATGCATGCTTTGCTGGCAAATTGCGTGCGTTTGACGGTCGGCACGGCCGAGGAAAACGCGCACATGGTCGCGGCGCTCAAAAAGCTCGCGCTCAACTAAATCCCCACTCTTCGAAAGCCTCAAGGAAACACCATGCGCATTGCGGAAGTCGTTCGCAACACCAGCGAAACGCAGATCCGTGTGAAGCTCGATCTGGACGGCACCGGCAAGCAGAAGCTCGCCACCGGCGTGCCGTTTCTGGATCACATGCTCGATCAGATCGCGCGACACGGCCTGTTCGATCTCGAAGTCGAAGCGCATGGCGACCTCCATATCGACGATCACCACACCGTCGAAGACACCGGTATCACGCTGGGTCAGGCGGTGGCGAAAGCCATTGGCGACCGCAAGGGCATTCGCCGTTATGGCCACTCGTATGTTCCGCTCGATGAAGCGCTGTCGCGCGTCGTGATCGATTTCTCCGGCCGTCCGGGGCTCGAATTCCATGTGCCGTTTACGCGCGCGCGCATCGGTACGTTCGATGTCGATCTCACCATCGAATTTTTCCGTGGCTTCGTGAATCACGCGGGCGTGACACTGCACATCGACAATCTGCGCGGCATCAACGCGCATCATCAAGTCGAGACCGTGTTCAAGGCGTTCGGCCGCGCGTTGCGCATGGCCGTCGAAGCCGACGAACGCGCCGCAGGACAAATTCCCTCCACCAAAGGCAGTCTCTGATCAGCCCGTTCCAAGCGACGCAGCAATGCGTCGCGCACGAAAGGCTCGCCCGCGATGGATCTCTTCAAGTCGTTCATATCCTTGCTCGCGCTGATCAATCCGGTCGGCGCGATACCGTTTTTTCTTAGCCTGACCGCGCAACAATCCGATCTCGAAAAGCGCAATACCATCCGCGTGGCATCGATCTCGGTGTTCTGCGTAATCGCGATCACCGCGCTGCTCGGGCAGCAGATCATCGCGTTCTTCGGCATTTCGGTCGGCTCGTTCGAAGTCGGCGGCGGGATCATCATGCTGCTCATGGCGATCAGCATGTTGAACGCGCAAGTCGGCAACGCGCGCTCGACCGTCGAAGAGCGCATGGAAGCCGAGGAGCGCAATAGCGTTGCCGTTGTGCCGCTCGCGATTCCGCTGCTCACCGGGCCGGGATCGATCAGCACCGTGATCGTCTATGCTGCAAATGCGCAGCACTGGTACGACCGCTTCGGGCTCGTCGTGCTGGGCGCGATCATCGCGGCGTTGTGTTTCGGCGCGTTGAATCTGGCCGAGCCGATCGCGCGCTGGGTCGGGCGCACGGGTATCAATATCGGCACGCGTCTCATGGGTTTGATGTTGTCCGCGCTGGCGGTGGAGTTCATCGTCAACGGGTTGAAGGCCTTGATGCCATCTTTGAAATGAAAACTTCGATAGCGATTGTTGATTACGGAATGGGCAACCTGCGCTCGGTGTATCAGGCGCTTAAGAGGGCCGCGCCCGACGCCGACGTGGCGATCGTCGATCAGCCCGAGGCCATTCGCGCGGCGGATCGTATCGTGCTGCCGGGTCAAGGCGCGATGCGCGATTGCATGGGCCATCTGGGCGCGTCGGGCTTGCAGGATGCGGTGATCGAAGCGTCGCGCAACAAGCCGATGCTCGGCGTTTGCGTCGGCGAACAGATGCTGTTCGACTGGAGCGAAGAAGGCGACACGAAGGGCCTCGGGCTTTTCCCCGGCAAGGTCGTGCGCTTTCAACTCGAAGGCCAGTTGCAGGACGACGGCTCGCGCTTCAAGGTCCCGCAAATGGGCTGGAATCGCGTGCGTCAGACGCAAGCGCATCCGGTGTGGGACGGGGTCGCGGATGGCGCGTTCTTCTACTTCGTGCATAGTTACTACGTCGTGCCGGACAACCCGGCGCACACTTCGGGCGAAACCGTTTATGGTTCCGCGTTCACATCGGCGGTGGCGCGCGACAACATCTTCGCCACGCAATTCCACCCCGAGAAGAGCGCCGACGCGGGCTTGCGGCTGTATCGCAACTTCGTTCACTGGAACCCGTAAAGCGCGCAACCGGGCGTTGCAATACTTGTACTACACTAGCGAAGCGGCCCGCTGTAAGGCACCGAGACCTCACGCGCGGCCGTTTCGATCAACTCAATCCAGAAAATACGCGATACCTATGCTGCTCATTCCGGCCATCGATCTCAAAGACGGTCAGTGCGTGCGCCTCAAACAAGGCGATATGGACCAGGCGACCATTTTTTCAGAAGATCCGGCGGCAATGGCCCGGCACTGGGTCGACCGAGGGGCGCGCAGACTACACCTCGTCGATCTGAACGGCGCCTTCGCGGGCAAGCCGAGGAACGGCGACGCTATCCGCGCAATCATCGACGAAGTGGGTAGCGAGATTCCAGTGCAACTAGGCGGCGGCATTCGCGACCTGAACACCATCGAGCGCTATCTCGACGACGGTCTCTCGTTCGTCATCATCGGCACGGCGGCGGTGAAGAATCCCGGCTTCCTGCAGGATGCGTGCAGCGCGTTCGGGGGGCATATCATCGTCGGGCTCGACGCCAAGGACGGCAAAGTCGCCACCGACGGCTGGAGCAAACTGACCGGCCACGAAGTAGTGGATCTCGGGCGCAAGTTCGAAGACTACGGCTGCGAGTCGATCATCTACACGGACATCGGGCGCGACGGCATGCTTCAGGGCATCAATATCGACGCCACCGTGCGGCTCGCGCAAGCCGTGAAGATTCCCGTGATCGCGAGCGGCGGCCTGTCGAGCATCGCGGACATCGAGTCGCTCTGCGAAGTCGAGGGTGAAGGCATCGAAGGCGTGATCTGCGGTCGCGCCATCTATTCCGGCGACCTGGACTTCACTTCCGCGCAAACGCGCGCGGATGCGTTGCGCGAAGCGGACGGCGCCTGAGGCTCTTTCGGGCGCGAGCACGTTGCAGCACGCCGGGCGGCGGCTCTTGCCGCCCTTCATTCGTTTTGGACCTGCAGTGGCGGAACATGGCTCTCGCTAAACGCATCATCCCCTGTCTCGACGTGACCGCCGGGCGCGTCGTCAAAGGGGTCAACTTCGTCGAACTGCGCGACGCGGGCGATCCCGTGGAGATCGCGCGACGTTACGACGACCAAGGCGCGGACGAACTCACGTTCCTCGACATCACCGCGACTTCCGACCAGCGCGACCTCATTTTGCCGATCATCGAATCGGTCGCGTCACAGGTGTTCATTCCGCTGACCGTCGGTGGCGGCGTGCGCGCCGTCGAAGACGTGCGGCGCCTGCTCAACGCCGGCGCGGACAAGATCAGCATGAATTCGTCGGCGGTGGCGAATCCGCAACTCGTACGCGATGCATCCGACAAGCACGGTTCGCAATGCATCGTCGTTGCCATCGACGCCAAGCGCGTTTCCGCCGATGGCGAGCCGCCCCGCTGGGAAGTGTTCACGCACGGCGGGCGCAAGGCAACAGGCATCGACGCGATCGAATGGGCGCGCAAGATGGCCGAATTCGGCGCGGGCGAAATTCTGTTGACCAGCATGGATCGCGACGGCACCAAGTCCGGCTTCGACCTCGCGCTCACGCGCGCCGTGTCGGACGCCGTGCCCGTGCCGGTGATCGCTTCGGGCGGCGTCGGTACGCTCAAGCATCTGGCGGATGGCATCACGGAAGGCCGCGCCGACGCCGTTCTGGCCGCGAGCATTTTTCACTATGGCGAACACACGGTCGGCGAAGCCAAGCGCTTCATGGCCGACCAAGGCATTTCGGTGAGGAATTGACGGTGACGGATCAAGCCGACTGGCTCGACAAGGTGAACTGGGACGCGAACGGCCTCGTGCCGGTGATCGCGCAGGAAGCGTCGAGCAACGACGTGCTCATGTTCGCCTGGATGAATCGCGAGGCGCTCGCCAAAACCATCGAACTGAAGCGCGCCGTCTATTTTTCGCGTTCGCGTCAGCGCCTGTGGTTCAAGGGCGAGGAATCGGGGCACGTTCAGCATGTGCACGAAGTGCGGCTCGATTGCGACGAAGACGTCGTGCTGCTCAAAGTCGAACAGGTATCGGGGATCGCGTGCCACACCGGCCGTCATTCCTGCTTTTTCCAGAAATTCGAAGGAACGGCGCAAGACGGCGCGTGGGTCGCGGTCGAGCCGGTTCTGAACGACCCCGAAAGTATTTACAAATGACGCAAGCCACCACGCAGGACACGCTGCTGCGCCTCGCCGCGGTTATCGACGGTCGAAAAGGCGGCGATCCGGAACAATCCTACGTTTCGCGACTCTTTCATAAAGGTGACGACGCGATCCTGAAGAAGATCGGCGAGGAAGCGACGGAAGTCGTGCTCGCCGCGAAGGATGCGCGCCACGGCGGCGCGCCGAAAGCGCTCGTCGGGGAAGTCGCCGACCTGTGGTTCCATTGTCTCGTGATGCTGTCGCATTTCGACCTGAGCCCCGCCGACGTGATCGCCGAGTTGGAACGGCGCGAAGGTTTGTCGGGTATCGAAGAAAAAGCGCTGCGCAAAACGCGCGAGCGCGAGCAGAACGGCAGCTAACGAGACGCCCATTGCGAAGGAGGGCCCCGTGAATACGCCTCACGAACAGTACCCGCCGCCGGTGTATCAGAATCAGCTCGACCCGCAGCGGCTGAGCAGCCTCAAGACGCTTACGCATGTTTTGTATGCGCTCTACGCGCTCTATTGGCTGACGGGCGGGTTGACCGTGCTTGTCGCGATCATCATCAATTATCTGAAACGCGGCGATACCGTCGGAACGCCTTACGAAGCCCATTTCACCTGGCAGATCCGCACGTTCTGGTGGGCTGTCCTCGGACATCTGGTCGGCGCGGCGCTCATTTTCGTCGGGATCGGCTTCGTGATTCTTTTCGCGGTCGGCATCTGGACGCTTTATCGTGTCATCAAAGGTTGGCTGTATCTTTATGAAGGAAAAACGTTCGACCCACGCGCGTGGTTTTGAACGGCAACACCTGGCAACAGGAGACACGGGAATTTCATGAGCCAAGACAACTGCATTTTCTGCAAGATTGCGTCAGGACAACTGCCAAGCACGAAGCTCTATGAGGACGACGAGTTCGTCGCCTTCAACGACATCAATCCGGCCGCGCCGGTTCACGTGCTCGTCATTCCCCGGAAGCACATCGAAACGCTGTCGCACTGCACGGAAAGCGACGCGCCGCTGCTTGGTAGAATGGTAAGTCTCGTTGGTCGTCTGGCAAAAGATCTCGGCGTCTCCTACACGGGCGGCGAGACGGGATTCCGGACGGTGATCAACACGGGGCCGGGCGGTGGACAGGAGGTTTATCACATCCACGCGCATTTGCTGGCAGGAGAGCGTCCGTGGCGCCGGATGGGCTGAAAACCGCAAATTTTGTCGGCAAACGCCTTTCCAATGCAATATTGGACGCGCAGAATCGGTATTCATAGCCGAAGTGACTTTTTCGGCGCGGGCCGCAAGGCCGATCTTCCGTTCGCACAAAGCCGTTGCGGCGGAATTACGGAGATTTTCATTCATGGGTTCGTTGAGCATTTGGCATTGGTTGATCGTCCTTTTGATCGTGGCGCTCGTCTTCGGCACGAAGAAACTGCGCAACATCGGTGGCGATTTGGGCGGCGCGGTCAAGGGCTTCAAGGAAGGCATGCGCGACGGTGAGCAGCCGGCTTCGACCACCGATCCGCGCGAACTGCCGCGCAACGGTGCGGTTGACGTGGAAGCGAAGGACAAGACCCGTTCGGGCGACTATCGCTAATCCGGTCATCGACCGCAATCTTTCACTTACTCTTCAATGCTCGATCTCGGTCTGACCAAAATGGCGCTGATCGGCGTCGTGGCGCTCGTGGTGCTCGGGCCTGAGCGCCTGCCCGGGGTTGCGCGCACGGCCGGCGCATTGTTCGGGCGCGCGCAGCGCTATATCAACGACGTCAAATCCGAAGTGGCGCGCGAGATGGAACTCGACGAGCTGAAGAAGATGCGCACTGACTTCGAAACCGCTGCGTCGAACGTCGAAACGTCGATTCACGACAACCTGAAGCGCCACGAAGCCGAATTGAACGACGCGTGGAGTCAGGGCACGTCCGTGTCGCCGAGTGTCGCGAGAGAAGAGGCCGAGGCGATCGGCGGCAGCGCGGCGGTCACGGACAAACCGTGGATGCGCACATCGGGCATCCGCGCCGCGCGCAAGAACTGGCGCGTCAAACAAAGCGCCGTCCCCAACTGGTACAAGCGAACGAATCTGCGCCGCACGCGGGTTCAATCTGGCGCGGCTCGCGTTGCGCGCCACACGCCCGAAACCTTGCGCCGCCCGACCCGGTTTTTTTGATCCGGGCCACTTCCTTTCATCGATGATCCATACCGAGGGCCGGCGTGAGCGACCCGCTACAAAATAAAGACGAGCCCGTCGAAGAGACGTTCATTTCGCATCTGGTCGAATTGCGTGACCGCATCATCAAAGCGGGCGCTTCGGTTATCGTGGTGTTCGTATCGCTGGTGTATTGGGCGCCGGACATCTTCAAGTTACTGGCCCGGCCGCTGATGCAGAACCTGCCGGCCGACGGCAAGATGATCGTCACCGACGTGACCGGCTCGTTCTTCGTGCCCATGAAGGTGACCATGCTCGTCGCCTTCGTCATCGCGCTGCCGCTTGTGCTGTATCAGCTTTGGGCGTTCGTGGCGCCGGGTTTGTACCAGCACGAGAAGAAGCTCGTCGCGCCGCTCGTGTTCAGCAGCTACGCGCTCTTTCTTTGCGGCATGGCTTTCGCGTATTTCGTCGTGTTTCCGACTATCTTTCGCGTGATGGCGCATTACAACGCGCCGCTCGGTGCGGAGATGACCACGGATATCGACAACTACCTGAGCTTCGTGCTCACGATGTTCCTCGCATTCGGCGTAACGTTCGAAGTGCCGATCGTCGTCGTGTTGCTGGCGCGCATGGGTGTCGTGTCCATTCAGAAGCTCAAGCAGATTCGCCCGTATGTGATTGTCGGCGCGTTCGTCATTTCGGCGGTCGTTACCCCGCCAGACGTTTTCTCGCAGCTGATCCTGGCCATTCCGCTCATCATTCTTTACGAAGCGGGGATTATTGCGGCGCGGCTGGTGGTTGGAAAGCAGCCAATCAAAAGCGAAGAGGCAACGGCCGAGTAGGTGCGGCGTATTGCCGCGGCAGTGAAATGTCGGATGCGCAAAAAGGCAGCTTCGATTACCGAAGCTGCCTTTTTGTTTTCAACGGAGAACCGAGTTTATTCGTCGCCCTGATCGTTTCCTTGATCCTCGTCTTCCGGTAACTGTGGCGCGCGCGGTTGAGCCGGGCGCTTTCCGATAGTCACGTTGATATCGAGTTCCTTGTTCTTGCGCATTAAATGAACCTTCACCGACGTGCCCGGTTTGATCTGCGCGACCACGTTCAGAAGGCGCGTGGTGTCGGTGATGGTGTCGTCGTTGATGCTGACGAGAATGTCGCCCGGCTTGATGCCTGCCTTGTCCGCCGGGCCGCCTTGCAGCACCCCGGCCACGATGGCGCCAGATTTTTGGTCGAGCCCGAACGATTCCGCGATCTCCGGCGTCACGTCCTGCGGCTCCACGCCAATCCAGCCGCGCGTGACCGTGCCCGTCGTGATGATGCTCTCGAGCACGCTGCGCGCCGTCGACACCGGGATCGCAAAGCCGATTCCCAGTGAGCCGCCGCTGCGCGAATAAATCGCCGTGTTGATGCCGAGCAGATTGCCGTTCACGTCGACGAGCGCGCCGCCCGAGTTGCCGGGGTTGATTGCCGCGTCGGTCTGAATGAAGTTCTCGAACGTGTTGATGCCGAGGTGATTGCGCCCGAGCGCGCTCACAATGCCCATGGTTACCGTCTGCCCGACGCCGAACGGATTGCCGATAGCCAGCACGACATCGCCGACGCGCGTTTGGTCCATGCGGCCGAGCGTGATGGTCGGCAGATTCGTCATGTTGATCTTGAGCACGGCAAGATCGGTTTCCGGATCGACGCCGATTACCTTCGCGCTGGACGTGCGGCCGTCGGCAAGCGCAACTTCGATTTGATCGGCGCCATCGACGACATGCTGGTTCGTTAGAATGTAACCTTCCGAGCTGACGATGACACCCGAGCCGAGATTCGACGCTGGCGGCTCGTCGCTCTTGCGCTTGTTTTTATCGCCGAAGAAGTAGCGGAACAGCGGGTCTTTGGCGCGCGGGTCCGGCGGCAGATTGCCGTCCTTGCTGGAAAAGACGTTGACCACAGCGGGCATGGCCTTTTGCGCGCCTTCGGCATAGGAAGATTGAAGCGGTCGCGAGCCTATGCTCGGCGCCACTTCCTGCAGCGCGACTATTGGTTCGGCGAGTTGCTTGCCGAATTGGCCCTGACGTTGAAGCCACTGCGGTTTCAAGGTCGCGATGATGAACATCAGGGCCAAAATCACGGTGACCGCTTGGGCAAAAAATAGCCAGAAGCGTCTAAGCATTTGAAGGGATAGAGGAATTCATGGATCGGATCGAACTCGAATTGTATCTGAACAATCTGCTGGAAATCGGCCGCTTCAAGGACTATTGCCCGAACGGTCTACAGGTGGAAGGCGCGCGCCGGGTTCAGAAGATCGCAACCGGCGTGACGGCCTCGCTCGCCTTTCTCGAAGCCGCGCTCGAGTGGGGCGCGGACACGGTACTCGTGCATCACGGCTACTTCTGGCGCAATGAGGCGCCGCAGTTGACGGGGCGCAAGTATCAGCGAATCCGCACGCTTATCGCCAACGATATCAACCTGTTTGCCTACCATTTGCCGCTCGATTCGCATCCGGAGTTCGGCAACAACGCGCAACTCGGCGCGCGCCTTGGCTTAATCGCGGACGGCCGTTTTGCAGGCCAGGATCTCGGGTGGATCGCGCCGCTTACCATGCCGCTTTCGCTCGAACATTTCACTGCAACGGTCGAAAACGCGCTCGGCCGCAAGCCGCTCGTATTCGGCGATTCGGACCGCGAACTGCGTCGCGTCGCGTGGTGCACGGGCGGCGCGCAAGGATACTTCGAAGAAGCCATTGCGGCGGGCGCGGATGTCTACGTCAGCGGCGAAGTCTCCGAGCAGACCATGCACATTGCGGCGGAATCGGGCGTGGCCTACATCGCGGCGGGCCATCACGCGACCGAGCGCTACGGCGTCCAGGCGCTGGGTAATCACCTGTCGGAAGAATTCGACATCGAGCATGTGTTTATCGATATCGACAATCCGGTATAAATGTTTTGCGCCGATTATCGTTTTAATCGGCCTTGCAGTTGCCTTAAATGATTGCTTCACAAGATGGCGCGAAAACGTGCGGGAAAACCCGGAAAGAACAATCACTTGGAGTGATTTTTCCTATTCGGGCCTTGTAAATGCCAACTCCATTCGCGCACACTAGCGACGGAACACTGATGTGACGGTATAAATCCAACTCAGAAGTGGGGCGTGTGATGCGAGACAAGGACGATAAGCACGATGGGCGCGTTGACGGTAGCCGCCGTACCTGGCTGATAGCGACGACCGTAGCAGGTGGTGTCGGAGGTGTAGCAACAGTAATTCCGTTTGTAGGGTCGTTCGCTCCGTCGGAAAAGGCGAAGGCGGCAGGCGCGCCGGTCGAGGTCGATATCAGCGGACTCAAGCCCGGCGAAATGATGACCGTCGCATGGCGCGGCAAGCCTGTGTGGATCGTCAACCGCACCGACGAGATGCTTTCGGACGTCAAGAAAGCCGACACCGAAGTGGCCGATCCGAAATCGAAGATGGAATTCTCGATGCCGTTGCCGGAGTACTGCAACAACGAGTTCCGTTCCCGCACCGATCACAAGAACATTTTCGTGGCGGTGGCCGTGTGCACGCATCTGGGCTGCACGCCGACCCCGCGTTTCACCGAAGGCGCCCAACCCAATCTTCCCGATAACTGGCCCGGCGGTTTTCTCTGCCCGTGCCACGGCTCGACCTATGACATGGCGGGCCGCGTCTTCAAGAACAAGCCCGCGCCGCAGAATCTGGACGTGCCTCCGTACATGTTCACTTCCGCGACGCAACTCGTGATCGGCAAGGACGAAAAGGGAGAGGCTTAATGGCGACCGCAGACAAGGATGTGGAGACGACGGGCCTGATCGGCTGGATCGACCGGCGCTTTCCGCTCACCGCGACGTGGAAGCAGCACGTTTCCGAGTACTACGCGCCGAAGAACTTCAACTTCTGGTACTTCTTCGGCTCGCTCGCGCTGCTCGTGCTCGTGCTTCAGATCGTCACGGGCATCTTTCTCGTCATGAACTACAAGCCCGATGCGACGCTCGCGTTCGCATCGGTCGAATACATCATGCGCGAGGTGCCGTGGGGCTGGCTCATTCGCTACATGCATTCGACAGGCGCTTCGATGTTCTTCGTCGTCGTCTATCTGCACATGTTTCGCGGGCTGATGTACGGCTCGTATCGCAAGCCGCGCGAACTGGTGTGGATTTTCGGCTGCGCAATTTTCCTGTGCCTCATGGCCGAGGCGTTCTTTGGCTATCTTCTGCCGTGGGGGCAGATGTCGTTCTGGGGCGCGCAGGTGATCGTGAATCTGTTCTCGGCGATTCCCTTCATCGGCCCGGATCTGTCGCTCTGGATTCGCGGCGATTACGTCGTGTCGGACGTCACGCTGAACCGGTTCTTCGCGTTCCATGTGATCGCGATTCCGCTCGTGCTGATTGGCCTCGTCGTGGCGCATCTGGTCGCGCTGCACGAAGTCGGCTCGAACAACCCGGACGGCATCGAGATCAAGGCGAAGAAGGACGCGAACGGCATTCCTATCGATGGCATTCCGTTCCATCCGTACTATTCGGTGCACGACTTCCTGGGCGTGTCGGTCTTCCTTCTGATCTTCGCGGCGATCATTTTCTTCGCGCCGGAGATGGGCGGCTACTTTTTGGAAGCGAATAACTTCGTGCCGGCCAATCCGTTGCAGACGCCGCCTGAAATCGCGCCAGTCTGGTACTTCACGGCTTTCTACGCGATGCTTCGCGCCACCACCGATCCGTTCAAGATCGTGCTGATGGTCATCATCGCGCTGCTTGGCCTCTTTGCGCTGTTACGCGCGCGCGGCAAATGGCGGATCGGCTTGCCGGTGCTCTCGCTCGCGGTGATCGTCTTCATGGCGCTGACGGAGTCGAAATTCTGGGGCGTGGTGGTCATGGGCACGGCGGTCGTATCGCTCTTTTTCCTGCCCTGGCTCGATCGCAGTCCGGTGAGGTCCATTCGCTACCGGCCGTTTTTCCATAAAGTGTTCTACGGCATTTTCGTGGTCGTGTTCCTGGTGCTGGGCTTCTTGGGAACGAGGCCGCCGTCACCGGTGGGGACGCTGATCGCGCAGGTCTGCGCGCTGATCTACTTCGCGTTTTTCCTCGGCATGCCGTTCTGGACGCCGCGCGGCAGATTCAAGACGCCGCCCGAGCGAGTGACTTTCAAACCTCACTGAGCACTCGTCCGGAGACAAACACAATGAAAAAATGGCTCGGTTCCCTGGCAATCATCGGCGCGGCAATGTTCGCGTTCGGCGCGAGTGCGCCGGCGTACGCGCAGGAAGAAGCGGTGCTCGACCGCGCGCCCGATAACGCGGACAATTTTGCTTCGTTGCAGCACGGCGCCCAAATCTTTGTAAACTACTGCCTGAATTGCCATAGCGCCAATCTGATGCGGTACAACCGGCTGACCGACCTCGGCATCACGCCACAGGACGTTCAGGAAAATCTGCTGTTTTCGACAGACAAGATCGGCAACACGATGTCCATTGCAATGCGCCCGGAAGACGCGAAAGCGTGGTTCGGCGCATCGCCGCCGGACCTGTCGGTTGAAGCGCGGGCGCGTGGCAAGGACTGGTTGTACACGTACTTGCGGGGGTTTTATCGCGATCCGGCGCGGCCGACCGGCTGGAACAATCGCGTGTATGAGAATGTCGGCATGCCGCATGTGCTGTGGACGATGCAGGGTATCCGCGATGCAAAATTCGAAACCGAAACCGACGAGCACACCGGCGAAAAGGTAAAGAGATTCGTGGGTTACACTCAGGTTAGCCCGGGTTCCATGTCCTCCGTGGATTATGATAATGCTGTGGCCGATCTGGTTTCGTACCTCTCGTGGATGTCCGAACCCGCCCAGCAGACTCGCAAGCGCCTCGGCGTATGGGTCCTGCTGTTCCTGGCGTTGTTGAGTTTCCTCGCATGGCGCCTGAACGCGGCATACTGGAAAGATATTAAATAGCGCGCCCTAGACGGCGTGGGTCGGCACGACGGCGTTTCCCCGGGAAGCGTCGCGGCCGGCCTTTCGAGTTTACTGAAGGAACTTTAAAGACATGATGGTTCTGTATTCCGGCACTACTTGCCCGTTCTCCCAGCGCTGCCGGCTGGTGTTGTTCGAAAAGGGCATGGATTTCGAGATTCGCGACGTCGATCTGTTCAACAAGCCGGAAGACATCGCGGTCATGAACCCATACGGTCAGGTGCCGATCCTCGTCGAGCGCGACCTGATCCTGTATGAATCGAACATCATCAACGAATATATCGACGAACGGTTCCCGCATCCGCAGCTCATGCCGGCCGATCCGGTGCAACGCGCCCGCGCGCGCCTGTTCCTGCTGAACTTCGAGAAAGAATTGTTCGTGCACGTCGGCACGCTCGAAAACGAGAAGGGCAAAGCCGCCGAGAAGAACCACGAGAAGGCGCGCAGTGCAATCCGCGATCGTCTTACGCAGCTCGCGCCTATTTTCCTGAAGAACAAGTACATGCTCGGCGAAGAATTCTCGATGCTCGACGTGGCCATCGCGCCGCTGTTGTGGCGTCTGGACCATTACGGCATCGAGTTGTCGAAGAATGCTGCGCCGTTGATGAAGTACGCCGAACGCATTTTCAGCCGTCCGGCCTATATTGAAGCGCTGACGCCTTCCGAAAAGGTGATGCGTCGATAGTTTGCGGGCATCGGAGCGCGGCGGCGCGGATTTCGCCCGCCGCGCTCCTGTAGAGGAAAGTTGATGCAAGAGATTTCCACCAAGCCGTATCTGCTGCGCGCGCTCTATGAGTGGTGCACGGATAACGGGTTCACCCCACACATCGCGGTGCGGGTCGACGGCGCCACGCGGGTGCCGCGTCAGTTCGTGCGTAACGACGAAATCGTGCTGAACATCAGTTTCGAGGCGACGAGCCAGCTTCAGATGGGCAACGAATGGATCGAATTCAGCGCGCGTTTCTCGGGTAAGTCACACAAGATCGAAGTGCAGGTTACGAACGTGCTGGCCATCTATGCACGAGAGAACGGGCAGGGAATGGCGTTCCCGGTCGAGCCTTCATCGCAAACGGCTATCGACGCGTCGGGCGCGAGCACCGCGCCGCATCCGGTCGAGCGAGACGAAAGTATCGTGGAAGACGCGGTAGAGGAACTGTCCGACGCCGACGGGACTTCGTCGAGCGACGACGTTTCGGCAAGCTCGGATGACGATGCTTCAAAATCATCTGGGCGATCGCACCTCAAAGTCGTCAAATGAAGTAGAATTCCGTCCTTCGCCGGCTTAGCTCATCTGGTAGAGCAGTTGATTTGTAATCATCAGGTGGCGGGTTCGAGTCCTGCAGCCGGCACCAAGACTAGCGTCGACGGGTCGTGCGATGTCCGCACGACCCGTTTGGTTTGAGCGGGTTGTATGTTCCGCAGTGGTCTGAAGAAGCTGAAAGGCAAGTCAATAAGAAAAGCTTCAAATTCTTGTTGACAGTAACTGAAACGACGTACATAATCTCGTTTCTCTGCTGCAGATGCAGCGACGCAAGACGAAGCGGTGCTGAGCAAAATGCTTGGTGCGCTTGGCGGGAAGTCTTAGCGAATGTGCTCTTTAAAAACTAACAGCCGATAAGTGTGGGCACTTGATGGCGCGAGCGGTTCTGACCTTTCGGGGTTGGGACGTTTAG
>NZ_JARUXJ010000001.1:2764389-2815595 GCF_031451465.1 Caballeronia sp. LZ003 | reverse complement strand
GTTGGTACCACCCCTTCCCATCCCGAACAGGACCGTGAAACGACTCCACGCCGATGATAGTGCGGATCTCCCGTGTGAAAGTAGGTAATCGTCAGGCTCTTCATGCAGCAACAAAAACCCCACCCCCAAACCAGGTGGGGTTTTTGCGTTTCTGCGGCATTGGGCTGATACGCCAGATTCGATCAGCCGTGCATGCCTTGATCGCGCGATAAAATCAGCAAAACATTGCGCAGCCGATTGCCATTCGAGTTCCCATGCTACGTTTAAGCGAAATCAAGCTTCCGCTCGATCATCCCGATTCGACCATCGAGCCTGCGGTCATCGCACGCCTTGTAGAAATCGGCGTGACGTCAAGCGAACTCGTGCGCTTCCATGTCTTTCGCCGCGCGCACGATGCACGCAAGCGCGCCGACATCAAGCTTACGTACATCATCGATGTGGAGTTGGCAGATGAAGCGTCGGTGCTCGCGCGACTAAAGGCTCGGCCGCATCCGCATGTCGGCATTACGCCGGATATGGCTTACCACTTCGTGGCCAAGGCGCCTGAAGCATCGAGCCAGCTTCGCCCCGTCGTCATCGGCATGGGGCCGTGTGGGCTGTTTGCCGGGCTAATTCTCGCGCAAATGGGTTTTCGCCCGATCATCCTCGAGCGTGGAAAAGCCGTGCGCGAGCGGACGAAAGACACTTGGGGTCTGTGGCGCCGAAACGAACTCAATCCGGAGTCCAATGTGCAGTTCGGCGAAGGCGGCGCCGGCACCTTCTCCGACGGCAAGCTCTACAGTCAAATCAAGGATCCGAAGCACTACGGCCGCAAAGTCCTCGACGAGTTCGTCAAAGCGGGCGCGCCTGAAGACATCCTGTATTTGAGCCGGCCGCATATCGGCACGTTTCGACTGGTCAGCATGGTCGAAAAGATGCGCGCGAATATTCATCAACTCGGCGGCGAAGTACGATTCGAGCAGCGCGTCGAGGATATCGACATCGACGATGGCAAAGTGCGCGGTCTACGTCTGTCGAGCGGAGAAACGCTGCGTTGCGATCACGTTGTGCTTGCCGTCGGACATAGCGCGCGCGATACCTTCCAGATGTTGCACGATCGCGGCGTTTTCATGGAGGCGAAGCCGTTTTCGCTCGGGTTTCGTATCGAGCATCCGCAGGGCATTATCGATCGGAGCCGTTTCGGCAAATTCGCCGGTCACGAACGGCTTGGCGCCGCGGACTATAAAGTCGTCCACCATTGCAGCAACGGCCGCGCTGTCTACAGCTTTTGCATGTGTCCTGGCGGAACGGTTGTCGCGGCGACGTCGGAGCCCGGCCGAGTCGTGACCAATGGCATGAGCCAGTACTCGCGCGCCGAACGTAATGCGAACGCGGGCATCGTCGTCGGCATCACGCCGGAAGATTATCCGGGCGGTCCACTCGCGGGCATCGCCTTCCAGCGCATGTGGGAAGAGCGTGCGTTCGAACTGGGCGGCGGCGATTACAGCGCGCCTGCACAGCTTGTGGGCGACTTCATCGCGAGGCGCGCTTCGACATCGCTTGGATCGGTCGTGCCTTCGTACACGCCAGGCGTCAAGCCGACCGATCTCAGCACAGCGTTGCCCGATTATGTGATCGAAGCCATCCGAGAAGCACTGCCTGAGCTCGATAAGAAGATCCCCGGCTTCGCGATGCACGACGCCGTTCTCACTGGCGTCGAGACGCGCACGTCGTCGCCGCTGCGGGTGCGCCGCAATAATGACGATTACCAAAGCGTCAATGTCGAAGGCTTGTATCCGGCGGGCGAGGGCGCGGGTTATGCGGGCGGGATCTATTCAGCGGCGATCGACGGAATCGAAGTCGCGGAGGCCGTCGCGTTGAGGATGATGGCGGAACATGAGGCGGCCGTCCGGTAACGTCGCGACTCATTTGCTGTCCATGCAAACGTCGAAGAGACATAACCACCGCCCATTGCCTCTAAAACGAAAAAGGGCGCATCGTCACCGTTGCGCCCTTTCGTCCGCATCCAAAGAACCTCAAGTAACCACGCCCACCTGCCAGGGCACGAACTCACTCTGCCCATACCCGTGCAGTTCGCTCTTCGATGCCACGCCCGACGCGCAATCCAGCATCATCTGAAAAATCTGGTCGCCGAGTTGCCCAATGCTCGCCGTTCCATCGATCACGCCGCCGCAGTTGATATCCATATCCTCTTCCTGCCGCTCCCAGAGCGCGGTGTTCGTCGCGAGCTTGAGCGATGGCGAAGGCGCGCAGCCGTAAGCCGAACCACGTCCGGTCGTGAAGCAGATGAGATTCGCGCCCGAAGCAACCTGACCCGTTGCAGACATCGGATCGTAGCCGGGTGAATCCATGAACACGAAGCCCTTGGCGTCGACGCGCTGCGCGTACTCATAAACCTCGACGAGATTGGTCGTGCCGCCCTTGGCCACCGCGCCAAGCGACTTTTCGAGAATCGTGGTCAGCCCGCCGACCTTGTTGCCCGCCGATGGATTGTTGTCCATCGCCGCACCGTTGCGCGCGCAATAGTCCTCCCACCACTTGATACGCGTCAGCAGTTTCTCGCCGACTTCACGGCTGACCGCGCGCCGCGTCAGCAAATGTTCCGCGCCATACACTTCCGGCGTCTCGGAGAGAATCGCCGTGCCGCCATGCGCGACGAGTTTGTCGACGGCCGCGCCGAGCGCCGGATTCGCCGAAATGCCCGAGTAGCCATCCGACCCGCCGCATTGCAAACCGACGATCAGATGGGACGCCGGCACCGGCTCGCGCTTGACGCGATTCGCTTCCGTGAGCATCTCCTTGACCAATGCGATGCCGTGCTCGATCGTCTTTCTCGTCCCGCCGCTGTCCTGAATCGTAAAGCTGCGCAGACGCTCGCCGTCTTTCAGTCCGCTTGCTTCGAGCACGCCGGAAATCTGATTGGTCTCGCATCCCAGGCCGACGAAAAGCACCGAATAGAAATTCGGATGCACCGCGTATCCGGCCAGCGTGCGACGCAAGATGGCAAGGCCATCGCCCTGCATGTCGATGCCGCATCCCAAGCCATGTGTGAGCGCAATCACGCCGTCGACGTTCGGGTAGTCCGCCAGCGCTTCCGGATGAACGTCGCGCCGAAAGTGATCAGCAATCGCGCGCGCGACGGTCGCCGAGCAATTGACGCTCGTCAGCACGCCGACGAAATTGCGCGTCGCCACGCGGCCGTCGTCGCGGCGAATGCCCATGAACGTCGCAGGTTCATCGACGAAAGGCGTCGGATGCTTGTCGATGCCGAACTCGTGCTCGCGCGCGAACTCGGCCATCGACAGATTTTGCGTATGGACATGCTGGCCGCGTGCGATGGCGTCCTTCGCCACGCCGATGATCTGGTTGTAGCGCTTGACGGGCTCGCCCGCGGCGATGGCGCGCGTCGCGATCTTGTGGCCCGGCGGAATCAGGCCTATGACGACGAGATCCTCCGACGCGATGCGCGCGCCGGAGAGCAGCTGACGTGTCGCGATGACGACATCGTCTTTGGGATGCAGCCGGATGACCGCATGGTCGGTGGATGTGGTGGACATGATGTTTTCTTAGATCGTGGAGGGAGCGCGCTTGTTGGCGAGGGCTTCCGTTTCGGCGCGGTTGAGCGGTTCGATCTTGCCGACAATTACAAGATAGCTGAACGCGCCGAGAAAGCAGAAGCCGCCTGCAACACACAGCGGAATGGTGAACGAGCCTTTCGTCATTTCGACCATGACGCCCGTGAACGTCGTGATGACGATACCCGCCAGATTCGACGCGAAGTTCTGAATGCCACCGATGGACGCGACGTGTCCCGGCGTCGGTGCAACATCGCCCGGCAGCGACCAGATGCTGGCCGCGGCGAACGCGAGGCTGCCGTACGCAACGCCGAAAAAGCCGAGCATCAGATAGATGTTCGTGGTGAACGCCGAAAGCGTGATGACCGACGACAGCAGCATGCCGCCGACCATGCAGGTCTTGCGCGCCGCCGTGAGGCTCCAGCCGCGCTTGAAGAGCGAGTCGGACACGACGCCGCCGAGCCAGCCGCCGGGGATCGACATCAGCGCCGGAATCATGCCGAGCGTGCCGAGCGACTTGAGCGAGAAGCCATGCGTCTGCACGAGATAGCTCGGGAACCAGGTGATGAAGAAATAGATCACGAAGTTCAGGCAGAAAAAGCCGAGCATCATGCCCCACAGCGTGCGGTACTTGAAGAGCGAGCCCCACGAGACCTTGTTCTTCGGCGCGACCGGTTGCGGCGGGACATCCACGGGACCGGTGAGGTCGCCGAGCGACTTATTACGGTAAATGAGGAACCAGCCCAAGATCCACACCGCGCCGAGTGCGCCAGTAATGACGAACGACGCTTCCCAGCCCACCGAGCTGATGATGAGCGCAACGACGGGAATCGACAGCGCGGAACCGACACGCGAGCCGCTATCGAAGATGCTGGTGGCAAACGCGCGCTGCTGCGGCTTGAACCACTGCGCGACGAGCTTCGCGCACGACGGATACGCACCCGCTTCGCCGACGCCCAGCATCAGCCGGCAGCCGAACATGCCCGCGACGCTCGTCGCGGTGGCGGTGAGCGCCGTGAACACCGACCACCAGCCCACCGCAAGCGGCAGTGCGATTCGCGCGCCCACGCGGTCAACGAACCAACCGAAAGGCATCTGCATGAGCGCGTAGGTCCAGAAGAAGCCGCTCAGGATGAAGCCCATTTCCGCCGGCCCGATGCCGAGCGCCTTCTCAATCTGCGGTGCAGCCACGGCCAGATTCGCGCGATCGATGTAATTGATCGCGATGGCCAGAAAGGCCAGAAATATCACTACCCAACGCATTTTGCGCATCGTTTGTCTCCTCGGGATGATGGCATTTCATTTCTGCCGGCCCGAACCGCCATGCCGACGCGGTGAGCCGTGATTCAAAAACGGTGTGACGGGAGTCCGCGTTCTTTGGCGGATCTCAATGCGCGTTCAATGCATCGCGCAGGCGCTTTTGTTCGATATCGAGTTCGAGTTCGGCGGCGAAATCGATCACAGGTTGAAAACGCCGCGCTTTCTTCTCGTCGTGATTGCGCGCGATATCCGCGAGCTTGTGCACGAGAAACGGGTTCTCGAAGCGGTCGCGCACGCTCGCGAGGTAGTCGCTTGCCACGTCGCCCTTGCCGAGTGCGACAAACACCGGCAGCACTTCGTCGCGCCAGGTGGCTTCGAGCGGCTCGCGGTACGCGGAATCGCGCATCGCGTCGAGCACGGTCATGTCGGGCGCGCCGCCGCGCGTGCGCCAGATTTCCGCGAGCATCGTGTGGCCGAGGTTGAGCAGCAGCAGTTTCAGGCGCTCGTAGTGCGCGAGGTCGTCGGTGACGACGATGTCTTCGTGTTCGCACGGCAAGGTCATGCCCGCTTGCCGCTCGATTGCCCACAACGCGTAAGGCTCGGCAATCGCGCCGACCGGCAGGATCGGCTCCGACACGATGCGGTCCACGAGCGAATTCACCCAGACGCAATCGTTCGACAAGTAAGCGATGAACGCGTCGTCCGCATTCCATTTGCGCGCCAAGTCGAGCACGAGGTCGCGCAAGGTGTCGCCGTTACGCGAGACGAGTTCGCACGGCAACAGCGTGATCGGCGCTGCGCTCGCCTTGAAGCGTGCGTGCAGCAGCACGGCGAGCTTGGCCGCGAATCCGCGCGGCGTACGCGCGCCATCGAGCAGGTCGGCCGTGTCTTCGTCGAAAAGGGCGTAACCCGTGTCGGCCGTGTTCGAGACGATCACCTTCACGTCGCGTTCCATGCGTTTTAGCAACAGGGGCCAGTCGTCGTTTGCGTGCAGCGCTTCGGTGATCGAATCGCATTCGATGGTGGTGTCGACGGTCGCGTCGCGCTCGCGTCCGCGAATGCGTACCGGATAGCGGCCCGTGGCGCGCAGCGCATCGACGCGCGCGCGGCTGTCGGGACTCGACGTGGTCTGCACGACGGTGATCTTGCCGAGCGCTTTCGCAGGATCGCGCCGCGCGGCTTCGGCCACGAAGAAGTCGACGTGCGCTTGCAGAAAACGGCTCGTGCCGAACTGGAGAATCGGATTGGTCATGTCGGGCGGCTATCGCGCCATCGCTCGATGCGACGGCGAAGTACATGGGGTTTTGTCGTTGGGAACGGTTCCAGACAGCCGTAAAAAATATGGCCCATCTGGCCTTACCGAAATGCATACTAGTGGCTTGAATTGGAATTGGTCAAGCCACTTGTAAGCGTATGAAAACCGTCGAACGCGCTTCGTACGGTGCGTCAACCCTTCCGCTGATTACAATCCACGTTTTCCCCGAGACATGCAGGAGTGTGCACGTGAGTGTCAAACCAGTCGAAACGCGTCGCCTCTACCTTCAGATCGCCGACAAACTGCGCGCTCTGATCGAACAGCAGGACTTTGCGCCGAACGGCCGGTTGCCCTCCGAGCGCGAACTCGCGCAGACGTTGGGCGTGTCGCGGCCTTCGGTGCGCGAGGCGCTGGTTGCGCTGGAACTGGAAGGGCGAGTCGAGATTCGCATGGGCTCGGGCGTCTATATCTGCGCGACGCCCGTGGCGAAGCCGCCCGCCACCGAGGCGGAACTGGGCGAGAGCCCGATCGAGATCATGAATGCGCGCAGCGTGATCGAAGGCGCGATTGCCGCGAATGTCGCGCCGTTTGCCAAGCCAAAGGCATTGAAGACGCTACGCGCCGTCTACGAGACCATGGCGCGCGAAGTCGAAGCGGGACAAGTGCCGATGAGCGCCGACCGCGCGTTTCACGTTGCGATCGCGCAGATGTCGGGCAACGACGTGCTGGTCAGGACAGTGGGCAGTCTCTATGACGAACGGCATAGTCCGCTGTCATCCACGTTACGCGGACATTTCGAGGGGGAGGAAACCTGGGCGGCCGCGCTTGGCGAACATCTCGAGATTCTCGAGGCGCTCGAAGCGCGGGACGCGGTGCAGGCTCAAGCCGCGATGCAGCGGCACATGCGCAAGTCGGCCGAGCGTCTGATGACACGGCGCAAAGGCTGAAACCGGCGCGCCTTCAAAGACGAACCGGTTCTCTCGAAAGTTAGCCCGCGTTAGCCGGGATACGCTTCATCGACCTTCAGGCCAGCCAGCTTGAAGATCACGCGCAGTGTCTGCGGCGCGATCTCGCGGCGCGAGGCGAGCGTGGTCAGGACGAAGTCCATCACCTTGGCGTACTTCAGCATGGTCAGACACGATTCGATATCCGTGGAGCCGTCGCGCATCGATTCGGCGAGACGCAGCATCTCCACCGAAATCTCTCGAGCCATTTCGAGTTCGAGTTGTTGCTTCTCGCTCCAGGCGGGCATCGTGGTCAGCGCCGCGAGCATCTCCTGAAACTGCTTTTCTGCTTTCTTGTCGGGGATCGCGTCCATCGCCGTCCTCTCCATGTTCATGGCGCCGGCGAGTCGCAATCGCCGCGCTGAGTGTTAGGTGTTACGTAACGAAAGCCGCTCGCGGGTGACGACGCGTACTGCGTTGTCGAGGCGTGGCTTTGCTACCTGCTTGTTGCTCTTCCTTGCTGCATTGGCGCGCCGGGCTTCTTCCCCACGCTGTGCATCGTCCCGGCCAGATCCGCATACCGGACAATGCACGAAGTGTTCCAAGCGTTTTCTAGCCGTCTTGCATCGCCGGTCGGCTTGGGCGGGACAAGAGCGTCTTCGCGCTTTTGGGTAAACTTCTCCTTTCGAGTCGGCAGAACCAGCGGTTAGCGCACATTCGGCGCAAACTAGCCTCGTTTTTTAATTACCACGTCACTTTCACGATGGCCAAGAAGTCCTCCGCGTCGGCTCCGGGCACCCCCGACCCCACTACGAAGCACGAAATCCGTCCAGGTCAGTCGATCGAACTGCTGAAGGAACTTCATATCCTCACGCGCGACGGCAAGATGAATCAGGACAGCCGCCGCAAACTGAAACAGGTCTATCACCTCTATCAGTTCATCGAACCGCTGCTTGCCGACGTTCACGAACGCCAGGGTTCGGTGTCGCTTGTCGACCATGGCGCGGGGAAGTCTTACCTTGGGTTTATTCTCTACGATCTGTTCTTCAAGACTCTGCGCGATCGGTCACACATCTACGGTATTGAGACGCGTGAGGATCTTGTTCAAAAATCGGAGGAATTGGCGAAGCGGCTGGATTTCGAGGGAATGTCGTTTCTGAATCTGTCGGTGGCCGAATCGATTGAATCGAATCTGCTGCCGGATTCCATCGATATCGTGACCGCGCTGCACGCCTGCAATACCGCGACGGACGACGCCATCCAGTTCGCTCTGCAGAAGAACGCGAAGTACATCGTCGTGGTGCCGTGTTGTCAGGCGGAAGTCGCGTCAGTGCTGCGCAAGAACAAGGGGCATGCGCTGTCGAAGAACGTGCTGACGGAGATGTGGCGGCATCCGCTGCATACGCGCGAATTCGGCAGCCAGATTACGAATGTACTGCGCTGCCTGCAGCTCGAATCGCACGGATATCAGGTCAGCGTGACGGAACTCGTAGGCTGGGAACATTCGATGAAAAACGAGCTCATCATCGCTCAGTTCAAGGACTTGCCGCGCGCCCGGCCCGCGCAACGGCTGTCGGATGTGCTCGAAACGCTCGGGCTGGACGAGTTGCGCGAGCGCTTCTTCGCGCACTGATCAGTCACTTTTCATCCACGCCGCGAAACCTTCGTGGCCGAGGCGACGCAGCGTTTCCATGTT
This sequence comes from Caballeronia sp. LZ003, assembly GCF_031451465.1. Taxonomy (NCBI): domain Bacteria; kingdom Pseudomonadati; phylum Pseudomonadota; class Betaproteobacteria; order Burkholderiales; family Burkholderiaceae; genus Caballeronia; species Caballeronia sp. LZ003. The sequence continues at coordinate 2,806,865 of NZ_JARUXJ010000001.1, read as the reverse complement.
GCGTTCGTAGATTTCGGCGGCGTCGGGAAAGGCATCCACTGCGCGGTCGATGCTCGCTTCGCGCAGCAAATGAAAGATGGGATACGGCGCCCGATTCGTATAGTTCTCGATGTCGTCGGGCTCGCTGCCTTCGAATCGATATTGCGGATGAAAGCTCGCGATCTGCAGTTCTCCGGCAAGGCCCATGTCGTTCAACAAGCGGTCGGCGAAGAACAGCGCGTCGTTGTAATCGGTGAAGTGCGCAAAGGCGTGCGGCGTGATGAAAAGCGTCGTGTCGATGTCTTTTGCATCGCTTTCGCGCAAAAGGCGCAGTTCGTCCGCGAGTTCCGCGACGACATCTTCCACGCCGCGCGCGTCGCTCACGACATAGCGAATCTGTCCCTTCACATGCACGCTCTTGGCAAAAGGACACAGGTTCAAGCCGATGACAGCGCGGGTGAGCCAGTGGCGCGTGGCCGCGATCACTTCTTCTTCGCGGGTGCTACGGTCGTTCATGGTGCATCCTGATAAGCGGCTTGCAGGCCGCGTCGATCAAAGTGCGCGCAATGCGAGGCGCCGCGCGCATCGGCCCCGAACCGGGACCGTAAGTCTGGCTCGTCGCGTAGACGCCATCGACGAGCAACGCCAGCGATTCTGCCAGTTCGACGGGATCAGCGGCGCCCGCAGCAACCGAAATCTCGGTGAGCCGCGTGATCAGATAGTGCTTGTTGCGCTCGACGGATTGCCGCGCGGGATGCGCTGGATCGCCGAATTCGCACGCGATGTTGAGAAACGGACAGCCGCGATAATCCGGCGCCGACGCGCGCCCGACGAGATCCTCGAGCGATTGAACGAGTTGCTCGGCCGGCGCGCCCGGATGCTTCTCGACGCTTGCCTCGAAGCGCTTGCGGAATCTTTCGTCCATGCGCTGCAGATACGCGGTGACGAGTTCGTCTTTCGAAGCGAAGCGCCGGTACAGGCTCATCTTGTTGACGCCCGCGCGTTCGACGACGGCATCGACGCCAATCGCGCGGATGCCATCGCGATAAAACAGTTCCTGCGCGGCATCGAGCAATTGTTCCCGAGCCTGCACGCCGTCGGTTCGCACACTGCGGCGAGCAGGGGTTTTCGGCTGGTCGGCGGGAGTTCGTGTCACAGTCGCATCCTTGAATATTGCTTGGGTCTTGACATGTTACCGATCGGTAACTAAGCTCGCAACTCTGATGTGACAGGTCGGTAACGTCACGGCGCGTAAAACACGAAATTCACGGAACGGAGCAGCGATGAATTGGGTAGCGAGACGGCTTGGCGGCCGCGTGCATTATGGCTGGATCGCAGTGGGCGTCGTTTTCCTGGTGTTGCTGGCGGCGGCCGGCACGCGCGCGACGCCGAGCGTGATGATGTTGCCGCTCGAAAAACAGTTCGGCTGGTCGCGCGGAACCATTTCGCTCGCCATCTCGATCAACCTTGCGCTTTACGGCCTGACCGGACCGTTCGCCGCTGCCGCCATGCAGCGCTTCGGCGTGCGTCCGACCTTGCTCGCCGCGCTTGCGACCTTGGCCGCGGGCGTCGGCCTCTCCTCGATGATGACCGCGCCCTGGCAGATGATCGTGATCTGGGGCGTGATGGTCGGCGGCTCTACGGGCGTTGCGGCGCTCACGCTTTCGGCGACGGTGGTGAATCGCTGGTTCACGACGCATCGCGGGCTTGCAATGGGCATTCTCACCGCTAGTTCGGCGACCGGGCAGCTCGTGTTTCTGCCGTTTCTCGCGGCGTTGTCGGAGCATCACGGCTGGCGGCCGGTGGTTTTCGTCGTGGCTATAGCAGCCGCAGTCGTCGTGCCGCTCGTCGCGTGGCTGCTGCCGGAGCGTCCGTCGGATGTCGCGCTGCGACCCGTCGGCGAAAGCCCGGACGCGCCGCCCGCCGTCATTCCGCCGCCGAAAAATCCGATCAAGGTCGCATTCGGCACGCTCGGCATGGCGAGCAAGACGCGCGATTTTTGGCTGTTGTTCTTCAGCTTTTTCGTGTGCGGCGCGAGCACGAACGGTTATGTCGGCACGCATCTGATCGCGATGTGCTCCGACTACGGCATGACGCAGGTGCAAGGCGCGACCTTGCTCGCGGCGATGGGCATTTTCGATTTGTTCGGCACGACGCTTTCCGGATGGCTTTCGGATCGCTTCAACGCGCGCTTGCTGCTGTTTTGGTACTACGGCCTGCGCGGGTTGTCGTTGATCTATCTGCCGTATGCGTTTGGCATCGACTTCTTCGGCTTGCCGCTTTTCGCGGTGTTTTACGGGCTCGACTGGATCGCAACCGTGCCGCCGACGGTGCGCCTCGCCACCGATGTCTACGGCAAGGAGTCGGCGCCGATCGTCTTCGGCTGGATCGTGGCGGGGCACCAGCTCGGCGCGGCGTTCGCGGCGCTGGGCGGCGGCATGCTGCGGTCGAGCCTCGGCAGCTACACCGTGGCGACGATGATCTCCGGCGGTCTTTGCCTCGTCGCAGCCGTTACGGTGCTGCGGATCAATCGCGCGGGGCGGTCGATGGGCGTCGCCGCCACTTGAGCACTTTTGCGGACGTGTGAGTCCGTGACTTATCCTTGTCGTTCGATACCTGAACGGCGCGCATTGGGCCGATGCGCGCCGTTTGCCCTTTTGAGGGCGGCGCGAGGCAACGGTGCTGTATTGAAGTGGTAGCGTTGTGCGGTTGACTGCTGCAAACCGTTATCGTGATGGGCAGGCCTCGCTTCTTCCAATCGCTGAAGGATTTCAATGATGACCGCCAAACCCGCCGCAACCGAAGTCGATATCCACGAACTACTCGCAGGCCGCTGGAGCCCGCGCGCGTTCGCCGACGCGCCGCTGAGCCGCGAGCATCTGCATAGCCTGCTCGAAGCGGCGCGCTGGGCGCCTTCATCGAGCAATTTGCAGCCTTGGCGTTTCATCGCGTTCGATCGGCATCGCGACGAAGCCGCGTTCCAGCGCGCGTTCGAAACGCTCGCGCCGTCCAATCGGACATGGAATGTTCGCGTGCCCGTGCTGGTCTGCGTGACTGCGTCGACGCTCACGCCGAAGGGCGATGTCAGCCGCACCGCGCTCTACGACACCGGCGCGGCCGCGATGGCGCTCGTGCTCCAGGCACACGCTCTCGGGCTCGCGACGCATCAGATGGGCGGCTTCGATCGCGACGCGTTCCGCGCGGCGTTCGAGATTCCGCCGGAGGTGGAGATCATCGCGATGATCGCAATCGGTCATCACGGCGACGCGAATCTTCTCGACGACGCGCTTCGCGAACGCGAGGCCGCGCCGCGAGCACGCAAGGCGCTGGGCGAGACCTCGTTCGACGGCGCGTGGGGAAAGGGTTTCGAGTAAATCCAGGTTTACGCGGCGCGGGTGCGCTTAAATGCGGATGTGTACGACATCACCCCTCATCCGCCGATGACAGCGGCCGCGCAACATCTTCCAGAGACTTGCGCTCCGCCGCCACGCCCCAGATGCCGGCCACGACGGCGGCCGCGATCATCAGCCCCGAGCCGATCAGATAGCCGACGAACACCGCGCCGCGCTGATGCGTATCGATGAGTTGCCCGAACAGCGCCGGCCCGATGATCCCGCCGAGCGCCGTACCGAACGCATAAAACACGGCGATGGCAAGCGCGCGAATCTCAAGCGGAAACGTCTCGCTGACCGTCAGATAGGCCGAACTCGCCGCCGCCGACGCGAAGAAGAAAATCACCATCCACGCTATGGTCTGCGTGGTCACGGAAAGCATTCCGTGCATGAACATCCATCCGCTGATCGTGAGCAGCACGCCCGAGATCGCGTAAGTGAAGGCGATCATCCGGCGTCGGCCGAGCACGTCGAATAGCTTGCCGAGCAGAACGGGGCCGAGGAAGTTGCCTGCCGCGAACGGCAGCACGTACCAGCCGATGTGATCGCCCGGCACGTGATAGAAGTCCGTCAGCACAAGCGCGTAAGTGAAAAAGATTGCGTTGTAGAAGAACGCCTGCGCGGTCATCAACATGAGGCCGACCAGCGATCGGCTCCGATGCACATGAAACAGCGTGTGCGCGACTTCCGAAAGTGGCGTGTGCTCGCGCATCTTTAGGCGCAGCGGCTTGATCGGCGTGTTCGGTATTTCGACGCCGTGCTTGCGAAAATGCGCTTCGATGTCCTCGACAATCTGCTTCGCTTCATCGACGCGGTTATGCGTGATGAGCCAGCGCGGACTTTCCGGCACCCACATCCGCATGAAGAGAATGGTGAGACCGAGCGCTGCGCCGATCAGAAAGCACCCGCGCCAGCCCCAATCGGGCGGCATCAGGCCCGGATCGAGCAAAACGAGCGAACCGGCCGCGCCAATGCCCGCGCCGATCCAGAACGTGCCGTTGATGGCGAGATCGGTCCAGCCGCGCAAACGTGCGGGCGTGAATTCCTGGATCGTGGAATTGATGGCCGTGTATTCGCCGCCGATGCCCGCGCCCGTCAGAAAGCGGAACAGCACGAAACTTGCGAGATCCCATGAGAACGCGGTTGCGGCGGTCGCGGCCACATAGAGAAAGAGCGTGATGAAGAAGAGCTTGCGTCTTCCGAGCCGGTCGGTGAGCCAGCCGAAGCCAAGCGCGCCGACCACCGCGCCCGCAATATATGCGCTGCCGGCGATGCCGACATCCGTGTTGTTGAAGTGCAGCGCCGGGCTCGACTTCAATGCGCTCGCCACCGCGCCCGCGAGTGTGACTTCGAGCCCATCGAGCAGCCACGTGATGCCGAGCGCGAATACGATCAACGTATGAAACCGTCCCCAGGGCAGACGGTCGAGCCGTCCCGGTAAATCGGTTTCTATGATGTCGGATCGATCGCTGGCGCTCGCAGTCGAACGATTTTCCTGCGGTAAGGTAGTGTCGTTCATTAGCTCGTGCCCGCCGCATCCGCGCGCGCAACAGTGAATAAATTGCCGCTTTGGCGAGCAAGTTGCATTCCGCGCCGGTTGAAGCGTCGTGGCGGTTCCAGACGGGTTCGAATGCGGTTGATGCATGCCGCCGAACATGCTACAAACCCTGTCCACTTTTGAATGCGGCGTTGCCTCGTAACGCTGCCTCGATGTCCATGACCTACTGTGCGATCGATTTTGGCACGTCGAATTCCGCCGTCGCCGTGCCTGCCGCGATTCAGGCGCAGACGCAGGGTGGCCATTCGATCCGGCTGGCTCCCGTCGAGGGCGAGGCAACCACGCTTCCGACGGCCGTCTTCTTCAACACGGACGAAAACAGCCAGTCCTATGGCCGCGCCGCGCTCGAAGCGTATATAGACGGCTTCGACGGCCGCCTCATGCGTTCGATGAAAAGCATTCTCGGCTCGCCTCTCGCCGACACTAGCACCGATCTCGGCGACGGCTCCGCCATCAAGTACACGGACGTCATCACGCTTTTTCTGCAGCATCTGAAGCAGAAAGCACAGGCGGTCTCGCCAAGTCCGCTCGATCGCGCGGTTCTCGGCCGTCCGGTCTTTTTCGTCGATGACGATCCGCGCGCCGACCGCCTCGCGCAGTCGCAACTCGAAGCGTGCGCGCACGCCATCGGCTTGCGCGAGATTCACTTTCAATACGAACCGATCGCCGCCGCATTCGATTACGAAGCGCGCCTGACACAGGAAGGGCTCGTGCTGGTCGCGGATATCGGCGGCGGTACGTCCGACTTCTCACTCGTTCGCGTGGGGCCCGAGCGCGCTCGCCAGCTAGACCGAAAAAGCGATGTCCTCGCGCATCACGGTGTGCACGTGGCCGGCACGGATTTCGACCGGCGCGTCGAGCTGACGACCGTTTTGCGCGAACTCGGTTATCAGACGCTCGATCCGCAAGGGCGCGAAGTGCCAAACCGCGTGTATTTCGATCTGGCGACGTGGCATCTGATCAATACCGTCTACACGCCCAAGCGCGTGAGCGAATTGCAACTGATGCGCCACCTTTACACCGAACCGCGTCTGCATGACCGGCTAATGCGCGTCGTCGATCGCAGGCTCGGGCATGCGCTGACCGCGCACGCTGAGGAAGCGAAGATCGACGTGGCGGCGGGCGGCGTAACCGAGATCGACATGGAAGAGGTGGAGGAAGCGCTGCGCGTCGCATTCGACGAAGCGCAGCTGATCGAAGCGGGCGCGGACGAGACGCGGCGTATCGTCGAAGCGGCGCTGGAAACGGTGAAACGCGCGGGCGTGGCGAACGCGGATGTCGGCGCCGTGTACTTCACGGGCGGCACCACCGGTTTGCGCTTTCTGTCCGATGCGCTCGCGGCGGCTTTTCCCGGCGCACGAGCCGTATTCGGCGATCGACTTGCCAGCGTGGCGACGGGCCTCGGTATTTACGCGCAACGCGTCTTTACCTGATCGCGCTCGTTCCAGATGCAAAAAACCCCGCCGAGGCGGGGTTTTCTTTAAGCCGGATAAAAACTTACGCCGGCTTGATGTTCGCTGCTTGCTTGCCCTTGGGGCCAGTCTTCACTTCGTAGGTAACCTTTTGATTTTCTTGAAGTGTCTTGAAACCCTCAATGCGGATTTCCGAGAAGTGTGCGAACAGATCTTCGCCGCCGCCATCCGGGGTGATGAAGCCAAAGCCCTTTGCGTCATTAAACCACTTGACGGTACCGGTTTCCATGTTACTTATTCCAAAAAATTGATGAATGAGGCCGAAGCCAAGGGTGCATGAAGATCAAGGAAGGGGCAATGGGACCAACCGGAGCACCGCGATGGCGAACTACGAAAGAACCACAAGTCACTCGCCACTTGAAATCCTGCAAGAAGGTTTATACGGCTAATCGTTTTCGCGGTCAAATAATATCCGACTGCCGCGCAGGGACTTTTTGAGATATCGCAACGTATCTTACGAATCTTTCATAATTTCACTGCCAACTGTCTATCACCGCCGTGTGGTAGCTTTCATCGCGCAAAAACTGATGAAAGCTGACAATCCTTCGCTGCATTCGAAAGGTGCAACCGTTACACTACGCGCCAACCTGCCAAGGTTGCACCAAAATCGCCCTATCACCGGACCGTAGGCCGGCATCGCGCGCGGCTGATGTGCATTCGTGCGCCTGACCTCCAAGCGCAAGGCGAGAGACACTGGAGAACAATGTGAAGAGTTCGATACAACGAAATATCGGGCCGATAGCACTCATGCTTACCGGCCTCGGTTCCATCATCGGTTCAGGCTGGTTGTTCGGCGCGTGGAAAGCGGCCAAGATCGCCGGTCCCGCAGCCATGGTCGCGTGGGTGATCGGCGCGGTCGTCATCATGGCGATCGCTCTTACTTACGCGGAGTTGGGCGCGACGTTTCCCGAATCCGGCGGCATGGTGCGTTACGCGCGCTATTCGCATGGCGCGCTCGTCGGTTTCATCAGCGCGTGGGCGAACTGGATTGCCATCGTCTCGGTCATTCCGATCGAGGCCGAGGCATCCATTCAATATATGAGCACGTGGCCTTATGAATGGGCGCATGCGCTCTTCGTGAACGAAACGCTCACGACTTCAGGGCTGATCCTCTCGGCGCTGCTCGTGGTCGTGTACTTCATGCTCAACTACTGGGGCGTGAAGGTGTTCGCGCGCGCCAACTCGACAATCACTGTTTTCAAGTTCCTGATTCCCGGCCTGACCATCGCGGGCCTCATCTATACAGGGTTCCATTCCGAGAACTTCGGCACGGCGTCGAGCTTCGCGCCCTATGGCTGGCCGGCCGTGCTGACGGCAGTGGCGACGAGCGGCATCGTATTCAGCTTCAACGGCTTTCAGAGCCCGGTCAATCTCGCGGGCGAGGCGCGCAATCCGTCGCGGAGCATCCCGTCCGCTGTGATCGGCTCGATTCTGATCGCGCTCGTGATCTATGTATTGCTGCAAGTGGCCTACATCGGCGCGGTCAATCCCGCCGATGTCGCGAAGGGCTGGTCGCATTTCAACTTCGCGTCGCCGTTCGCGGAACTGGCGCTGGCGCTGAATTTGAACTGGCTCGCTGTGCTTCTTTATGTCGATGCTTTCGTGAGCCCGAGCGGCACCGGCACCACCTACATGGCGACGACCACGCGCATGATCTACGCGATGGAGCGCAACAACACGATGCCGAAGATATTCGGCAACGTGCATCCGTTCTACGGCGTGCCGCGTCCCGCGATGTGGTTTAACCTGTTCGTCGCGTTCGTGTTCCTGTTCTTCTTCCGGGGTTGGGGCACGCTGGCGGCGGTGATTTCGGTGGCGACGGTCATTTCGTATCTCACCGGGCCTGTGAGCCTGATGGCGCTGCGCCGCGCCGCGCCGGATCTGGAACGGCCGGTCCGCTTGCCCTTAATGGGCTTGGTCGCGCCGTTCGCGTTCGTTTGCGCGTCGCTCGTCCTGTACTGGGCAAAGTGGCCGCTGACCGGCGAAATCATCCTGTTGATGGTCGTCGCGCTGCCCGTGTACTTCTACTTCCAGGGCAAGACCGGCTTCGCGGGATGGGGCCGCGATCTGAAAGCCGCGTGGTGGCTGGTGGCGTATCTGCCGACGATGGCCGTCATGTCGCTCATCGGCAGCAAGGAATTCGGCGGAAGTGGCGTGTTGCCGTATGGCTGGGACATGGCGCTCGTCGCCGTGCTCGCGCTCGTGTTTTACTTCTGGGGCGTGCACACCGGTTATAGGACGGACTATCTGGATGAACGCGAAGCGCACGAAGACATTCAGCACGAAGTCGGCGCGTAAACAGATCGTCGACGAGAAGCGGTAAAACGAAGCCCGCCTGAGCAATCAGGCGGGCTTCGTTCTTTCCTGCGCGGCTCGTGCGTTCAGGCCTCAGGCGTCCGCGAACACGTAGTTCGTCATTGCGAGCGCGCGCTGGAAAGTGCCGAGCGACTGTATGCGCAACTGATAGTCATCCGCCGCAGCGCCTAGTGCGCCAAATACTGGCAGCAGATGCTCGTCGGTCGGATGCATCAGCGCGGCGTGCGGCGCGCGGGCGCGATAGTCGAGCAGCGCGTCGATGTCGCGATCGGCAAGACGCGCCTCGAACCATTGCGTGAACTCATCGACGCGCGGATCGGCATCTTCAGGACGCGCGCCGAAATCCGCCATGCGCAGGTTATGCGTGATCTGCCCGGAACCGACGATCATCACGCCGTCACGCCGCAAATCGCGCAGCGCCCGGCCGATACCAAAGTGATGCGCGGCATCGAGGCGCGGTTGAATGGAAAGTTGCGCGACTGGGATGTCGGCGTTGGGAAACATGAGCAGAAGCGGCACCCACGCGCCGTGATCGAGGCCGTGCTCCGTCGTGCTCGCAGCAATGCCGTGCTCGCCGAGCAGCGCGGCGGCGTTGCGGGCGAGATCGGGCGCGCCGGGCGCGGGATAGCGCAGTTCATAGAGCGCGCGCGGAAAACCGTAGAAATCGTGGATGGTTTGCGGCCGCTCGGCGATGCTCGCAACGGGTTGCGTCGTGCCCCAATGAGCCGAAAGCATGAGGATGGCGCGTGGGCGCGGCAGCGTTTCAGCGAGCGAGGCGAATTCGCCGGAAGGCATCGACGGGTCGATAGGCAGCGTCGGCGCGCCGTGAGAAATGAAAACGGAGGGAAGGGAAGTCATGGCGTCGCGTATTGAGTTGGATGCCACCAATGTACGGCCGGTATTAGCGGAAATAAACGGCCGGTGAAGCAATGAATTGTGTCGTCGGAGTTTGCAATCGAATCGACGCTCAGTCCGCTTCGCCGCGCATTCCTTCCCATGCAGCGGCGGCCGGCGATGCGATCTGGAACAGATCGATCACCCGCGCGACGGTGTGATCCACCATCTCGTCGATGCTCGCCGGCTTCTGATAAAACGCCGGCAGCGGCGGAAAAATTACGCCGCCCATTTCCGTCACGGCGGTCATATTGCGCAGATGCGCGAGGTTGAGCGGCGTTTCGCGCACCAGCAGCACCAGACGGCGACGCTCCTTGAGCACGACATCCGCCGCGCGCGTGATGAGATTGTCGGAGAGTCCGTGTGCGATGCTTGCCAGCGATCGCATGGAGCACGGCGCGACGATCATGCCTTCCGTGGAAAACGAGCCGGACGCGATGCTCGCGCCGACATCGCGCACGTTATGAACAACGTCCGCGAGCGCGTGAACCGTGGATTTATCGAGTTCCAGCTCGTGCTGGATATTGAGCCAGCCGGCGCTGGAAACGAGCAAATGCGTTTCCACGCCGGAAACATGGCGCAACGTTTCAAGCAGACGCACGCCGTAAATCGCGCCCGTGGCGCCCGTGATGGCGACGATGAGCCGTCGTCGGGCGGCAGGCGCGTTCACTTCGAAGATGACTTCAGGCAGCGGCGAAGAGCTGTTGCAGTTCGCCGGATTCGTACATCTCCATCATGATGTCCGAGCCGCCGATGAACTCGCCCTTCACGTAAAGCTGCGGAATGGTCGGCCAGTTCGAGAATTGCTTGATGCCCTGACGAATTTCGTTGTCTTCGAGCACGTTCACGGTCGTGATCTGATCGACGCCACACGCCTTCAGCACCTGGATGGCGCGGCCGGAGAAACCGCACATCGGGAACTGCGCCGTGCCCTTCATGAAGAGGACGACCGCGTTTTGATCGACGAGTTGCTTGATGCGTTCTTGCGTTTCCATGATGTTCCTGCGCTTTGATGTCGGTGGGGACTAAGTGTTGAAATGATAGCGGATTTCGCTATTCCGGGCTGACCGCTGCCTCGCTCGCCCGCCGCGCTCAGGCATTGAAAACGCCGCCGCTGATGCGCTTGATTCCCGCCAGATCGCGCAGCGAATGCACATCGGTGAAACCGCGCGCCGTGAGCAGTCGGCGTACGGCGTCGGACTGATCGTAGCCGTGTTCGAGCCACAGCACGCCACGGCGCGCAAGCAGAAACGGCGCTCGCTCGATAATGGTCCGGATGCAGGACAAACCGTCGGCGTCATCGGTGAGCGCGTCGCGCGGCTCGAAGCGCAGATCGCCTTGCTGCAAATGCGGATCGTCGCTTGCGATATACGGCGGATTGCTCACGATGGCTTCGAAGAGCAGCGAAGGATCGACCTTCGCGGTCCAGTCGCTTTCGACGAACGCGAGCGGCCCGCCCGCGCGCGCCGGATCGAGCAGCCGTTCTGCATTGCGACGCGCGACATCCAGCGCGGCGCCTGAGCGGTCCACGGCCCACACGCGCGCGTCGGGCCGTGCATGCGCAAGCGAAACCGCAATGGCGCCGGTTCCCGTGCCGAGATCGAGCACGCGCGCGTTCGGCGTATTCGCGATGGCGTCGAGCGCCGTTTCCACCAGCAATTCGGTTTCCGGGCGCGGAATCAGCACATCGGGCGTCACGTCGAATTCGAGCCCGAAAAATTCACGCGTTCCAGTCAGCTGCGCGATCGGTTCTCCCGCGACACGGCGCGCGACGAGCGCCTCGAAGCGGCTAACCGCGATGGCGCCAAGCGCTTCGCGGTCGCGCGTGATGAGCTGCGTGCGTCGCCAGCCGAGCACGTGCATCAGCAAGACGCGCGCTTCGAGCGCGGGCAGCGCACACGCACGCAGCAGATCGACTGCGGTCGTCACTCGGTTTCCCCGAGCGCCGCGAGCAATTCCGCCTGATGCTCGCTCACGAGCGCGCCGATCAGTTCGTCGATATCGCCGTCCATGATGTATTCGAGCTTGTAGAGCGTCAGATTGATGCGGTGATCCGTCATGCGCCCTTGCGGAAAATTGTAGGTGCGAATGCGCTCGGAGCGGTCGCCCGAACCGATCAGACTCTTGCGCGTCGCCGCTTCCTTCGCGTGTTGCTCGTGATACTGCTTGTCCTTGATGCGCGCGGCGAGCACCTTCAGCGCGCGATCCTTGTTCTTGTGCTGCGAGCGGTCGTCCTGACATTCGACGACGATTCCGGTCGGCAAGTGCGTGACGCGCACGGCCGAATCGGTCTTGTTGATGTGCTGCCCGCCCGCGCCCGACGCGCGGAAGGTATCGATACGCAGATCCGCCGGATTGATCACCACTTCGCTGATTTCATCGGCTTCCGGCATGACCGCGACCGTGCACGCAGACGTATGGATGCGCCCCTGCGTTTCCGTCGCCGGCACACGTTGAACGCGATGCCCGCCCGACTCGAACTTGAGCCGCGAGAAGGCGCCGTGGCCCGCAATCCGCACGATCACTTCCTTGTAGCCGCCCAAGTCGGACACGCTCTCGGACATGGTTTCGGCGGTCCAGCGGTTGCGCTCCGCATAGCGCAGATACATGCGCAGCAGGTCGCCCGCGAACAGCGCGGATTCGTCGCCGCCCGTGCCCGCGCGAATTTCGATGAAGATATTGCGCTCGTCGTTGGGATCGGTCGGCAGCAGCATGGTCTGCAGATCGCTTTCGATCGTCGCCATGCGTTCGCGCGCTTCGCCGATTTCCTCTTCGGCGAAATCTCGCATCGACGGATCGGACAGCAATTCCTGCGCGGTCGCTTCGTCGTTGAGCGCCTGACGCCAGAGCGCGTACTGCTCGACGACCGGACTGATTTCCGCATGTTCGCGCGTGAGTTTCCGATACTGATCCATATCGGCGGTCACGTCTTCGCGGCTCAACAATTCGTTGAGTTCGACCTGCCGTTTTGCAAGCTGGTCGAGCTTGCTTTGCATGCTCGTTTTCATCGGGCGGAGTTGGAGCGATGCTCCGGAGAATTGTGGAATCAGAAATGCCTGCGCGTCAGCGCCGCGCGGCATTGGAGAACAGCAAGGAAAGCCGCTAACGGTCCGGAGACTGCGACGATTCAGGCGCCGAAGGCGTGTCGTCTTGCGGCTTGTCGGACGAACCGTGGCGGTAGAAGCCGCTCATCAGGTCGATGAGCTGGGCGCGCTCTTCCGTGGTCGCGCGATTGAGCGCGTGCGTCGGACCATGAATGAGCTTGTTGGTGAGCGATTGCGACAATGCTTCGAGCACGGCGGCGGGATCGTCGCCGCGCGCGAGCAGCTTGCGCGCGCGTTCGACTTCGGCGCGGCGCAGCGCGTCGGCTTGTGTATGCATGTGGCGGATGACCGGCACGATACTGCGCGCATCCAGCCACTGCATGAAATTCTGCACACGCGTTTCGATGATCGCTTCGGCTTGCGCGACGGCAGCTTGCCGCGACGCATTGCCTTCGCGCACGATCGCGCCGAGGTCGTCGACGGTATAGAGGAACACGTCCTGCAGATTGCCGACTTCCGGCTCGATATCGCGCGGCACGGCGAGATCGACCATGAAGATTGGCCGATGCCGGCGCGCGCGCACCGCGCGTTCGACCGCGCCCAGCCCGATGATAGGCAGCGTCGACGCCGTGCACGACACGATGATGTCGAACTCGTGCATGCGCGTGGGCAGCTCGGAAAGCGGAATAGCGCGGCCGTTGAAACGTTCGGCGAGCTTTTCGCCGCGTTCGGCCGTGCGGTTTGCGACCACCAGTTCGCGCGGATTTTGCGCGGCGAAGTGCGTGGCGCAGAGTTCGATCATTTCGCCCGCGCCGATGAAAAGCACGCGCTGACTCGAAATGTTTTCGAAGATGCGCTGGGCGAGTCGCACGGCGGCGGCGGCCATGGAAACGGACTGCGCGCCGATCTCGGTCGTCGAGCGCACTTCTTTGGCCACCGCGAAGGTGCGCTGAAACAACTGGTTGAGATAAGTACCGAGCGCGCCCGCTTCCGACGCGGTGCGCACGGCATCCTTCATTTGTCCGACGATCTGCGTTTCGCCGAGCACCATGGAATCCAGCCCCGAGGCGACGCGGAAGGCGTGACGCACGGCCTCGGACTGCGGCAGCGCGTAGACGTGCGGCGCGAGTTCCGAAACCGGGAGATTGTGGTACTTCGACATCCACTGAATGGCAGCGTCGCGCGCGGCGGCGTCGTCGGTGGCGCAGTAAAGTTCGGTGCGATTGCAGGTCGAGAGGATCGCCGCTTCGGGCGAAACCTTGGCGAGCGGCCCAAGCCAGATGTCCTTCAGCGCGCCCAGAGCGGGCTTCAGCTGTTCGAGCGGAAACGCCACGCGTTCGCGCAAGGCGACAGGCGCAGTGTGGTGATTGATTCCGATCGTGAGGAGCTGCATGTAATGGGCCTAAGCCGATGGCCTTTCAGATAGCGCAATATTATAGCGTTTTACCAATCTCTTCATTTATAGGCGGCATAGGGGATGGCTGGTGTTCGCTCGCGCCGCTTGCAGCTGGCGCGAAGCCGCACGCTCGTGCGACGCCAGGACGCAGCGCCGCGCTCAATCGAAGTACTTTGCCAGCTCGGCGGCGCGCGCTTCGAGTTCCTCTTGCGACAATGCATGCGTCTCGGCAGCCGCTTCGCGATTTCGTTCGGCGGCGGCAATGGCCGCGTGCCGCGAAGTATTGTCGTGATGCAGATGGAACAGCGACGCGTTTGCATCGGGCACGGAATGCCAGCGAACGCCGAGCCGCACCGCGCGCGTGAGCAGGTCGTCATCTTCGCCGCCCCAGCCAATGAAGCGCGGATCGTAGCCGCCGACGCGCATGTAATCCGAGCGTTTTATGAGCACGATGGCGCCCGGCGTATTCGCATAGAGAATTTCCATTTCTTCGGGCCGGTCGCTTTCGAGAAACGGTTTTAGTATTGCGTAATCTCCGGAAACAATGAATGCATCGCGATAAACACCCGTAACGTTAATTACGTTCGTGAATGGGCAAAGTGCGTCGCTTGCCGTTCCATGACGAATTGCGTTGATGCAAAGCGGCAGATAATCCGGATTGGAAATCATGTCCGCGTCATGGAAACAAATGATGTCGCCGGTGCACATTCGCGCGCCCAGATTGCATAGGCGCGCCTTTGGAAAGGGGCCGTTGTCGCATACGAAGACATGCCTGATCTTTTCGTCGCCGAGGCCCGACCAGTGAAAGGTGGGCGTGGCATCGGCTTCGATGAGATAAACCGTGTAGTCGGAATAAGTCGAATCGAGATGGCGCAATATGCCGCGCAGATTTTCACGCCGCTCCAGCGTGGAACCGCGGTAGGTCATGATGAATTCCAGACCGTTTAGCGATATGAGGCTTTTCTCAAACATGGTGCTTTATTTCCGCTGTAAACCCATTAAATCGATGCCGCGAACTTGGGCAATGACTCCTTAGAGTATCGCCCTTAAATCAGCGTGGCTAAAGCGGTCATTTTACCGGCCCGGCATATTTTCATTTTTAAGCTTAGTCGCATAAATCGTTCAAGGAAACGCACTTGCCATCGCCAACCTGGCCCCCTAAACTCGACCGCTAACGGCGCGCGGCGCCGGTTCAAACGCAATCAAAGGGGCGCGGTAGCTGATGGGCTGGACGGGCTTGATCTTTTTGGGCGCGGTAATCGGCGCGACGGGTTGGTGGCTGCATCCGCTGCGGCGCGCGGGGCGCGTGGGCACAGGCGCGGCGGGGCGCATCTGGACGGCCATCGTCGCGGGCATATTGGCGATAATCGTCGCGCGCATGTTCGGCAATATCATCAACCTGTATCACGACGGCGATACGCTTGAATGGTTCGCGTGCACGGTGTTCGCGCTCGTCGTCGTGACGGTGACAGTCGGCCTTGCCGCGCGTCGCTAAACCCGCGCTCGCCGGCGCTTCCTCACGCATTCCATGCAGGTGACTTCATGAACGACCGCATCGCATATTCCGCCATTCCCGACGCAGCCGAGTTCGCCCGGCGCATTGAATCGCTGCGCGGCCAGATGGCGCTCGACAATCTTGCCGCCGTGCTGATTCCGTCGGCAGACCCGCATCTTTCCGAATATCTGCCGGAGCGCTGGCAAGGGCGGCAATGGCTGTCCGGCTTCACCGGTTCGGTCGGCACGCTCGTGGTGACGGCGGATTTCGCGGGCGTCTGGGTGGACAGCCGCTATTGGACGCAAGCCGAGGCGCAACTGGCGGGCACCGGCATCGTGCTCATGAAGATGATGGGCGGCCAGCAAACCGCGCCGCACGTCGAATGGCTGGCGGCGCATGTCGATTCGGGCGATGTCGTCGGCGTCGATGGCGCCGTGCTCGGCGTGGCGGCGGCGCGCTCGCTTGCGGATGCGCTGAAGGCACGCGGCATCGTACTGCGCACGGATGTCGATCTGCTCGATTCCATCTGGCCGACGCGTCCCGGTTTGCCTGACGCGCCCATCTACGAACATGCCGCGCCGCACGCCAGCGTGAGCCGCGCGGACAAACTCGCCCAGGTGCGCGAAGCCTTGCGCGCAAAAAACGCGCAGTGGCACTTCGTGTCCACGCTCGACGATCTCGCGTGGATCTTCAATCTGCGCGGCGGCGATGTCAGCTACAACCCCGTGTTCGTCGCGCACGCGTTGATCGGCACTGACGACGCGACGATCTTCATCGCCGATGGCAAGGTGTCGGCCGAGCTCGAGGAATGGCTCGCGCGCGACAACGTGCGCGTCGCGCCTTACGCCGATGCGCCCCGCGCACTCGCCGCGCTGCCCGCCGGCGCCACGCTCCTGATCGACCCGCGCCGCATCACGCATGGTTTGCTGGAGCAAGTGCCCTCGGCGGTGACGATCGTGGAAGGCGTGAATCCGTCCACCTTCGCGAAGTCGCAAAAGACGGCGGCGGAAGCCGAGCATATCCGCGCGACGATGGAACGGGACGGCGCGGCGCTCGCGGAATTCTTCGCCTGGTTCGAGAATGCGCTGGGCCGCGAGCGCATTACGGAACTTACCATCGACGAAAAGCTCACGGCGGCGCGCGCGCGGCGTCCGGGCTTCGTGACGCTGAGCTTCGGCACTATCGCGGGCTTCAATGCCAACGGCGCGATGCCGCACTACCGCGCAACCGAAGCGTCGCATTCGGTGATAGAAGGCAATGGCTTGCTCTTGATCGATTCGGGCGGACAGTATGTGAGCGGCACGACGGACATCACACGCGTGGTTCCCGTCGGCGAGATCACGGCTGAACACAAGCGCGATTTCACCATCGTGCTGAAAGGAACGATGGCGCTGTCGCGCGCACGCTTTCCGCGTGGTATCCGTTCGCCAATGCTCGATTCCATCGCGCGCGCGCCGATCTGGGAAGCCGGCGCGGACTACGGCCACGGGACCGGGCACGGCGTCGGCTACTTTCTGAACGTGCATGAAGGCCCGCAGGTCATCTCGCACTACGCGCCCGCCGAAAGCTGGACGGCGATGGAAGAGGGCATGATCACGTCTATCGAGCCGGGCATCTATCGGCCGGGCAAGTGGGGCATTCGCATCGAGAATCTGGTGCTGAACCGAAGCGCGGGCAAGACCGAATTCGGCGATTTCCTCGACTTCGAAACGCTCACGCTCTGCCCTATCGATACCCGCTGCATCGACCTGGCCTTGCTGCGCGAGGACGAGCGTGCGTGGCTCAACGCTTATCACGAGGAAGTGCGCCGGCGCGTGTTGCCGCATGTGTCGGGCACGGCGTTGGCGTGGCTCGAAAAACGCACGCAGGCTATCTGATCCGAAACAAGAAGGAGCAGCAAAACCATGACCATCAAGGCAGTCGTATTCGACTTCGGCGGCGTGTTGATCGACTGGGACCGCGAGTATTTGTACCGGCAACTGATTCCGGACGAAACCGAGCGCCGCTGGTTTCTCGACAACGTCTGCAAGATGGATTGGGTCGTACAACAGGACGGCGGGCAGACCATAGAAGAAGGCACCGCCGAACTGATCGCGCGCTATCCCGATCACGAAGCGCTGATTCGCGCGTTCTATGCGCGCTGGCACGAGATGGTGTCGGGCGTGCTGGAAGAGGGCGTGGCGCTCGTCGACCGGCTGGACGCGGAAGGCGTGCCGCTATTTGGCCTGACGAACTGGTCGGCGGAGACGTTCCCGTATGCGTGGGAACGCTTCGACGTGTTGCGGCGGTTTCGCGAGATCATCGTTTCGGGGCGCGTGGGAATCGTCAAGCCCGACCCGCAAATTTTCGCGTTGATGCGCGCGGAGATCGAAAAGCATCTGCCGGGCATTCAGCCGCACGAACTCGTCTTCATCGACGACAACGCGAAGAACGCGCAGGCCGCCACGGATCTCGGCTGGCACGGCATCCACTACACGGGCGCGATGGAAACCGAAACGAAGCTGCGCGCGCTCGCCGTGCCTATCTGACGCTTACTGACCGAGCAAACTCTTGAGCGCGTTGCCAATACCGCGCACGGTATCGCCCGTGCCTTTGGCCACGCCTTCGACGCTCACACCGAGCGCCTTCGCAAAACCGGCGGCGAGTTTCTTCGACAGACTTTCCTGCAGCGAAAACTTCGGATCGCGCAGATCGCCGTCGAGCACGAAGTCGAGCTTGATCTGATCCTTGCGGTCTTTCAGCGCGGCGACTGCGGCTTTCGTCGGAATGGAGAGGAAGGTGTCGAGTCCGTTGCCGGTGTCGCTGATCTGCAAGTGATTCAGCGTGAGCGTGCCGGGCGCATGAATGCGGTAATCGTGGATGTTCGCGTCCACGGTGAGGTCGATGGTCCCGCCCGTCACCGCCGCACGCGCGCCGGCCTTTTTCAGCAGATAAGGGTCGAGCGACGCGATATCCACGCCGCTCAGCACGGCGCGCGTCTGCGAATCCTTGTTGGCGATGACCATCCAGCCGCCCCACGAAACCGTTCCCGTATGCGACGGACCCTTGATCGAACCGGACATCGACAGATTGGTGCGGTCGGTGAGCGCGGGGAGATGCAGATGGTCGATGGTCGCGCGCGAATCGCTGATCAACACGCGATACGGCGGCTTTTGCACCGATGAATCGAAGAACTCCATCGAGCCGCGTTCGAACGACACGCGATCGATGAGCTTCTCTTCCTGCGAGCGCGCGTCTTCCTTCGCGTCGGGCTTGGCGTCGGCGACGCGCGCGGTTTCCTTGAGACCGGGCAGAATCTGCACGCGGCCATCGGCGGAACGCACGATCGACAAATAGTAGTTGTCCACGCTCACGCCATGCAGATGCACGCGGTTTCGCAGCGCTTCGTGCATGTCGATGTCGAGCACGATGCGCTCGGCGCGCATGGCGTCGCTCGCGGGCCAGTCCTGCGGGCCGCGCAGACGCACGCGCGACAGTGTGACGTGGCCGAAGCCGACATCGATCTCTTCGGCCGAGCCGTTCGGCCCGAGCGTTTCGAGAATGCGCTCCTTCATCTGATGCGCGACGAAGAGCCACCCGCCAACCGCCACGACGATGATCGCCACGACGATTCCGACTGCCCAAAGCGCTCCCCGTTGCGCTTTCGATCGCGCCATCTGCAATGTCTCCCGAATACTGGTTCTGCCTGAGGCTCACTCGGCGGTAAGCCGTTTCGCGTGCATCGTTTTTTTAAGTGAGCGCGTACTTTTCAGCCTCTGTCGCGCCGCTAGCGTGTTGCAAAGATGCCGTGAAGACTGGCGGCGACGTGCCTCAGACAGTCGCCGCATTCGTGTCCGATGTCGGTGCGCGCGCGCGCATAGGCACGCGCGTTCCTCGTCTCATCCGTTCACGCAAAGGATCAGCGCGTGATCGGCTTGTAGCGCAGACGCTTCGGCCTCGCGGCTTCTTCGCCGAGCCGCTTGCGCTTGTCGGCCTCGTATTCCTGATAGTTGCCGTCGAAGAACTCGACGTGCGAGTCGCCTTCGAACGCGATGATGTGTGTGGCGATACGGTCCAGGAACCAGCGATCGTGCGAGATCACCATGACCGAGCCGGCGAATTCGAGTAACGCGTCTTCGAGCGCGCGGAGCGTTTCGACGTCGAGGTCGTTGGACGGTTCGTCGAGCAGCAAGACGTTGCCGCCCGCGATCAGCGTTTTCGCCAGATGCAGACGTCCGCGTTCGCCGCCCGACAGATTGCCGACGAGCTTCTGCTGATCGCTGCCCTTGAAGTTGAAGCGGCCGATATACGCGCGCGACGGCGTTTCGTACTTGCCAACCGTGAGCACATCCGCGCCGCCGGAGATTTCCTCGAACACGGTCTTGTCGGCGCCAAGCGCGTCGCGGCTTTGATCGACATAGGCGAGCCTGACCGTCGGCCCTTGCACGATCTCGCCGGAATCCGGCTGCTCCTTGCCGGTCAGCATGCGGAACAGCGTGGACTTGCCCGCGCCGTTCGGCCCGATGATACCGACGATCGCGCCCGCCGGAATCTTCATGCTGAGGTTGTCGATCAGCAGCCGGTCGCCATACGCCTTGCTGACGTTTTTGAACTCGATGACTTCATTACCGAGACGATCGCCCACGGGAATGAAGATTTCCTGCGTTTCGTTCCGCTTCTGATATTCCTGGCTGTTGAGTTCCTCGAAGCGTGCGATGCGCGCCTTCGACTTCGCCTGACGTCCCTTCGGATTTTGGCGCACCCATTCCAGTTCCTTCTTGATGGCTTTCTGGCGGGCGGATTCGCTCGATTCTTCCTGCTTCAGGCGCTCTTCCTTCTGGTCGAGCCAGCTGCTGTAGTTGCCCTTCCACGGAATGCCGTGACCGCGGTCGAGTTCGAGAATCCATTCGGCGGCGTTGTCGAGGAAGTAGCGATCGTGCGTGACCGCGACGACGGTGCCCGGATAGCGCGTCAAGAACTGTTCGAGCCATTCGACGGATTCGGCGTCGAGGTGGTTGGTCGGTTCGTCGAGCAGGAGCAT
Organism: Caballeronia sp. LZ003; assembly: GCF_031451465.1. NCBI lineage: Bacteria > Pseudomonadati > Pseudomonadota > Betaproteobacteria > Burkholderiales > Burkholderiaceae > Caballeronia > Caballeronia sp. LZ003. The sequence goes on along the minus strand of NZ_JARUXJ010000001.1, from coordinate 2,786,299 downwards.
GTCGGGCTTTTGCAGCAGGAGCTTGCACAGCGCGACGCGGCGCTTTTCGCCGCCCGAAAGATGTTCGATGGTCGCGTCCCACGCGGGCAGGCGCAGCGCATCGGCGGCGACTTCGAGTTGCTGCTCGGGGCTGCCGCCGTCGCTCGTCGCGAGGATGGCTTCGTACTTCGCCTGCTCGGCGGCGAGCTTGTCGAAGTCGGCGTCGGGCTCGGCGTAAGCGGCGTAGATTTCGTCGAGCTTCTTGGTTGCCTGGAAGACATCGCCGAGACCTTCTTCGACTGCCTGACGCACGGTTTGTTGCGGATCGAGTTGCGGTTCCTGCGGCAAATAGCCGATGTTCAGATTGGGCATCGGCGTGGCGTCGCCTTCGATGTCCTTATCGACGCCCGCCATGATCCGGATGAGTGTGGACTTGCCTGAACCGTTGAGACCTAGCAGACCGATCTTCGCGCCGGGGAAGAACGAGAGTGAGATGTCTTTCAGGATCTGACGCTTCGGCGGGACGATCTTGCCGACGCGGTTCATGGTGAAGACGTATTGGGCCATGTCGATGTTGTCTGTAATGGTGTGGTGAAGAGTGCGAACGCCGGGCGCGGGCGGCTGCGTGCGGGACGCGCACGCCGCGTTATCGGCATTCGACGCGAATCGTCGGCGCGGGATGACGCGCTTCCCGGCGCGTGTGCCGCGCGGGATCGAATGTCATTGTACTTCGGGCGTGCTCAGGCTATTGCCAGCGCGCCACGCCGCCATGCCGCGAACACGTTCCGCCGTGGTGGCGGCTGAAGCTGTACGAGCCGTCGCGGCACTGCGCGGTCGCGCCTTCGGGTACCGCACCCGAACGCGAGCGAGAGGGCGCATGGATTACGTTGCCGTCGCGGTTGACGTAATGGCCATGTCTGTCGAGGTCGTTTTCGTCAGGTTGCGGGTTGAAGTTGTTCGCGTTCGCGCTGTTCGCGTACGCGTTCGCCGGTGTGCAAGGGATGACGCTCGCGGACAATGCAATGCAACACGTCGCAGCGAGCGAACGCAGAAACGCGGGTCCTTTCATCTTCTTTTTGTCTCTCTTTATTTTTATCGGGTACCGCTCATGAAAAAGCGGAGCCCCGTTTATCGGGCGCTCCGCTTTTTCATGCAAGACGATTTGACGATTCTTGACGCTTGACGGCGCTCAAACGTTGAACAAGAAGTTCATCACGTCCCCGTCGTGCACGACGTATTCCTTGCCTTCGGCCCGCATCTTCCCGGCTTCCTTTGCGCCTTGCTCGCCCTTGAACGCGACGTAGTCATCGAACGCGATGGTCTGCGCGCGAATGAAGCCGCGCTCGAAATCGGTATGGATGGCGCCAGCGGCCTGAGGCGCCGTATCGCCGATATGAATGGTCCACGCGCGCACTTCCTTCACGCCAGCCGTGAAGTACGTCTGCAAACCAAGCAACTTGAAACCCGCCCGGATCACGCGGTTCAAACCCGGCTCGTCCATGCCCATGTCGGCGAGGAAGTCCTGCTTGTCCGCGTCGTCCAGATCGGCGATTTCCGCTTCGATTGCCGCGCACACCGCGACGACCGGCGCGTTCTCCGCGTCCGCATGCTTGCGAACGGCGTCGAGATACGGGTTGTTCTCGAAACCGTCGTCCTTCACGTTCGCCACATACATGGTCGGCTTCGCCGTGATGAGGCAAAACGGCTTGATGAGCGCCTGCTCGTCTTCGTTCAACGAAAGCGCACGCACCGGCTTGGCCTCGTCGAGCTGCGCGCGCACCTTTTCGAGCACGGCGACGAGCTTGCCCGCTTCCTTGTCGTTGCCCGACTTCGCCGCCTTCGAATAACGCGTGAGCGCTTTTTCGACCGTCGACAGATCCGCAAGCGCGAGTTCCGTGTTGATGACGCCGATATCGTCCAGCGGATCGATCTTGCCCGCGACGTGGATCACGTTCTCGTCGTCGAAGCAGCGCACGACGTGCGTGATGGCATCCGTCTCGCGGATGTTCGCGAGGAACTGATTGCCGAGACCTTCGCCCTTCGACGCGCCCGCGACGAGACCCGCGATATCCACGAACTCGACGACGGCCGGCAGGATACGCTCGGGCTTCACGATTTCGGCGAGCGCGGTGAGGCGCGCGTCCGGCACTTCGACCACGCCGACATTCGGCTCGATGGTGCAGAACGGATAGTTCTCGGCGGCAATACCCGCCTTGGTCAAAGCATTGAATAGAGTGGACTTGCCGACGTTAGGCAAGCCGACGATGCCGCATTGGAGGCTCATGGAATCCTTCGAACTGGTGAGACGGCGCAGGCCGCGCGGGTTTCGTCAAAAGTCGCGCGCCGGGCAAAGGCTGAATTGGCAAAAACGCCCGCCAGCGCAACGGCCGCGTCGAGCGGCCAGGCAAACCGCCATTGTACCGCCGCGCCGGGCAGCGGCGTTTCGCGCCGCCTTCCGCGACGGCCCGCCGCAGCGCCGCGCAGGCGCCAAATACGCTGCAATCCTCACGGCTATAATGGCCGGATGACTTCGCATCCCTTGACCTTTCATGCAGTTGTCGTCGGCGGCGGGCTCGTCGGCAAGACCGCCGCGCTCGCGCTCGCGCAATCCGGCTTGCGCACCGCGTTGCTCGCGCCGCAAGCTGCCGCCTTGCCCGCGGGCGCCGCGTTCGATTCGCGCATCTACGCGCTCTCGTCGAGTTCGCAGACGCTGCTCGAACGGCTGCGCGTCTGGCAAGCGCTCGATCGCACGCGGCTCGGGCCCGTCTTCGACATGCGCGTGTTCGGCGGCACGCACGCGGAACTGCACTTCTCCGCGTTCCAGGCCTCGGTGCCGCAGCTCGCGTGGATCGTCGAGTCGAATCTGATCGAACAGTCGCTCGACGCCGCGCTGCGCTTCCAGCCGAGTCTGTCGTGGTTCGAATCGCGCGCGCAGGGCATGACGGTCGAGGACGATGCCGCGCACGTCACGCTTGCAAGCGGCGAGACGCTCGAAGCGGATCTGATCGTCGGCGCGGATGGCGCGCATTCTTGGGTGCGCGCGCAAATGGGCGCGAAGGTCGACCGGCGCGATTATCGGCAAACGGGCGTGGTCGCGAATTTCAAGGCGGAGCGGCCGCACGGCGAAACCGCCTACCAATGGTTCCGCGACTCGGAAATCATCGCGCTGCTGCCGCTGCCGGGCGATCACGTCTCACTCGTCTGGTCCGCGCGCACCGAACACGCCGACGAACTCCTCGCGCTCGATCCCGCGCAACTCGCGGCACAAGTCGAACAGGCCACGCAAAACATGCTCGGCACGCTCGAATGCGTGACGCCCGCGCAAGGCTTCCCGCTCGCGTTGCAAACGGTCGACAAGCTGATTGCGCCACGTGTCGCGCTTATCGGCGACGCCGCGCATTTAATTCATCCGCTAGCCGGGCAAGGCATGAACCTCGGTTTGCGCGATGTCGCCGCGCTCGCGGATGTCATCGCCAATAAAGAAGGTTTTCGCAATCTTGGCGATCCCATTTTGCTGCGCCGCTACGAACGCGCGCGCCGCGAAGACATACAAAAACTCATGTTGGCGACAGACGGCTTGCAACGGCTTTTCTCGGTGCCGGGCACGCTTGCGCGCGCGGTTCGCAATACCGGCATGGCGCTCGTGGGCGCGCAGCCACTCGTCAAGCGCTGGCTGGTTTCGGCCGCGCTCGGTTAAAGACACGCCAGGCACATACAGGAAAAGAACATGAAACGCACACTTCGAACGGCACTCGCAGCGGCCGCGGCACTCGCCGTGACACTTGGTCTCGGCTGTACGGCGCAGGCCGACCAGACCACCGACAAGATCAAGTCCACGCTCGAATCGCGCATGGGCGACGCGAACATCAAGAGTGTCGACAAGACGCCCATTCCAGGGCTCTATGAAGTGAACCTCGGCTCGCAGATCGTCTATACCGACGCCACCGGCAACTACGTGCTGATCGGCGATCTCGTCGATACGCGCAGCAGCAAGAATCTCACGGAAGCGCGGCTCTCCGAGACCAACAAGATCGACTTCGCGAAGCTGCCTTTCGAGAACGCGGTGAAAGTGGTGAAGGGCAACGGCAGCCGCAAGATCGCGGTGTTCTCGGACCCGAATTGCCCGTATTGCAAGCAACTCGAATCGACCTTGAAGTCCATCGATAACGTCACCGTGTACACGTTCCTGTATCCCGTGCTCTCGCCGGATTCGACCGCGAAATCGAAGTCGATCTGGTGCTCGAAAGATCGCGCGATGAGCTGGGAAGGCTGGATGCTGGACCGCAAGGCGCCGACCACGGCCGCCTCGTGCGACACCACCGCCATCGACAAGAACCTGAAGCTCGGTCACACGATGAACGTGAGCGGCACGCCGACCGTGTTCCTCGCGGACGGCCGCCGTCTGCCAGGCGCCGTTCCCGCCGACCGGCTGGAGAAGGAACTTTCGACCGCGCATTGAGGCGGCCCGAACCCCCGACGAGAGGCGCATGAGAGGCGCCTCTTTTGGTTTCAAAGGCGCACCGACCGCGCGCCCACAACAAGAACAAAGGACACGACATGGCAACGACTACGCTCGATCGACCGGTGCGCTACAGCATCGTTCCGAAGAACCCGGCCGCGCATATCTTCGAAGTCACGCTCACGGTCGCCGCGCCGGACCCGGCGGGACAACGCTTCATGCTGCCGGTGTGGATTCCGGGCAGCTACATGATTCGCGAATTCGCGCGCAATATCGTCACCTTGCAGGCGTTCAACGCGGCAGGGCGCAAGATCGGTATCGAAAAAATCGACAAGCACGCGTGGCAAGCCGCGCCGGCGGATGGCCCCATCACGCTGCGTTACGAGGTGTACGCGTGGGACATGTCGGTACGCGCCGCGCATCTGGATGACAGCGTCGGCTTCTTCAACGGCACGAGCGTGTTTCTCGCGGTGGAGGGGCAGTCGGCTGCGCCGTGTATCGTCGATATTCAAGCGCCGCAGGGCGGAGCGCTGCGCAACTGGCGCGTCGCCACGGCGCTTGCCGAAGCGCGTGGCACGAAGCGCCATGGTTTCGGCGCGTACGAGGCCGCGAATTACGACGAACTCGTCGATCATCCGGTGACGATCGGCGAATTCGCGCTCGGCGGCTTCACCGCGCATGGCGTGAAGCACGACATCGTGATCTCGGGACGCGTGATCGGGCTCGACATGAACCGGCTCGCGGCCGACCTCAAACGCGTGTGCGAAGCGCAGATCGCGCTCTTCGAACCGCGCACGAAGAAAGCGCCGGTGGATCGCTACGTGTTCATGACGGTCGCCGTCAGCGATGGTTACGGCGGGCTGGAACATCGCGCATCCACGGCGCTGATCTGCAATCGCGGCGACTTGCCGGTGCTTGGCCGACCCGAAGTCAGCGAAGGTTATCGCACGTATCTTGGCCTTTGCAGCCACGAATACTTCCATACGTGGAACGTAAAGCGCATCAAGCCGGCGGCGTTCGCGCCGTACGATCTGTCGCAGGAAAATTACACGTCGCTTTTGTGGCTCTTCGAAGGTTTCACGTCGTATTACGACGACCTGATCCTCGTGCGCACCGGCCTTATTTCCGCGAGCGATTACTTCTTGATGCTCGGCAAGACCATCGGCGGCGTGTTGCGCGGAAGCGGGCGGCTCAAGCAATCGGTGGCGCAGAGTTCGTTCGACGCATGGGTGAAGTACTACCGCGCCGACGAGAACGCATCGAACGCCATCGTCAGTTACTACCAGAAGGGTTCGCTCGTCGCGCTGGCGTTCGATTTGTCGATCCGCGCGCAGACGGACAACCGTAAGTCGCTCGACGATGTCATGCGTCTCTTGTGGCAGCGCTACGGACGCGACTTCTATCTCGGCAAGGCACGGGGCATCCGCGAGGACGAAGTGGAAGCGCTCTTCGCCGAGGCCACCGGCGCGGATCTGCGCTCGCTGTTCCGCGACGGCGTGCGCGGCACGCGCGACTTGCCGCTCGACGCGCTCCTCGAGCCGTTCGGCATAGCACTCGCGCCCGATCTGCCGACGAGCGGCACGGCCGGCAAGCCGTCGCTCGGCGTGCGCGTGCGTGGCAGCGCGGAGTGCACGCTGGCGGTCGTGCACGACGGCAGCGCCGCACAGAAGGCGGGGCTTTCGGCGGGCGATGTTCTCGTGGCCCTCGATGGTCTGCGTGTGACGGGATCGAATCTGGAGGCGCTGTTGTCGCGTTATCTGCCGGGTGCGAAGGTCGAAGTACACGCGTTTCGCCGCGACGAACTGCGTCGTACCGAAGTGAAGCTCGACGGCCCCGAAGTGTCGCGTTACGTGCTGACGGCTATCGACGGGCGCGGACCGTCGAAACAATGGCGCGAGCGCTGGTTGAAGGGCTGAAAGGCTGCGCCCACCGGGGATTGTCCTACTGGTGCAACGATCCTTCACGGCCGGACGGCTTTTTCCGGAACGCCGAACAACGAAGAATGCTTCCAACGCGGGCGCCGACGGCTCCCGCTCCTCCATCAAGGAAGCCATCATGACGACGATTCTCCAGATCAACTCCGCAGCCCGCTCGCAAGGCGCTCAATCGACGCTGCTCGCCGACGAACTCACCGCGAAGCTGCAACAAAGCAATCCGGGCGCGAACGTGGTCGTCCGCAATCTGCTCGCCGACCAGCTCACGCACCTCGACGACGCCACGCTCGGCGCGTTCTTCACGCCCGCCGAACAACGCACGCCGGAACAAGTCGCCATCAACGCGAAGAGCGAAGCGCTGATCGACGAACTGCAAGCGGCCGACATCGTGGTGATCGCGGCGCCGCTTTATAACTTCGGCGTGTCGTCGCAACTGAAGGCTTATTTCGACTGGATCGCGCGGGCCGGAATCACGTTCCGCTACACCGCGACCGGCCCCGAAGGCCTGGTGAAGGGCAAGAAGGTGTTCGTGGTGTCGGCGCGTGGCGGCAAGTACGCAGGCACGCCGAACGACTCGCAAACGCCGTATCTCAAGACGTTCCTCGGCTTCCTCGGCATGACTGACGTGAACTTCATCTACGCCGAAGGCTTGGCGATGGGGCCGGAGGCCGCGAGCGCAGCGCTCGCTTCGGCACGCGATTCGATCGCGGCGCTGTAAGGCTTAAGCTCGACGCCGAAGTAAAAGAGCCCGCCCGGTCTTCGGACTGCGGCGGGCTCTTTGCATTGCGTTGCATTGATGCGGATGCTCAGGCGAGCAACTGTGCCTCGGCGGGCAAGCGCCAGTCGATCGGCTCGCGCCCATGCCGCTTCAAATATTCGTTCGCGGCGACGAAATGCCCGCACCCCAGGAACCCGCGATGCGCCGACAACGGCGACGGATGCGGCGCTTCCAGCACGCAATGCGCCTTTCCCGTGCCGTCGATCAGCGCGCGTTTTGCCTGAGCGTGCGCGCCCCACAACATGAACACGACGCCATCGTGGCGCTCGGCAATTTCGTGGATCAGCGTGTCCGTGCACTGTTCCCAGCCCCGCTTGGCATGGCTTCCCGCTTTATCGCGCTCGACGGTCAGCGACGTGTTGAGCAAGAGCACGCCTTGTTTCGCCCACGAATCGAGGCAGCCGTGAGCGGGCGCGACGATATCCAGACTCGCGGCGATCTCCTTAAAGATGTTGCGCAATGACGGCGGCGGGCGCACGGGCGCGGGCACGGAGAACGCAAGCCCGTGCGCTTGCGGCGCGCCTTTGTCTTCACCGTGATACGGGTCCTGACCGAGAATCACCACTTTGACCTCGCCAGGACTGGTGAGGCGCAATGCGCGGAAAACATCGGCGGGATAAACGGTCTTGCCGGCGGCGCGCTCGGCATCCACGAAAGCGCACAACGACGCATAGCGCGGACTGTCGATAAATGCTCTTAGATGCCGCCGCCATTCAGCGGGCAGCGCTTCGAACTGGCTTTCGAGCGTGATGAAGCCGCTAGCGTGCGTGCGAGGCTCGTCAAAAAGAGAAGGCTGCTGGCTCATGCTTCGGCGTCGTCTACCGCGCTTTCCGGACGCTCGCGCAGCCGATAACCTCGCTCCGCCTTGCTCAAATCTTCCGGGTCGAGTTCGGGAAACGCGCCGCGCAATTCGGCGGCGAGCGTGGAGAGCGCTTTGGCGTCGCCGGACTTGATTTCGAGTTCCAGCTCGCTGATTTCCGCGTGATGGTTTTCGCCATCCACGTCCGCCGTGATCTTGCCGGCGTCGAGCGCGACTTCGATCTGCGAACCTTCACGCTCGATGTCCCACACGATGCGCCGGAAGTCCGTGCGAAACAGGGCGATCAGATTCGGCGCGGCGTCCTGCAACGCCTTGCGGGCCGCTTCGTCTTCGCAGGAAACGAGGAGCGCATCGATTTCAAGCGATTCGCCCGCCACCGGCATCTCCCATTCGTGACGACGGCTCAAGCCGGCCTTCGATTCGCCCAGCACCTTGTACGTCTGCAGCCACTGGTCGGGCGTGCGGCGCAGGCGCAATGCAGACTTCGCCTTGGCGAGCGCGCAATCCGGCGTGTCGAAATAGACGTTCGCCAGTTCCATCGGCTTGCCCGCACCGGTGCGCTCGTCGAAAAAGCGCGCCACGTCGTCGTGCTGCGAAGGCGGCAGCGCGAGCTTGATTTCCTGTTCGATGCCCAAAATTCGGTCCCGTCTTTAGAGTCAGAAGAACATTCGCGCGAGTTCCGTGCCCGGATCGTCGGCGCGCATGAACGCTTCGCCGACGAGGAACGTGTGTACGTGCATCGCTCGCAGCCGGTCCACGTCGTGGCGCGAGAGAATGCCCGATTCCGTCACCACGATACGGTCGTCCGGCACCGCTTCCAGCATGCCGATGGTCGTATCGATAGTCGTCTGGAACGTGCGCAGATTGCGATTGTTGATGCCGATGAGCGGCGTTTTCAGCGTGAGCGCGTCTCGCAGTTCGTCGGCGTCGTGCACTTCGACCAGCACCGCGAGTCCGAGCGAATGTGCATAGGCTTCGAGATCTTGCATCTGCGAAAGTTCGAGCGCGGCGGCTATCAGCAGAATGCAGTCGGCGCCCATCGCGCGCGCTTCCATGATCTGATAAGGGTCGACGATAAAGTCTTTGCGCAGCACCGGCAGGCTGCACGCGGCGCGCGCTTCTTCGAGATACGCGACGCTGCCTTTGAAGAACTGCACGTCAGTGAGCACGGAAAGGCACGCGGCGCCGCCTTGCTCGTAGGAGCGTGCAATTTCGCCCGGCACGAAGTGCTCGCGCAGCACGCCTTTGGAAGGGCTCGCCTTCTTCACTTCCGCAATGACCGCGGCCCGGCCTTCAGCATGCTTCGCACGCAGCGCGCCGACGAAATCGCGCAAGTCGCGCGCGCTCGCTTCGAGCCTGAGTTCTTCGAGCGGCGCGCTTTGTTCGGCGGCGCGGATTTCCTCGCGCTTCACCGCGATGATGCGATCCAGAATGTCGCTCATGGTGATGTCCGTTATTTGGTGAATTGCTGCGTGAAGCGCACGAGAGCTTCGACCTTTTCGCGCGCCGCGCCGCTGGCGATGGCTTCGCGCGCGGCCGCCATGCCCTCGGCGATCGAATCGACGATGTCGGCCGCGTAGAGCGCCGCGCCCGCGTTCAGCGTGACGATCTCGCGCGCTACACCCGCCTTGTTGTTCAGCGCGCCGAGCAGCATGGTTTTCGATTCCTGCGCGTCCTGCACTTTCAGCGAGCGGTTCGAGACCATTTGAAGACCGAAGTCTTCCGGATGAATCTCGTACTCGTTCACTTCGCCGTTCTTCAATTCGCCGACCTTGGTCGCGGCGCCAAGCGACACTTCGTCCATCCCGTCCTTGCCGTACACGACAAGCACGTGGTTTGCGCCGAGCCGCTGCATCACACGAACCTGGATGCCGACGAGGTCTTCATGGAACACGCCCTGCAGCTGATTCGGCGCGCCCGCCGGATTGGTCAGCGGCCCGAGAATATTGAAGATGGTCCGCACGCCGAGTTCGCGGCGCACGGGCGCGATGTTCTTCATTGCCGGATGATGGTTCGGCGCGAACATGAAGCCCATGCCGGTTTCGGCAATCGAGGCGGCGACTTGTTCCGGCGTCAGATCGATATTCACGCCGAGCGCTTCGAGCACGTCCGCGCTGCCCGACTTGCTCGACACGCCGCGATTGCCGTGCTTCGCGACCTTCGCGCCGGCGGCGGCGGAAACGAACATCGATGCCGTGGAAATGTTGAAAGTGTGCGAGCCGTCGCCGCCCGTGCCGACGATATCGACAAAATGGGAGTTGTCCGCCACCTCGACGTGATTGGCGAACTCGCGCATGACAGTCGCGGCGGCCGCGATCTCGCCGATGGTTTCCTTCTTCACGCGCAAGCCGGTGATGATCGCAGCGGCCATCACAGGCGACATCTCGCCGCGCATGATGGTGCGCATGAGATGCAGCATTTCGTCGTGGAAGATTTCGCGATGCTCGATCGTGCGTTGCAGCGCTTCTTGTGCGGTGATCGTCATGGCAGTCACGCTCGCTTTCCCGATGCCGTGTTTTTCACGAAGTTTTCGAGCAGCGCGTGACCATGCTCGGAAAGAATGGATTCCGGATGGAACTGCACACCTTCCACTTCGAGTTCCCGGTGGCGCACGCCCATGATTTCACCATCAGGCGTCCATGCGGACACTTCGAGACAGTCGGGCAAAGACTCGCGTTCAATCGCCAGCGAGTGATAGCGCGTGACGTTGAAGTGTTTTGGCAGGTCGGAGAACACGCCTTTACAGTCGGTTTCGATCGCGCTCACCTTGCCGTGCATGATGGTCTGCGCGCGCACCACGCGTCCGCCGAACGCTTCGCCAATGGCCTGATGGCCGAGGCACACGCCAAGAATGGGCAGCTTGCCGGAGAACTCGCGCAGTACGTCGAGCGTGATGCCCGCGTGCTGCGGATTGCTCGGTCCCGGCGACAGGCAGATGCGTGCAGGATTGAGCTTGGCGATTTCATCGAGCGAGATTTCGTCGTTGCGAAACGTCTGCACGTCCTCGCCGAGTTCGCCGAAGTACTGGACCAGGTTATAGGTGAACGAGTCGTAGTTGTCGATCATCAGCAGCATGGTCTTTTCTCCTCAGAAGTCGCTGTCGAGGCCATCTTGCACTTGCTCGGCGGCACGCAACACGGCGCGCGCCTTGTTCTCCGTCTCTTGCCATTCGGACTCGGGCACCGAGTCGGCAACGACACCCGCCGCTGCCTGCACATAGAGATTGCCCTTGTGAATGAGGCCGGTGCGAATGGCAATCGCCAGATCCATTTCGCCGCTGAACGACAAATAACCGACCGCGCCGCCATACAAGCCGCGCTTCACGGGTTCGAGTTCGTCGATCAATTCCATCGCGCGCACTTTCGGCGCGCCGGAAAGCGTGCCGGCGGGGAAGGTCGCGCGCAATACGTCGAAGTTGCTCATGCCGGGCTTCAACGTGCCTTCGACCGAACTCACGATGTGCTGAACGTGCGAATACTTTTCGATGATCATCTTGTCCGTCACCGAAACCGAGCCGGTCTGCGCAATACGGCCCACGTCGTTGCGCGCGAGGTCGATCAGCATCACGTGCTCGGCGACTTCCTTCGGATCGTTCAGCAGTTCGGTGGCGAGTTCGGCGTCGCGCTCGGGCGTGTTGCCGCGCGGTCGCGTGCCGGCAAGCGGACGTATGGTCACTATGCGCTCGCCCGCGCGCTGTTCCTGACGCACGAGAATTTCCGGCGATGCGCCGACCACGTGAACGTCGCCGCCAAAGTTGTAGTAGTACATGTACGGCGACGGATTGAGCGAACGCAGCGCGCGATACAGCGAGAGCGGGTTGTCGCGGAACGGCTTGACGAGCCGCTGGCCGACTTGCACCTGCATTAGTTCGCCCGCCGCGATGTATTCCTTCGCGCGTCGCACGGCGTTCAGATAATCCTCTTTAGCGAACTCGCGGAACGTTTCGGTGCGCACACTCGCCGACGTCACGGGCGGCTGGACGGTAGCACGCAGACGCGCCCGCAGTTCGCGCAGCCGATGCTTCGCCTTGGCATACGCCTCGGCCTTGGTGGGATCGGCATAGACGATCAGGTAGAGCTTGCCCGCGAGGTTGTCGATGACCGCGACTTCCTCGGTCAGCAGCAGCTGAATGTCCGGCAGGCCGAGATCGTCGTGCGGCGCCGTATGCGCGAGCTTTTTCTCGATATAGCGCACCGCGTCGTAACCGAAGTAGCCCGCCAGGCCGCCGCAGAAGCGCGGCAAACCAGGACGCATGGCAACCTTGAAACGCTTCTGGAAGCGTTCGATGAACGCGAGCGGATCGCCTTCATCGGTCTCGGTGACGTTGCCGTCGGTCACGACTTGCGACACGCCGTTCTGTACGCGCACCACCGTGCGCGCCGGCAGGCCGATGAACGAATAGCGCCCGAAGCGCTCGCCGCCCACGACGGATTCCAGCAGGAACGAGTTGGCGCCATTGCGCTCGGACTGCGCGAGCTTGAGATAAAGCGACAGGGGCGTTTCGAGATCGGCGAGCGCTTCTGCGATGAGCGGAATGCGGTTATAGCCTTCGTTCGCCAGCGATTGGAATTCGAGTTCGGTCATGTTGCGATCCTTTGCGTGCCGCGCATTCTTTTGATTGAGCGCGGCATCGGGACAAGCGGGGCACTGCGATCGGCCGGTTTTCCGTGCTGTCGAACGGTGCGCGACGACACGCGTTTTCGCGGGCGTTTCTCGCAAGGAGAGACGTCTTGAAGAACGACGCGGTTATCGTGCGTTGCGCCGGAATGGTTCCGAAGCAAGCGGTGCGACAAGTCAGAGGAAACGGCGCGGGAATGCGCAGCGAAACAAAAAACGGATGCTGAAGCGTGCTCGAACATGATGGCTTCAGCGTACCTCGGGCGAGGTTAGCGCGACCAGCGACGCCAGGGCCAGGCTCCCCGGTCGATGCTGCTCAGACTCCGTTTTCTGTTGAGAAACATGAGATGGACTATTCAGTCAGTGTGGTATTGGGCGGCGCCAGCGTAGTGGAAATGGCCATTGCGGCGGCGCGCAGCGTGGAAACTATACCATCGGATTTCACCGATTGCACATCTTTCCCGTGGTTGTAGCCGTAGGGGACGGTGAGCGTCGCCATGCCCGCGGCGCGGCCCGCGAGAGCGTCGTTTTCGGAGTCGCCGACCGCCACGGTTTCGCGCGGCAGCACGTCGAGCCGCTCGCACGCGGTGAGCATGGGAAGCGGATCGGGCTTCTTCTGCGCGACCGAATCGCCGCCGAGAATGACCTTGAAATACTCGGCAATGCCGAAGTGCGCCAGCAACTCCACGGCGAACCGATGCGGCTTGTTGGTCACGCACGCGAGCGCGATGCCGAGTTCGCGCATGGCTTCCAGGCCTTCCTTCACTTCGGGAAAGAGCGCCGAGTACTGGCCGTTGATCTTCGCGTATTCGCTTTGATAGATAGCGAGGGCGTCGTCGAATTGCGCGGCGGCTTCGGTGCGCGGCAGGCGCACGGCGAGCACGCTGCGGATCAGATTCTCCGAGCCCTTGCCGACGTAACCCACGACTTCATCGCGCGTGACCGGCTGCTGTTCCAGACCGATGCGCACGAGCATGCCGTTGATCGCGGCGACGAAGTCGTCGGCTGTATCGACCATGGTGCCGTCGAGATCGATGATGGCCGCGCGAATCGGTCGCGCGGGTCGTATCGAAAAGGTGGTGAGTTCGCTCACTGCGCGTTCCCCACTTTGGCAAGTTCGGCGCGCATGGCGTCGATTACTTGCTTGTAGTCGTGCTTGCCGAAGATGGCCGAGCCCGCGACGAAGCTGTCCGCGCCCGCCGCCGCGATCTCGCCGATGTTCTCCACCTTCACGCCGCCATCCACTTCGAGATGAATATCGCGGCCCGTTCGCTCGCGGTAAGCGTCGATACGCGTGCGCGCTTCGCGAATCTTGTTCAACGCTTCAGGAATGAACGACTGTCCGCCAAAGCCGGGGTTCACCGACATGATGAGCACGAGATCGACCTTGTCCATCACGTGATCCAGATAAATGAGCGGCGTGGCCGGATTGAACACGAGGCCCGCCTTGCAGCCGTGATCGCGAATGAGCGACAAGGTCCGGTCGATATGATCCGAACCTTCCGGATGGAAACTGATCTGATTAGCTCCGGCTTTTTCAAAGTCCGGCACGATGCGGTCGACCGGGCGCACCATCAAATGCACGTCGATGGGCACGTCCACATGCGGGCGAAGCGCCTCGCACACCACCGGGCCGATCGTCAGGTTCGGCACATAATGGTTGTCCATCACGTCGAAGTGAACCCAGTCGGCGCCGGCCGCGACGACGTTACGGACTTCTTCGCCAAGGCGCGAGAAGTCGGCGGACAGGATGCTAGGAGCGATATGGAATTGCTTCATGGACGTGTGGAGTGAGTTGGCCCGCGTTCGGCGAAAGCATTGCCGGATTAAGGCTCGATGTCTGGAACACCGATTCTAACCCGTGTTTTTTCAGCACGTTACCCGGCTGAACGGCCTAATACGTGCTACTCGGAATGAAATGGCGCGAGTTTTGGATTTGACTCGAGCACGCAATTCGTATTGCGAGTGTGAATTGCATAAAGCAGAATGCTTGACCAGTGGAAGCAAAGCGATGAAACAATGAGGCACCTGCGCGCTAAATGGCGGCGCAGCGACGAATAGAATTGGAACAACGATGAGCCAGTACGAATTCAGCGTCGCGGTCGAGACGCGCTACCTGCCGGACCAGTCAGATCCCGACAACCGTCAATACGCGTTCGCCTACACGTTGACGATCCGTAACACGGGTCAGGTCACCGCTCAACTGATCTCCCGTCACTGGATCATCACCGATAGCGACGATCACGTGCAGGAAGTAAAAGGGCTCGGCGTGGTCGGGCATCAGCCGCTTTTGCCGCCGGGCGAGCGCTTCGAATATACGAGCTGGGCCGTCATCGCGACGCCCGTGGGCACGATGCGCGGCTCGTATTTCTGCGTGGCGGAAGATGGCGAGCGCTTCGAAGCGCCGGTCGCGGAGTTCGCGCTGCACATGCCGCGCACCCTGCATTGAACGCGGAGTTTTAGTGGTAATCAGCGGCGCTTCGCAGCGTCGTTTTGGCGGTTCCGGTGTTTCTTCTTGCCCGAATTCGTCCACACGACGATAAAAATCAGCAAGCCGAGCGCAACCAGCGACTCGAGCCCGAAAACCAGCATTGGATATTCGTCGAACAGATCAGACATGGCGGTTCCCATCAAGAACGAGCATTGTATGCGTTTCACGCGGTCAGCCGCGCGCGTGGCGGCGCTGGCCGCATCGATTGCAACCGCGGTCCTCGTCGCCTCGTGCGGAGGCGGCTCTTATACGAAGCCAGGCGCGAATGCACCGACTGGCGCGCCGATCATCACGGGACAGCGCGCGGCTTCGCGTCTTTCGCCGGTGAGCTGGCAGCAAGTGCCGGGCTGGCAGGACGATTCACTCATCGGCGCGACGGCCGCGCTGCGTCAGAATTGCAGCCGTCTCGCGCGTCAGGCGCCGTGGCAGCGAGCATGCGCGGCGGCACAGCAGCTCGACGATCTGGACATGTCGGCGGCGCGCAGCTTCTTCGAGAGCTACTTCACGCCTTATCAGCTCGCGAATACCGACGGCACGCTCGACGGTCTCGTAACCGGCTACTACGAGCCGTTGTTGCGCGGCGCGCGTACGCGGCATGGCATCTATCAGAACGCGCTTTATCGATGGCCGTATCGCTATAAGCAAGGCTCCGCGTTGCCTGCGCGCGCGCAGCTCGAACGTTCGGGCGCGTTGACCGGCAACGAACTCGTCTGGGTCGACGACCCGATCGAAGCGTTCTTCCTGCAGGTTCAGGGTTCGGGACGCGTCGTCATGGAAGACGGAAGCGTGATGCGCGTTGGCTTCGGCGGCACGAACAACCAGCCGTATCGGTCGATCGGCAAGGAGTTGCTCGATCGCGGCGAAATCACGCCGGTGCAGGCGACCATGCAGGGCATCAAGGCGTGGGCGAAGGCGAACCCCGCGCGCGTCGATGCGCTCCTCGACGTGAATCCGCGCTTCGTGTTTTTCCGTGAGATGCCGTCGGCCGACGTGGTGTCCGCGAGTCTCGGCGACGGCCCGGTTGGCGCCTTGGGGGTGCCGCTGACGCCCGAACGTTCGATCGCCGTCGATCCGTCCGCGATCCCCCTCGGCACGCCCGTGTTCCTCCAGACCACGCGTCCGCTCAGCAATCAGCCGATGAACCGCCTCGTCTTCGCTCAAGACACCGGCAGCGCAATCAAGGGCGGCGTGCGCGCCGACTACTTCTGGGGCCTGGGCGACGACGCCGGCGATCTTGCCGGCCGCATGAAGCAGGGCGGCCGGATGTGGCTCTTGCTGCCGAATTCCTAGCGGGCGCGTTTGTCGACGACGCGTCGCGCCTTGCCCACCGAACGCTCGATGCCGTTCACCGCGAGCACATTCACGATAGCGCTGACGCCTATCAGCGCCTTGATGTCGTAGGTAAGCGCGTCCCTGGCGCCGTCGAGCGCGACGGTATCGGGCGCGGATTCGGGGCAAGGCTCGACGTTCAGCGTCAGGACGTCGAGCGGACCTTCCTTCGTCAGTACGATCTGGTAGTGCGGCGCGAGCACGGGGCGCTTGAGCAGCAACTCTTCTATCTGCGTGGGGAACACGTTGACGCCGCGCACGATCATCATGTCGTCCGAGCGGCCGGTGATCTTTTCCATGCGGCGCATCGTGCGCGCGGTGCCCGGCAAAAGCCGTGTGAGATCGCGCGTGCGATAGCGGATGATCGGCAGCGCTTCCTTTGTCAACGAGGTGAAGACGAGTTCGCCGAATTCGCCATCCGGTAACACTTCGCCCGTTTCCGGGTCGATGATCTCGGGATAAAAATGGTCTTCCCAGATCGTCGGGCCGTCCTTGGTTTCCGCGCACTCCGAAGCCACGCCTGGCCCCATCACTTCCGAAAGCCCGTAGATGTCGACCGCGTCGATACCCATGCGCGCCTCGATCGCGCGACGCATGTCGTTCGTCCACGGTTCCGCCCCGAAGATGCCGAGACGCAGCGAGCAACTCGCCGGGTCGACGCCTTGCCGCTCGAGTTCATCCGCGATCGAGAGCATGTAGCTCGGCGTCACCATGATGATGTCCGGACGAAAGTCCTGGATCAGTTGCACTTGCTTTTCGGTCTGACCGCCGCCGAAGGGAATTACCGTGAGTCCCGCGCGTTCGGCGCCGTAATGCGCGCCGAGGCCGCCCGTGAAGAGACCGTAGCCGTAGCTCACGTGGACCTTATCGCCGCGTCGCGCGCCGGCTGCGCGGATCGAGCGCGCCACGAGATTCGCCCAGATGTCGATATCGGACGCCGTGTAACCCACAACAGTCGGCTTCCCGGTCGTGCCGGACGAAGCGTGGATTCGCGAAATTCGCTCTTGCGGCACGGCGAACATGCCGAACGGATAACTGTCACGTAAATCTTTTTTCGTCGTGAACGGGAAGCGGGCGAGATCGGCGAGCGACTGCACGTCCTCCGGATGCACGCCGGCTGCATCGAACTTGCGCCGATACACCGGCGAGTTCTCATAGGCGTGCTTGAGCGTCCATTTCAGACGGTCGAGTTGCAGCGCCAGAAGTTCGTCGCGGCTCGCCTTTTCTATGGGCTCGAGCGGCAGCGTCGTGGTCATCGTTGTCTCCTTCATGCTCGCCATGCAGCGGGGCCATGTCTGGCGCGTCCGCCTGCTCGGGTCGGTCCAGTCAGACTGGTATGACGGTGCCGCGGATCTGCGCGGACTTGCCGCGAAACATCGCGACCGTTTCGCCTTCGCGGTTGGTCAGGCGAATATCGTAGATGCCGGCGCGGCCGCTCAAAGTCTGCTCGATCGCTTCGGCGGTCAGTCGATCGCCGCCTTGAACCGGACGCAGAAATTCGATCGAACAGCCCGCCGCGACCGTGCTGAGGTTGTACGAATTGCATGCAAAGGCGAATGCGGAATCGGCAAGCGTGAACATCAAGCCGCCATGACAGATCGCGTGGCCGTTCAGGAAGTCGGGGCGCACGTTCATCTGCAGCCGCGCATAGCCAGGCCTGATTTCGACGAGTTCGATGCCGAGCGAGCGCGTGCAGGCGTCTGCTTCATACATTGCCTTGGCGGTCGCTTCCGCCAGTTGTTGAGGCGTCACGGGTTTCTCCTTGCGGCTCTCACAGACCTTCGAAGCGCGGTGCGCGCTTTTCCTTGAACGCGGCGACGCCTTCCATGAAATCGTGGGACGCGCCCAACTCGCGTTGAACATCGCGTTCGAGGTCGAGTTGCTGATCGAACGTGTTGTTGGCGCTCGCGCGAAGCGCCTGCTTGATCGCCGCTATCGCCTTCATGGGCTGCTGCGCGAGTTGTGCGGCCAGTTGCGTCGCGGCGTCGGTCAAGTCGGCGTCTTCCACCACGCGCCAAACGATGCCCCACGCTTGCGCTTTTTCCGCGCCGAGCTTCTCACCCGTCAGCGCGAGCCCGAGCGCGCGCGCTTCGCCGACACGTCGTGGCAGAAGCCACGTTCCACCTGAGTCGGGCACGAGACCGATCTTCACGAACGCCTGAATAAAGCTGGCCGAGCGCGCGGCAATGACCAGATCGCACGCCATCGCCAGATTCGCGCCGGCGCCGGCGGCCGTGCCGTTGACAGCGGCGATGATCGGCAATGGCATTGCCTGGAGACGTCGCACGAGCGGGTTGAAGTGCGCTTCGATCAGCTCGCCGAGATCGGGTGTGGCGCCTTGCGTGAAGTCGAGATCGGCCAGATCCTGACCCGCGCAAAAGCCGCGTCCCGCGCCGGTGATGATGACCGCGCGCGCGTTGCTCGCTTCGACTTCGTTCAACGCGTCGTTCAGCTCGACATGCATCTCGCGGGTAAAGCTGTTCAGCTTGTCGGGACGATTGAGCGTCACCGTTGCCACGCGCGTCGTTGCATCGATATGAAACAGGACGGACTTCCCGGACATGGCGTCTCCTCAATCACCAATCGTTCGAATCGATACTAGCCGTGCGTCCGAGCCCTTGCCAGTCGGCCGAATGGCATAGGCCTTTTGCACCGTCGCGTTTGCCTATGCCGTTTGGCTAGCTTTCGCAGTCGCGGCCTTCGGCGCAACATGGACTCTGCTTTGCACGACACGAAAGCGATTGGCGACGTAAGCCGCGTCGGACAGCGCAGCGTTGGCCGCGGGATTCGCGCCGGTGCCATGGAAGTCCGAGTACGCCGCGGTCTGATTGACGAAAACGCCGCCCGTCAGATTGATGGACAGGGCGACGCCGCCGCGAATGGCTGCGTCATAGGCCGCTTCGATCACTGCGTCGTCCGTGCTGTACACGGCGAAGGTCAGCGCGCCGTGTTCTTGCGCGATCGAGCCGGCAAGTTCCAGCGACTGCGCGGTCGAGTCCGTCGCGACGACGAAGGAGATCGGGCCGAACCATTCCTTGGTGAAGCTGGCTTCATCGGCGCGCGCGTCGAGTTTGAGCACGAGCGGCGTATGCACTCGCGCTTCGGGAAATGCCGGGTGCGCGAGCATCTGGCTATCAAGGAGAACCGCGCCGAGTTCGCGTGCTTGGGCTACACGATTGACGACGCCATCGTTTTGAATCGCGCCGGTCAGTTCGACCGCGCGCGCCGGATCGGAGGTCAGTTTTTCGACGGAAACGGCGAGCGCCTTTGCGACATCGTCGAAGCTCACGTGTCCGTCGGCCGTGCGGATACCCTCACGCGGCACGTAGATGTTTTGAGGCGCCGTGCACATCTGGCCGGAATAGAGCGCGAGCGAAAACGCAATGTTCCGTGCCGCTGCCTTCAGATCGTCCACGGAATCGATGACGATCTGATTGACGCCCGCTTTTTCCGTATAGACCTGCGCCTGATGCGCGTTGCGTTCGAGCCAGGTGCCGTTCTGCGTGCTGCCCGTGAAGTCGATCAGCTTGATTTCGGGCCGCACGGCGAGTTCTTGTACGAGCGGGCCGTCATTCGGAGCGGTGGCGAGCAACGTGACGACATTCGGATCGAAGCCCGCATCCCGCAGTACTTCGCGCGCGATGCGAACAGTGATCGCAAGCGGCAAGATTGCACCCGGATGCGGTTTGACGATGACGGCGTTGCCGGTCGCGAGATCGGCGAACAGGCCGGGGTAACCGTTCCACGTCGGGAACGTGCAGCAGCCAAGCACGAGGCCCGTGCCGCGCGGAACAATGGTGAAGCGCTTTTGCATCGCGAGCGGCGGATTCTTGCCTTGTGGCTTTTCCCAATGCGCTTCGGAAGGGATTCGGCGCATCTGGTCCCACGCATAGACCACGGCTTCGAGCCCGCGATCCTGCGCGTGCGGGCCACCTGCCTGAAAGGCCATCATGTATGCCTGACCGGTCGTATGCATCACGCTTTGCGCAATTTCGAAGCTCGCGCGGTTCAGTCGCGAAAGAATCTCGAGACTCACGCCGACCCACGCTTTCGGTCCAGCGGCGCGCCACGCAGATTGCGCTTCAGAAGCGGCCCGAATGAGCGCGTCGGGATCAGACTTGGGATACTTGATGCCAAGCCCAATGCCGAACGGCGATCGTTCGTCACCGACTGTCTCTCCCGTCGAGGGCTGGTCGAGTTCGAACGTCTTGCCGAGATGCGCCTTGAACGCGGCTTCGCCATTCGCGGCTGCCGTTTCCCCGTACACTTTGGGGCTCGGCATTTCGGCGAACGGGCTCCAATAGCCGCGTGTCTCGATGGCGGCAAGCGCTTGGTCGAGCGTCGCCTCATGTTTCGTAAAGAGCGGATGTGTCATGGTCGCGAGCAGTAGGAACGGCGGATGGCGGCGGATCGAATAATTAACCGACCGGTTGGTTGGTAATGTTAGCATTATCGAGATAGCGCGAAGCAAGTGATTTCATTAGGGCTTACCTGAGGATCGAAAGGAGGAGTGCATGGCTTACGAGAATCTGTTGGTAGAGACGCGCGGGCGGGTTGGACTGATCACGCTCAATCGGCCGAAGGCGCTCAACGCGCTGAACGACGCGCTGATGGATGAGTTGGGCGCGGCGTTGAAGGCATTCGACGCCGACGAGGATATCGGCGCGATCGTCGTGACCGGCAGCGAGAAGGCGTTCGCAGCGGGCGCGGACATCGGAATGATGGCCGGCTATTCCTATATGGACGCCTACAAGGGCGACTACATCACGCGCAACTGGGAAACCATCCGCTCGATTCGCAAGCCGATCATCGCGGCGGTCGGCGGCTTCGCGCTGGGCGGCGGCTGCGAACTCGCCATGATGTGCGACATCATCATCGCCGCGGATACCGCGAAGTTCGGCCAGCCCGAAATCAAGCTCGGCGTCATCCCGGGTGCGGGCGGCACGCAGCGGCTGACGCGCGCGGTATCGAAGTCAAAAGCGATGGACATGTGCCTGACGGCGCGCATGATGGACGCGAGCGAGGCGGAGCGGGCGGGTTTGGTGTCGCGCGTCGTCGGTGCGGAGCGTCTGATCGATGAGGCCGTCGAGGCCGCGACGATCATCGCTTCCTTTTCGCTGCCGGCGGTCATGATGGCGAAAGAGGCGGTCAATCGCGCTTACGAAACAACATTGGCGGAAGGCGTTCATTTCGAACGTCGCTTGTTCCATTCGCTCTTCGCGACGGAAGATCAAAAGGAAGGCATGGCCGCGTTCGTCGAGAAGCGCAAGCCCGTCTTCAAACACCGTTAAGTTTCTTCGACGCAAAGGGCTTGCGATTCTCGCCGGCGCCCACTAAAATTCCGTTCCTTCGCGATTCGATGAACGCGAAGGAAGCGGGAGGTGGTTTCAGTAGGCGAGGCGGGCAAAGGTGGTATTCGCTCCGAAGCGCGGTGGGCAAGAAAAGAAAGCTTCAAATTCTTGTTGACAGTAACTGAAACGACGTACATAATCTCGTTTCTCTG
>NZ_JARUXJ010000001.1:2597329-2758986 GCF_031451465.1 Caballeronia sp. LZ003 | reverse complement strand
CCGTGAAACGACTCCACGCCGATGATAGTGCGGATCTCCCGTGTGAAAGTAGGTAATCGTCAGGCTCCTCATGCAGCAACAAAAACCCCACCCCCAAACAGGTGGGGTTTTTGCGTTTCTGCGGCATCTGGCGTGCAAAGAAAGCGCTGCTTGGTTCGAGCAGCGCCAAAATAAAAAAATCAAAGTTATCGGGCTAAGAACCGCTCTGCCAATCGAACCCAGTAAGACGAGCCGACAGACAACAAATCGTCATTGAAATCGTAACTGGCGTTATGCAACATGCAGGGACCGGCACCATGTCCATGATCCCGATGACCGCCGTTGCCATTTCCGAGAAACGCGTAACACCCGGGCTTTTCAAGCAACATGAACGAAAAGTCCTCCGCGCCCATTGTCGGTTCGACTGAGGCGTTCACCTTATCCTTGCCTACAACGGCAGTCATCACTTCCGCCGCAAACTTCGTCTGCTCAGCGTCGTTGATCGTCGGTGGATAATTTCGATGAAAATGCAGTTCCGCCTCGCAATCGTAAGCCGATGCCGTCGCTTCGACGATCTTGCGCATACGTTCTTCGATAACGTCTAAAGTCTCGACCGTGAACGTGCGCACCGTACCACCTAACCATGCCTCGTCCGGCACGACATTGACCGCGTCGCCAGCATGAATTTGGGTGATCGAAAGCACGGCGGTATCGATAGGCTTCTTGTTTCGAGTGATGATGCCCTGTAACCCATTAGCGATCTGCACAGCAGTGAATACCGGATCGCGTCCGTTATGAGGCATTGCCGCATGCGAGCCGATGCCGCGAATTGTGATCTGAAACTCATTGCTCGACGCCATGATTGGTCCGGAAACCACGCCGAAGTGCCCCGCTGGCATTCCCGGCCAGTTGTGAATCCCAAAGACGGCATCGACAGGGAAACGCTTGAACAAGCCGTCTTCGATCATTGCACGCGCGCCTGCGCCACCTTCCTCGGCCGGCTGAAAGATGAAAACAATCGTGCCGTTAAAGTTGCCATGCTCCGCCAAGTGTTTTGCTGCGCCGAGCAGCATGGCAGTGTGCCCGTCGTGACCGCACGCGTGCATGCGGCCGGGGTGGGTCGATCGATGCCCGAAGGTGTTGATTTCCTGAATGGGCAGTGCGTCCATATCGGCGCGTAGTCCGATCGACCCGTTGCCGGAGCCACGCTTGAGCACGCCGACGACGCCCGTCTTTCCCAGCCCACGATGCACAGTAATGCCCCATTGCTCGAGGCTTTCCGCGACAAGCTTGCTCGTCCCCGTCTCTTCGTAACGCAGCTCCGGGTGAGCGTGAATCGTTCGTCGGAGAGCTTTGATTTCTTCGTGCGATGCTTCGATTTCGGGGATCAGATTCATTTTGGAACCGTTCTCACGTTTGAATTCGGACGTTGCGCATTGACACTGCGTCGGTCCTTGCATTCTACGCCGTCATTATTTGATGATTTGAACGGTCGTTCTCACGACGACCATAATAAAATCGACTCATCTGACGCTTTTCATCTGGTAATCCCGGACCCACGCCATGAACGCTCCAACCGAGTTCGCCCGAGCCGTCTGCCCACATGATTGTCCCGATACCTGCGCAATGCGCGTCACGGTCAAGGACGGCAAAGCGGTAAAGGTCAGCGGCGATCCGGATCATCCGCCGACGCAGGGCGTGCTTTGCACGAAGGTGACGCGTTATGCCGAGCGCACGCATCATAAAGACCGGCTGCTCACGCCGTTGCGCCGCGTCGGCCGGAAAGGCGAAGGGCGCTTCGAGGCGATTAGCTGGAACGACGCGCTCACCTTGGCGGCCAACAAGCTGAAGTCGATTGGACAGCGCGCGCCCGAAGCGATTCTCCCGTACAGCTATGCCGGCACGATGGGACTGGTACAAGGCGAGAGCATTGCGGCGCGTTTTTTCAATGTGCTCGGGGCGTCGCGGCTGGATCGGACGATCTGCGCCGCCGCCGGGACTGCCGGCTTGCGCTACACATACGGCGCGAGCCTCGGCATGCATACCGAGTTTTTCGAGGAAAGCGAGCTCATCCTGATCTGGGGAGCGAATCCGATCGCGTCGAGCCTGCATTTCTGGACGCGTGCGCAGGAAGCAAAGCGGCGCGGCGCCAAGTTGATCGCAATCGATCCGTATCGGTCGCTCACGGCGGAAAAGTGTCATCAACATATCGCGTTGCGGCCCGGAACGGATGCCGCGCTCGCGCTCGGCATGATCGACGTTTTGATTCGCGAGGATCTCATCGACCGTGAATATGTCGATGCTCACACGCTCGGCTTCGAAGAACTCAAGGCGCGCGCGGCGCAGTTTCCGCCTTCGCGCGTGGCGTCGATATGCGGTCTTGACGAGAAGACGGTGATCGGTCTCGCGCGTGCATTCGGTTCTACCAGGAAGGCGTCGATTCGCCTGAATTACGGTATGCAGCGCGTGCGCGGCGGCGGCAATGCGGTCCGCGCCATTGCCTGTCTGCCGTCGCTCACGGGCGCATGGCGTGAGCGCGCGGGCGGAATGCTGCTGTCGTCGTCGGGTTGGACTGCGGTCGATGGAAACGCGCTCGAACGTCCGAACCTGTCGCCCGGCTGGCCGTCGAAACTGCCGCGCATCGTCAATATGAACGCTATCGGCGACGCGCTGCTGAACCCCGGAGACGACGCATTCGGCCCGAAGATCGAAGCGCTGATCGTCTATAACTCGAACCCGGTGGCCGTGGCGCCCGACTCCGCGAAAGTCGCCGCGGGCTTTGCGCGTGACGATCTGTTCACCATTGTTCTCGAACACTTTCAGACCGATACGGCTGACTATGCCGATCTGATTTTCCCGGCGACGACACAGCTCGAACACTTGGACGTCCATAAGTCTTACGGGCATACGCATGTGATGGCCAACTTGCCGGCCATTCAACCGGTCGGCGAAGCGCGCACGAATACAGACATCTTTCGCGGTCTCGCGCGCGCCATGGGCCTCACCGAACCGGCACTTTTCGAGACCGACGAACAGATTGCATCGAAAGCCTTTCGCTGGGCCGATGCGACGCTCGAAGGTCAGGACTGGAACGCGCTCAAAGAGACGGGTTGGCTGAAACTCAATCTCGCCGATGCGCCCTTGGCTCAAGGCGCCTTTCGCACGCCTTCGGGCAAGTGCGAGTTTTATAGCGAAGGTCTGAAAAGCGAAGGACTCGATCCGCTGCCCGATTATCTGCCGCCGTACGAATCGACGGACGGCTCGCCCGAACTCGCGGCGCGCTATCCGCTCGCGATGATCTCGCCGCCCGCGCGCAATTTCCTGAACAGCAGTTTCGTGAACGTCGAGAGTCTGCGCGCGACCGAAGGCCAGCCGCATCTCGATATCCATCCTGCCGATGCCGAACTCCGCGGTATCGAAGACGGCATGCTGGTTCGCATCTTCAACGATCGTGGCTCGATGCAAGCGCGCGCCCGTGTAACCGAACGCGCGAAGGAGGGCGTCGTGGTCGGGTTGTCGATCTGGTGGAAGAAGTTGTCCCCCGATGGCCGTAACGCCAATCAGGTAACGAGCCAGGCATTGACCGATCTGGGGGGATCGGCGACGTTTTACGACTGCCTGGTCGAAGTGGAGTCAATGCATTGAGTCGTAATGAAAGAGCAGGCCGGAACGAGTCTGGAAGGCGGCGTCTAACCCAATTGTCGGAAGCGAGGCAAGCAGCTAGCATCTCGTTTTCGCACGATCATTCTAAATTCCAATAAGAAGGAGACGCCGCATGGAAAAACCATGGTTGAAGTCCTACCCGGACGGCGTACCGGCTGAAATCGACGTTTCCGCGTACCTGTCGGTTTCCCAGTTGCTCGAAGACAGTTTCCGCAAGAACCGCGACCGGCGCGCGTTCGTCTGCATGGGCAAGTCGATTACCTACGGCGAACTCGACGACATGTCGAAAAAGCTCGCGGCATGGTTTCAGACGAAGGGTCTCAAGCCCGGCGCGCGCGTCGCGTTGATGATGCCCAACGTGTTGCAATATCCGATCGCGATTGCGGCGGTTCTGCGCGCGGGTTATATCGTCGTCAACGTCAATCCGCTTTACACACCGCGTGAGCTCGAACATCAGTTGAAGGACAGCGGCGCGGAAGCCATCGTTTTGCTCGAGAATTTCGCGCATACGCTGCAAGCCGTGGTGAAGAACACGGCCATCAAACACGTGGTTGTGGCCGCGCTCGGCGACCTCATGGGTTTGAAAGGGCTCGTCGTCAATCTGGTCGTGCGGCGCGTGAAGAAGCTCGTGCCCGAGTGGAGTCTGCCCGGACGGGTTCGCTTCAATGACGCGCTCAGCGAAGGTGGACGCGCCACGTTTCATAGCGTCGAACAAAGGCCCGATGACGTCGCGTTCCTGCAATACACGGGCGGCACGACGGGCGTTGCCAAGGGCGCGACGCTTTTGCATCGCAACCTGATCGCGAACGTGTTGCAATCCGAAGTCTGGCTGGATCCGGCACGCAAGCGCCGGCCCGATATCGACCAGTTCATCTGCGTGGTCGCGTTGCCGCTTTATCACATCTTCGCGCTGACGGTGTGCGGCATGCTGACGATCCGCACCGGCGGACTCGGCGTGCTGATTCCGAATCCACGCGATATCGCGGGGACGATCAACGAACTGAAGGGCATACAGATCAATACGTTTCCGGCCGTCAACACGCTCTATAACGCGCTGTTGAATCATCCCGAATTCGACCAGCTAGATTTCTCCAAGCTCATCGCGGCGAATGGCGGCGGCATGGCGGTGCAGGAAGCCGTCGCCAAACGCTGGTTCGCGAAGACGGGCGTGCCGATTGTCGAAGGCTACGGGTTGTCCGAAACGTCACCCTGTGTGACCTGCAATCCGGTCACGGCGATGGAATATACGGGGACGATCGGCTTGCCGTTGCCATCGACGGAAATCGTCATTCGCGACGACGACAACAACGACGTTCCGTTCGGTCAGCCCGGCGAAATCTGCATTCGCGGTCCGCAAGTCATGGCGGGCTACTGGAACCGCCCCGACGAAACCGCGAAGGTGATGACGCCCGACGGCTTCTTTCGCTCGGGCGACGTGGGCGTCTTCGATGATCGCGGTTACGTGAAAATCGTCGATCGCAAGAAGGACATGATTCTCGTGTCCGGCTTCAATGTTTATCCGAACGAGATCGAGGACGTGGTCGCCATGCTGCCCGGCGTGTTCGAAGTGGCCGCGGTCGGCGTTAAAGATCAGAACTCGGGCGAGGCGGTGAAGCTCTTCATCGTGCGCCGTGATCAGAGCCTGACCGAAGCGGATGTCGTGGCGTTCTGCAAGGAGCGGCTGACGGGGTACAAGCGGCCGCGCATCATCGAGTTTCGCAATGACCTGCCGAAGAGCAATGTCGGCAAGATCTTGCGGCGCGAATTGCGCGACGGCACGGCCTGAAGAATCGATTTGGCAAATGGAAAAGCCTTCGTGTCGAAAGACCGAAGGCTTTTTTCTTTGCATCGCATAGAAGCGGTTATGCCCGACGCGCCATGCCATATAAAAAAGGCGCCCGAAGGCGCCTTTCAAGAGATACCGCTATGTTAAGACTTGTTAGAACTTGTGGCGAATACCGACCAGTGCCGCGACCTGGTTCGACGTCGACGAAGGCGACAGACCGTTGATGCTTGCGACTGCTGCGCGTTGCGTCGAATCCGTACCCGTTGCGTGCTGGTACACACCGTCGATATACACGTCCGTGCGCTTGGACAGGAAGTAGTCCGCGCCGAGCATGCCTTGGTGGTACTTGGCATCGGCCAGGCCGTAGCCCTTCGTGTAGTCGTAAGCGACGCCGAGCAGCAGAGCCGGGGTCAACTGATACTTGAAGTTGAGTTCGGCGTTGTGGAACTTGCCCGAACCGCCCGTGTAAGCAGCCGGGTTGAGGCCGGCGCCGGCTTCGCGGCCGACATCCTTGAACTGCGTGTTGCTGTACGTCGCGCCGACCGTTGCCGCGCCGAACGTATAAGCACCGCCCGCCGAGATCACTTGTTGCGTGTGAGCCGATGCGAAGCCCGAGATCACGCGGCTGTTCGGGAAGTTCGAAGCCGTACCGGCCGTTGCAGCCGTGCGCGAGGTCGTGTTGTTGCCGAAGAACGAATAGTTCGGGTCCTTGACGTTCAAGTACGCAGCGCCCAATTGCAACGGGCCTTGCGAGTAGCCGAGGCCAGCCGACCAGATCTGGTTGCGATTGAACTGACCTGCGTTGCCGCCCAGGCTGTACAAGCCGCCGAACGTGAAGCCGGCGTAGTTGGCGCTCGTGAACTTGACCGAATTGTTGACGCGCAACGAGTTGTTCATGTTGTCGAGGTCGCCCGGGTGCGCACCGAAGTACGTCGCCCACTGGCTGCCGACTTCGAACGCGCCGGTGAAGTCAACCACGGAGTCGTACTGACGACCCAACGTGACCGTGCCGTACTGCGCCGTCGACAGACCGACGTAAGCCTGACGGCCGAACTCGTCGCCGCCTTGACCCAGCGCGCCGTTGAACACGTTGAAGCCGTTTTCCAACACGAAGAGGGCCTTCAGACCGCCGCCGAGATCTTCCGTACCACGCAGGCCCCAACGGCTGCCCTGCACGTTGCCGCTGTTCAAGGCATACAACTTCTGACCAGCGCTATTGTTCGAGTACAGGAAGCCAGCGTCGATGATGCCGTACAGCGTCACGCTGCTTTGCGCGTGGGCGGCGCCAGCGAAGGTGCCCAAAGCGGCCAAAGCGAGAAGCGACTTTTTCATTGAATAGATCTCCAAGGAGTGTTTGCGACTTTTGGGCAAGGTCACTGTTCTATCGCCAGTGTGTTGACGTCCCTGCCGGGCACTTCTGAATGAAGTTGAGACGTAATGTAACAAAGAGGTCTTGGGCGACAAAGGAAAAGGGGCCGGTCTGCGCACCTCGTGTGACGTTTTTGCAACATGCGCTAAAATCTTGGTTTTGCAGGAATTTTATGACTCGCGTTTGCCCTAATTCAAAATTTGATTAGTTCAAAAAGCCTGCTTTGGATATTTCTTGCCAGAGAATATGGCTTGCTGAAAGAAGGCGAAGAGCATCGAATTCCGCGCAACGAGATGAGGGAGAAAAACCATGACGCTAGACGAAGTCATCAGCGAATTCGACCGCGGCCTGCGTTCCATGGCGGGTATCAGCCGCATGTCGCGGCCGGTTCCGGAGCCGAACGCGCTCGGTCAGTCGGAGATGAGCCTTCCGGGCATCGACGAACCCGCGCTCGACGAGAAGGAGCGGTCGCACGCCGCTGGTCTGATGCGCGTGAACCATGTCGGCGAAGTCTGCGCGCAGGCGCTTTATCAGGCCCAGAAGCTGGCGACCAATAGCCCGCAGCTGAAGGCGAGCTTCGAACACGCCGCGCGCGAGGAAGAAGACCATCTCGCGTGGACGTCCAAGCGCCTTCGCGATCTCGATTCGCGCCCGAGCCTGCTCAATCCGTTGTGGTACGCAGGCGCACTAGCCATCGGCTTTGCAGCCGGACGCCTCGGCGACCGCGCGAGCCTGGGTTTCATGGCCGAAACCGAGCGTCAGGTGGAGCAACATCTCGATGGCCACATGAAGACGCTGCCGCAAAACGATCACGCGTCGCGCGCGATCGTCGAGCAGATGCGGCAGGACGAAGCCGCACATGCCGCCGCGGCTATCGGAGCGGGCGGTGGTGAGGTTCCGTTCCCCGTGCGAGCGTTGATGCGCGCAGCATCGAAGATCATGACCCGCACCGCTTACTATATTTAGACGGCAGTCTCATGGTCGATGGCCTGCTCCATCGACCAAATTACCGTTTGCGCGTGCGCGGAGGCGGCATATCCACCTATAAGAACGGTTACATTTCATTCATTTTGTCGGTCAAATTCACGTAACACTTTCACATCGTCCACTAGCTCTATAATTTATAACGCTTTTCTACTTTGTGCTACTTTAAGCTCCTGCGCTAAGTCCTTGTTCTAACGGGCAAAAACTACTCGAAAAAAAGTTTCGCGTCTTGACCGAGGAAATGCCTTCCACTAAAGTGGGAGACAGTGTCAGAAAGTGGTCTTTTGTGTGATTTCGGAGTCACATTAAGGCTACTTCGCAAAAAGACGGGCGCCAACGGGGGCGTCAGCACAGGGAGAAGGGCGAGTGTTCCAGGGAGCGTCGGCGCTGACGCTCGATGCGAAAGGACGGATGTCGGTTCCGTCTCGCTATCGGGAAGCGCTGCAAGGGCAGGCAGAAGGCCGGGTGACGCTCACAAAGAGCCCGGATGGATGCCTGTTGCTGTTTCCTCGCCCGGAGTGGGAAGTCTTTCGCGCCAAAGTCGCCGCGCTTCCCATGGAAGCCATGTGGTGGCGGCGCATCTTTCTCGGCAACGCAATGGATGTGGAAATGGACGGCGCCGGCCGCGTATTGGTCTCGCCCGAACTGCGCTCTGCCGCATCGCTTGAAAAAGAAGTGACCCTGCTCGGCATGGGCGTGCACTTCGAATTATGGGACTCGCAGACCTATGCGGCGAAGGAAGCCGCGGCGATGGCGCAGGGCATGCCCGACGCGCTGAAGAATTTCACTTTCTGACGCGGCGCTAAAAACATGGCACCTGCGATGAGAAATGAACTGCAGCATCGCACGGTGCTGCTAAACGAAGCAATTGACGGGCTGATCACGCGCGCGGACGGCATCTATATAGATGGCACTTTCGGGCGCGGCGGACATAGCCGGGGCATTCTGGATCGGCTGGGCGAAGCGGGGCGGCTCGTCGCCTTCGACAAAGACCCGCTCGCAATCGCCACGGCGCAACAGATACAAGACTCACGCTTTTCGATCGTGCATGACAGTTTCGCTGCCCTGCGCGATACGGCGAGCGAGCGTGGGATGGGGCGAGTGTCGGGCGTGTTGCTGGACCTGGGCGTGTCGTCGCCACAAGTGGACGACCCGGAGCGCGGCTTCAGTTTTCGCGCGCAAGGTCCGCTCGACATGCGCATGGACCCGACTCGAGGGGAGTCGGCGGCAGGGTGGCTCGCGCGGGCAACGGTGCAGGAACTCACGGAGGTGATCAGAGATTATGGGGAAGAACGGTTTGCTTTTCAGATTGCAAAGGCGCTTGTTGCTCGCAGGGCAGAGTCCGAGCGTCTTGGGCCTCTCGACAGCACGAGCGAGCTTGCCGAAATCGTGGGTCACGTCGTCAAAACCCGTGAGAAGGGCAAGGACCCGGCAACTCGCACCTTTCAAGCTATACGGATTCACGTCAATCAAGAGCTTGCGGAGTTGCAAGTAGTACTTGAGTCGGCACTTTCGTTGTTGGAGCAAGGGGGGCGGCTGGTCGTGATCAGCTTTCATTCGCTCGAAGACCGGATCGTCAAGCGTTTCATGCAGGCGCATGCCAGCGCGCCCGCCGTGGACCGTCGCTTGCCGATCCGCGCGGTCGATCTTCCCAGCCCGCCGTTGCGGGTCGTGGGCCGCGTGTTTCCGAGCGACGCTGAAGTCGCCGCCAACCCGCGCGCCCGGTCCGCGGTCATGCGTATCGCGGAGCGGATCGCGCCATGAATCGCCTCAACATCTTCCTGTTGATCGTCGTGCTCGGGTGCGCGTTGTCGGTCGTCAGCGCCACCAACAAGCAGCGGCAAGTGTTCATCGAATTGCAAAGAGCGCAGTCGCAAGAGCGTCAGTTGCAGCAGGATTATGCGCAGTTTCAGTATCAGCAGAGCGCGTTGTCGAAGACCTCGCGCATCGAGCAATTGGCTACTAACTCGTTGAAGATGCAGCCCGTCACTACCGGCCGCACGCAATACCTGACCTACGACCCGGCGACCTTCAAGGCCGCCGACGCGCCCATGCCGCCGCCGCTGCCCGCGTCGGCGCCGCCCGCACGCGGAGCCAAACGATGAAAAAATCCGCGAAACAAAAGGACGTCGCCTACACGCCGAATCCGATCCTCGCCGTGCGTCTGCCCATGTGGCGCTCGAAGCTGGTCGTGTTCATGTTGTTCATGGCGTTCGTCGCGCTCGCCGGGCGGGCATTCTGGATCCAGGGTCCGGGCAACGCGTTCTTCAAGAAGCAAGGCGAAAGCCGCTATCAACGCACGCTGGAAATGCCCGCCACGCGCGGCCAGATTCGCGACCGTAACGGTCTCGTGCTCGCCACGAGTCTGCCGGTGAAGGCCATCTGGGCAATTCCCGAAGCCGTGCCGAACGACCTCGGCGCGGACAAGCTCGCGCAACTCGCAAAGTTGCTCGACATGACGCAGAAAGATCTGCGCGCGAAACTCTCGATGGACAAGACCTTCGTCTACGTGAAGCGTCAGGTGCCGCTCGAAGTCGCGCAAAAGGTCGCGGAGCTCGACGTTCCCGGCATCTATTCGCGCGGCGAATACAAGCGCTTCTATCCGGAAGGCGAAATCACTGCGCATCTGATCGGCTTTACTAATATTGAAGACAAGGGACAAGAAGGCGTCGAACTCGGCGACCAAGGTGTCCTCGCGGGTACGCCTGGCATGCGTCGCGTCATCAAGGACCGCATGGGTCATATCGTCGAGGATGTCGACGAGCAGGTCGTGCCGCATAATGGTACGGACGTCGAACTCTCGATCGACAGCAAGATTCAGTACATCGCGTACACGAATCTGAAGGCTGCGGTCGAGAAGTCGAAGGCGAAGGCTGGCGCTGCAATTGTGATCGACACCAAAACGGGCGAAGTACTCGCGCTCGTCAACTATCCCACGTACAACCCGAACGACCGCACGCGCATGACTGGCGAGCAGTTGCGCAACCGCATTCTCACGGACACTTTCGAGCCAGGCTCGATCATGAAGCCGTTCACCGTTTCGCTCGCGTTGGATTTGCATCGCGTGACGCCGAATACGCTCGTCGAAACGGGCGGCGGCACGTTCGTGCTGGACGGCGCGCGCATCACGGACGATTCGGGTTTCGGCACGCTCACTGTCGGTGGAGTGATTCAGAAATCGAGCAATATCGGCGCGACCAAAATTGCGATGCAATTGCGCGCCGAAGAAATGTGGAACATGTACACGAGCCTCGGTCTCGGTCAGGCGCCGAAGGTTGGTTTCCCTGGCGCGGTGACGGGACGGTTGCGGCCGTGGAAGAGCTGGCGGCGCATCGAGCAGGCAACCATGTCTTATGGCTACGGCTTGTCTGCTTCGCTGTTTCAGCTAGCACGCGCTTATACCGCGATTGCGCACGACGGTCAGGTCATGCCGGTGTCCATTTTCCGCACGCCGGGCGATCAACCGGCGCAGGGTCAGCAAGTGTTTTCGCCAACCACCGCACGTGAAGTGCGCGCCATGCTCGAAACCGTGGTGTCGAAGGGCGGCACGTCGCCGGATGCAGCGGTGCCGGGCTATCGCGTCGGCGGCAAGAGCGGCACCGCGTACAAGCATGCGGGTCGCGGTTACGACCATTCGAAGTATCGCGCGTCGTTCGTCGGCATGGCGCCAATGCCGAATCCGCGCATCGTCGTGGCCGTATCGGTCGATGAACCGACGGCGGGCAGTCACTTCGGCGGCCAGGTTTCGGGTCCCGTTTTCTCGGCCATCGCCGGCGACACGCTGCGTGCGCTCAATGTGCCGCCCGACATGCCGGTCAAGCAAATGGTCGTGACCGACGATTCGAACTCCGCAACGCAACCGCCGGCGAAGCAGCCCGCGAACAACGCCAACAACGCAATAGCCGCGAAGAAATACGCAGTGTCGAGCAATACGAAGACGCATCCGGGAGTCGTGCGATGAGCGCGCAGGCCCGCCAGATATCGAACGCGGTCGAATGGCTGCGCGCACATGCGCAACCCTCGGCGAACCTGCATGCCGACACGCGCTCACTCAAGAGCGGCGACGTGTTTCTGGCCTATGCCGTCGATGGCGCGGACAACCGTTCTTATCTGAATGCCGCGCTCGCAGCGGGCGCGGTGGCGGCGCTGTATCAGCCGGAAAACTTCACGGGCAAGGCGGATGCGTCGAAGACGCTCGCCGTCGCAAAACTCAACGAACTCGCCGGCCCGATTGCCGCTGCATGGTACGGCGAGCCGACCGCGTCGATGCTCACCGTTGGCGTGACGGGCACCAATGGCAAGACTTCGTGCAGTCAGTGGATTGCCACCGCGCTCACCGCGCTTGGCCGGCCGTGCGCAATCGTCGGCACGTTGGGTATCGGCATGCCGGGCAAGCTCGTGCATACCGGCTTCACCACGCCCGACGCGGCACAGCTTCAGCGCAATCTCGCGCAACTCAAGACGCAGGGCGCGGAGGGCGTGGCAATGGAAGTCTCGTCGCATGCGCTGCATCAAGGGCGCGTGAACGGCACGGATTTCGACCTCGCCATCTTCACGAACCTCACGCAGGATCATCTCGACTATCACGGCACTTTCGACGCATACGAAGCCGCCAAGGCGCGTCTTTTCGCGTGGCCCACGCTCAAGACCGCAATCGTCAATCGCGACGACGCGGCGGGACAACGTTTGATCGAATCGCTGCGCGGCAAGGTGCGCACGATTGCATACGGCGTCGATATTCCCGTGAACGCCGTGCCAAGCGCCGATGCGCTTTTGCTCGCGACCAACGTGCGCGCCACCGCAACGGGCACCGCGCTTCATCTTTCGTCGGACTGGGGCGAAGCCGACGTGGAAGTCGGCACGCTCGGCGCCTTCAACGTCAGTAATCTGCTTTCCGTGCTCGGCGTGCTGCTCGAAGTCGGCGTGCCGTTCGACACCGCGCTTGCACGCATCGCGAAACTCGAATCGGTGAACGGCCGCATGGAGCGGCTCGGCGGACGGCCGCAAAGCGATGAGCCGCTCGTCGTGATCGACTACGCGCATACGCCCGACGCGCTCGACAAGACACTCGCCGCCTTGCGTCCAATTGCGACTGCGCGTGGCGGCGAACTCGTCTGCATGTTCGGATGCGGCGGCGACCGCGACGCGACCAAGCGCCCGCTCATGGGCGCGATTGCCGAGCGCCTTGCCGATCAGATCGTCATCACGAGCGACAACCCGCGCGGCGAAGACCCGCAAGCGATCATCGACCAGATCGCGGGCGGCATGAAGGACGCCAGGAAAGCGCGCCGTATCGAAGATCGCGCGAGCGCGATCTTGCAGGCGATTCGCGCGGCGGCGCGCGAAGACGTCGTCGTGCTGGCCGGAAAGGGCCACGAAGCCACGCAGGAAATCATGGGCAAGAAACGCGCTTTCTCGGATCAGGACCACGCACGCCTCGCGCTTGCCGCACGTGCCACGCAGCAGCGCGGAGGTGGCGAATGACCATGTTCACCTTGCGCGAAGCCGCAGCGCTCATTCCCGGCGCCGTTTTGCAGGGCGATGAAAACCTCGCGATCGAACGCATCGTCACCGACAGCCGCGCGGTTCAGGCCGGCGATCTCTTCGTAGCGGTGAAGGGCGATCGTTTCGATGCGCACGACTTCCTCGATCAGGTTGCAAAGGGCGGTGCGTCGGCGGCGCTCGTTTCGCGCGAGCCATCATCCGGGAATGCCTGGCCGCTGCCAGTCATCAAGGTAAAGGACACGCGCATCGGGCTCGGTGCGCTGGCACACGGCTGGCGTGAGCGCTTTGCCATGCCGCTCGTCGCCGTTACCGGCAGCAACGGCAAGACCACGGTCAAGGAAATGATCTCGTCGATCTTCGCGGCCGCGGTCGGCGAAGATGCGCGGCTCGCCACGGCCGGCAACTTCAACAACGACATCGGTTTGCCGCTCACGTTGTTTCGCCTGAACGCGGCGCACAAGCTCGCGGTCGTCGAACTCGGCATGAATCATCCCGGCGAAACGAGTGTGCTCGGCAAGATCGCCGCGCCGACCGTCGCCGTGGTGAACAACGCGCAACGCGAGCATCAGGAATTCATGGCAACGGTGGAAGCCGTCGCGCTCGAACATGCATCGGTCATTCACGCGCTCGGCGAAACCGGCACGGCCGTGTTTCCCGCCGACGATCACTACGCGAGCATCTGGCGCGTGGCCGCGACCGGCAATCCGATCATGGACTTCGCATTGAGCGAGGACGCAGCGAAGGCGGCCGTCACCGGCACGCTCGACGGCACGACGGTGCACGTTCGCTCGCCGCAAGGCGAGATCGACATCGCGCTTGCCGTGCTTGGCGATCACAACGCGCGCAACGCATTGGCCGCAACGGCGGCGGCACTGGCTGCAGGCGTATCGCTCGATGCCGTCAAGCGCGGTCTCGAAGCATTTCAGCCGGTCAAGGGACGTCTGCAAGTGAAGCGCGCGGTGCTTGGCGCGCTTTCCGGCGCCACCGTTATCGACGACACGTACAACTCCAACCCCGACTCCATGCGCGCGGCCATCGACGTGCTCGCATCGCAGGCATCGCCGCGCGTGCTCGTCATGGGCGACATGGGCGAAGTAGGCGAAGAAGGTCCCGCGTTCCATCGCGAAGTCGGTGCTTATGCGGCACAACGCGGAATCGACGCGCTCTTCGCGTTGGGCGACGCGAGCGTCGATTCCGTGAACGCATTCAACGCTGCGGCATCGAAGCAGGCCGGCGCGCATTTCAACGATGTCGCCGCCCTGATTCAAGCAGTGCAACAAGCCGGCTTCGGACCCGGCGCCACGTATCTCGCGAAAGGCTCGCGCTTCATGAAGATGGAGCGCGTGGTGGACGCCGTGACAAGTCCACAACCACCCGTCGCGGGCACCACGCCCGCGGCACACTGAACTGAAAGAGAAGGACCAGCATGCTACTCGCACTCGCGCAATGGCTCCAGAATGACGCCAGCTTCATGCGCGTGTTTACCTACATCACGTTCCGCGCAGTGGGCGCCACGGCGACGGCGCTCCTGATCGGGCTCGTCTGCGGTCCGTGGGTGATCCGCAAACTGACCGCGCTGAAAGTCGGTCAGGCCGTGCGCCGTGACGGCCCGCAATCGCACCTCGTCAAGTCCGGCACGCCGACCATGGGCGGCGTGCTCATCCTCATTGGTATCGCCATTTCGACGCTGTTGTGGGCCGACCTCACCAACCGCTTCGTGTGGATCGTGATGCTCGTGACCTTCGGCTTCGGCGTGATCGGCTGGGTGGATGACTACCGCAAGGTCGTGTACAAGGACCCGCGCGGGATGTCGTCGCGCGAGAAGTATTTCTGGCAGTCGGTCATCGGTCTCTTCGCCGCGGTGTACCTCGCCTTCAGCGTGTCCGAAGCGAACAACGCGCGCGTGTTCGATCTCTTCATGGCGTGGGTGCGCAGCGGTCTTTCCATGGGTCTGCCAGCGCGTGCCGACTTGATGCTGCCGTTCATCAAGGCGATCAGCTATCCGCTCGGCGTATGGGGCTTCATCGCGCTGACGTACTTGGTGATCGTCGGCGCCAGCAACGCGGTGAATCTCACCGACGGCCTCGACGGCCTGGTCATCATGCCCGTGGTGCTGGTGGGCGCGTCGCTCGGCGCGTTCGCTTATGTCATGGGTAGCTCCGTGTATTCGAAGTACCTGCTGTTCCCGCATATTCCCGGCGCGG
The DNA here is from genome assembly GCF_031451465.1 of Caballeronia sp. LZ003. Classification (NCBI taxonomy): domain Bacteria; kingdom Pseudomonadati; phylum Pseudomonadota; class Betaproteobacteria; order Burkholderiales; family Burkholderiaceae; genus Caballeronia; species Caballeronia sp. LZ003. Next base: position 2,743,496 of record NZ_JARUXJ010000001.1, on the reverse strand, counting down.
GCGAATTGCTGATCTTCTGTTCGGCCATGGGAGGCGCCGGTCTCGCTTTCCTCTGGTACAACACGCACCCGGCGCAAGTGTTCATGGGCGATGTCGGCGCGCTCGCGCTCGGCGGCGCGCTCGGCACCATTGCCGTCATCGTGCGTCAGGAGATCGTGCTGTTCATCATGGGTGGCATTTTCGTGGCCGAAACGCTTTCGGTCATGTTGCAAGTCTTCTGGTTCAAGTTCACGAAGCGCCGTTATGGCGAGGGCCGCCGCTTCTTCAAGATGGCGCCGCTGCATCACCATTACGAACTGTCCGGCTGGACCGAGACGCAAGTGGTGGTGCGCTTCTGGATCATCACGTTGATGCTGTGTCTGCTTGGTTTGTCGACGTTGAAGCTGCGTTGATTTCGCGGTGATTTTCGTGTCGATGGTGCGACGTTCGAAGGTTTCTTGAATTTTCGTTTCAGGTCAAAGGTAAAGCGATGTTTGGCGAGAAGTTTGTGGATCGGCAAAGTCCGATGGTGCTTGTGCTGGGACTCGGTGAATCGGGTCTCGCGATGGCGCGCTGGTGCGCCAGGCACGGCTGCCGCCTGCGCATCGCCGACACGCGCGAACTGCCGCCCAATCTTTCAGAGCTCGCCATCCATCAGATCGATGCGGACTTCGTCGGCGGTCCGTTCTCGACTGAATTGCTCGATGGCGGTATCGAGATCGTCGCCATCAGCCCGGGACTTTCGCCGCTCGCGCCGGACCTCGCGCCGCTGATCGATGCTGCTAAAGCACGCGGCATTCCTGTGTGGGGCGAACTCGAATTGTTTGCGCAGGCGCTGGCCAAGCTCGGTATGGACGGCTATCAGCCGAAGGTGATCGCCATCACGGGCACGAACGGCAAAACCACGACGACCGCGCTCACGGGCCTCCTGTGCGAACGCGCGGGCAAGCGCGTGGCGGTCGCGGGCAACATCAGCCCGGCCATGCTCGACAAGCTCACGGAAGCCATCGATCAAACCGCGCTGCCCGACGTCTGGGTGCTCGAACTGTCGAGTTTCCAGCTCGAAACCGCGCACACCTTCGCGCCGGACGCCGCCGCCGTGCTGAACATCACGCAGGATCATCTCGACTGGCACGGCGGTCTCGACGCCTACGCCGCCGCGAAAGGCCGCATTTTCGGCGCGCGCACGACGCGCGTGCTGAACCGCGACGACGCCCGCACCATGGCGCTCGCGAAGAACGTCGCGGCGAATCGCGTGGTGAGCTTCGGTCTGGACGAGCCGGTCAACGTGGGCGACTACGGGCTTTTGCGCGAGAACGGCATGGTCTGGCTCGCGCAAGGCGTGGATCAGGACGCCGCCGACGAACCGGTCAGCTCGCGTCGTCGCAAGCAGGAAGCCGCCGCGCCGAACGTGGTGAGCAAGCGCCTCATGCCCGCCGACGCGCTGCGCATTCGCGGTCTGCATAACGCCGCCAACGCGCTGGCGGCGCTGGCGCTCGCACGTGCGGTCGATCTGCCGCTCGCCGCCTTGCTGCACGGCTTGCGCGAATATCACGGCGAGCCGCATCGCGTCGAAGTGATCGCGCAGATCGAAGGCGTCGATTACGTCGATGACAGCAAGGGCACCAACGTCGGCGCCACGGTCGCCGCGCTCGACGGTCTCGCGCAACGCATCGTGCTGATCGCGGGCGGTGACGGCAAGGGCCAGGATTTCTCGCCGCTCGAAGCACCGGTCGCACGCTGGGCGCGCGCCGTCATGCTGATCGGCCGCGACGCGCCGCGCATTCGCGAAACGCTCGAAGCCACCGGCGTCGCGCTCGAAAATCACGCCTCGCTCGAAGCCGCGACGCAGTCCGCCGCGCGCCTCGCGCAACCGGGCGATGCCGTCCTGCTCTCGCCCGCCTGCGCGAGCCTCGACATGTTCAAAAACTATGCACATCGCGCCGACGTATTTCGCGGCGCGGTCGAAGAAATTGCCGCCGCGCGGGGAGTCATGCTATGAGCTGGTCGGAACGCTTTGGATCGAAATTGACTGGCCAGCGCAACGCGGTTCCGCAGGATTCGCTTGCGGGTCGCGCGGGCGCTTCGGTGCGCGTCGGACGTCCCGAAACCGCGGGCGGCATTTCGAGCGCGGTCAACGGCGTGCGTCCGGCGCGCTCGCGCATGCTCGACTACGACTACTCGCTTTTGTGGGTGATGATCTCGCTGCTCGGCCTTGGCATCGTGATGGTGTATTCGGCTTCGATCGCCATGCCCGATTCGCCGAAGTACGCGCAGTATCGCGACTATCACTTCCTCGTGCGCCATCTGATCTCGATAGCAACGGCGCTCGTCGGCGCGGTCATCGCGTTCAAGATTCCCATCAAGACCTGGGACAAATACGCGCCGAAGCTCTTTCTCGTGGCGCTCGTGCTGCTCGTCATCGTGCTGGTGCCGCATGTGGGCAAGGGCGTGAACGGCGCGCGCCGCTGGATTCCGCTTGGCATCACGAACATGCAGCCGTCGGAAATCATGAAGCTCGCGGTGACCATCTACGCCGCGAACTACACCGTGCGCAAGCAAGAGTTCATGCATAGCTTCGGCAAGGGCTTTTTGCCGATGGCGGTCGCGGTCGGCGCGGTCGGCGCGCTCTTGCTGCTCGAACCGGACATGGGCGCGTTCATGGTGATCGCGGCTATCGCCATGGGCGTGCTGTTCCTCGGCGGCGTCAACGGCAAGCTGTTCGGCGGCCTGGTGGCGACGGCGGTCGGCACCTTCACCTTGCTCGTGTGGGCATCGCCTTGGCGTCGTGAGCGAATCTTCGCTTACCTCGATCCGTGGGACGACCGTTACGCGCAAGGCAAGGCTTATCAGCTCACGCACTCGCTCATCGCATTCGGACGCGGCGAATGGTTCGGCGTGGGCCTCGGCGGCAGCGTCGAGAAGCTCAACTATCTGCCGGAAGCGCATACCGACTTCATCCTCGCGGTGATCGGTGAAGAGCTCGGCTTCGTCGGCGTGATCTGCGTGATCCTGTTGTTTTACTGGATCGTGCGCCGCGCATTCGAGATCGGCCGTCAGGCACTCGCACTCGATCGCACCTTCGCCGGTCTGATGGCCAAGGGCGTGGGCATCTGGTTCGGCGCGCAGACCTTCATCAACATGGGCGTGAATCTCGGTCTTCTGCCGACCAAGGGTCTCACGTTGCCGCTCGTGAGCTACGGCGGCTCGGGCATTCTTTTGAACTGCGTCGCGCTCGCGGTACTGCTGCGCGTCGATTATGAAAACCGGGTGCTGATGCGCGGAGGCAAGGTATGACCGTGCAAGGCTCATCCACTGCGAACGCACGCACGCTGATGGTCATGGCGGGCGGCACCGGGGGCCACGTGTTCCCCGGTCTAGCGGTCGCGCACTGGATGCAGGCGCAGGGCTGGCGCGTGGTGTGGCTCGGCAATGCGAGCGGCATGGAAGCGACGCTCGTCCCGAAGCACGGTATTCCGATGGAGTCCGTGCGCTTCGGCGGCGTGCGCGGCAAGGGCATCAAGACCAAGTTCATGTTGCCCGTGAATCTCTTGCGCGCGTGTTCGCAGAGTCTGCGCGTGCTGCGTCAGGTGAAGCCGGATGTCGTGCTCGGCATGGGCGGCTACATCACGTTCCCGGCGGGCGTGATGACGAGACTCGCCGGCTGCCCGCTCGTGCTGCACGAACAGAATTCCATCGCGGGACTCGCGAACAAGGTGCTCGCGCATCTTGCGAAGCGCGTGCTCGTCGCTTTTCCGAACGCGCTGCCCAATGCCGAATGGACGGGTAATCCCATTCGTGCGGAACTAACGCGCACATTGCCACCTAAAGAACGCTATGCCGCGCGTTCGGGCCGGTTGAACGTGCTCGTGGTCGGCGGCAGTCTCGGCGCGGCTGCGCTCAACGAAACGGTGCCGAAGGCGCTTGCCCTGTTGAGCGACGAAGAACGTCCGCGCATCGTGCATCAGGCAGGCGCGAAGCATATCGAAGCGCTCGAAGCGAATTACGCCGCGGCAGGTTTTTCGCGTGGCGGCGACTTGCAACTCGTGCCGTTCATCGAAGACATGGCAAGCGCTTATGCGGCAGCCGATCTCGTGATCTGCCGTTCAGGCGCGATGACCGTCTCCGAGATCGCGGCGGTCGGCGTAGCGGCGCTGTTCGTGCCGTTCCCGTTCGCCGTCGACGATCACCAGACGACCAACGGCGCGTTCCTCGCCAGGAACGGCGCGGCGAAATTGATACAACAACGCGATTTGTCGGCGGAAAGGCTCGCCGGCTGGTTGCGTATGCAGTCGCGCGAAACGCTCACGGCAATGGCCGAGCGTTCGCGCGCGCTGGCGAAACCGGACGCGACCGAACGGGTCGCGAAGGTTTGCGCCGACGTGGCCGGTGCGCGTACCCACGCGCAAGCTCGAGAGGCACATTAAGTCATGAAACATATCGTCAAACACATTCACTTCGTCGGCATTGGCGGAGTCGGGATGAGCGGCATCGCCGAGGTGCTGCTCAATCTCGGTTATCAGGTCAGCGGTTCGGACCTGTCGAACAACGCAATCACCGAGCGCCTCAAGATGCTCGGCGCGCGCGTGGCTATCGGGCATCACGAACAGAACATCGAAGGCGCGAACGCGGTCGTCGTATCCACGGCCGTGCGGCAAGACAATCCGGAAGTGCTGGCCGCGCGTCATCGTCGCGTGCCTATCGTGCCGCGCGCGGTCATGCTCGCGGAACTCATGCGCCTGAAGCAGGGCATCGCCATTGCCGGCACGCACGGCAAGACCACGACCACGTCGCTCGTCGCAAGTGTGCTGGCGGCAGGCGGACTCGATCCGACCTTCGTCATTGGCGGCCGGCTGATCAGCGCGGGCGCGAATGCGCGGCTCGGCACCGGCGACTTCATCGTCGCGGAAGCGGACGAGTCGGACGCGTCGTTCCTCAACCTCTTTCCCGTGATCGAAGTCATCACGAACATCGACGCCGATCACATGGACACCTATGGCCACGACTTCGCGCGGCTGAAGCAGGCGTTCATCGAATTCACGCATCGCCTGCCGTTCTATGGCATTGCCGTGTTGTGCGTGGACGACCCGAACGTGCGCGAAATCCTGCCGTTCGTGTCGAAGCCGATTATCCGCTACGGTCTCGGCGCCGAAGCGCAAGTGCGCGCGGTGAACGTCGAAGCGCGCAGCGGCCGCATGAAGTTCACGACGCTGCGCGAAGACGCGCCGCCGCTCGATATCGAACTGAATCTGCCGGGCACGCACAACGTGCAGAACGCGCTCGCCGCCATCGCCATTGCGACCGAACTCGAAGTCGCGGATGCCGATATCCAGCGTGCGCTCGCCGAGTTCAACGGCGTGGGCCGGCGCTTCCAGCGTTATGGCGAAGTGAAGGCGAACGACAACGAAGGCGCGTACACGCTGATCGACGACTACGGTCATCACCCGGTCGAGATGGCCGCGACCATCGCGGCGGCGCGCGGCGCGTTCCCGGATCGCCGGCTCGTGCTCGCGTTCCAGCCGCATCGCTACACGCGCACGCGCGACTGCTTCGAGGATTTCGTGAAGGTGTTGTCCACCGTCGATGCCCTCGTGCTCACCGATGTCTACGCCGCGGGCGAAGCGCCCATCGTCGCCGCCGACGGCCGTGCGCTCGCGCGCGCCATCCGCGTGGCGGGCAAGGTCGAACCGGTGTTCGTCGAAACCGTGGACGAAGTACCCGATGCCGTGACGACGCTTGCGCGCAACGGCGACGTGGTGATCACCATGGGCGCGGGTTCCATCGGCGGTGTATGCGGGCGGCTCGCGCTGAGCCAGAACTGAACATGAAAGACGCAACCAAAAGCAACGTGAATCAACTCGATCCCAAGGTCTTCGGCAAGGTCGCCGTGCTGCTTGGCGGTAACTCGGCCGAGCGCGAAGTCTCGCTCAACTCGGGACGGCTCGTGCTCGAAGGTTTGCGCGACGCGGGCATCGACGCGCATCCGTTCGATCCGGCGGAGCGTCCGCTCTCGGACTTGAAGGCGGAAGGTTTCGAGCGCGTGTTTATCGCGCTGCATGGCGGCTATGGAGAGAACGGCCAGTTGCAGGGCGCGCTGGACTTTTACGGCATCCGTTATACGGGCAGCGGCGTGCTCGGTTCGGCGCTCGGCATGGACAAGCTGCGCACCAAGCTCGTGTGGCAGCAGACCGGCATTCCCACGCCGCCGTTCGAGACCGTGTATCGCGGTGAAGACTACGACGCGCGCACACACGAGATCATTGCGAAGCTCGGCTTGCCGCTCTTCGTGAAGCCGGCGACGGAAGGCTCGAGCGTCGCGGTCATCAAGGTGAAGAGCGCGGAAACGCTCGCGCCCGCGCTCGAAGAAGCCGCGAAGTACGACAAGATCGTGATCGTGGAGAAGAGCATCGAAGGCGGCGGCGAGTTCACGTGCTGTATCGCCGGCAATCTGGATTTGCCGGTCATCAAGATCGTGCCGGCGGGCGAGTTTTACGACTATCACGCGAAGTACGTCGCCGACGACACCCAGTACCTGATTCCCTGCGGCCTGACCGAAGCGGAGGAAGCGCGCATGAAGCAACTGACGCAGCGCGCCTTCGACATGCTCGGCTGCACGGACTGGGGCCGCGCCGACTTCATGCTGGACCTCGACGGCAATCCGTACTTTCTCGAAGTCAACACGGCGCCGGGCATGACGGATCACTCGTTGCCGCCGAAAGCGGCGCGCGCGGTGGGCATCAGCTACAAGGATCTGGTGGTGAAGGTGTTGTCGTTGACGCTCGAAGACTAAGCATTCGCACAGGACACAAGCAAACGAACCATGTGGAACAACGTTCGCCAAATGAACCTCGCCGCCAGCGCGCTGCACTTGATGCTCGTGCTCATGCTGCTGGCCGCCGCGGGCATCTGGGCGATACAGCGTCCCGAGTTTCGTCTGCGCGGTATCCAGATCGACGGCGACACGGCGCACATCAACACGCCGACGGTGCGCGCGAGCGTGGTGGGGCATCTGAAGGGCAATTTCTTCACGGTCGATCTCGATACGGCCCGCGCCGCGTTCGAGCAGATGCCGTGGGTGCGTCATGCAAGCGTGCGGCGCGTCTGGCCGAATGCGCTCGCAGTGACACTCGAGGAATACAAGCCGCTCGGCACCTGGGGCAACGACCAGTTGGTGAGCGTGGACGGTGAACTCTTCACGGCGAACCAGGGCGAACTCGACGACGACCTGCCCGCGTTCGACGGTCCCGAGGGCACGGCGAAGGAAGTGGTCGCCCGGTATCACGATTTTCAGAAGTGGTTCGCGCCGCTCGACGCGCAGCCGGAGGAAGTGACGCTGTCGCCGCGATTCGCGTGGACGGTCAAGCTCTCGAACGGCACGCAGCTCGAACTGGGCCGCGAGCGCAATGAAGACACATTGCTCGAACGCAGTCGGCGCTTCGTCGCGTCGTGGCCGTCGGTGACGGGGCGTTGGGGCAACGACATCGAATACGCGGATTTGCGTTACCCGAATGGCTTCGCGATACGAGCAGCTGGAATGCGTTTCATCAATGACACCGACAAGGCCAAGAAGTAAGCAGACAAAACGGGCATGAGCACGCTATGAGCAAAGACTACAAAGACCTGCTGGTTTCCCTCGACATTGGAACGTCGAAGGTGGTCGCGATCGTCGCCGAACTGAAAGGCGAGGGCCACTACGAGGTGATCGGACTCGGTCAGAGCGACTCGAAGGGGTTGAAGAAGGGCGTCGTGGTCAACATCGAGGCCACGGTGCAATCCATTCAGCGCGCGCTCGAGGAAGCCGAGCTGATGGCGGATTGCAAGATCACGAATGTCTTCACGGGCATTGCGGGAAGCCATATCCGCAGCTTCAATTCGAGCGGCATGGTGGCGATCAAGGACAAGGAAGTCACGCAGACGGACGTCGCCCGCGTGATCGAAACGGCCAAGGCCATCAACATCCCGACCGATCAGCAGGTGCTGCATATCCTGACGCAGGAATTCATCATCGACGGTCAGGAAGACGTGCGCGAGCCTATCGGCATGAGCGGTATCCGGCTCGAAGTAAAGGTGCATATCGTGACGGGCGCGGTGAGCGCGGCGCAGAACATCGTGAAGTGCGTGCGCCGCTGCGGGCTCGAAGTGAACGACCTCATTCTTCAGCCGCTCGCCTCGTCGCTGGCGGTGTTGACGGAAGACGAGAAGGAACTGGGCGTGGTGCTCGTCGATATCGGCGGCGGCACGACGGACATCGCCATCTTCAGCGAAGGCGCGATCCGTCACACGGCCGTGATTCCCATCGCCGGCGATCAAATCACGAGCGACGTCGCGATGGCGCTGCGCACGCCGACGCCGGACGCGGAAGACATCAAGGTGAGCTACGGCATCGCGAAGCAGGCGCTCGCCGATCCCGACGAGATGATCGAAGTGCCGGGTCTCGGCGAACGCGGTCCGCGCACGCTGTCGCGTCAGGCGCTCGCAGCGGTGGTCGAGCCGCGTGTCGAGGAACTGTTCTCGCTGGTGCAGCAGGTCGTGCGCGAATCCGGCTACGAAGAATTGCTGTCGAGCGGCGTCGTCCTGACCGGCGGCGCGGCGATGATGCCCGGCATGGTCGAACTCGGCGAAGACATTTTCCTGAAGCCAGTGCGTATCGGCGTGCCGGAATACGCGGGCGGCCTTGCAGATGTCGTGCGCAATCCGCGCTATTCGACGGCCATGGGCTTACTCGCCGAAGGACGCTCGCAACGCATGCGCGGCCGCAAGGTCGCGGTACAGAACGGATCGATGGGCCAGGTCTTCACGCGCATGAAAGACTGGTTTCTCGGAAACTTCTGAATCGAATAAGAAACATAAGTAGCACGAAAGAAAAAGCAGCAGACGCTGAATATAATTCGTGCCAGTACCGGCGGCTGGCGCGCGGTGAGGGGTTGCCCGATCTCTCGCCGAATAACGCCGATCTTCATTCTTGACGGAGGCAACATGGATTTCGAAATGCTGGAAACGGAAACCAACGGAACGATCATCAAGGTGGTCGGTGTCGGAGGTGCGGGTGGCAACGCCGTGCAGCACATGATCAACAGAGGTGTACAAGGCGTCGACTTCATCGTGATGAATACCGACGCGCAGGCACTGGCTCGCTCACGCGCGCCGGCGGTTCTGCAATTGGGCATGACCGGTCTCGGTGCGGGCGCCAAGCCGGACAAGGGTAAGGAAGCGGCGGAAGACGCGCGCGAGCGTATCGCCGATGCATTGCGTGGCGCGCACATGGTGTTCATCACCGCGGGCATGGGTGGCGGCACGGGGACGGGCGCGGCGCCGGTGGTCGCGCAGATCGCGAAGGAAATGGGCATTCTGACCGTCGGCGTCGTGAGCAAGCCGTTCGAGTTCGAAGGCGGCCGCCGCATGCGCGTGGCGGAAGCCGGCTCGCAGCAGTTGGAAGATCACGTCGACTCGCTCATCGTCGTGTTGAATGACAAGCTGTTCGACGTAATGGGCGACGACGCCGAAATGGACAAGTGCTTCCAGTGCGCGGATGACGTGCTGAACAACGCTGTCGCGGGCATCGCGGAAATCATCAACGTCGATGGTCTCGTGAACGTCGACTTCGAAGACGTGAAGACCGTGATGGGCGAGCAAGGCAAAGCGATGATGGGCACGGCGACAGTCGCCGGCGTCGATCGCGCGCGTCTCGCGGCGGAACAGGCCGTGGCGAGCCCGTTGCTCGAAGGCGTGGACTTGTCGGGTGCGCGCGGCGTGCTCGTGAATATCACGTCGAGCCGTTCGCTGCGTTTGTCGGAAACGCGTGAAGTGATGAATACCATCAAGAGCTACGCGGCCGACGACGCAACCGTGATCTTCGGCGCGGTGTACGACGACGCAATGGGCGACGCCCTGCGCGTGACGGTGGTGGCAACGGGACTGGGCCGCGCGGCGAAGAAGCAGCAGCAAGCGCCAATGACCCTCCTGCGCACGGGCACCGACAATCAGCCGGTCGCGCATGCGCACGCAACGCACAACACGTATTCGCCGCAGCATGGTCAGCCGACGGATTACGGTCAGCTGGACACGCCGGCAGTGTGGCGTTCGACGCGGGAAACGGCGGCATCGCATGTGCAGGCATTGCAGGAAAAGGGCGTCGACACTTACGACATCCCGGCGTTCCTGCGCAAGCAAGCGGACTAAGACGGGCCTCATCGCCGAATCATGGCGACGAGCGAAGCCGTAGCAGCCGTTATCACGCGCGCTGAGTCGAGAAGCGCGACAATGCAGGCTTCACGTGGGGCGACTGTCCAAGGCCGCGTTCGAGGACGTATCGAATCGGACGCCAGGCCGTGGCCAGGCGCTCTCCACGAATTTGCCACTGTGCAGATGAAGCCGGTGTCGTCGAACTTCGCGATAAAGCGTCAAGCGCGGGACGATGCACTTCGCCGGAATGTGCGGGCACTGACGAGGGAAGGACCGAGCATGATCAAAGTGGGTGAAACGTTGCCGGATGTGCGTCTCTTCGAGTTCATCGAGGAGCCGAGCGAAGGCTGCGCCGTGGGACCGAACGGGTTCTCGGCGCGCGAGCGGACCGCTGGCAAGCGCGTGGTGATCTTCGGATTGCCGGGCGCGTTCACGCCAACGTGTTCCGCCAGACACGTGCCCGGCTACGTCGAGGCGGCGGAGGAGTTTTCCGCTGAGGGTATCGACGAAGTCTGGTGCGTTTCCGTCAACGACGCGTTCGTCATGAACGCGTGGGGACGCGATCTTCAAACCGCGGGCAAGGTGAAGATGATCGCGGACGGCAGTGCGCGTTTTGCCCAGGCACTCGGACTGGATCAGGATTTGACCGAGCGCGGCATGGGAATTCGTTCCCAGCGCTACGCGATGGTGATCGACAATGGCGTGGTCAAGACGCTCAATGTCGAAGCGCCCGGCAAGTTCGAAGTCAGCGACGCTCAAAGCATCCTGGCGACGTTGCGCTGAGTGAAGCGGCGTCGCGTTGTCTCTGTACAACGCCGCAGACGCACTCTCAAACAGCCGCAACTTGGGGCCGATGACCGGAAATGCCTCCATTCCGGCCATCGGCCCGTTCTACTTCATTAAATCTGTCATCGGCAGGTAACACCGGGAAACACTTGAAACCTCCCGGAGCGCGACGACGTGCACTGGATGGAGTATACTTCGGCCTATTAGCTTATATAGTGCGATTAATTCTCTTTATTGGGAATTCATATCGGAAGAAGAAAATCATGTTGAAGCAGCGAACAATCAAGACCGTAGTCAAGACCGTGGGGATCGGGCTCCATTCCGGCCGGAAGGTCGAACTGACGCTCAAGCCCGCACCGGCTGGCACGGGCATCGTGTTCTCGCGTATCGACTTGCCGCAGCCGGTCGACATTCCCGCGTCCGCGATGTCCGTCGGCGACACGCGCCTGGCGTCCGTGTTGCAAAAGGACGGCGCGCGCGTTTCCACTGTCGAGCACTTGATGTCGGCATGCGCGGGACTCGGGATCGACAATCTGTATGTCGATGTAACCGCCGAGGAAATCCCGATCATGGACGGCAGCGCGGCTTCGTTCGTGTTTCTGATTCAATCGGCGGGTATCGAAGAGCAGAACGCACCGAAGAAATTCATCAAGGTGACGAAGCCCGTCGAAGTGCGCGACGGCGATAAATTCGCGCGTCTCGACCCGTATTTCGGCTTCAAACTGAGCTTTACCATCGACTTCCGTCACCCGGCCGTCGACAAGACCGGTCAGGCGTTGGAAGTGGATTTCGCGACTACGTCATATGTGCGTGAAATCGCGCGTGCTCGTACGTTCGGCTTTGCGCACGAAGTTGAAATGATGCGTGAACTCGGTCTCGCACGCGGCGGCAGCATGGACAACGCGATCGTGCTCGACGAGTACCGCATCCTGAATAACGACGGCTTGCGCTACGACGACGAATTCGTGAAGCACAAGATGCTGGACGCCATTGGCGACCTGTATGTCGTGGGGCATCCCCTGCTCGCGTCCTACAAGGCGTACAAGGGCGGCCACGCCATGAACAACATGCTTTTGCGCGAATTGCTCGCGAACGAAGACGCTTACGAAATGGTCACGTTCGAGGACATTCAGAAGGCGCCGCGCGGTTTCAGTTTCGACACGCAGACGGCATTTGCCTGAGTCACTTCAGGCAGCGAGTTTCAAGCGAATGAGCGGTGCGAAAGCATCGCTCATTTTTTTTCGCCTTTGCCTTGATGACGCGCGGCCATTTTCGCGAGCGCTTCCTGCAGCGGCGAAGGCGCGAGCGTCTCGGCAAGCTCGTGCAGCGCCGATGCGCCCGCCGCCGACATCCGCGCTTGCTTGGGCGGCACCGCGTCCTGCATCGATTGCGGACGCACGCGCACTCTCAGCGAGTTGACCGCCCAGCCGCGTTGCTGCAAATCGGCGAGCAAAGTGGGCTCGATATGGCGCAGCCGCGCCGCGAGCGCGTTATGCGCGGCGAAAAGCGCTAGCACGCCATCCTTGATGAAACCGGGCTCGACATTGGCCGCGAGATAATCCGGCAGGAGCGTGCTCAGATCGCGCTGCAGCGCCGCCACTTGCTCGACGCCTGCCCGCAATGCGCGAAAGGCATCGGTGCGATCAAGGACATCGGCCAGCGCCTGTGGCTTGCGCGGATCGAACCGCTGCGGTCCAGATCTTGAATTTGTAGAAAAACGGCTCATTTTTGGCTTGAGAACGCCCGACGCAATGGTTCGATTGTAACGCGCGCCCGCGCGCTTCCCCGACGCGCAAGCCTTATTCGGCAACCGCGCCGGAACAAACTTTCAAACGGTTGACTGTCGCGTTCCCCCGACGCGCGCGAGCCCACGCGGACGTAAGGTCTGCCAAACTCGCGTGCTAAAATTCCCGATTCGATTTCACCCAATGGACTTAAGTCGCCGGGGTTCTCCGAACTCGGACGCAGCAAGCAACATGCGCCCATCCGAAGCCGCGACGCAGACACTGATCCGATGACCACCGGTTTCCTTCAGAAGATTTTTGGCAGCCGCAATCAGCGGCTGGTCAAGCAGTACCAAAAGACCGTTGTGGCGATCAACGCCCTCGAGCCGACCGTCGAGAAATACACGGACGATCAGCTACGCGCGAAGACGGACGAGTTCCGCCAGCGCGTCGCGAGCGGCGAATCGCTCGACGTGCTTCTGCCCGAGGCGTTCGCGGTCTGTCGCGAAGCGAGTCGGCGCGTCCTGAAAATGCGCCACTTCGACGTCCAGTTGATCGGCGGCATGGTGCTGCATTACGGCAAGATCGCGGAAATGCGCACGGGCGAAGGCAAGACGCTCGTCGCCACACTCGCCGCGTATCTGAACGCGCTGTCGGGCCGCGGCGTGCATGTCGTGACGGTGAACGACTACCTCGCGCAACGCGACGCCGAATGGATGGCGCGTCTCTACAACTTCCTGGGTCTTTCGTGCGGCGTGAATCTGTCGCAAATGGAACACGGCCAGAAGCAGGAAGCCTACGCGGCGGACATCACTTACGGCACGAACAACGAATTCGGCTTCGACTATCTGCGCGACAACATGGTCTACGAGACCAACGCGCGCGTGCAGCGGCCGCTCAACTTCGCCATCGTCGATGAAGTGGACTCGATCCTCATCGACGAAGCGCGTACGCCGCTTATCATTTCCGGTCAGGCCGAAGATCACACCGACCTCTACGTGCGCATGAACGCGCTCCCGCCGCTGCTCGAACAGCAGATCGGCGAGGAGAAGGCGGACGGCACGGGCGTCGAAAAGCCGGGCGACTACACGCTCGACGAGAAAGCGCGTCAGGTGTTCCTCACCGAATCGGGCCATGAAAAGGCGGAGCGTCTGCTTGCCGAATGGGGTTTGATCGGCGAGGGCGAAAGTCTCTACGCGCCGCAGAACATCACCTTGATGCACCACGTGTACGCCGCTTTGCGCGCGCACACGCTGTTCTTCCGCGATCAGCACTACGTCGTGCAGGGCAGCGAGGTCGTTATCGTCGACGAATTCACGGGCCGCATGATGACGGGCCGCCGCTGGTCGGACGGTCTGCATCAGGCAGTGGAAGCCAAGGAGCACGTGCAGATTCAGAGCGAAAACCAGACGCTCGCTTCCATCACGCTGCAAAACTATTTCCGCATGTATTCCAAGCTGTCCGGCATGACCGGCACGGCTGACACGGAAGCCTACGAGTTCCAGGAAATCTACGGTCTGGAAACGGTCGTGATCCCGACCAACCGGGCGCCGAAGCGTGTCGACAAGCAGGATCAGATCTACAAGACATCGAAGGAACGTTACGACGCCGTCATCCGCGACATTCGCGAGTGCGTCGAACGCGGTCAGCCAACGCTCGTCGGCACGACGTCCATCGAAGCGTCGGAATTGCTCTCCGGCCTGCTCACTCAGGCAGGCATTCGCCACGAAGTGCTGAACGCGAAGCAGCACGCGCGCGAAGCGGCCATCGTCGCGGAAGCGGGGCGTCCGAGCGCCGTGACCATTGCGACCAACATGGCCGGTCGCGGCACGGACATCGTGCTTGGCGGCAATGTCGAGAAGCAGGCTTCGTTCATCGAGGCGGATCTTTCGATTGCCGAAGGCGAAAAGGCCCGGCTGATTCAGAAGCTGCACGACGAATGGCAGATGCTGCAGGACACCGTGAAGGAAGCGGGCGGCCTGCATATCATCGGGACCGAGCGGCATGAATCGCGCCGTATCGACAACCAGTTGCGCGGCCGCGCGGGCCGTCAGGGCGATCCGGGTTCGTCGCGCTTCTATCTTTCGCTGGATGATCCGCTTCTGCGCATTTTCGCAGGCGACCGCGTGCGCGCGATCATGGACCGCCTGAAGATGCCGGAAGGCGAGCCGATCGAAGCGGGCATGGTCACGCGGTCGATCGAAGGGGCGCAGCGCAAGGTGGAAGCGCGCAACTTCGACATCCGGAAGCAACTGCTCGAATACGACGACGTCTCCAACGATCAGCGCAAGGTGATCTATCAGCAGCGCAACGAGTTGCTGGAAGCGACGGACGTGCAGGAAACCATCGCGGCCATGCGTCAGAGCGTGATCGGCGACCTGGTGCGCAACTTCGTGCCGGCGGGCAGTATCGAGGAACAGTGGGACGCGCCCGAGCTCGAAGAAGTGCTGCGCAATGACTGGTCGCTCGATCTTGCCGTGCAGGAGATGATCAACGAGTCGAACTCCATCGACGCCGAGGAAATCAACGAAGCCGTGCTCGCCGCCGCCGACGAAGCGTACGAGGCGAAGGTCGCCATGGTCGGCCGCGATTCATTCAGCGCGTTCGAACGCTCGATCATGCTGCAGACGCTCGACAGCCGCTGGCGCGAACATCTGGCCGCGCTCGATCATCTGCGTCAGGGCATCCATCTGCGTGGCTATGCGCAGAAGAACCCGAAGCAGGAATACAAGCGCGAGGCGTTCGAACTCTTCGCGGCCATGCTCGACGAGGTCAAGCAGGAAGTCACGCGCGTCGTGATGAACGTGCAGATCCAGTCGCCGGAGCAGCTCGAAGAAGCCGCCGAACAGTACGAAGAGCGCGGCAGCCATCTGGAGAACGTGTCGTTCACGCACGCGGATTTCAACGCGCCGGCGGCAGCGCCCGCGCTGGCCGCGGTGGCGGCAACTGCCGCCGCGCAGATGGTCAATCAGGCTATGTCCGCAGGCGACGACGTCAGCGTCGTCACACGTTCAGCCGACGATCTGCCGAAGGTCGGCCGCAACGACCCGTGCCCGTGCGGCAGCGGGAAGAAGTACAAAAACTGTCACGGCAAGCTGGCTTAATAGGCTGCTCAGACGAAACGGACCAAGCGACGCAGCAATGCGTCGTTTGTCCATCTGGCGCTTTCGCGCGCGTTTCACGGCGTCGCTCCGCTTCCGGCGCGCGTCAGTCCTTCATCCTGTGCCGGCCTGGTCTTCTCACCGGCACGCGTCACCTACAGCTGAGTCGCGAACATGGCCGTCAATTTCCCCTCGATCGTTCCCGCAGCGCTTCATCCCGTCGCCGGCGTCACGCTAGGCTGGGCCGAGGCGAACATTCGCAAGCCCAATCGCAAGGACGTGCTGGTCATTCGCGTCGATGAAGGCGCGACCGTGGCGGGTGTGTTCACGCAAAATCGTTTTTGCGCCGCGCCGGTAATCGTCTGCCGCGAGCATCTCGAAGCCGTTCGCGCGGGCGGCAAGGGCATTCGCGCGCTCGTCATCAACACGGGCAACGCGAATGCGGGCACCGGCGAGCCGGGCCTCGTGATCGCTCGCGAGACTTGCGCGGAGCTTGCGCGCCTCGCGAACCTCGACGCGCAGCAGATCCTGCCGTTCTCCACGGGCGTGATTCTCGAGCCGCTACCGCTCGATCGTCTGAAAGCGGGCTTGCCTGCCGCGCTGGCCAATCAGCAGGCCGCGCACTGGTTCGAAGCCGCGCAGTCCATCATGACCACGGACACGCTGCCGAAAGCCACGTCGCGTCAGGTGCGGATCGACGGCCACACGGTGACCTTTTCGGGCATCAGCAAGGGCGCGGGCATGATCAAGCCGAACATGGCCACCATGCTCGGGTTCCTCGCCTTCGATGCCAACGTCGCGCAACCCGTGCTCGACGAACTGGTGAGGCACGTTGCGGATCGCTCGTTCAACTGCATCACCATCGACGGCGATACCTCGACCAACGATTCATTCATCCTGATCGCGTCGGGCAAATCGAGCCTGCCGGCAATCACTTCGACGGATTCACCCGCTTACGCTGCTTTGCGCGATGCAGTCACTGCCGTCGCGCAAGAACTGGCGCAGCTCATCGTGCGCGATGGCGAAGGCGCGACCAAGTTCATGACGATCACCGTCGAAGGCGGCAAGGACGTCGCGGAGTGCCGCCAGATTGCTTATGCAATCGGCCATTCGCCGCTCGTGAAGACCGCGTTCTATGCGTCGGACCCTAATCTCGGGCGTATTCTCGCGGCAATCGGCTATGCGGGCGTGGCGGACCTCGACGTCGGCAAGGTCGATCTTTACCTCGACGACGTGCTCGTCGCGAAAGCGGGCGGGCGTAACCCCGAGTATCGCGAGGAAGACGGCCAGCGCGTGATGAAAAAGAGCGAGATCGCGATTCGCGTGCTGCTCGGCCGTGGCGACGCACAAGCCACCGTTTGGACCTGTGACCTTTCGCACGATTACGTGAGCATCAACGCCGACTATCGCTCCTGATCCGGCGCGCCCAAGAAAAAGACACCATGGACAAGCTCGAACAATTCCTTACGCGCGCCGAAGCGGTGCTGGCGCGCATCGAAGGCATGTTGCCGCCCGCGGCGCCGGAAATCGACTGGGAATCCGCAGTGGCGTTTCGCTGGCGCAAGCGCCAGGGGCGCGGCTATTTGCAGCCGGTGACGGCTGTTTCGCAGATTGCGCTGGATGATCTCCAGAACATCGACCGTCAGAAAGGCCTGATCGAACAGAATACGCGCCAGTTCGTGCAGAAGCTGCCCGCCAACAATGTGTTGCTGACGGGCGCGCGCGGCACGGGTAAATCGTCGCTCATCAAGGCTTGCCTGAACGCGTATTCGAAAGACGGCCTGCGTCTGATCGAAGTCGACAAAGACGATTTGCACGACCTTGGCGATATCGTCGATCTCATTTCGACGCGACCGGAACGCTTCATCGTGTTCTGCGACGATCTTTCCTTCGAGGAAGGCGAGTCTGGCTACAAGGCGCTCAAAGTCGCGCTCGACGGCTCGGTTGCCGCGCAGTCTGACAACGTGCTCATTTACGCGACGTCGAATCGCCGGCACTTGATGCCCGAGTACATGAGCGAAAACGAGACGTACAAGCACACGTCCGATGGCGAGATTCATCCGGGCGAAGTCGTCGAAGAAAAGATTTCGCTGTCGGAGCGTTTCGGGCTGTGGGTGAGCTTCTATCCATTCAAGCAGGACGATTATCTGGCGATCGTCGGCCATTGGCTGAAGCATTTCGGCGTCGATGAAGCCGAGATTGCCGGCGCTCGTGGCGATGCGCTCGTCTGGGCGCTCGAGCGCGGTTCGCGTTCGGGCCGTGTTGCATGGCAGTTCGCGCGCGATTGGTCGGGACGCAAGCAATGACGGACATGACCGACGCCAGGAACGAGAACGAGGCGACCATCGATCTTGCACCCGATGGCCGCAAGGTGACGAAAGTGGCCGTCGGCGTCATGGTTCAGCCGGACGGGCGCTATCTGCTTGCGCAGCGTCCGCCGGGCAAGCCATACGAAGGTTACTGGGAATTTCCGGGCGGCAAGCTGGAACGAGGAGAGAGCGTCGAGGCTGCGCTTGGCCGGGAGTTGCATGAGGAGCTGGGTATCGACGTGGTCGCCTGTGAACTTTGGCGCACGCTCGAACACGATTATCCGCATGCCTACGTGCGGCTCTTTTTCTGCAAAGTGACGGAGTGGAAGGGCGAGCCGCTCGGGCGCGAAGGGCAGGCTATTTCTTGGCAGACTCTGCCGGTGGACGTGGCGCCGCTGCTGCCTGCAGCCATTCCCATTTTGGAATGGCTCGCCGAAGAAGCTTAGTTCAGGCTGCCGCGCGTGTCGTCGTCAGGCGGCGTTTCCTGGGCGTTGCCTCCGATCTTGTACTTTTCGGTGGCCCAGGCGCCCAGATCGATCTGCTTGCAACGCTCAGAGCAGAACGGACGAAAACGGTTTTCCGGTACCCAGCGAACTTCCTTGGCGCAGGTCGGGCATTTGACGACAGTGGTCATGACGATGAGACGTAACGAATGGAGCGGGCTTCGATCTATCCTCGATACGAAACCGAAATGCTCGGGTTCAAAGGCTGCAAAGCGTCAGATGAAAGGGCACGTCGACATCGACGGCGCGCGGCTTGAGATCGCCGTCCTGCACGGTGAAACGCACCCACAGCATGTACTTGTTTGCGCTTGCTTCGGGAATCATGCGAACTTCTTGCGACACCCGCACCTGCATTAGTTGATACGTTCTGCCGGACAACATCTGCTGATAGCTGCCCTGCATGGCCATGACTTTAGACGCCTGGCCGGATTCGCGCGCAAGCCGCAATACGATGGCGGCGGCGTCGCGCAAAGCGAGCATGGGCATGACCCATTTGGCGATTTCCTGCCGGCGCTCTTCCACCGGCAACTGCTGCCACGCGTAATACGAGGGCAAATCGAATTTGCACGTACCGCCGGGAATGATCGTACGACTACGAATACTTGCAAGCCACTCGTTGTCCGCAAGATGCTGGCCGGTCTTGCCGTGCATGTCCGCAAGGCCCGCGAGCGTCTGTTCGATCTCGCCCAGCACCGCTTCCAGCGCTTCTTGTTCGATCCCGGGATTGCCGCGAAAGGGCGCAAGCGTCTGGCGCTGGCGCTCCAGTTCCTTCATGAGATCGGCTTTGAGGTCCGTACGGCCCGCTACTTCGGCGATCTCGAAGAGCGTGATCAACGCGACATGATGCTCCCGCGGATCTTCCTGAGTCAGAAAGAACGTGAAGCGCTCGAACAGGTCTTCGAGACGCAACAGCGTCCGGATTCGCTCGTTGAAGGGATACTCGTAAAGGATCAAGCGCTCGCCTCGGCGTAGGTCGGTTGCTTCCCCGGCAGGGAAGTCAGGACATTCTAATGCTGCATCCCTACCCTAGCAAATCGCGCCACATTTAGGTCGATTTCGAAGCATTTCGATAATTTCGCCCATGCCGGCCGCAACGAACGCTCATTCGGACGCCAGCGCGAGATAGCGGGCGTGCAAGGTGTCGACATGACGGGCGAGCGTGTCCAGCGTGGATGTTTCATCGTTTATGACGATATCGTCCGCTGCTTCGAGGCGTGCTTCGCGCGTTGCCTGCTTCGCAATGATCGCGAGCACTTGTTCGCGCGCAAAGCCATTACGCCGCATGACGCGCGCGATCTGCGTTTCCACCGGGCAATCGACCACCAGCACGCGTGACACTCGCGTCTTCCAGTTGCCCGATTCCACCAGAAGCGGTACGACGACGATGTGATACGCGCCCGTTGCAGCCTGCCGCTGACGCTCGGTCTCCGCGCGAATCAGCGGATGCACGATGCCTTCGAGCCGGGCCTTCGCGGTATCGTCGGAGAAGACGAGCGTGCGCATTTTCGTGCGGTCGAGCGAGCCGTCGGTTGCAACGAACTCTCGGCCGAATTCATTCGCGATAAGCGGCATTGCGACGCCGCCCGGCGCTGTCACCCGATGCGCGATGAGATCGGTATCGACTAGCGGCACACCGCGCGCCGCGAAAAGGTCAGCGACCGTGCTTTTGCCGCTGCCGATGCCGCCCGTCAGACCGATGCTGAACATCCGTGGCTCCTTGTCGTCATCCGAACAAAGCATAAAGCGGTGTTCCGATAAAAAGCGTGATCGCGCCGCCCGCCGCGAGGAACGGCCCGAATGGCAGCGGTTCTTCGAAGCGCATGCGCCCGCGCCACGTCGCCACGATGCCGAAGGCCGCGCCCGCAACCGCCGAGATCAGCACGACCTGCGCAAGCGCTTCCCAGCCGAGCCACGCGCCGATAGCCGCGAGTAGCTTGAAGTCACCGTAGCCCATGCCTTCGACGCCGCGCGCGAGTTTGAAGAGCCAATAGACGCACCACAGGAAAAGGTAGCCCGCGATGGCACCGGTCACGGCATCGTGCAGCGTCGCAAACCCGCCCGCGCCGAAATTGACGATGAGCCCGGCCCAAAGCAGAGGCAGCGTCAGCACATCGGGTAAATAGCGCGTGTCGTAATCGATGAGACTGGCCGCCAAGAGCGTCGCGCACAGCCCGAACGCGGCGAACGCGGGCCAGTCCGGTCCGAACGCGTAGAGCGAAAGCGCGGCGAACGTGCCCGTCGTCAGTTCGGTCAGCGGGTAACGCGGGCTCACGCGCGCGCCGCATGACGCGCATCTTCCACGCAGAGCGAGATAGCTGACGACGGGAATGTTTTCCCACGCGCGCAGGACGTGACCGCAATGAGGGCACGCACTGCGCGGCACGGCGAGGTTGAAGCGTTCAGGGTAGGAATCGCCTTCGGGCTGCGGAGCATTTGGAAGCGCTGCATCGACTTCGGCGCGCCAGGCGCGTTCGAGCATGACCGGCAAGCGGTGCACGACGACGGTGAGAAAGCTGCCGATCACGAGGCCGAACACGATGGCGAAGCCGTACTGAACGGCGTACGGAAGCGCGGCAAAAGCCGCGAAATAGCGGCTGGCGTAATGAACGGCGGATGGATCGAACAAAGGCTGCATGTTAGTGAAACGATGGCTTTGGCCCGCGATGCTACACCACGTTGCCGAGCTGAATGATGGGAAGATACATCGCGATGACGAGACCGCCCACGAGCGCGCCCAGCACGGCGATCACCACGGGTTCGCACAGACTCGCAAACGTGCCGATGCGATCGTCCACCTGCCGGTCGGCAAGGCTCGCGAGATTGAGCAGCATGGCGTCGAGCGAGCCGGATTCCTCGGCGACGGCGATCGGCTGCACGACGTCATCGGGGAAGCACCGCAGCGCGCGCATGGCGGCCGCGAGACGCTCGCCGCGCCGCAGACGCACGGCGATCTCCACGGTGGCGTCGTCGAACACGCGATTTCCGGTGGCCTGAGTGAGCGAATCGAATGCGTCGGAGAGTGGCGTGCCGGCCGCGAGCAGCGTGCCGAGCGCGCGGCTCCAGCGCGCCACCGCAAGCGAGCGCAGCAACGTGCCCGCGAGCGGCAAACGCAGCGCGGCGAGATCCACGCGCCGTCGCGCCTGCGGTGACCGCTTCAGCCGATGCACGCCGATCAGCGCCACGCACGCGCAAACCACCACGAACGGCACGCCATGACGCGCGACGCCGTCCGATAGCGCGAGCACGAAGCGGGTCGGCGCGGGCAGGGCGGCGCCGAAGCCGTCGAAGATCGTCTTGAAGGTCGGCACGACGCCGATCAGCAGCCCCGCCGTGATCGCGAGCGACAGCAGTAGCACCATCACCGGATAGGTCAGCGCGGCCCGCAGCTTCGCGCGTTGCGACGCGCTGCGCTCGCGGTCATCGGCGATACGTCCGAGTACGGCAGGCAGCGCGCCCGCCACTTCGCCGACCGCGACGAGCTGACAATACAGCGCATCGAACGAAGCGGGATGACGCGCTAGCGCCGCCGAAAACGGCACGCCGCGTGTGATGTCGCGGGCGAGCGTGCGCATGAGACGCGCCAATCCGCCGCGCGAACCGGCATTGGATAGCATGTCGAGCGCATTTGCGAGCGGCAGTCCCGCGCGCAGCAAACCGGCGAGCTGACGCGTAAAGACCGTGATCTCGATCCCTTTCGTGCGCGGCGCCGGGGCCCGGCCGAGTGCCTCCAGCCCGATGACGATCACGCCGTTGGACCGAAGCGACGCGCGCGCCGATGCGGCATCGGCGGCGATGGTCTTGCCGCTGCGGCGCCGGCCGTCGGCATCGACGCCGCGCCACGCGAAGCGCGTGTCCGTGGATTCGTCGCGCATCATGCGATTTCCGTGGCCTCGGTGGCTTCCGCGACGCTCGTCACGCCCTCGCGAACGCGTGCGAAAGCGGCATCGCGCAAGGCGGGCATGCCGTGCAGTTGCGCTGTGCGGGCAATGGCGTGCGTCGCCGCGCGTCCGACGATGAGTTCGCGGATGTCATCGGAAACCGGCATAACTTGATGCACGCCGACGCGCCCGCGATATCCGATGCCATGACACGCCGGACACCCACGCGGTTCGAACGGCCGGATGCCGTCATCTAGCGTAAGTGGCGCGGGCGCGCGACACGCTTCGCACAGCTTGCGCACGAGCCTTTGCGCGGTGACGAGCCGCAGCGCGGATGCGAGGTTATACGGCGCGACGCCGATATCGATCAGCCGTGCGATAGCCGCGGGCGCGTCGTTGGTGTGCAGCGTCGAGAGCACGAGATGGCCGGTCTGCGCGGCTTTCACGGCGACGTCGGCGGTTTCGGCATCACGGATTTCCCCGACCATCACGATGTCCGGGTCTTGCCGCATGAACGCGCGCAAGGCGACGGCGAAGTTGAGCCCCGCCTTGTCGCGCACGTTCACCTGATTGATGCCCGCGAGCTGAATCTCCACCGGGTCCTCGACCGAGCAGATGTTGCGCGCCTCGGCGTTGAGCATCTGCAGGAAACAATAGAGCGAGAGCGTTTTGCCGCTGCCGGTCGGACCCGTCACGAGCACGAGACCATGCGGCGCGCGAATGGCGGACTCGACCGTGCGACTTTGCTGCGCATCGAGCCCGAGGGCATCGAGCGAAAGAGCGGGCGGCAGCGCGTCGAGCCTGCGCAATACCAACTTTTCGCCGAACACGGTCGGCAGCGAACTCACGCGATAGTCGCCGACTTGCCCGCCCGCCAGCGCGAGACGCAGCCGCCCGTCCTGCGGTACGCGCCGCTCGGCGATATCCATCCGCGCCAGCACCTTGATTCGCGTGATAACGGCATCGCGCAGATGCGTCGGCGGATGCCGCAACACATGGAGCACGCCATCGACACGCAAACGAACGCGCCAGCCATGCTCGCCCGGCTCGATGTGGACATCGGACGCGCCGCGCGAAGCCGCTTCGCGCAGCGTATCGGCGACGAGCGTGACCGCGGGCGCGTCTTGATCGGAAGGGGAATCGGGTGCCGGATCGGCGGTAGAAGCAAGGCGAAAGGGAGAATTCATGCGCGTGAGCCGGTCGATGTCGGAAGGCTCCGATCATCTCGCGGCGCATGGCGCGTGCGTAGTCGTCCGAATGGCTAACGCTGCGGCCGTTTGACCGGCGCGACGGGGCGGAAAATCTTGACCGTGCGGATGGCTTGATCGTCGCTGCGCATGACTTCGAAATACACGCCCGCGATGCGCACCGACACGTCGCCGTCCGGAATGTCCTCCAGCGTTTCGAGGATCAGACCGTTGAGCGTCTTGGGGCCATCGGTCGGCAGGGTCAGCTTGAGCCAGCGGTTGAGTTCGCGCAGCGGCATGCTGCCCGCCACGATGCACTCGCCTTTGTCGTCCCAGCCGCCGCGCGAACCTGCGCCGCGCGGAATCGTCGTCGTGAATTCACCGATCAGTTCTTCGATGATGTCTTCCGGCGTCACGAGCCCCTGCAATTCACCGTATTCGTTGACGACGATCGCGATTCGCTGGCCGCTTTCCTGAAAGTACTGAAGCTGCTGGAACACGGGCGTTCCGGTCGGCACGAAGTAAGGCTCGGCGAGCAGCGCGCGCAGCGTCTCGCGTTCGAGTTCCTGGTTATGCAGCGCGGACAAGGTCTTGCGCACGTGGAGCACGCCTAGCACGCGGTCGATATCGCCCTGAAACACCACCAGCTTATTGTGATAGCAGGTTTCGAGTTGATGCAGAATTTGGTCGAAGGGCGCATCGAAGTCGAGCGCTTCGATGCGTCGGCGCGGGATCATCACGTCATCGACGGAAATGTTTTCTAGATCGAACAGATTCAGCAGGATGCTGCGGTGCTTGGTCGGCATGAAACTGCCCGATTCCAGCACGATGGTGCGCAATTCTTCCGGCGAAATGCGCTGATCGCGGCCGCCTTTCGTGTTGATGTGCAACGCGCTCAGAATGGCGTTGGCGAAAAGATTCACGAACCACACGAGCGGCCGCGCGATGCGCATGAGCGGCGAAAGGATCAGGCTCGCGGGCAGCGCGACTTTTTCGGGATACGTCGCGCCGACGATTTTCGGCGCAATTTCCGCGAACACGATGATGAGAAACGCGACCATGCCCGTCGTGATCGACAGGACCATGTTGTTGTGGCCGAAAGTCTTGAGCGCAATCGACGTGGTGAGAACCGGGATGATCGTATTGATCAGGTTGTTGCCGATGAGAATGACCGAAAGCAGTTGATCGGTCTTGGCGAGTAGTCCTTGCGTGGTGCGCGCGCGCAGCGATCCTTGACTAGCAAGGAATTTCAACCGATGGCGATTGAGCGCCATCATCGACGTTTCGGAAATCGAGAAAAAACCGGAAAGAATGAGCAGCAGAAAGATGGCGCAAATTTGCGCCCATAAGGGAAGGTTGTCCACGCGTTGATCGAG
Organism: Caballeronia sp. LZ003; assembly: GCF_031451465.1. Lineage (NCBI taxonomy): Bacteria > Pseudomonadati > Pseudomonadota > Betaproteobacteria > Burkholderiales > Burkholderiaceae > Caballeronia > Caballeronia sp. LZ003. Next base: position 2,718,471 of record NZ_JARUXJ010000001.1, on the reverse strand, counting down.
TAGGGGCGGTGATGGGGACGACTATAACAGACGGTTTTATTGACTTGCCTGCTGCGTGCACGCGCTTGGCGGACCCATGGCAGACGCGTAAATCAGCCGCGCAAAACAAAAAACCCGCATGGCGGACCATGCGGGTTTTTCAGCAATTCTGGTCGGGGTGAGAGGATTCGAACCTCCGGCCTCTACGTCCCGAACGTAGCGCTCTACCAGGCTAAGCTACACCCCGAATTTGTTTTTACCTGGACTTTAGAGGCGGTTTAGTCTCTTTCAAGACTGCCTCGACGTCGAGTAAGAACATAATTCTATCAGGCTTTCTTTGTAAATGGAATCTGGAAACGAAGAAATCGCGCTTGCCGCAGCGTGCGCTTCCTTGCGCGCGCACTCAAGCGTGTGATCGAGCGCGCCGGAAGTCGTAATGGCGTGGAAGATCGTATCGAATCGATCGGTGCCGCCTTGCTCGATCGCCTCGCGCGCGAGTGTCGCTTGCTCCGGCGTGCCGTGCTCCATCAAATAGATGAGCGGCAGCGTGGGCTTGCCTTCGCGCAGGTCGTCGCCGGCATTCTTGCCCATGGATTCAGGCGTACCGGTGTAATCGAGCCAGTCGTCCATGATCTGAAACGCGGTGCCGATGCGCCGGCCGAATTCCGCCGCCGCTGCTTCCGTGCGCGCGTCAGAGCCTGAAAGTACCGCGCCGAGCTGAGCCGCCGCTTCGAAAAGCTTCGCCGTCTTGTAGCGGATCACCTGCATGTAACGCGCTTCGTCCACGTCCGGATCGTGCATGTTCAGAAGCTGCAGCACTTCGCCTTCGGAGATGACGTTGGTCGCGACGGATAAAATCTCCATCACGCGCATCTTGCCAACGGTCACCATCATTTCGAACGAGCGCGAATACAGGAAGTCGCCGACCAGCACGCTCGCGGCATTGCCGAAGAGCGCATTGGCCGTCTTGCGGCCGCGACGCAGGTCGGATTCGTCGACCACGTCGTCGTGCAGAAGCGTCGCCGTATGAATGAACTCGACCACGGCGGCCAGTTCATGCCGGTGCCCCGTCGTGTCCCCGAGCGCGCCCGCGACGAGTAGCAAGAGCGCCGGCCGCAAGCGCTTGCCGCCCGCGCCGATGATGTACTCGGAAATCTGGTTGATGAGCATCACTTCTGATGCCAGGCGCTGCCGGATGACGCGATTGACCTGCTGCATGTCCTCGGCGATCGGGGCAAGCAGTGCGGCGGCGTTGGGAGGGGAAGTGGCGGTGGACGACATGATCGGCTAATAAGGTGATGCGGCGGATTATAAGGCGAATCCGACTGACCACGCGTGTCGGGCGCGAGCATCGGAGGCGTTTGCCCGCGAAATCGGCGTCAAATCGGACTGTTTTCGCCGAGGATCGCGCCGTCATGCACAACGCACGGGATTGTCAATGCGTTTTGACGAAGCCTCTAACCCTATGTATAATCTCGTGTTTTCCTCGCGCGGTGCGTGGAAAAATGAATTCAGAGTGAGGTTCTCAATGTACGCGGTCATAAAAACCGGCGGCAAGCAGTACAAAGTTGCCGTTGGCGAAAAATTGAAAGTAGAACAGATACCGGCAGACATTGACGCTGAAATCACGCTCGACCAGGTTCTCGCAGTAGGCGAAGGCGAATCGATTAAGTTCGGTGCGCCGCTGGTCAGTGGGGCTTCCGTCAAGGCTACCGTGGTCTCCCAAGGTCGTCATGCCAAAGTGACCATCTTCAAGATGCGTCGCCGGAAGCACTACCAAAAGCACGCTGGCCATCGCCAGAACTACACCGAACTGCGCATCGACGCGATCAACGCCTAAGGCGTGGTCGCATCGTTATCGTTACGCGGAAATCGGTTAAGGAGCTAATCAAATGGCACACAAAAAAGCAGGCGGGTCTTCCCGCAACGGCCGCGACTCAGAATCGAAACGCCTCGGCGTGAAGGTTTATGGCGGCCAGGCAATCAACGCAGGCGGCATCATCGTTCGCCAGCGCGGCACGCGCATGCACCCGGGTGAAAACGTCGGCATCGGCAAGGATCACACGCTGTTCGCGCTGGCCGACGGTCACGTCAAGTTCGTGACGAAGGGCGCAGCAAGAAAGCACACGGTCGTCGTCGTCCCGGCAGCTTAAGTTTTACTGCACGGGCTTCAGGACCGACAAAGGCCCCGCGAAGTTCGCGGGGCCTTTTGTTTTTTGGATGCGCGAAACGCCGCATCGCCAGGAATTCTTCATCACCATGGCTGGCGCACGTCAGTCACGGCAAAATAGTATCTCGACCGGAATTGGAGCTTCAATGCTTGCTCCGGTCTCATCGAGCAGAAACACGGGACGGAGCAACGCATGAAGTTCATTGACGAAGCGAGAATTGAAGTCATCGCCGGCGACGGGGGAGATGGCAGCGCGTCGATGCGCCGCGAAAAATTCGTCCCGTTCGGCGGACCGGACGGCGGCGACGGCGGTCGCGGCGGCAGCGTCTACGCGGTTGCGGATCGCAATATCAATACGCTGATCGACTACCGGTTCTCGAAGAAGCATCAGGCGCGCAACGGCGAAAACGGTCGCGGCGCGGACTGCTACGGCAAAGGTGGCGACGACATCACGTTGCGCATGCCGGTCGGCACCATCATCACGGATCAGGACACGGGCGAACTCATCGCCGATCTGACCGAACACAATCAGCAGATTCTGATTGCTCAAGGCGGCTCGGGCGGCCTCGGCAATCTACATTTTAAGTCGAGCACGAACCGTGCGCCGCGTCAGAAGACCGACGGCAAGCCGGGCGAGCGCCGCATGCTCAAGCTCGAGCTGAAGGTGCTCGCGGATGTCGGTCTGCTCGGCATGCCGAACGCGGGGAAATCCACGTTTATCGCGTCGGTGTCGAACGCGCGGCCGAAGATCGCCGATTATCCCTTCACCACGCTTGCGCCGAATCTCGGCGTGGTGCGCGTGGGTCCGAGCAAGAGCTTCGTGATCGCGGACATTCCCGGCCTGATCGAAGGCGCGGCGGAAGGCGCGGGGCTTGGGCATCGCTTTCTGCGTCACTTGCAGCGCACGGGCGTGCTGCTGCATCTGGTCGATCTCGCCCCGTTCGATGAAAACGTCGATCCCGTTGCCGAGGCGAAGGCCATCGTCAACGAACTGCGCAAATACGACGAGTCGCTCTACGAAAAGCCGCGCTGGCTCGTGCTGAACAAGCTCGACATGGTGCCGGAAGACGAACGTCGCGCGCGTATCGACGACTTCGTCGAGCGTTTCGAATGGACCGGGCCGGTGTACGAGATTTCGGCGCTGACCGGTCAGGGTTGCGAGGCGCTCATCTACGCAATCTACGACTACATTTCGCAGAACTCGGACGCGTCGCGCGCGGCCGAAGCCGAGGATCTCGCGGCGGACGTGCGCTTTCGCGACACGCCTGTGAAAGAGCAAGCAGACAAAGACGTAGACGAAGAGTAACGACGCGGCCCGCCCGCGTGGGCCGCGACACCCGAGGAGAATGCGCACGATGCGTTCGGTCATCGCCGCTGCGAAGCGAATCGTAGTGAAAGTAGGGTCCAGCCTCGTTACCAACGACGGGCGCGGGCTCGATCATGCGGCAATCAATCGCTGGGCGGCGCAAATCGCGGCCTTGCGCGAGCAGGGCAAGGAAGTCGTGCTGGTGAGTTCCGGCGCGATCGCGGAGGGTATTCATCGGCTTGGATGGACCAAGCGTCCGCGCGAAATCGACGAATTGCAGGCCGCCGCCGCCGTCGGGCAGATGGGGCTTGCGCAGGTCTACGAGAGCAGCTTCGGCGCGCACGGCATTCGCACCGCGCAGATTCTGCTGACGCACGCCGACCTGGCCGACCGTGAGCGCTATCTGAACGCGCGTTCCACTTTGCTCACGCTGCTGCGTCTGGGCGCGGTGCCGATCATCAACGAGAACGACACGGTCATCACCGACGAAATCAAGTTCGGCGACAACGACACGCTCGGCGCGCTCGTGGCGAATCTGATCGAAGGCGACGCGCTCGTCATTCTCACCGACCAACGCGGCCTCTTTACCGCCGATCCGCGCAAGGACCCGAGCGCGACGCTCGTCGGACAGGCGGACGCCGGCACGCCAGAACTCGAAGCCATGGCGGGCGGCGCGGGTTCGAGCCTCGGACGCGGTGGCATGCTGACGAAGATTCTCGCGGCGAAGCGCGCGGCGCATAGCGGCGCGAACACGGTGATCGCAAGCGGCCGCGAAGCCGATGTGCTCACGCGGCTCGCTTCCGGCGAGATGATCGGCACGCAACTCATCGCGCGTACGGCGCGCATTGCGGCGCGCAAGCAGTGGATGGCGGATCACCTTCAAATGCGCGGTCACGTGGTGATCGACAACGGCGCGGTTCAGAAGGTCACGGCCGAAGGCAAGAGCTTGCTGCCGATCGGCGTGATCGACGTGAAGGGCGCGTTCGATCGCGGCGAAGTCATCGCCTGTTTGGACGACGAAGGACGCGAAGTGGCGCGCGGTATCACGAATTACAGCAGTTCAGAAGCGCGGCTGATTCATCGGCGGCCGAGCGGCGAGATTGAAACGGTGCTCGGCTATATGCTGGAGCCGGAGCTGATTCACCGCGATAATCTGGTGCTCGTCTGAGATTTGATGCGTAAAAGGCCCGCGTGAAAGCGGGCCTTTTCGCATGAGCGCATGTTCGACGCAACTCAACTCAACGTAAACTCAACGCAACCCAACTTCAGCGCACGTTGATGGAACTCTGTGTGCGCTTGTACTGAATGTTGCTGGCGATCTGCTTGGCCGTGCCGACCGGCAGTTTGCTCGTGCAGAAATAATCCTGATACAGCGCCGCCTGATACGCATTCAATTCGCCATTTTCTATGCGGCGAAAGTCGAATGCGACCTCGCGATCCCAGGCCGTACCGTTATCGTTGATGCTCGCGTAGCGGCGCCATTCGTAGGTATCGCAGCGAATGCCTTCGTAATTTACATTGCGCGCGCCGCTCGGGCTCGTCGCGACGATCACGTAGCGAATGACGCCATCCTTGCCGACCGAAAGCGAAGTCTTGTCGACGGCGAAAATCAGCGGCGTATTCTGCGACACGTTGAACGCAAGCATATTCGAGGCTTCGGGCAGCGGCGGAAGCGTATCGACCTTTTCCTCGGTCCACTCCGGCTTCTGGTCGAGCAGATAGGTGAAGACGCCATCGTCCTGAGTGGACGGGCCTTTGTTGCTGGAGCAGGCAGCGAGCGTGGCCAGCATGGCCACGGATACCGCAGCGGACAACGCAAATGAACCAATGGCTTTCAATTCGATCTTCCCGAAAACAGGTGCGCATACGGCAACAGCACGGCGAATTGCTCGCCGTGCCGTGCTCAGTGTCAAAGTAAAAGAAGAACCGCAGTGATCAGTCGCACGAAGACCGCTGCACGATGATATGCACTTCCTCGCTGATCGTGCATTCTGCCTGAACCTCGTTGCCAGCGACGGTTACGGCAGGTGCTTCGATCGTCATCGTCTGGACGACGCGTGGATAGCGCGGTCCGTGATGCGCGACGCGCTCGCCGCGTTCGACGCGGGAGTTGGTACGCCGCAAGAAGCGGGATAGCTCGGTCAGAGCCAGTTGATAAACGTCACGCTTGAACTCGATTACCGCATCCAGCGGGACCCAGTATTCGTTCCAGCGCCAGGCATCGAATTCCGGATGGTCCGTCGCGCGCAGGCAAATGTCACAGTCGCGTCCCACCATGCGCAGCAGAAACCAGATCTGTTTCTGTCCGCGATAATGTCCGCGCACTTCGCGCTTGATGAACTTATCCGGCACCTCATAACGCAGCCAGTCGCGCGTGCGACCGACGACCTTGACGTGCTCCGGAAGCAAGCCGGTTTCTTCGTGTAACTCCCGATACATCGCTTGCACAGGGGTCTCACCGTACTTGATGCCCCCTTGCGGAAACTGCCAGGAATGTTCACGCAGCCGCTTACCCCAAAACACTTCGTTGCGCGCGTTCAAGAGGATGATGCCGACGTTCGGGCGAAAGCCTTCACGATCCAGCATACAACCACCTTCGAATCCTTTAAAATTGCTTTGATTATAAACAGATAACGGGCACGGCGTATTGGAATCAACCCGCGGAACCGGCCTTCGTCATTAGCCCGGGTTCGAAGCACGCATAAGCGACTTTTTGCCAGAGCACTCCGCGTGCGGCAAAATCTTCTTCCGTTGGCCGAAGTAGCGCATCGACGCGCTGCCTCTGCTCCGTACAAAGCCGTCGTCCGTCCCGTCGTTCACACGTATCGCCAGTTTCGAGAGCCAGAGCTTTCGAAGCGCGTGGCGCATTTGGAAAACTCGAATGAAAGCATCCCGTTTCTTCATCGGCACCCTGAAAGAGGCGCCCTCCGAGGCCGAAATCGTCAGCCACAAGCTCATGATGCGCGCCGGCATGATCCGTCGCGTCGCGGGCGGCATTTACGATTACCTGCCAATCGGCTTGCGTTCGGTACGCAAGGTCGAGGCCATCGTGCGTGAAGAGATGAACCGCGCGGGCGCGCTCGAACTGCTGATGCCCGCCGTGCAGCCCGCCGAACTGTGGCAGGAATCGGGACGTTGGGAACAATACGGCCCCGAACTGCTGCGCTTCAAGGACCGTCACGACCGCGACTTCGTCATGGGCCCGACGCACGAGGAAGTGGTGACCGAGATCGCGCGCAGCGCAATCAAGAGCTATCGGCAGTTGCCGGTGAACTTCTATCAGGTGCAGACGAAGTTCCGCGATGAAATCCGCCCGCGCTTCGGTGTCATGCGTGGCCGCGAGTTCATCATGAAAGACGCGTATTCGTTCGATAAAGACACGGCCGGCCTCGCCGAGTCGTATCGGAAAATGTTCGATGCCTACGTGCGCATCTTCACGCGCATCGGCCTGGAGTTTCGCGCCGTCGCGGCGGACAACGGTTCGATTGGCGGCAGCGGCTCGCATGAATTCCACGTGATCGCCGAGACGGGCGAGGACGACATCGCGTATTGCCCGGCTTCGGATTTCGCGGCGAACGTCGAGGCTGCCGAAGGCGTGCCGCTCATCGCCACGCGCGCCGCGCCCGCCGAAGAGCTCAAAAAGACGCCGACGCCCGGCAAGGCGAAGTGCGAAGCCGTCGCCGAGTATCTCGGCATTCCGCTCGAGCGCACGATCAAGTCGATCATTCTCGCCACCGACAACGAAGGCGCCGAGCCGACCATCTGGCTTCTGATGCTGCGCGGCGACCATTCGTTGAACGACATCAAGACGGGCAAGTTGCCGGGCCTCAAGGGTTATCGCTTCGCGACGGAAGCGGAGATCGTCGAATGGTTCGGCACGCCGCCGGGCTATCTCGGCCCAATCGGCACGAAAAAGCCGGTGCGCGTGATCGCCGACAGCACGGTCGCGAACATGAGCGACTTCGTGGTCGGCTCGAACGAAGTGGATTTCCACACGACCGGCGTGAACTGGGGCCGCGATCTGCCCGAGCCGGAAGTCGCGGATATCCGCAACGTCGTCGCGGGCGATCCCTCGCCGGACGGTAAGGGCACGCTCGAAATCTGTCGCGGTATCGAAGTGGGCCACGTGTTCCAGCTTGGCACCAAATACTCGGATTCGATGGGCGCGACCTTCCTCGACGAAAACGGCAAGCCCGCGCCCATGCAGATGGGCTGCTACGGCATCGGAATCACGCGTATTCTGGGCGCAGCCATCGAACAGAACTTCGACGACAAGGGCATCATCTGGCCGGAAGCCATTGCGCCTTTCGAAGTCGTGATCTGCCCGATGGGCTACGACCGCAGCGAAGCCGTGCGCGAGCAGGCCAACAAGCTCTACGCGACCTTGCAGGAAGCCGGCCTCGACGTAATTCTCGACGATCGCGGTGAGCGCCCGGGCGTGATGTTCGCGGACTGGGAACTGATCGGCGTGCCGCATCGCATCGTCATTGGCGATCGCGGGCTCAAAGACGGCAAGCTGGAATATCAGGCGCGCCGCGATACCGAAGCCACGCTCGTGCCGGTGGACGAGGCCGCGGGCATGGTGACGGCCAAGATTCGTGAGGCGCTCGCGAAGTAACGTGCAATACAACTTCCTGTCGGCGACGATTCTGCTTCTGTTGATTACCGATCCGCTCGGCAATATTCCAATCTTCATCAACGCACTGCGCGGCGTCGCTATCGAGCGGCGCCGCGTCGTGATTTTGCGGGAAGTGGCGATTGCGTTCGTGATCCTGCTGGTGTTCATGCTGGCCGGCGACCGCTTCCTGCGCGCGATGAACTTGACGGATCTGTCGTTGCGTATCGGCGGCGGGATCGTGCTGTTTCTGATCGCGCTGCGGATGATCTTTCCGCATCCTGACGGCCCGATGGGCGGCGACTCGCGCGGCGGCGAACCGCTTATCGTGCCGCTCGCCATTCCCGCGCTTGCGGGACCGTCCGCGCTTGCCACGGTAATGCTGCTGACATCGCAAGCGCCGGGGAAGATGCTGGAATGGATCGGCGCGCTCACGGTCACCATGGTCGTGTGCGCCATCGTGCTCGTGCTGGCCGAGAAGATTCAACACTGGCTCGGCGAGCGCGCGGTGACGGCATTCGAGCGCTTGATGGGGCTCGTGCTCGTGGCCATTTCGGTCGAGATGATGCTCACGGGCATACGGACCTTCGTGCATCAGCTATGAAAAAAGCGGCCTCGGCCGCTTTTTTTCACTGACTACCGAACGAACGCTCATGCGCCTTCGGTTAGCGCGCGAATGGTTGGTAGATTCCGCCAATAACCCTTCGCGTCCATGCCGCAGCCGAACACATAACGGTCCGGCACTTCGAAGCCGCAGAAATCAGGACGCAGCGGTTTCGCCTTCGGGATGATCTTCTCGCACAGCACCGCCGACAAAAACTGCTTCGCGCCCATCGCCATGATGCGGTCGCGGATAGCAGCCATGGTTTCGCCTTCGTCGAGGATATCGTCGAGTACGAGTACCACGCGATCTTTCACCGATTCGGCCGGCGCCACGCGCCACTGCATTTCGCTGCCGCCCTTGATGGCGTTGCGATAGCGCGTCAGATGGATGTAATCGAACTCGAGCGGGAAGTCGAGATGCGGCAGCAGCATGCCGGTGAAAACGGCCGCGCCTCCCATGACCGAAAGCACGAGCGGGAAATCGTCGCTCGTTGCCGCCTTGATGGCTGCAGCCATGCGTTCGATCGATGCGTTGACGGCCTCGACCGAAACGATCTCTTCGGAGTGGCTGAAAATATGGAGAGCTTCTTCGCGATTCATAGAGGGAAGCGGGGAGGCGGACTACTTAGTGTGGAAAGAAACGGCGGCGTGCGCCCTATGATAAACCCGCGCTCCTCGCGGCGTTCGGCGCGAGCGCGGGCCTGTTCTGTCGCGCCTAGCGCATGCCGGGCATCATGCCCTTCATGCCGCGCATCATCTTTTGCAGGTTGCCGCCCTTGAGCTTCTTCATCATGCCGCGCATTTGCTCGTACTGGTTCAGCATGCGGTTGACTTCCTGCACATGCACGCCCGCGCCCGCCGCGATACGACGTTTGCGCGCGGCCTTGATGAGCTCGGGCTTCGCGCGTTCCTGAAGCGTCATGGAATTGATGATGCCTTCCATGCGACGCATCTGCTTCTCGGCGTTGTTCATGTCCGCGCCTTGCGCCGCTTGCTGAAACTGCGCGGGCAGCTTGTCCATGAGCGAAGAGAGGCCGCCCATTTTCTTCATCTGCGAGAGCTGCGCCTTGAAGTCGTTCAGGTCGAAGTCGCCGCCTTTCTTGACCTTGTCGGCGAGTTGCTGCGCGGCTTGCGTGTCGACGCCGCGCTGCGCTTCCTCGACGAGCGCGAGAATGTCGCCCATGCCGAGAATCCGGTTCGCCATGCGATCCGGATGGAACACTTCGAGACCGTCGAGCTTTTCCGCGACGCCGACGAACTTGATCGGCTTGCCGGTGACATGACGCACGGAGAGCGCCGCGCCGCCGCGCGAGTCGCCGTCGAGCTTGGTGAGCACGACGCCGGTGAGCGGCAGGGCGTCGTTGAACGCCTTGGCGGTGTTGACCGCGTCCTGACCGAGCATGGCGTCGACGACGAAGAGCGTTTCGGCGGGCTTGAGCAGCGCGTGTAGCTCGCTGATCTCCTTCATCATGGCTTCGTCGATACCGAGACGGCCGGCCGTGTCGACGATCACGACGTCATGGTAGTGGCGCTTGGCCCAGTCGATTGCCGCGCGCGCGATATCCGCGGGCTTTTGATCCGGCTCGGACGGGAAGAAGTCCGCGCCGACCTGCTCGGTCACCGTCTGCAACTGACGAATAGCCGCCGGACGATACACGTCGACAGAAACCGTCAGCACCTTCTTCTTGCTCTTTTCGCGCAGCAGCTTGGCGAGCTTGCCGGTGGTCGTGGTCTTGCCCGCGCCCTGCAAGCCGGCCATGAGGATGACGGCGGGCGGCGTGACCGCGAGATTCAGTTCGGCGGCCTTGCCTTCGTAGTCGCCGCCGATCACGGCAGTCAGTTCGCGCTGCACGACGCCGACGAGCGCCTGGCCCGGCGAAAGGCTCGACAGGACTTCCTCGCCGAGCGCCTTTTCCTTCACCTTGGCGATGAATTCGCGCACGACCGGCAGCGCCACGTCTGCTTCGAGAAGCGCGAGACGCACTTCGCGCAGCATCTCCTGCGTGTTGGCCTCGGTGAGGCGGGCCTCGCCGCGCAGCGTCTTGACGACGCGCGCCATCCGTTGAGTGAGGTTGTCGAGCATGGGGAGCGCTATAGAATGCGGCCCAGAATTCACAGTGACATGGCGCGCTCACCGCGCTGCGCACTATGCTGGCGCAAGGGTGAAGGCGTCGCGGAACCGGGGCCTAGTGTAAACTTCGAACATGGATATTGTACTGTATGCCCTCACTGCGCTTCTCTACGGCGGACTAGCCGTGGCGGGGTGGCGCGCGCATCGTCATACCGCCGTCGAACCGGCGCTGGCGGGCGTGCCTGCGGGCGTAGGCTCGATGACATCGACGTCGCGCGCATCGGGCATGAGCGGTGTCGGGCGCGCTTTATTATTAGTGGCATTGCTGGTGCACGGCGTTCTGCTGCACACCACCATCTTTCCGCAGAACGCGATGATCTTCGGCTTCGCGTTCGCGCTCTCGGCCATGTTCTGGCTGGGCGCGGGCATCTACTGGATCGAAAGCTTCTTCTTTCCGCTCGACGGCCTGCGTCTGCTCGTGTTGCCGCTCGCTTGCGTGGCGTCCTTGCTGCCGCTTCTGTTCGGCGGCGTGCGCGTGCTCTCGTATTCCGCCGCGCCAATGTTCAAGCTGCATTTTCTGATCGCCAATATCGCTTATGGGCTGTTCGCCATCGCGGCGCTGCATGCGGTGCTCATGTTGCTGCTCGAGCGCCGGCTGCAGCGCATGCGCGGTCTCAACACGCGTCATGCGGCCAATGGCGGCTGGCTCGCGAGCTGGCTCGATACCTTGCCGCCGCTGCTTACACTCGAAAAGCTGCTGTTCAGATTGATCGCGGCTGGCTTCGTGCTGCTTACGCTGACGCTGGTGTCGGGCATCGCGTTCAACGAGCAACTGGTCGATCGCGCGCTGCGTCTCGATCACAAGACCGTGTTCGCGTTCCTTTCCTGGGTAATGTTCGGAGCACTGCTGACCGCGCGACGCGTTTCCGGCTGGCGCGGACGCGCTGCCTTGCGCTGGGTGCTCGCTTCGTTCGTCGCGTTGCTGCTGGCTTACGTGGGCAGCCGGTTCGTCTTCGAAGTGCTGCTGCATCGCGCAGTGGTGTGAGCGCGGCATTTCCAACCTGTTCAAGTCGATGCGAAACTTCATTCTTCTGATCGCGCTCTTCTTCGTGACCCAATGGCTCCTGAAGAAACTGCGCCGCGCCAACGAGCGCGCTCAAGCCGATGCGCGTTCGTCTGCGGGAAGCGGCGCGCCGGGTTCATCGGGCGCTGCGGGTGCTGCGGGTGCCACTGGTGCGCGTCGCACGCGTGGCGGCGCCGCTGCGAGCGATGCTCCGCAGCTCACCGATCCGCTCATCCGCTGCGTGCAATGCGGCGTGCATACGCCACGCAGCGAGTCGATCGTGGTGGCGGGACAGCGCTTTTGTTGCGATGAACACGCGCGACGTCATGCCGCGAGCCCGCGAGGGCGTGACGCGCGTTGAGCCTTCGGTGCCGAAACGAACATGCGCCGCCTCACGTCGAGGATGTCTTGCAGACCGCAAAGGCGCGCTGTTCCCGCAAAGGCCGTGCTGCGGTAAGCACGGTCATCCTCCATTGACACGCACTAAGCGCATGCGGCGGCTACTTAGCCAACCGTGAACGTGAGATGCGGTTTGCGGCGTCTATAGTGCGGCGAGCGCAGTCTCATACATCTAAACTCTCGCCGACTGCAAACGCCTCCATCGCCAGGATGGCTTCGGCGCGAACGTCCCGCACGCGCAAAAACTCGAAGCGGCCTTCGCGTATAGCGCAATCACGCGCCCGATTCACGCCTGTCCACACATCTTGACTTCGTTATAAACACCTCGCGGAAGCTCCGTCTCGCTGCGCCGCAGCAAGCTCACGCCCGATCCCTTGCCGTGCTTTGACGCAGCAAAAGTCAACCCCGTGAGCGCATGGTCAGAGCAAATAAAACTTTTTGAGACTGTGCGAAAGTCCACTATACTTGGTGCCGAAAGACGTACTTTGCACTATATCTTGTGTTGTTGAGGCGGCGCCCGCTCTAATGAGCCGGCGCCGTCGGCTTTCCGGCGTAAGAGAAGTTGGCTGGCCCGGGGCGGTGCGCGCGACGCTTCCATCTGCGAGGAATGGGGCATCGGTGTATCGAGCGCCAGCAAGAAGCACCGTGAAGAAGGCATGCAAGTGAACGTGAGTCGGAACGTGAGTCGGAACGCGAGTTGAAACGTGAAATCGCGTCGACCGACACCGCGCGCCAACGCGGGCATCGCATGAGACGCCAGAAACAATGCGGGCCGTTATCGGCGTTATTTTTTGCGCGATTCGTGTTCCGAGCCTGCTGTATTCACAGCCTGGCTTTACCGTCAAACATCGCGCGTGTCGCATCGGTTCAACGACGACAGCAAACGCGCGCGGCATAAGTGATAAATCCGCGGACCATCCGCACCATTCGAACATCAGGAGTTTTGCACATGCAAACCACCGAGAACGCCACGACTTCCTTCGAAGGCGCATCCGCGCGGCCGCAGGGCGGCGCCAATGCATCGGGCGCGCCAGCGCTCGCGCCGAACACGACGTACGCGGACTACAAAGTCATCCGCCGCAACGGAAGCGTGGTGTCGTTCGAGCCGTCGAAGATCGCCATCGCGGTCACGAAGGCGTTCATCGCCGTGAACGGCGGTCAGGGCGCGGCGTCCGCTCGCGTGCGCGAACTCGTCGACCAACTGACGCAAGCCGTCGTGCGCGCGCTCGTGCGCAGCCGTCCGCATGGCGGCACGTTCCATATCGAAGACATTCAGGATCAGGTCGAACTCGCGCTGATGCGCGGCGGCGAGCACAACGTCGCGCGTGCCTATGTGCTGTATCGCGAGAAGCGCACACAAGAGCGCGCGCACGCGCCGGAAGTCCGGGCGAACGCGAGCGGCATCAACGTGGTGGACAACGGCGTCACGCATCCGCTCGATCTGGACGCGCTCAAGGCTCTGATCGTCTCGGCCTGCGCCAATCTGGGCGATGCCGTCTCTGCCGACCCGATCGTCGCCGAAACGGTGAAGAACCTGTACGACGGCGTGCCGATGAGCCAGGTCTACGACTCGGCCATCCTCGCCGCGCGCACGATGATCGAAAAAGACCCGGCGTACAGCCAGGTCACCGCGCGCATTCTGCTGCACACCATCCGCCGCGAAATTCTCGAAGGCGAAGTGACGCAAGCCGAAATGGGCGAGCGCTACGCCGAATACTTCCCGCAATTCATCAAGCAGGGCGTGCAAGCCGAACTGCTCGACGATAAGCTCCAGCAATTCGACCTGAAGCGTCTCGGCGCCGCGCTCGACGCGAGCCGCGATCTGCAATTCGGCTATCTCGGCCTGCAGACGCTGTACGACCGCTACTTCCTGCACACGGAAGGCAAGCGTATCGAACTGCCGCAAGCGTTCTTCATGCGCGTCGCAATGGGTCTGTCGCTCAACGAGATCGACCGCGAAGCGCGCGCCATCGAGTTCTACAACGTGCTGTCGTCGTTCGACTTCATGTCGTCCACGCCCACGCTCTTCAACTCCGGCACGCGCCGTTCCCAGCTTTCGTCGTGCTATCTGACGACCGTCGCCGACGACCTCGACGGCATCTACGAAGCGCTCAAGGAAAACGCGCTGCTCTCGAAGTTCGCGGGCGGGCTCGGCAACGACTGGACGCGCGTACGTGCGCTCGGCTCGCACATCAAGGGCACCAACGGCAAGTCGCAAGGCGTCGTGCCGTTCCTGAAGGTCGTGAACGATACGGCCGTCGCGGTGAATCAGGGCGGCAAGCGCAAGGGCGCGGTGTGCGCGTATCTGGAGACGTGGCACCTGGACATCGAGGAATTCCTGGAACTGCGCAAGAACACGGGCGATGACCGTCGCCGCACCCACGACATGAACACGGCGAACTGGATTCCCGACCTGTTCATGAAGCGCGTGCACGAAGGCGGCGACTGGACGCTGTTCTCGCCGGCTACCTGCCCGGACCTGCACGACCTGTTCGGCGCGGCTTTCGAAAAGGCCTACACGGCTTACGAAGAGAAAGCGGCGCGCGGCGAGATCAAGCTGTTCAAGAAGCTGCCCGCGGCGCAACTGTGGCGCAAGATGCTCGGTATGCTGTTCGAGACCGGCCATCCGTGGATCACGTTCAAGGACCCGTGCAACGTGCGCTCGCCGCAGCAGCACGTGGGCGTCGTGCACTCGTCGAACCTGTGCACGGAAATCACGCTGAACACGAGCGATAACGAAATCGCCGTGTGCAATCTGGGTTCCGTGAACCTGGTCGCGCACTTGGCGAAGCAGGCGGACGGCACGCTCGCGCTGGATCACGCGAAGCTCAAGCGCACCATCAGCGTGGCGATGCGCATGCTCGACAACGTCATCGACATCAATTACTACGCGGTGGCGAAGGCGCGTAACTCGAACCTGAAGCATCGTCCGGTGGGCATGGGCATCATGGGCTTCCAGGACTGCCTGCATCTGCTGCGCACGCCGTATGCGTCGCAAGAGGCGGTCGAGTTCGCGGATCGTTCGATGGAAGCCGTCTGCTACTACGCTTATTACGCGTCGACGGAACTGGCGGAAGAGCGCGGCCGTTACTCGAGCTATCGCGGCTCGCTGTGGGATCGCGGCATCCTCCCGCAGGACACGCTGCAGTTGCTGGCCGAGGCGCGTGGCGGTTATGTCGAAGTCGATACGTCCGAATCCATGGACTGGTCCGTGCTGCGTTCGCGCATCTCGACGCACGGCATGCGCAATTCGAATTGCGTGGCGATTGCGCCGACGGCGACGATCTCGAACATCATCGGCGTGTCGGCGTGTATCGAGCCGACGTTCCAGAACCTGTACGTCAAGTCGAACTTGTCGGGCGAGTTCACGGTGGTCAACGACTACCTGGTGCGCGACCTGAAAGCGCGCGGCCTGTGGGACGAAGTCATGGTGTCGGACCTGAAGTACTTCGACGGCACGCTGTCGCGCATCGACCGCATTCCGGCCGATCTGCGCGCCATTTACGCCACCGCGTTCGAACTGGACGCGAAGTGGGTGGTGGAAGCGGCGGCGCGTCGCCAGAAGTGGATCGATCAGGCGCAGTCGCTCAATATCTACATGGGCGGCGCATCAGGCAAGAAGCTGGACGAGGTCTACAAGCTCGCATGGCTGCGCGGCCTCAAGACCACCTACTATCTCCGCACGATGGCGGCGACGCACGTCGAGAAGTCGACGGTGGCGCACGGCGCGCTCAACGCGGTTCCTTCAGGCGATGGCGGTAGCGGTGCCGCTAGCGCCGGTGGTGCGGACGGATTCAACGGCGGCGCGGTTGGCGGTGCGGCGGCGGGCGGATTCAACGCTGCGGCGGTGGCTGCTGCCGTGCCGGTTGAAGCGGCTCCGGAAGCCGATGGTCCCGTCTGCATGATGCGTCCCGGCGATCCCGGCTTCGACGAGTGCGAAGCTTGTCAGTAAGCTAGTTGCTGGCGGTTCGATCAGGTAGGGCTTTATGTTTTACGCCGGGCCGGCATTGCGTGCTTCGTTGAAGGAAGCGCGCGGTGCCGGCCCGGTTTCGTTTTGGTTCGATCGTTCTGTTTGCTTCGCGGCTTTGCAGCGTGGCGCTTCAGGCTTTCATCAACCTCGCGTTCCTCGCGAAATCTCCGATCCGGCATCGAGCGGCAATCGCGCGGTTATCGGCATCGACAAGAACGAAAACATTCCGACGACGAAAAACGCGGGCCAAAAATCCGACCACTGCACAGCCGAATGTCCGTTCAGATACTGCGAGAACTCGAGCGTCACGCCGGCGATCGTCACACCCAGCCCGAGCGATACCTGCTGCACGAAGCTCGCGAGACTCGTCGCGCGTCCGACATCGCGCGTTTCGATCTCCGCATAAGCGAGCGAGTTGAGGCTCGTGAACTGCAATGCGGGAAAGAAGCCGCCAAGCAGCACGACTGCCCAGATCAGCCAGGTCGGCGTGCCCGGAAAGAAGGTCCCGCAGGCGGCGATGGCAATGCCGGAAAGCGCCGCGTTGAAGAAGAGCGTGCGTCGAAAGCCGAAGCGCCGCAACACGCGCGACGCCAGCGAGCGCATGAACATGCCGCCGAAAGCCGAAGCGCAGGTGATCGCGCCGGACTTGAATGCCGTCATGCCGAGCCCTTCCTGCAACGCGAGCGGCAGCAGAAACGGCACCGCGCCAAGCCCGATGCGAAAGAGCGATCCGCCGATCACGCTCGCCTGAAACGTCGGCACCTTGAAGAAGCGCAGATCGAGCAGCGGCCGTTCGACGCGCGCCGCATGCATGATGTAGAACGAGACCATGAGCGCGCCGACGACGCACATCGCAACGGCCACGCTTGGCGACACGAGCTCGCCGCCCACGAGCGACAAGCCGAGCAGCAGCAGCACGCCCGCGCCCGCCGAGAGAAAGAAGCCGAACCAGTCGAGCCTGCCCGGATGCTCCTCGCGCGAATCCGCGATGTAGCGGTTGGTCAGATAGATACCGAGAATGCCGATCGGAATGTTGATGAAGAAGATCAGCCGCCAGTGCAGATAGGTCGTGATGAAACCGCCGAGCAGCGGCCCCACGGCGGGTCCGAGCATTGCGGGCAGCGAGAGATAGTTCATCGCGCGAATGAAGTCCGCGCGCCGCACCGAGCGGAAGATGATGATGCGCCCGACCGGCACCATCATCGCGCCGCCGACGCCTTGGATGAAGCGCGCCACCGTGAATGGTCCGAGCGAGGTGGACGCCGCGCAGAGGATAGAGCCGACCACGAACACGCCGATGGCCGCACGAAACACGGTGCGTGCGCCGAAGCGGTCGGCGACCCAGCCGCAGATCGGTATGAAGACGCCGAGGCCGAGCACATAACTCGTGACGGCAATCTTCAGCGTGACGGGATCGCGCCCGAAGGCACGCGCCATTTCGGGAATCGCAGTGACGATGACATTGGCATCGACGCTTTCCATGAACATCGCGCACGCGACGATGAGAGGGGCGATGAGAGCTTTGGCGATCGGCATGGAGAATCGCGTTCGACACGAGGCAGCGAGAGCGGCGATTATGGCACCGATATGGAGCAGCCGACGAGTACGAAACTCGCAACGCGCCGCGTTGAACATGGAAGAGGAGTGAAGAAGCGATGGACCCGCAAGACCTGCAACGACTCGTCACGCAGACGATGCCCTACGGCAAGTACAAGGACCGGCTCATCGCCGACTTGCCCGCTCACTATCTCGCGTGGTTCGCGCGTGAGGGTTTTCCAGAGGGCAAGCTGGGTCGCCTGCTTGCGCTCATGCATGAGATCGACCATACAATTTGCGCTCTCTGCTCGATCCGCTGCGAGGCCGCTGAGGCTGTGCGTCAAGCGCTATAGGTTGTATTTGCCGGGAACGCAAGACACAATATCTAGTGGAAATTGGATGCGCCAAATGCTAGACTTCGGCAACGGTTTCGACGCATCGGAGCGCTTTGCCGAGAGGTCGGAAACAGCCTTCGGTGCATGCATGAACAGGCTTCGAACCCTTGCATCGAGTCACTCGTCGAGCTCATGCATCCGCGTCTCGCGAGACCACGGCAAAGCACATCGAAGCACGGCGAAGAGCATGCAGAGATGACGTATCGACACCACGAATCATCCAAGCGCTTGAGTCTTGTGACATCGCTCGACATTGCATCGCTCGAACATCGCAAGCAAGAACGTCAGCGCTACGCGGCATCTATCGCGAAGAGAGTCATCGAGCAAGCGCGAAGTCACGCGACATGATTTGATCGTCAGCCGCAAAGCCTTATGCGGCAACGCTCTCAGAGCTTCGAGAGAACACGGTCGAAGCACTCGCCGGTGTCATCGAACACACTCGATCAGGACCGCTTCACACACGCTTCCACCGATCTTGCATGACGCTTCACACACGATGTGATGAACCAAATGTTGTATGCAGGAAGCAACGCCGAAACTAAAACGCGTGAAAACGAGAATTTCCATGAGCAAACTCTTTTAATGCTCATGGAAAGATGGTACAAACCGAACTAAATTGATGGTGAGAATTTATGCTCAACTGGGATGACGAGACCACTGCCGTAGCTCCCTCGAGCGCTTCGCAACAGAACCCGTTGCAGAACGCTCAAGGCACGACTTTCGGTACGCAAGGTACAGCGCATGTCGATCATCGTGCTGCCCAAGCTCATCAAGCTGCTCATCAGATCGCGCAAGCGAACAACATCTTCTCCGATGGCTTCGTTCCGCCCGCAGCCGCGACTCCTTCCGCTGGCGTCATCGCCGCGCAAAGCGAAGCACGCGTCAACGTCGCGGACAAACGCATCATCAACGGCAAGACCGACGTCAATCAGTTGGTGCCGTTCAAGTACAAGTGGGCGTGGGAAAAGTACCTTGCGGGTTGCGCGAACCATTGGATGCCGCAGGAAGTGAACATGTCGCGCGACATCGCCCTGTGGAAAGACCCGAACGGTCTTTCGGACGACGAGCGCCGCATCGTCAAGCGCAACCTGGGCTTCTTCGTCACGGCAGACTCGCTCGCCGCGAACAACATCGTGCTCGGTACGTACCGTCACATCACCGCTCCCGAGTGCCGCCAGTTCTTGCTGCGCCAGGCGTTCGAAGAAGCCATCCATACGCACGCGTATCAGTACATCGTCGAATCGCTCGGGCTCGATGAAAGCGAAATCTTCAACGCCTATCACGAAGTCGCTTCCATCCGCGCGAAGGACGAGTTCCTGATTCCGTTCATCCAGACGTTGACGGACCCGGCCTTCACCACGGGCACGCTGGAAGCGGACCAGAAATTGCTGAAGTCGTTGATCGTGTTTGCCTGCATCATGGAAGGGCTGTTCTTCTATGTAGGCTTCACGCAAATCCTGGCGCTGGGTCGCCAGAACAAGATGACGGGGGCTGCCGAGCAGTATCAGTACATCCTCCGCGATGAATCGATGCACTGCAATTTCGGCATCGACCTCATCAACCAGATCAAGCTCGAAGAGCCGCAATTGTGGACCGCCGACTTCAAGGCCGAGATCCGCGAGCTCTTCAAGGAGGCGGTCGAACTTGAATATCGCTACGCTGAAGACACCATGCCGCGCGGGGTGCTCGGCCTGAACGCGTCGATGTTCAAGAGCTACCTGCGCTTTATCTGCAACCGGCGTTGCCAGCAGATCGGGCTTGACCCGCTCTACCCGAACGAGGAAAACCCGTTCCCGTGGATGAGCGAAATGATCGACTTGAAGAAGGAACGCAACTTCTTCGAGACACGCGTGATTGAGTATCAAACCGGCGGCGCGCTGACCTGGGAATAACAACAAGCCCAGGACGTGTTGCAGACGAAATCGATGGGACGGCCGGGCAGCGGCGTGACACTCACGCGCGCTCGGCCGACAAGGTTTAGGAGAACGGTCGCCTGATGCAGAGTGCGCCTTGTGACTTAGCTAGCCCGTGCTCGTACACGGCTGCGATAGAAGACAGGCCTTTTGCGATCCCTTCAATGGGATGGGCAAACTTCCCCCCGGAAAACGCCAGCGGCAAGCTCGCTGGCTCGATCAAGCGATGGCCGGCGCCGCGTATCAGCGGTGCTGACACTATCTGGCGCGCGGTGCCAAAGGGCACGGCGCGCCTTGCCGTATTCATTAGCGTAAGCAGGTGGGATCAGCGTACGCCGATGAATAATCCGCTTCGTAGCGTGCGCCTTGAGAAGCGACGCGTGGGAAGCGGGTTTTGACGAAGGGTGTAGTTTGAACTGACTCTCATCTGAAAACCTGAAGGAGAAAAACCATGGCAGTTGCCAAGAAAAAACCCGCAGCCAAGAAGGTTGCAGCAAAGAAAGTCACCGCAAAGAAGGCCGCCCCGGCGAAGAAAGTAGCAGCCAAGAAGGTCGCCACGAAGAAGGTAGCAGCCAAGAAAGTCGCGGTGAAGAAGGTCGCGGCGAAGAAGGTTGCAGCGAAGAAGGCTCCGGCCAAGAAGGCGGCAGCAAAGAAGGTAGCGTCGAAGAAGGTCGCAACGAAGAAGGTTGCTGCCAAGAAGGCGCCCGCCAAGAAGGCTGCAGCGAAGAAGGTAGCCACCAAGAAAGTAGCCGCGAAGAAGGCGCCTGCGAAGAAGGCCGCAGCGAAGAAGGCTGCTGCCAAGAAGGCGCCTGCTAAGAAGGCTGCGGCGAAGAAGGCCCCCGCGAAGAAGGCTGCCGCCAAAAAGGCTGCCGCGAAAAAGGCTCCTGCGAAGAAGGCTGCCGCGAAAAAGGCTCCCGCCAAAACCGCTGCTGCCCCTGCTCCCGCCGCCGCGCCTGCCCCCGCTGCCGCTCCTGCTTCCGCTGCTCCCGCAGCGAAGAAGGCTCCCGCAGCCAAGAAAGCTCCGGCCAAAAAGGCCGCTGCTGCGAAGAAGACTACGGCTGCCGCTCCTGCAACGACGGCAACGACCGTATCGACGCCTGCTCCGGCTCCGGCCGCCGCAGTCAAGACGGCGTTGAATCCGGCGGCAGCATGGCCGTTCCCGACGGGCAGCCGTCCGTAAGTCTTTACGTTCGTAGTTGGCAGGACCACGGCACACACCGATGTGCCTTTCGACCGGGTAGGCCTACCCGGCCTCAAACCCGCTGCTCAGGGAAACCTGGCGGCGGGTTTTTCCGTTCGCATGACTTGGGGCTTCGCCGCGTTTTCGTGAGCCAAAGAAAAAGCGCGTGCATCTTTCGATACATGCGCTTCGTTCGGAACGCGAAAGACCTGCGTGCGCTCGATCTGACGAGCCCACGCGAGGGCTAATCCTCCGCTGAATACCTTAGTGCGTGACGCGTGTGACGCCGCCACTCGACAGCAGGCGAACCCGCTCGCCTGCCTGGAACACTTCTCCGTTCGAGGTTTGCGTGATGGCGCGCATGTCGCCGTTATCGAGACGCACGGTGATCTCCAGGCCGTTCTTCATGGCGACGTTGTTCTCGACCGCGTTACCCGCGACCGCGCCTGCCAGACCGCCGATGATGCCCGCGATGATCGACCCGTTGCCGCCGCCGATGACGCTGGCTGCGGCCACGCCGCCGAGCGCGCCGCCACCTATGGTGCCGAGACCGGTCGGTTGACCGTTGTTCGAGCTGATCTTCACGCCCCGCACGCTTTCGACGGTCGCCATGCGCACCGTCTCTTCACGTTGCGCCTGCGAAGCCGTGTACACGTCCGGCGAACTGCTGTTGTAGGCGCAGCCCGTGAGCGCCACCGAGCCGACGAGCGCTACTGCAAGCGCGATACGACTTATCGTTTTCATTCCATTACTCCACTCAATCACGACAGGCTGCTTCCGAAAGCCTGCTTGTAACGCTCTTCAATTTCGGCACGTGCCGGCTCATAAGTTTGCGGACCCTGATGTTCGATCTTCAATGCGCCCATCAGACTTGCAAGACGGCCCGTCTTTTCCCAACCAAGCTTGTTTTCGATACCGTACAGCAGGCCGCCGCGGAATGCGTCGCCGCAGCCAGTGGGATCGACGACTTGCCGCGCTTTCACGGCGGGCACTTCGAGCACGCCGTCCTCGTGATAGATCTGCGCGCCATGCTCGCCGCGCGTGATGATGAGCGCATCGACGCGGCTCATGATGTCTTCGATCGACCATCCGGTCTTGTTGCTCAACAACTTGGCTTCGTAATCGTTGACCGCCACGTAAGTGGCAAGTTCAATCATGCGACAAAGCTCGACACCTTCCAAGATCGGCAGACCCTGACCCGGATCGAACACGAACGGCACGCCCGCCGACGCGAACTGCGCCGCGTGCTCGCGCATGCCGTCGGCGCCATCCGGAGCCACGATGCCAAGCGAGATGTTCTTAGCTTCCTCGGCGCGGTTCAGGTGCGACTCCATCATCGCGCCGGGATGGAACGCGGTGATCTGATTGTTCGCCAGGTCGGTCGTGATGAAGCATTGCGCCGAGTGCTGGTCCGGCAGGACGCGCACGTACTCTTTCGAGATACCGAGCGCGTCGAGCCGGTCGATATACAACTGAGCATCCGCCGCGCCCAGTGTCGCCATGATCTTGGGATCGCCGCCAAGTAGCTTGAGCGCGTAGGCGATGTTGCCCGCGCAGCCGCCGAAGTTGCGCCGCATCGTCGGCACCAGGAAGCTGATGTTCAGCATGTGCACCTGGTCCGGCAGGATGTGGTCGCCGAAGCGGCCCTGGAAAGTCATGATGTTGTCGTAGGCGAGCGAGCCGCAGATAAGCGTAGCCAAGGCGAACGTCCTTTAAGTTTAGGTGCCGAGGAAGAGGGTGCGCATACGGCGCGCGGCGGTGAAACCCTTATGAGCGTCCACCGCGTCCCGTATGCGGACCGCCGAACCGCCGCGGCGGTCCGGCATGCCGTCGACCTTACTTGAGCGAAGCAAGCGCGGCGTCGTAATTCGGCTCCTGCTTGATTTCCGGCACGAGTTCCGAATGCAGCACCTTGTTGTCTGCGTCCAGGACGACGACGGCGCGTGCCGTCAGGCCCTTGAGCGGTCCGCTCGTGACGTCCACGCCATAAGCTTCCGCGAATTCGTGACCGCGAAACGTCGATGCCGTCACCACGTTTTCGATGCCTTCGGTCGTGCAGAAGCGCTTGGCGGCGAACGGCAGATCGCCCGAGACGACCACCACGACCGTGTTGTCGAGGCCGGCGGCGGCCTCGTTGAACTTGCGCGTCGAGGTCGCGCAGGTCGGCGTGTCGAGACTCGGCACAATGTTCAGCACTTTGCGCTTGCCCGCGAAATTCGCCAGCTTGACGTCGCCGAGATCGGCGCCGACGAGCGTGAATTCGGCCGCCTGCTGGCCGGCGCCCGGAAACGTGCCGCGTACGTCGATAGGATTGCCGCCGAGGGTAACTTGACTCATGTTGCGCTCCAGAGAATGTGTCAGATGCTGACGGGAAAGCGCGCGCGTTCGTTCATCTTCGATGTTAACGCGCGCGTCAGAATGGACAGGGTTCGTGCGGCCGCGCGGGCACGCATCATGGATAGAAAACCTGAACCCTGTAGTTCGCGGCGACCGCATCGCCCGTATCCAGCCTCACGACGACCGGCTGCGCGCTTTGCGGCGGAAGGCCGATGGGGAATATCGTACCCGGTCGGGCGTAATCCTGCGGCCACAGCACGCGGCGCACGGCGACGTTGCTCTTGTCGTCGAGCAGGGTGAGTTCGAGCGCAGGATAAGCCAGCGATACATCCGACCGATTGCGCAGCGACAGCTTCAGTTCGAGCTTGTGCGGACCGTCGACCTGACGCAGCCCGGAGCTCTCGATCTGCAGCCCGTCGATATAGCGCGGCGGCGCGATGGTGCAGCCGAACTGATAGCAGATATCCGCGTAGAGCGAATGCGTGCCGGGAACGTAGACCATGACGGATTCGCGTTGCCACCACAATATCTGTCCGATCAGCGTCAGCACGAGCAGCACCGAGAGCACGATGCCCGCCGCGCGCCAGCCCTTGCGCGGACGCGTCCATTCGGGATCGGGCGGATCGAGCGGACCGAGTGCATCGCGCGATTCGCGGATGACCGGGAACGCTTCGTTGGCGCTGGCCGCGTGCGCGGCGCCCGGCGGGCGCGGTGACTTTGCGCCGAAGGCCGGCTCGGGGTCCTTGCCCCAGTCGGCGGCGGGCGCGGGCTCCGGTGCGGGACGCGGCGGTTCGGCCGCGGTCGGCGTCGGGCCGATGAACGGCTCCGCGCGATCGTCCGGCGGAACGAAGCGTGCGGCGGGTGTCTCGGGCGGAGGGACAGGGCGCGTTGGAGATTGTGCGGCCGGAGTGACGTGATCGGCTGGCGGTGCATCGACACGAACGAACTGCTTCGCGGGATGGTTCTGCGCTGGTTGCGCGGATGCAGGCGTATTCGCGTAGACGGTGCGGTCGCTGTCCTCTTCAGGCGCCAAAGGCACAAGCGGCGCGGGCGGCGCGGGCGGATTATTCGCGCCGAGATCGAGCGGTCGAGGCGCAGATGCAGACGGTCCGCTTGGAACCGGCGCAGGTGTCTTTCGCGTGATCGGCTTGGCGGCGGGAGGCGTCGAAGGCTTTACAGCGGCAGGCGCTGCCGGACTCGGCGTCGCCGGCTTCCCTACTTCCTTCGCTATCTTCGGCGTTGCCGGCGCCGTAACACCCGGAGATTCCGCTGCCACCGAATTCGCCGATGCATCGCCCTTCGCATCGGATGCAAAGCTTGCAGGACCGACGGCGACTTCATCGTCGATGATCGCCGCATGTTGCGCCTCGTGCGGCGCGGCGTGCTCTTCCGGAAGCTCGAAGCGATGATGCGCGGCGTCGAAGACTTCCTGACAATGGCCGCAACGCACGCGGCCGTCATGCGGCGCGAGCAGATGCGGGTCCAGCCTGAAGACGGTTTCGCAGTGTGGGCAGCGGGTTGCCAGCGCCATAGGAGAGTGCCATTGGCCTCGCGGCCTAGTCGTGGACGATGGCGTTATTCTAAAGGCTTTCGCGCCGAGTTCCGGCGAGGCACACCCAGCCTTCGTGCTCGCGCCAGACAGCGATGTCGATCCACTGCGCGTAGACCGCCGCAACCTCGTCGGCCTGTCGCGCGAGAATGCCCGACAACGCGATACGGCCGCCCGCTTTCACCTTCGAGGCAAGCATCGACGCCATCAGCTTGAGCGGATTGGACAGAATGTTGGCAACGACGATATCGAACTCGCCGGCAGGACATTCGTCGGGCAGACCGTAGATGACGTCGGCGTGATTGCGTTCGCTATTCTGACGCGCGGATTCCACCGCCTGCGGGTCGATGTCGATGCCATATACCGGCTGTGCGCCGCACTTCTTCGCGAGAATCGCGAGGATGCCCGAGCCGCAACCGTAATCGAGCAACGACTGTCCGGGTTTCACCGACTGCTCCAGCCACTCCATGCAGAGCCGCGTGGTCGGATGGCTGCCCGTACCGAACGCGAGGCCCGGATCGAGTTCGAGCACGAGCGCGTCCGGGTCGGGCGCGTCATGCCACGAAGGCACGACCCAGATACGCTCGCCGATATGAATCGGATCGAACTGCGCTTGCGTGAGCCGCACCCAATCCTGCTCTTCGACTTCGCGCAGGGAATAGGCGGGCGTGTCGGCGAGACGGATTTCATTCGCGGCGGCCGCGAGAAGCACGGCGGGATCGGCGTCGTCGGCGAGCAGCGCGACCACGCGCGAACGCTTCCACGCGCTCTTCTCCGGCGTGAGGCCGGGTTCGCCGAAAAGCGGTTGCTCGTCAGGCGTGTCGGCGTCGGCGTCCTCGACGGAGACCGACAGCGCGCCCACGTCGAGCAACGCATCCGACAGCGCTTCCGCGTGCTCGCGATCCAGCTCGGCGATCAATTCCCGGTAACTCATGCTAATCGACTCGCTTATGCCTTCGACTCTTCGGCCACCGCCGCCTTGCGCGCGGCGAGCTTGTTTTCGAGGTAATGGATGCTCGTGCCGCCTTCGACGAACTTGGCGTCGATCATCAGTTCGCGATGCAGCGGGATGTTGGTCTGAATGCCTTCCACGACCATTTCCGAGAGCGCGATCCGCATGCGGTTGATCGCCTGCTCGCGCGTCGCGCCGTAGGAGATCAGCTTGCCGATCATCGAGTCGTAGTTGGGCGGGACGAAATAGCCGTTGTACGCATGCGAATCGACGCGGATGCCCGGACCGCCCGGCGCGTGCCACGACGTGAGACGTCCCGGCGACGGCGTGAACTTGAACGGATCTTCCGCGTTGATCCGGCATTCGATCGCGTGGCCGCGAAACTGAATGTCTTTCTGGCGGATCGAGAGCTTCTCGCCAGCCGCGATGCGAATCTGTTCCTGCACGATATCCACGCCCGTGATGAGTTCCGTCACCGGATGCTCGACCTGCACGCGCGTATTCATTTCGATGAAGTAGAACTCGTTGTTCTCGTACAGGAACTCGAACGTGCCCGCGCCGAGATAGCCCATCTTCTTGCACGCGTCGGCGCAGCGGTCGCCGATACGCTCGATCAGCCGCCGCGCGATACCCGGCGCCGGCGCTTCCTCGACCACTTTCTGGTGTCGGCGCTGCATCGAACAGTCGCGCTCGCCGAGCCAGATCGCGTTGCGGAACGAATCCGCCAACACTTGAATCTCGATATGCCGCGGGTTCTCCAGGAATTTCTCCATGTAGACCTGCGGATTGCCGAACGCACGGCCCGCTTCCTCGCGCGTCATGTTTACCGCGTTTACGAGCGCCGCTTCCGTATGCACGACGCGCATGCCGCGTCCGCCGCCGCCGCCCGCCGCCTTGATGATGACCGGATAGCCGACCGTGCGCGCAATCTTCACGATCTCTTTTGGATCGTCCGGCAACGCGCCTTCCGAGCCCGGCACGCACGGCACGCCGGTCTTGATCATGGTCTGCTTGGCCGTGACCTTGTCGCCCATCATGCGGATGGTTTCGGGACGCGGCCCGATGAACGTGAAGCCCGATTGCTCGACGCGTTCGGCGAAATCGGCGTTCTCGGAAAGGAAGCCGTAGCCGGGGTGGATGGCTTCGGCGTCCGTGACTTCGGCCGCGCTGATGAGCGCGGGCATGTTCAGATAACTGAGGTTCGACGGCGCCGGACCGATACACACGGCTTCGTCGGCCAACTTCACGTACTTTGCTTCCTTGTCGGCTTCCGAGTAGACGACAACGGTCTTGACGCCCAGTTCGCGGCACGCGCGCTGGATGCGAAGCGCGATCTCGCCGCGGTTCGCAATGAGGATTTTTTCAAACATGGCTGTGGGTCGGCTCATCAACGGGCGCGACGGGCGCGCCCTCAGGAATCGAATCGGCGGCGCGCGGTTCGGGCATCGGGGAAAACCGATGCGAAGCGCGCGGACACGGCGGGCAGCCGGAGATCGAAAACACGGTGCGAGCCATCGTGATGAGGTGCATCCGGCGTCGTCCGGCGTAACGCGTCAGTCGCCGATCACGAAGAGCGGCTGGCCGTATTCGACCGCCTGACCGTTCTCGACGAGGATCTCCTTTACGACGCCGGACTTGTCGGCTTCGATCTCGTTCAGGAGCTTCATGGCTTCGATGATGCAGATGGTCTGGCCTTCCTTGACCGTATCGCCGACCTGGACGAACGGGTCCGCGCCCGGCGAAGGCGCGCGGTAGAACGAGCCGACCATCGGCGAAGTGACGATGTGTCCTTGCGGCGCGACGGCAGCGGGGCTCGCGGCGGGCGCCGCCGAACCTTCGCCTGCGCCGCCGGCGAACGGCGCGGGTGCGGCCTGCATTTGCGGCGCGTATTGCTGAGGCGCCTGCATGTAGACCGGCGCCGCATTCTTGACGATGCGAACCTTGCCTTCGCCTTCCGTCACTTCGAGTTCCGAGATGCCGGATTCCGAGACGAGGTCGATCAGCGTTTTAAGTTTACGAAGGTCCATCGAAAATTCCCCTTTCAATGCTTGGAGACCGGGACTGTCCCCGGTGCTTGACTTGACTTTGTGGTGTTCTGACTGTCAGCCGCGGACCGGCAGGGCCAGCGCTTCGGCACGCGTTTGTTGCAAGCGCCGTGCGCTGGACCAAACGTGAGCCGAAGTTGCGGCGGCAGAATCGATTGGCACGCAAGGCGCGTTCATGTCGAATGCGTCATCGTGATCGTTTTGAAGCGCGCTCCCCGATGGCCTGCGAAAAGGCTGGCCGACGCACACCAAACGCGTGTCGGTTTCGACAGCAATGTCGCCTTGCGGCACCGGTTGAGTGTTCATGGTCGCTTCGGGTTGTGCGGAATTCGGCGCACTTTAGCGCTCTTTAGAGAATTTTGTCTAGTTTTACCGTTCCGACAGGGTCCGATCAGTAGGGCAGAAGTTCGGACAAGTCGTAGCGAAAGAGCGAAGTTCCGGCAAGATCGGCGTTCAACCTGCTAACTTGCTGCTTATTGAGCGACACTTCGGTTAAAAACGCAGCGAATTTTTACAGCGCGTCGAGTGTGCGCTTAAGTTCGGCGACGTTGACTTCACCAAGCTTGGTCGACCGGACCACGCCTTTTGCGTCGATCACGACGGTGAACGGCAAACCGCCCGCGTTATTGCCGAAGCTGCGCGCGAGGTCGGCACCGCCGAAGCCCGTCACATAGACGGGATAGTCCACGTTCACCTTACCGAGAAAATCGTTGACGTTCTTCTCGCTGTCCACTCCCAAGCCGATGAATGTGATGCCTTTTTTCTCATATTCGCGATGCAGCGCCGACAACTCCGGCATTTCCTTGACGCACGGTCCGCACCACGAAGCCCAGAAGTTCACGACGACCGGTTTTCCTTTGAAGGATGCAAGCGGTTGCGCGGTGCCCGAGGCTCCCGGCGGCGCGGCCTTCCATAATTGTTCGACGGCGTTGCCATTGTTCTGTGTCGCGGCCACGGTTTCGCCGCCGGTGAAGACATGCCCCGCGTAGAAGCCGCCGACCGTCGCTGCGACCGCGACGACTAGAAGCGCCAGAATCCGTTTGCTGTTCATAGGAAAAATAGCGTCAGCCGCTGATTTCGAGCGACGGGGTATCGGGATGATCGAGCAGCGTGCGCACCGTCGCGGCGTTCGCCCGCGCGAGACGACCGCGGCCATCGGCGCGCACGGCGCCGCGCAGGTCGTCAGGATCGTACAGCGCGATGTGCAGGCCCATTGGTTCCTCGCCGGGTATGCGCTGCAAAAAACTCAGCGTTTCCACGTAACCGCGCCCGGCGAAATGCCGCGTCTCCGACACGTCGTACTGAATGTTCGCGTTCAGCAAGTAGATCGCGACTTCCTTCGGGTTGTCGCAGAAGCATTGCAAGTGGACGTCGGAATGCTCGCCCGCCGTGCCGTTGAGTACCGCGCCGGTCAAATACGGATCGAAGGGCTTCAACCGTTCCATCCATTCGAGCGCGAACTCGCGCATGCGGCGCAGGACGACAGGCTGACTGTCGCTCTGGAAGATCGCCTGATACTCGCGGATCTCCTCTTCGATCTGATCGTTGTCGGGCAAGAACTCGCCGCCGATCTTCGCCTCGCCGACCACCTGCCGCGCCGCCTTGCGCTTGGCTGTGGAGTAGTCGAGGCCGTCTTCGGCGATCATTCTCGCGGCCGCGATGGCGATTTCCTCGCGCACGCGCTGCGGATCGAAATGTGATTTGCGAACCATGGCGAAATAATACTAGATATCGTTGAACGGCTTCGATCGGGTCTCGATCGAGCGTTGATCGGCCCTCGATCGCGCCGGTTTGCATCGGCTGCTGGCGGGCGTAAGGTGGCGGAGTGCGTCGGTTACAATATGCGCCTCCAGGCGTCTTCGCGCACGGCGTGCACGCGGCGCCGTTTCATGTTTCCCGCACTCTTCGCCCACGCGGCGCGACACGGTTTATGCACATCCACATCCTCGGCATCTGCGGCACCTTCATGGGCGGACTCGCCGTGCTGGCGCGCGAAGCGGGCCACAAGGTCACCGGCTGCGACGCCGGCGTCTACCCGCCGATGAGCACGCAACTCGAAGCGCAAGGCATCGAACTGATCGAAGGTTACGGCGTCGAGCAACTCGCGCTCGAACCCGACCTATTCGTGATCGGCAACGTGGTGTCGCGAGGCAACCCGCTGATGGAGGCCATTCTCGACCGCGGCCTGCCTTACACGTCAGGTCCGCAGTGGCTCGGCGAGCACGTGCTTGCGGGCAAGTGGGTTCTGGCGGTTGCGGGCACGCACGGCAAGACCACGACGAGCTCCATGCTTGCGTGGTTACTGGAAGATTCGGGCTTGAATCCGGGCTTTCTCATTGGCGGCGTACCGCTCAACTTCGGCATTTCCGCGCGACTGACCGATTCGAGCTTCTTCGTCATCGAAGCCGACGAATACGACACCGCGTTCTTCGACAAGCGCTCGAAGTTCGTCCACTATCGGCCGCGCACGGCGGTGCTCAACAATCTCGAATTCGATCACGCCGATATCTTCCCCGATCTCGCCGCCATCGAAACGCAATTTCATCATCTTGTGCGCACGGTGCCGGGCATCGGACGCATCGTCACGAACGGGCGCGAAGGCGCGCTCGAACGCGTGCTGACGCGCGGCTGCTGGTCGAGCGTCGAACGCTTCGGTGTGGATGGCGGCTGGCAAGCGCTACCCGCGACCGAGGGCGCGCGCGTCGACGAGCAATTTGCGGTGTATTGGGAAGGCGAGCGTCAAGGCGTGGTCGAGTGGCAAGTGCAGGGCGAACACAATCGCATGAACGCGCTCGCGGCGATCGCAGCGGCGCGCTCGGTTGGCGTGCCGGCGTCGCAAGCGGTCAAGTCGCTGGCGAGCTTTCGCAACGTCAAGCGGCGCATGGAAGTGAAGGGCAGCGTGGATGGGGTCACCGTCTACGACGACTTCGCGCATCATCCAACCGCCATCGAAACCACGGTTGCCGGCCTGCGCACGCGTATTGGCGACGCGCGCATTCTGGCCGTGCTGGAGCCGCGCTCCAACACCATGAAACTCGGCACGATGAAAGCGCAGTTGCCCGGCAGCCTCGCCGACGCGAATCTCGTGTTCGGCTATGGCGCGCGTGATGGCCGCGACAAACTCGGCTGGGATCTGGCGGAAGCGCTCGCACCGCTCGGCGACAAGGCACAGGCATTCAACGAGATCGAACCGTTGGTGAAGGCGGTCGCGGCCGCCGCGCGCCCCGGCGACCACGTGCTCGTGATGAGCAACGGCGGCTTCGGCGGCGTGCATCAAAAGCTGCTCGACGCACTTTCGGCGCGTCCGTCCGGAGGAAACGCGTGATTCTCTACCTACACGGCTTTCGCTCCTCGCCCCAATCTTTCAAGGCGCGCGTCATGCATGCGCGTCTGGCGGACCTCGGGCGGCTGAGCGAATGGCAATGTCCGGTATTGCCCGTCTCGCCGAAAGAAGCGATCGAACTGGCGGAATCGCTAGTCGCGAATACGTCCGCTGCTGAAATCACCGTGGTCGGCAGTTCGCTCGGCGGTTTCTACGCCACGTATCTCGCCGAAAAGCACGGCTGGCGCGCCGTGCTGCTCAATCCCGCCGTGGTGCCGCAGCGCGATCTGAGCCACTATCTCGGCGAACAGCCGCTGTGGCATGGCGGCGGCAGCATCACCGTGTTGCCGCGCCATCTGGACGAACTGCGCGCGCTCGCCGTCGAGAAGATCACGCAGGCCGAGCGTTACTATCTGATTGCGGCCACCGGCGACGAAGTGCTCGATTACCGCACCATGCTCGCCCACTACCCCAGCGTGCGCACCACGCTGATCGAAGGCGGCGATCACGCCATCAGCGACTTCCCCGACTATCTGGACGACGTGCTCGCGTTCTGCGGACGCGAACCGCCGCCCGCCGTCGCATCCGCGGCCGCGTGACACGCGCGCGGCGCGAGGACATAGCCCATTCAACCGCCGGCGCGCTTGCCGCGACCCGGTCCACCGTTTTACGAGAGTATTGAGTGAACGTTTTCTTCGAGGAATCGGGTAGTTTCAAGGCCGGATCGGTGCTGTCCAAACAGGGCGATGCCTTCCAGGTCGAATTGCCGGGCGGACGGCGTGCGAAAGTGCGCGCGAAAGACGTGCTGATCGAATTCGATAAACCCGCTGCGGGCGAGCTGATGCAGGAAGCCGACGCCATCGCGCAGGAAATCGATCTCGACTTTCTGTGGGAATGCGCGCCCGACGACGAATTTCCGTTCGCCACGCTCGGCGCGGATTACTTCGGCGACAAATTCGGCGCGGCCGAACGCGCGGCGCTCGTGCTGCGCATGCATGGCGCG
Source organism: Caballeronia sp. LZ003 (assembly GCF_031451465.1). Classification (NCBI taxonomy): domain Bacteria; kingdom Pseudomonadati; phylum Pseudomonadota; class Betaproteobacteria; order Burkholderiales; family Burkholderiaceae; genus Caballeronia; species Caballeronia sp. LZ003. Next base: position 2,686,063 of record NZ_JARUXJ010000001.1, on the reverse strand, counting down.
CCGGTGTACTTTCGCCGCAAGGGGCGCGGGCAGTATCAGCGAGCGCCGCAAGAGCAATTGCAGATGGCGCTTGCCGGGCTCGAACGCAAGCGTCAGCAGGCGCTCGTGCAAGCGGGCTACGAAGAGGAACTGAAGGCGGGCAAGTTGCCCGAGGCGCTCGCGGGCAAGGCAATCGGTTTGCTCACGAAGCCCGACAAGAACTCCATCGAGTACAAGGCGCTCGAAGCGGCGGCCGCCGCGCGCGGAATTTCGCAAGCGCGGCTTATGCTGGAATGCGGCGGAATTGCCTCGGCGCGCGCCTTGCACGAAGCGAAGTTCCTGTCGGAGTTCTTTCCGCACGGCGTCGGTTTTCCGTCGCTGCAACCCGCGCCTTTCCCGGAAGACTTGCCCGAAGCGGATGTCGAAGCATTCTCCATCGACGACGTCACGACGACCGAAATCGACGACGCCTTCTCCGTCCAGCATCTCTCCGATGGCCGCGTGCGCGTGGGTATTCACATCGCGGCGCCGGCGCTTGGCATCGCGCGGGGCGATGCGATCGACGCCATTGCGCGTGGCCGGCTGTCCACGGTCTACATGCCGGGCGACAAGATCACCATGTTGCCCGACGACGTCGTCAATGTTTTCACGCTCGGTGAAGGCGGCTTGCGCCCGGCGCTGTCGCTTTACATCATCGTGAATCGCGAGACGCAGGAGATCGTCGCCACCGAAACGCGCGCCGAACGTGTATTCGTGAAGTCGAATCTGCGCCACAACCATCTCGACGAACACGTCACCGAAGAGACGCTCGCGGACGGCAGCGGCGATTATCCGCACAAGGCGGACATTGCCGTGCTCTGGCCGCTGGCTCAAGCGCTCTTCGAAAAGCGACAGCAGGCGCGCGCCACTTACGGTCTGAAGCGCGAAGTGCAGCGTAACAACGACTTCAACTTCTATGTCGAAGGCGAGCACATCACCATTACGCCGCGCCGCCGTGGCTCGCCGCTCGATCTGATCGTCGCCGAACTGGCGATTCTCGCGAATTCGTCGTGGGGCGCGTTTCTCAACGATCACGGCGTACCGGGCATCTACCGATCGCAGCGCGGTTTCGGCGGTCCCGGTCCAAAGCGCACGCGCATGCAGACCACGCCCGCGCCGCACGAAGGCTTGGGTGTCGCGCAATATGCGTGGAGCACCTCGCCGCTGCGCCGTTATGTCGATCTCGTGAATCAGTGGCAATTGCTCGCGTGCGTGCAGCATGGCGTGACGGCCAAGCTCGCCGCGCCGTTCAAACCGAAGGACGCGGATCTCTTCGCCGTGGTGCAAGGTTTTGACGATACCTACACCGCTTATGCCGATCATCAGCGCCGCATGGAGTATTTCTGGTGTCTGCGCTGGCTCAAGCAGGAGAACAAGCGGCAAGTTCCAGCATCGGTCATCAAGGACGATCTGGTGCGTCTCGAAGAAATTCCGCTGATCCTGCATGTGCCCGGACTCGGCGTGCATGCGCGCGGCACGCGTTTGATGCTCGAAGTCGTATCTATCGATGAACTGACCGTCGAGGCGTCGTGCCGCCTGCTGCACGTGATCGACGCGCCCACGCAAAGCGCGCCGGTGGAAGAAGACGAAGCCGAGGAAGAGATCGTCGAAACCGTCGATCTCAGCGCCGAAAGCGAAGCCGAAGCGCAGGCGGAAGTCTCCGCGACGGAGCCGTCGGCCGAAGGTGCCGAAGGTGCCGGCGGAGTCGAGGGTGCAGGCGAATCGCAAGCGTCTTCGGGGCGGGCGGAATGAAGCCGCGCGCCGGCATGATCCAGAGCGCGCACGCCGCGCGCCAACTCACGGGACGCGCGCGATGACGCAACGCGATCAATACGTGGTGATCGGCAATCCGATCGAGCACAGCAAATCGCCGTGGATTCACGCGAAATTCGCTATCCAGACCGGCGAGCCTATCGAGTACGGACGCATCCTCGGGCCGCTCGGCGGCTTCGAGGAGCAAGCCAGAACGTTCATGGCGTCGGGCGGACGCGGCATGAACGTGACCGTGCCCTTCAAACTCGACGCCCACGCTTTCGCCAATACACTCTCGCCGCGCGCAGCCGCTGCGGGCGCGGTCAACACGCTGTCGTTCGGTGCGGATGGCGTGCGCGGCGACAACACGGACGGCGTCGGCCTCGTGCGCGACATCGAAGTGAATCTCGGCGTGAGCCTCACGGGCAAGCGCGTGTTGCTGCTCGGCGCGGGCGGCGCGGCGCGCGGCGTCGTGCTGCCTATCTTCGATCGCTCGCCGGCGGCGCTCACCATCGTGAATCGCACGGCTGAGAAGGCGCTGCAACTGGTCGATCAGTTCGCGGAAGCCGCGCTCGCGTCGAACGTGCGGTTTGCGGGCGGCAGTGCGAAGAGCGCGGAAGAAGGGCGCTACGACGTCATCGTCAACGCGACCGCGGGCAGTCTCGACGCCGCCTTGCCCGACTGCGACGACGCCGCGTTCGGCGCCGGCACGCTCGCCTACGACATGATGTACAGCGCGAAGCCAACGGTGTTCATGCAGCACGCCGAACGCCTTCAAGCGCGCGCGGCGGATGGCCTCGGCATGCTCGTCGAACAGGCGGCCGAATCGTTCTTCATCTGGCGCGGCGTGCGCCCGGACGGCGGCGCGGTATTGCGCGAGCTGCGCCAGGTGCTCGCAGCCAAAGTCTGATGACGACCGCACCCATGTCCGAGCACACGCGCACGCGGCAGCGGCGCGGGGTGCGGCTCGGTCCCGCGCGCTGGATCGGTTATGGCGTGTCGGTACTGGTTATCGCCGCGCTCGCGACGCAGCTCTACTTCTTCGCGCAGATCGCGGTCTGGACCGTGGTGAATCCCGGCGCGACGGCCTTCATGCGCGCCGACGCCTGGACCCTCGCGAAAGAGCGTCCTGGCATCGAACTGCAACGCACGTGGGTTCCGTACGACCAGATTTCGCGCAATCTGAAGCGCGCGATCATCGCGTCGGAAGACTCCAACTTCGTCAATAACAACGGCTACGAAACCGACGCCATCTTGCAAGCCTGGGAAAAGAACAAGGCGCGCGGAAAGATCGTCGCGGGCGGTTCGACCATTTCGCAGCAACTGGCGCGGAATCTGTTCTTGTCGCGCGAGAAAAGCTATATCCGCAAGGCCGAGGAACTCGTCATCACGTCGATGCTCGAGCTTTTGATGGACAAGCAGCGCATCTTCGAGATTTATCTCAATTCGGTTGAGTGGGGTAATGGCGTCTACGGCGCGCAGGCGGCGGCCCAGTATTACTACAAGACGACAGCGGCAAAGCTGTCCGCGTCGCAAAGCGCACGGCTTGCCGTCATGCTGCCGCGTCCGAAATACTTCGACGATCACCGCGCGACGCCGTATCTGACCAGGCGCGCCAACGTAATCGCGCGGCGAATGGGCGCGGCCGAGTTGCCCGAGTGAAATTTAGCTGGCCGCGCTAAACAAGTTAAAGCCCTGATTTGTCAGGGCTTTTTTGTTTGCAAAAGGCTGTCGGCCGTCAGCTTAACTCCCATTATGTGAACAGTGCGATCACATATTGAATTATCGAGATAGGCGGAACTACAATCCGACCACAGCATAAAAAGCACACGCGCCGGTCTTCCGAAACGGGCGCGACGAAGAATATCCAGAACAACGGAGACAAGTCATGCAATTGATCGCCTGCCCGCGTTCGCGGGTCGCGTCACGCGCCTCATCTTTCGGATTCGTCATCGCTTCGGCGGGCGCTTGGGCTTGTGCCGCGCGCGCCGTCCAGCTTGCACGCTTCGCATGACGCGCGTCGTGTTCATCGAGGAACGAGCGGCATGACCAAAATCGAACAAACCGAATCCGCGCCGAACGTGCGCGATATGTCGGCCAACGCCATGAACGACGGCGCCGACAAGAAAAGCAACGGCCATCATCGGCGCGATCCGGACGCCTTCGCGCTGCCGAGCGCGCTCGTCGACATCACGCCGCAACAGGCAGGCACGCAAACGCTTTTGCGCGGCCTCGCGATTCTCGAAGCCGCCGCCAACGGCGCGCGCGATCTGCGCTCGTTCGGCGCGGCGCTCGGCACCACGCGCAGCACGACGCATCGGCTCGTGAGTTCGCTCGTGCAGGCGCGTTATCTCCGGCAAGTGCAGGGCGGCTATCTGCTCGGGCCGAAACTGATCGAACTCGGCACCATCGCGCTCGAACAGATGCCGCTCACGGCGGTCGCGCGTCCGCATTTGCAATCGCTCGCGGAATACACGCACGACACCATTCACCTCGGCGTGCGCGACGGTGACGACGTGCTCTACATCGACAAGATTCCGGGCACGCGCGGGTTGGAAATGCGCTCGCGCGTGGGGCATCGCATGCCGCTGGCATCGACGGGAATCGGCAAGGCAATGATGCTCGACCTCGAAGCCAACGTCTGGAAGAAGCTGCTCGATGCATCGCTGCGCGCGCTCGCCCGCACGAGTTTCAAGCCGGAGAATCGGCCGGACATGGACACGTTTTTGCAGCGCATGACACGCTATTCGCAAGGTGGCTTCACCTTCGATCTCGAAGAGAACGAGGCGTCGATCCGCTGCGTGGCGGCGCCCGTGCGCGATGCGTCGGGTGCGATCGTCGCGGCGCTTTCGGTGGCGAGCACGATTCCCTATATGCCCCACGAACGCATGGAAGAACTGATTCCGGTCGTGCAGCGCGAAGCGCGCGCAATCTCCGAGGAACTCGGCTGGCGCGCGCCGCAAGCCAACCGCAGGATCAAGCGATGAGCGCGCCCGTTCTGATCGCGCTCGACTGGGGCACGACGTCCCTGCGCGCTTATCTGCTCGATGCCGCGGGCGCCGCGCTCGACACGCGCGCTTCGTCGGCGGGAATCATGAAGCTGCCTGCTGGCGGCTTCGATCAGGCTTTCGAGGAAACCTGCGGCGCTTGGCTGAGCGCAAATGCGCAGCTACCCGTCATCGCGGCGGGCATGGTCGGCAGCGCGCAGGGTTGGATGGAGGCGCCTTACGTCGAAACGCCCGCCGATGCCGACGCGCTCGTCGCGGGCATCGTCACGGTAAAGGCGGCGCGGGGCGCGACCGTTCATGTCGTGCCGGGCGTGCTCGAACGCGGCACGCTGCCGAACGTGATGCGCGGCGAGGAGACGCAGATTTTCGGCGCACTCGCGAGCGATGCGTCGCTGAACACGGCGAGTGGCGCGCTCATCGGTCTGCCGGGCACGCATGCCAAGTGGGCATTCGTGCAAGCGGGACGGATCGAACGCTTCTATACGTTCATGACGGGCGAGACCTTCGGCGCACTGCGCGATCACACCATCCTCGGCCGCACGATGGAGCAGGACGCGAAGCCGGATAGCGCGGCGTTTCTGAGAGGCGTCGATACCGCGCGCGATGCCGGTCATGCCGGCCTTCTGGCGACGATCTTCAGCACGCGCACACTCGGACTGACCGGTCAGCTCACGGCGGCCGAGCAGCCGGATTATCTGTCGGGACTTTTGATCGGCCATGAACTGCGCGGCCTGAACGAAGTGCTGGCGCGCGAGAACGCGACGCTCGCCGGCAAGACGCTGCGTCTGATCGGCAACGATGCGCTGTGCGACCGCTATCGGGCGGCCCTCGCGCAATACGGATGCAACGACGCGCAGACGGTGGCGCAAGCGACCGAATCCGGGCTTTATCGAATCGCATTGCAGGCCGGGTTGATCGCCAAGCCCGCGCGCATGTGACACGGAAAGGAGAAACGAATGCAACCGCCCATCAATCTACCCGCGCCTTACGGCATGCACGGCGGCCTCGCGAAAGCGTTCGCCGCGTGTCCGCTGATCGCGATCCTGCGGGGCATCACGCCCGAGGAAGCCGAGGCGCACGGCCGCGCGCTGTATGAAGCGGGCTTTCGCATCATCGAAGTGCCGCTCAATTCGCCGCAGCCGTTCGACAGCATCGCGGCGATTCGCCAGGCGCTGCCCGCCGATGCCATCGTCGGCGCGGGCACGGTGCTGCATGCGAGTTACGTCGACAGCGTGCGCGCGGCAGGCGGCGAACTGATCGTGATGCCGCACAGCGACGCCGATGTCGTGCGCGCGGCGAAAGCGCAGGGGCTCGCCTGCGCGCCGGGCGTGGCAACGCCGAACGAAGCGTTCCTCGCGCTCAAGAACGGCGCGGACGTATTGAAGATGTTCCCCGCCGAACAACTCGGCGCGCATGTCGTGAAGGCGTGGCGCGCGGTGATCGCGAAGGAAGTGCCGCTGGTGCCGGTGGGTGGCGTCGCGCCGGACAACATGGGGCCGTTTCTCAGCGCGGGCGCGAACGGCTTCGGTCTCGGCTCGGCGCTGTACAAGCCGGGGCAGAGCGAAACGGCGACGGCATCGCATGCGAAAGCGTTCATCGACGGACTAGCGGTCGCGCGTTCCACACGGGGCGAGAAGCAATGAACCGCCTCGCCGGCAAGGTCGCGATGATCACGGGCGCCGGGCGCGGCATCGGTGCGGCGATCGCGCTGGCTTTCGCGCGCGAGGGCGCTGCGGTCGCGCTCGCGGAACTCGATATCGAGACGGCGCAAGCGACGGCTGAACGCATCGCGAAGGAAGCGAATTCGACGCGCGTCGTCGCGATCGGCACGGACGTGACGCAGAGCGCATCGGTGAAGGAAGCGGTCGCGCAAACCGAAAGCGCGTTCGGCCCGCTCGACGTGCTCGTGAACAACGCGGGCATCAACGTGTTCTGCGACCCGCTCACGATGACCGACGAAGACTGGCGGCGCTGCTTCGCCGTCGATCTCGACGGCGTCTGGAACGGCTGCCGCGCGGCGCTGCCCGGCATGGTCGAGCGCGGCGCGGGCAGCATCGTGAATATCGCCTCGACGCATTCGTTCAAGATCATCCCCGGCTGCTTTCCGTATCCGGTGGCCAAGCACGGCGTGATCGGACTGACGCGTGCGCTCGGCATCGAATACGCGCCGAACAACGTGCGCGTGAATGCCATCGCGCCGGGTTATATCGAAACGCAACTGACGCTCGACTGGTGGAACGGCCAGCCCGATCCAAAGGCCGCGCGCCAGGCCACACTGGATTTGCAGCCGATGAAGCGTGTCGGCCAGCCGCAAGAAGTGGCGATGACGGCGGTGTTCCTTGCATCCGACGAGGCGCCGTTCATCAACGCGAGTTGCATCACGATCGATGGCGGGCGCTCTGCGCTCTACCACGACTGAAGTCACGAATGACGCACTGGCCGTGGTGCGGCATCACTACAAAAACGCGGCCGCCAACCAACTGAGCGCCCGTGCGCGGGCATGATTCGAGCAAAAAGTCGGGAGACAAAACGATGAAACGCAGACTGTTCCTTACCCTTCTCGCCGCTGCGACGGCCACGAGCGCCACCATGATCGCCGCGCCGGTTGCGCAAGCCGCCGACGACGTCAAGATCGGCTTCCTGGTGAAGCAACCCGAAGAACCGTGGTTCCAGGACGAATGGAAGTTCGCCGAAATGGCCGCGAAAGCGAAGGGCTTCACCCTCGTGAAGATCGGCGCGCCGTCGGGCGAAAAGGTCATGAGCGCGATCGACAACCTCGCCGCGCAAAAGGCTCAGGGGTTCATCATCTGTACGCCTGACGTCAAGCTCGGACCGGGCATCGTGGCCAAGGCGAAGGCCGATAAGCTCAAGATGATGACGGTGGACGACCGTCTCGTCGACGGTTCCGGCAAGCCGATCGAAGCCGTGCCGCACATGGGCATTTCGGCTTACAACATCGGCAAGCAAGTCGGCGACGGCATTGCGGCCGAGATCAAGAAGCGCGGCTGGGACGTGAAGGAAGTCGGCGCCATCGACGTGACTTACGAACAGCTGCCGACCGCGCATGACCGCACGGCCGGCGCCACCGACGCGCTCGTGGCATCGGGGTTTCCGAAGGCGAACATCATCATGGCGCCGCAAGCGAAGACCGACACCGAAAACGCGTTCAACGCCGCGAACATCGCGCTCACGAAGAACCCGCAGTTCAAGCACTGGGTGGCCTACGCGCTCAACGACGAAGGCGTGCTCGGCGCGGTGCGCGCGGCGGAAGGCCGTGGCTTCAAGGCTGACAACATGATCGGCATCGGCATCGGCGGCTCGGATTCGGCGATCAACGAGTTCAAGAAACCGAACCCGACGGGCTTCTACGGCACGGTCATCATCAGCCCGAAGCGTCACGGCGAGGAAACCTCGGACCTGATGTACGCGTGGATCAAGGACGGCAAGGCGCCGCCGGCACTCACGCTCACGACCGGCATGCTGGCAACGCGTGAAAACGTGGCGTCGGTGCGTCAGCAGATGGGCTTGGCATCGAACTAAGTCATTGGACGAGAGCGGGCCGCGCGTGGCGTGGCTCGCTCGAAGCATAAGGAGGCGATGTGTCAGCGACGCTGCGTTTTGACAATATCGGCAAGGTTTTTCCAGGCGTGCGCGCGCTCGACGGCGTGTCGTTCGACGTCAACGCCGGCGAAGTTCACGGTTTGATGGGCGAGAACGGCGCGGGTAAATCGACCTTGCTCAAGATTCTCGGCGGCGAGTATCAGCCCGATTCGGGGCGCGTGCTCATCGACGAAAAGGAAGTGCATTTCGGAAGCGCCGCGGCTTCGATTGCTTCGGGCATCGCGGTGATCCATCAGGAGTTGCAGTACGTGCCGGACTTGACCGTGGCCGAGAACCTGCTGCTCGGCGCGCTGCCGAACCGGCTCGGCTGGGTCAACAAGCGCGAGGCGAAGAAGCACGTGCGCGACCGGCTGACGGCAATGGGCGTCGATCTCGATCCCAACGCCAAGCTGCGCAAGCTCTCGATCGCGCAGCGGCAGATGGTGGAAATCTGCAAGGCGCTGTTGCGCAACGCGCGCGTGATCGCGCTCGACGAACCGACGAGTTCGTTGTCGCATCGCGAGACGGAAGTGCTGTTCAAGCTCGTGCGCGATCTGAAGGCGGACAACCGCGCGCTTATCTACATCTCGCATCGCATGGACGAGATTTACGAACTGTGCAATGCCTGCACCATCTTCCGCGACGGCCGCAAGATCGCGTCGCATCTTTCACTGAAAGACTTGCCGCGCGACACGCTGGTTCAGGAGATGGTCGGCCGCGAGATCAGCGATATCTATAACTATCGCGCGCGGCCGCTCGGCGACGTGCGCTTCTCGGTCAAGAACCTGCAAGGCGCCGCCCTGAGCGCGCCGGCGAATTTCGAAGTGCGGCGCGGCGAGATCGTCGGTTTCTTCGGGCTGGTGGGCGCGGGGCGCAGCGAATTGATGCACCTCGTCTACGGTGCGGACAAGAAGAAGGAAGGCGCGATCGAACTCGACGGTCAGCCGATCAAGGTGCGCAGCACGGGCGAAGCGATTCGACACGGCATCGTGCTGTGTCCGGAAGATCGCAAGGAAGAGGGCATTGTCGCGATGGCGACGGTCGCGGAGAACATCAACATCTCGTGCCGCCGGCATTATCTGCGCGCGGGTTTGTTCCTCGATCGCAAGAAGGAAGCGCAGACGGCGGATCGCTTCATCCAGCTCTTGAAGATCAAGACGCCGAGCCGCAGACAGCGCATCCGCTTTCTGTCGGGCGGCAATCAGCAGAAAGCCATTCTGTCGCGCTGGCTCGCGGAGCCGGATCTCAAGGTCGTGATCCTCGATGAACCGACGCGCGGTATCGACGTCGGCGCCAAGCACGAGATCTACAACGTGATCTATCAACTGGCGGAGCGCGGCTGCGCCATCGTGATGATTTCTTCGGAACTGCCCGAAGTGCTGGGCGTGTCCGACCGGATCGTCGTGATGCGGCAAGGGCGTATCGCGGGCGAATTGCCGCGCGGGAAGGCGAACGAGCAGTCGGTGTTGAGTCTGGCGCTGCCGCAATCCGACACGGTCGCGGAAGCGGCTTAAAGAGAGAAGACAGGGGAGCACATCATGGAAGCAAGAGAAAACATCGTCGGGCAAGCGGGTGAGGCGGTGGCGAACGCGCTGATTCCGCAGAAGAACGACAAGCAAAAGTGGTATCAGCAACTGACGGAATATAGTTTGATCGTGATCTTCGTGGTGATGTTCGCCACGATGTCGCTGACGGTCGATCACTTCTTTTCGATCGAAAACATGCTCGGACTGGCCTTGTCGATCTCGCAGATCGGCATGGTGGCCTGCACGATGATGTTCTGCCTCGCCTCGCGCGACTTCGACCTTTCGGTCGGCTCGACGATCGCCTTCGCCGGCGTGCTTTGCGCGATGGTGTTGAACGCGACGGGCAATACGTTCATCGCGATCATCGCGGCGGTGGCGGCGGGTTCGGTGATCGGCTTCGTGAACGGCGCGGTGATCGCCTATCTGCGCATCAACGCGCTGATTACCACGCTCGCCACGATGGAAATCGTGCGCGGCCTGGGCTTCATCGTGTCGCACGGTCAGGCGGTGGGCGTGTCGTCGGACACCTTCATCGAACTCGGCGGACTGTCGATGCTGGGGATTTCCCTGCCTATCTGGGTCACGCTTGCATGTTTCATCGTTTTTGGCGTATTGCTCAACCAGACTGTGTACGGCCGCAATACGCTCGCAATTGGCGGCAATCCGGAAGCCTCGCGGCTCGCGGGCATCAACGTGGAGCGCACGCGCGTGTGGATCTTCCTGATCCAGGGCGCGGTCACCGCGCTCGCGGGCGTCATTCTCGCTTCGCGGATCACGTCGGGTCAGCCGAATGCCGCTGAAGGTTTCGAATTGAACGTGATTTCCGCGTGCGTGCTGGGCGGCGTGTCGCTGCTCGGCGGACGCGCGACGATCTCGGGCGTCGTGATCGGCGTGCTCATCATGGGCACGGTCGAAAACGTGATGAACCTTTTGAACATCGACGCGTTCTATCAGTACCTCGTGCGCGGCGCGATCCTGCTGGCCGCCGTGCTGCTGGATCAGCTGAAGAATCGCGGGTCGCGGGACTAAGCCTCCGGTCGTGTCGTTTGCATCGCCGCGAAAGCCATACGGCTTTCGCGAAGCCAAACTCTTGTGAACAAGCCCATGTCAGCCACTGAAAAGAAGCTCGCCGTTTATCCCAGCCTCGCGGGCAAGACCGTGCTCATCACGGGCGGCGCCACCGGTATCGGCGCGTCCTTCGTGGAAAACTTCGCCGGTCAGGGCGCGAAGGTCGCGTTCTTCGATATCGATACGGCCGCGGGCGAAGCGCTCGCCGACCGGCTCGGCGCGTCGCTGCCCGAAGGCCGTTTCAAGCCGCTCTTCCTGCGTATCGATCTGACCGACATCGACGCCTTGCGTAAAGGCATCGTCGATGTGCGCTCGGCGCTCGGGCCCATCAGCGTGCTCGTCAACAACGCGGCGAACGACAAGCGTCATTCGATCGAATCGGTGACGCCCGAATCGTACGATGCCGGCATCGCGGTGAACATTCGCCATCAGTTCTTCGCGGCGCAGGCGGTCATCGAAGACATGAAGCAGCTCGGCGGCGGCTCGATCATCAATCTCGGCTCCATCAGCTGGATGCTCAAGCAAGGCAATTTCCCGGTCTACGTCACGTCGAAGTCGGGCGTGCAGGGCATGACGCGCGGCCTCGCGCGCGATCTCGGCAAGTTCGGCATTCGCGTGAATACGCTCGTGCCGGGCTGGGTGATGACCGAAAAGCAAAAGACGCTCTGGCTCGACGACGCAGGCCGCGAAGCCATCAAGCTCGGCCAGTGCATCGACGCCGAACTGATGCCGGAACATCTCGCGCGCGCGGCGCTGTTCCTGGCGTCGGACGACAGCAGCATGTTGACCGCGCAGGATATCGTTGTCGACGGAGGATGGGCGTGAAAGCGCGCCTTCTCGTCGACAGCCAGTGCGCGCTCGGCGAAGGCGCGACGTGGTGCGCGCGAAGCGGCCGCTTCTACTGGACCGATATCGAAGGCAAGCGTCTGTGGCGTTACGATCCGCGCGATGGCAAAAGCGAATCCTTCGAAATGCCCGAGCGGCTCGCGTGCTTCACGCCGTGCGCCGATGCGGGACGCTTGCTGCTCGGCCTTGCATCGCGGCTCGCGTTCTTCGACCTGACGACGCGCGAGATCGAGACCATCATGCTCGTCGAAGCCGATTTGACGACGCGTCTGAACGATGGCCGCTGCGACCGCGAAGGGCGCTTCGTGTTCGGCACCAAGCACGACGTGGAGGATGCGCAGGCGGTCGGCGGGTTCTATCGGCTGAATCACGAGTTGTCGCTCGAACGGTTGCCGCTTCCGGACTGCGCGATCTCGAACAGCATCGGCTTCAGCCCAGATGGCGCGACGATGTACTACTGCGATTCCCCGACGCGCCAGATTCGCGCGTGCGATTACCCGAGCTTCGCGAACGACCGCGTGTTCGTCGAATTGAGCGATGCGACGGGCGTTCCCGACGGTTCCATCGTCGATGCCGATGGCGGGCTCTGGAACGCGCAATGGGGCGGTTATCGCGTGGTGCGTTATGCACCCGATGGCCGCGAAAGCGCGCGTGTCGATGTGCCGAGCGCGCAACCGAGTTGCGTCGCGTTCGGCGGCGCGGACTTCGCATCGATGTATGTGACGAGCGCGCGCGTCGGACTGAACGAGCGTGCCTTGCAGACCGATCCGCATGCAGGCGGCGTGTTCATCGCCACACCGGGTGTGCGCGGAATCGAAGAAGCGGTATTTCAGGGCAAGCCATAAAACCAAGGCGCCGCGCTCTGCGTTCAAGCGCGCCCAAGCCCGGCCACGCCGGGCAGTTTCGCCTCTCGCTGGAGTACGAGCCATGACTGCTGCGCGCACAGAAACAGGATCGAACGCGGTATCCGCATCCACGGCGCAGGCGAACGCCCGCCGTTCTCGTCTCGCCGCCGCCAAGGAGCCGCCGATACGCCCCGGCCCGGGCACCGCGGCGGTCGCTATCGGCAGCGCGGGCGTCGCTGGCTGCATCACGCCTGCAAACGCGCATTTGCGGCTCGATGTCGCGCCTTCGCTCGGCGGCGGCATCACACGATTCGACTGGCGTCATGAAGGCGCGCTCGTGCCGATCTTCCGACCTTGCATCGAACCGGGCCCGGACACCGATCCGAATCAGCTCGCCTGCTATCCGCTGCTGCCGTATTCGAATCGCATCGGCAATGGGCAGTTCGAGTTTTCCGGCCGCGCCATCGACGTGCCGTGCAACCGCGCGGGCGAACCGCTGCCCATTCACGGCGACGGCTGGCTCGGCGCGTGGCAAGTGGAAGACGAAGACGCAGACGCAGCCCATGTGCGCATGACGCTCGACCGGCGCGACGGCAAGCCGTATTCGTATCGCGCAACGCAGACTTATGCGTTGGACGACGCGACGCTCGTCGTGACACTCGACGTTCAGAACACGGGCGATCAGGCGCTGCCGTTCGGTCTCGGGCTGCATCCGTTTCTGATGCGCGAAGCGGATACGGAGTTATCCGCGGCGGCGGGCGGTCTCTGGCTTTGCGGCGACGACTGGCTGCCGGTGCGTCACGTTCCCGCGCCGCCCGCGTGGCAGTTCGGCGTGGCATACCCGATGCCGTCCGAGATGGTGAACAACGCCTTCACCGGCTGGAGCGGACGCACGAGCGTGCTGTGGCCCAGGCGTCGGCTGTCGCTCATCATCGCCGCCGATACCGACTACTACGTGCTCTACGCGCCGCCCGGCGAGAACTTCTTTTGCTTCGAGCCGGTGGATCATCCGATCAACGCGGTGAACCTGCCCGGTGGAGGCGAGGCGCACGGCATGACGGTGCTCGAACCGGGCGAGCGGCTCGCGCGTACGTTTCGCTTCACGGTCGAGCGAACGGGCGATGCGTCGCGGCGGGCCAGTCCACGCACGCGCGCCCGCGCGGGTTCGGGCGCGAAGGCGAAGGCACGCGCAACGCATGCACGCGTGGATGGCTGAAGGAAAGCCAGATGACAGACGCCTGAGAGCAAGCGATCAAAGCGGCGGCTTGCCGGACGATTCGGACGAGTAGGGTGGAACGCCGGCACGTTAAAATGCGTGCCATCGACGTTCTTCGAGAAGCCTCCCGCCATGTCCTTCATTCAATCGCTCAACGCCGCGTGGTCGCGCACGCAATCGCTGCTGTGCGTCGGTCTCGATCCCGAGCCGTCGAAGTTCCCGGCCGCGCTCAAGGGCCGTTCGGACGCGATCTTCGAGTTCTGCCGCGATATCGTCGATGCCACCGCGCCTTACGCGTCATCGTTCAAACCGCAGATCGCGTACTTCGCGTCGAATCGCGCGGAAGATCAACTCGAAGCGCTGATCGCGCATATCCACGAGAAGCATCCCGGCATTCCCGTGATCCTGGATGCCAAGCGCGGCGACATCGGCAGCACGGCGGAGCAATATGCGCGCGAGGCGTTCGAGCGCTATCGTGCGGATGCGGTCACGGTCAACCCGTACATGGGTTTCGATTCCATCGAGCCGTATCTCGCGCATAAAGGCAAGGGCGTGATCGTGTTGTGCCGGACCTCGAACGCGGGCGGCTCCGATCTGCAGTTTCTCGATACAGGCGGCAGGCCGCTTTATCACGTGGTCGCGACGCTTGCGGCCGAAAGGTGGAATAAGAACGGTCAGCTCGGACTCGTGGTTGGCGCGACGTTTCCGAGGGAAATCGAAGCGGTGCGTTGCATTGTCGGCGAGATGCCGTTGTTGATTCCAGGTATCGGCGCGCAAGGCGGAGATGTCGAAAGAACCGTGCGCGCGGGCCGCACTGGCAACGGCACGGGCATGCTGATCAATTCGTCGCGCGCGATCATCTACGCGAGCAAGGGCGAGGATTACGCTCAAGCCGCTGCGGACGCGGCGAAGAAAACGCGCGATTCGATCAACGCGTATCGATAAGAACGATGCGCGGCTTCGGCAATGCGACGATGCATTAAAGCCGCGCTGAAACGTGGATCAGCGGGTACCGATGAATGCGCGGCGTTTCAACGCTACGCCAACTCACGACCAATACCGCGAAGTCAGAACGCGATGCGATCGAAGCCACATCGCCGCTTACTTCTCCCTGCGCTCCAGCAACTCCAGCAAGCCCCTCAACGCATGCGCCGCCGCCTGCGTGCGTACTTGTTCGCGGTCCCCCTTGAACAACTGCGTCTCGACAGCCGTATGCAGCCGATTGCTCCACGCAAACGACACCGTTCCCACCGGCTTCGCCTCGCTGCCGCCCCCTGGCCCCGCCACGCCCGTGATCGACACCGCCACCTGCGCGCGGCTGTTGCGCAAGGCGCCTTCGGCCATTGCTTTCGCCACCGGCTCGCTCACCGCGCCATGCTGTTCGATCAACGCAGCCGGCACGCCGATCATCTCGGTCTTCGCGAGGTTCGAATACGTGACGAAGCCGCGCTCGAACCACGCACTGCTGCCGGAAATATCCGTGATCGCCGCCGCGACCATGCCGCCCGTGCACGACTCGGCGGTCGCGAGCGTCAGCCGTTCGTCGCGGAGCTTGTTGCCGACGCGAATCGCGAGTTGGTGAACGACGGTATCGGTTGCCATGACGATGTTCCGAAGGGTTGAAGGTGAGAAGAACGACCGTCAGACGGTCATGCGCCAGAGCGCGATCACGAGCAGCGAGAAGAACGCCGCGACCAGGTCGTCGAACATGATGCCGAAGCCGCCTTTCAAATGGCGGTCGAAATAGCGAATGGGCGGTGGCTTGACCATATCGAAAAAGCGAAACACGACGAACGCCCACAACTGTCCGGTGAACGTCGCGGGCGTGACGAGCAGCAGCACGAGCCAGAACGCGATGATCTCGTCCCACACGACCGCCGACGGGTCCGCGACATTCATCTTCTTCGCGGTGAAGCCGCAGAACCAGCATCCGGCAACAAAGCCGATGACGATCAGCGCGCCCCATTCGGCCACCGTCAGATACTGATTGAACACGACGAACGAAACCCACGCGAAGAGCGTACCGACGGTGCCGGGCATGATCGGCGAAAGCCCGCTGCCGAAACCGAGCGAAAGAATATGCAGCGGATGCGTGAGCATGAAGCGCGCGCTCGGCTTGCGCGGCGCGCCGCGCGCAGTTGGGGGATCGCCCGGGAGCGCCGGGGTCGGGTCAGTCTGCATGAAAGTGGTCGAAGCCTTGCAACGTCAGTGAAAGCGGCGCGCCCGTGTTGTCGCGCCAGTCGATGGCGGGCGTACTCGTCGTGCACGGCGCGCTCATCGCTTCGATTGTACCGATGCGCGTCAACGCCACGCCCACGCGTTCTGCAATGCGAGCCACGGCGTCACGCCGCTCGCGCGGCGCGGTGAAGCAGAGTTCGTAGTCGTCGCCGCCCGCGAGCGCGCATTGGCGGCGCGCGGCTTCGGGCAACGCGCGAACGGCATCGGAGCACGGCACGGCGTCGGCATCGACGATGGCGCGCACGTTCGACCGCCTGAGGATATGCATGAGATCGCCGGCCAGGCCATCGGAGATATCGAGCGCCGCGTGCGCGACGCCGCGCAGCGCGAGACCGAGCGCCACGCGCGGCTCGGGGCGTTCGAGCGCCACGTTCCATGCGGACGACGCCGCCGGCCATTCGCCGCGTATTGCGCCGAGTCCCGCGCGGGCATCGCCCAAGGTGCCGGAAACGTAGATGTCGTCGTCGGGCTTCGCGGCATCGCGACGCAATGCCGCGCCGTGCGGCACGTCGCCGAAAACGGTGATGCAGATGTTGAGCGGACCGCTCGTGGTGTCGCCACCGATCAGCGCGCAGTCGAAGCGCTGCGCGAGCGCGAAGAGGCCGTCGCTGAATGCGGCGAGCCACGCTTCGTCGGCGCGCGGCAAGGCGAGCGCAAGCGTGAACGCGTGCGGCTTCGCGCCCATCGCGGCGAGATCGGAAAGGTTCACGGCGAGCGCCTTGTGGCCGAGCGCGTTCGGATCGACATCGGGAAAGAAGTGACGGCCTTCGACCAGCATGTCCGTGGAAATAGCCAGTTGATGTCCGGCGGGCGGCGCGATCAGCGCGCAATCGTCACCGATGCCAAGCGGCATGGCGGCCGCGTTGTCGTGTCGTGACGATGGCGGGCTCGCGCGGCGGGCGAAGTATCGATCGATCAGTGAAAACTCGGAGAGCATCGTGGGCGTCAAGGCTGATTGTTGCGCTGCAAGATAGAAATGTATTGGACGGCAAAATGCATCGGCGAGCGGTGAACGTACCCGCATCGTGTCTCGAAAAAACCGGCCGATGCGCTGAAAGCCTTACTGCGCTTCAGGATCAGAACTTTTAAAGTCACGGCACTTGTAGCTGAATTGCATGGACTGCGGGCTAAAGCGCTACACGAATGGCGCTACAATGCGTTCGAACTTCCATTCTAATTCCCGCACTGCTAGCCCGCCTTATGACGACTGACGCCAATACCAAGCTTCGCGAAGCCGCGCTCGACTATCACGAGTTTCCGGTCCCCGGAAAGATCGCAATTGCGCCGACCAAGCAGATGATCAACCAGCGCGATCTCGCGCTGGCTTACTCGCCGGGCGTCGCGTTCGCGTGCGAGGCGATCGTTGAAAATCCGCTCAACGCCGCACGTTTCACCGCGCGCAGCAACCTCGTGGGCGTCGTGTCGAACGGCACGGCGGTGCTGGGTCTCGGCAACATCGGTCCGCTCGCTTCCAAGCCGGTGATGGAAGGCAAGGCCGTGCTCTTCAAGAAGTTCGCGGGCATCGACGTGTTCGACATCGAGCTCAACGAAAGCGATCCGCACAAGCTCGTCGAAGTGGTCGCCGCGCTCGAACCGACGTTCGGCGGCATCAATCTGGAAGATATCAAGGCGCCGGATTGCTTCATCGTCGAGCGCGAGTGCCGCAAGCGCATGAAGATTCCTGTCTTCCATGACGATCAGCACGGCACGGCTATCGTGGTTGCGGCAGCCATCACCAACGGCCTGAAGGTGGTCGGCAAGGACATCGCCGAAGTAAAGCTCGTGGCGTCCGGCGCGGGCGCGGCGGCGCTGGCCTGTCTCACCTTGCTCGTCGATCTCGGCATGAAGATCGAGAACATCTTCGTCACGGACTTGGCCGGCGTGGTCTATAAAGGCCGCACCGAACTCATGGACCCGGACAAGGAACGCTTTGCTCGCGAGACCAGCGCGCGCACGCTCGCCGAAGTGATGGAAGGCGCGGACGTGTTCCTCGGCTTGTCGGCAGGCGGCGTGCTCAAGCAGGAAATGGTCAAGGGCATGGCCGCGAAGCCGCTCATTCTCGCGCTTGCCAATCCGACGCCGGAAATCCTGCCGGAACTCGCGCTCGAAGTGCGCCCCGATGCCGTGCTCGCCACCGGCCGCACGGACTACCCGAATCAGGTCAACAACGTTCTGTGCTTTCCGTTCATCTTCCGTGGCGCGCTCGATGCGGGCGCGACGACCATCACGAAGGAAATGGAAATCGCGGCGGTGAATGCAATCGCGGAACTAGCGCGTCAGGAACAAAGCGATATCGTCGCGACCGCGTACGGCATTCAGGACTTGTCGTTCGGCCCCGAGTATCTGATTCCGAAGCCTTTCGATCCGCGTCTCATCGTGAAGATTGCGCCAGCGGTGGCCAAGGCCGCGATGGACAGCGGCGTGGCGACGCGTCCTATCGAGGACATGGACGCCTACGAACAGCACTTGCAGCAGTTCGTCTACCACAGCGGCACGACCATGAAGCCCGTGTTCCAGCTCGCGCGCAGCGTGGAGCCGGAGAAGAAGCGCATCGTGTTCGCGGAAGGCGAGGAAGAGCGCGTGCTGCGCGCCGTGCAGATCGCCGTCGACGAAAAAATCGCCAAGCCGATTCTCATCGGCCGGCCGGCGGTCATCAGACAGCGCATCACGAAGTTCGGTCTGCGTCTCACGCCGGATGTCGACTTCACGATGGTCGACACCGATCACGACGAGCGCTACCGCGACTTCTGGCAGACGTACTACAAGATGATGGCGCGCAAGGGTATCAGCGAGCAGATGGCCAAGCTCGAGATGCGCCGCCGCACCACGCTCATCGGCGCGATGCTGGTGGAAAAGGGCGAAGCCGACGGCATGATCTGCGGTACGGTAAGCACGACGCATCGGCATTTGCACTTCATCGATCAGGTGATCGGCAAGAAGGAAGGCGCGAAGGTCTACGCGGCCATGAACGGCCTCGTGTTGCCGGGCCGCCAGATTTTCCTGGCCGACACGCACGTCAACGTCGACCCGACGCCCGAGCAACTCGCGGAAATCACCATCATGGCGGCGGAAGAGGTGAAGCGTTTCGGCATCGTGCCGAAGATCGCGCTGCTGTCGCATTCGAACTTCGGCACGAGCAACGCGCCGACCGCGCAGAAGATGCGCGAGGTGCTGGCTATCCTCAAGCAACGCGCGCCCGATCTCGACGTCGATGGCGAAATGCACGGCGACGTCGCGCTCGACTCACGTCTGCGCAAGGAAGTGCTGCCGGAATCGACGCTCGAAGGCGACGCCAATTTGCTGATCCTGCCTAACATCGACGCCGCGAACATCTCGTACAACCTGCTGAAGACTGCGGCGGGCAACAACATTGCCATCGGTCCGATGCTCCTCGGCGCGGCAAAACCGGTGCACGTGCTGACGGCATCGGCGACGGTGCGGCGTATCGTCAACATGACGGCGCTGCTCGTGGCGGACGCGACGGCTGCACGGTGAACGAATGAACTGAGCGTCTGCCGTACGACGACGTGCCAATTGAACGCGGCGGAATTTTCCGCCGCGTTTTTTTTTCGGCAGCAAAAAACGCGGGCGAAAAAAAAGCGTGCCGTGGGTCGTTGGCACGCTTCGAGGCAAGAGCAAAGGGGATTCACTCGCCCTCCAAGGGTCAAAAACAGAGCCTCGGCGGAGCGCCTGCCGTGAAGCCGACAAGTGAGGCGACTCGTCATATGGCTTCGCGGCTCTGCGGGACAAATTATTATCTCGTTCAGGATAAAAATCTCTCAGATTTGGGCTAAATATTGACTTGATTTTTTGCCAATCTCCATGCTTTTTGGCAATTTCAAGGAAGAATTGCCGATTTCTCGCGGAACGTTGCTTCCCCTTGTCATTAGCGATACCCTTGCATCTTTCATGGTCGTCGAATTCTGATAACGCGGGGACAACCGTTTCGTGATGCGTGCATGGGTTTCAACCATCGTCGCCTTGAGTCTCATTCTTGGCGGGTGTGGCAAGGACGAATCCCGTGGCGGCGCACCAGATGCGGCATCCGCGGGTCCCGCTGCCATTCAGGCAAGCGAGGCGCCGGGAACGCCCGCCGAATCGGCAGGGTCTCTTGGTCGGGGACCGGTGCGGGAACCCACGCAACGGTCTGCCGAATCCGGCCGGCCTGAGCGTGACGGGCTCGCCACCATCGGCATTGCGCAGTTGCCGAAGCAGGCAGTGGCGACATTGCGGCTGATCGAAGCGGGCGGCCCTTTCCCTTATCCAAAGGACGGAGTCGTGTTCGGCAATCGCGAGCGTGTGCTGCCGCGGCATCCGCGTGGTTATTACCACGAGTACACGGTGCCCACGCCGCGTTCGCGTGACCGGGGCGCCCGGCGAATCGTGTGTGGCGGGTCGAAGCGGCAGACCGGCGACTGCTACTACACGGACGACCATTACGCCAGTTTCAAACGCATTGCGGACTAACTAGGGATTAACGGCATGAGCGACAACATCTACGCGCACGACAACGGCGTCGCGAGTGATCTTTTCGCAACCGGCGATGGCAACCTGTTCCAGCGAGTATTGCGGCTACGCATGACAGAACACGACAACAGACCCGATGACGAGCCGAATCCGGTGCAGGCGCATCCTCAGGAACCGGCGGAGGAATCCGAGTCTCTTTTCGCGACGGTGCGGCCGAATATCGTGCAATCCATCCGCGCGTTCCGTGTTCAGGAACTCGCCGACGAAGCGAATCGACTCGAACAGCATTTTCTTTACGCGTATCTCGGGCAGGCGCAGAGCAAGCAGGAAATCCTGGAGACCATTGCGACGTCGTTCCTGTTTCCCAAGCACTTCGGCAAGAACTACGACGCGCTGTACGACTCGCTGACCGATCTCGTCCACAAGGCGGGCTCGCAACCGGGCTTCGTGATCGTGCTGGAGCAATTGCCGATTGCGCAGAAATTCGACAAGGAAGGGCGCGAGACGCTGCTCGACGTGTTCCGCGACGCGGCCGAGTTCTGGGCCGAACGGCGCGTGGCGTTCCGCGTGTTCTATTCGTTCGTGTGACGCGCTGAAGCGAGCGCTGCTCGCGCGACGTTTAAAAATGAATCAGCCCGATGGGTCTTGCTCATCGGGCTGATTTTGTTTTGCGGGCTGTCGTCCCGTTCACCAGCCGCCCCAACGCGCGGCGAGCGCGGCCAGTACCGCGATTCCCGCCGTCTCCGTGCGCAACACGCGCGGTCCGAGACCGAGCGCGGAGAAACCCGCCGCCACGATCTCACTTTCTTCCGATGGCGAAAATCCCGCCTCCGGTCCAATCAGCAAAGTCACCGGTTCGCGCGGCGCTTTCGCGGGCAGCGTCGCGAACGTGAGTTCCGCGCGCGGCGAAAGCAGCAAGCGCAGCTCACCATCGGAGGCGGGCGGCAAGTCGGCGAGCCACGCGTCGAGATCGCGCGGCGGCGCGACGTGCGGTACGCGATTGCGTCCGCATTGCTCGCAGGCGGCGCGAACGAGCGCTTGCCAGTGCGCCTGACGCTTGAGCGCGCGCTCGCCCGCAAGCCGCACGACGCCGCGCTCGGTTGTCAGCGGCACGATATCCGCGACGCCCAGCTCCACCGTTTTCTCGATCAGCCAGTCCATCTTGTCGCCGCCTGCGACGCCTTGCGCGAGTATCACGCGATACGGCGGCTCCGCGTCACGTTCGTCGTGTTCGTCGATCCGCGCGCTGGCCGCACGTTTCGCGATCTCGGTCAGCTCCGCGCGATACTCGCCGCCTTCGCCATCGAAGAGCGTGATGACATCGCCGGTCTGGAGGCGCAGGACGTGCACGTGGCGCACGACATCGTCGGGGAGGGGCAAGGTTTGGCCCACCGCGAGCGGGCCGTCAACGTAAAAGCGTGGCATAGGTAACGATCGCGGATGCAGAACCCGCGGATAGTGAAGTTGCCTTGAGGGAATGAAACAGCGCTTAGTTCAGATGCCGCGCAATCGCCCAGCGATAGCCATCCGGATCTTCGATCTGCGCAAAGCGGTCGCCCCAGAACTGATCCTGTGGCTCGATGAGCGCTTTCGCGCCCACGGCGATGGCCTGCGCGAAGGTGGCATCCACGTCGTCCACATAAAGATAGAACGACTGCGGCGCCATGATGCCGGAGCTCTTCGGCGTGCGCGCCTGCGAGCCGTAAGCGCCCTCCGGCGCGAACATCACGATCAACTGGCCGCGATACGTCATCTCGACGTGGATGATGCTGCCATCGTCGTTCACGCTGTCGCGCACCGCGAAGCCGAGCGCTTTCTCGTAGAACCCGATGCTCACGCGCGCATCGCGCACGGTGAGATAGGGCGTCAACCAGGGCACGTCGGCCGGGCGTGGGTCTGTCATCGAAAGCACTCCTTCAAGCCTTGCTGCACGAATACGGTGAGGGACATTCTGCCACGAAGCCCGGCATGCCATCCGGAGGCGCCGGCGCTCGAAGCGAAGCAGCCGCTGCACGGAACGTGCCCGCCGCGATGGTCAGCGATGCGCGTCGAACGGCGATGCTTTGGCGCTTGCTCGCGGCCTGTCAATCGGACCGGTCTGTTAGAATGACGGCCTCCCGATCCTCGTCGTTTCTCGTCGTTCCGGTCCTGAAAACGTTGTGTGCCGCGGGTCCGGCGCGTAGCAGAATCACTGCGGATTATTTCAGGACCAGCCGGAAGCTCCCGAGCTTTCCAAGCACTCGACACGACATGACGACCCAGCCCTCCAGTCAGACCGCCCTCATGGCCAACGCGATCCGCGCGCTTGCCATGGATGCCGTTCAACAAGCCAATTCCGGTCACCCCGGCATGCCCATGGGCATGGCCGAAATCGGCGTCGCGCTGTGGTCGCGCCATCTGAAGCACAACCCCACGAATCCGCACTGGTTCGACCGCGACCGTTTCGTTTTGTCGAATGGTCACGGCTCCATGCTGCTGTATTCGCTGCTGCACCTGACCGGCTACGACCTGCCGATCGGTGAACTGAAGAACTTCCGCCAACTGCATTCGAAGACGCCGGGCCATCCGGAAGTGGGCATGACGCCGGGCGTCGAGACCACCACCGGGCCGCTCGGTCAGGGCGTCGGCAACGCGGTCGGCATGGCGCTCGCCGAAGCATTGCTGGCGGCCGAGTTCAACAAGGCCGACGCGAAGATCGTCGATCACCATACGTATGTTTTCCTCGGCGACGGTTGCCTGATGGAAGGCATCTCGCACGAAGCCGCATCGCTCGCCGGCACGCTCAAGCTGAACAAGCTGATCGCGCTATACGACGACAACGGCATCTCCATCGACGGTCACGTCGAACACTGGTTCCACGACGACACCCCGAAGCGTTTCGAAGCCTACGGCTGGAACGTGGTTCGCGCGGTAGACGGCCATGACGTCGAAGCGGTCGATGCCGCCATCGCCACGGCGAAGAACTCGGACAAGCCCACGCTGATCTGCTGCCGCACGGTCATCGGCAAGGGTGCGCCGACGAAGGCGGGCGGTCACGACGCGCACGGCGCGCCGCTCGGCGACAAGGAAATCGCCGCGACGCGCGCGGGCCTCGGCTGGAATTACGAGCCGTTCGTGATTCCGCAGGAAGTCTATGCGGCGTGGGACGCGAAGGAACAAGGCACGCACGCCGAAGCCGAGTGGAACAAGGCGTTCGAGGCCTACCGCGCGAAGTACGGCAGCGAAGCGGTCGAATTCACGCGCCGCATGAAGGGCGAATTGCCGGCTGACTGGAAGGCGAGCGCGGTGAAGATCATCGAAGATGCGAACCAGCGCGCCGAAACGGTCGCTTCGCGCAAGGCATCGCAACAGACCATCGAAGGTCTGGCCGCTGCGTTGCCGGAACTGCTGGGCGGTTCAGCGGATCTCACGGGATCGAACCTCACGAACTGGAAAGCGTCGAAGCCCGTACGCGCCGCCGGCGACGCAGAAAACGCGAACCCCGGTCACGCGGGCATCCAGTGGGGCAACCACATCAATTACGGTGTGCGCGAATTCGGCATGAGCACGGCCATCAACGGTCTCGCGCTGCATGGCGGCTTCCGCCCGTTCGGCGGCACGTTTCTGACGTTTTCGGATTACAGCCGCAACGCGCTGCGCGTCGCGGCGCTGATGAAGTCGCGCTCCATTTTCGTGTTCACGCACGACTCCATCGGTCTTGGCGAAGATGGCCCGACGCATCAGTCGATCGAACACGTGTCGAGCCTGCGTCTGATTCCGCAACTGCAGACGTGGCGCCCGGCCGACACCGTGGAAACGGCGGTGGCCTGGACGCATGCAATCGAACATCAAGGTCCGTCCACGTTGATCTTCAGCCGGCAGAATCTGCAATTCTCGCCGCGCAACGACGTGCAGATCGCGAACATCGCGAAGGGCGGCTACGTGCTGCGCGACTGGAACGACGACATTCCGGCGCGCAAGATCATCCTCATCGCGACCGGCTCGGAAGTGCAGCTCGCGATGCAGGCGGTCGAGGCGCTGGCGAAGGACGGCATTGGCGCGCGCGTCGTCTCGATGCCCTGCACCAACGTGTTCGACAAGCAAGACGCCGAATACCGCGAGCGCGTGTTGCCCAAGGGCGTGGCGCGCGTGGCGATCGAGGCGGGCGTGACGGATTTCTGGCGCAAGTACGTGGGCCTCGAAGGCGGCGTGGTCGGGATCGACACGTTCGGCGAATCCGCACCGGCGGGCGAGCTGTTCAAGCATTTCGGCTTCACGGTGGAACATGTCGTCGAGACGGCGAAGTCCGTGCTCGCGGCCTGAACCCGGCAGTCAACGGTTTTTTTAGCCATCAGGAGATTGACCATGACGATTCGCGTTGCAATCAACGGCTACGGCCGGATCGGCCGCAATACGCTGCGAGCTTTCTACGAAAACGGCAAGAAACACGACATCGAGATCGTCGCCATCAACGATCTCGGCGATGCCAAGACGAAC
Organism: Caballeronia sp. LZ003; assembly: GCF_031451465.1. Classification (NCBI taxonomy): domain Bacteria; kingdom Pseudomonadati; phylum Pseudomonadota; class Betaproteobacteria; order Burkholderiales; family Burkholderiaceae; genus Caballeronia; species Caballeronia sp. LZ003. The sequence continues at coordinate 2,661,003 of NZ_JARUXJ010000001.1, read as the reverse complement.
GCGCATTTGACGCAGTACGACACGGCGCACGGCAAGTTCCCGGGCGAAGTGTCGGTGGACGGCGATTACCTCGTCGTCAACGGCGACAAGATTCGCGTGCTGGCCAACCGCAACCCGGCCGAACTGCCGTGGGGTGAGCTGAACGTCGACGTCGTGCTGGAATGCACGGGCTTTTTCACGACGAAGGAAAAAGCGAGCGCGCACATCAAGGGTGGCGCGAAGAAGGTCATCATCTCGGCGCCGGGCGGCAAGGACGTGGACGCAACCATCGTGTATGGCGTGAACCACCACGTGCTGAAGGCATCCGACACGGTCATCTCGAACGCGTCGTGCACGACGAACTGTCTTGCGCCGCTCGTCAAGCCGCTGAACGACAAGATCGGTCTCGTGAACGGTCTGATGACCACCATCCACGCCTACACGAACGATCAGGTTTTGACCGACGTGTATCACGAAGACCTGCGTCGCGCGCGCTCGGCCACGCATAGCCAGATCCCGACGAAGACGGGCGCGGCTTCGGCGGTCGGTCTCGTGCTGCCAGAACTGAACGGCAAGCTGGACGGCTATGCCATTCGCGTGCCGACCATCAACGTGTCGGTGGTCGATCTGTCGTTCATCGCCGCACGTGATACGACGGTCGAGGAAGTCAACAAGATCATGAAGGAAGCAGCGGAAGGTTCGCTCAAGGGCATTCTCGGCTATAACGAGGCGCCGCTCGTGTCGATCGACTTCAACCACAACCCGGCTTCGTCGACATTCGATGCAACGCTCACGAAGGTGTCGGGCCGTCTCGTGAAGGTGTCGAGCTGGTACGACAACGAGTGGGGCTTCTCGAACCGCATGCTGGACACGGCTGTAGCGCTCGCGAACGCGAAGTAAGCTTGCTGCACTGACCGACGTAAAAAAAGCCGCTCTTCGGAGCGGCTTTTCTTTTCCCGCGCGTGTTCCGGCTTACGCGAAATTTCTGCCGGCAATGCGACACGATGTAAGCCGCAGCCGCAGCCGCAGCCGCAGCCGCAGCCGCCGCAGCCGCGTTCGCCGATGCCGTGCCCCTGAGATCGAGTCGACAGCGCATCGCTGGAAAGGCCGGACCTACGCTCGGTGTGGCACCGGAAAATGCACGCCCGCGCGTTGCGCCGCGTTGACGATGTGCCGCTCTATTGCAATGCCGGCTTTCTCGCCGTCTCGCGCCTTGAGTGCTTCGACGATCACCATGTGTTCGTTATAAGTCGAAAGCACGAGCTCGCGCCGATAGAACGGCAAGCGCTGGCTCTCTTTCATGATGTCGGCGCTGCCACGCAAGATGGACTCGATGGCCGCATTGCCCGCGAGACTCACGATACGCATATGGAATGCGAAGTCGAGTTGCGCGGCCTCCTCGAGTTCCGCCGCCATGAGCGCGCCTTGCAGCGCGTTCAGATTGTCATCGAGCCAGTCGATGTCGGCGTCGCCGATGGAATGCGCCGCCAGCCGCGCGACGAATCCCTCGAGCGCGAAGCGCATCTGATACGTATCGGGCAACGACGCCTGATCGGCAAACCGCCAGCCATGCGCGCTCGACGCCTGCGCGCTGCTCACATACACACCCTTGCCGGGACGGATGTGCAGCATGCCGAGCGCTTCGAGCGTGGTCAGCGCCTCGCGCAACGAAGCACGGCTGATCGCCAGTTCCTCCGATAGTTGCCGCTGCGCGGGCAGCAAACTGCCCACGGGATACATGCTTGACTCGATACGCTCGCGAATGGTCGCGATGGCGGCATCGGTCACGGTATGCGGAACGTTTTTCATAGGAAGAATTGGGAATGGCCGGTCTGACCGCCATTGTATGCGCGCCTTTCGTAAGCGTGTGCTCCGGTTCGAATCAAGCGATTCCATGCCAGAAGGCAACAGGGTAAACCGTTAGCACGCGTTGCTTGACGCGGTTATATCGGCTTTCTAATATGCCTCATCACATCACTGGTCCGACCAGTCGGAACAGTTGCCTGAAAATGAAACCCTTCAACGACAAGGAGAAGGTCGTGTCGAGATTCCTGAATTCGCTGTTCGGCAGGGTGATGATCGCGCTGGTCATCGGTATCGTGGTCGGCGCGCTTTTCCCGCACTTCGGCCAGTCGCTGCGGCCGCTCGGCGATGGCTTTCTCAAGCTCATCAAGATGGTGATCGGGCCGATCGTGTTCTGCGTCGTCGTGAGCGGCATGGCGAGCGCGGGCGATCTGAAGAAGGTCGGGCGCGTCGGTCTGAAAGCGGTGGTCTACTTCGAGATCATGACTACGCTGGCGCTCGTGATCGGCGCGATCCTCGCGTGGGTGACGCGTCCGGGCGTCGGCATGAATATCGACCTGCATACGCTCGACGCGTCGTCGCTCACGACCTACACGGAACACGCGAAGAGCCTCAAGGACACGGCGGGTTTTCTGCTGAAGATCATTCCCGATACCGCCATCGACGCCTTCGCCAAGGGCGACATCCTGCAAGTGCTGGTGTTTTCCGTGCTATTTGGCTCGGCGCTCTCGTTGCTCGGCGACAAGGCGAAACGCGTGACCGGTCTGATCGACGAACTCTCGCACGTGTTCTTTCGCATCATGGCGTTCATCATCAAGCTGGCGCCGCTCGGCGTGCTCGGCGCGATTGCGTTCACGACCGGGCAGTACGGCGTCGAATCGTTGAAGCAACTCGGCCTGCTCGTGGCCGTGTTCTATGCAAGCTGCTTCCTCTTCGTGTTCGTCGTGCTCGCAGTGGTGATGCGCCTCGCGGGCTTCTCCATCATCAAGCTCGTGCGCTATCTGCGCGAAGAATTGTCGATCGTGCTCGGCACTGCATCGTCCGATGCCGTGCTGCCGCAGATCATGCGCAAGCTCGAATGGATGGGCATCAAGGACTCGACCGTCGGCCTCGTGATTCCGACCGGCTATTCGTTCAACCTCGACGGCTTCTCGATCTACCTCACGCTCGCGGTGATCTTCATTGCGCAGGCGACCAACACGCCGCTTTCGCTGCATGACCTGATCGTCGTGGTGCTCGTGTCGCTCGTGACTTCGAAGGGCGCGCACGGCATTCCCGGCTCGGCCATCGTGATCCTTGCGGCCACGCTGTCGGCCATTCCCGCGATTCCCGTGCTCGGTCTCGTGCTGATTCTGCCGGTCGACTGGTTCGTCGGCATTGCGCGGGCGGTGACGAATCTCATCGGCAATTGCGTGGCGACCGTGGTCGTGGCCGTGTGGGAGAACGACATCGACCGGGCGCGCGCCAGGCGTGTGCTCGACCAGGACGCGGATTATCGCTTCGTGCCGGCTGCGCCCGAAACCTCGCATGGGCATGAGAACGCGCACGCGATCTGATGCCGAAGCTGCGCTCGATCTTCAAATAAAAGGACATACGAATGGCAAACCCGATTCTCGATCCCGATGCGCCCGCCTTTACGCGCCGCTATATGAACCTCGCGGACCCGCGTCTCGGCGCGCAGGCGCTCTTCGCCACGGACGAATTCTTCGCGCCGAAGGAACGCATGCTGGAGCCGCAGCCGGCGGTGTTCATTCCCGGCAAATACGACCAACACGGCAAGTGGATGGACGGCTGGGAAACGCGCCGCAAGCGCACGACGGGCTATGACTTCTGCGTCGTCAAGCTCGCGCGCGCGGGCACGATTCACGGCATCGATATCGATACGAGTCATTTCACGGGCAACTTTCCGCCGGCCGCGTCGGTCGAGGCGTGCTACAGCCCGAACGCCGATCCGGCGAGCGCGCCCGAAGACGGCGACTGGCGCGAGATCGTGCCGGCGACGACCTTGCAGGGCAATCGTCATCACTATGTCGAGATCGCCGATACGCGCGCTTACACGCACTTGCGCGTGAACATTTACCCCGATGGCGGGATCGCGCGGCTACGTGTGTATGGTCAGCCGAAGACGGATTTTTCGCGCATCGAGCGCGGCACGCTGCTGGACCTCGCGGCTGTCGAGAACGGCGCGTATCTGGTCGCGGCGAACAATCAGCACTTCGGGCCAGCATCGCAAATGCTGATGCCGGGACGCGGCGTGAATATGGGCGATGGCTGGGAAACGCGTCGCCGTCGCGAGCCGGGCAACGACTGGGCGATCGTAGCGCTGGCCGCGCCCGGCGTGATCCGCGCGATCGAAGTCGATACCGCGCATTTCAAAGGCAATTTCCCGGATCGCTGCTCGCTGCAGGCGGCGCGTGTCGAGGGCGGCACGGATGAATCGCTCGTGACGCAAGCCATGTTCTGGCCTGTGCTGCTCGACGAGCAAAAACTCGCTATGGACAACGTGCATCGCTTCGAGAAGGAGCTCGCGAAGCTCGGGCCCGTGACGCACGTGCGCTTCAATATTTTTCCGGATGGCGGCGTGTCGCGGCTGCGCGTCTTCGGCGAAATTCAATGAAGACGCCGATGCTTGTCTTGCTCGCGCGCCGAGCGTTCGCGTTCATCGATCAAGGTGCGTGAACGTAATTGCGAATCGTGCGCATACGCATCTCGCAAACCGTACAGGCGAAATGAAACCGCCGTCCATCGTTGCCGATGGGCGGCGGTTTTGCCTATTGCGCGCCGGGCACCCGGCGCATCCGCTCAATGCTTGCGGTGCGGGCAGTTTTCTTTCGTGCAGGCGCCGTACAAAGCCAGCGCATGCTCGTGGAGCTTGAAGCCGCGCTCTTTCGCGATGGACTGCTGACGGCGTTCGATCTCGGCGTCGAAGAACTCTTCCACGCGGCCGCAGTCGATGCACACGAGGTGATCGTGATGCGAACCTTCGTTGAGTTCGAAGACGGCCTTGCCCGATTCGAAATTGCTTCGCGACAAAAGTCCGGCTTGCTCGAACTGCGTGAGCACGCGATAAACCGTGGCGAGACCGATATCCAGCTCTTCGGTGAGCAGGTTTCGATACACGTCTTCAGCGGTCAGATGGCGCACCGGACTGTGCTGGAAGATTTCGAGAATCTTGAGGCGGGGCAGGGTCGCCTTGAGCCCGATATTTTTGAGATCGGCGGGATTGGTCATGGCTAGGCATCCCTAGAGTACAATTTGAGGTTCTCATAGTAATGCGTTTTGACCGTTCCCGACATCATGAACAGAAATGACACGGATCGGTCCGCATGAGCACGTGACTGTCGCGTATTGGCTCACGTATTGGCTTGGATTGGCTTGGATTGGCGCGGCCTTCGAAAACGCCTCGCGCGAAAGGTTGAAATGTTCTCAAAAATTTTATCGAATTGCAGGGAGAGCCGTCGCATGCGGGGAACCATGATCGCTGCAACCGTGGCCGCATTGCTGGCCGGTTGCTCGACTTACGACAGCATCACGCAGAAGATCGCGCAGAGCATCACGCCGTATCGGATCACGGTCGTGCAAGGCAATTTCGTTTCGCAAGAAGCAGCAAGCCAGATGCAGGTCGGCATGTCGCGCGATCAGGTCAAGCAAATTCTCGGCACGCCGCTTCTCACCGACATGTTCCACGCGGATCGCTGGGACTACGTCTTCTACTTCAAGCGCGGTTCCACGTCGGTCGTGCAGCAGCGCGACTTTGTCGTGAACTTCGCGAGCGAGCGCGTGGTGAGCTGGTCGGGCGGCGAGAATCTGCCTTCGAACCTCGAACTGCTCGCGGAAATCGACGGCGACAAGGGCGTGAAGGTCGCGAAGGCCGCGGTGCCTCCCGCTTCCGCGCCGGTCGCGGCATCCACCGTGGCCGTGACCGCTCCGGCGGGCGAGCCTTCCACGCAGCCAAACGCAGCGGCGGCTTTTTCGGGCGACGCGAACCAGCAAGCGGCGCAGGCCGCGAATCGCGCGACCGCTCAGGTGGATACGCCAACGGGCCGTCAGCGTTCTTCGGCCTACAGCAGCGCGCCGCAAAGCGCGGGCGGTGCGCCGGGTTCGGCGGGCGCGGGCGGCAGCAACTCGCAAATCCAGTTGCAGCGCAAGCCGCAGCAAATCAACATTCCGGATAGCAGCGCGGTAGGCCCGGCGAGCACGTCGCCCACGCCTTCCAACGCCGGTGGTCAGACGCAGTTCTCCATGCCGCAGTAACGCGGCGCCGACGGGAACCGGCGCGCTCCTCGCGCGGTTCCCGTTGCTTCCAATCTGCATCATCCAGCGCGTGACCGTTGCGCGCTTCGACACGAGACAGCCATGAAGATCGCCATCGCCGGGGCATCGGGCCGCATGGGCCGGATGTTGATCGAAACCGTTCTCAACGATCCCGACGCGGAACTCGTCGGCGCCCTCGACCGGCCCGGCGTGCCGCAGCTCGGCCAGGACGCGGGCGCGTTTCTCGGCAAGACCACGGGCGTCCTGCTCACCGACGACATCGAACGCGTGTTCGCCGCCGCCGATTATCTGATCGACTTCACGCGCCCCGAGGGCACGCTCGCGCATCTCGAAGCCGCGCTGCGTCACAACGTGAAGATGGTGATCGGCACGACCGGTTTCTCCGATGAACAGAAGGCGCAATTGCGAGCCGCGGGCGCGAAGATCGGCGTCGTGTTCGCGCCGAACATGAGCGTTGGCGTGAACGTCACGCTCAAGCTGCTCGAATTCGCGGCGAAGCACTTCGCGGAAGGCTACGACATCGAAGTGATCGAGGCGCATCACCGGCACAAGGTGGATGCGCCCTCTGGCACCGCGCTTGCCATGGGCGAGGCAGTGGCCAAGGCGCTCGGCCGCGACCTCAAGGACTGCGCCGTCTACGCGCGCGAAGGCGTGACCGGCGAACGCGACCCATCGACCATCGGTTTCGCGACCATTCGCGGCGGCGATATCGTCGGGGATCACACGGTCATGTTCGCGGGCATCGGCGAGCGCGTCGAGATCACGCATAAATCGGCGAGCCGTCTGTCTTACGCGCAGGGCGCGCTGCGCGCGGTGAGGTTTCTCGCGAGCCACGACAAAGGCTTCTTCGACATGCAGGACGTCCTCGGGCTGCGCTGAGATTCATGGCGGCCACAGGCGTCATTCATTATCTTCAAAGCGGCGATGCGGTCACGCATGCGATTGCGGGCGTGCTCCTCGCCATGTCGTTCGCGAGCTGGTGTTTTCTGCTGGTAAAGGCGTGGGTGCTCACGCGCGCGAAGCGTCAGGGACCGCGCGGGGTGCAGCGGTTCTGGCAGGCGGCGACGCTCAAGGATGGCATCGGCGCCTTGCGTGCAGTCGATCGCGAGCGCGTATATCTGCCGCTCGCCGAGGCTGCGTGGCGTGCGTCGGAAGCCGAGATGCCGGGCGCGTTGCTCGCGCGCGTGGAACGCAGCGAACGCGTGCTGCGCGCGTTGCGGCAAGCGTTGCTGAATTCACAGCGGCGGCTGGAGTTCGGGCAGGTTCTGCTGGCGTCGGTGGGCAGCACGGCGCCGTTCGTCGGGCTGCTCGGGACTGTGTGGGGCATTTATCACGCGCTGACCAGCATTGCGGCGAGCGGACAGGCAATGATCGAAACCGTCGCCGGTCCGGTTGGCGAGGCGCTTATCATGACGGCCTTCGGGCTCGTCGTGGCCATTCCGGCGGTGCTCGCCTACAACGTGCTCGGGCGCTACGTGCGGCAGATTTCCGAGGAACTCGACGGCTTCGCGCACGATCTGCACGCGTTCGTGTGCGGTGAAGGCAAGTAGGGGAGCGCGAGGCGATGGCGTTCGGCGGACTCGACAAAAAGCCCAATAACGCGCCGATGGCGGACATCAACATGACGCCGCTCATCGACGTCATGCTCGTTCTGCTCGTCATCTTTATTATCACCGCGCCACTTTTCACGCATGCGATCCGGCTCGATCTGCCGAAAGTCGCGTCGCAACCGGCGCGCGAGACGCCGCAGACCATCACGCTTTCCATCGACGATGCGGGCAAGCTCTACTGGAACGACGCGCCCATCAGCATGAACGACATGCGCGCGCGTTTCGCGGATGCCGCCAAGGCCGCGCAAAAGCCCGAAGTGCATTTGCGGGCGTCGCGCGCGACGCGCTACGAGGTCATCGCGCAGGTGATGGGCGCGGCGCAGCAGGCGGGGTTGGAGCGGATCGGGTTCGTTACGCAAGCGGTCGGGCAACCGGCGCGGTAGGCGCGTCTTTTAGTTTTGCGGCGGTTGGCGGCGCCGCGCGGGATGCAACTTCAGCGTGCCGGTCAAATGTATTTGCCCGCTTCGTACACTTGAGCCTTGCAGCGACGGGAGACGCGAAGCGCGGCACAATCCCAATGCGCTCCTCGATCAAGCTTGCATTGCGCGAATGTCGCTCGATCGGCTTACTTGGCGGCGTTTGACTTCTCACCGGCGGGCGCTCGAAGCTTTGCATCGGCGCCAAGCACCGCGCCGCCTCCGCCAGAAAGCCCTGTACACGCATCTCGAAGCCTGCCGCCATCGCCTGAGCAAGTTGACACGACGGTATAATCGCCCTTTGCCCGTGCTTTGCGTTGCTCGTCAGCAGCAGGACGAAACACCGGGCGCAGCGCCAATCCAGACCGACACGCCGCAAAGCGCGTCCGAGGTCCGTTCCCAGCATTTGCGTAAAGCCACCACACCATGCACGATAAATACGTACCCGCCGACGTCGAATCCGCCGCGCAGAGCAACTGGCGCGCGAACGACGTCTACCGGACGACCGAGACGTCGGCCAAGCCCAAGTTCTATTGCGTCTCGATGCTGCCGTATCCGTCGGGCAAGCTGCACATGGGGCACGTGCGCAACTACACCATCAACGACGTGATGTACCGTTATCTGCGCATGAACGGTCACAACACGCTCATGCCGATGGGCTGGGACGCGTTCGGCATGCCCGCCGAAAACGCGGCCATGGCGAACAACGTGCCGCCGGCAAAGTGGACCTACGAAAACATCGCGTACATGAAGAAGCAGATGCAGTCGATGGGTCTCGCCATCGACTGGTCGCGCGAAGTCGCCACCTGCTCGCCCGAGTACTACAAGTGGAACCAGTGGCTGTTTCTCAAGATGCTGGAAAAGGGCATCGCGTACAAGAAAACCGGCACGGTGAACTGGGACCCGGTCGATCAAACCGTGCTCGCGAACGAGCAAGTCATCGACGGGCGCGGCTGGCGCTCGGGCGCGCTCGTCGAGAAGCGCGAAATTCCGATGTACTACCTGCGCATCACCGACTATGCGGACCAGTTGCTCGACGATCTCGAAGGCCTCGGCTGGCCCGAGCGCGTCAAGATCATGCAGCAGAACTGGATCGGCAAGAGCTTCGGCGTGAACTTCGGTTTCCCGTATGAGATCGATGGCGAGGCGAAACTGCTGCGCGTGTTCACCACGCGCGCCGACACCATCATGGGCGTCACCTTCGCGGCGACCGCGGCGGAGCATCCGCTCGCCACGCGCCTTGCGCGCGACAACGCGGACCTTCAGGCGTTCATCGAGGAATGCAAGCGCGGCGGCGTGGCGGAAGCCGATGTCGCCACCATGGAAAAGAAGGGCATGCCCACCGGTTTCTTCGTCACGCATCCGCTGACGGGCGAACAGGTCGAAGTGTGGATCGGCAACTACGTGCTGAAGTCCTACGGCGAAGGCGCGGTCATGGGCGTGCCCTCGCACGACGAGCGCGATTTCGCGTTCGCGAAGAAATACGGCTTGCCGATCAAGCAGGTCATCGCCGTCGAAGGCAAGACATATTCGACCGATGCCTGGCAGGAATGGTATGGCGACAAAACCGCCGGGCGTCTCGTCGACAGCGGCAAGTACGACGGCATGACGACCGAGGAAGCCATCAACGCGATCGCCGCCGACTTGAAAGCGAAAGACTTCGGCGACAAGCAGATCACCTGGCGTCTGCGCGACTGGGGCATTTCGCGTCAGCGCTACTGGGGTACGCCGATTCCGATCATCCATTGCCCGAGTTGCGGCGACGTGCCGGTGCCGGAAAAAGACTTGCCGGTCGTGCTGCCGGAAGACCTCGTGCCGGACGGCACGGGCAATCCGCTCGCGAAGTCCGAAGCGTTCCTGAATTGCGCGTGCCCGAAATGCGGCGCGGCGGCGAAGCGCGAAACCGACACGATGGACACCTTCGTCGATTCTTCCTGGTACTTCTCGCGCTACAGCGCGCCGGACGCCAAGACCATGGTCGACGAACGCACCGATTACTGGATGCCGATGGACCAGTACATCGGCGGTATCGAGCACGCCATTCTGCACTTGCTGTACTCGCGCTTCTGGACCAAGGTCATGCGCGACATGGGCCTCGTGAAGTTCGGCGAGCCCGCGAAGAATCTGCTCACGCAGGGCATGGTGCTCAACGAGACGTTCTATCGCGAAGACGCGGCGGGCAAGAAGACCTGGTACAACCCGCTGGATGTCACCGTCACGCACGACGACAAGGGCCGTCCCACGGGCGCGACCTCGAACGCGGACGGTCAGCCGGTCGTGCTCGGCGGCGTCGAGAAGATGTCGAAGTCGAAGAACAACGGCGTGGACCCGCAGACGCTCATCGACCAATACGGTGCGGATACGGCGCGTCTTTTCGTTATGTTCGCCGCGCCGCCGGAGCAATCGCTCGAATGGTCGGGCGCGGGCGTGGAAGGCGCGAGCCGGTTCCTGCGCCGCGTGTGGCATTTCGGACACGACAACGCTGAAGCGCTGCGTCAGCACGCGAAGCTCGATGCATCGAAACTCAACGATGCCGATCGCGCGCTGCGCCGCGAAATCTATACGGTGCTCAAGCAAGCCGACTTCGACTACGGCCGCCTGCAGTACAACACGGTCGTTTCGGCCGCGATGAAGATGCTCAACGCGCTCGAAGGCGCGAAGCAGTCGAGCGAAGGCGTGCTCAACGAAACCTTCAGCGTGCTGTTGCGCGTGCTGTATCCGGTCGTGCCGCACGTCACGTTTCAGTTGTGGTCGGAACTCGGTTACGCCGATAGCTTCGGTCCGCTGCTCGATGCGCCGTGGCCGAAGGTCGACGAAGCCGCGCTCGAACAATCGGAGATCGAACTCGTGTTGCAAGTCAACGGCAAGGTGCGTGGCGCGCTGACGGTCGCGAAGGACGCATCGCGCGAAGACATCGAAAATGCCGCGATCGCGCACGAGATGTTCGAGAAGTTTGCCGAAGGGCGTGCGCCGAAGAAGGTCGTCGTGGTGCCGGGACGCCTCGTCAACGTGGTCGTCTGATGATGAGCGCCAAGGGAGTGAATGTGACCGGAAAACGAGTCGAGGCAACCGGCATGGGCAGGCGTTCGTTTCTGGCGCTGCTTGGCGGCGCGCTCGCCGTATCCGCGTGCGGCTTCCAATTGCGCGGACAGCAGGACTACGCGTTCAAGCGGCTCTCCATTTCGGGCGGCACGCCGCAAATGGTCGCGCGGCTCGAACGCATGGTGCAGGGCGGCAGCGATACGGTCATCGTCAAGGCGGGCGAGAAGCCGGACGCCACTTTGTCGCTGTCCGAGGGCACGGGCATGGGCACGCTGAGTCTGAATTCGCAGGGCGTGGTGCAGGAATACGAGCTCGATTTCCGGCTGACGTATTCGCTGCTCGGCGCCGACGGCACGTTGCTGATTCCGCCTAGCGTCATCGCGCTGAATCGCGCAATGACCTATAGCGACCAGTACACGCTCGCGAAATCGCAGGAAGCGACGCTGCTCTACAACGACATGCGTAACGACGCCGTCGATCAGTTGACGCGCCGGCTTGCCGTCGTGCGTTCGCTGCATCCGGCGCCGAGCGAGCAGACGCCGGGCATCGCGCCACGCGCGCCGTTGCCGACGCCGCCGCTTTGATCGCGCGCGCTCATCGACCATCATGCAGTTGAAGCTCGACGCGCTCGAAGCGCACCTCGCGAAAGGTCCGAAGGGTCTGTACGTCGTTTATGGCGACGAGCACCTGCTCGCGCAGGAAGCGTGCGACCGCATCCGAGCCGCGGCGCGCGCGGCGGGTTTCACGGACCGAACGGTGTTTACCGTCGAGCGCGGTTTCGACTGGAGCGGGTTGATCGGCGCGACGCAGTCGATGTCGCTCTTCGGCGACCGGCAACTGATCGAGTTGCGCATTCCCACGGGCAAGCCGGGCAAGGAAGGCGCGGAAGCGTTGAAGACGCTCGCCGCCGCCAATAACCCCGACATCCTCGCGCTCGTCACCTTGCCGCGTCTCGATGGCGCGACGCAGAAGTCCGCGTGGTTCACGGCGCTGATCGGCGCGGGCGTCGCGCTGAAAATCGATCCAGTGGAACGCGCGCAATTGCCCATGTGGGTCGGTCAGCGGCTTTCGTTGCAAGGCCAGCGTGTGGCGCCAGGCGAAGAAGGGCGGCGAGCGCTTCTGTTCATCGCCGAACGCGTGGAGGGCAATCTGCTCGCGGCGCATCAGGAAATCCAGAAGCTCGGGCTGTTGTATCCGCGAGGCGTATTGAGTTTCGAGCAGATTCACGATGCCGTGCTGAACGTCGCGCGCTACGACGTCTTCAAGCTCAACGAGGCCATGTTGACCGGCGATATCGGCCGGCTCGCGCGCATGCTCGACGGTCTGAAGGGCGAAGGCGAAGCCGCCGTGCTCGTGCTGTGGGCGCTGGTCGAAGAGGTGCGTACGCTGCTGCGTATCAAGCGCGGCGTGGCATCGGGCAAACCGCTCGCCACGCTCATGCGCGAGAACCGCGTCTGGGGTCCGCGCGAACGGTTGATCGGCCCGGCGCTCTCGCGCGTGACCGAGGAAGCGCTGGAGAAGGCGCTTTCGCTGGCGGCGCGGCTGGATCGGCAGGTGAAGGGGCTGTCCGGGAGCACGGGCAAGCGCGGCAGCGAACCGCCGCCCGATCCCTGGGCCGGCATGTTCGAGCTAGCCATGGCTGTCGCGCAGTCCAGCAAGGCCGCGCATGCCGTCGCCGTTGCGCCACCGGCGCGAGTTCGTCGCTAGACGCTTGAGCGGGCGCTGTTGCAATACGCTTAACCGCTTAGAATGATTTTTTCAGCGCTCGCCGTTGTTCGGGCGGAGCGCGATATCCAGACATTGCGGATGCCTGCGGCCCGCAAAGAGACACATGATGAACATCGATCACTACATGGCCGACCTTGGCCGGCGCGCGCGCAAGGCGTCGCGTGTCATGGCGCGGGCATCGACGGCGGCCAGGAACGCGGCGCTGCATGCGGTGGCGCTCGCTATTGCCGAGGAACGCGAAGCACTCAAAGGGGCGAATGCCCGCGATCTCGCCCGCGCGCGCGAGAAGGGTCACGACGCGGCGTTCATCGACCGTCTGACGCTGTCGGACAAGGCGCTCGACACGATGGTCGAGGGCTTGCATCAGGTCGCGGCGCTGGCCGATCCCATCGGTGAAATCAGCGGGCTCAAGTATCGGCCGAGCGGCATTCAGGTCGGGCAGATGCGCGTGCCGCTGGGCGTGATCGGCATCATTTATGAATCGCGGCCGAACGTGACGATCGACGCGGCCGCGCTGTGCCTCAAGTCGGGCAACGCCACCATATTGCGCGGCGGTTCCGAGGCGCTGGAATGCAACACGGCGCTTGCAAGGCTCATCGCCAAGGGCCTCGAAACGGCCGGCTTGCCGCAAGATGCGGTGCAGGTCGTCGAGACGGCGGATCGCGCGGCGGTCGGCAAGCTCATCACCATGACGGAGTTCGTCGACGTGATCGTGCCGCGCGGCGGCAAGAGCCTTATCGCGCGGCTCATGGAAGAAGCGCGCGTGCCCATGATCAAGCATCTCGACGGCATCTGCCACGTTTATGTCGATGACCGCGCGGATCTCGCCAAGGCTGCGGTGATCTGCGACAACGCGAAGACGCATCGCTACGGCACCTGCAACACGATGGAAACGCTGCTCGTTGCGCGGGGCATCGCGCATGAGGCACTGCCGGCGCTCGCGCGCGCGTTTCAGGCAAAGGATGTCGAACTGCGTGTGGACGGACTTGCGCGCGCCGTGCTCGAAGCGGCGAATGTGGGTTCGCTCGTCGATGCCACCGAGGTCGACTGGACCACCGAATACCTCGCGCCGGTTCTGGCGATCAAGGTCGTCGAGGACCTCGATGAAGCGATCGAGCACATCAACATCTACGGCTCGCATCACACGGATGCCATCGTCACCGAAGACCACGACCGCGCCATGCGTTTTTTGCGCGAGGTCGATTCGGCGAGCGTGATGGTCAACGCATCGACCCGTTTCGCCGATGGCTTCGAATTCGGGCTCGGCGCGGAAATCGGCATCTCGAACGACAAGCTGCACGCGCGCGGACCTGTCGGGCTGGAGGGGCTGACGTCACTGAAATACGTCGTGCTCGGGCGCGGCGAAGTGCGTCAGTAAGGTCACGCGATGCTCTGGATCAAATCGCTGCATATCGTGCTGGTCGCGTCGTGGTTCGCGGGGCTTTTCTATCTGCCGCGCATTTTCGTGAATCTCGCGATGGAGAAGGACGCGGCTGCAACCGCTCGCTTGCTGCTCATGGCGCGCAAGCTGTTTCGCTTCATGACGTTCATCGCGGTGCCCGCCCTGGCGTGCGGGCTTTGGTTGTGGCTCGTGGTAGGCATTGGCGCGGGGCAGGGCTGGCTGCATGCGAAGCTCACCGTCGTTGCGCTGATCATCGTTTATCACGCTTATTGCGGGCGCTTGCTGCACACGTTTCAACGTGGCGAGAATAAGCGGTCGGATAAGTGGTATCGGATGTTCAATGAATTGCCGGTGCTGGGTCTTTTAGGCGCGACGTTGCTTGTCGTGGTCAAGCCTTTTTAGCTGCTTGCCATTTTCACGCGTCGCGCTGTTCAAGTAGCGCTAGCGCCATTTCGCCGAATACTTCCGGCCGTCCCTCGAAGAAGCGTTGCACGACTTTCGTTTCAAGCATCCACGCGCGTAGCGCTTCTCTCTCATCCCGGTTATTCGCCAACCGGACAGCAGCCTCAACGTAGTCGTCCACAGTCGTGGCGACCATCCATTCCGGCATCGACGCGCGTGCGAACATCGCGCCGTCGATATGCTCGAACACTTCCGGTCCCGTTTTGCAGATACCGGGCAAGCCGACGGTGAAGGCATCTACGATTCCGTTTGTATTGCCGAAGGGAAAGGGGCTCAGAAACATGTCCATGTTGGCGAGCTGTTCGGCGTATTCCTCGTAGGGCAAGAATCCGTGAATCGTGAATGAGCCGGAAGGAAGATACTCGCTCAGCACGCGATTCAGGTGCATCAAGGTGAACACGTTGCTGCCGCTCGCAATGAAATGCAGATGCACTTGCGGCTCTGCCCGCTGCACGATTGCCCTGCAGGCAGTGAAGAAGGACGGATTGAGCTTCATCGGCGTCGCGGCGATGGCAATGTCAGTGTGGTTCTTGCCAACCGGCGTGCGGGCCGGAACCGCGCTCAATAAACTCGATGCGATATAAGGCTGTCCGTCCTTCGGCAGCCGCATGAGTTTTTCGCTGAAGCAAGCCGGGTCGCCGACATAATCATCTTCGACACTGACGTAGTCGATGCGGTCCGAATGCGTCGTCGCCGGGTGCCCGAGCGCCGCAATTTGCAGCGGCGCGACGCGGATGTTCGACAAGAATATGGTCAGAACCGACATGCCCACGCTCGGCATGTACAGCACGCTTGGGTGCTCCGTTTGCGCGAAGTCGCGAATGAGGCGGACTTGGTCGAGCACGTTGGCGCCTTCCGGGAGATCGATAGTTCGATCGAATACCCGACGACCCGCATCGTCGATAGAGCGAGGTGCGCAGAACGCGACGGTTTCGAAGCAACGTCTTGCCGCAGCGAGCGTTGCGGAATGCGTTCGCACGATCGAATGCCCGCTGTTGAAACTTTCCGCGACGACCAGCATGAGCGGACGTGCGTTCCGTTCGCGCTCGGGTGGTGGCTTGGTCGTATCGAGATCGGTCAGCCCGAAATTCGCAAGACCCAGGCGCACGAGACCGTTGATGCCTTGTTTCACGGCATGGCGGTTTCCCTCGGTGTAAGTGCAATGCATATACAGCGCCCAGAGACTCGTCAGATCGAGCGGCGGCGACTCATTCAGTTTGTCGATCGAGCCGGTCAGCCATTCGAGCAAGCGGATGCGTCGTGCACACGCAATCGCGCTGCCGCCGAATTGTTCTCCTCCGATACCGATGGCAAGACTCAACGCCGAAGAGCGGTCGGCGATCCAAAGGCGCGCGATATCGAGGTCGATGCGTGATTCCGGGCTGTACAGAATGCTCAGGCGTCGAGCGGTGTCGGCAGAAAGAGTGGATGCGTCGGCGTTGCCTTGGCGACGAGCAAGCAACTCACGCACGAAACGGTCGGTATGACCGGGCGACGTGGCAGCCGCGATGCTCCAGATGAGCGAACGCTGCGCTTGCAACGATTGCAACCGAACGTCGGTCCAGGTGAATCGCGGATTCACGAGCATGCTTCCTAAAGCATGACAAACGCGGCTGGCGAAATGCTCGTCCGACTCGGATCTATTGGCGAACGCTCGGGCGTCGCCGTGGGACATGAGGTCGGCCAGATTCATATACGGAAATCTTGCCAACCGTTCCGAGAACTTGCCGAACAGGGCGAGAGCTTCATCGAAGTCTTCGCCATTGATACAGGACTCGAAACGTTCAAGTGAAAATACGCCGCTGGTTTCCATTTGCTCTACTGATCACTTAATCGCTGAAGCTCATACTAAATGATCGTACTGGCAAAGTAAGCCGATTGAACCAACTGTCACATTCGCGGCCGGTGTGCTGCGTCGATCAAAGGTCGACGCGTCTTCGTTCCAGCACATCCTTGGCCTCGGCAAGACGCGCAGCCAACTCAGGGCCACGTGCCAACGCCATGCCGACCGCGAGAATATCGCCGATGGCCAAGTGCGATACGCGGGAAGTCATCGGCGAGAAAATATCCGTGTCTTCGTCGACATTCGCGAAAAGCCCGATATTCGCCATGCGCGCGAGCGGCGAATTGCCATGTGTGATAGCGATCACGCTCGCGCCGCGATCCATCGCCGATTTGCACGCGTCGAGAATGTCTTTTGTGCGGCCAGTATTTGAAATGGCGACGACGACATCGCCGGGTCCGAGCAGCGCCGCCGAAGTCGTATAGGTATGCGGGTCCGAATACGCAACCGACGGCACGCCGAGGCGGAAGAACTTGTGCTGCATATCCAGCGCCGCGATGCCCGATCCGCCCGCGCCATAGAACTCGATGCGACGCGCGTTGGCCAGCACGCCAATCGCGGCGGCGACGCTGTCCGACGACAAGCTGTTGCGCACCTGGATCAGCGCGCCGATGGTGCGGTCCAGAACCTTCGCCGCGACGCCCGCAGGCGGCTCGTCGCTGCGGACATCGCGATAAACCGTGGGAACGTCCCCTGCCACGCTTTGAGCAAGACGAATCTTGAACTCGCGAAAGCCGGAAAAGCCCAACGCCTGACAGAAGCGCGCGATCGTCGGCTGACTGACGCCTGCCCGCGCCGCAAAATCGGTCATCGACAAGTCGAGTACCTCGCGCGGCGCTTCGAGCACGTAGTCGGCCAGCTTGCGCTCCGAAGGGCGCAATTGTTCTCGCATCGCCTCGACTTGGGACAGCAACATCGGGAATCTCGCCTATGCTGGAAAATTGCCTGCGACTATAGCTGATCGCTGCTTTGTACATTTACTACACGATCTGATGTGTAGATTTAGGGGATTTCCCTGAGTTCGCTGCCAGTAAAAGCGCCAGATACGCGAACGCTTAACAAATAAAGGCGGATCGCAAGTTGTCTGCTTGTAGTTTTTCTACTAACATTTCGTTTCACGGCACGACGCAAAATAATCAGATAGCTGCCAGTCCTCGCGACGTCCAACCCAATACCTCGACGGCAAGCACGCCGGGAGTGAGACAAAGGAGCTCCGATGGTTTCCCCGCATTCGCAACTCAAGAAGGTCACCGACCGCGTGATCGAACGCAGCAAGTCCACCCGTTCGGCCTATCTGGCGCGCATCGACGCCGCGCGCGGCAAGTTTCCGGCGCGCGGCGCGTTGTCGTGCGCCAATCTCGCGCACGGCTTCGCGGGTCTCGAAGGGCAGGAAAAGTTCGCGATCAAGGCGGTGCGCGAGCCGAACATCGGCATTGTGTCTTCTTATAACGAAATGCTGTCGGCGCACGCGCCGTACAAGAGCTTCCCCGACATCATCAAGCAGGCGGCTCAGCAGCACGGCGGTATTGCGCAATTCGCGGGCGGCGTGCCGGCCATGTGCGACGGCATCACGCAGGGCAACGCTGGCATGGAGTTGTCGCTGTTCTCGCGCGAAGTCATCGCCATGAGCACGGCCGTGGCGCTCACGCACAACATGTTCGATGCCGCTTTGTGCCTCGGCGTATGCGACAAGATCGTGCCGGGTCTCGCCATCGGCGCGCTGCAGTTCGGACATCTGCCGACCATCTTCGTGCCCGCCGGTCCGATGACGAGCGGCCTCACCAACGACGACAAAGCGAAGGTTCGTCAGGAGTTCGCGACGGGCAAATGCAACCGCGACGCATTGCTCGAAGCGGAAGCGGCGGCTTATCACGGTCACGGCACATGCACGTTTTACGGCACGGCGAACAGCAATCAGATGCTGATGGAAGTGATGGGCCTGCATCTGCCGAGCGCTGCGTTCGTGCATCCGCATACGCCGTTGCGCGATGCACTTACCGCCGAGGCCGCGCGTCGCGTACTGGATATCACTCTCGAACGCGGCCACTACACGCCGATTGGCCACGTGGTCGATGAGAAAGCGATCATCAACGGCATCGTCGCGTTGTTGGCGACAGGCGGCTCCACGAATCACACGCTGCATCTGGTGGCGATAGCGCGCGCGGCGGGGATCATCATCGACTGGAACGACTTCGATCAACTGTCGCAGGTCGTGCCGTTACTCGCGAAGATCTATCCGAACGGCAAGGCCGATGTGAACCATTTTCACGCGGCGGGCGGCGTTGCGTTCCTCGTGCGCAATCTGCTCGAAGGCGGCTTGCTGCATGAGGACGTGCAGACGGTCGTCGGTCATGGGCTGTCGCATTACACGAAGGAGCCGAAGCTCATCGACGGCAGGCTCCAATGGGTCGACGGCGCGAAAGAAAGTCATGACAGCAAGGTGCTGCGTAGCATTGGCGAGCCGTTTCAGCCGGATGGCGGTTTGCGGCTCATGCAAGGCAAACTCGGGCGGGGTGTGATCAAGATCTCGGCGGTTGCGCCTGAACATCGCGTGGTGAAGGCGCCGGCTATCGTGTTCAATTCGCAGGAAGAAGTGCAGGAGGCGTTCGACAGGGGCGAGCTCAAGCGCGATTTCGTGGCGGTCGTGCGCTTTCAGGGCGCGCGCGCGAATGGCATGCCGGAGTTGCATCGATTGACGCCGTTGCTCGGCGTGTTGCAGGATCAGGGCTTCCATGTGGCGCTCGTGACCGATGGGCGCATGTCGGGCGCATCGGGCAAGGTGCCCGCGGTAATCCACATATCGCCTGAAGCGTTGTTGCATGGTCCGATCGGCAAGGTGCGCACGGGCGATATGATCGTGATCGATGCGCCGTCGGGTGTGCTAGACGTCGATATCGATGCCGATGAATGGGCGGCGCGCGAAGTGGAGGCGCCGCTGCATCAGGCGCAAAACGAGGCGGGCTTCGGGCGTGAGCTGTTCGGCGTGTTCCGTCACGCGGCGTTGCCGGCGGAAGAGGGCGCGTCGGTGTTTGGCGCGCTGCTTGACGCCGCGTCTGCTCCGTCGCACCGCTCGCCCGATGTCGTGAAGGCGCATGCGACACATTGAGTCATAGGCCGTTGCTGCCTGAAACAAACCTCGCGGCTTTGCCGTTAGACAACGGCGCCGCATCAAACACCAGGAGTCGTATCACATGAAAACGGTAAGCGAAATCGTCCGTCTGGGTCCTGTCATTCCTGTTCTTGCCTTCGATTCGGTCGAGCAGGGCGAGCACGTCTCGCGCGCGCTGCACGCTGGCGGCGTGAAGGTGTTGGAGATTACGTTGCGCACGGCCGCGGGTATCGCGGCAATCGAACGGGCGAGTCAGCTTGCGGACGATATCGTCGTGGGCGTCGGCACGATCACGAAACCCGAGCATTGTGCACAGGCAAAGAAGGCGGGTGCGCAATTCGGTGTGTCACCCGGCTTGACGCGAGACATGCATAAGGCTGCGCAAGATGCGGGCTTGCCATTGCTGCCTGGCGTGATGACACCGAGCGACATCATTACGGCGATGGAACTTGGATATGAAATCGTGAAGTTTTTCCCGGCGCAGCAGGCGGGTGGAATTCCGATGCTGCAGGCTTTCCATGGGCCGTTTCCCAACTTGAAGTTCTGTCCGACGGGCGGGATTACTGCCGAGACGGCGACGAGCTTCTTGGCGCAGCCGAATGTGGTTTGCGTGGGCGGGTCTTGGTTGACGCCGAAGGCTGCGCTGGCTGCGCAGAATTGGGAGGAGGTTACGAGGCTGGCGCGGGCGGCTACGGAGTTGGCGGCGCAGGGGTGAGTTGCTGGGCTAAAGAAGTGTGATTCTGTTAGGCATGAGTTTGTCTCTGGAGGCGCGTCCTTTGTACGAAGGTGACGTGCCCTGAGCCGAGCTCGCGTTTCGTGGTGCAACTCGCTTATCGAGCCCTCTTCCGATCTAGCCGGTTCTTGTTGGCCCGCATCTTCGACGTGACGCTTGAAATATCGACTTCTGCTTTTTGTGCGTCACGCCCGCGCTGCACACACCCTTGATGGCGGTGACGTAGGACCCAAGAGCTCATCCTTCAAAATGCTTGGGGGTTCTTCAACAAATTTCGGCTGACACTGACGAGTCAAGCGTTGTGTCGTGTTGAGTAAGAGTTCAGCACTTGGTCGTCGACGTTTTTAGTCTTATCCGTCAGACCAACGGCTCGAGCAAGCCGTCGCTGAGTGGCTCCGCACCACTGGCTGCATCACGGCAAGATGCAGACGATGTGTGAATTAACAATTCAATCGATGCTTCTAAGTTGAATTTGAGCATCTTAAAAATTGAAATCTACTCAACGTGCGAAACGGCCCGATGGTTTCGTTTGTTGAGCGATTTGGTTCGAACCAACACTGTTCGCCAATTTATTAAAACAGGCTGAGACAGGTGTGGATTTTGAATAAACAGATTCTGCGAATTTTCTCCGCTATACGCCGTCGGATAATTGAATTCGTGATCCACGGACATGAACGATTTTAGTAGTATAAAAAGAGCGAGCCAAGACGAAGAAAATCATTGGTATCCGCACTGGAATGGCTGAAAGCAGGTGACAGAGAAACGAACTTGACCGCAGAATGCTGAACCAGAAGTAACTGCTTCTGCAAGACTCGACATTTGCTGACGCTTGCGAGCGAGCAGCGATCATCAAGCAACAAGCGACGTGCGACGCGAAGCGAAATAGGCCCGATTCGACACTTAGTGTGCCTTAGCTTCTTCCTAAGTGGAACAAGTACGCATGGCTCGATGTATTGGGTCGAACCGCACCTCGACGCTATAGCAGAGTAACAGAGGCCACCGAATTGCACTGTGCTGGCGTCGGTGCGCGCATTCGTGCATTTTCATTCGTCGCAACCAAAACGCTGCTAATGCAATGCTTGCGACGCGTATCTTGTTCATGAGCGAGTTGGCGAATCTTGCCGACATGGTGGGCGCGGACATCGAGGCAGTGCGGCGTGGCATGGGATCGTGCCGTCAAGACGAGCCTCGGTGATACAAAGCGAGACATCGTTACGAACTGTGGCGACGCTTTCTTGCGCCGATCTCCCGCACGCTCTTTCGAGCTAATCGGCCCGACACTTTTTAGCTTTTCCACCGAAAGCGGTCGGACGTTTTAGCCTGCCGGACTGCCTTTCAGCGTTGGCAGATTAGAACCCTGGCACCGTCATAGGACGACTCTCATAAAACGTCAGGTTCACTGGGAATTTCAGGTGTTCTTCTATATATTTGACCAAGGAATCCGCTTTTTGTCCTCCGGCAAAAACGCTTGATTACGGTCTCTCCTGCTTCCCATCAGCGTTTGGCAAATGGCAACGCGTGCTTCTTTGGGCACGGCAGTCTCTCAAACGCAAAGCCAACAGCGCAGCGTTTCAATTTTGAAAATGCGCTCCGTCATTTCAGGGATAACAACTAATGACAATCCGCATTGGAATTTCTGTCGTAACGCATCAAGGACAGAACATCTGGCAGAACGGGCTTGGGCAAAATGTCATCTTCTTGGCGGAAGCTCTCCAACGGTTACCGTTCGTAGAAAGCGTTTCATTGATTGATGTTGGCGATCAAAACGCGATGCCGCCGCAAGTCGATCTGTCGTCAAGAAAGGTGCGCATCATGCGCGCAGCGGATGCAACCAATCTTGTCGATGTGATTTTCGAGATGGGCGGCGCGCTGGATACCCAGTGGCTTGATCTAATGCGCGCACGCGGCAAGAAGGTGGTTTATTACTGCTGCGGGCAGCCCTACGTTGGTCTCATTGAGGCGCCTGTTTTCGATAAACCGGTTCACGTCATGCGGCCGGACCGCTATGACGAAATCTGGTTGATGCCGAAAGATCGGTTGTCAATCCCCATGATGCGTACGCTCCACCGTTGTGATGTTCATCTCGTGCCATTCATCTGGCATCCGCAGTTTCTCGAACAACGCATTGCCGAAGTAAGCGAACACGGACTCCATTTCGGATATCAGCGTCGGAGCGGAACTTCATTGGAAGATCCACCACATGCGCAGGGCTTTCGTGTCGCAATGTTCGAGCCGAACATTTCAGTTGTGAAGACGTCGAGCATTCCGATGTTGGTATGCGAAGAAGCTTATCGAGCCATACCTTCCAGCGTGTCGCACATGCATGTGCTCAACTCGCTGCACATGAAGGATCATCCGACGCTCGTGCAAATGGCGAATTCGCTCAACATCGTGAAAGACAGCAAGGCAACATTTCACGGTCGAAATGACATTGCAGGCTTCATGGCGCAGTACGCAGATGCCGTCGTCTCTCATCAATGGGGAAACGACCAGAATTATCTTTATCTTGACGTCTTGTATGGCGGCTATCCGTTGGTGCACAACTCGCCTTGGCTCGACGCGGGCTACTACTACCCGGATTTCAACGCGCAAGAGGGCGGGCGGCAACTCCTGCTGGCTGCGCGCGAACACGACGCATCGCTAGCTGACTATCGCGCACGAGCCCAGCGTGTAATCGACTCGGTCAATCCGTTTCAACAAGCAAATCTCGATAGTTTTGCCAATCGGTTGCTGCACCTCTGCAACCACAGCACTGTGAAGCTCGGCGTATGAACAAGCAAACAAAACCCCGCATGCCGGAGCGGTTGAATGTCGGCGTTTCCATTTTTATCCGAAAAGGTGAGCAATCGCTCTGGGAGAACGGCATTTTCCAGAACTGCCTGTATCTGGTCATGCTGCTTAAGCGTTCTCCGCGCGTGAAAGCCACTTATTTGGTGACGGGCGGCGGCGATGGTGGCCCGGAGGACGCCAAGCGTTTCTTGGTCGATTCGCCGGCACCGCTAATCGACATGGAAACAGCCATGACGAAGCTCGACGTAATGATCGAGATGAGCGCGCAGCTCAATAAGGAATGGTCGATCAAGTTTCGAGACGGCGGCGGAAAGATCATTACGATGCGCGTGGGTAATGACTACGTCATTGACATCGAGCGAATGGTCTTCAACCTGCAACACGCGCTGCTTATCTCGGGTGCGCCGTATGACGAGGTTTGGACGCTTCCGGAATACGAGCGCAGTTGTGCGCCATACTTCGAGACGCTCTTTCGTGCGCCCGTGAAGCTAATGCCGCACCTTTGGAGTCCTGTGGTTCTCGACCGCGAGGTTGCGAAATTGCCAGAAGGCCAGACGTTTGGATATCAGCGTGGCCGTGGCCGCTGGCGGATCGGAATCTTTGAACCGAATGTCTGCATGGTGAAAACGAGTTACATCCCCATGCTCTGCTGTGAAATGGCGCATCGGGAGAATCCGGACATGATTGAACGTATGTACGCATACAACACGTTCAAACTCAAAGATCATCCAGGATTCGCAGGATTTGCGCAGAGCCTGAACATTGTCAAACATGGGCTCGGCTTCTTTGAGGGGCGTTATCCGTTCGCGCAGATCGTACCAGTATCGGTTGATGCAGTTGTCAGCCACCAGTGGGAGAACCCACAAAACTATGTCTATTACGAAGCCTTGTACGGTGGGTATCCGCTAATTCATAACTCGCATTTGATCGGTGATTGCGGTTATCGCTATCAAGACTTCGACTGCGAAGAAGGCGGCAGGGCTTTGCGCCGCGCGTTCGCCGTGCATGACGAAAACCTCGCCAGCTACCAGGCTAGCGCGAAAACGTTTTTGAAGACGCTGGATCCGGAAAACGAAGAAAACGTACGGCTTTATACCCAAGCTATAGAAGCAGTTTATGCAAGGACCTGACAACTACGGGCTGCAAGCCTGTGACTGTGATGCGGAGTAGTGAGCGATGAAGAAGTTGCGTATTGGAATCACGATCGGATTGCATCATGAAGCCGAGACGCTGTGGAATAACGGCATTAAACAGAATGCTGTTTTCCTCGCGGAAGCGCTGAAAAATTGTCCGAACGTTGAAAGCGTCGTGTTGGTCAATACGACGCATGTGGCGATCACGGATAGATTGCCTTGGGATTTAAAACGCTGGCCTACTGTCACCTTCAACGATGCGAAAGACAACGTCGACGTATTGATAGAACTCGGCGGCCAAATCGATCCGGCCGCAACGGACTATCTCAAGCGGCGCGGTGCACGGCTGGTCTCGTATTGCTGCGGCTTTGAATACGTCCACGCAATGGAGTCCGTCATATTTGGCAAGCCGAGCTTTGGTGAAAATCTGTTCGTCAATCAGCGCTACGACGATATCTGGATGATTCCGCAGGTTGCCAATATCAGTCAGGCGTATTTCGAAGTTTTGCGAAGACAAAGCGCTCAGGTCGTGCCGTTTATATGGAGTCCGATTTTTTTGAATGAGCGGACCGCTAAAGTGCCGAACTCGGGTGAATACCGGCCTCGCACCGGACCGCGCCGACTTAGCGTGATGGAACCGAACATCAACGTTGTCAAATTCTGTCTCTATCCAACGATGATTGGTGAGCTTGCCTATCGCGAACAGCCAGACCGTATTGAACTGCTGCAGGTCACGAACGCCCAGCATCTTGCAGTAAATTGCAAAGAATTTATCTCGTTGATGAATCAGCTCGACATCGTAAGACAGTCCAAGGCTGTGTTCCTGGGCCGTTTCGAAACTCCTACGTTTCTTGCCGAGCGCACGGATATCGTAATCTCTCATCAGTGGGAAAACCCTCTGAATTATTTATATCTCGAAGTGTGCTGGCAGGGATATCCGCTCGTTCACAACGCCACTCTGTGCACAGATATTGGTTACTACTACCACGCCAACAACGTGCAAGAGGGGGCAAAACAAGTAATTAAGGCCATCGAGGTGCACGACGCCCAATACATGGCTTACCGAGACGCTCAGAGATCAGCGATCAATCGTTTCATGCCTGAAAATGAAGCACTGTCAAAAACATACACACAGTTGTTAGATTCGTTAATGGAAAGACCTGCACGTTGAGGTTCAGCGTTACTTAAGTCGCAACTGTAATCCGCCAGCGGTCTCAAAACCGCTTGGCTAGAGCGCCACGGTTTCCTGAAGCTTAGGAAACCTTTTTTATTGATGCCGAATCCCTTCCCTTCAGTAAATTGGGCCGCCCGCTGGTCTCCGCTGTTGTTCAATAATCAACGGATTATCACAAAAGCTTTTAGCCGAGACTAGTGCGGTTTCCGCCTAGCTCCATCAGCTGTGTTCTGCTGTATTCAATGCGACTTTTCTTAAATACGCAAGGCACAGCGCTGAGTGTCGCCTGTTGATTTGGATTTTCTCGATTTTAGGAGGTGTCCGCTTCTAACACGGCGGACACATCAATATTCTGTACCGAAGTTAGAAGGTTTTCCTTCTTAGGTTTTTTGTGAAAGACGGTCGTTTTTTGTGGATCAATACGGTTTATGAACAAGTCATACCGCAGTATTTGGAATGAAAAAGTGGGTACTTTCGTCGCGGTCGCAGAGACTGCGGCGGCGCGTGGCAAGAAAAGCTCCGGCGCGGTATGCGGTCCGGAAACCGGTGGGGAGGTGCTAATTTCTCCGCGAGAGCGAGGTCCTTCTAATATTTTGAGAGTCGCCTCGGGAATTGGCATTGCGACCGCTTTCCTATTTGGAAACTCTGCCGCTTGGGCCGTTGCCGTTGTGGGCACGTGTGTGAATGGCACGGGCTATGGAATGTGGGTCAACACTGTCGGTAACATTAGTGGCAACAGCTGTGGCAATAATACTTTCATGAACTTGGGCAGCGCATGGAGCGGCGCAATCATGGAGGACGATAACGCCAACACGTCGGCTTTTGTGGCAGCCGGAGCTGGCGTCGTGACCTTGGGTGCGGCCACGAAGATTCAGATGAATCAATACCTGGATATGACCGCGCACAGCATTGGCAATTTGGCAAATGGTGCGATAACCAGCTCCAGCATGGATGCAGTGAACGGCGGGCAGCTGTTTACGATTTCCAATTCGCTCTCTACCGCTGTCAGCTCCACGTCCCTCTCGCTCTCTACTAACATTAGCTCCATGTCGACGGGGATGAGCGCGCTGTCGACAGCATGGGGCAGTGCTTCGACCAGTCTGTCTACCGGCATGAGCTCGGTTTCTACGGCGTGGACCTCCGCTTCCACGAGTTTGTCCACGGGAATGAGCTCAATCTCGAGCGCTTGGTCGTCTGTTTCGTCGAGCACTTCGACCAGCGTGAGTTCGATTTCGACATCGGCGTCTTCATTGTCCATCGCTGTAAATTCGCTATCTAGCGGAGTCAGTACGACGGGCAGCCGCGTGAGTAGTCTCTCAACGAGTCTCAGCTCGCTATCGACTTCCGTGTCCACTGGTTTAAACAGTTTGTCGCTTTCTACGGTCTCCCAGATCAGCTCGTTGTCAATTGGCCTCAGCACGACGACCAGTTCGATGAGCAGCCTGTCGACCGGCTTGAGCACGGTGAACAGCTCCGTTAGCAGTATTTCGACAGGCGTGAGCACAGTATCCAGCTCGATTGCCAGTATGTCGACTGGCTTGAGCACCTCCGGCAGCATGGTCAATAGCCTGTCTTCCGGCCTAAGCACGACGAATACTGCGGTGAGCAGTCTGTCTACGGGCTTGAGCACAGCTGGCAGCGCGGTTAGCAGCCTATCGACCGGTCTGAGCACCACGAATAGCGCTGTGAGCAGCTTGTCGACGGGGCTGAGCACGACGAACAGCGCAGTAACTTCGCTATCGACCGGCGTGAGCACTACCGGCAGTATGGTGAGCAGCCTTTCGACCGGCCTGAGCACCACTAACAGCGCAGTAAGCAGCCTTTCTACTGGCTTGAGCACAGCCAATAGTGGTGTTGTCAGCTTGTCCACTGGCCTGAGCACAGCGACGAGCGCGGTGAGCAGCCTGTCGACCGGCCTGAGCACCACCAACAGCTCGGTGAATAGCCTGTCGACCGGCTTGAGCACCACCAACAGCACTGTCAATACGCTTTCGACTAGCCTGAGTTCGTTGTCCGTCTCGACATCGACCGGCGTAAGCTCGCTGTCGACGGGACTGAGCACCACCAATAGTGCAGTGAGTTCGCTTTCTACCGGCTTGAGCACGACTAACAGCCAGGTGAGCAGCCTTTCCACGGGCGTCAGTACCGCGAACAGCAAGGTCGATAGCCTTTCCACCGGCCTGAGCACGACCACCAGCACCGTCAACTCGCTTTCAACCGGCGTCAGCACGGCTGTCAGTTCGGTCAGCAGCCTGTCCACCGGCCTCAGTTCGCTTTCCGTTTCGACTTCCACGGGCATTAGCTCCCTTTCCACAGGCCTGAGCACGACCAACAGCGCCGTCACTAGCTTGTCGTCAGGTCTGAGTACGACGACCAGCGCTGTGTCTAGCCTCTCGACCGGCCTGAGCACGACCAACAGCACGGTGAACAGTCTGTCCACCGGTGTCAGCACGGCAAATAGCGCCGTAAGCTCGATGTCGACCAGCGTGAACAGTATCTCCACGGGCTTGAGCACCACTGGCAGCCGCGTCGATAGCCTTTCGACCGGTGTCAGCACCGTCAGCAGCAACGTCGACAGCCTTTCCACGGGCCTAAGCACGGCCAACAGCTCGGTCACGAGCATGTCGACCACGGTCAACTCATTCTCGACTGGCCTGAGTACCACGAATAGCGCGGTGAGCAGTTTGTCGACCGGCTTGAGCACGACGACTAGCGCGGTAACCAGTCTGTCGACGGGTTTGAGCTCAACGAACACCACAGTTAGCTCGCTGTCGACAAACCTGAATTCGCTTTCTGCTTCCGCATCCACGGGCGTCACGTCGCTGTCGACGGGCCTGAGCAGCACCAACAGCGCGGTCAGCAGCCTCTCCACAGGCCTGAGCACGACGAATATCGCGGTTAGCAGCCTGTCCACCGGCTTGAGCACGACGAGCAGCAAGGTTGACAGTCTCTCGACCGGGCTCAGCACAGCGACGAGCGCGGTGAGTTCGCTTTCGACGAGCGTGAGTTCGATGTCGACGGGTTTGAGCACGACCAACAGCACGGTCAGCAGCCTATCGACGGGTTTGAGCACGACGAATAGCGCCGTGAACAGCATGTCGACCGGTCTGAGCACGACCAACAGTTCAGTCAACAGCTTGTCTACGGGCATGAGCACGCTGTCGGCCTCGGCTTCGACGAGCGTGAGTTCGCTGTCGACGGGTTTGAGCACGACCAACAGCACGGTGAACACGCTGTCGACGGGTCTGAGCACAGCCGGCAGCAAGGTCGATAGTCTGTCGACGGGCCTGAGCACGACGAGCAGCAAGGTAGATAGCCTGTCCACATCGGTTACTTCGCTGTCGACGGGTTTGAGCACCACCAACACTGCGGTGAGCAGCCTCTCCACTGGTCTGAGCACCACCAACAGCACCGTTGGTTCTCTCTCCACGAATGTGAGTTCGCTCTCGGCGTCGACTTCGACGGGCGTGAGCTCGCTGTCGACCGGCTTGAGCACGGCCAATAGCTCGATCAACAGTCTGTCGACGGGGTTGAGTACCACCAATAGCTCCGTTACCTCGTTGTCCAGCACGGTTGGCACACTGTCGACCGGTCTGAGCACGACCAACAGCACCGTCAACGTGCTTTCGACGGGCTTGAGCACCACGAACAGCAACGTCACGAGCCTGTCGACCGTCGTTGGCAATGCCGTGATGTACGATAATTCAACGCACTCCCTGGTGACATTGAATGCGGGCGGCTCGGCGGTCAAGCTCACCAACGTGGCAGCTGGCACGAGCGCCCTCGACGCGGTGAACTTCGGTCAGTTGACTTCGCTTTCAGCATCGGCGTCGACGGGTATCACATCGTTGTCCACTGCCTTGTCGACTTCTGGCATCGACATGATCACGTCGCTTTCGACGATGGTCTCGACGGGCGTGAGTTCTCTCTCCACCGGTTTGAGTACAACGACTAGCACGCTAAGCAGCTTGTCCGCCTCGACTTCGACGGTTGTGAATTCCGTCTCGACAAGTCTCGACTCGCTGTCCTCCTCGGTTTCGACAGGCGTCAGTTCGTTGTCGACGGGGATGAACTCGCTGTCGGCTTCGACGTCCACAGGCATTAGCTCGTTGTCCACCGGCATGAACTCGCTGTCGGCTTCGACGTCTACTGGCATCAGTTCGCTGTCCACGGGCGTGAGTTCGCTCTCCACGGGCGTCAGCTCGCTGTCCGCGGCGCTGAACTCGCTGTCATCGTCGACCTCGACGGGCATCACTTCGCTGTCCACGAGTGTGAACTCGCTGTCGAGTTCGGCGTCCACAGCCATCAACTCGCTGTCGGCTTCGAGCTCCACGGGCATCAGCTCGCTCTCCACGGGCATGAGCTCGCTGTCGGCGTCGACCTCCACGGGCATCAGCTCATTGTCGACAGGCATGAACTCGCTGTCGGCGTCGACCTCCACGAGCATCAGTTCATTGTCGACGGGCATGAGCTCGCTGTCGGCTTCGACCTCCACGGGCATCAGCTCATTGTCGACAGGCATGAGCTCGCTGTCGGCCTCGACCTCCACGGCCATCAGTTCGCTCTCGACAGGCGTCAGTTCGCTCTCCAGCGGCGTGAGTTCGCTCTCGACGGGCCTGAACTCGCTGTCGTCCTCGACCTCCACGGGCATCAGCTCGCTCTCGACGGGTCTGAACTCGCTGTCGACGTCGGCCTCCACAGCCATCAACTCGTTGTCGGCGTCAAGCTCCACCGGCATTAGCTCGCTCTCCACGGGCCTGAACTCACTGTCGGCTTCGACCTCTACGGGCATTGCCTCGCTGTCCACGGGCGTGAACTCGCTCTCCACCGGCGTGAACTCGCTCTCGACGGGTCTGAGCGCGCTGTCCGGTTCCACCTCGACGGCGATCAACTCGCTGTCCACGGGTGTGGCCAACTCGGTGCAGTACGATGACTCGACGCACGCCAAGGTCACGCTGAACAAGGGCGGCTCGGCAGCGACGCTGACCAACGTGGCAAACGGCACGAGCGCGCTGGATGCGGTGAACTTCGGCCAGCTGAGCTCGCTGTCGTCGTCGACCTCTTCGGGCTTGAATTCGTTGTCGACCGCGGTGTCGTCCTCGACAGGCAACTTCGATTCGCTCTCCACGGGCATGGCGTCGATGTCCACGGGCATCAACTCGCTGTCAACGGGCATCAGCTCGATCTCGAGCTCGACCTCGACGTCGATCAACTCGCTGTCCACGGGCGTGAGCTCGCTGTCCACCGGCGTGAGCTCGCTCTCGACGGGCATGAATTCGCTGTCGTCGTCGACCTCGACGTCGATCAACTCGCTGTCCACCGGCGTGAGCTCGCTCTCGACGGGGATGAACTCGCTGTCGTCGTCGACCTCGACTGCGATCAACTCGCTGTCCACGGGCGTCAGTTCGCTCTCGACGGGGATGAACTCGCTGTCGTCGTCGACCTCGACTGCGATCAACTCGCTGTCCACCGGCGTGAGTTCGCTCTCCACGGGCATGAGCTCGCTGTCGGCCTCGACTTCGACGTCGATCAACTCGCTGTCCACCGGCGTGAGCTCGCTCTCCACAGGTATCAGCTCGCTCTCCACGAGCATGAGCTCACTGTCAACGGGCATGAGTTCGCTGTCGTCCTCGACTTCGAGCTCCATTAATTCGCTGTCTACCGGCGTGAGTTCGCTGTCCACGGGCGTGAGTTCGCTGTCCACGGGTGTCAGTTCGCTGTCCACGGGCGTGAGTTCGCTGTCCGCCGGCGTGAGCTCGCTGTCCTCGGGCGTGAGTTCGCTGTCCACAGGCATCAACTCGCTGTCCACGGGTATCAGTTCGCTGTCCACGGGTGTGAGCTCCTTGTCCTCGGGCGTGAGTTCGCTGTCCTCGGGCGTGAGCTCGTTGTCCACTGGCGTGAGTTCGCTGTCCACGGGCATGAATTCGCTGTCGGCGTCGACCTCGACGGGCATCAACTCGCTGTCCACGGGCGTGAGCTCGCTGTCCACGGGTATCAGCTCGCTGTCTTCTGGCGTGAGTTCGCTGTCCACGGGCATCAGCTCGCTGTCCACAGGCATTAGCTCGCTGTCCACGGGCATCAGCTCGCTGTCCACGGGCGTGAGCTCGCTGTCCACCGGCGTCAGTTCGCTGTCCACGAGCGTGAGTTCGTTGTCCACGGGCGTGAGCTCGCTGTCCGCAGGCGTGAGTTCGCTCTCGAGCGGTGTGAGCTCGCTCTCCACGGGCATGAACTCGCTGTCGGCTTCGACTTCGACGGGCATCAGTTCGCTCTCCACGGGCATGAGCTCGCTGTCGAGCGGCGTGAGTTCGCTGTCCACGGGCATGAGCTCGTTGTCGGCGTCCACCTCGACGGGCATCAGCTCGCTGTCCACCGGTGTCAGTTCGCTGTCCACGGGTGTGAGTTCGTTGTCGACTGGTGCGAGCTCGCTCTCCACGGGCATGAGCTCGCTGTCGGCCTCGACCTCCACGGCCATCAGCTCGCTGTCCACCGGCGTGAGCTCACTGTCCACGGGCATCAGCTCGCTGTCCACGGGTATCAGTTCGCTGTCCACGGGCATGAGCTCGCTGTCGGCGTCCACTTCGACAGGCATCAGCTCGCTGTCCACGGGTGTCAGTTCGCTGTCCTCGGGTGTTAGCTCGCTGTCCACCGGCGTGAGCTCGCTCTCCACGGGTCTGAACTCGCTGTCGGCTTCGACCTCCACCGGCATCGACTCGTTGTCTACCGGTGTGAACTCGCTGTCGACGTCCACCTCCACGGGCATCAATTCGCTGTCCACGGGTGTGAACTCGCTGTCGGCATCCACCTCCACGGGCATCAGTTCGCTGTCCACGGGTGTGAACTCGCTGTCGACGTCCACCTCCACGGGCCTCAGCTCGCTCTCCACGGGCATGAGCTCGTTGTCGGCTTCGACC
Organism: Caballeronia sp. LZ003; assembly: GCF_031451465.1. Classification (NCBI taxonomy): domain Bacteria; kingdom Pseudomonadati; phylum Pseudomonadota; class Betaproteobacteria; order Burkholderiales; family Burkholderiaceae; genus Caballeronia; species Caballeronia sp. LZ003. The sequence goes on along the minus strand of NZ_JARUXJ010000001.1, from coordinate 2,628,593 downwards.
TCCACGGGCATCAGCTCGTTGTCCACGGGCATGAACTCGCTGTCGGCGTCGACTTCGACGGGCATCAACTCGCTGTCCACGGGCATGAGCTCGCTGTCGAGCTCGACCTCGACGGCGATCAACTCGCTGTCCTCGTCGACCTCGACGGGCATCAACTCGCTGTCTACCGGTATTAGCTCGTTGTCCACGGGCATGAGCACGCTGTCGAGCTCGACCTCCACGGCAGTCAACTCGTTGTCGACCGGTGTGAGCTCGCTGTCCACGTCGACCTCGACGGCGATCAACTCGTTGTCCACGGGTGTGGCCAACTCGGTGCAGTACGATGACTCGACGCACACGAAGGTCACGCTGAACAAGGGTGGCACGGCGGCAACGCTCACGAACGTGGCTGACGGCACGAACCAGTCCGACGCGGTGAACTTCGGTCAGTTGAGCTCGCTGTCGAGCTCGAACTCGGCCGCGATCAACTCGCTGTCCACGGGTATCAGCTCGCTGTCTACCTCGAGCTCGACGGCGGTGAACTCCCTGTCCACGGGCGTGAGTTCGCTGTCCACGTCGACCTCGACGGCGATCAGCTCGCTGTCCACAGGCGTGAGTTCGCTGTCCACGGGTATCAGCTCGCTGTCCACCTCGACCTCGACGGCGATCAGCTCGCTGTCAACGGGTGTGGATTCGCTCTCCACGGGCATCAGTTCGCTGTCCACGGGTGTGAGTTCGCTCTCGACGGGTATCAGCTCGCTGTCCACCTCGACCTCGACGGCGATCAGTTCGCTGTCCACGGGTGTGGATTCGCTCTCGACGGGCATCAGTTCGCTGTCCACGGGTGTGAGTTCGCTCTCGACGGGCGTCAGTTCGCTGTCCACTTCGACTTCGACGGCGATCAGTTCGCTGTCCACGGGTGTTGATTCGCTCTCGACGGGTGTGAGCTCGTTGTCCACGGGCGTCAGCTCGCTGTCCACTTCGACCTCGACGGCCATCAGTTCGCTGTCCACGGGTGTGGATTCGCTGTCCACGGGTGTCAGCTCGCTGTCCACATCGAGCTCGACGGCCATCAGCTCGCTGTCCACGGGTGTGAGTTCGCTGTCCACGTCGTCCTCGACGGCGATCAGTTCGCTGTCGACCGGTGTTGATTCGCTCTCGACCGGTGTCAGTTCGCTGTCCACGTCGACCTCGACGGCGATCAGCTCGCTGTCCACCGGTATGGATTCGCTGTCCACGGGTGTGAGCTCGCTGTCCACGTCGTCTTCGACGGCCGTCAGCTCGCTGTCCACGGGAGTGAGTTCGCTGTCCACGGGCATCAGCTCGCTCTCCACGGGTATCAGCTCGCTGTCGACGTCGTCTTCGACGGCGATCAGTTCGCTCTCGACCGGTGTTAGCTCGCTGTCCACAGGCATCAGCTCGATGTCCACGTCGTCTTCGACGGCGGTCAGCTCGCTGTCCACGGGTGTTGATTCGCTCTCAACAGGCGTCAGCTCGTTGTCCACGTCGTCTTCGACGGCGATGAGTTCGTTGTCCACGGGTATCGACTCCATTTCGACGTCTTCGTCAACGGCCATCACCTCGCTGTCGACCGGTGTTGACTCGCTCTCGACGGGTGTCAATTCGCTGTCGACGTCGTCTTCAACGACGATCAATTCGATGTCCACGGGCGTGGATTCCTTGTCGACGGGCATGTCCTCGCTCTCGACAGGTGTGTCCTCGCTCTCGACGGGCTTCAGTTCGCTCTCCACGTCGATCTCGACGACCGTCAACTCGATGTCGACCACTGTGAACTCACTGTCGACGGGCATCGACTCGATGTCGACGACCGTGAGCACTGCGATGACCGACGTCACGAGCATCTCGACGGCCATGAGCACTGCCGCGAACGGGGGTGGCATCAAGTACTTCCATGCCAACTCCGTCCTGATCGACTCGTCGGCAACGGGCAAGAACTCGATCGCAATCGGCGGCAACGCCGTGGCGACGGCCGACAACGCGGTGGCTTTGGCTACCAACGCTGTCGCCGACCAGGCGAACACAGTGTCGTTCGGCAACAGCACGGACAAGCTGCGTATTACCAACATCGCGAACGGTATTGCTGACAGTGACGTTGCAACGGTTGGTCAGTTGAAGGATTCTGGCCTCTACGGCAATCAAACCGCGAAGACGGCCGCAACGTTCGACACGGATGCCAACGGCAACACCGACTACAGCAACATCACGCTGAGCGGCGCCCAAGGCACGCAGATCCATGGCGTTCAAGCAGGTGTCGTTCCGACCGACTTGGCCAATAAGGCGCAGCTCGACGCGCTGGCCAGTTCCATCCAGAACGTCACCGCGAGTGCGAATCCGCTCTTTGCGGCTGATGGCGACCGGACGACCGAAGCGGCCGTGGCTAGCGGTCCGCACGCTGTAGCAAGCGGCGCGAACGCACAAGCCACGGGCATGAGCACCACCGCAATGGGCACGAATGCCCTTGCGAGCGGGAACTACGCAACGGCGATCGGCGCAGGCAGCCAGGCTACGGCGGACAACTCCGTTGCCTTGGGTGCAAGTTCCGTGGCGGATCGTGCTCAGACGGTGTCGGTTGGTGCGGTGGGAAGTGAGCGTCAGATCACCAACGTCGCGGCTGGTACGCAAGACACGGATATGGTCAACGTGAACCAGTTGAACGACGCGGTCGCGCAATCCAACGGCTACACCGACGGTGCGGTTGCCGGGATGCAAAGCCAGGTCACCAACATCGGTCGCACTGCCTACTCGGGTATTGCAGCGGCTACGGCTCTGGCCATGGTCCCGCACATCGATCAGGACAAGGATATGTCCGTCGGTGTGGGCGGCGCCGCGTATCAGGGTTATGCGGCGGCTGCCGTCGCGATGAACCTGCGTGTCACGCAGAACCTCGTGTTGCAGGCGGGTGCGGGTACGAGCCGCAATGGCACCGTGTACAGCGCCAACGCTTCGTACCGGTGGTAAAGCAAGCTTCCTGACGTGACAGTCAGGAAGCAAAGCCTGGGCATTCGCGTAGTCGCGCGTTTGCCCAGGCGCTCGATTCAAGCAACCATCAATTACCCGGCAGTTGAAAGATGTTCAAGTATCTTATTTCCATCATCTCCGCAGCGGCAATGTTGTCTGCATGCACCACCGACACAGGCATGGCCTATACGGCTCGAAAGGTGAACATCGCAAATCAGGGCGAAGCCTATCGTGCCACATGCTCCGGTCTGTTCGAGTCGCAGAAGTCGTGCATGAGCGCGGCGACAAAGATTTGCCAGGATCGCCAAGTGGTTTTGGTGCAGGCAGTCGACGGTCTGCAAGGCAATCAAGGCCGTAACAATCCGCGCGAGATCACCTTCACCTGCGGTTCTGCCGCATCGACCGCGAATCCGGCGTCCTGATTCAAGCTGTTCGAATTAGCGCGAAGCAATAGGCACGAAAGAGCCGACTCTCAACAAGAGTCGGCTTTTTTCACATTCAAGCGACGGCGCGCGCATCCAAATTCAGCTTTATGTTGTCCTTCGACCGCTTTACGGACGACTTTCCCGCTTACCAGTAAAATCCCGATTCTTCGGCGCGGTGCACGCGCTTGCCCGTTGCTTCTTTGCAGCGACGGCAAACGCACGCATAGCGCCAAAAACCTCAACAAAATCAAAGGAGGCGTCATGCCGGCCGTCCACGGGAGCATGCTCCTGCTCTATGCGGTAATCGCGATCGCGGTTCTGATCCTGATGATCGCGCGTTTTAAGGTTTACCCGTTTCTCGTTCTGATCATCGTGTCCGTGCTGCTCGCGCTTGCGGTCGGCATGCCGATGGACAAGATCGTCAAGGCGTTCGAGACCGGCAACGGCAATACGCTCGGGCATATTGCCATCGTCGTGGGTCTCGGTACGATGCTCGGCAAAATGATGGCGGAATCCGGCGGCGCCGAGCGCGTCGCCAATACGCTGATCAATGTCTTCGGCGAAAAGAACATTCACTGGGCGATGATGGTCGTGGCGATCATCGTGGGCTTGCCGGTGTTCTTCGAGGTGGGTTTCGTGCTGCTGATTCCGATCGCGTTCAATGTCGCCAAACGCACGGGCAAGTCCTTGCTGCTGATCGGTCTGCCGATGGTCGCCGGCCTTTCGGTCGTGCACGGTCTGATTCCGCCGCACCCGGCCGCGTTGCTCGCGGTACAGGCGTATCACGCCGATATCGGCAGGACGATTGCGTATGGTCTGATCGTCGGGATTCCGACCGCCATTGTCGCCGGGCCGCTTTTCGCGCTCATGATCCACAAGTACATCAAGCTGCCGGACTCCAATGCGCTGGCCGACCAGTTCATCAGCAAGCATGGCGATACGGAAAAAAAGCGCGATCTGCCGAGCTTCGGCATTACGCTCTTCACCATTCTGTTGCCGGTGATTCTCATGCTCGTCGGCAGTTGGGCTGACTTGGTCTTCACGCCGAAGACGCTGCCCAACGACCTGCTACGCTTCGTCGGTCAGTCCGACATGGCGCTTCTGATTGCCGTGCTGGTCAGTTTCTGGACTTTCGGTGCGGCGCGCGGCTTCAATCGCGATCAGATCCAGAAGTTCTGCGGCGAATGTCTTGCGCCGATCGCGGGCATCACGCTGATCGTGGGCGCGGGCGGAGGTTTCGGCAATATCCTGCGTGAGAGCGGCATTTCTCAGCAGATAGTCGCCACGGCTTCGCAAGCGAATCTTTCGCCCTTGCTGCTCGGCTGGTTCGTCGCCGCGCTGATTCGCCTGGCCACCGGCTCGGCGACTGTCGCCATGACGACCGCATGCGGTATCGTGGCGCCGATTGCAGCGGCGGCAGGCGGTCACGTCAGTCCCGAGTTGCTGGTACTTGCTACCGGCTCTGGCTCGCTGATCTTCTCGCACGTGAACGATGGCGGCTTCTGGCTGATCAAAGAGTATTTCGGGATGACGGTCGGACAGACGTTCAAGACCTGGTCGTTGCTCGAAACGCTTATTTCCCTGATGGGTTTAGGTTTGACCTTCGCGCTCGCGGCGGTCGTGTAAGGAGATTTTGATGATTCTGATCGCGATGGGCGTCTCGGGCGCCGGCAAAACCCGCATCGGCGAAATGCTGGCGGAACGCCTGCAATGCCCGTTCACTGACGGCGACGCGTTCCACAGCGCCGCCAACAAGGAAAAGATGCACAAGGGCATCCCGCTGACGGACGACGACCGCTGGCCGTGGCTAAAGACGATCCGCGCGGCGATCGAAGAGAAAAAGCGCGCGGGCGAAACGGCGGTGTTCACGTGCTCGTCGTTGAAGCGCTCGTATCGCGACATCTTGCGCGATGGCGACAAGGACGTCGTTTTCGTCTATCTGCAGGGCACGTTCGACGTGTTGAAGGAGCGCCTGCAGACGCGTACAGGCCACTTCTTCGAGCCGTCGCTGTTGCAAAGCCAGCTCGATACGCTCGAAGAGCCGGGCGAAGACGAGGCGATCATCGAGAGTATTGAACTCACGCCTGAGCAGATCGTGGATAACGTGATCGAGAAGCTCAAGACGCGCTGAGTCAGGAGCGATAGGCATCAAAAAAGGCCCCGCGTGTTCAAGCGCGGGGCCTTCTTTTATGAAGCGAGCAAGTGCGGAAGGGCCGGCTCAAGCGGCCCGATCGAACGTCAAGCGATTCGCTTCGCCAGCTCGACCGCCTTGCCGATATACGAACCCGGCGTCATGTCGAGCAGCAACTGCTTCGCATCCGCGGGAATCGCGAGACCATTGATGAACGTCTGCAAGCCTTCGCGCGTGATGCCTTTGCCGCGCGTCAGTTCCTTCAGTTGCTCATACGGATTCTCGATGCCGAAACGGCGCATCACCGTTTGCACGGGCTCGGCGAGCACTTCCCAGCAATTGTCGAGATCTTCGTTCAGGCGCGCCGCGTTCACCTCGAGCTTGTCCAGACCGCGGATCAGCGCGTCGTAGGAGAGCAGCGAGTAGCCGAACGCCACGCCGATATTGCGCAGCACCGTCGAATCGGTGAGGTCGCGCTGCCAGCGCGAAATCGGCAGCTTGTCGGAAAGATGGCGCAGCGTCGCGTTCGCGAGGCCGAGATTGCCTTCCGAGTTTTCGAAGTCGATTGGGTTGACCTTGTGCGGCATCGTCGATGAACCAATCTCGCCCGCCTTCGTGCGCTGCTTGAAGTAGCCAAGCGAGATATAGCCCCACACGTCGCGATCGAGGTCGAGCAGAATCGTGTTCGCGCGCGCGACGGCATCGAATAGTTCGGCCATGTAGTCGTGCGGCTCGATCTGGATCGTGTACGGATTGAACGTGAGCTTCAAACGGTTTTCGACGACATCCTTCGAAAACGCTTCCCAGTCGAACTCCGGATACGCTGACAGATGCGCGTTGTAATTGCCGACCGCGCCGTTCATCTTGCCAAGCAGCGGCACCTCGACGATACGTTCGATGGCGCGCGACAGACGCGCCGCCACGTTGGCGATTTCCTTGCCGAGCGTCGTCGGGCTCGCGGGCTGGCCGTGCGTGCGCGAGAGCATTGGCTGTTCGGCGTGTGCGTGCGCGAGCTTCACCAGGCGCTCGTGCACCGAGCGCAGCGCGGGCACGATCACATGTTCGCGCGCGCCGGCGAGCATGAGCCCGTGCGACGTGTTGTTGATATCTTCCGACGTACACGCGAAGTGAATGAACTCGCTCGCGCGTTCCAGTTCCGGCTGACCCTTGACCGATTCCTTCAGCCAGTATTCGACTGCCTTCACATCATGATTCGTGACGCGCTCGATGTCCTTGATGCGCGCCGCGTCGTGCGCCGTGAAGCGCTCGGCCAAGCTCAGCAGAAATTGCTCGGATGCCTCGGAGAAGCGCGGCACTTCGACGAAGCCCGCACGCGACAGCGCGATCAGCCAATGAATTTCGACCGTCACGCGGTGACGCATGAATGCGGCCTCGGAGAGCCATTCGCGCAGGGCTTCGGTCTTGGAGGCGTAGCGACCGTCGAGCGGCGAAAGCGCGGTGAGCGCGAAGAGGGTATCGGGACGGGTATCGGACATGATGGCTTGGCGTGTCAGCTTCTGCTTGCGGCTGGAAGGAAAAGACGGCAGAACTGCGCATTTTACCATCGGATGCGTCCCAATCCCGGCGCGCCTCAGGCTTGGGCGCGCAATTCCCGGTCGAGCGCGTCGAGTTGCGCGGGCGTGCCGACGTTCTCCCAGCGGCCTACGTACAACTCGCCGGTGGCGCGTTTCCCCACGATGGTCTCGCGGTAATACGGCGTCAGCGCGCGGCGCGTACCCGGAGTCAGGTCATGGAACATGCGCGTGTCGTAGAGACCGATGTTGCCGAACGTATGGCGCGGCGCGCCGTCGATGGCGAGCAGCCCGTCTTCGCGCAACGCAAAGTCGCCGTTTGGATGGAAGGGCGGATTGGGCACCATCACGAGATGCATGCCGGGCGTATCGCGCGATGCGAGCTTGTCGGCGCGTTCGCCGAGCGACGCATAGTCGAACTCGCAGAACACATCGCCGCTCACCGCGATAAAAACGCCGCGCCCGATCAGATGCAGCGCCTGCGCGATTCCGCCCGCCGTTTCCAGCGCGTCGGTCTCGGCGGAATAGCGCAACTCGACGCCCCAGCGCGAACCGTCGCCGAGCGCGTCTTCGATCTGCTCGCCGAGCCACGCGTGATTGATGACGATGGTTTGGATGCCCGCCGCCGCGAGCCGCTCGATCTGCCAGACGATCAATGGCTTGCCGCCGACTTCAAGCAGCGGCTTCGGGCAGGAATCGGTGAGCGGGCGCATCCGTTCGCCGCGGCCGGCGGCGAAGATCATCGCCGTGTTGAGGGTTTGACTCATGGCTGCTCAGAACGTATAGCCGACTTCGATCGCGCGGCCTTCCCACTGATCGAGCAGCCGCGCGAAGGGGAAGAGCGGCGCGTAGCGTTCGGCCACCTTGCGCGCGTAGCCGATGAAGCGCGGCAAGTCCGCCAGATAGTGCGACTTGCCATCGCGATAATGAATGCGCGCGAACAGCCCGAGCACCTTGATGTGCCGCTGCAGGCCCATCCACTCGACCTGACGATAGAACTCGCCGAAGTCCGCATCGACCGGAAGGCCGGCCTTTCGCGCGCGTTCCCAGTAGTACACGATACAGTCGAGCTGAAACTCCTCGTCCCAGCTGATGAACGCGTCGCGCATGAGCGATGCGATGTCGTACGCAATCGGCCCGTAAACCGCGTCCTGAAAATCCAGCACGCCGGGGTTCGGCTCCGCGACCATCAGATTGCGCGGCATGAAGTCGCGCAGCATGAAAGTGCGCGGTTGCGCGAGCGCGCTTTTGACGAGCAGATCGAAGGTCTTGTCGAGCGTCTTGCGCTCGGCTTGTGTGACCTCGCGGCCAAGGTGACGGCCGATGAACCACTCGGGCATCAACTCCATCTCGCGACGCAGGAACGCTTCGTCGAACGGCGGGAGCACGCCTTCGCGCGAAGTCTGCTGGAAGCGGATCAGCGCGTCGATGGCGTCGCGCATGAGCCCGCGCGCGTTCTTTTCGTCGAGGACGGAGATGTAGGTGGTCGTGCCGAGATCGGTCACGAGCATGAAGCCGGCCTCGAAGTCGGCTTCGAGAATCTTCGGCACATGCACGTTGGCGGTTTCGAGCAAGCCTGCCACTTGCACGAACTCGCGGCATTTCTCGGGCGGCGGGGCATCGACGGCGATGAGCGTGCTGCCATGCTCCGATGCGCTCTCCAGCCTGAAGTAGCGGCGAAAGCTGGCGTCGGCCGACGCGGGCGCGAGCGTCGCGACATCGAGCCGGTAACGATCGGTGAGGGTTTGCAGCCACGAACGAAGTTGTTCGAAGCGGGAATCGGGGGGAATGTGCGTCATAAATTCGAGAGGCAAAACATCTTGCCATATAATACCCCACGACTTTTTTAAGCGATCCGTTTCAAGCCTGGCGCCAGGCCCGACGACTGTCCGCGTCACCGTTCGATCGAGTGTCGTCCCTGCCTGGCAACGGACCGTCCAGTTTCGACCTCGACGCATGTGCGGTCACAGCGCGGCCAAAAGCGCGGCCGCAGACTTGTCGGCATCGCGCTCAGGACGCGAACGGGATCGAACCGCCACCCATACATGCCGCCACGACAGTTTCCCGCATCGAAGATTCCAGGCGACGCTCAGCCACGCCGGCGGCGGCTCGTCGCCGCGCTTTTATCCGTTCCGGGCCTGATGCCCGCTTTCGCGCACGCTCAGCTTGCAGGACCCGCAGCCGAACCGCAGCCAATCGACGGTCCCGGCAGCCTGCGTCTCGCGCCCCAACTGGAAGAGCGCCCGCTGAAGAGCGGCCAGCAGCCAACGAGTTTTCTTCTCGGCGACAAGACCACTGGCACGTCCGACGAGGACATGGCGGCGAAAGGTTCGGCGGAAATCCGGCGCACGGTGACGGTCATAAAGGGCGATGCGCTCCATTACGACCAGGACACCGACATGGCCGATGCTTTCGGCAATGTCAGGCTCATCAACAACGGCGTGTCGTTCGTGGGTCCCGAAGCGCATTTGAAGGTGGAGGCGAACGAAGGGTTCATGACGAACCCGAAGTACCACTTCCTGCTGACGGGCGGCTCGGGCAGCGCGGAGCGCATCGATATCATCGATAACGAGCGGGCGCGTGTCGATCACGGCACCTACACGGCCTGCGCGTGCGAAACCAATCCGGCCTGGTACATCAAGGGCAGTTCGTTCGATTTCGATACCGGCGCCGAAGACGGCGTCGCGCATAACGGCGTGCTGTTCTTCCAGGGCGTGCCGGTATTCGCAAGCCCGTGGCTGTCGTTTCCGTTGACGGGCGACCGCCGCAGTGGCTTTCTGCCGCCGACTTTTTCGGTGAGTTCGAACACGGGCTTCGAACTGACGGCGCCGTACTATTTCAACATCGCGCCTAATCGCGATCTGACGGTGACGCCGCGCGTCATGACGCAGCGCGGTGTGCTGATGGAAGCGACGTACCGCTATCTGTCGCCTACTTACTCCGGCTCGTTCACTGGCGACTATTTGCCGAACGATCGCGAAACGCACACGAACCGCTATGCCATCTTCTGGAAGCATTTTCAGAACTTCGGCGGCGGCTTTGCGGGTTACGTCAATTACAACAAGGTTTCGGACAGTCAGTATCCGGAAGACCTGGGCAACGCGTCGAACCAGTTCCTGAACGGCACGCAGTTGCTCTACCAGCAGGAAGCGGGTCTGACATACAGCAACGGACCGTGGTCCGTGCTTGCGCGCGAACAGCGCTGGCAGACGTTGCAGCCGTCGGTCCCGCCGTATGCGCGCGAACCGCAGTTGAACGTGCAGTACAGCAAGTTCAACGTCGGCGGTTTCGACTACGGCGCCGAAGCGGATTTCACGCGCTTCACGATCACCGAGGAAGGCGCGACCGACGGTCAGCGCATGTACTTCAACCCGTACGTGAGTTACGGGGTCAACGCGCCGGGCTACTTTGTCACGCCGAAGATTCAGTGGCACTTCGCCTCTTACGACCTGAGCCATATCGCGACCGGGCCGATCGCGGGTCAACCGCTGACGCCGGCAGGTCAGCCGAAGAACTTCACCGAATCGATCCCGACGCTCAGTTTCGACTCGGGTCTCGTGTTCGACCGCTCGGTGCGGCTTTTCGGCCAGGACTACATCCAGACGCTGGAACCGCGGCTTTATTACGTCTACACGCCGTATCACAACCAGAATTTCGCGCCGATCTTCGATACCGCCGAAGCCGACTTCGGTCTCGCCGAGATCTACACGCCGAACACGTTCGTCGGCACCGACCGGATCGCGGACGCAAACCGCATCACGGCGGGCCTCACGACGCGCTTCATCAACCCGGCGACGGGCGATGAACGTGCGCGTTTCGTCATCGCGCAGCAGTACTATTTCACGAGCCAGCGCGTCACGATCTCCGAGGATCAGCCGATCAACGAGGCCAAGCACTCGGACCTCATCGCGGGCGCGGCGATCAAGCTGGGAGCTGGTTTCGCCTCGGAAACCGCGTTCCAATATAATGTCGACAACAATCAGCTCGTGCGCTCGAGCATCGGCTTCGCGTTCAGCCCGGCCGACCGCAAGGTGATCAACGTCGGCTACCGCTACACGCGTTCCAACCAGACCACGCTCGTGAACGAGCCGATCAACCAGATCCTGGTGTCCGGCGAGTGGCCGCTCACGAATCGTCTCTATGCGGTCGCTCGTGTCAATTATGATCTTGCGAGTCATCGGCTCGTCGACGGCCTCGTGGGCTTCCAGTACGATGCCGACTGCTGGGCGCTTGGTTTCGGCGCGCAACGTTACGCTAATGGCGTCAACACCAGCGGTCAGCCCTCGTCCGGCACGCGCGTGCTTGCGCAGCTTACGTTCAAGGGCCTGTCGAACGTCGACAACGGCCTCGTCAGCGCGTTCCGCGCGAGCGTCCAGGGCTACCAGCCTCCGCCGCCAGCAGCGCCGCCGCTCGCCCGCTACAGCAACTACGAGTGAGCCTCGGGGAACGCAGGCGGACAAGGCATCCTCTAACACGCAGCTAAGAAGCAGTAAGGCGGCTCGCCAGAACCGCACGAGAAGCAGCATACGAACGGGCACGACCCGTATTTGATGGAGTATCTGTGGCAAACGTGAATATGTTTCGATCGACGGTAGTTGCAACAAGCGTGATCGCTGCCGCTCTGATCCTGAGTTCGCCGGCCGGTGCGCAGGCGTTGTCGAATGGCAGCAGTGCCCAAGTCACCGATTCGGTCGTCGCGATCGTCAACGACGGCGTCATTACGCGGCGCGAACTCGAGGACCGCTCGCGCCTCATCGCGCAGCGTCTGCAACAACAGAACGCGCCGGTGCCGCCCGCTGAACAATTGCAGCAGCAGGTGCTCGATCAGATGGTGCTCGAGCGCATTCAGTTGCAGCGCGCGAAGGAAGACAACATCGTCGTCGACGACGCCACCGTGAACCGCACGCTCGAGCGTCTCGCGCAGCAAAACCAGATGACGCTCGACGTCTACCGCTCGCGCATCGAGGCGCAAGGCGTGCCCTGGGCCACCTTCACGCGCGACGCCCGCACCGAACTCACGCTCTCCAAGCTGCGCGAAAAGGAAGTGGACAGCAAGATCACCGTGTCCGACGGCGAAGTGGCGAACTACATCGCCAGCCAGCGCGGTCCCGGCGCGCGCAACTCGAGCGATCTGCACCTGCAGCACATCATGTTCAAGCTGTCTTCCGACGCATCTTCCGCCGATGTCGCGAAGGTGCAGGCGCAAGCCGACGCGGTGCTTAAGCAAGCGCAAAACGGCGACGACTTCGCGAAACTTGCCAAGCAGAATTCGCAGGACACGGACGCAGGCAAGGGCGGCGACCTCGGCTTTCGCACGCCGGGCACGTTGCCGGCGGGCATCGTGTCGGCGGTGGCCACGCTGCGTCCCGGTCAGGTCGTGCCGACGCTTCTGCGCACCGACGGCGGATTCGAGATCGTCAAGCTGGTAGAGCGCCGCGCGAGCCAGGGCACCGCGGCCGATGCGCCGAAGCTCGTGCAGACGCACGTGCGTCACATTCTGCTGCGCGTGTCGGATGGCATGTCGGAACAATCCGCGCGCCAGAAGCTGCTCGACATCAAGCAGCAAGTGCTCTCGGGCGGCGATTTCGCGAACTTCGCGCGCACGTATTCGCAAGACGGTTCGGCCTCGCAAGGCGGCGACCTCGGCTGGATCAGCCCGGGCGAAACCGTGCCCGAGTTCGAACGCGCGATGAACAGTCTGCAGGACGACGCCGTGAGCGACCCGGTGCGCAGCGAATACGGCTATCACCTGATCCAGGTGCTGGGCCGGCGCGACGCGGAAGGGTCGGCCACGCAGCAGCTCGATATCGCGCGTCAGGCCATTGGTCAGCGCAAGGCGGAACAGGCGTACTCCGACTGGCTGCGCGAACTGCGTGACACCGCCTACGTGCAGTACAAGGGCATTGCGGCGCAAGCCCAGCAGTAAAAAAGCATGAACGCCGACACCCATCCGCTCGCCCCGGCGATCACCATCGCGATCACCACGGGCGAACCGGCGGGCGTCGGTCCGGAATTGACGGCGGCCGCCTTGCAGGAAGCGCAGGCGCGCTGGCCGTTAGCACGCTTCGTCGTGCTGGGCGACCGCGAGTTGCTCAAGGCACGCGCCGCGTCCTGGCCTGCCGCGCATGGTGGAATCGAGATCGAGCATCATGCGCTTGCCGCGCCCGCCGAGGCCGGCAAGCTGAACGCGGCCAACGGCCGTTACGTGCTGAATCTGCTCAGTGCAGCCATCGACGGCGCGCTCGCAGGCCGGTTCGACGCCATCGTTACCGCACCGCTGCAAAAGAGCACGATCAACGACGCCGGCGTGCCTTTCACCGGCCACACCGAATATCTCGCCGAGCGCACGCATACGCCGCAAGTCGTGATGATGCTGGCGGGCACGGGCGAGCGGCCATTGCGCGTTGCGCTTGCCACCACGCATCTGCCGCTGAAGGACGTGTCCGCGGCACTGACCATCGACGGATTGGTCGAGACGCTGCGCATCATCGATCACGATCTGCGCGCGCATTTCGGCCTCGCCGCGCCGCGTATTCTCGTGACCGGGCTGAACCCGCATGCGGGCGAGAACGGTTATCTCGGCCGCGAGGAAATCGATGTCATCGCGCCCGCGCTCGAATGTGCTCGCGCGCTCGGTATCGACGCGCCGGGTCCGTATCCGGCGGATACTCTGTTTCAGCCGCGCTATCTGAAAGACGCCGATTGCGTGCTCGCGATGTTCCACGACCAGGGCTTGCCGGTACTGAAATTCGCAACCTTTGGCGAAGGCATCAATGTCACGCTGGGTTTGCCGATCATCCGCACTTCCGTCGATCACGGCACGGCGCTCGATCTCGCGGGCACGGGCCGCGCCGATGCGGGCAGCATGATCGCGGCCATCGACGCCGCCGTCACGATGGCGCGCCACAAGCACCGAGACAAGCGCGGCGTCTGAGCGTCGCGCGGTTCTTCATCCACATCAGTTTCAAAGGCGTCAGACCGATGTCCACCAGACACCAGGGCCATTTCGCGCGCAAGCGCTTCGGGCAGAACTTTCTCGTCGATCAGGGCGTGATCGATTCGATCGTCGATACGATCGCGCCGAAACACGGCGAACGCATGGTCGAAATTGGACCGGGTCTTGCCGCGCTGACCGAGCCGCTGATCGAACGGGTGGCCACGCCCGAGTCGCCGCTGCACGCAGTGGAACTCGACCGCGATTTGATCGGCCGGTTGGAAAAGCGCTTTGGCGAGCGTCTCGTCGTGCATTCCGCCGATGCGCTCGAATTCGACTTCGGCTCGCTCGCGCTGGAAGGCGACAAGCCGACGCTGCGTATCGTCGGGAATCTGCCGTACAACATTTCGAGTCCGCTCTTGTTTCACCTGACGAGCTTCGCGCCCAAGGTGATCGACCAGCACTTCATGCTGCAGGACGAAGTGGTCGATCGCATGATTGCCGAGCCCGCCAGCAAGGACTACGGCCGCCTGTCCGTGATGCTGCAATACCGCTACGTGATGGACAAGCTGATCGACGTGCCGCCCGAATCTTTCCAGCCGCCGCCGAAAGTGAATTCCGCGATCGTGCGGATGATTCCGTTCGCGCCGCACGAACTGCCCGTGGTGGATGAGGCGACCTTGAGTGAAGTCGTCAAGGCTGCTTTCGCGCAGCGTCGCAAGGTCCTGCGCAACAATCTCGGCGCGTATCGCGACCGAATCGACTTCGACGCGCTCGGCTTCGATCTCGCGCGTCGCGCCGAAGAAGTGCCGGTGGCGGAGTTCGTTGCGCTGGCACAAGCGCTCGTGCGGGCTTGAGTGTCATAGACATAGCGCGGCGCTCGAAACGTCCGAAAGCAGCCGCATGAGACGTTCGAGCCGCATGCGCTGGTCGCGATGCAGGCCGCGCGTCGCGCTGACCTGCTGCACGCGACTGCGCCAGTACGTCTGGCCGAACAGCGAATTCGCGCCTTCCTTCGACACGACGCGTTCCAAATGCACGATGGCGGCATCGACTGTCTGCGTGGTGTAAGGGCTCGTTGCGCTCACTTGTTCTCCTCGTTCTGTTCGTTCTTCGGCGGATGCGAGTGAGTCATTGTGCAAGCCCGCAGGGACACATCGCGTCCCGAAGAAACACGTTCCAACGCGACGCGATTCGTTCATTGCGGCTGCTATCATCGTCGCTCCGCGCGGTCATCGAGTACATCAAAAAGGAGGCAACGCCATGCGGTTCGTTCACGCGGCGGATATCCATCTGGACAGCCCGTTGCACGGTCTCGCCGCTTATGCCGACGCGCCCGCCGATCTCTTGCGCAACGCCACGCGCGACGCATTCACGAAACTCGTCGATGTCGCGCTCGAAGAGGCGGTGGACTTCATGGTCATCGCGGGCGATCTCTACGACGGCACCTGGCGCGACTACAACACGGGCATCTTCTTTTGCCGCGAGATGGGGCGCTTGCGACGCGCGGGCATTCCGGTTTATGTGCTCTTCGGCAATCACGACGCCGAGAGCGAGATGACGAGCCAGTTGCAGCTGCCCGACAACGTGCACACGTTTTCGAGCAGAAAGCCGCAGACCTTTCGACTCGACGCCCTGAAGGTGGCGCTGCACGGCCACAGCTTCAAGGAAAAAGCGGTCACGACGAATCTCGTCACCGCGTATCCGCAGCCGGTCGAGGGCTACTTCAACATTGGCGTGTTGCATACCGCGCTCGAAGGCAGCGCGGCGCACGCGAGTTACGCGCCGTGCTCGATCGCCGAGTTGCACGCGCGGCAATATCACTACTGGGCGCTTGGCCACGTGCACGATTTCGCCATCTGGCAAGAGGCCTCCACGATCGTGTTTCCTGGCAACTTGCAGGGCCGCAATATCCGCGAAACTGGCCGGCGCGGTGCGGTGATCGTCCACGTTTCGGAGACGGAAGAGGTGAGCGTCGAGCGGCTTTTCATCGATGTCTTGCGCTGGGAGTCCGTTATCGTCGATGCCAGCGAAGCCGTCACGCTCGATGACGTCGCGCTCGCGGTCGGACGCGCGCTCGATGCGCTCGTCGAATCCGCCGCGCAACCCGTGCCGCTCGCGGTGCGGGTGACGATCACCGGCGCGACCGAAGCGCATGGCGCGCTATTCGGTCTCGAAGCGCAACTGCGCGCCGAAGTGCTGGCGCAGATCGCGGCGATCAGCCACGACCGTCTGTGGCTGGAAAAAGTGAAGATCGCGACGCAGCCGATCGTGCATTCGAGCGCGGCGGGCGAACCGTTCGCCGGCGGCGCCGATGCGCTCGCCGACCTGCACGCCTTGTTGGTCGAAGCCGAGTCCGACCCGGAATTTCTAAGCATGTTGAAAGAGCGTTTGATCGGTCTGGCGTCGCAGGCGCCGAGCGAATTACAAAAGTCGGTGCCTGAACTCGAATACGTGCGCAACGACGATCTCGCGCGGATCGTCGCCGAAGTGCGCTCCGGTCTGATCGCCCAACTCGCGGATGCGGAATAGGCTCATGCGCATCGGCAAGCTAGAACTGATTCGCTTTGGCAAGTTCACGGATCGCGTCATCGAATTTCCGGCGGCGCCGCAGGATTTTCACTTCATCGTCGGACCGAACGAGGCGGGCAAGTCGACCATCAAGACGGCGATTGCCGAATTGCTGTTCGGCATTCCGCAGCGCTCGCCGCTCGCGTTCGTGCATCCGCAGAGCGATCTGCAACTCGGCGCAACGCTGCAACTGAACGACGAGACGCTCGCGTTTCATCGCACCAAGAGCCGCAAGGCGTCGCTTGCCAAACCCAATGGCGACGCGCTCGCCGCCGATGCGCTCGCACCCTTCATCGGCACGGCGGACAAGAGCTTCTTCGAGCAGATGTACTGTCTCGGCCACGAAGGATTGATTGCGGGCGGACGAAGCATTCTCGATGCATCGAGCGATGTCGGGCAGGTGCTGTTTCAATCGGCTGCGGGCATTGCGAGTCTCGGCGCCGTGCGGCAACGCCTGGCCGAGGAAGCGGACGCGCTCTGGGCCAAGCGCAAGTCAGGCGACCGCGCGTATTACATCGGCCTCAAGCAGTTCGAGGAAGCCACGAGCGAACTGAAGACGGCGAGCGTGCGCACGACGCAATGGCGCAAGACATATACGGCGGTCGACGAAGCCGAGGAGCGCGGCCGCGCGCTCGAAACGCGTCGCGCGGAACTCGAAGCGAAACGCGGCAAGCTGGAGCGGATTCGCCGCGTCGCCCCGTATTTGAACGTGTGGCGCGAGAAGGCGGCCGAGCTTGCGGAACTCGGCGAAGTCACCGAGCTTCCCGCCGACGCCGAAGCTGTCTTGCAAAGCGCGCTGACACGGCTTGCATCGGCGCAAACCGCGCACGAGCTGCACGCGAAGGCGACGGCGCAACGTCAGGCGGAGCTGAACGAAATCCGTATCGACCACGCGTTGCTCGCGCTGGAAACCCGGATACGCGCGCTCGACACCACGCGTCATCGGTGCGCGCATCACGCGACCGACATCGCGCGACTCGAACACGATGTCGCCGCGCGTCTGCGCCAAGTCGCGCAGGATTGCGCGGAACTCGGCTGGCCGCAAAACGAAGCGGGCGCGCGTCAGGCGCTGCCCGGACAGCTTGCGTTGCAGACGGTCACGAGCCTGATGCGCGAACGCGGCACGTTGGAGACGGCGGCGCGCAATGCGGCGCGCTCGGTCGATGAAACGCTCGCCCAGATCGGGACATTGAAGGCGCGACTTGGCGGCATCGCCGAGGGCGAGGTCTCGCAGGAGTTGCGTCGCGCGCTGCGGCAGGCGCAGAAGTATCGCGAAACGGGCGCGGCGCAAGACCGTCTCGGCGACGCGCGCCGCGAAGCCGCGCATGCGCTCGAAGCGGGCCTTGCATCGCTTGGCCAATGGTCGCGGCCAATTGCCGAACTGCAAGCGATGAACTTGCCGTCGATCGAGCGTATCGCCATCTTGCGCAACGAGCGGCAGGAGTTCGCGCTTCGGCTGACGCGCGCCGCCGATCGCATGAACGAAGCGCACGACGCGCTGCACGCCACGCAAGCCGAACTCGCCGATTTCACGCAGACGCATGATGTCGTCACGGGCGATCAGGTTCGCGGTGCTCGCAAGACGCGCGATACCGCGTGGCACGCGCTCAAGAGTGGCGCGACGCCGCTCGATTCGGGCGCGCCGCTTTTCGAGACGGCGATGCACACCGCCGATGACCTTGCGGACCGCAGACTCGATTCCATCGGACAAGCCACGCAGTTCAGCGCGTTGCAGCGGCGCGTGGCGGTCGATCAGGAAACGCTCGCACGAAGGCAACGCAGCGCGGACGAAGCCGCAAAAGCGCTCGCGGACGTCGATGCGGCGTGGCACGCGCTCGCATCGCACAGTCAAATTGCGGAGATGGCGCTCGACGACGTCCCTTCATGGCTCACGCGTCGCGAGCACGTAATCGAGGCGGCGCGCACGCTTGCCCGGCGCGCGGAAGAGTTCGAGCGCGAAAGCGCCGAAGCGGCCACGCGCCATGAAGACCTCGCGCGGCATTTGCCGTTGGCGGAAGCCACCGCCGACTTTGACGCGCTCTGCGATGCCGCCGAAGCGCATATCGGCGCTATCGACGAAGCGGTGATCGAGCGGCGTCATATCGTCGGGCAACTCGACGAAGCGCAAGCGGAACTGGTCACGCGGCAGAACACGGCCAAGGCCGCTGCGCTTGCCTTCGAGCGATGGCAAGCCGAATGGTCGCAAGCCGCGGCGAAAGCGGGCGTGGCGGCTGCGGCGGACTCGCAGGCGGCGGCCGAATTGGCCATTGGTATCGTCCACAAGATCGGCGAACAGCTCGTGCAGATCGACGCCATTCGCCACGGACAGATCGACGCCATGCGCGCGGCGCTCGCCTCGTTCGAGTCCGATGCAAGGCAGCTCGCGCTTGAACTCGATGGCACGAACCATGTGCGTGAGCCCGGCGCAATCGCGGCCGAACTCTCGGCGCGGCTCGATACCGCGTGCGCGGCGCGTGCCGATGCCGAGCGTCTGAAGAAGGAACTGGCATCGGCGAGCGAGCAGGTGAGCCGGGCCGAGGCGGGCGTCGAGGAAGCGAAGTCGGCGCTGCGTCCGCTTTACGAGCGGGCCCGCGTGGACAGCGCGGAGTTGCTCGCGCCGCTCATCGGCAAGTCGCAGAAGAAGCGCGCGTTGCTCGCCGCGATCGATGCCGCGCGCGATGCGCTGATCAAAGGTGGCGACGGCCTCGCGCTCGACGTTCTGATCGCGGAAGTGGAGGGCGCGGACCTGTCCGGTCTGCACGGCGAACTGTCGCTGATCGGCGCGGCGCTCGGCGATTCCGTGAAGGCATCGAGCGAACTGGCGACGGAGCTCGATGCCGCGCGCCGCGAACTCAACGCGATCTCGGGCGAAGGCAACGCCGCGCGCGCCGAAGCGAAGCGGCAGGAAGCGCTATCCGTCATGGCCGATGCCGCCGAGCGCTTCGTCAAGGTGGAGACGGCATCTACGCTCCTGAAGTGGGCGATCGACCGATACCGCGAACGCCGTCAAGGCCCGATGCTCACGCGCGCAAGCACGATTTTCTCGGAGCTCACGCTCGGCGCGTTCTCGCGGCTCGCCGTGGATTACGACCGCCAGCCGATGGCGCTCGCCGCCATTCGCGAGAGCGGCGAACACGTCGAGATCACCGGCATGAGCGAAGGCACGCGCGATCAGCTTTATCTCGCGCTGCGTCTGGCTGCGTTGGAGGAGCATGCCGAGAAGGCGTCGCCGCTACCGTTCGTGGCCGACGATCTCTTCATCAATTTCGACGACGGCCGCGCGCGCGCCGGCCTGCGCGTCTTGAGCGCAATCGCGATGCACACGCAGGTGATTTTTTTGAGCCATCACGATCATCTCGTGGACATGGTGCGCGAAGTGTTCGGACCGAAGGTCAACGTGCACTTCATGCGCTAGGCGGTTTCACTCGCACGCGCGTACCGAGCCGCGAGCTTGCGGAAGTCGTCCGCGAATTCGTCGCGCAGCGTTTGCGGCGCGAGAATCTCGACGCCCGCGCCGAGCGCGCGCAGCCACCAGCGCAGCTTGAGGCTCGGCGTCACCGTGCCGGTCACCTTCATGCGGCCGTCGGGCAGCATGTCGATGTGCTGATCTTTCGACATCGGCGACTCGCGTAGCTGGTTGCCCGAACTGCCTTCGAACGCGAGTTCGAGGCGCACGGGGGGCTCGGGCAGAAAGTCGAAGACCTGCTGCGTCTCGATGTACTTGCGCAGCTTGAAGTCTTCGGGATACGTGAAGGACTCGCCCGACTCGGACACCGAACGAATGCGGTCCAGCCTGTACAGCGCGCGCACCCATTCCTTTTCGCCTTTTTCCGGGCGCGGCGCACGGCCCGGGTCCTGCGCGACCATGTACATCACGCCAGCGGATTCGACGAGCGCGAGCGGCCAGAGCGTCCTGGTTTTTGGCGCGTCGCCTTGCTCGCCTTTGTACGCGGCGCGGTACTGCACGAGCAGTTCGCGCTCGAAGAAAGTCGCTGTCGCCACGGCCTGAAAGATGTCCGGACGCAGCTTTGGACGAATCAGCGTGAAGGCGCCATCGACGGAATCGATCTTGTCCGCCCACGCGCGGTAGATGCGGCTGTCCGCCTTTTCCTGCGAGAGCCGCGCTTCGGCTGCCTTGAAGAGCGGGTCGATGTCGCGCGTGACCGCGTTCGGTAGCTTGTTGCCGGCAAAGCGCTGCAGAATGTGAAACGCCACCGCTTCCGATGCGCTCATCAAGCCGACGCCTTCCTGCAGACCATGCAGCCATGGCTTGCGTTGCCAGAGCAGTTCGCGGCCATTTTGCATCGACATGACGCGCGATTCGGCTTCGAGCGCGGTGAGATGCCGCTGCACTTTTTTCGTGTATCCAACGCGATGCCCGCGCTCTTCGAGACGACGGCGAATTTCGGGTGTGGAGAGCCACGCGAGCGCGTCGCGTTCGGTTGGCAGCACGCGGAGAATGGCTTCGTCGAGGCTCGAGGTCATGACGGTGCGTTGGGTTGGAAGCGGAGAGGTTTGATTATAGGCAGCATTGGGACAGAGGATGTCTCGAACGGTCGAGCGCTGTTTAGGATTGTTCTAGTGACGTTTCGCGCGGCGAGCGGAAAGAATGCCCACGTTTAAACGAGCGTCGAGGAGCATTCAGAAGCATGAGCAAACGAGAGCAAGCCAACGAGGAGCTTTTAGAAAAGCTCAAGGGCCGGACAACACATGCCATCCAGCGATATTTCTTCTCGCACGGCGTGTGCGTGAGCCGGTTGGACATTCATCGCGCGATGCGGCTGCCGGAACACGAACCGACTTTTCTCGCGCTGAGACCTTCGTTTGCGCAGGTCAACGAAGCGATCGGTTTGCTGGGCGATATCGGATCGTTGTCGCTTCCGTCGAAGGAAAAGTCGATGCGCGCGGTGTACGAGATCGAAGCGCGGTTGCAAGAGCGGCACGGCGCCGTCGACGGATTGCATGCGGCGCTCGCGCGACTCGATGTGGCCATGCGTTCGGTGCCCGCCCAGCCAAAGCTTTGGCCTCATGCGGCGTGGAGCCTGCTATTGCTGATGATGGCTTACATCGAGTGGCCATTCGCGCTCGCCGGACTGATCGTGTTCGGCGCCGGACTTGGCAAGCACTTGAAGTACAAGCGGCGCCGTGCAGACGCGGATCGCGCTGTGAGCGAGGCCAACGCGAATTTTGAATCGGTAGCGGCGCTTGAGTTGACGCCAAGGGTCGAATTGCTCGAACGATGAAGACTAGTGCTGGTGTGAAGCCAGCGAAGAAAAAGGAAAGGGCCGCGCTAAGCGCGGCCCTTCGATTTCTTTGGTAGGCCGTACGGGATTCGAACCTGTGACCAACGGATTAAAAGTCCAGATCTGGCACTATCTATTATTGTTGATTTGAGTCGTGTAACCCGTCGAAACCCTTACTGGGCAAGCCTTTGCGCCTCCGACCAACGGATCTTTGCGTTGACCGAAATTGACTGTTTACGCCAAAATCGGGTTACACAGCGGTTACACGGATGAGCTGTGTGTCTACAGGGTTGGCATGTCAAAAGTGAAATTTACGGCGACGCGTATTCGCGCTCACGTATGTCCAGAAGGAAAGTCGCAAGCGTTTTTGTGGGATTGTGGGGCGACCGGGCTCGGGCTACGCGCGACTCGGTCGGGCGCAAGGACTTACATTTTCCAAGGTAAGCTTCACGGCTCAACACTGCGCATCACGATCGGCTCACCGGATGCTTGGACGATTGCGCAGGCACAAGACGAAGCACGTCGCTTGCAGCGGTTGGTCGATGCCGGTAAAGATCCCCGGGAAGAGGCTGCCGAGCGCCGGGCGGCAAGCTTGGCGAAGCAGGTAGAAGAGCGCCGCCGAGATGTGACGGTCGGCGAAGCGTGGGAGGCGTACATCGAGGACCGCCGGGGTCGATGGAGCCAGCGGCACTATCAAGATCATCTTCGCCTATCAACAGCAGGCGGCATCCCGTACCGACGAGGCAGGGGTACAACGATGCCTGGTCCTCTCGCGCACCTCATGGCACTGAAGCTTTCAGAGCTTACCGGTGAGCGTATCGCTGTGTGGTTGAAGTCTCAAACCTCCGAACGACCGACGATGGCTGCGCTTTCGTACCGGCTGCTCAGGGCCTTCATTCGATGGACAGAGGACGTCGATGAATACTCCGGCGTCGTACCAGCGGGCTCCTACAATGCTCGTCGCGTAAGAGATGCCGTGCCGCGCGTTCGTGCGAAAGAAGGCGATGTGCTTCAGCGCGAGCAGCTTAAGCTTTGGTTTGATGCTGTGACACGACTCGATAATCCGGTCATCTCGGCCTATCTGCAAGCGCTCTTACTGACTGGTGCGCGACGCGAGGAAATGGCCGCACTGCGCTGGAGCGACATCGATTTTCGTTGGCGCAGCCTTTCACTGTCCGACAAAGTTGAAGAAACGGGGCGCGTGATCCCGCTAGGCGCTTATCTCTCCATGCTGCTCAGCGGGTTGCCTCGGCGCAGCGAATGGGTTTTCAGCAGCACAAGCTCGGCGGATGGACGCCTTAATGAACCGTCCAAGGGGCACGTAAAGGCGCTCGCCGTGGCGGGGCTACCGCACGTTAGTCTCCACGGCCTGCGCCGCTCGTTCGGAACGTTGTGCGAATGGGTTGAGATGCCCGCCGGCGTGAGTGCGCAGATCATGGGCCACAAGCCCAGTGCCCTTGCCGAGAAGCACTACCGTCGGCGGCCGCTCGATCTGCTGCGAGCTTGGTACGACAAGATCGAGGCTTGGATTCTCGCGCAAGCCGGTGTTGAATTCGACGCATCGCACACAATGAGCTTGCGCGCGGTCAATTAGCTCCAGCTTTGCTCCCGCCTTGCTTTAGCGGGCGAAGAGCCGAGACCCCTTCACTCGGTCTGGCGTGAGCACCTTATTGAAGGTCTGCATGCAAGGATGCAAGATGATTCAACCTCCGCACGACCTCCTTGACCTTGTGATAGATGCCATTGAGGGCGAGGAAGTCGATAAGCAAACGAGCATGGTGGACGGCGTTGAACAAACGGTCGAGCTGCGCTGGTTTGGCCCTGAAAAGTGGATATACAGGGTTCACGAACGGGGCATTCTGAGCCCGCTGCAATTTCTCGCGATCGTGGACTTTGTTTTGAATGACTGGTACGACCCTGAACAGGACGAACGTCTGCTGATCGATGGCTGGTTTCGTGTACTGATGGAAGCGGCACAGCAGCGCATCATCGTTCCACGCAACCGTCATTCTTTGCTGCCGCTCGACTCAATTGACGATTGGAACGGTTGGCTGTTGAGCGTGACGGATGCGAATGCATTCATCGCATCGCTGGGCATGAAGTGGACCTTTACTGAGGCCGCTGCTCATCTTTTTGCCGAAGGTTCGAACCCTAGCGGCGTTCAGTTCGACCTGATCGGTCCCACTAGCGACAAACACGGCTCGGACAATGAGCCCGAATCGCCGAAATTCGAGAACCCTTACTCACCGAAACTTACCGCAGAACAGCGCGCTGAGATCGTGCGGCGTGTGAACGACGGCGAAACGCACAAGGCTCTGGCCGCTGAGTTCGGTGTCACGCCCCAAAGCATCAGCAAGACAGTGGCGCGCGCCAATGAGCGCACCAGAGGCGGCGCGACGAGTCACAGAATGCCGATAAGGGTGTTCTCCAGCATGGGCGTGAATGGCGCATAGCGACCGAATAAACGGAAAGCGGTTGTCTGCCCGGTTGCGCAACCACCCGCAACCCCTTACTCAACGGCACTCAATGGTTGTTGTTTGGTTGTGCACGGTTGTTGCAGGCAAAGTATCAACGCCGAGACACATTGCCGAGCAAGGTGGAACGTCGAGGCGTTGAAAGCGCATATCGGCACGTGATCAACGCTCGATGTTTCGCCCGCAAGGCGAACCCTAATAGCGTTGAGATGAACCAGCAGAATCTTTTAGACCGCGCCGACCTTCCGGCAATCATGGCCACCGCAGAGGCGGCGGCCGCAATCAATCGCAAGCCACAAACGTTGCGCAAGTGGGCGTGCCTCGAAAACGGCCCCATCCGCCCGATTCGCATTAACGGCCGCCTCGCATGGCGCGTGAAGGATCTCCAAGCGCTGCTCACGGATGGAGATCGGTCATGACCGGCAAAAAAAGGGCTGGCTCGAAAGCCAGCCGAACGTGGACCAACAAGTCATGCGGAACAAAGAGTAGCCGAGCGCGCACATCAGGGCGATTGTTCCCGTACGAGAATGCCAATGTCTTGACGAGATCGGAATCTGTCGTCTATCCTCTGAATCGTGGGAGGAGACACCTCTTGCTCGGGATTTGCAGCCCGGATTATGTCGGCGGACGACCGCCTCAGTGCGGTTTTTTTTCGTCCGTATGCCTTTGCGCGCCTGTCAATGGGCGGGCCTTGGCAGGGGAGCGCTCGCGCTCGCCGGTGCCGACGTTCCGGTCTGCAAACCCTGTCATGCGCCCGCCCACCCCATTTTGCAGTGGGGAGCGGGCTTCCAACATAACGTCGGAGGCCGCAATGCGTGCTATTTCTTTCGCTCGTTCAGAGCAAACCGTTCCCCTCGTCTACATCGACATCATTCAGTGCGCCCAACACGCCTTGCGTGAAGCCACGCTGGCCGCTTCCGATCTGGATGCGTTGGACATTACCGGCGATGCGCTACGTCAGCTCGTGGACATCGCCCGTGCGGAGGTGCGCCATGACTAACACAACACGCGACGTTATAGATCAAACACCGTCGGCAGCTGGCTTGCTCGCATTTTTCGCAGAGCGCTTTGACATGGCGCACGCCTCGGATAGCGAGCTGCAATTCCTCGCTGACTGCTCATGTGTTGCAGTCGATGCAGCGTCGTCGTTGAGCACCGTTACGTCCGCCGTTGGTTGTTTGATCGCGAGCGACCGAAGCGCCGAGCCTAAGCAAGTCCGCTCGGGCGCGTTACAGGATGCCGACCAAACGCTCCTGCTTCACCGCATCGCTAGTGAAACCGAGCTGATCGGACAGATCGCAGAAATCGCCTCGGACGCCGACTGCACGCTTCGGCAGCGGTTGATCGACCGTCTCAAGATCGAGCGCTCTCGTCGTACTTACAGCGATGAGTACTCCTTACAGGAGGGAAGCGATGGCTAAGCACCTCGAGATGGCGGCGAAGGTTCAGCAGTTCCACGATGTCTTGCAAATGTTGCTGATCGCCATTGCGGACCTTCCTGTGAGCGACGACCACCCTGTCTACGGTGTCGTTCGCATGTTGATAGATCAGTCTGCTGGCGTCGCAGAACAGCTGCATGAATACGCGCACGCAGATGGCGTGCGCCACGGTCAGTGCGCGATCGGTTCGAAGGAGGATGTATGAGTACGGTCGATCAGGACAAGGTGGTGATGGAGATTCAGAAGAGCGCGACGCAGCGCATCCGCATCGTTCATCGCTGGTACAAAGGCCGCGAGTACGTCGATGTCCGGCTTGTGGTCGCTAATGCAGCGGGTGAGTTCGTGCCGACGCAGAAGGGCATCATGCTGCGCCCGGAATTGCTGCCGCAGATCATTCAGGGGCTGACGCTGGCCGCGCGGGAGGTCGTATGAACGAGAACTACAAACTCGGCATTCCAATCGCTGAAGGCGAATACGCGAGCCCGACTGAATGCGTGCTGATGTGCGGTTTCCTTGTGTTCCATGCAAAGAAGGCTGATGACGACGTGCGTCAGTTCGCGCGCCGCGTGCTCGACGTGGTGTTCGCCGCGGCCGCCGAGAACGGATTTCGCAACAGCGATCTGCTTGAAACCATGATGTCCAAGCGTGAACCATCGCCGCGCATGCGCGTTCTCGCGGAGCAGGCGACGGCGGCGATCGGCGACAACCTTGCTTTCGCTCGCGTGGTTGCACGGGCAGGTGTCATTGCGGGAGGCAAGCAATGAGCACCGTCTTTGATCATCACCAGCGCATCCTCGAAGCACTGTCATACATCCCGCCGGACTGTGAGCGAGACGTATGGTTTCGAGTTGCGGCCGCGTTGAAAAACGGAGAAGGCGAAGCAGCGTTCGAGACGTTCGACACGTGGAGTAAGGCGAGCCCGAATTACTCGGCCGCTGACACGCGTGACACTTGGCGCTCGATCCGTCCGGATGCAGGCATCACGATCGCAACGCTGTTCGCGATCGCCAAGCAGTACGGCTACAACACGCGCTCGAAAGTCGGTACGGTTGTCGATCCGAAGGAGGTCGAGCGTCGTCGTGCTGAGCGCGACACCCGTGTTGCGCAGGACGCGCAGAAACGAGAGGTGAAACGCAAGCATGCAGCATCGCTTGCGCTTGCCGTCATCGAGAAGGCCGGGTCTGCACGCGATGATCATCCGTATCTGTTGTGCAAGGGTGTAAGTGCTGTTGACACGCTGCGCGAAATGGATGCCGCGAAGCTTCAGAGGCTGATCGGCTACCGTCCACAGTGCGGCGGCTCGCACCTCGAAGGCCGGATTCTGATCGCGCCGGTGACGATCAGCGGCGCGATCACGACAGTCGAGATGATCGATGAGTCGGGGCGCAAGTCCGCCTTGGCGAACGGCGAGAAAGCGGGCGGCTGTTGGTTCGCGTGCGCCCTGCCCGAGAAGTCCGAGCGCATCCTCATTGCTGAAGGTGTCGCCACGGCGCTGTCGGCTCACCTGTGTACGGGTGATGCGGCTGTGGCGGCGCTCTCGGCAGGCAACCTCATGAAGGTTGCTCAGGCAATGCGCGCGGCCCATCCCGACGCCGAAATCACCGTGCTGGCTGATCTCGGCAACGGGCAACAGAAGGCAGTCGAGGCGGCGCGATCCGTAAATGGCAAGGTCGCGCTGCCGGACTTCGGCGATAAGCGTGCAGACAACGAAACCGATTTCAACGACATGCACACACGGTTTGGCGCGGCCGCAGTCGCCTCGCAGATCAAACAGGCTACAAAGCCCGATAGCGGCGCCCCGTCTGACCAGCGCGCCGCAGGAGCGACAACTGCCGGTGAGGGCGAGCTCGAAGCACATTACGAGTGTCGTCAAGACGGGCTGTACTTCGTGGGCGTGAAAGTTGATCGCGACAGCGGCAAGACCTTGTATGTAGCCCCGCTGTGGCTGTGCAGTGCACTGGAGGTACTGGGCGACGGCCGCGATGAAGCGGGGCGTCAACACCGAGTGCTCCGTTGGCACCGCAAAGGAAATCGCGAGGAAATTCACCATGCGATGCCCAATGCCGACATCGGGGAGCGTGAGGGGTGGGCGACGATGCGCTCGCTTGGGCTGTCCGTCGCGCCGGGGCGCGCAGCACGTGAGCGACTGGCTTATTACCTGCAAGAGGAAGGTGGCGATGTCTGGCACGAGATCACCGGCATGACCGGCTGGCAATACGGTGCTTTCGTGCTGCCGTCCGGGGAGTTCGTGGGCAAGCCTTCGTGCCCGCTGGTCTACAACGGCGGGGTGCCAAAGAAGTCAGCCTATCTGGCTGCTGGCACGGTGGAGTCATGGAAAAGCACGGTGGGAGAACTCGCGCGCGAGAACCCGCTTGTTACCGCCGCCATCGCATGCGCCTTTGCTGGCCCGCTGCTGTCGATTATTGGCGCGCGGGACGGCATCGGCCTGCACTTCTACACGCAGAGTTCGAGCGGCAAGAGCACGGCGGGCGATTGCGCAGCCTCAGTATGGGGAGAGCCGCGCGGCATCATGCACTCGTGGGATGGAACCTCGTTTGCCCTCTCCCGCACCGCAGAGTACGCCAATGACGGCCTGCTGTACCTCGACGAAATCGGCGCGGGCGATGCGCGCAAGATCGGCCCGAGCATCTACCAGATGTTAAACGGCGTCTCCCGCCTGCAAGGCACGAAGAGCGGAGGCGTAGTTGCTTCGCGTTCGTGGCGTCTTACGTTGATCAGTACAGGCGAGGTCGGCATGTCTCAGTACCTCTCGGAGGGCGGACTGACGCCACGTGCCGGGCAGGAGGTTCGGCTGCTGGACGTGCCTGCCGATGGGGGCGAGCACCGTGCGTTTGACTGCATCCATGGGCGCAAGGATGGAGATGAATTCTCGACGGAGCTCACCGTTGCTGCTCGAACCAATTACGGCACGGCGGGGCGTGCGTTCGTGGCGTGGCTGATGACCCATCGTAACGAGGTGGAGCCGTGGGTGAAAGCTACACAGGACGACATGCTCGGCGCAATAGATTCAGAGCATCCGAATGCCGCGCCGATCGTCAAGCGTGCCACGCGTAAGTGGGGCGTGCTGGTGGCCGCCGCCGAGATGGCGTCAGAGGCGGGCTTGACCGGCTGGACGCGAGACGACGCCCGCACGTGGGTGATGAGTGCATGGGCGCGCTGGTTGCAAGCGTTCGGCACTAAGGACCGCGATCAGGAGCGGCTGCTGGAGCAGGTGGACGGCATGCTTGCCGCAAATGAGCGCAGCCGATTTCAGGAGGTTTATCAAGATGGCGGGCGCAGCACGTGCACCGGAGCGATTCTCGGCTATGTGCGCTACGACGAAGGCAAACGGCCAACCTTCGATGTGTTGCCCTCTGCTTTCAAAACTGAAGTGATCGCCGGTTTCAATGAAAGACAGGCGTGTCGCGCACTGCATCAGGAGGGGATGCTTGCAAAGCCCAAGGGGCACAACGGGTGGACAACCTACGCGGGCAGACTGCTAGGGCGAGTCTACCGTTTAAGTCGGCGGCCCGTTATCGACGAAAAATGATTAGACGGCGATCCTACAACACCGTTGGTTAAGGCTCAATTTCCCGTATGGGCATTTCTGCCTGCAACACCTGCAATCCTGCAATTCAAATCCAAAGCACTGATTTATATAGGTTTTTTGTTGCAGGCAAGTTGCAGGTGTTGCAGGTTTTATTGTTGATCTCAACAGGCAGTTGCAGGTAAAAACGCTCGCCTGCAACGGCGCCTGCAACATCGAAGCCCCGCTGGTAATGGGTTTGCAGCCCGAATTGCAGGTTTGCAGGTGTTGCAGGCAAAAATCTGCATACATAGAGTGTGGGGAAACTTCGCAACAAACTTGGACGACAGGAAAATGAAGGCAACCAATTCGCTGATGCCGAGCGTTTCCAGACACGCTGGGCCTGGTGACGCTCTACACCGGCCAGACCCGGTTCGCATCGGGTCGGGCAAAACCTACTGGCGGTCGGGGTTTTGAGGTAGGCAACGCAGTCCGACACGCGTCGCATGATTCGACAGGTTGGGCGACAGTCGATCTATCGCGGGAATTCCGGAGATAGGGTCGATGTTGACAGAAGGGGCGAGAGTTTCACTCGCCCCTTTTCGTATTTGCAGTGGCGAGAAAGTGGCGAAGTGCACCGCGCAAACCCGCGTCATTGCTCGATTGTCACATTCTTGTGGGTCATCCGTTCAGGGCCACCCCGCGTCCACAGCGTCGCATATCATTGCTAAGAGTGAGCTTTTTACGACATATAATTTGTCGATCAGTCAACAGTAAATTCACTTATTCGAATCCATCGTGAACTCGCAATCCGTTATGCCCGGCTTCGTCCTTGACGCGCGAGGCCGCTACGTCCCCGAATCAATGGTCAAGCCCGTTGATCGTCTGCGCGACCAAACGGTCATGGCCCTGATCGACAGTGCAAAGCAACATCAGAAGCAGCTCCTTGCATTCAAGGAACGGGCCTTTGCTGATGTCGCCGCGTTCGTCGAAGTCAGCAGCGAGCAGTACGGCGTGCGTATGCGGGCCATCAAGGGAAACATTTCGCTGGTGACCTTCGACGGGCGCTATAAGGTCGTGCGGCAGATCGCCGAGCACATCCAGTTCAGTGAGCAATTGCAGGCGGCCAAGGAGCTGATCGACGCGTGCATTCACGAGTGGACCGAGGGTAGCAGCGACGAGATCAAGGCCCTGATCAACGAGGCGTTCCAGGTGGACAAGCAGGGCAACGTCAGCACGGCCCGCGTGCTTGGCCTGCGTCGCCTGTGCATCAGTCATCCGACGTGGGACACCGCCATGCGCGCGATCTCCGACAGCATCTGCGTGACAGGGACCAAGCCCTACATCCGTTTCTACGAGCGCGACGGCGCGACCGACGCATGGCGTGCGATCAGTCTTGATCTAGCCAGCCTGTGACAGGTAGGGCTCGGACCCGAGGCCGTCGATGGCTGCGCATTCGAGGTCGCATCCTTGAGCGTGACCCGATCTGCATGCGTTGCGCATCGGCCGATCAAGTTAGGGAATCAGTGATCGTGGACCACATCATCCCATTGGCCCAAGGCGGCACGGATGACGAGTCGAACCTGCGCGGGCTGTGCACGGCCTGCCACGACGCCGTGACGCGTGAGCAATTCGGGTATCGAGAGAGGAAAGCGTTTGGCGTGGATGGTCTGCCGGTCGAGGGCGAGTGGACGTGATGGGCGGGGGGTAGGTCGATTTCTGGCGGCGCGCGGGGCGGACACCGACCGTTCCCCTTCGCGACCATAAACGTGGACAAAAAAAGTAAAAATGGCTCAACGGGGAAGGAAATCCGCAGCGTCGCTGGCAATCGCGCCAACGGCGCCGATCGCGCTCGAGCAGCGTCTCGCACCGCCGATTCACCTCAATGACGCGGAGCGGACCGTATGGCTGGAGCTCGTCAACGACCAACCAGCCGGCGCATTCAGCGCGACTCACGCTCCATTGCTGGAGATGTACTGTCGGCACGTCGTCAATGCCCGCACGCTCGCCGATGAGCTGCTCAACTTTGAG
>NZ_JARUXJ010000001.1:2351613-2592819 GCF_031451465.1 Caballeronia sp. LZ003 | reverse complement strand
CGTTGCTTATGCGCTTTCGTGATCCGGCGGTGGCGTGATGCTCAGAGCTGGCTCACTCAATCGGACGGTGCGCATCGAACGGCGTGCCAAGGCGAAGCCACAGGATTTCGAAATACGCTGGGAGGAAGTGGCGACGGTGCCCGCGAACATCCGCATGCTCAACGGCAAAGAGGTGATGGCGGCAAACGCGAACATCTCGATGGGTACGGCGAGCATCCGAATCCGATATCGCACGGATATAAGAGCGGGCATGCGCGTCGTCCATGGTGACGCGGCGTTTCACGTGACCGCCGTATTACCCGACTATGCGCGACGTGAACACGTCGATCTCACCTGCCAGACGGACGATATCCACTAGCCACGCCTGCGAAGCCCGCCGCATCAGGAAGATTGCTGGAATTTCAGCAATCCACTCCAACCGTTGATCGAACAGCGCTCGCCAGAATTGGAGCGCGTTCGAACCGTTGACCTGGGTGCGATAGCAGGAATTCCTGCTATCTGCTCAATCCGTTGATTCGACAGCACTCGCCAAAGCTGGCGCGCATCCTAAACCATGAGAAAAGACAGGCACTCGATGCAGCATGACCGCCACGCGGTGGACGATCTCATCAATCGCTGGGTGGAATGGTGCCGCACACGTCGTATCTTCGTGCCGCCGGTGAAGTCGAATGTGCTCGCTCGGCTTAGGCCATCCCGGCGCATGCGCACCGAAGAACCCGACGCGTTCCTTGACGCCGAAATGCCTTACCTGAACATGGCGATTCACGCGCTTTGCGAACGCCCCGATTTCGCGGGTGACGCGGAGTGCTTCCTTGGCGTGTACTGGTATCGCGCCAACATCAAGGTGATCGCGCATCAGCTTCAGTGCTCGCGCGGCACGGTCTACAACCGCGCTCGTGCGTTTGCAAGGCGCGCTCAGTCCCACAGCGTCACGATCCGCCGGATACATGAGCACTCTACGTCGGCGGACCACGACGAAAAATTCGTAGTCAGCGACTTCAACCGCCCGTGACTGTGTTGCCGGTGCCGGGTTACACAGTGGTTACACGGGATGCATAAAACAAAAAGCCCGGTCGCAGGGACCGGGCTAAGTGCTTGATTTCTTTGGTAGGCCGTACGGGATTCGAACCTGTGACCAACGGATTAAAAGTCCGCTGCTCTACCAGCTGAGCTAACGACCCAAAGAGGCGAAATTATAATCGGCCGTTTCGGATTCTGTCAAGGCAGCGCGGGCTGCGCGCGCATCGACGAAACAAAGAAAAACGCCCGCGGCGCAACGGCCCGCGGGCATTCGTCTCGAGAGGCGCGAAACCCGAAAGCTTCGCTCGATGCTTCGATGCTTCTTGTCACTTCACCTGCGACATCTTGCTCTGCGCCGACTGTGCGACTTCAGTGCCGGAGTACTGCGAGATGATCTGCTGCAGCGTCTGTTTGGCAGCCGCTTTCTGACCCTGTTCGATCTGGTTATTCGCGATTGCGAGCAACGCCTCAGGCGCTCGCGGATGCGTTGGGTACGTCTTCACCAGATTCTGCCAGACCGCAGTCGATCCCTTGTAGTCGCGCTGCGCGTACAGCGCGTTGCCGAGCCAGTACTGCGCGGTCGGCTGATACGGGCTCTGCGGATACTTCGAGACGAATGCCTTGAACGAAGTCGCGGCATTCTTGTAGTCACCGTTGCGGAACTCGGTCGATGCCGCGTTGAACGCTTCCGTCTCGCCAGGTTGCACGGCGCCCGATACGCCGTCGATAGTCTGCTGCTGCGGCTCGAACTTCTTCAAGCGCGTATCGAGGTCGGCGTAATAGTCTTTCTGCTGCTTCTGCAGCGTGGCAACCTGATTGCCCAGATCCTCGTTCTGCCCTCGAAGCGTCGCGACCTGCTGATTAAGCTGATCGATACGATTCGACTGATCGAGGATCGTGCGCTGCGCGGCGGACAACTGGTTGCCCAGACTGTCCGTCTTCGTGCGCAGATCGAGTACGGCCTTGCGCGCTTCGTTGTCGTCGAAGACGCCAGCGTGCGCGGGCACGGCAAGCATCGTCGAACCTGCGACGCACGCGGCTGCGGCAAGGCGCAGCAAGGAAAAGCGATACAACATAGGGCAACTCACCCGTGACTAAGTTACGTTACGTGGACTACTGCTATTGCTGCTGTTATTGCTGGTAGGCGAGATCCGCACGGCGGTTCTGGGCGTACGACGAATCGTCGTGACCCGTCGCCATCGGCTTTTCCTTGCCAAGGCTTACGGCTTCCATTTGCGAATCGGCGACGCCCATCAACGACATGGCGCGACGCACGGCTTCCGCACGCTTCTGACCAAGCGCCAGGTTGTACTCGCTCGTGCCGCGCTCGTCGGTGTTGCCTTGAATCAGGACGTGACGTTCCGGATGGCTCTTCAGGTACGTCGAGTGTTGTTGCAGCAGCGGCTGATAGTCGTCCTTCACGGCGTAGCTGTCGAAGTCGAAGAAGATGCTGCGCTTGGCGAGCGGGCTGTTCGGGTCGTTCAGCGGGTCGATGTTGACCTGCTTGACGTCCGTCGGGTTCGGCTGCGTGCCGACCGAGCCCTTGTTCGCGCCTTCATCGAGCTTCACGCCCGAGTGACAAGCTGCCAATGCGCCGACCATCGCAACTGCCAGGCCGATACGAAGTTTCGACATCATGGTACCTCTCCTTGTGTTGTAGCTGAACGTTGTATTTGAACGTGTTTGCTGAACTTACTGCATGAACGGACCCCAGGACGGCTCGCGCACCACACCGCCCTGTACGGACAAGACTTGCCGCGTACGACCATCGGTCGATACGGCTGCCAACACGCCACGTCCGTTCACTTGGGTGGCGTAGAGGATGTACTGACCATTCGCCGCGAAGCTCGGCGATTCGTCATGCGTCGTGTCGGTCAGCCCCGTCGCCGTGCCGGACCCGAGGTCCTGCAAATACAGCTTGAAGCCGCCACCGGTGCGCGAAATGTACGCGAGTTGCTTGCCGTCCGGACTCACGCGCGGGCTTGTGTTGTAGCTGCCCGTAAGCGTGACCCGCTGGGCCGCGCCGGCGTTTTCACCCGCCGCCGGCATCTTGTAGATCTGCGGTTGGCCGCCGCGATCGCTCGTAAAGTAAATGGAGTTGCCATCGGGCGAGAAGGCCGGCTCGGTATCGATGGAACTGCCTTGTGTCAGACGACGCAGGCCAGAGCCGTCCGCGTTGACTTCGAAAACCTGCGTATTGCCGGTGCGCGACAAAGCCACGGCCAGCTTGCTGCCGTCAGGCGACCACGCCGGCGCACTGTTGTTGCCCTTCTGATTCGATACGACCACGCGCCGCCCGGTCGGCAGATCGTGGATGTAGACCACCGGCTTCTTCTTTTCGAACGACACGTAGGCGACCTTCGTGCCGTCCGGCGACCATGCCGGCGAAATGATTGGCTCCGGGCTGGAAAGGGCGATCTTCGCGTCCTGACCGTCCGAGTCCGAAATCTGCAATTGGTAGCGTCCGCCCGTCTGAATGACGTACGACAGACGGGTTGCGAACACGCCGCGGCCACCGAGCAACTTGGCGTAGATGTAGTCCGCGATCTTGTGTGCGCTCATGCGCAGGCCGCTTTCGGCGGAAACGAGCGACAAACCGCCGAGATTCTGCTGCTTGACCGTGTCGTAGAGACGGAAGCGCACTTCGTACTGGCCGTTCGGCAGCTTGTTCACGCTACCCGATACGAACGCGTCCGCGCCCTTGGCTTTCCATGCGCCGAGATCGACGGAATCAGTCTCGGAAACCGGCGTGCCGCCCGCGTCGATGTTCGTGAATTTGCCGCTTCTCTGCAGGTCCTGACGAATGATCGCGCTGACCTGTTGCGGTGAGCTGCCCTCATTGGCGAAGTTGGCCGTGGCGATCGGAAACTGGGTAGAACCGACGCCAGTCACGAGCACGTTCAACTGGGCATGTGCGGCGGTACCGGCGGCGATCAGACAGGATGCGACCAGCGTTTTCAAGCCAAGCTTCTTCATCAAACTCATGCTGTATTCGTTCCAGAAAAATGCGTTTTCAAGTGACCCGAGACTGCACAAACAGACCCCCGATTGCACGATTCGTTCCCGTGCGGCAACGGTCTTGCGCTTTGCAGTGATCCCGCGCAATCAACTGCCAGCCGGGCGCAGCGTGATCGTAAATGACCCCGGCGCCTGGTCGTTAATGTCCTTCGGCATGGGATCGGAGCGCTGCACCGCGCGCAACGCGGCAGCGTCCCACTGCTCGTTGCCGCTCGACCGCGTAATGGTCGCCGAAAGCAGCGTGCCCGAAGGCGCGCAGCGCACCGACACGACCGTTTCCAGCCCGGACGTTTCGCCCGACCAGATGATATTCGGCCGCACGCGACGCTGCACCTTCTCGGCATAACCCGCCGACGCCGCGTTGCCGCCCGCGCCCTTGCCGGTGCCACCCTTGGCCAGCCCTTCGCCGCTCGAATTCGTGCCGCCGCCGAGCTGCCCTTGCAGCTGCGCGAGGCGCGACTTGCGTTCGGCATCGACCTTCGCCTTCGCTTCCGCATCCGCCTTGGCTTTTGCCTGCGCCGCGGCCTTGGCCTTGGCTTGCGCATCGGCTTTTGCCTTGGCTTCGGCATCGGTTTTCGCCTTGGCTTCCTTCTGTTCCTGAAGCTGATCGGCCTTTTGCGCTTCGGCTTGTTGCTGCTGACGCGCCTTGTCCTGTTGCAGCTTCGCCTGCTGTTGCTTTTGCAGGTCGGCCTGACGTTGCTGTTCGATCTGCTTCTGCTTGTCCTGCATGGCCTTCTGCGCGGCGGCTGCCGCGGCGGCTTGAGCGGCGACTTGCTGCTGGCGCTTCGCTTCGGCTTCCTGCTGCGCCAATTCCTGCTGGCGGCGCTGCTCGGCCAATTGTGCATCGCGTGCGGCGGCTTCCTGCTTACGCTTCTTTTCCTGCAGCGCGATGTCCGCGTCCTCGTCCTTCGCGGGCGGCGGCGCAGGCTGCGGCTTCACGGCCACGGGCGGCGGGGGGGCGACGCGCGGCGCGGGAGCAGGCGTGTCGGGAATCTCGGTCCACAGTTCCGCCTCGGCTCCGGCGGGAGTGTTGTTCTGCCAGTTGATGCCGTGATACAGCAGCCAGCCAAGCAGCAAGTGCATGACGGCGGCGAGTGCGAAAGCGCGGCCCGTACCGCGTTCGCGCGGCGGGCGGATGGGTCGCGCTGATGAGCCGCGCGTCTGCCGGTTCTGCAAAAGGGTCATTGCGATTTGACGAGCAATCCGACGCGCTTCACGCCGCGCGCCTTCATATCGGACATCACGTTCATGACGACTTCATACTTCACGGTCTTGTCCGCCGCGATGACGACGGGTTGATCCGGATGCGACTCCTGACGATTGAGCACGAACGTGTTCAGGTCGTCCTTGGTCATTCTCTGCTCTTGCGTCGCGCCGCCTTCTTCCTTGTAACGCACGTTCATGCTGCCGTCGGCCTTGATGTTGATGACGAGCGGCGGCTGCTGTTCCTGCGGCTGCGCGTTGCCGACGGTCGGCAAGTTGATGATCGAAGGCGACACGAGCGGCGCCGTCACCATGAAGATGACGAGCAACACGAGCATCACGTCGATATACGGCACGACATTGATGTCGGCCATGGCGCGGCGCGAACTGCCGCGCATGCTGGAACGGGACGAGCCTGCCATCGTGACTCCTTAGTGCGCCTGACGCTGCAAGATGTTCGAGAACTCTTCGATGAAGGTCTCGAAGCGGATCGCCAGGCGGTCGATATCGTGAGCGTAGCGGTTGTAAGCGACCACGGCGGGAATCGCGGCGAAGAGGCCGATCGCGGTCGCGACGAGCGCTTCGGCAATGCCGGGCGCCACGTTGGCGAGCGTTGCCTGCTGTACGTTTGCGAGGCCGCGGAACGAATTCATGATGCCCCAGACCGTGCCGAACAAACCGATATACGGACTGACCGAGCCGACCGATGCGAGAAACGCGAGATTCGCTTCGAGCACGTCCATTTCACGCTGAAAGGCAGCCCGCATGGCGCGGCGCGAACCGTCGAGAATCGCGCCCGGATCGGTGATGCGGCGCTCCTTGCCCTTCAAGAACTCGCGCATGCCCGATTCGAAGATACGCTCGAGCGCGCCGATGGTGTGACGGTTGTTCGCCGCGCTTTGATACAGCGCCTGCAGGTCGCCGCCGGACCAGAAATCGCGTTCGAAACGCTCGGTTTGCGCGCGCGCGCGCCGAATGGCGAACCACTTGCGGAAGATGAAAGTCCACGACAGCAGCGAGAGCAGAAGCAGCAGGGCCATGACGGCCTGCGCGAGCAGGCTCGCATGAATGACGAGAGATACGATCGACAAGTCTTGTGTGTTGTTCATAAAAGTCCGCTGCTTCCACCTGCTATTAGCTGCTATTTACGTCCGGAAAAGGGGCTTCCGGTCAAAGGCGCGTCAGGCTTTCGTGACCGCGACATCAATAAAACGAGAGCCGCCTCGTGGCCGGCTCTTGCTCGTGAAGCGTTCAAACCGGGTGCGCGCGACGCTCGTCCGCGGCAAGCACGACCTGCCCGGCATGAGGACCGCGCCTCAATCCTTCGAGAACTCGTTCGGGAATACCGGCGGGGCGAATCGTTGCGCGATCCACCGAAGCGACGCGAATATCGCCGCTTGCAAGAAGAACCGCGTCACGCCACGCTTCCTGATGAAAATCCACCGATGCGCGCCCGAGCCGCGCGATACGGCTCACGATGCGAATGGAGTCGTCCAGGCGCGCGGGAGCCGAATAATCGACGGATGTTCTTCTCACGACGAACACGATGCCGGCCGA
Organism: Caballeronia sp. LZ003; assembly: GCF_031451465.1. Taxonomy (NCBI): domain Bacteria; kingdom Pseudomonadati; phylum Pseudomonadota; class Betaproteobacteria; order Burkholderiales; family Burkholderiaceae; genus Caballeronia; species Caballeronia sp. LZ003. The sequence goes on along the minus strand of NZ_JARUXJ010000001.1, from coordinate 2,586,021 downwards.
TTCGGCCAGCCGCTGCTGGTCGATACCGCACGCGCGCAGCCATTCGGTGCGCGCACGCTCGAAGAACTTCAGGTAGTTCGCGTAGAAGACAATGCCGCCCGCGTCGGTGTCCTCGTAGTACACCCGAATCGGCCATTCGAAATTCAACGAATCACTCACCTTTGCGCCGCCCCGCTCGCGCGGAGGCTTTTGGACCCGCTCCGGCTCGCTTTTTGACAAATAAACATCCGCGGCATTTTACCGGAAGCGGAAGTTGGGCCACCAAATACAGTCGATTCCTCTTACGAGCCGCGGTGTATTTGCAACGGTCCGAAGGTTTGGGCCACGGGCATGAGTTCGATCGCGTTGATATTCACGTGCGCGGGGCGCGTCGCAATCCAGTAGATGGCGTCGGCGATATCCTCGGCGGTGAGCGGCTGCACGTCCTTGTAGACGGCGCTGGCCTTGTCGTCGTCGCCCTTGAAGCGCACGTTGGAGAACTCGGTGCCGCCGCACAGGCCCGGCTCGATATCCGTCACGCGCAACGCGGTTCCGGCAAGGTCGGCGCGCAGGTTCAGGCTGAACTGCCGCACGAACGCCTTGGTCGCGCCGTACACGTTGCCGCCCGGATACGGGTACGACGCCGCGACCGAACCGAGGTTGAACACGTGACCGCGATTGCGCGCAACCATGCCGGGGAGGACGGCATGCGTGACATCGACGAGTCCCATGCAGTTGGTGTCGATCATGTTCTTCCAGTCGTCGAGATTCGCGCGTTGTGCCGGTTCGAGACCGAGCGCGAGGCCCGCGTTATTGACCAGCACGTCGATCTGGGCGAACGATTCGGGCAGCGAGGCGATGGCGCTCTTGATGGCGTTGCTGTCGCGCACGTCGAGTTCGACTGGCAAGAGCGAGTCGCCGAGTTCCTTCGATAGCGCGGCGAGCCGGTCTTTACGGCGCGCGGCCGCGACGACGCGATGGCCGCCCTTGACGAAAGTGCGGGCAATGGCTGCGCCGAAGCCGGCAGAGGCGCCGGTGACGAATACGATCATGAGCGGGCTCCGGAAAGTGGGAGTTGGGCTATGCCGGAGCGCGCGCGGACACACGACCGGCAACGGCGCACAGAGTACTTCCAATGATGCGATGCGGCAAGCAACTGCAAACCAGAACGATCGTGCGTTTCAAGCGTTTCGCAGACGCTCGCCAAGTTGCCTAAACCCGGCCGCACCATTACACTACAACGCTCAAACCCCGCGTGACTGGCGATAGAATCTTCGGATTCAAGGTGGAACGACCACTAGGAAGCGCGGAGTGTCGTTTTGCCGTTCGCCTGGGCAGCTGAGATCCGCGCGCCGTCGCTGCGTTGCCGGTGGCTGTCCGTTCCGCGAACCCGGATTCTTCCCTCATCCGTCGCGTGTGGACCCGTCTGGCGTCCTGCGTCTTCCTTGCGTTTTGCGTTCGTGCTTCGAACGCATCGTCACGCGCGATCCGGTCAACCTGTTTTGATCTCACGGAAAACGTATGTTTGACAGAGCCGAAAGTACCCTCGCCAAGGTCGATCCCGAACTGCTCAAAGCGATCGAGCAGGAAAATCGCCGTCAGGAAGATCACATCGAGCTGATCGCCTCGGAAAACTACACGAGCCCGGCCGTCATGGCCGCGCAAGGCTCGCAACTCACCAACAAATACGCCGAAGGCTATCCCGGCAAGCGCTACTACGGCGGTTGCGAATACGTGGATATCGTCGAGCAACTGGCAATCGACCGCGTCAAGCAACTGTTCGGCGCCGAAGCCGCGAACGTGCAGCCGAACTCCGGTTCGCAGGCCAACCAGGGCGTGTTCTTCGCCGTGCTGAAGCCGGGCGACACGATCATGGGCATGAGCCTCGCCGAAGGCGGCCACCTGACGCACGGTTCGCCCGTCAACATGTCGGGCAAGTGGTTCAACGTCGTGAGCTACGGCCTGAACGAAGCCGAAGACATCGACTACGAAAAGACCGAAGCGCTCGCCAAGGAGCACAAGCCGAAGCTGATCGTCGCGGGCGCGTCGGCGTTCGCGCTGCGTATCGACTTCGAGCGCCTGTCGCAGATCGCGAAAAGTGTCGGCGCTTACTTCATGGTCGACATGGCGCATTACGCGGGTCTCGTCGCGGCAGGCGTCTATCCGAATCCCGTTCCGCACGCGGACTTCGTGACCACGACCACGCACAAGAGCCTGCGCGGCCCGCGCGGCGGCGTGATCCTCATGAAGGCCGAATTCGAGAAGCAGATCAACTCGGCCATTTTCCCGGGCATTCAGGGCGGTCCGCTCATGCACGTGATCGCGGCGAAGGCCGTCGCGTTCAAGGAAGCGCTGACGCCGGAGTTCAAGACGTACCAGCAGCAAGTGGTCGATAACGCGCGCGTGCTGGCCGAAACGCTCGTCAAGCGCGGTCTGCGTATCGTCTCGGGCCGCACGGAAAGCCACGTCATGCTGGTCGATCTGCGCGCGAAGAAGATCACCGGCAAGGCGGCCGAAGCCGCGCTCGGCGCCGCGCACATCACGGTCAACAAGAACGCCATTCCGAACGATCCGGAAAAGCCGTTCGTCACGAGCGGCGTGCGTCTCGGTTCGCCCGCCATGACCACGCGCGGTTTCGGCGTGAAGGAAGCGGAGCAGGTTGGCAATTTGATTGCGGACGTGCTCGACGCACCGGAAGACCAGGCGAACCTCGAGCGCGTGCGCGCACAAGTGACCGAGCTGACCAAGCGTTTCTCGGTCTATCGCTGATATTCGAACCGAGCCAGGAACCAAGCCCCGATGCGCTGCCCCTTCTGCCGACACGAAGACACCCAGGTCGTGGATTCTCGCGTGTCGGAGGACGGCGCAGCCATCCGGCGGCGGCGACGCTGTCCATCCTGCGACAAGCGTTTCACCACGTATGAGCGCGTCGAACTGGCGCTGCCGTCGGTCGTGAAGAAAGACGGCAGCCGCACCGAGTTCGATCGCCGCAAGATCGTCGCGAGCATGAAGCTGGCGCTGCGCAAGCGGCCGGTTGCGGCGGACGCCATCGAGGCAGCCGTCGCGCGTATCGAATATCAATTGCTTGGCAGCGGCGAGCGCGAAGTGCAGAGCGAACGTCTCGGCGAACTCGTGATGAACGAGTTGCGGCAGCTCGACACCATCGCTTATGTACGGTTCGCGTCGGTCTACAAGCGTTTCGAAGACGTGTCCGAGTTCGAGGACGTGCTCGAGGAATTCCGCCGCGCCGCGCCCAAAAAGACCACTTCCCGCAAGCGCTGATCGCGCGTCTGTACCGAGCATCTTTCCCCCAGTCGATCTTTTGCCCTCGGGCAGTGTGCCCCGTGCGAACGCGCGTGAACACTCGTCCATTCGGCTAATGGCGGCGCGCGTTCCTTATCGCTAGATTGAGCATTCGTTCAACTCGTCAATAAGGCATGCAGATGAGCCGCTTCTCGAATTCCGGTTTCACACTCGTCGAACTTTGCGTGGTGCTTGCCGTGATGGCGATCCTCGCGACTTTCGCCACGCCTTCGTTTCTCTCCTGGCAGGCACGCGATCAGATCGATGCCCGCGCGCGCTCGCTTTTCTCGACGCTTTCGCTCGCGCGGGCCGAATCGCTCAAACGCGGCGCGCGCGTCACGCTATGCCGCGTCGATGCGAGCCGGCATTGCCTCGCGGCGGGCAAGGCTTGCGACGCGGGTATCGCGGACTGGTCGTGCGGCTGGGGTCTGTTCGTCGATAAAGACGGCGCGCTGACGCTCTTGCGCTTGCAGCCGGCGATGACATCGGTCGCCATTGCGGGCGCATCGACGGATCTTTCGTTCACGCCGCCGATGGGCCAAGTGATCGGCGGCTTCCGTAGCTTCGATTTCGGCCCGCGCAGCGCGGATGCCAACGCGAATGCGTCGTCGCGGCGCTGCATTCGATTGGCTGCGGGCGGGCGTGCGCGCATGACTCAAGGCGCTTGCGGAGCATCGGCATGAACGCGCGATCGGTCATGCCGAGCATCAGGCGCGGCGGGCGCACTCGTTCCGTTCGCCCGCGCGGCGATTCGCTGATCGAGGTGATGATCGCCCTGTCGATCGCGGCGGTCACGACGCTCGGACTCGTCGCCATGCAAAGCGCGCTGGCAAAAGCCGAACGAACGGCGCTGTTGAGCGAACGCGCGGCACTGATTGCCGACTCCATCGGCGAGGCAACGCGTGGCAGCGCGGATAGCTCGGCCATGTTGTCGAGGTGGCGGGCGAGGGCGGCTGCGTTGCTGCCCGATGGAGACATCGCCATCTCGGATCGCGGCAACGGCGTGCAGGTCGCAACCGTCAGCTGGCATGTCGCGGAAGGCGCGGAGCCTTGTCCCGAACCGCAGGCGCGACCGCACACGTCATGCATCGCGATGTCCTTTGCACGATGAACACGCGGCTCATTCATTCACGCGGCCACACGCTGCTCGAACTTTCGATTGCGCTTGCGCTCGGGCTGTTGATCCTGGCCGCGTCGCTGTCGGTTTATCGCGCTCAGCGTGCGGGCTTCGAACGTGCCGCCGATGCCGCGCACATTCACGATGCCGGCGTCGGCGCGCTCGATCTCGTCGCTCAACAAGTGCAGATGGCCGGATTTTCGGCCGCGGGCGCGACCGACGCGCCGCTCTTCGGCTGTTCGCAGGGGCGTGTGACTGGCGCGGAGACGTCGGCGTCGTGCGAGTCGCTCGCGAGTCACTCGGACGGTCTGCAGGTCCGCTACGCGGCCGACACGGTTTCGACGTGGCCATCGACGAGCGGCACGCCTACCGACTGCATCGGCCAGACGGTTTCGGATGCGTTCGTCTTCAACCGCTATTACGCAAAGCCCAGCACGTCGAGCGGCGAGCCGGAGCTTTATTGCGAGGGCGGGGGTCGTCAGGCGCAACCGCTGGTGGAGGGCGTCGAACGGATGCGCGTCGTCTACTGGATCGCGGGTGCGCCGGCCGCGATCGACGCGTCGGCCATCGCGCGCGAACGCTGGCCGGATGTCTACGCCGCCGAGGTTTGCGTGCTCGTGCGTGGCGCGGCGATTCAGGCGAAACGTCGGGCGAACTATGTCGATTGCGATGGCGCACCAGCCGTCAGCGATGACGGACGCACGCGCATGGCCTTCTGGCGCACGGTTGGCATACGCAACGCGCGAGGCGCGTCGTGAGGCGGCGCGCGCGTTCGCGCGGCACGGTGCTGCCTATCGTCCTCTTGCTTGCCGCGATGATGCTCGTGACCGCCAGCGCCTGGCTGCAAGCCTCGCTCGTCGCGACCCGCACGGCCGTGTCGGCGCGCGAGCGGATGCAGGCGTTCCATGCGGCCGACAGCGCGTTGGTCCGCTGCGTTCGCATGATTGCCGATGCGCCCGTCGTGACGAGTTCGGGTGCGCAGGAGCCCGTGGGCTGGCGCAGCAAGGCGTCGTTCGAAGGAGCGTCGGCCGTCGCCATCGAGCCGTTTGGCGACTGGCCGTATGCGCGCCGCGCGCCGCAATGTCTGATCGAAACTTGGTCGCATACGGACCAGGCGGTGGCGGTGACGTCGTATCTCGTGACGGCGCGTGGCTTCGGCGCATCGCCCGAGACCGAGGCGTGGCTGCAATCAAGAATCGATGGCGCGACCCGACATTGGCGGCGCGTCGTAGCGAAGCCGTTTTGAGGACGAACCATGAAGGACAAGGGCTTTACGCTGCTGGAATTGATCATCGCGCTCTGCATCGTGGCGATCATCGCGACGTTCGCGGTGCCTGCGTATCGACAGCACGTGGCGAAGGCGCGTCGGCTGGATGCGGCGGCGGCGTCGATGCGCGCCGTGCAATACATCGAAAGTACCCGGCTCGCGCAGTCGGCGACGGATGCAGTGACGCTTTCCGCCGGCATGGATCAGGCGCCGTCGAGCGGTGCGCCGGTTTATCGGCTTGCGGTGCTGCCGGAATCGACGACGAATGGCGGATACAGCATCGAGGCGACGCCAGTCGCAAATGGTCTGATGCAGGACGATTCTTGCGGCGTATTCATCGTCGACGCGACGGGCGTGCGGTCGAACCGCACGACGGGATCAGCGGCGACTGCACTGAATAACGCGCAGTCCACCGCTTGCTGGGGAGGGAAAAATTAAACGTTCAGAAGACCGTCGGATCGACGGCTTCGGTGGTGGCTTCGGCATGCGGGGCTTTCATCTGTTGCCAGATGCGCCAGCCTTCCCAGGCGACCAAACCCAGACCGCCCCACTTGAGCGCGGGCTTGGCACCACGCACCACGGCGGTCCGCACTGGCTTGGTCAGCACGAGCGACGCCACCGAGCCGATGATCGGATACTGCTTGAAGAGCAGGCCGAGATTGCTGCCCTTGCCGCCAAGCATCGAGCTGACCGAAGCCAGAATGCCGCCGATGCCGCCACCCGATGCACCGCGCTTCGGCGTGCGCCGGTTGCCACCGCCCGGCATCAGAAAGCGCAGGAAACTGAAGTGCGTGATCGACGTGCGCAGATCGTGCGTGGCCTGCTGAAGCTCCATGCGTTCGACATCGGCGCGCGCAATCAGCAGTTCCTTGCGCAGCGCGCGCATGTGCGGCGTGCGCAGCGCCTTGGCGTTGTCACGCTTGGGCGGCTTGAAGGTATCGTCTTTTTTGCTCATGGTCGGACTGCCCGTGTGAGTTCAGTGGAACGTGTCGCGGTCCTTGCGGAATTCGGCGAGCGTGTCGTCAAACATGTTCGGCGCGTCGAGCAGCGTGCTGCGCGCGCGCAGTCCGCAGGCGATTGCAATCAGCGCATAAACGAGCGTGATGCCGCCAAGCGCCTGCCAGCGATACGTGTCCCAGAAGAATATGGCGATGAGCACGGTGAGGGAGATCAGCGCCATCATTGCCAGCATCATGGCGGCGAGACCAAGAAACAGTACGCCGATAAGCCGCTCCTTCTCTTCCTGAAGCTCGATACCGATGAGTTCAAGGCGCGTCTCGAAGATGGCGAAGGCAGAACTGATGATTCGTCGCAACGGTCCGGGGGACGATTGCTGCGGTGGCCGTTCGGTCGTCATGGCTTGGGTGCGAGAAGCGCGTTGGGTGCCGCTTTGATATTGTCCCGGTCGCCGCACGAGGCGGCGTTCCGGCGCGAGAGTCGATCCGCGCGCCCCGAGCGGGCGTTGGCGGTTCGGTCCTTTCTTGATGATGGACCGTGACTGTTACGAACGTAGCAATCACCGGGCCATTGTCGAGGAGCGTGAGGAAGTGCTGCTTATTTGCGGTTGATGAGAAGCCCGATCACCGTGCCAAGGCCTGCCGCAATACCAATGGATGCCCACGGGTGTTCGTGGACGTAATCGTCCGTGGCGCGTGCGGCTTTTCTGCCTCGTTCGATCACGACAACTTGTGCATCGGCGGCTTTCTCCTTCGCTTGCTTCAGTCGAGCGAGCGCGCTCTCGCGCAGTTCGGAAGCGCGTTCGCCCGTGGCGCTGGCGGCTTGCTTGAGAAGATCTTCGGCGTCAGCGAGAACGGTTTTGATGTCCGACATGAATCGCTCCTTATTGATTTCTGACATTAAAGGCTCCAATCGGTGAGGCTACCTGATTCGCAGCCAGAGATGCGATTGCTGACGAGCAGGCTGGAACCTGCAACACAGACTCCTTGCAGGTTTCATTCCACTCGATGCTAATCAAAGGAAATCGCCGCAGCCTTGTCAAACTCTCGACATCACTGACGGTGGGAGCCGATCTGACCCGTAAAAGTTTCAGCAAACTGATCGAAAGTTACAAAGAGGATCGATTAGTCCGAGTCGCACCATACGCCTTTCAGAAAAAAGCCTGAATCCCGGTTTGCGCGCGTCCGAGGATAAGCGCGTGGATATCGTGGGTGCCTTCGTAGGTATTCACCACTTCGAGATTGACGAGATGACGCGCCACGCCGAACTCGTCCGAAATGCCGTTGCCGCCCAGCATGTCGCGCGCGAGCCGGGCGATGTCGAGCGCCTTACCGCACGAGTTGCGCTTCATGATCGAGGTGATCTCGACCGCTGCCGTGCCTTCGTCCTTCATGCGCCCGAGTCGCAGCACGCCTTGCAGACCTAGCGTGATTTCCGTCTGCATATCGGCAAGTTTCTTTTGGATCAACTGGTTTGCCGCAAGCGGACGACCGAACTGCTTGCGATCCAGCGTGTATTGCCGCGCCATATGCCAGCAGGCTTCGGCGGCGCCGAGCGCGCCCCACGAGATGCCGTAGCGCGCCGAGTTCAGACAGGTGAACGGCCCTTTGAGCCCGCGAACTTCCGGAAACAGGTTTTCTTCCGGCACGAACACTTCGTCCATCACGATCTCGCCGGTGATCGACGCGCGCAATCCAACCTTGCCGTGAATGGCTGGCGCGGACAGTCCTTTCCAGCCCTTTTCGAGGATGAAGCCGCGAATCTCATCGCGTCCGTTTTCCTCCAGCTTCGCCCAGACGACGAACACATCCGCGATAGGCGAGTTCGAGATCCACATCTTCGAGCCCGAAAGCGAATAGCCGTTCTGCACTTTCTTCGCGCGCGTCGTCATGCTGGCGGGATCGGAACCGGCGTTCGGCTCGGTGAGCCCGAAGCAGCCGATCCACTCGCCGCGCGCGAGCTTCGGCAGATACTTTTCCTTTTGCGCGTCGCTGCCGAAAGCGTGAATCGGCACCATTACGAGCGACGATTGCACCGACATCATCGAGCGATAGCCGGAATCCACGCGTTCCACTTCGCGCGCGATCAGGCCGTAGCTCACGTAATTGAGGCCCGGTCCGCCGTATTGTTCGGGGATGGTCGGGCCGAGCAGACCGAGCTCGCCCATTTCGCGAAAGATCGACGGATCGGTCGTTTCCTCGCGAAACGCCTGCGTCACGCGCGGCAGCAGCTTGTCTTGCGCGTAGGCGCGCGCGGCGTCGCGGACCATGCGTTCTTCTTCGTTGAGTTGCTGATCCAGCAAGAGCGGGTCTTCCCAGTTGAAGCGAGCGGCGGCGGCCATATGCGTCTCCTCCCATGCAGTGTCGATTGAAAAGCGCCTCGCTTCGGCGCTTGACTTGCGTTCCGCTTAGCGGAACAATGTTTTGCAAATTAGCTTCGAGTTTAGCACCCGATGTCTGCTGCTTTCAAACGTGGTTCTGGGCGTGAAACCGACGGCGAATCTCGCCGGAAAGCCGAACGTGCACCTGATGGCAGAACCGAAGACGCATTGGCCGGCGGCTCCAAAGGCGCTTCTAGCCGCGAATCTGTCCGCGCTTCAGGCCGCGAATCGAGCCGCGAGTCCGGACGTGAATCCATCCACGAATTCGGGCGTGCGGATGAGCGTAATCCCGGACACGCGTCCGACCGCGCTTCAGATCACGAGTCCGGCCGCCACTCCCATCTGTCGCCCAACGCATCCGACGATCGCAAGTTCGTCGTCGCCCTCGCACGCGGTCTCGATATGTTGCGCGCATTTCGCCCTGGCGAGACGCTTCTCGGCAATCGCGATTTCGTCGCGCGCACGGGATTGCCCAAGGCGACGGTCAATCGTCTGGCCTACACGCTGACCACGCTCGGTTACCTGCGTTTCGACGATGCCGCCGGCAAGTACGCGCTCGACACGGGCGTGCTCTCGCTCGGCTTCTCGCTATTGGCGGGCGCGGACACACTGGAACTCGCCCGGCCACATATGCGGGCGCTGGCGCGTGAGATCGGCGCGGCGGTATCGCTCGGCTGTCGCGATGGCCTCGACATGATCTATCTGGAAACCATTCGTAGCGAAACCGCGCTCACGCTCGGCCTCGCGCCCGGATCGCGTCTGTCGATGCTCACGAGTTCCATGGGACGCGCCTATCTCGCCGTGCTCGACGCCGATGAGCGCGCGGCCTTGCTAAAAGAATTGCGGGAACGGGAAGGCGCCGAACGAGTGGCTTCGGCGCAGCGCGCGATCGAAGATTTCGCGCGCGACGGCTGCTGCTATTCATTCCGTGAATGGCACGACGACGTCAACGCGATTGCCGCGCCGTTTCGCGACGTGCGCAATGGGCGCTGGCTGGTGTTGAGCAGCAGCGGGCCGGCGTCGTCGATGGATGAGGGTTATTTCCGCGAGTCGATTGCGCCGAAGCTAAGGGCGTTGGCGGGACGGCTCGCCTGAAGGACCGCTCGATTGGGCTGCTCGCGGCATCGTGAAGCAGCCGTGCTCGAAGCGTCGCCGGGCGGCGAGGGTCGCGCGCGATTGCGCAGTCGCCGCAGCTTGAGCTCATCGACCGCACGCAACCTCAAAGCATCGTGCGCACATGCCAAAGCTCCGGAAACAGCACCACGTCCAGCATCTTGCGCAGATACGAAGCGCCCGCCGTGCCGCCCGTTCCTTGCTTGAAGCCGATGATGCGCTCCACCGTCGTCACATGCCGGAAGCGCCATTGCCGGAAGGCGTCTTCCAGATCGACGAGTTCCTCCGCCATCTCATAGAGCTCCCAGTAGCGTGACGGATCGCGATACACCGCGAGCCACGCCGCTTCGACCGACGCGTCGTGCGTCGTGGGCTGAGTCCAGTCGCGCTGCAGTCGTTCGGGCGCGATCTGGAAGCCACGTCGCGCGAGCAGTCGGATCACTTCGTCGTAGAACGAAGGCGCTTCGAGCGTCTGTCGCACCTGGGCGAGAATCTCCGGCCGATGCGCATGCGGCTTCAGCATCTGCTCATTCTTGTTGCCGAGCATGAACTCGATCTGCCGATACTGATGCGACTGAAACCCGGATGACGCACCGAGATACGGCCGCATCGCGGTGTATTCGGAAGGCGTCATGGTCGCGAGGACGTTCCACGCCTGCACCAGTTGCTCGAAGATGCGCGACACGCGCGCGAGCATCTTGAAGGCGGATGGCAGGGCGTCGGTATGAACCGCTTCGAGGGCAGCATGCAGTTCGTAGAGCGCGAGCTTCATCCAGAGTTCGCTCGTCTGGTGCTGCACGATGAACAGCATCTCGTTGTGGTCCGGCGAGCGTGGATGCTGCGCGGTCAGAATCGAATCGAGGCCGAGATAGTCGCCGTAGCTCATCGAATCGGAGAAATCGAGCTTGGCTTCGTGCCAGCCTGATTCTGCCGGATGCACCGCCCGTGCGGCATCGGCCGCACCGTGGCCGAACGGACATCCGCCGCCTTTAACCTCATTCATGGCCGTCACCTCTCAAGTCACCGAAGCGCGTTCGCCAAACTCCGGCGCACGCCAGCTTTCGGTCGCGAGCACATCGCGCAAGGTTTCAACCGCGTCCCAGACATCGACGAAACGCGTGTAAAGCGGCGTGAAGCCGAAGCGCAAAATACGCGGCTCGCGATAATCGCCGATCACGCCACGCGCGATCAGCGCCTGCATCACCTCATAGCCGTTCGGATGCTCGAAGCTCACTTGCGAGCCGCGCCGCGCATGTTCGCGCGGCGTCGCGAGCGTCAGCGGAAACTTGCCGCAACGCGCTTCCACCAGTTCGATGAACAGATCGCCAAGCGCAAGCGACTTGCGCCGCAAGGTCTGCATATCCGTTTGCAGGAATACATCGAGCCCGCACTCGACGAGCGACATCGAGACGATAGGCTGCGTGCCGCACAGATACCGACCGATACCATCGTCCGGGCGATACACCGGGTCCATCGCGAACGGTTTCTTGTGCCCCCACCAGCCCGAGAGCGGCTGCGAGAATGTGTCCTGATGACGCTTGGGCACCCACACGAACGCAGGCGAACCCGGTCCGCCGTTCAGATACTTATACGTGCAGCCGACGGCGTAGTCTGCGCCGACGCCGTTCAGATCGACCGGCACCGCGCCTGCCGAATGCGCCAGGTCCCAGACCGCGATTGCGCCCGCGCGATGAATCGTCTCGGTGAGCGCGGCCATGTCGTGCATGTAGCCGGTGCGGTAGTTCACGTGCGTGATCATCGCGATGGCGGTGTGTTCGTCGATGGCGGCAGGCAGTTCGGACGCGTCATCGACGAGACGCAGTTCATAGCCGCGATCGAGCTGCTCGATCAAACCCTGCGCGATATACAGGTCGCTCGGAAAGTTCGAACGTTCGGAGACGATCACGCGACGTTTCGGATCGCGCTCGTTCGCGAGCTTGAGCGCCGCGGAGAGGATCTTGAAGAGATTGGCCGAGATCGTGTCGTTCACCACGACTTCATCCTCGCCCGCGCCGATGAGCGGAGCCAGCTTGTTGCCGAGCCGTCGCGGCAGCGCGTACCAGCCGGCGGTGTTCCAACTGCGGATCAGCCCTTCGCCCCATTCTTCGGCGATCACGCCGGCCGCGCGCGCGGCAGCCGCTTTGGGCGGCACGCCGAGCGAGTTGCCATCCAGATAGATCACGTCGTTCGCGAGCACGAATTGATCGCGCAGGGCATTCAGCGGGTCGTCGCGGTCGAGTGCGGCGGCGTCGTCACGGTTTTTCATCGAAAAGTCCAATTGTTCAGGGAAGATCGGGGCGATCAGGAAAGCGGGCGCAGGACGGCGCGCACCGGACTCGCATCGAGCGTCGAAAATTTGAGCGGCAGCGCGATGAGTTCGTAGTCGCCGGGCGCGACGGCATCGAGCACGAGGCCTTCGAGAATCGCCATGCCGTGCGCGCGAATCCGGCGATGCGCGTCCATCGTCTTCGATTCCTGCGGATCGAGCGATGGCGTGTCGATACCGATGAGCTTCACGCCACGCGCCGCCAATAGATCGATGGTCGCGGGCGCGACGGCACAAAATGCGCTGTCCCAAGTGTCGAGCGGCGCACTCGCGTAGGTACGCAGGAGGATGCGCGGCGGGGCGTTGTCATCGTCGAGAAAATCGGCGATATGTTCTGGCAAAACGAGCGGCGCCGCGCCAATGCAATGCACGACCCGGCAAGCGCCGAGATACGTGTCGAGCGGCACCTCGCCAATAGCCGCGCCGTGTTCGTCGTAATGCAGCGGGGCATCGGCATGAGCGCCGGTGTGCGGCGAAAGCGTGAGACGCGCCACGTTCACGGGCGAGCCCGCTTCCATGCGCCAGACGCGTTCGATACCAACGGGCGTATCGCCCGGCCAGACCGGCGTGTCGGTGGAAATCGGCGGAGAAATATCGAGAAGCGTCATGTCGGCTAACAGAAAGCGCTGGGATGCGTCAAATCATAGCCGTGCTATCTCGAAATGTGATTGCAAAAAAACTACCCAAAAACGTTGTGGCTAGAACATAATTCGATGAAACGGGCTAGGGGACTAAAAAATGACCGGATTCACGCTCGATGCAACAGATTGCCGAATTCTGGCGGTACTGCAGGAAGATGGACGGATCAGTAACCTGGACCTTGCGGAGCGCATCGCGCTCTCGCCTTCGGCGTGTTTGCGCCGCATGCGCCTGCTCGAAGAAGAGGGCGTGATTGCGAGCTATCGCGCGTGTCTGGACCGTGAGCGGCTGGGCATCGAGCTCGAAGCCTTCGTGCACGTCTCCATGCGCAACGACCAGGAAAACTGGCACGAGAAATTCGCGGCGGCCGTGCGCGAATGGCCGGAAGTGGTGGGCGCGTTCGTCGTCACGGGCGACACGCATTACGTGTTGCGCGTGCTCGCGCACAACCTCAAGCACTACTCGGATTTCATTCTGAGCAAGCTGTATAAGGCGCCGGGCGTTATCGACATTCGCTCGAATATCGTCTTGCAAACCATGAAGGACGATGCAGGCGTGCCCGTCGCGCTGATCGAACAACCGGCGCGGCCAAGCAGCCCGCCTTGAGCCTCAGGCGTTGATACTCAAGCGTCGAGGGGCTTATTCGATCGAACCCAACGTGTGGAATCCGCCGGCGTGAAACACGAGCGGAGGCGCGCTGTCGTCTTTCGCGCGCACGCCACAGCGCTCCACTTCGCCGACAAAGATCACGTGGTCGCCTTCGTCGTAGCGGCTGCGATTGTGGCATTCGAACCAGGCAATCGCGCCGTCGAGCACTGGCATGCCGGTGTCGCCCGCCGCGTGCGAGACGCCCGCGAAGCGGTCACCCTTGACCGTGGCGAAGCGCCGGCAAAGCTCCAGTTGCGATGCCGCGAGCACGTTCACCACGTAGTGACTATTGGCGCGAAACACCGGCATCGAAGCCGACTTGGTGGCGAGGCTCCACAGCACGAGCGGCGGGTCGAGCGATACCGAGTTAAACGAACTGGCCGTGATGCCGATCAACTGCCCGGATTCGGTGCGCGTGGTGATGACGGTCACACCCGTCGCAAACTGGCCGAGCGCGGCGCGGAATTCTTTCGGATCGAAGTTCGGGGTTTTGGCGCTTGTCATCGGGCAAAGTCGTCTTGTTTTTTCGCCGACCTGACGAGTTTCGCTTGGAGCGAGAGGACTTGTCATCGGTTAGAAGTGTCTTGTTTTATGCCGATCCGGACGCGCGTTTCCTCGGGGCGAAAGGGCTTGTCATCAGGTGGTGGTATTTCGTCTTGCCGAACCGGATACGTGTTGCATTCGAATCGGAAGGACCTGTTCTCGTGTGTCTAAAAGCTGGAGATTGGCTCGATTCTAGCGGAATCAGCCGTCCGGAACCGCCATAAGCCAGCGTCGGCAGTGTGGCCAACGCCGCTTTGTAAAAGCCGGTAAGCTCGGAGCAAGCCCTTCGCGCGCATCGAAACATCGAAGAAACCGTGGAATGTTGAAGAAGCGGCGAGGCGCATCCATATGGATGATCCGCGGCATGGCCGCATGCACTTGACGAGGAGTTGCGCATGACCCAGCAGAATGAGCAGGCGAGAACCGAAACCGCGACGCTCGGCGGCGGTTGCTTCTGGTGCACGGAAGCGGTGTTTCTGGCGGTCGAAGGCGTGGTGTCGGTCGAATCCGGCTATGCGGGCGGCAAGGTGGTCGATCCGTCGTACGAACAGGTCTGCGACGGCGAAACCGGGCACGCGGAAGTGGTGAAGGTCGTGTTCGATCCGGCGATCATCAGCTACCGCGAAGTGCTCGAGATTTTCTTCGCGACGCACGATCCGACGCAGCTCAATCGCCAGGGTAATGACGTGGGCACGCAGTATCGCTCGGCGGTGTTCACGCATTCGGACGAGCAACGAAAGGTCGCGCTCGAAGTGATCGATGAACTGCAGCGCGAGGATGTCTTCGGCGGCAAGATCGTCACGCAGGTTACCGCGCTCGACAACGACTACTATCCGGCCGAAGCGTATCACCAGAACTACTTCGAGCAGCATCCGAACCAGGGGTATTGCGCGGCGGTTGTCGGCCCGAAGGTCGCGAAGTTCCGCAAGAAGTTCGCGCATCGGTTGAAGAAGTGAAGGGCGGGGCGGTGTGGAGGCCGCGCTCGAGGGCGGTCTGCATACCGTGTCGGAGCCGGGAAGTCGCCGCGTTCAGTCCATGCCATAAGGCGAGGCATCCTGGCGCTCAAGTCGCGCTTGAAGCAAAGACGTGACGGCATGCGAGCCGTGCCTGAAGTGCGGCTCGATAGCGGTGGATAGAGCGTTCAGCCAGTACGCCGGGGAGCCCGGTCGATTTCAGCCGTCGCATGTTATAGGTATACCGCTAGCCGCGTTGTACGCGCTCGCATTCCCGCGCAATCCCACGCGCAAGCTCGAAGCACGTAAGCGGCGCGGAACCCTCCGCCTTGTTGTTCGCCGCGATGACCACCGGCTGGCCCGCGATCGCATATCGTGCGGCCAGTTCGGCCAGCGCCTCGCGCGTGTCGCGGTCTTCATCGACTATTTGGTCGAACGGCTCGTACTTCGCCTTCGCCTGTTCGTAGCGAAAGCCGCTGTGCAGACTCCAGCGCACGACGAGCGGCCCTAGCGTTTCTTCGTCCAGCAACGCGAGCGCCTTCGCCTGGCGACGCACGTCCGGCATGCGCGCGTGCACGCCGATGCAATAGCGCACGTTCGCGTCCCGCAGCGCGCGTATGAAGCGCGGTGTCAGCATGACGGCGTCGCGCAATTCGACGGCGTAACGCGTCTCGCCTTCGAGCGGCGGAAGCGCGCCGAGAAACGCCGCCAACTGGTCGATGAAGCGCGATGGCTCGACGATCATCGCATCCGGCAGCGGCGAGAACTGGAACACGAGCGCGCCGGCTTTCGTCCCAAGCCCGCCGATGCACGGCGTCACGAATTCGTCGATGGCAATCCGCGCGTTCAGAAACGCGGGGTTCTCCGCATCGGGCGCGCCGCGCTGGCCGCGGATAAAGGCGTCGGTGACGGCGGCAGGCGCCTTCACGATGAAGCGAAAGTGCTCCGGCACCTGGCTCGCATACCGCGCGTAGTCGGCGAGCGAAAGCGGTGCGTAGAACGAGCGGTCGATGGACACGCAGCGCAACAACGGATGCGCGCTGTAGGCGGTGAGGCCGTCGCGCGAGAGCTTCGCGTTCGAATACGCGTCGCCGTAGACAATTCCGCGCCAGCCCGGAAACGACCACGTCGATGTGCCGAGATGAATGGCTTCGGGCAGTTGTTTCGCGAGCGCGTCGAGATCGGCGTTCAATGGCGCGGGCAGGACGCCGCGTGCCTTCGGCTGGCTCGCGGGCTTGCGCGGCGCGGGTTCGTCGAACAGGTCGGGTTCTGTTGCTTGCCCGTTTTCCGCCGACGCCGGCAGGCACTCTGGCTCACCGGCTGGCGCAATCTCACTCGGCGCCGTGTCGTCGAGCAGGGAGCCCTGCGCGTCGCCGTCACGCGCAGCGTCCTCTTCCGGAAACCTCGATCCCTGCTTCAGAGCGCCTTCTCGTAGATGTATTTCCGCGACCACGGCAAGGTCGTCGCGCTGCGGCCCGCCTTGCGGCACACCACTTGATAGATCGACACGTCGTCGTTCTCGAACGCGTACGCGCAACCCGCGAGATACACGCGCCAGATGCGGAATTTCTCGTCATCGACGAGCTTCTTGGCTTGCTCGGCGTTTGCCTCGAAGCTCTCGGCCCAGATGTCGAGCGTGCGGGCGTAATGCCGGCGCAAGCTTTCGATGTCGATCGCTTCCAGCCCGCCGCGCTGCATGCTTTCGAGCGCGAGACCGATATGCGGCAACTCGCCATCCGGAAACACGTAGCGGTCGATAAACTCGCCGCCGCCGAGCGCGGTCTCGCCGCTGTCGGCGTCGGATGACGTGATGCCGTGGTTCATCGCGACGCCGTCATCGACCAGCAGATCGCGAATCTTTGCAAAGTAGCCCGGCAGATTTTTGCGTCCGACGTGCTCGAACATGCCCACGCTCGTGATGCGGTCGAATTGCCCCGGCACGTCGCGATAATCTTGCAGACGAATTTCGATCTGATCTTCGAGGCCCGCATCTTTCACGCGCTGCGTCGCGAGCTTGAACTGGTTTTCCGAGAGCGTCACGCCCACGCACTTCGCGCCGAACTTCTGCGCGGCGCGGATCACGAGCGCGCCCCAGCCGCAGCCAATGTCGAGCAAACGATGGCCCGGCTGCACCTGAATCTTGGTCAGGATGTGATCGATCTTCTTGATCTGCGCGGTGGCCAAATCTTCGTCGCCGTTTTCGAAGTACGCGCACGAGTACACCATGTTCTTGTCGAGCCAGAGCTGATAGAACTCGTTCGACACATCGTAGTGGTACTGAATGGCCTTCTTGTCCGACGCCTTCGAGTGATTGAAGTAGCGCCGCACGCGAGCCAGCTTGCCCGCGCTCGTGACGGTGTTCTTCGCGAGCGAATAACCGACGTTGATGATGTCCGAGAGCTTGCCCTCGATATCGATCTTGCCTTTCACGTACGCTTCACCGAGATTGTCGAGACTCGGTTCCAGCAGATAAGGCAGCGCCGTCGCGCTCTTTACATGCAACGTGACTTGCGGCGCGGCGAACTGCCCGAAGTCGTGCTGCTGTCCATCCCAAAGCACGAGGCGCGCAGGCAGGTTGGCCCTGGCCCGCACTTCCTCGACCCATTGCGTCAGCTTCTTCTCCCAGAACATGCTTGCTTCTCCGCGCTAAAGAAAATCAAGGGGAAGGCCCGCCGTGCCGGTTCTGGATGCCCGTGCATCGACGCGCCTTCATGTTCGTTGCCGTGGTGCTGCGTTTTATGACGACGTACTGCCTGCTACCGGACCCGTCTTAGGGTGCGAGCCTCTTGATATCCCACGGGCCGTCCGCGCGCTCGCGCTCATAGACGATGCGGTCATGCAGCCGCGACGGACGTCCCTGCCAGAATTCGATGGTGTCCGGCACGAGCCGGTAGCCGCCCCAATGTGGCGGGCGCGGCGGTGCGTCGCCGAATTTTTCGATCATTTCGCGCTCGCGCGCTTCGAGCGCCTCGCGGCTTTCGAGCGGCTGACTCTGTTCCGACGCCCACGCGCCAATGCGCGATCCGAGCGGCCGGGACTGAAAATAGGCATCGCTTTCCTCGGCGCTCGTCTTGACGATCACGCCTTCGACACGCACCTGACGTTCGAGCTCGATCCAGTGGAACAGCAGACTTGCCGCGGGATTGGCGGCGATTTCGCGGCCTTTGCGGCTATCGTAATTGGTAAAAAAAACGAAGCCACGTTCGTCGAACCCCTTGATCAGCACGATGCGCGCGGAGGGCCGGCCGTTCTCGTCGACGGTGGCCAGGGTCATGGCGTTGGGTTCGGGCAGTTTCGCGTCGAGCGCCTGGGCGAACCAGGTGTCGAACTGGCGCACCGGGTCCGGCGCGACGTCGGCGGCGTCGAGTGAGCCGCGAGAATAATTTTTGCGAAGGTCTGCGAGGGTGGTCATTTTTATGCAAACGCTACAGTCGGCGTCAGTATAGCCAAGGTGGTTCTTTCTTGCCCTTGCCGTGGTGAATCCGGTCCGGCTATCACCCCTTGGGTTTCGATAAGGCAGAATACGCAATTCGCGCGCTTTCTGCATGAATGGTCTACCAACTTTGTCAATTAGACAGGCGCTTGTAAGCTATGCCTGACGGGCCGCAGCGGCGTTTGGCTTGTTTTTGCCCATGCTCCGCGAAGCCCTCCCGCGCTTTTTCGGTTTCTGCTTCCACCTATGACTGCCACCATCGCTCCCAACGAGTCACCTTCCGCCGACGAGATCGCCGACCGCGACCGACGCTTCGGCGGCATCGCGCGTCTGTATGGCGCGCCTGCGCTCGCGGCGTTCGAAGGCGCGCATGTCGCGGTGATCGGCATAGGCGGCGTGGGATCGTGGGTGGCTGAAGCGCTGGCGCGCAGCGCAATCGGCAAGCTCACGTTGATCGATCTCGACAACGTCGCCGAAAGCAACACCAACCGGCAGATCCACGCGCTCGACGGCAACTACGGCAAGGCCAAGGTCACGGCGATGGCCGAGCGCATCCGTTTGATCGATCCCGCCTGCGACGTGCGGCAGATCGAGGACTTCGTGGAGCCGGGTAACTTCGATGCGATGCTCGGCGGCGGTTTCGACTTCATCGTCGATGCCATCGACAGCGTGCGCACGAAAACCGCGCTCATTGCGTGGTGTGTTGCAAACAAGCAGCCGCTGATCACGGTGGGCGGCGCGGGCGGGCAGCTCGATCCGACGCGTATTCGCATCGACGACCTGGCGCTGACCATTCAGGACCCGCTGCTTTCGAAAGTGCGCGGCCAGTTGCGCAAATTGCATGGCTTTCCGCGCGGACCGAAGGCGCGTTTCAAGGTCAGCGCGGTATATTCGGACGAGCCGCTCATTTACCCGGAAGCGGCCGCTTGCGATATCAGCGAGGGCGCGGAGCATCTGGAAACCGGCGCGGGATACGCGGGCCCGGTCGGGCTGAATTGCGCGGGTTTCGGGTCCAGCGTGTGTGTAACGGCGAGCTTTGGGTTCGCGGCGGCGGCGTTCGTGCTTCGGGCGTTGGCGAAGAAGGCGGCTTAGGGCGGCAGGTTCTTACGAGGACGTAACAACGGCGTGCCATATAGTCACAGAAGCATGAATGGTGGTGGCTTGCGTCGATGGCAGGTCGGTTTTCGCACGAATATGACGAGCGGGCGTCGCGGCAAATCCGCCAGTTGCTTGCATGCACGCGAGTCGACGTGGCCGCACGGCGAACATGCGCTGTTTGACGTCACGCGGCCAACCGCAGCCAACAAAAAAACGGCCAGCTTCCACGAGCTGGCCGTTTCTGCATCCACGAGCCGATCATGCATGCTCAATTCATCGCGGCACTCAGCCTGCGCCGCCAGTACGCCACGACATCCGGCTGATTCGCCGCGAGTTCGAACACCGATAGCATCGTCTTGCGGCCGACGTCGTCCATGAACGCGCGATCGCGCACGACGATTTCGAGCAGATGTTCCAGCGCACCACCGTAATCGCGGCCGGCGATCAAACGGTTCGCAAGCGCAAAGCGCGCTTCGAGATCGTCCGGTTTCGCGTTCACCGCCGCGATGAGATCGTCGGCGGGCGGCAGTCCGGCGGCTGCATCGGCGGCGTCGAGTTCGGTCTTGAGCGCGTTGTAGCGCGCGTCGATGCCCTGCGTCGTCTTAGGCGAAAGCAGCTTGTCTTCTTCCTTCGCTTCGTCGATCCGCCGTTCCGCGATCAGCCATTCAATCAAATCGAGGCGCGCATCTTCGTAACTCGGATCGAGCGCGATCGTGGCCTTGATGCGATCGATCGCGTCCTTGCGGTTACCGCTCGCCCACGCGTCGTGCGCGGCGCGGCGCTCGGCTTCGGCGCCAGCAGGCACCAGCCGGTCGAGAAACTCGCGCAATTGGCCTTCGGGCAACACGCCGATGAACTGGTCCACTGGCCGGCCTTCCGCGAACGCGATCACGTGCGGAATGCTGCGCACCTGGAAGTGCTGCGCGAGTTCCTGATTCTCGTCGACATTCACCTTGACGAGCTTCCAGTTGCCGGCGGCTTCGGCTTCGAGCCGTTCCAACATCGGACCGAGCGTCTTGCACGGGCCGCACCACGGAGCCCAGAAATCGACGAGAACGGGCGCGAGCATCGACGCGTTGATGACGTCGTTTTCAAACGTAGCGAGGGTCGTTTCCATGCGTTCTCTCCTAATGCCTGCAATGTGTCTTGAAATTAGATGGGGACGCTTGCATAACTCTCAACGGCCACGGCGTTGATTCACGCCGATGCACGTCTCATGCCTCGGGCGCGCGATTCTCGCGGCGCGCGGGCGGCAGCGGAATGAACTCCGTCTCGCCGGGAACGTGCCCCATGCGCTGCTCGCTCCATGCCTGTTTCGCGGCCTCGATCTTGTCGCGCGAACTGGCGACGAAATTCCATTCGATGATGCGTGCGCCGTCGAGCGGCGCGCCACCGAGAATCATCACGCGCGCGCCGTTCGTGCTCTCGAAACGCACCGGCGCGCCCGGTTCGAGCACGGCCATTTGCTGTTCGGGCAGCGCTTGGCCGTCGATGGACAGATCGCCTTCGACGAGATACACGCCGCGTTCCTCGTGTTCGGTATCGAGCGTGAGCGCGCTGCCGCGAGCGAAATCGGCGGCGACGTAAAGCGTTGGCGAGAACGTGCGCGTGGGCGCTTGGGCGCCGAACGCGGTGCCCGCGATTACGCGCAAAGTCACGCCGTCGCGCTCGATTTGCGGCAAGGCGGACGCCGCATGATGCTCGAACGAAGGCTCGACTTCCTCGCTTGCCACCGGCAGCGCGACCCAGGTCTGGATGCCATGCATCGTCTGGCCTCGCTCGCGTTCCTCGTCGGGTGTACGTTCCGAATGGACGATGCCGCGCCCGGCGGTCATCCAGTTGACGTCGCCGGGCACGATCTTCTGCACGGAGTCGACGCTGTCGCGATGCATGATCGCGCCTTCAAAGAGATACGTGACGGTTGCGAGCCCGATATGCGGATGCGGCCGTACATCCAGTCCCTGTCCGGGCACGAGGGTTGCGGGACCGATGTGGTCGAAGAAGATGAAGGGTCCGACAGTGCGTGCTGCCAGTGCGGGGAGCACGCGCCTCACCGTGAGGCCGCCGACATCGTGTTGATGTGGTTTGAGCAGGACGCGGATCGACGTGGACATTGGCGGTTCCGGGAGCTGACGCGCCGGTTGCGCGCCTGGAACCGCCGATTCTACCGGCCGCTACGGCGATGCGCTCTCATCGGGGATGTGGAAAACGCTTCATCGACTTCGTGCGGAGTTACGCGTGCTTCACGTGTTTTTTACGAAGGGACCGCGCTTTTTGCAGCATGCGTGCAGAATTTGCGCAAACGTCAATTGATAGGAGAGGAAACCATGAGCAAGAATAAACTGTTGATCGCCATCACCGCAGGTCTTTTGAGCGCCACGGCTGCAACCGGCGCAATGGCCCAGACTTCGTCGGGCAACTCGTCGGCGGCCATGGGCCAGACCGATACTGGCGCGTCGACCGATGGCACGTCGTCGTCGGGCACGACCAAGCACAAGATGCGCAAGCACAGCGCGCATCCGTCGGCAGGCAAGAAGACGCCGGACGTCGAAACCGGCAACAATGCGGCAGCGGAATCCGGCCAAAGCAAGTAAGCGGTCCGGATTGCTGTGAAGCGCCCGCGCTTCCCTTGGGAGGCGCGGGCGTTTTTTTGTCTGCATGCGCCAAGACGGCAAGGCGTTGTGAGCGCAGTTTTTCACAAGCCACCGCAGAGTGCGCCCCGCTAAACTCGTGTGACTTTCAATCGAAGTGCACGAAGGAGCGGCGATGTCGCCAAGGGATTTGTTGATTGCGTCGGTGGTGATTCTCGCGTGGGGCGTGAATTTCGTTGTCATCAAACTGGGTTTGCACGGCGTGCCGCCGTTCTTGCTGGGCGCCTTGCGATTCGCGCTGGCCGCGGTGCCGGTCTTCTTCGTCAAGCGCCCGCGGATTCCGCTGCGCTGGCTTTTCGCTTATGGCCTTTCCATTTCGTTCGGCCAGTTTGCGTTGTTGTTCTATGGCATGTCGGTCGGCATGCCGGCGGGACTTGCTTCGCTCGTCTTGCAGGCGCAGGCGTTCTTCACCTTGATCTTCGCCGCCTTCATGCTTGGCGAGCGCATCCGCGCGATGAACATAGCTGGACTCTTGATCGCGGCGGCCGGGCTAGCGCTGATCGGCATGCAGGGCGGCCACGCGATGACCCTCACAGGGTTCTTGTTCACGCTTGGCGCGGCGTCGATGTGGGCGCTTGGCAATGTCGTCACGAAGCGCATGGGCAAAGTCGACTTGCTGTCGCTCGTAGTGTGGGCGAGCCTGATACCGCCGCTGCCGTTTCTTGCGTTGTCGTTGATTTTCGAGGGCCCGGCGCGCATTGAAGCGAGCCTTGCGGCGATCCCGTCGATATCGATTTTCGCGATCGTTTATCTCTCGTTCATCGCGACCATCATTGGCTACAGCTTGTGGGGCAAATTGCTTGCGCGCTATCCGGCGGCGCAGGTCGCACCGTTCTCGTTATTGGTGCCGGTGATAGGCATTGCATCGGCGGCGGTGTTTCTGGGCGAGGCGCTGACACCGGCGGAAGTAGCGGGTGCGGCGCTGGTAATGGCGGGATTGGCGGTCAATGTATTCGGCGCACGCTTGAAACAGAGACTATTCCCCGTCCCGCGATAAAAAAAGCCGCAAAAAATGAACCCTTAAAGAAGGCGCTAAAGAAAAAAGCAATACAACGGCCGACTTCCTTGAAAGTGCCAGAGAAGAAACTTGAACAGCGACTCCGAAAAAAGCTTTGATCTTGTGAGTTTTACCGAGAGCGTGAGTGGAGGGGGAGTGCACAAGGGGCTTGTGGTAAATAGCGGGGAACCAGTTGTGCTTCAGAAGCCGGTTCCAAAGCTGCTTTCTTTGGTTCCTTTCTTTGCAGCAGCAAAGAAAGGGACCCCACCGCCGGGGAGGCGGCTACTGAACGAGACTGCCCGAGAACCGCAAAAGAACCGCAAAAGAACCGCAAAAGAACCGCAAACCAACGTCTTCAAGTCATGCGACTCTTAGCCAAAGGCGGATTAGCAGCAAAATACCGCCTGATGCCTTTCATAATGGCGCTAGCCATCTTGTCCCGATAGGCATCATCGTTGAGGCGAGTCTCCTCATCCGGGTTACTGATAAACGCGGTTTCGACGAGAATCGAGGGAATATCGGGTGCCTTGAGCACGGCAAACCCTGCCTGCTCGACCGACCCCTTGTGCAGTTTGTTAATGCCCCCGATTTCATTCAGCACGAAACTCCCATACCGCATGGAATCGCGAATCTGCGCTGTAGTGGACATGTCGAAAAGCGCGCGATTCACGCTAGCGTCTTGCGATTTCACGTTGATGCCACCGACCTGATCCGACGAATTTTCCTTGGCGGCCATCCACCGCGCCGCCGCGCTCGACGCACCATGTTCCGACAACGCGAAAACGGAAGAACCACGCGCCGAAGACTCGGTAAACGCGTCCGCATGAATCGACACGAATAGATCGGCGCCGACACGCTGCGCCTTCTGCACACGCACATTGAGTGGCACGAAGAAATCGGCATCACGCGTCATCATGGCGCGCATGTTGGGTTGCGCGTCGATCTTCGCGCGCAGCTTCTTCGCGATATCGAGCGCAATGTGCTTCTCATACGTCCCCGCGCCGCCGATAGCGCCGGGATCTTCGCCACCGTGACCCGGATCGATGGCCACAGTCAGAAGGCGCGTCGTCCCCGAGCGATCCTGCTTGGGCTGCGAGAACGTGTATTGGTCGCTGTCGTCGTCATCCTTCTTCGCGATCACGGGCGGCACGACGCGCGACGGCTTCGGCACGGATGGCGCAGGCACAGGCGCGGGCTTCGGCGCCACCGACGCGGCGTTGTCCGGGGCATCGCCCTGAGCGTACTTCTGGAAAAACTCGTCGGTCGAATCCTGCGAGAGCGATTTCTGCGGCGTGGCCGGCCCCGAAAGCGTGGCGGGCGGCGGCGCGGAAGGATTCGGATTGGCGCGGTCGAAGGCCTCCTGCTTGTGCTCGGACTGCGCGAGCAGTTCCATCAGCGGATCGGGCGCGACGGCCGGATAAAGATCGAACACGAGCCGATACTTGTAGCTGCCAATCGGCCCTAGCGTGAAGACCTGCGGCTTCACCGAACCCTTGAGGTCGAACACCATGCGCACGACATGCGGCTGGTACTGACCGACGCGCACCGATTGAATCTGCGGATCGTTCGGCGTGATCTTCGAGACGAGATCGCGCAGCGACTGATCCAGATCGATGCCGTTCAGATCCACGACGAGTCTGTCCGGGCCTTGCAGCGTCTGATTGCTGTTCGTGAGCGGCTGGTCGGATTCGATGGTCACGCGCGTGTAATCGCGCGCGGGCCACACGCGCACGCCGAGCACGGAACTCGCGTGCGCGAGCTTCGGTGCGACGAGCGCAAGCGCAAGCGTCGATGCGCCCGCGCGCAGCACCTGACGCCGCCGCCAGTTGTGCGGCGCGCTCGCACCCGATTCGATCGAATGAAACGGCTTGATCAGCATCTTTCGAGACATGTCTTTCCTGTTTCGCTAAACGCCCGCGCATTCAGCACGCGGCCTTCTTCGACTTCACGGCTCTCGTCGGGCAAGGCAAGTTCGAACACGAGGTCCGGCACGCCGAGCAGTCCGCCTGCTTGCTGCGGCCATTCGATGAGGCACACCGCGCCGCGATCGAAATACTCGCGAAAGCCGGCATCGGCCCATTCGGCGGGATCGGCGAAGCGGTAGAGATCGAAGTGATAGACATCGAGCGGCCCGCCTGGCGTGTCGAGCGAATAGGGCTCGACGAGCGTGTAAGTCGGACTCTTCACGCGGCCCGCATGACCGAGCGCGCGCAAGGTCGCGCGCACGAGCGTGGTCTTGCCCGCGCCCAAGTCACCGATCAACTGGACCTGCAAGCCCGAAAAACGTTCGGCCGAGGTTTGCTTGCGCGTCTCG
This sequence comes from Caballeronia sp. LZ003, assembly GCF_031451465.1. Taxonomy (NCBI): domain Bacteria; kingdom Pseudomonadati; phylum Pseudomonadota; class Betaproteobacteria; order Burkholderiales; family Burkholderiaceae; genus Caballeronia; species Caballeronia sp. LZ003. The sequence goes on along the minus strand of NZ_JARUXJ010000001.1, from coordinate 2,560,303 downwards.
TCGATGGCGCGTGCGAAGCGTTCCCCGAAGGCGAGCGTTGCCGCTTCGTCGCGCAGATCGAAGCGGCGTTCGAGGAGCGCGGAAGGAAAATCAGGCGTCGTTCGTACAGGGCTTTCGGGCATTGCTCGTAAAATGTCGTGATGAACCGATTGCCGGAACATTCCGTTGAAATCACGACCGCGTCCAGCGACGCCGCCGATGAGTCGCGCGCCTTGCATCACGTCGAACTAGGCGATGAGGCCGCGCTGGCGGAACTCGCGCTACGCATCAAGACGTGGGGGCGCGAGTTGGGATTCGGTGCGGTTGGTATCGGCGATACCGACCTGACGGATGCCGAGGAAGGCCTTGCCAGTTGGCTTGAAGCAGGCTATCACGGCGAGATGGATTATATGGCCAAACATGGGATGAAACGCGCAAGGCCCGCCGAGCTTGTGGCCGGCACGCGACGGGTCATCACGGCGCGCATGGCTTATCTGCCTGGCGCGACGCTCGAGCACAAGGGCGCTGAAAGTGTCGCGACAGCCGATGGTCAGAAGAACGACTGGCGCGCCGTCGAATGGTCGCGCCTGAGCGATCCATCGCAGGCGATGGTCTCGATCTACGCGCGCGGCCGCGATTATCACAAGGTCATGCGCAACCGGCTGCAGCAACTGGCCGAGCGCATCGAAGCTGCCATCGGGCCGTTCGGGCATCGCGCGTTCACGGACTCCGCGCCGGTTCTCGAAGTCGCGCTGGCGCAGAAAGCAAGCGTCGGCTGGCGTGGCAAGCATACGTTGCTGCTCGATCGCGATGCCGGTTCGCTCTTCTTCATCGGCGAGATTTACGTCGATATTGCATTGCCCGTCGACCCGCATCCCGAGACGGACGGCGCGCATTGCGGGCAGTGCACGCGCTGTATCGGCGCATGTCCGACTGGCGCGATCGTGGCGCCGTATCGAGTGGATGCGCGGCGCTGCATTTCGTATCTGACGATAGAGCTGCAAGGCAGTATTCCCGAGGACATGCGGCCTTTGATCGGCAACCGCGTGTACGGGTGCGACGATTGTCAGCTAGTGTGTCCGTGGAACAAGTTCGCGGAGGCCGCTCCGGTCGTGGACTTCGATGTGCGGCATGGGCTCGATCGTTCCACGCTCGTCGAGTTGTTTGCGTGGAGCGCCGAGGACTTCGACACGCGCATGCAGGGCAGCGCGATCCGGCGTATCGGACACGAGCGATGGCTGCGCAATATCGCGGTGGCGATGGGCAATGCACTGCGCGCGTCGCTCGAAAGCGTGGAGCGCGAGCGTATCGTGCAAGCGTTGCAGGCGCGCATGGACGATTCTTCCGCGCTGGTTCGCGAGCATGTGCAATGGGCGCTCGCGCAGCGCGCGGCGCCAGACGAAATAGCGAGGCCGGCATGAAGCATTTCGATGCAGTGATCGACGCGCCCTTCGGCAAAGTCGGCATTCGTGCCGACGAGCGCGTCGTGCGCGAGATCGTCTATCTTCCGGCCGAGGTCGAAAGCATCGAGTCGGACAAGCCGCTCGTGCAACAAGCCATCGCACAGATTCGCCAATATTTCGAGCAACCCGCCATGCGTTTCGATCTGTCGCTCGGCACCGGCGGCACGGCGTTTCAAGAGCGCGTGTGGAAGGGCATTTCTGGCATCGCGGCGGGACAAGTGTGGACCTACGGCCAGCTCGCGCGCGAAGTCGGCAGCGTGCCGCGCGCGGTCGGGCAAGCGTGCGGCTCCAATCCGCTGCCGATCGTGATACCGTGCCACCGGGTGGTTTCATCGAGCGGGATAGGCGGCTTCGCGCATACGCCCGGCGATGGCTTTTTTCGTGACGTGAAGCGCTGGTTGCTGGCGCATGAGGGTGTATCGATCGCATGAGCGCAATCGCCGAGGAACTGCCGACGCCGGAACTGATCGCGAGTTCGGACTCGATCGATCTCTTTTGCGACGCGCTCTGGCTCGAACACGGGCTCGCCAAGAATTCGCTCGAAGCGTATCGCCGCGACCTGAAGCTCTTCGCCGAATGGCTCGCGAAGACGCGCGGCGGGTCCATCGACACGGCGAGTGAAAGCGACCTGAACGGCTACATGGCTGCGCGCCGTGGCGACAAGGCGACCTCCGCGAACCGGCGTCTGTCCGTGTTCCGCCGATATTACGGCTGGGCGTTGCGCGAGCATCGCGCGACGATCGATCCAACCTTGAAGCTGCGCTCGGCGAAGCAGCCGCCGCGCTTTCCATCGACGCTCAACGAAGCGCAAGTCGAAGCGCTGCTCGGCGCGCCGGACATCGAAACGCCACTCGGTCTGCGCGACCGCACCATGCTCGAACTGATGTATGCGAGCGGCCTGCGCGTCACCGAACTCGTCACCTTGAAGACGGTGGCCGTCGGCCTGAACGAAGGCGTGGTGCGCGTGATGGGCAAGGGCTCGAAGGAACGCCTCGTGCCCTTCGGCGAACAAGCGCATGAGTGGCTGATGCGTTATCTGCGTGAATCGCGTCCCGCGTTGCTAGGCGCGCGCGCCGCGGATGCGCTCTTCGTCACCTCGCGCGGCGAGGGCATGACGCGGCAGCAGTTCTGGAACATCATCAAGCGTCATGCGCTGAACGGCGGCGTGCAGGCGCCGCTTTCGCCGCACACGCTGCGTCACGCGTTCGCGACGCATCTGCTCAATCACGGCGCGGATTTGCGCGTCGTGCAGCTTCTGCTCGGTCACTCCGATATCTCGACCACGCAGATTTATACGCACGTCGCGCGCGAGCGCTTGCAAAAGCTGCATCGGGAGCACCATCCGCGCGGTTGACTTGTTCGCCAGAACGATCGTGCCGCTGCATTGGCCGTTCAGCCGATGGTGAGCATGAAGCCGCGCCGCTACAATGCCTCCATGTCGAAAACCAAACATGTCTCCGAAACCCCGGCGACGCAGTTTCTGCGCCGTAACAAGGTCGAGTTCGGCGAGCATCCCTACGATTATGTCGAGCACGGCGGCACGGAGGAGTCCGCGCGGCAACTCGGCGTGGACGAGCATCGCGTCGTCAAGACACTCGTGATGGAAGACGAGAACGCGAAGCCGCTCATCGTGCTCATGCATGGCGACCGCACGGTGTCGACCAAGAACCTCGCGCGGCAGACGGGCGCGAAGCGCATCGAGCCATGCAAGCCCGAAGTGGCGAACCGGCATTCGGGCTATCTCGTGGGCGGCACGTCGCCGTTCGGCACGAAGAAGGCAATGCCGGTGTTTGTCGAATCGAGCATTCTCGAACTGGACATCATCTATCTGAACGGCGGCCGGCGCGGCTATCTCGTCAGTCTCGATCCGGCGGTGCTCACCGGCTTGCTCAACGCGAAGCCCGTGCAGTGCGCGAGCGTCGATTAGAATGCTGACCGCATTCGCCACGTCAAAGAAAGAGCCAACATGATTCCTCTGATCGTCGCCGTCGTGTCCTATTTGATCGGCTCGATTTCATTCGCCGTCGTCGTCAGCAAGTCGATGGGACTCGCCGATCCCCGTTCGTACGGCTCGGGCAATCCCGGCGCGACCAACGTGCTGCGCACCGGCAACAAGAAAGCGGCCATCCTCACGCTGATCGGCGATGCGTTCAAAGGCTGGCTGCCCGTGTGGGTCGTCGTGCACTTCGGCGCGGGCTGGGGGCTCGATCCGGCCGGGCTCGCGAGCGCGATCGCGCTGTCGGCCATCGCGGTTTTTCTCGGGCATTTGTACCCGATCTTCTTCAAGTTTCAGGGCGGCAAGGGCGTCGCGACGGCGGCGGGCGTGCTGCTCGCCATTCATCCGGCGCTCGGGGCGGCTACCTTGCTGACCTGGCTGATCATCGCGTTCTTCTTTCGCTATTCGTCGCTCGCGGCGCTCGTCGCGGCGGTCTTCGCACCGTTTTTTCAGGTGTTCCTGTTCGGGCCGAGCCGCATCTCGCTCGCCGTGCTGGCGATGAGCGCGCTGCTCATCTGGCGGCATCGGGCCAATATTTCGAAGTTGCTGGCGGGGCAGGAGAGCCGTATCGGCGACAAGAAAAAAGCGGCGCAAGCGGCGAGCGAGGCGGACTGAGCGCGGACCGGCGCAACGCTCGGCCTACCAAACAAAACGCCGTTCCACAGGCATGCGGAACGGCGTTTTTGCGTGCGCTGCATGGCGCTGCGGGAAAGTCCTGCAGTGCGCCGTTGGCCCGCTTGCTAAAGGTGAAAACCTCAGTCGCGGAAGTTGTTGAAGTCGAGCGGCGTGTCCGTGACTTCCTTTTTGAGCAGCGCGATGGTGCTTTGCAGGTCGTCGCGCTTCGTGCCTTGTATGCGCACCGCGTCGCCCTGAATGCTCGCCTGCACCTTGATCTTGCTGTCCTTCACGATTTTCACGACCTTCTTCGCCAGATCGCCCGACACGCCTTTCTTGATGGTCACGACCTGCTTGAGCTTGTCGCCGCCGATCTTTTCCTGCTTGCCGTAGTCGAGAAAACGCACGTCGACGCCGCGCTTGGCCAGCTTGCCGACCAGCACGTCCTTGACCTGGCCGAGCTTGAAATCGTCGTCGGCGTAGAGCGTGAGGTCGCGCTCCTTCTGTTCGACGCGAGAATCCGAACCCTTGAAGTCGAAACGCGTCGAGATTTCCTTGTTCGATTGTTCGATCGCGTTCTTCACTTCGATCATGTTTGCTTCGCTGACGACGTCAAACGATGGCATCTTGTTTTCCCCTTCAATGAGGCGAGCGCGCAGCGGGCGCGGCTCGCGCAATCGCTATAATCACAGACCTGACGTCATTCTACCGACGCGCCTGCGGTTCCCCAAGGTTGCGCCGATTCTCCCGGTTCGCCACGCGGTTTTTCCCTGTCATGTCCCACGCTTCCTTCACGCCGCCACCGTTGCTCGACGACTATTCGCTGCGAGCGCACAACACGTTCGGCTTCGACGTGCGAGCGCGTCACGCCATGCACGTCGATAGCGTCGATGCCGCGATCTCGCTCGCCGCCGATGCGCGCATCGCCAACATGCAGCAGTTCGTGCTCGGCGGCGGCAGCAATGTCGTGCTGACGCGCGAATTCGATGGCGTCGCGCTGATCGTCGGCATCCGTGGCAAGCGCGTGATCCACGAAGACGACGACGCCTGGCTCGTCGAAGCGGGCGCGGGCGAGAGCTGGCACGAGTTCGTCGCGTGGACGCTTGCGCAAGGCATGCCGGGCCTCGAAAACCTCGCGCTCATTCCCGGAACGGTCGGCGCGGCGCCTATCCAGAACATCGGCGCGTATGGCCTGGAAATGGGCGAGCGCTTCGAACGGCTGCACGCGGTGGAACTCGCGACTGGCGCGCACGCCCGTTTCGACCGGGCTGAATGCGCGTTCGGCTATCGCGACAGTTTCTTCAAGCGGGCAGGGCGCGGGCGTTTTCTGATCACGTCGGTGGTGTTCCGGCTGCCGAAGGCGTGGCAGCCGCGCGCAGACTACGCGGATGTCGCGAGGGCGCTGGAAGGCGCATCCAGCCACGATGCACGAGCCATCTTCGATGCCGTCGTCGCCGTGCGCCGCACCAAATTGCCGGACTGGACCGTGCTCGGCAACGCGGGCAGCTTTTTCAAGAATCCGGTGATGAGCGCGGAAGCGTTCGATGCATTGCACGTGCGCGAACCCGGCGTCGTGTCGTATCGTCAGCCGGACGGAGCGGTGAAGCTGGCCGCGGGTTGGCTGATCGACCAGTGCGGGTGGAAGGGGCGTGGCGTCGGTGGCGCGGCGGTGCATGACCGGCAGGCGCTCGTGCTCGTGAATCGTGGTGATGCGACCGGCGCGCAAGTGCTCGAACTCGCCGAAGCGATCAAGCGCGACGTGCTCGCGCGCTTCGACGTCGAACTGGAGATGGAGCCGGTTTGCTTGTGAAACCGATGAGCGCGGGTTCGTGCGTCGAGGGCCGACGTTGGCGGCATGCGGTCGCGTTGACCGCGATGAGGTCAGCCACGCGCGTGACCAGACCCTGACAAACGCCGCGAAGAAGGGCGGCACTTCGATTCGAACCCCGCCCTTCCCGACAGCAACTCAGTGATTGAGCTTGCCCAGCAGCAAAAACTCCATCAACGCTTTCTGCACATGCAGACGGTTTTCCGCTTCGTCCCACACGACGCTTTGCGGGCCGTCGATCACTTCGGCGCTCACTTCCTCACCGCGATGCGCCGGCAAGCAGTGCATGAAGAGCGCATCCGGGTTGGCGCGCGACATCATCTCGCTATCGACGCACCAGTCCGCGAAGGCCGCCTTGCGCGCTTCGTTTTCCGCCTCGAAGCCCATGCTGGTCCAGACATCGGTGGTGACGAGATCGGCGCCCGCGCACGCTTCGTTCGGGTCTTCGAATGCTTCGTAGAACGGCTTGCTGTCTTCAGAAACCAGCGCGTGATCGAGCGTGTAGCCGGGCGGCGTCGAGAGGCGCAATTTGAAGCCCAGAATCTGCGCGGCTTCTATCCACGTGTAGAGCATGTTGTTCGCGTCGCCGACCCACGCGACCGTCTTGCCGTGAATCGGCCCGCGTTGTTCGTAGTACGTGAAAATGTCCGCGAGCACCTGACACGGGTGATACTCGTTGGTCAGCCCGTTGATGACCGGCACGCGCGAATTTTCCGCAAAGCGCTCGATGATCTCCTGCCCGAACGTGCGGATCATGATGATGTCCACCATGCGCGAGATGACCTGCGCCGCGTCCTCGACCGGTTCGCCGCGCCCGAGCTGCGTGTCGCGCGTATTGAGGAACACCGCGTGGCCGCCTAGCTGGAAGATGCCCGCCTCGAAGGAAAGGCGCGTGCGCGTCGAATTCTTCTCGAAGATCATCGCGAGCGTGCGGTCGTGCAGCGGATGATAAGTCTCGTAGTTCTTGAATTTGCGCTTCAGAATGCGCGCGCGTTCGAGCACGTACTCGTAGTCGTCGAGTGAAAAATCCTTGAACTGAAGATAATGGCGAATTTTTTTGGCGGTCATGAAACGCAAGCGGCGGCTTCGACCCGGTGCCCGCCGATGCGCGAAGCGGCATCGAAAAGACCGGACGGCGCCGCCGTCGGGAGTGGTATCGCGTTCGAGCATAAAGGATTTTGCGATGTTTGACGAGGCTACCGAGGAGCCGATCGCTTTCTCCAGAAGGCTTCTGGACGGCCTTGCAGGGCGCTTGCAAGCATTGGTGCGCTGCGGAAGAAGGGTCGCTGCTGTATAATTGCACTCGCTCGTTTCAACCGCTCTGCAACATTCAGCACCGTTTCACGCGTATGTGTACGAAGGCTCGCAAGAGCCGCTCGTGTTACCCCTTGCGTGTCTGGATTCAACAGTGCAGTCGAGTCCGTCTTCAGGGTGCGGGCGTGGCCAAGTCGGAAATTTTCTGTGACTGCCGCGTTCAGAGCCGCTAGTGCCTGCCAATGCAGGGCTCGTGGTTTCCGCGTCCGGTCGGCGCGTTCGCCGGTGTGCATCACCGGCTGTCAAAAGGTAATGCTACATGGCTGAATCATCCCCTACCGAGTACTTCATACAAGGCATCACCAAGAGCGGGCGCACGTTTCGGCCAAGCGACTGGTCCGAGCGCCTGTGCGGAGTGATGTCGGCTTTTGGGCCGGGGAAGAAAGGGCCGAACGCGCGCCTGCAATATTCCATCTATGTGCGGCCGACCATCATCGGGGACATCAAGGTCGTCATTCTCGACTCGCGCCTGCGCGACATCGAGCCAATGGCTTTCGACTTCGTGCTGAACTTCGCGAAGGACAACGATCTGGTCGTGACCGAGGCATGCGAGCTGCCGCCGCATCACGGCACGCAGACGCAGCAGAAGCGTTAATCAGCGCTGTGGACCGACGAAAAAAAGCCCGCGTTTGCGGGCTTTTTCTTTACTGCGCAGCGGAAACAGGAAGCTGCTTCCAGTCAACTGCGGCAATGCATTGCATGCGCGCGTTTTCCGGAAGCAAGCCGGAATTACTGGGCAGCGGGGGCCTGCAAGCCCTTGATGGCTGCGGCCAGGCGGCTCTTATGACGAGCAGCCTTGTTCTTGTGGACGATCTTCTTGTCCGCGATGATGTCGATCGTCTTGACCGACGACTTGAACAATTCGGCTGCCTTGGCTTGGTCGCCGGCGTCGATCGCCTTGCGAACTGCCTTGATGGCCGTGCGGAACTTCGAGCGCAGCGCCGAGTTGTGCGAGTTGGCTTTGGCACCCTGACGGGCGCGCTTGCGAGCTTGTGCGGTATTTGCCATGACGGTTCCTTATCCTGTTTCTGCTGTTACTTGTCTGGAGCGCGTTACCCTTGTCTCGATGACTCCGGCGTCTTGCCAGGAGCGCCCGAAATGAGCACGAGAGGGCGATTCTTAACGCACTGCCTATGATCGGAATTCCCGGGAACGATTGCCCGAGAGCCTTGAAACTTGGCCTGACAGCGTGAATCTTGCTGTCGACTCTATGCCATTTCCACGTGTCTCCCTTGTCTCCCTTGCCTGTTAGGCAAGAAATGACATGAAGCGCCGAACTGTGCGAACTGTAAGTGTGTCACGACTGCGTGGATTGTAGCAGTGCGCGAAAGCCGAGCTTCGAAACCCGCGATTATAGCAAGCAAATACGAGATGTGACAAGAAAAGCCTCGCTCTGACGCCATTGCGCCGCAAATTCGATGCAATGGGTCAAAGTGACGTGCGCGAACGCCGATGCGGCCGCCGCGATCCGAAGCGCATCGCGCACGCCCCGTATAATAAGCGCCCCATGAATCTATTCCGAGCCCTCCTGACGGTCAGCGGCTTCACGCTTTTGTCGCGCGTGACCGGCCTGATCCGCGAAACGCTGATCGCCCGTGCCTTCGGCGCCAGTCTCTACACCGACGCGTTCTATGTCGCGTTCCGCATACCGAACCTGCTGCGGCGTCTGTCCGCGGAAGGCGCGTTCGCGCAGGCGTTCGTTCCTATCCTCGCCGAGTTCAAGAACAGTCAAGGTCACGATCCGACCAAGGCGCTCGTCGATGCCATGTCCACCGTGCTCACATGGGGCCTCGTCGTGCTGTCGCTCGTCGGCATGGCCGGCGCGAGCTGGGTCGTCTTCGCGGTCGCGTCCGGCCTGAAGCACGATGGCCAGGCGTACGTCCTTGCCGTTGAGATGACGCGGATCATGTTCCCGTACATCATCTTTATCTCGCTGACGACGCTCGCCTCGGGCGTGCTCAATACGTACAAGCAGTTTTCGTTGCCCGCGTTCGCGCCGGTGCTCCTGAACGTGTCGTTCATTTTCGCGGCGGTGTTCGTCGCGCCGCATCTGAAAGTGCCGGTGTACGCGCTGGCCTACGCGGTGATCGCGGGTGGCGCGTTGCAGTTCCTCGTGCAGTTTCCGGGGCTGCGGAAGATCGACATGGCGCCCCGCATCGGACTCAACTTCTTGCAGGCGCTGCGGCATCCGGGCGTGAAGCGCGTGCTGCTGAAGATGGTGCCCGCCACGTTCGCGGTGTCGGTCGGACAACTGAGCCTCATCATCAACACGAATATCGCGTCGAATATCGGGCAGGGCGCGGTGTCATGGATCAACTACGCCGACCGGCTGATGGAGTTTCCCACCGCGCTCCTCGGCGCGGCGCTCGGCACGATCCTGCTGCCGAGTCTCTCGAAAGCCCACGTCGATGCCAACAACGACGAGTATTCCGCGCTGCTCGACTGGGGTTTGCGCATCACCTTTCTGCTCGCGGCGCCGAGCGCGGTCGCATTGTTCTTCTTCGCCGAACCGCTCACCGCGACGCTCTTTCACTACGGCAAGTTCGACAGCCATTCCGTCGTGATGGTCGGCCGCGCGTTGTCGGCGTATGGCATCGGGCTGATCGGGCTGATCCTCATCAAGATCCTGGCGCCGGGCTTCTACGCGAAGCAGGACATCAAGACGCCGGTGAAGATCGCCATTGGCGTGCTCATCATGACGCAGGTGAGCAACTACATCTTCGTGCCGATCTTCTCGCACGCGGGTCTTACGCTCTCTATCGGCCTCGGCGCGCTCGCGAACGCACTGCTGTTGTTCATCGGCTTGCGGCGCCGGCAGATCTATAAGCCGTCGCCGGGCTGGCTGCTATTCTTCGTGCAGATGATCGGGGCATGCCTCGTGCTGGCTGGAACCATGCACTGGGTCGCTGGCAACTTCGACTGGATCGCCATGCGCGCAACGCCGTTCACGCGGATCGCGTTGCTGGGTGCGAGCCTTGTCGTGTTCGCCGCGTTATATTTCGGTATTCTGGCGGCGATGGGCTTCAAATACGCCTATTTCAAGAGACGAACGCTTTGATGACGACAACGCGTATCCTCGATTACTTCACTTCGCTCGTGGCGGACGACGAGAGTCTTCCGCTCACGGAAGCGGCTTTGTCGCTTGCGCAGGACGCGTATCCCGATCTCGACATGCAAGCGGTGCTCGCGGAGATCGACGAACTCGTCGTGCGGGCGCGCCGCCGCATGCCCGACGACGCGGACATGAAGCAAAAGGTCGAGGCGCTCAATCGTTATTTCTTCCGCGAGCTGGGTTTCTCGAGCAACCTCAACGATTACTACGACCCGGACAACAGCCATCTGAACGTGGTGTTGCGACGGCGTCGCGGCATTCCGATTTCGCTTGCGGTGATCTATCTGGAAATGGCCGATCAGCTCGGTCTGCCCGTGCGCGGCGTGTCGTTTCCCGCGCATTTCCTGCTGCGTGTCTCGACGCCCGATCACGATCTCATGCTCGATCCGACCACCGGCCAGACGCTTTCCGAAGCGCAGATGGTCGAAATGCTGGAGCCGTACGTGCAGCGCGTGGGCGAATCCATTGGCAGCGCGTTGCGCGTGTTGTTGCAGCCTGCGACGCGCCGCGAGATCGTCGCGCGCATGCTGCGCAATCTGAAAAGCATCTACTTGCAGACGGAGCGCTGGCAGCGCTTGCTCGCCGTGCAGCAGCGGCTCGTCATCGTGTTGCCGGGAAGTATCGAGGAAGTGCGCGACCGTGGTTTTGCCTACGCGCGGCTCGATTATCTGCGTCCGGCGCTCGAAGATCTGCAGCGTTATCTGGAAGATCGTCCCGATGCGGAAGATGCAACCGTCGTCGAAACCGAGTTGCATGAACTGAGGCAGCGCACGCAGCACGACGGCGACTAAGAACGGCGGAGCGATCCGCCGTTTTTTTGCTTACTTCGGCTGCATGCGAATTGCGCCGTCGAGACGGATGACTTCGCCGTTGAGCATCGGGTTATCGAAAATCTGTTTGACGAGCAGCGCGTATTCGTTCGGCTTGCCAAGACGTGGCGGGAACGGAACCATGGCGCCGAGCGCGTCCTGTACGTCTTGTGGCATGCCGAGCAGCATCGGCGTTTCGAAGAGACCAGGCGCGATGGTCATCACGCGGATACCGTTTCTCGACAAATCGCGCGCGATGGGCAACGTCATGCCGGCCACGCCGCTCTTGGACGCGGCATAGGCCGCCTGACCCATTTGCCCGTCGAACGCCGCGACCGACGCCGTATTCACGATCACCCCGCGTTCGCCCGTTTCGTTGGGCGCGTTCTTCGACATGACCTCGGCCGCGAGCCGGATCATGTTGAACGTGCCGATGAGATTAACCGCGATGACCTTGCTGAACAGATCGAGCGGATGCGGCCCGTCGCGGCCCACCGTCTTCGATGCCGGCGCGATGCCCGCGCAATTCACCAGTCCACGCAGAGTGCCGCGTTGCGTGGCGGCTTCGATGGCGCGCTGGCCGTCGCTCTCCTGACTGACATCGCATTTGACGAACTCGCCGGACAACTCCTTCGCCAGCGCGGCGCCCGCCGCTTCGTTCATGTCCGCGATGACGACCGTTCCGCCTAGCCCGGCGACGAGCCGCGCGGTGGCCTCACCCAGGCCGGACGCGCCGCCGGTGATCAGAAAAACGTTGCCTTGTATCTCCATGTCTCTTCTCCTTGATATGAGGAAGTGCTGCATTCGCGGCCCTCGTGAGGCCGTTCGATTTTATGGCTCGCCGTTTTAGCTTGGCGAGGAAGTTTGAAGGCGTAAAAAAACCCGCTCGGCGAAGAGCGGGTTTTCCGTGACGCGGGCAAGTTACTTCAAAGCATCGAACACGCGCGTGCGAATTTCATCGACCGCGCCGAGCCCGGAAATCTTGCGATATTCCGGCGCCTTCAGCCCGTTCGTTTCACCGCGCTTCGCCCAGTCGTTGTAGTACGCGATGAGCGGCTTGGTCTGCGCTTCATACACGTCGAGCCGCTTCTTCACGGTTTCTTCCTTGTCGTCGTCGCGCTGGATCAGCGGCTCGCCGGTGACGTCGTCCGTCATGTCGTTCTTCGGCGGATTGAACTTGACGTGATACGTGCGGCCCGACGCCGCGTGGACGCGACGCCCGCTCATACGCGTGATGATCTCGTCGAACGGCACGTCGATTTCCAGCACGTAGTCGATTACGACAGCCGCGTTCTTCATGGCTTCCGCTTGCGGAATGGTGCGCGGGAAACCGTCGAACAGATAGCCGTTCTTGCAGTCGTCCGCGAGCAGCCGCTCCTTTACGAGATTGATGATGAGCGTGTCCGGCACGAGCTCGCCCGCGTCCATATAGCCCTTGGCCTCGACGCCGAGCGGCGAGCCCGCCTTCACGGCCGCGCGCAACATGTCGCCGGTCGAGATCTGCGGAATGCCGAACTTTTCCTTGATGAAGTTTGCCTGGGTGCCCTTGCCCGCGCCGGGTGCGCCCAACAGGATCAAACGCATGGTGATATCTCCGAATCGTCTAGAAACCGCGCGGCGAGTCTGAATCTGCATCCGGTGGCCAGGCTCGCGCGGCGTCGACGACAGAGCGCGCAGCCGATTCGAAAGTCGGCGCGGCACCCGCGGACAGCGGCGCAACGTTGAGCGTGGCGCTGACCGGAAGGCTCGCGCAATCGCTTGATTATGCCACGGCTCATTACGAACGCGGCCGTAATAACGGCGATAGAAATCGCTGTGATTCCCGCCGCGCAAGCGTTTGGCGGGGGTATACACGGGTTGTGCGAGCTTTCAGCCGGCGCTGGAAAAGAGCGCCTGGACGCGCGCGAGATCGGCGGGTGTATCGACGCCCGGTGCAGGTGTTTCATGCGTGACGCGCACCGCGATGCGCTCGCCATGCCACAACGCGCGCAGCTGTTCGAGCGCCTCGGCGGCTTCGATGGGCGCTTGCGCGAGGTTCGGAAACTCGCGCAGGAACTTCGCGCGATACGCGTACAGGCCAATATGCCGCAGCACGTTTTCGGGCACCGCGGGCAGCGCCGAAAGCGCGGCGACGTCCGGCCAATGCGATTGCCATGCGTCGCGCGTCCAGGGAATGGGCGCGCGCGAGAAGTAGAGCGCGACGCTCTTCGCATCGAGCACGACTTTCACGACATTCGGATTGAACACGTCGGCGGGATCGTGAATGGGATGCGCGGCCGTGGCGATTGCGCATTCGGGATGCGCCGCGAGATGCGCGGCGACATCGCGCACGAGTTGCGGGTCGATGAGCGGCTCGTCGCCCTGAACGTTCACGACGATGGCGTCGTCGGGCCAGTTCAGACGCGTCGCTACTTCGGCGAGACGGTCGGTGCCGGTGGGGTGATCCGAGCGCGTGAGCATCACTTCGATGCCGTGATCGCGCGAAGCCTCGACCACGCGATCGGAGTCGGTTGCGACGATCACCTGGCTCGCGCCGGACTCGCGCGCGCGTTCGGCGACGCGCACGACCATCGGCTTGCCGCCGATATCGGCGAGTGGTTTGTTCGGCAGCCGCGTGGAAGCAAGACGCGCCGGAACGACGGCGATGAACGGCACGGACATGATCGGACCTTACGCGCCGCCAACCGGCTTCAACGGCTCGACCGGCGTGCCTTCCACCGTTTGACGCGCTTCGTCGACGAGCATCACGGGAATGCCGTCGCGAATGGGATAAGCAAGCTTGTCCGCGCTGCAGACGAGCTCCTGCGCCGCGCGGTCATAGGTGAGCGGACCCTTGCAGATCGGGCAGACGAGGATTTCAAGCAGACGTGCGTCCACGGAGTTTCTCCACAACTAGAGCGATGAGGCGAGGCCTGAGCACGGCTTGCACGGGAACGACCCAGATGCGCGCATCACGCCAGGCCCCAAATTTTACTGCATCCTTCTCGGTGATCAGGATGGCGTCGGCTTTCACGTCCTCGAAAGGATTCTCGCGATACGAATAGTGATCGGGGAACGCGCGCGTGCCAGGCGTGATGCCGGCGGCGCGCAAGGTCGCGAAGAAGCGCTCGGGCGAACCGATGCCCGCGGCGGCGACCACTTTCTCGCCTGCGAACTGCGCGAGCGGACGGCGCACCGATGGATCGTCGAGCAGCCAGGCATCGCCCGATTCGAGTTCGAGCGCGAAGGTGTTGGGCCACGGCGGCAAGGTGCGGTCGTAGGGGCTGTTGATGAGCGTCGCGTCGCGATGGCGCGACATCGGTTCGCGCAACGGGCCGGCGGGCAGCAGGAAGCCGTTGCCGCCGAGGCGGTCGTCGAATACGACGAGCTCGAACACGCGCGCGAGCCGATAGTGCTGCAGGCCGTCGTCGGACACGATGACATCGACTTCGGGATGCGCCTCGACCAGCGCACGCGCCGCCGCCACGCGATCCGGGCACACGAAGACCGGCGCGTGAGTGCGGCGCGCGATCAACAGCGGCTCGTCGCCGACTTGCGCGGCGGCCGAGGTCGGCGCGACGCTCGTCGGCTTCGCGATCTTCGCGCCGTATCCGCGCGAAACGACGCCCGGCTGATGCCCTGCCGCGCGCAGAGCCTCGACGAGCGCGATGACTGTCGGCGTCTTGCCCGTGCCACCGACCGTCACGTTGCCGACGACGACCACCGGCACGCCGACATCGACGCGCTTGATCCAGCCGAGTTCGAAGAACGCTCGGCGCGTCGCGGCAATCGCGCCGAAGATGCAGGCGAAGGGCGTGAGCGCCCACGCAACGGGACCGCGCTTGCGCCATTCGCGTGCGAAAAAGTTTTCGATGGGCGGTTTGAAGTCAGACATGGTCCGCCTTCGCGACGATGGCGTTTGAGCCGGTCAACGGGTGAAGCTTGGCGCGCAACGGCAACTCCTTCTATACGGTCAGCGTTGAACGGAATGCATGGCCGGCGATGTTTGCTACGCAGGGTCAGGCCGGTGCTCGAACCCCGGACTCTATCGCGCGGACGGCCTCGACGCCAGCCGGTTAGCCAAACGGCCGAGGGCACGCGCCTGTGGATAACTCTGTGAAAAACTCGCGGCCGAAGAGCAGCGATTCCGCGTCAGGAAAGAGTTGCTTCGGATAATGCAGACATAAGACGAATATAAGCGAGTTAAATCAACGAGTTGCAACGTACTCAAAGGCTCGCCGGGGTGCTTGCGATCAGCAAGCGGTAAGTCTTTCTGTGTGGACACTTGCTACACTGGCGTACCTTATCCGGCGGATCTTGTCCATCAGTCAGATGGTTCTTCCGGCCCGATCTTTCGCTTTCTCGCCCATGACTCCCGATTCTTTGATGCCGCAAGGCAGCGATGCCGTCATCCCCGTTTCCGTGCTCAATCGTGCGATCAACACGATGCTCGAACGGTCGTTTCCGCTCGTGTGGGTATCGGGCGAAGTCTCGAACTTCACGCGCGCCGCGAGCGGACACTGGTACTTCTCGATCAAGGATGCGGGCGCGCAGATGCGCTGCGTGATGTTTCGCGGCCGCGCGCAATACGCCGAATTCACGCCGCGCGAAGGCGACAAGATCGAGGTGCGCGCGCTCGTCACCATGTACGAGCCGCGCGGCGAACTGCAACTCAACGTGGAAGCGGTGCGGCGCACGGGGCAGGGGCGGCTTTTCGAGGCATTTCTGCGGCTGAAGGCGCAGCTCGAAAGCGAAGGCTTGTTCGCGGCGGAACGCAAGCGCGCGCTGCCGACGCATCCGCGTGGCATAGGCATCGTGACATCGCTGCAAGCGGCGGCGTTGCGCGACGTGTTGACGACACTCGCGCGCCGCGCGCCACATGTGCCGGTCGTCGTTTATCCCGCGCCGGTGCAAGGAACGGGCGTCGGCGCGAAGCTCGCGGCCATGGTCGAAGCGGCGAGCGCGCGGCGCGAAGTCGATGTGCTGATCGTGTGCCGGGGCGGCGGGTCCATCGAAGATTTATGGGCGTTCAACGAGGAAGTGCTCGCGCGCGCGATCGCGGCGAGCAGCGTGCCGGTGGTGAGCGGCGTCGGCCATGAGACCGACTTCACGATCGCCGATTTCGCCGCCGACATGCGCGCGCCGACGCCGACCGCCGCTGCCGAACTCGTCAGTCCGCAGCGCGTGGTGTTGCTGCAGGAACTGGATCAGCGTCACGCGGCGCTCGCACGAGGTTTTGGCCGGACGATGGAGCGTCGCGCCCAAGAACTCGACTGGCTCGCGCGCCGCCTCGTGAGTCCCGCCGAGCGTCTGGCAAGGCAACACGTGCATCTGCGGCAACTGGCGAGCCGGCTCGCCGCGGCGGGCGCCCGCCCGGTTCGCGATGCACGCGCGCATTTCGCGCTGGTGCAGTATCGATGGCAACGCAGAAGGCCGGATGTCGCGACGCAGATCGAGCATCTC
The DNA here is from genome assembly GCF_031451465.1 of Caballeronia sp. LZ003. Classification (NCBI taxonomy): domain Bacteria; kingdom Pseudomonadati; phylum Pseudomonadota; class Betaproteobacteria; order Burkholderiales; family Burkholderiaceae; genus Caballeronia; species Caballeronia sp. LZ003. The sequence goes on along the minus strand of NZ_JARUXJ010000001.1, from coordinate 2,543,745 downwards.
GGCCGTTTGGCCGAGCGCATGCAGCGTGCGCGCGAGCGTCGTCATGAGCGTGCGAACGCGCGTGTGTCCGAGCTTGCGGCGCGCTTGCAGGTGCTGAGTCCGCAGCGCACGTTCGAGCGCGGTTACGCCGCCCTGATCGATACCCAAACCGGCCGTGCGCTGCGCGCGCCGAACGCACTCAAACCGAAGCGTCCGATGACCGTGCATCTCGCGGAAGGCTCTGCCGATGTCCTTCTCGCCGATGTCCAGCCGCGTTTGTCCGACGAATTCTGATGGCCTCGACACCGGCCTTTTGACGAAGCCGCCAAGTGCCGCAGGAGCACTTTTGACGCTGCATTCAAGCTTTGGAAAGCAATCTTGCTCATAAAGGCAGGCGGTTTGCGGGGTTATCCCAAGTCGCCTACAATCCATTGCTCCAGCGCTTCACTCCCCACAGTCCCTACAAATCACATAGAAAAGGAAGCTGCAATCATGGAACATACCCTCCCGCCGTTGCCGTTCGACAAGAACGCGCTTGCTCCGCACATGTCGGAAGAAACGCTCGAGTATCACTATGGCAAGCATCACCAGACCTATGTGACGAACCTCAACAAGCTGATTCCGGGCACCGAATTCGAGAACCTTCCGCTCGAAGAGATCGTGAAGAAGTCGTCGGGCGGCGTGTTCAACAACTCGGCGCAAGTCTGGAATCACACGTTCTTCTGGAACAGCCTGTCGCCGAACGGCGGCGGCGCACCGACGGGCGCGCTGGCTGATGCGATCAACGCCAAGTACGGCTCGTTCGACAAGTTCAAGGAAGAGTTCGCCAAGGTCGCGACCGGCACGTTCGGTTCGGGCTGGACGTGGCTCGTGAAGAAGACGGACGGCTCGCTCGATATCGTCTCCACCAGCAACGCCGCCACGCCGCTCACGACGGATGCCAAGCCGCTCGTGACCATCGACGTGTGGGAACATGCTTATTACATCGATTACCGCAACGCGCGTCCGAAGTTCATCGAAGCGTATTGGAACATCGTGAATTGGGACTTCGCTTCGAAGAATTTCGGGGCTTAAGGCTTAAGGCTTACGGTTTGCGCCAATCCCGCATCGTCGTTCGCGATGTCGGATCGAACGAAAAGCCCTCTACGGAGGGCTTTTTGCATGGCGAGGAACGTTCGCGCGTCGGCGGTTTCTGCGTCTTGCCGCCGGGAAATCTAGAATGTCGCTTTGATCGGCCGTGCCGCATCGCTTGGGTCGGCCCTCACGCGTGATATCACGATGAAACGCTTTCTCGCCCTCTGTCTCGCCGCATGGTCCGCTGCGGCGCTTTTATATTTCGGACGCCATTCCACCGCGTTGATCGTGCTGTCCGGCGTGCTCGCGCTTGCAGGGTTCGATATCGTCAAGCCCGACGCCGAGCGCCGGTCGTAATCCCGCGATTCAGCGCCGCCGCGGCACCGCTTCCCAGTTGATATCGACGCATAGCACCTGCAAGCCATACGGCGTCTGCGCGGCGATGGATGCCGTCACGCAAAGATGCGCCTCGTTGATGGACAGATACGGCGCGGTCAACTGCACGCGTCCTGGCGCGCGCAACGCCTCGATGAAATACGGCCGACGCTCCCAGCTCGCGCCTTCCGAATGCAGCAGCGGACTGAAACGCTTCGCGCGCTGCGATGTACGCACGACCGGCACGACGTTATCGCCGATCTGCCGGCCTTCCTGATCGAGCAGAAAACAGCGCGCCGTATCGACCAGTTGCAGCAGCTCGCTCGTCGCGGCGGCCAGCGTTTCGCCTTCCATGAGCTTGACTGCCGCGCGTTCGAGGCCGCTCACGTAGGGTTCGAGACGCGCGGCTTGCGCCCGGTCGCGCGCGCCCACGCGTTCGCGCGACGCAGCCGACAACGCATCCATCACGCCCGCGGCGACTTGCGGATGCACGGCATCGACGCTCGGCTGCGCGAAGTACGCGCCCTGCACGAAATCGACATTGCATTCGAGCGCGATCAGCGCGTCGCGCTCGGTCGCGAGGCCGCCCATCAACACGAGTTGCCCGGATTCATGCAGCAGCGATACGAGCCGGGGCAACACACGCTCGATATGCGAATGCTCGGTCGCCTGCTGGAGAATGCAGCGGTCGAGCGTCACGATGTCAGGCCGCAACTGCCACACGCGATCGATATTCGAATGCTTCACGCCGAAGCCATCCAGCGCGATCAGAAACCCCGACTTGCGCATGGAGTCGATGATTTCGGTGAAGCGCGTCGTCTCGCCGCCCGCCTGTTCGGGCACTTCCAGCACCACGCGTTGCGGCGGCAAGCCGATGTCCTTCAACGCGGCGAGGAGCGCGTCGCCGTAGCTCGTGTCCATCAGCGCGGCGGGGTGGAGGCTCAGAAAGAGCCATTCGTCGTGGCTGTCGAACGCGTTGAAGTTGCCCAGATGAAGGGACTCGGCCAATCGTCCCAGTTCCAGAAGATCGCCGCGCCGTGCCGCCTGGGTGAACACTTCGTGTGACGGTACATGACGATGTGTCTCGTCCCGTGCACGCAAGGACGCGTGATAGCCGATCGCACGCCGATGCGACACCGAGAACACCGGCTGAAACACGCTGAACACGGTGTACTCGCCGTACAGCACGGTGCGACGCGAGCCGTCATCGCCCGCGACGGGACGCGGAGACTGGAAGCGGGGTGGATCGATGTCAACCATGCTCATGGTGTCGAGGGCCGGGCAATTTACTTAATGAGACAGTTTACAAGATCGGGCACATCACGTTCGAGCAAAAAGCGTGCGAATTCAATGTGCAAGCGGGGGAGCGCGATTAATCGGCGCGCTTTTGTGTGTACATTGGCTCGGCGCACGGCCGGACGGTAATGCACGATGCGGCGGCATGCCGCTTGAAGGTTGTGTAGCGGTGCTGTCCGCACTCTGTCGGTGCGAAACGCACAATCGGATGGCGCGGCGGAAATTTTCGGCCGAGCCGACGAAACCCCGCTTTAGTTCGCCTCGGAAGGATCTGTCTTTCGCTTCGTCGAGCGCACTTCCGGCGCAAGCTGTCCGAAAATCCACGCCGTTGCCGCCGTGATGATGCCCACGCAAAGGAAGGTTGCGTGAAACGCGGGCAGCGAATTGGTTTCCGTCACGCGCGTGAGGATGCCGGTGAAGGTGGCGAGGATCGCGCCGGCGATGGTCACGCCAAGGCTCATCGACAGCATCTGCACGAGCGAAAACAGACTATTGCCGCTGCTCGCGCCGCCGGTGCCGAGGTCTTTCAGCGTGAGCGTGTTCATGGCGGTGAACTGCATCGAGTTGACGCCGCCGAAGATCGCCAGTTGCACGAGACGCAGCCAAAGCGGCTGATGTTCGCTCGTGAGTCCGAAGCTCGCCATCATCAGCCCGACGAGCACGGTGTTCACGACCAGCACGCGCCGATAACCATGCTTTTCGATCAGCCGCGTCACGAGCCGCTTGCACAGCATGCCGGCCGCGGCGACCGGCAGCATCATCATGCCCGCCTGAAACGGCGTATAGCCGAGGCTCACCTGCAAGAGCAGCGGGATCAGATAAGGCATCGCGCCGCTGCCGATGCGCGCGAAGAGATTGCCGAGCAGGCCGACGCTGAACGTGTGGATCTTGAACAGATCGAGCGAGAAGATGGGTTGCGCGGCGCGCGTTGCATGCAAACCATAGGCGACGAAGCATCCGAGGCTCAACACCAGCAACACGATGACGATGGCATGCGGCAGACCGAGATCGGCCAGGCCATCGAGCGAGATCGTCAGCGCGACCATGCCGACTGCGAGCAGCAGATAGCCGGCAAGATCGAAGGGCGCGGTGGCGGGATTGCGGCTATCGGGCAAAAACATCTTGGTCGCGATGCAGCCCACCACACCCACCGGCAGGTTGATGAGGAAAATCCAGTGCCACGACGCGATCTGCACGAGCCAGCCGCCGAGCGTTGGCCCGATGAGTGGCCCGATAAGCCCTGGAATCGCGACGAACGCGAGCGCCGACAAATAGCGTTCGGCGGGAAACACGCGCAACACGGCCAGACGTCCGACTGGCAACAGCATCGCGCCGCCGATGCCTTGCACGACGCGGAACGCGACCAGCGCCGTCAGCGACTGCGCGTTCGCGCACAAGAGCGAGCCGATGGTGAACACGAGAATCGCGCTGAAGAACACGCGCTTCGTGCCGAGCTTGTCGGCGAGCCAGCCGGACACGGGGATCATCATCGCCATCGTGAGCGAATAGCCGATCACGACGCCTTGCATGCGCAGCGGCGCTTCGCCGAGACTTTTCGCCATCGCGGGCAAGGCCGTGTTGACGATGGTCGAGTCGAGCGTCTGCATGAAGAAGCCCGTGGCGACGAGCCACAGCATGACGGTGAGTGAGCGTTCCGAAGGCGGCGTGGCGGCGATGTCGGTCATGGGCGCGTCGGCGCGTGAGTCACTTGCGCAACTCGGCGACGAAGTCGTAGTAGTCGTTGCGGCAGTAGGTGTCGGTGAGTTCGATCGCGCGTTGATCGGCGGTATAGCCTACGCGCGTGATGAGCAAAAGCGCGTCGTGCGGCGCGATGCCCATTTGCTGCGCGATCTCCGCGCTCGCGTTCACCGCGCGAAAGTGCTGCAACGCGCGCACGATCGAGAGGCCGCGCGTGTCGAGATAACTGTAGAGCGAGTCGCCGATGACCAACGGATCGGGAATGAGCGAGGCCGGAAACGTGGAGTTTTCGACCGCCATGACGATGTCGTCGGCGAGACGCAGGCGCTTAAGGCGTGTGACGGCGGCGGCGGGCGAGAGGCCGAGTTGAATGACTTCGTCGCGATTGGCAGGCTCGATCTTGCGCGAGAGCCATTGCGAGCTCGGCGTAAAACCTCGGCGGCGTAGCATCTCCGAGAAGCTCGACAGACGCGAGAGCGGGTCTTCGTAGCGCGGCGTGATGAAGCTGCCCGCGCCTTGTTCACGGCGAATCAGCCCTTGTTCGACGAGCAACGCGATGGCTTTCCTCGATGTGATCCGCGAGACGCCCAGCGCTTCGGACAGCACACGCTCGGAGGGCAGGGCTTCGCCTGCGTTCCAGCGATTGTCGTGGATGGCGTTGGCGAGCTTGCGTGCGAGTTGCAGATAGAGCGGAGTGTCGCTGTCCGGGTCCGGGCGCAGGTCACGCCAGCGGTCTTCCGAGGTCTGGTTCATAAAGCGGACGCTTGTGGGCCGAGCGGTGATTTTAAGGCAAAGGTGTGCGGATCGTTCGGGGGTTTTTGATGAGCGGCGCGATGGCTCGGCGGCTGGCCTCTAGCGGCGATCGATTCGAGACTTACTCCCTGACGCGGGTGGCGACTTTTACGGTGTCCCTGCGAAAAATAGACAGAGGCAAATCCTTGCCGTGAACTTCTTATTAGATAGACTGACCTGTCAACTGTGGTTGACGGTTTGTGAACCATGGATTACGATGACTTCCAGGCTTAACATTCGGACCACGGAGCTTTTTGACGACTGGTTCGTTGCATTGAAGGACCGCATCGCAAAACGCCGAATTCAAGCTCGTATCGACCGACTCGCGTCGGGCAATCCAGGCGACACTAACTCGGCCGGCTCACCGGTGATTGAAATGCGGATCGATCATGGACCAGGCTATCGTGTTTATTACGTTAATCGTGGAGACGTGTTGGTGATCCTGCTATGTGGGGGCGATAAGTCGACTCAAGACAGAGACATCAAGTCCGCACACGCCATGCTGCCTCACCTGGACATGGAGTAATCAATGACCCCAACCAAGATCAAAACTCGTCCCTGGGACTCGGTCGAGCACCTTAAGACCGAGGAGGACCTTGCTGAGTATTTCGATGCATGTCTTCAAGAAGGCGGCGACGATTCCGCGTTTATCGCACACGCGCTTGGCGTGATTGCGCGAGCGCGCGGCATGGCGCAGGTGGCGCGCGATACAGGCATCAGCCGCGAAGGGCTTTACAAAGCGCTCTCGGAAGACGGCAACCCCAGCTTCGCAACCATCCTCAAAGTAGTCAAAGCCCTCGGCCTGCAATTGCATGGCTCGAAAGCCGGCGCCTGATCAACTCACGCCGTTGCGGGCCCACCTAGACCGCGCCCGCCACGCATATAAAGCGCCACCGACAAGCCCACCGCCAACGCCGCAGCCAGCGCGGCAAACAAGAACACCGACCCGTATCCAAACTCGCCAGCGACATAACCCGCCAACGGCCCGGTCAATCCCAGCGACAAGTCCAGAAACACCGAGTAGGCCGACAACGCCGCGCCGCGCGAAGCCGGCGGCACGAGTCCCACCGCCTCGACGCCCAGCGCCGGAAACACGAGCGCGAAGCCGAAGCCGGTCAACGCAGCGCCTGCCAGCGCGAATGTCGGCTCGGCTGCGAGCCATAGCATCAGCAAGCCCGCGCATTCGAAACAGAACGAGACAATCGCCACGCGGAAGCCGCCATACACCTTGATCGTGTTGGCGAACAAAAGCCTCGCGCCGACGAACGTCGTGCCGAACACCGTGAGCGACAGCGCCGCGTGCGGCCAGTTGTGCGCGGCATAGAAGAGGGTTATGAAAGTCGCAATGGAACCGAAGCCCGCCGAACCCAGCGCAAGCCCGATCCCGTGCGGCAGCACGCGGAAGAACACGCTGCGGTACGACATGCGCTCGCCATGCACCACCGGCACGCTTTCCATGCGCTTCGCGAGCCAGTAACCGAGGCCGCCCAGCGCGATCACGATGAGCGCAAGCGCGGAAAAGCCCAGCGAATTGTCGATCGCCACGCCGAGCGGCGCGCCGATAGCCAGCGCGCCGTATGTCGCAATACCGTTCCACGAAATCACTTTTGCGTTGTGCGAGACGCCCACGCGGCCGATTCCCCACGTGATCGATCCCGTGCCGACGAGACTTTCGCCGACTCCGAGCACGAGCCGCGCGATCACCAGCAGCACGAGACTCACCGCATGCCACTGCGTCGCGAGCGCGGAGGTCAGGAGCATTGCGCCGCTGATCGCGCAGGCCACGAGACCGTAGAGCACGGTTTGCTTGGGGCCGGCGGTATCGGCTGAACGACCGGCGAGCGGCCGCGACAATAAGGTGGCGAAGTACTGAACGCTGATCGCGGCGCCCGCCATCACCGAGCCGTAGCCCAGCTCCGTGTGCACGAAGCCCGGCAAGACCGCCAGCGGAATGCCGATGGTCAGATAGCAAAGGAACGTGTACACGACGACCGACACGATTCGAAGCGTGACGGCGAAGTCGCCTTGCGGCGCGGTGGCGGGTTGGGTGGACATAGAAAGGCGCGGGTTACTACGGGGTTGATTTCGACGCGAAAGCGTGATTGTCACATAGCTTGCGACCCGATGTCGCGCCAGTTTTGTAACCACGTGGTCCAAATTGCCTGTCCGAACGGTCGGGCGGCATGTCGGGAAGCCGCGCTGCTTAAGGGTTTCACGACTTATCGCGATGGGAGTATGTCGTACATGCAATGTCGCCTATGGGTTCCGGATTTTGGCGGTGATAGCTTTCGAATCATCGAAGCGCTAGGAGTAATCCGAGAAAGCGCCGGAACCATCCGAAGCCACCGGCTGCGCACTCCGCGCAACCAGCAAAAAGAATCATCGAAGCCCCGCGAGACAGAATTTCATGACCCAGCCGATCCGCTTTTACCATCGCAATGCGATCCGCGAAGTAAGCGGCGCGTCGACCACGCGCACCGTCCTGCAATACCTGCGCGAAGACGCGCGCTGCACCGGCACCAAGGAAGGTTGCGCCGAAGGGGATTGCGGCGCGTGCACGGTCGTCATCGGTGAGCCGGACGGCGCGGGCGGCGTCGCGTTCAAGGCGGTCAACGCGTGCGTGCAGTTTCTGCCGACGCTCGACGGCCGCGCGCTCTTCACTGTCGAAGACCTGCGCCAGCCGGATGGTTCGCTGCATCCGGTGCAGCAGGCGCTCGTCGATTGTCACGGTTCGCAGTGCGGGTTCTGCACGCCCGGCTTTGCCATGTCGATGTTCGCGCTCTACGAAAAGCATGGTCATGCAACGCAAGGCTGTGCGCAGGCTTGCGACAAAACGCGGCCGTCGCGCCAGGAGATCAGCAACGCGCTGACCGGCAATCTGTGCCGCTGCACGGGGTATCGGCCGATCATCGAGGCTGCCGAGCAGATGTTCGATCACGCGCCGCTCGCGCCGTTGAACGTCGAGGCGCTGGCGCGTTCGCTCGACGGCATCGCGCGTGACGACACTTTCCACTACGAGCACGCGGGCCGCCAGTTCGACGCACCGCGCACCGTCGACGCGCTTGCGCAACTCAGAGCCGAAAAGCCCACGGCGCGCATTCTCGCGGGCAGCACGGACGTCGGCTTGTGGGTGACGAAGCAGTTGCGCGATCTCGGCGACATCGTCTATGTCGGACAGATCGAGGCGCTCAAGCATGTCGAGACGACCGAGGAGTGGATCCAGATCGGCGCGGGCGTGTCGGTCGAGCGCGCGTATGCCGAACTCGTGAAGACGTATCCCGAACTCGAAGAGACGCGTCAGCGCTTCGCCTCGCTGCCCATCCGCAATGCGGGCACGCTCGGCGGCAACGTCGCCAACGGCTCGCCCATCGGCGATTCGATGCCCGGTCTCATCGCGTTGAACGCACGCGTCGTGTTGATGAGCGTCGATGGCCCGCGCGAGATGCCGCTCGAAGATCTCTACATTGCATATCAAAAGAAGGACATGGCGGAGAACGAGTTCGTCGCCGCCATCCGCGTGCCGACGCGCGGCGACCAGCGCGCGAAGCTGCAATTTCGCGCCTATAAGCTCTCGAAGCGCTTCGATTCGGACATTTCCGCGGTGTATGCCGCGTTCTCGTTTATCGCGGATGGCGACACGATCCGCGAGCCGCGTCTCGTCTTCGGCGGCATGGCCGCGACACCCAAGCGCGCCACGCACGCCGAAAGCGTGCTCGCCGACGCGCACTGGCATGAAGCCACCGCGCAGGCCGCGATGCTCGCGCTCGGCAAGGACTACGCGCCGCTCACCGACATGCGCGCGAGCAGCGACTATCGGCTGGATACCGCGAAGAGCGTGCTGTATCGATTCTGGCTGGAGACGCGCCCGCACAATCCGATGCCCAAGTCGAAGCTGGATGTGCGTGCAATCGAACTCGTCGAAGTGAAGTAAGGAGCCGATAAGAACATGAACCAACAAGCCGAAGCCTTTCTCGCCGAAGCCCAGTCGCTCGCCAACGAAGCCGACGATTTCAAGCAGGTCCACGTTTCGCGTCCGCACGAGTCGGCGCATCTGCATGTGAGCGGGCGCGCGAGCTATACGGACGACATCCCCGTCGTCGCGGGCACGCTGCACGCCGCGCTCGGCATGAGTCCGAAGGCGCACGCGAAGATCGTGTCGATGAACTTCGACGCCGTGCGCGCCACGCCCGGCGTCGTCGCCGTCTTCACCGCCGAGGACATCCCGGGCGTGAACGACTGCGGCCCGATCATCCACGACGATCCGGTGCTCGCGCCGGGTATCGTGCAATACGTCGGGCAGCCGATGTTCATCGTCGTCGCGACGTCGCACGATACGGCGCGGCTCGCGGCGCGTCGCGCGAACATCGAATACGAGGAATTGCCGGCCGTGCTGACCGCCGAAGACGCGCGCAAAGCCGAATCCTACGTGCTGAATCCGCTCAAGCTCTCGCGCGGCGATGCAGCGAGCCGTCTGCAAAAAGCCGCGCATCACGAACGCGGCGCGATGAAGCTCGGCGGTCAGGAACAGTTCTATCTCGAAGGACAAATCGCGTATGCCGTGCCGAAGGACGACGACGGCATGCACGTGTACTGCTCGACGCAGCATCCGACCGAAATGCAGCATCTGGTGGCGCACGTGCTTGGCGTGCATTCGCACAACGTGCTGGTCGAATGCCGGCGCATGGGCGGCGGCTTTGGCGGCAAGGAATCGCAGTCGGGCATTTTCGCGTGCTGCGCCTCGCTTGCCGCGTGGAAGCTCTTGTGCCCGGTGAAGCTGCGTCCGGACCGCGACGACGACATGATGATCACCGGCAAGCGCCATGACTTCCAGTACGACTTCGAAGTCGGCTACGACGATCGCGGCGTGATCGACGGCGTCGCGCTCGACATGACATCGCGTTGCGGTTTCTCGGCGGACCTTTCCGGCCCGGTGATGACACGCGCGGTCTGCCACTTCGACAGTGCGTACTGGCTCGCGGATGTGAAGATCGAAGGGTATTGCGGCAAGACCAACACGCAGTCGAACACCGCGTTTCGCGGCTTCGGCGGGCCGCAGGGCGCGTTCGCCATCGAGTACATCATGGACAACATCGCGCGGTCGGTCGGTCGCGATTCGCTGGATGTGCGCTTCGACAATCTGTACGGCAAAACGGAAAACAACAAGACGCCTTACGGACAAACCGTCGAAGACAACGTGCTGCAGGAGTTGATTGGTGAGCTGGCCGAGTCGAGCGAGTATCGGCGTCGCCGCGAAGCCGTGCGCGAGTTCAATGCGAACAACGAGATCCTGAAGAAAGGACTGGCGCTGACGCCAGTGAAGTTCGGCATCGCGTTCAACGTGACGCACTTCAATCAGGCCGGCGCGCTGGTTCATATATATACCGATGGCTCGATGCTCGTGAACCACGGCGGCACCGAGATGGGCCAAGGTTTGAACACGAAAGTCGCGCAGGTGGTCGCGCATGAACTCGGCGTGGATTTCGGCCGCGTGCGCGTGACGGCGACCGACACGAGCAAGGTGGCGAATACATCGGCGACGGCGGCTTCCACCGGCACCGATCTGAACGGCAAGGCCGCGCAGGACGCCGCGCGTCAACTGCGCGAGCGGCTCGCGAAATTCGCGGCGGAAAAGTTCGGCGGCGGCAAGGTGGAAGCGTCGCAAGTGCGCTTTGCGAACGACCGCGTGATCGTCGGGGAAGATGTCATTCCGTTCGGCGAGATCGTGCAGAAGGCCTACCTCGCACGCGTGCAGTTGTGGTCCGACGGCTTTTACGCCACGCCCAAGCTCTACTGGGATCAGGCGACCATGCAGGGCCGTCCGTTCTTCTACTACTCGTATGGCGCGGCGGTCGCGGAAGTGGTGATCGACACGCTCACGGGCGAAATGCGCGTGCTGCGCGCGGATGCCTTGCACGACGTGGGCGCATCGCTGAATCCGGCGCTCGATGTTGGCCAGGTCGAAGGCGCGTTCGTGCAGGGCATGGGCTGGCTCACGACCGAGGAACTCTGGTGGAATCAGAACGGCAAGCTGATGACGCACGCGCCGTCCACCTACAAGATTCCGACGATCAACGACATGCCGCCTGATTTTCGCGTGTCGCTCTTCAAGAACCGCAACGCGGAAGACAGCATCCATCGCTCGAAGGCGGTGGGCGAGCCGCCGTTGCTGCTGCCGTTTTCGGTGTTCTTCGCGATTCGCGACGCCGTATCCGCCGTGGGCGATCACAAGGTGAATCCGCCGCTGAACGCGCCCGCGACCGCCGAAGAAATTCTTAAGGCAGTGAACGCGGTGAGGCGCGCGCGGACATGATGCATATCGTTCTGTTCGGCGCGGGTCACGTCGGCCACGCGCTCGTGAAAGTGCTCGGCACGCTGCCGTGCGTCGTCCAATGGGTCGACGCGCGCGACGAACTTTTCCCCGACGAAGTTCCCGCGAACGTACAGGTCGAAGCCACGGATCTGCCCGACGCCATCGTCGATGAAGCGCCGGCGGGCGCGTATTTCATCGTGATGACGCACGATCACTCGCTCGACTTTTCGTTGACGCAGCGGATCATGCGCCGCGAGGACTTTGCGTACTTCGGCCTCATCGGCTCGAAGACCAAGCGCGTGAAGTTCGAGAGGCGCCTGATGGAGCGCGGGCTTTCGGCGGAGCGTCTGCCGGAAATCACGTGTCCGATCGGCGTCGAGGGAATCGTCGATAAAGCGCCGGGTTCGATCGCGCTGGCGGTGGCGGCGCAGTTGCTGCGCGTGAGGGAAATGACGGCGCGGCTCGGTTTGCCGGCGCTCAAGGCGGCGCGGTTGGCCGCCTGAAACGCGGATTCAGCTCAGGCCGTTCGTCTGCCGGAAACGACCCGGCGCCACGCCGTACAACTCCTTGAATCGCTTCGAGAAAGCCGCCTCGGACTGATAGCCCACGTCCGCGGCGACATCCGCGACGCTTTTCCTCGTGTGCATGAGCATGGTGCTCGCAAGCTGCATGCGAACGTGGCTCAGCAACGCGAGCGGCGAGCTGTCCGAATGCGCCGAGAACGCGCGCATGAAGGTGGCGCGCGACATCGCCGCTTCCTTCGCCAGCATTTCGAGCGTCCACGGATCGGCAGGCCGTTCGAGCATGGCGATCACCGCCGCGCCCAGACGCCGGTTCGCCAGCAAGCCCAGCACGCCCGCGAGCGACGGCTGCTCGGTGAGCCATGCACGCAGCACCATCGTGAAAAGCGCGGTGGAGAGCGCCGTGACGATCGACGGCGCACCGGGCTGCGCTTCCTCCGCCTCGCGCCGCATGGCCGCGACGAGCGGCCCGAGATAGGGCGCCGATGCATTCGTGAACGACACGTGCACGAAGTCGGGCAACACGTCGATGAGAAGGGCGCGCGGCGCATACAGAAAGCGTCCGCACAACAAATCCAGCGCCGCTTCCCGACCGTCCACATTGGTCCGCACCGTGATGGCGCCGTTATCGCGCGAAGTCATGGCGCCGATTTTCTCGCTGGCATCGACGGGACCGACGCTCACCACGTGTGCATCGGCGCGCGGCAGCATGAAGATATCGCCCGCGTTCAACGCGACGCTCGCATGTCCCTTGCGCTCTACCGTGCACGCACCTTCCAGCACGACGTGATAGAGCGCCTCACCTGGCGCACCCGGCGCGTGGTCGAGTTCGAGCGGCCCGGCAAGCAGGCAGCGGAGATCGAGCGCACCGGAAAGGCGCGCAAGCTGAATGAGTCGATCGAGGGCGTCCATGCGCGAAAGAATAGTTCTTGTTTCGCCGATGGTAGCGGAGATGCGCCCGCGCCGTCACTACTTGGCGGCGAGGCTCAGCAGTTCTTCGATGCTCGCATTTTTCTTGCGCCCGGTAAGCGTCTCGGAGACGCTCGCGATCATTTCGCGCAGCCATGCGACGTCTGTCGGCTGATCGGGTTGCGGCAGCGAGAGCTGATAGCACTTGATGCGCGGAAACGGCACCGGCGAATCGAGCACCGCAAGCGGCAGCATGGACGCGTAATGCTGCGCGAAACGGCGCGGTGCGGTGAAGATCAGATCGGATTGCAGCAGCACTTGCGGCACGAGTCCGAAGTACGGAATGGTCGCGACGATGCGCCGCTTCACGCCCGCGCGCGCCAGGCCGATATCGATCGGATGCCGCTTCGCTCCGCTATAAGGCGTCGGCGCGAGATGCGCGGCGAGTGCGTAGCGCTCGACCGTGAGCGGCTCGCGCGCGAGCGGATGGTTCGCGCGCATCAGGCAGACGAATACGTCGGCGAAAAGGTCCTGCTTTTCGAAGCGCGGCTCGGGCTTGGTCCAGTTGGCCATCATCACGTCGATCTCGCCTTCGTCGAGCGCGCGTTCGTGATCGCGCATCGGATTGAGCGATTCGATTTCAAGCCGCGCGTTGGGCGCTGCATCGCGGAAGGCGGCGACGAGCGTCGGCATGAAGAAATCGTTCAGATAATCCGGCGCGGCAAGGCGAAAAGTGCGACGCGAACTCGCGGGATCGAATTCGCCGTGCGGTGTCGCGACGAATTCGACTTCGCGCAAAGCGCGCTGCGCCGGCGCAAGCAGCGATTCGCCGTACTCGGTCGGCACCATGCCCTGCTTGCCGCGCACGAGAATAGGGTCGTTGAGGATCTCGCGGAGCCGCCGCAGCGCGGTGCTGATGGCCGGCTGCGTCTGGTTCAGCCGCTGCGCGGTCTGCGTCACGCTGCGCTCCAGAAGCAGCGTGCGCAAGACGCGGATGAGCCAGATATCGAGTGAGTCGGCGGGATCGTTCATGGGCGAAGCTGCGGTTTGAAGACGGACACGGCGGCTGATCGCAACGAACGCGGAATGCCGGGGCGTGCGTTTGCGCGCCCCGATGCATCACCGTTCACAAATTAGTCACGCAGCTTAACCCGAGGTTAAACGCTTTCCGCTTTTTAACGCCATAGCGCATGCGCTATGCGTGGCATCAGCCGCCGAGCCGCGAAGCGTCAGCTGAAGTCCGCGTCTCGCGGCGCGACCGGCAGCGCGCTGATGCGTTTCACTTCGGCGCCATCGAGCCAGTTCGGCGAGCGCGCGACATAAAGCACCATCGGCAAGGTGTCTTCGCCCCAGAAGAGCTGGTCGTTGACGACGAACGTCGGCACGCCAAAGACGCCCATCGCGACGGCGCGGTCGGTGTTCTCGCGCAGCTTCGCCTTGATGTCTTCGTCTTCGACGCGCGTTTCCGCTTCGGGCATGCCGACCCGCTCGCACAAGCCGCGAAAGCCTTCTGGCGTCGACGGATCGCGTCCTTCGCGCCAGATATAGCGGAAGATTTCGCGCACGCAGACGAGATCGCCCTTTGCGATTACCGCGAGCCGCAGCGCCTTGAGCGGATCGAACGGATGCGCGGGCGGCATCTTGAACGGAATGCCAAGCTGCTCGGCGCGAAAGAGCGCATGCCGATACGTAAACACGCGTTTCGACGGAATGGTCGCCGCGTGCGGCTGTCCCCAGCGGTCGAGCAGCTTCAACAACTGCACCGGCACGAACTCGAACGGCATGTCGGGCCACTTTTCGTGTTGCTCCAGCAGCAGATACGAGAACGGCGATATGAAATCGAAGAAAAAGTACGGCTGGCCAGGGCCGTTGGCATGCGCTGCGCTCATCTAGATTTCTCCCTTGATCCTGCCGCGCCCGGCTTTTCGGGCTTATTCATTGTCCGACCGCATCGCGCAGGCTGCTACGTGGACCCGCGCCTTTATTCCGCTCGCATCTTTCGATCCTACCTGGCGATATTACGTGCTGCTCGGCTCGCTGTCTGCCTGCGCCGGTTCACGGCGCGGCTCCGTTTCGGCGACGGGCGCATGCGCGAGCCGTTCGCGCACGAAGCCGATATGTTCGCGCAGCACGTAGAACTGATCGGCGAAGGCAAGCGGCATTTTCATGCGATTGACCGCCGATTCGATCGCGTCGATCCGGTCGATCAGGGCGTCGCGCTGCGCGGTGTCCGGGCCGCTGATCGCTTCCCGTTCGATTGCAATGAGCGCGCCATACCACTTGTAGATACGCGATTTCACGCGCCAGCGATAAAGCCCCGGCACCAGCCGCAAGCCCGGAATGAGCACGACGATCAACGGCACCAGCACGACTAGCACGCGATCCGCGAGACTCGCCATCCAGAACGGCAGCGTCCGGTAGATAAAGCTCTTGCCCGACTTGTAATAGCGCTCGGCGTTGTCGCTGATGCGAAATTCGTGGACGAGCGGCGCGGGAAATTCGTTTGCGCGCTGCAGCAGGTTGGCGCGGCTGTGCACTTCGCGCGCCGCTTCGATCAAAAGATCCGAGAGCGCGGGATGCAGACTGTCGCGCGCCACCAGTTCGGCCGTCGGCGCGATGGTGTGGACGGCGCGCGGCGGCAGATTGCGGGCGAAATCGAATGCACCCATCGGCAGTTCGATTTCGGTGAGATAGGGGAAGCGGCGCGCGTAGGCATCGGCTTGAGTGAAGTCCATGAAACGGATGCCGGATGTGCGCAGGAGCTTGGCCATCGTCGGCGGTTGCGCGGAATCGCCGGTCAGGAACACGGCGTCGATCGTGCCGTCTTCGAGCGCGGCCGCGGCCTTGTCGCCGGCGAGCGGCAACAGTTCGGTATCGCCGCCCGGCTCGATGCCATTCGCCTTCAGAAGCGTGAGCGCAAGCGCGCGCGTGCCGCTGCCTTCCGCGCCGATGGCAAGCCGCTTGCCCTTCAGTTCGGACAAGCGCGTGACGGTCGCGCCACGATAAAACACGGCGAGCGGCACATACGACACGCTGCCGAGCGATTCCAGGTTTGCGTGCCGATCGCTCGCCGCGTCCGGCGTCATGCCGCCTTGCACGAAACCGACATCCACGTCGGATTTTGGATCTTCGAGGCGCGTGAGGTTGTCGAGCGAGCCTTGCGTTTCCAGCACGTTGAGCGTGACGCGGTTGCGCGCGAGGATTGCCTTGTACTTCTGCGCGCTGTTCCAGAACGAGCTGCCCTTGGGGCCTGCCGCTATCGTCAGCGTGCTTGGCGGCGCGGGCTGGATCAGCCGCACGGCAAGATAGAGCGCCGCGATACTGACGAGCAGAATCGGACCGAAGGTCAGCGCGAGATCGCGCCAGGAAATCGCGACGAAGCGCGCGACGATCCTCTGCGGCTTGCGTCCCGTGGCTTTGTGAGCGGGGTCTTCGGGTTGGTGTCCTGGAGGTTGAATCATCGCGGCGGCAAACTTGAATAAGCATGGAAGTTTCGAGGTTTCCGCGAGCTTACCTGAAGCCATCCGCATTCAAGATGCCGTCGAGTTGCGCCATGCCACGCGTGCGAGTCGTTGGCTCGGCGGCCGTGCAAACCACGAGTGTGACACGCGTGTGTGCATGCCGCAGCACTCGTGCCGCCGATGTTGCGCCACGCCGCATCCAGTTCCTTGCAACGTTAAATGTTTTGCGCTTAAGGCCGCGCTGGGCTAAATTGACGTTCGCCGCCAGTTGGCGGGAACCATGCGCGTCGTAGCCCGCTCATGCGCCGGACAGTTTCCCGGCATGTGGGTAAATTGGGCGAACGCCATGCTCTTCGGAGTGTCGCGCGACGGTTTCCTGTTCCGCATCCGCCATACGGCAGGCCACATATTCGAGCCGACGGGCACTTGCCCCAAGTAACCGGCCGTAGTCAGTTTGTTAATTTCGCCAGTCTCTCGCAGCACCGCATTGCAGCATCAGGCCGCATCGAGCGTCTTGTCATCGAGCCATTCTCGGTGGAAGGCGCATTCGAGGCTGCGGCGTGTCCTTCGGGGCCGCCGCCGGGCTGTTGCACGAAAGCGGTTCGGTTTGTTTTGATGTGCCAACGAGTGAAGTAGTAACTGTGCGAAGTCAATAAGCGAAACAAAAGGAGAAATCATGAAAGCTGTCGATCTGTTGAAGGCGCTGGGCGTGGTGGTGTGCGTGGCCGTGGCGTCGAGCGCTTATGCTGAAGCGAGCGATGCGGACGCCACGTCGGCCGCGCCGACCAAGGCTCAGAAATCGGCGACCAAGAAGACCGACCGCAAGCTCGGCTACGACGTGCGCCGTGCGTTGTCGAAGGCGCAAGGCTTCGACGTGTCCAACGTATTCGTCCGCGCGCGCTCCGGCGCTGTCGTGCTCTCGGGCACCGTGCCGGAAGGCGGCCAGATCGCCCAGGCAGAAGAAGTGGCCAAGGGCGTTCCGGGCGTGAAGTCGGTTTCCAACAAGATTTCGCTCGGCGTTCAGAACGGCGGAGGCTAAGCACGCCGTTGCGCCGTTTCTGGCGGCGCGGTTTAGCGCTGTCATCGGCGGCGCTTCATGCGGGTCACTCGACGGGCTCCGGCATCACGCCGGGGCCCGTTGTCGTTCTGACATCCTCTGACTTCTCTTTGCTCTAAGGGAAGTTCAGCAATTACGCGATGGCTGTTTGCGCGTAATACTTGTTGTCGGCAAAGCCGTGCATGCGGCACGTGCAGAAGTCGATCAACAACAAGCGACCGGATGGCGGAGACACACAATGAAAAGATTCGCACGAGTCCACGGGTTGTCACGCGCGGCGACGCTCGCCGTGCTGGCGGCATTTGCGGCGACCACGCTCGTCGCCTGTCACGGCGGCGATGACGACGGCCCGCAGTTCCCGTCCAACACCTTGCCGAGTTTCGTCTTGGGAACGGTGAAGACGCAGACTTACGACGGCAATACCGACGACCTGCTGACCGCCGGACTCGGCAAGACAGGACTTGCGTCGGCGACGCCGCCTTCAATTGCCAATGCGGCCGCGCCGACAGCGGCGGAACTGCGGCGCCTGGCTATCTATTCGAACTATCGTGCGCTCGTCGATATGTCGGCGAACGGCGGCTACGGGCGCTTCTGGGGACCGAATGTCGATCTGAACGGCGGCGACACGCTCGGCGAAGGCAAAATCGCGGGCAAGGAGTATCTGGCCTTCTCGGACGACGGTTCGGGCACGAAGAACGTCAGCCTGCTCGTGCAGATTCCGACGAGTTTCAATCCGGACCAGCCTTGCATCGTGACGGCGACATCGTCGGGATCGCGCGGCATATATGGCGCGATTTCGGCAGCGGGCGAGTGGGGCTTGAAGCGCGGCTGCGCGGTTGCGTACACGGACAAAGGCAGCGGCAACGGCGCGCACGAGTTGTCGACCAATCTCGTCACGCTGATCGACGGCACGCTTTCCAATGCGACCTTCGCGGGCAATTCGGCAATCTTCAAGGCGAACCTGAGCCAATCGGCGCTTTCGGCTTACAACTCGGCGTATCCGAATCGCTACGCTTTCAAACACGCGCACTCGCAGCAAAATCCCGAGAAGGACTGGGGCAAGAATACGTTACAGGCGATTCAGTTCGCGTACTGGGCGCTCAACGATACCTATGGCGTGGTCAACGGCTCGACGCATTCCGCGCGCTACTCGAAGGGCAGCATTACGACGATCGCGGCATCGGTGAGCAATGGCGGCGGCGCGGCGCTTGCAGCCGCCGAACAAGACACCGATGGCTGGATAAGCGCGGTCGTCGTCGGCGAACCGCAGATCAACATGAATCTGCCGGCGCAGGTTGCGGTGCGCGAAGGCGGCCAGGCCGTCGGTTCGTTCGGGCGTCCGCTTGCCGATTACATGACCTACGCGAACCTGCTTCAGCCATGCGCGGCGCTAGCGACGGCGGCGGTCGGCGCGCCGTATCTGACGGCACTGCCGCTCGCGACCACCGTGGCGATTCGCACCGCACGCTGCGCGACGCTCGCGGCGAGCGGCGCCATTGCCGGCGGCGATACGCTCTCGCAAGCCAACGACGCGCTGGCGAAGCTGCATCAGGCGGGCTACGAAGCCGACTCCGACACGCTACATGCGCCGATGTGGGACTCGCAGGCCGTGCCTGCCGTCGCCGTGACTTACGCCGATGCCTACATGCTGGCGAGCGTCGCCGACAACCTGTGCAACTTCAGCTTCGGCACGACTAACGCGCTGACCGGCGCGGCGGGCGTGAACCCGCTCGTTTCGCCGATGCCCACGGTCTTCGGCAACGGCAATGGCGTGCCGCCGACCAACGGCATCAACCTCGTCTATAACGCGGGGACATCGGGCGCGGCGGATCATCGGCTTGCGACTCCCGATGCGAGCTTCGCGGGCGCGGCCTGCCTGCGCGCGCTTTGGGCGAACGGCAATCCGACGATGACGGCGAGCGTGAACGCGATTCGCGTCAACGCGAATCTGCGTGGCAAGCCGGCGATCATCGTGCAGGGAAGGTCGGATGCGCTCGTGCCGATCAACCATGCCTCGCGGCCGTATCTCGGCGCGAACAAGGTGGTGGAAGGCAACAATAGCCAGCTCTCACTGTACGAAATCACGAACGGTCAGCACTTCGATGCGTTCCTGAGCGTGGCTGGTTTCGATACGCGCTTCGTGCCCGTGCACTACTACAACCTTCAGGCGCTCAATTTGATGTGGGCTCACCTGAAGAACAACGCGCCGTTGCCGCCGTCGCAAGTCGTGCATACGGTGGCGCGCGGCGGCACGCCGGGCGCGGCGCCTCAATTGACGGTGGCGAATCTCCCGGCGATCGCGGCGAGCCCCGGCGCGAACGCGATTTCGGTGAATGGCGGCGTGGTGAGTGTGCCGAATTGAGGGGTGATGGGAGTGGCGTGCGGATTGGCGTCGCCGTCGGCGGCAGGCGGAGCTTCAGCTTTAGGCGGCGCGTGATGAGCGCGCCGCCTCGATGCGTCCGGGGGGGGCTAGCTGCGCGATGAGCGAGGCGTCACAGGCCACGCGGGTACATTTTGCGAACGGCGACGGGTGCTGAATGAGGTTTGCGGTGAGCTGATCACGCAACTGCAGCCGCCGTTGCCCGCGTGCTTGATGCTTGCATCGACGAAGCGTTTCCCGGAACGACGCGTGCGCTCGATCTCACTGAACCGGCGCCGATGCCGCGACGCCCTCGGACGCGGCGTGTTTCGCGTCGGATGACTGGATGGCCGTCGCCGCCGCGGCGGGCGCCTGTACGACGATAGGCGTTGGCGTGAGATCCGGTGAACTCACGATCAGCGACGGTGCGAGCGGCTTGCTCTTGACCTCATCCGATGCGATGGGCGAACTGCGCGGCACCGTGCTCAGATAGTGCCCCATCAGCCCGAAGAATCGGTCATAGAACTTGCCGGCGGGCACGGTTTCGCTGGAAATCTTGACCATTGCATCGCTGTTCGAACGGATCGGCAGCGAAAGCGAGCCCAAGACGCTCAAGCCCACGCTTGCGGAAGTATCGCTCTTCTTGAGCGCATAGCCGTCCTGCACCGCGTTCACATAAGCGATGCTCGTATTGGTCGTGTTTTCGCCGGGCGTGCAGACCACATGGAATGAGACGACCACGTGCGTTTCGGTGGACGGCTGGAAGTTCTTGGTGGCGTCGACGGTATCGGCTTGCGCCATCGTCGTGAGGAAGCCTTGCGAGAGCAGCGCGCGGCGGGCCGCCTCGCAGGTTTCGTTCACGGTGGCGTCGAAGTTGCGCGCGAACGGGCTCGCACCGGAGTCGAAGAGTTCCTGCTGATAGCTTGGCGTGGTCGCCGCGCGTCCGCCACAGGCGGCAAGGGCGAGAAATCCGAGGGAGAGAAAGGCAAGGCGCAGCGACGACGACATAGGCATGAGAGGCAACGAAGACGAAATTTGTGATGCAACAAACACAAATTGTAGTTCCCTCCGACTGCGCGAGAAAAAAACGTAGTCCAAAAACATCGTCGAATCCGTGGCTTACAGAAACTTTTCCTTCGGGATGCGCAAAAAGCAAAAGCCCGGCGTGCGTGCCGGGCTTCGTTACGCGAATCGACGATTACGGGCGATTGAAGTCGACCGGATTCGGGTCGATAGCCGCGCGGCGGGCAGCACCCGAAGCGGCAGCGCCTTCGCCGACACCGCCAAACGACGATGCAGCCGTGCCTTGTTGCGCGTTCAGGCGTGCTTGCGCGGCCTGAATGTTGGCGGGGTATTGGGTTTGATCGCTGGCCGGGTTGTAGCCTGCGCGTTCCAGTTGAACCAGTTGAGCCTTCACTTCAGCACGCGTCACCGGCGCGTTTTCTTGCGCCTGGGCGAAAGCGGGGACTGCAAGGACGGCAGCAACGGCGATTGCGGGGATGATCGACTTGAACATGATGAACCTCCTAGGTACTGATCTCGGGAACGTTGCGGGTGGAGAGTTTGTCTCTTCACTGCTTCGTCGTTGAAATGCAGTCTAGGCCTCGCCGACCCTAGTAGAAACCCTTATTAAGCGAAATCAGAATTGACGGATCGACATTAATCCAGCCAATCGACCTTACGAAATCCATAAATTTCCCCGTGTCCAGACAAAAGTACGCGAAATAGGGAATGCCCGTCTGTCCCCGTCCTTGAAATTGTCAAACTCGGTCCATATAATTAGCACTCACTGCACGAGAGTGCTAACAAATTGCCGCTCGGGCAGCTTCGCTTGCCGGGCGGGTTTCCCCCGCGTTTTCAGTCTCAATCAAGAGAGGAGTGTGTATGAATCTTCGTCCTTTGCACGATCGCGTCATCGTTAAACGTCTGGATCAGGAAACCAAGACTGCCTCGGGCCTCATCATCCCCGAAGCTGCAGCCGAAAAGCCGGATCAAGGCGAAATCCTGGCCGTCGGCCCGGGTAAGCGCGATGACAAGGGTGTGCAGAACGCCCTCGACGTGAAGGTGGGCGACCGCGTGTTGTTCGGCAAGTACGCCGGCCAGACCGTCAAGGTCGACGGGCAAGAACTGCTCGTGATGCGCGAAGAAGACATCATGGCCGTTCTGGTCAAGTAAGCACCTTCCTGCACTTCGGCTTCGCCGCAGAGCCGCTCCATTGGAGCCTGCCGCCCGAAGCCTCCAAACTGAATCGACTCAAGGAGTTTGAATATGGCAGCTAAAGAAGTCACTTTTGGCGATACCGCACGCGCCAAGATGGTCGAAGGCGTGAACATTTTGGCCAACGCGGTCAAGGTCACGCTGGGTCCGAAGGGCCGCAATGTCGTGCTCGAGCGCAGCTTCGGCGGCCCGACGGTCACCAAGGACGGTGTCTCGGTCGCGAAGGAAATCGAACTGAAGGACAAGCTCCAGAACATGGGCGCGCAAATGGTAAAGGAAGTGGCTTCCCGGACCAGCGACAACGCCGGTGACGGCACCACGACCGCTACGGTTCTGGCGCAATCCATCGTTCGCGAAGGCATGAAGTACGTTGCATCGGGCATGAACCCGATGGACCTGAAGCGCGGTATCGACAAGGCAGTGGCTGCAGCTATCGAAGAACTGCGCAAGATCAGCAAGCCCTGCACGACGAACAAGGAAATCGCTCAAGTCGGCGCGATTTCGGCGAACAGCGACACGTCCATCGGCGACCGTATCGCTGAAGCAATGGACAAGGTCGGTAAGGAAGGCGTGATCACGGTTGAAGACGGCAAGTCGCTGGAAGACGAGCTGGACGTCGTGGAAGGCATGCAGTTCGACCGCGGCTACCTGTCGCCGTACTTCATCAACAACCCGGACAAGCAAGTCGCCCTGCTCGAAAACCCGTTCGTGCTGCTGCACGACAAGAAGGTTTCGAACATCCGCGATCTGCTGCCGGTACTGGAACAAGTCGCGAAGGCTGGCCGTCCGCTGCTGATCATCGCTGAAGACGTCGAAGGCGAAGCGCTGGCTACGCTGGTCGTGAACAACATCCGCGGCATTCTGAAGACCGTTGCCGTCAAGGCTCCGGGCTTTGGCGACCGTCGCAAGGCCATGCTGGAAGACATCGCTATCCTGACCGGTGGTCAAGTGATCGCGGAAGAAACCGGCTTGACGCTCGAAAAGGCTACGCTGGCTGAACTGGGTCAAGCAAAGCGCATCGAAGTGGGCAAGGAAAACACGACGATCATCGACGGCGCTGGCGAGGCAGCAAGCATCGAAGCGCGCGTGAAGCAAGTGCGCACGCAGATCGAGGAAGCAACGTCGGACTACGACCGTGAAAAGCTGCAAGAGCGCGTGGCCAAGCTGGCTGGCGGCGTGGCAGTGATCAAGGTCGGCGCTGCGACCGAAGTCGAAATGAAGGAAAAGAAGGCACGTGTCGAAGACGCACTGCACGCAACTCGTGCGGCTGTGGAAGAAGGCATCGTGGCCGGCGGTGGCGTCGCGCTGATCCGCGCTCGCAAGGCTGTCGAAGGCGTGAAGGGCCTGAACTCGGACCAGGACGCGGGCATCCGCATCGTTCTGCGTGCGATGGAAGAGCCGCTGCGCCAGATCGTCACGAACGGCGGCGAAGAAGCTTCCGTCGTGGTGGCGGCTGTTGCTGCGGGCACGGGCAACTACGGCTACAACGCGGCAACGGGCGAGTACGGTGACCTGGTGGAAGCCGGTGTCGTCGACCCGACCAAGGTGACGCGCACGGCATTGCAAAACGCGGCATCGGTGGCAGGCCTGCTGCTGACGACCGACGCAGCCGTCGCGGAACTGCCGAAGGAAGACTCGGCCATGCCTGGTGGCATGCCCGGCGGCATGGGCGGCATGGGCATGGACATGTAATTCGGCTTCGACCGGTTACTTGCTTCATCCTCAGGGCGTGGGTTTCGAAGGAAGCTCACGCCGCAAAGAAAAACCCGCAGCAATGCGGGTTTTTTTTCGTCCGTGGCAAACGCGGACCGTTACTTGTTCATCTGATCGCGCATGTTTTGCGCGGCGGCCTTGTAGTCGTAGGTCGGATAAAACTCCGTCGTATAGCCGCCCCACGCGGTGGTTTCGATCGCGCGATTCACTTCGCGCAGGCGATCGGCCGGCACGCGTAGCGTCACGACCTGACCGACGCCCATCATCACGTACCACGACACCACTTCGATTCCCGGCGGCGGAAACGTCTTGAAGAAGCCTTGCTCCTTCAACTGCTCGTTGATCTTCGGAAGCGGTTTGCTTTGATCGTGCTTGAGGAAGATGGTCAGCAGGAAGGTGCCGTCGCCAGCCGGTGTGGCGGGCGGCGCCGTGCTTTGCTGCGCGTTTGCAGGCAGGGCGATGTAAATCAGCGAGGCGAACATCGTGGCTTGAAAAAGGCGTGCAATTCGTCTTGCTGATCGATGCATCGGGAATGCTCCTCGTGAACGAATCGGTCTAACGATGGTGGGTGCGCAGGCGCTCGATCATATGCAGCGCGTTGGGTTGCGCATTGCCTTCGGCGGTGTTGTCGAAGATGCACCAGACCTCGGGCGTTTTCTTCGCGCGCGTGTGCAGCGTGCGCGCGAGGTCGTCGAGATAGGTGTAGTTGTAGGAAGACTTGTAGAGCTCGGGCGAGCCATGCAGCCGCACATACACGAGCGAAGTGTCCGCGCGATGCTTGATCTCGCACTCGTCGGGGATCGGGTCCGCATCGACATAAGCCATGTGATGCGCCTTCAGGAGCGCGGCCGTGTGGGTGGTAAACCAGGACGGATGCCGCGCCTCGATTGCAATCGGCAACTTCGTGCGCTCACGCAACGCCTTGATGAAGGCTTCGGCCGTGGCCTGATCGAAGGGCAGACTGGGCGGCAGTTGCACGAGCCAGCAACCGAGCTTGTCGCCGAGTTGCCCCGCGCTTTGCAAGAATTCGTCGAGGAGCGCCTCGGTGCCGACGAGCCGCGCGTCGTGCGTAATGGACTTGGGCAATTTCACCGAGAAGCGAAACGACTCGGGCACGCTCTGCGCCCAGTTCGCGTAAGTCGATTCGCGATGCGGTTTGTAGAAGCTCGAATTGATCTCGACGCAAGTCAGCACGTGTGCGTAGCGTTCGAGATGCGTGCCTTCATGCGGAAAGCTCGACGACACGGCGCTCGACAAACCCCAACCCGCGCAGCCGATACGGATCGCGCCTTGCGGGCCGGGCTTGTGCAGATGGGGCAGTCGGTACGGCATGCGTTCTCCCGGCGACTCGATTGGTCAGTGTTTTGGGCTAATGGCGTACTTCCCCAGGCAGTCCCGCCGAGTCGTCGGGGAGGGACGACGTCTCGCCTTCTTCGTCTGCATCGTTCGAGCGCGCCCAGAAGAACCGGTCCGGCAAATAGGCGCCCATGCCCGGACGGAACGCGGCGCGCGCCGCCTGGAACACATACTCTTGAGCCTCGCGTGCGGCCTCGGCGGGTTCCTGTCCGTTGGCAAGCAAGGCCGCGACCGCGGCGCCGAGCGTATCCGTCAGCCCCATGATGCGATGCACACCGCGATCCCACGTATCTTGCCGCACCTGGCCTTCTTCGCTGTACAGCGTGTTCACATGGCGATGCGTGCCGGTTTCCATTGCGAGCACATATTCGCAACCTTGCGCCAGGATATGCGAGATCGCGGCATCCAGCGTTGGCGCCTCAGCGTCGCTGTCGGGTTGCGCGAGCTGCAACAACGTGGCGTGATCGGCGATCAACATGGTCGTTTGCGGCACGAGCAGGTCGGCAAGCGACTCACGCAGCTCGTCGGCGGACAAAACATGTTCATCGTCTAGTGTGAAGTCCGGCGCGAGGATCAGCGGTACGTCGTCGTAGTCGGACACCACTTCAGCGATAGCGGAAACCACTTCCGCGCGCGTTGCCGCGCCGATCTTGAACGCGGCGATCGGCATGTCCTCCAGCAACATGCGCGCCTGCGTGGCGACGACGTCGGGATCGATGCCGGTGACTTCGTCGCAGCTCGCGGAGTCGCGCACCGCGTAGCCCGTCAGCACCGTCACGCCGTGGCAGCCCATGCTTGCGAGCGTCAGCACGTCGGCTTGAAGCCCCGAACCGCCTGTGGGGTCCGTCAGGCCGAAGGTGAGAACGATCGGTGGGGAGTCGCCGGTCATGGCAAAAGCGGACATTGTTTTCTTGATTGCACGAATGGAACGGAAGGGCCGCGAACGCCCGCGCCTTGAAGTGCACTGGCGGCGGCCAGCTCGGTCATGATTCGACCGTGGTTCGACTATGGTTCAATGTTTCGATTATGCGGCCTAACGCCGTCAGGCTACAGTCTTTGCGCACTTTTTTCCGGTACGGCGGCGCTTGAGAGAGCCAGTACGGCGGTCGAAGGCTTGGCCACGCGTGAACGGGCATCTCGCTAGGCATTGACACGCCAACACGGTACCATCATGTCCTAATTTCAATCGACCATTTCGACGCGGCATAAGTATGGAATATAGAAGCTGGATGTGCCTGATCTGCGGCTGGATCTATGACGAGGAGGCGGGATTGCCCGAAGAGGGCATCGCGCCGGGTACGCGCTGGGAGGACGTTCCAATCAACTGGACTTGTCCCGAATGCGGAGCCCGCAAGGAAGATTTTGAGATGGTCCAGATCTGATCCGCACGCTCTACCGCGCCGCATGACTCGCGTCATGCGGCGCGCGTTTTTTGCGGACCGCTTTTTTGTTCGCTGCTTTCGTTCGCTGCTTTCGTTGCTGTTTTTGTCCGGCAGCGCTGCCGGTGTTGCGTCGTGCATCGAAATCGATGCGCGAGCCGGTCGCATGTTTGGCCGCTGCAAGCTGCATGGGCGCCACGACGCGTGCCGATGCCAATGCGAACCGGCGTCTGAAGGCATACGCTTGAGGCTGGTCCGTGGTTCGGCGAGACGGGCGCAGGCAGTAAGCGGTCCGTCGGTCGAGAAAATCGTGAGCGCGGTCAAGTACCGACGCTTTCATCGATGATGCTATTTCACCGCGCGCGCCCATGTTCGACTCACGGCGCCTGCGAACCGGTTTGTGAGCGCCAGATATGACATCTCGTCCCGATCTTCCAGTTACGTTCGAAGCTCTGCCCAATCCGCGCGGCGGCTCGGTGCGGCTCGCCGAAATGGCGCTGACCGACGCCCATCACGCGTTCCAGCGGCAGGGCGAAACCGCGCCCGCGTTGAAGCGCGCGATCTCCGCGCTGCATTCGGCGGGTTGGCTGCCTGCGCAGCGTTTCGCGGAAGCGCTCGCGCTCGTCGCGCCGCTCGGCGAGGAATCGGAGCCGACGCGTGCACGCATCGCGGCTGCGCTCGCGGACTTCGGCGCGGCGGTGGAGCGCCACAATCTGCGCGAGTTGTCGTGCTCGACCGTGTTGTTCGATCACTATCGCGGGCTGCATGCGTTGCTCGCCATGCATACGCGCGTCGCGCCGGTTTCCTACGATGACCTCGCGCTCGCGGGCCGCGCCATCGCGCCCGCGACGTTGCGCGGCATCGCGCCCGAGCGGCTTGCGCGCGTTCGGGCGCACTACGAACAGGCCCTGCTCAAGCTCTTGCGCGGGCCCGAGCAGGAATCCGCCGATGCCTTCGCGCGCCTCGACGAGTGCCTGGGCGAGCTCGGCGGCCCCGATCCTTACGACTTCTGGCGGCTCGCGCTCAACACTATTTGGGCGCTGCGCGAGCGCGCGGAGCGTCGCGGCGACGCCGATTTCGCCGCAAACGCCGACGCCAAGCGCCTTTACGCGCGCTTCAATCTCGTGTTGGCGGATCAGGCGCACGCTTCGACCTATGCGCCGCGCTCGCTCGTGCGCGCGACGCTTGCGCTCCTCTGGCGCGACTTCGCACTCTACGGCGCGATGCCGGAAGACGCGGAACGGGTCGACGTCTTGCGGGACTACGGTTTGACGGTGGCGTGGCATGTCGCGGCGAATCCCGCGTCGGAGGCCGCGTGGGAGCAGGGCGCGGCGCAGGCGATCGAGGAAAACGCCCGCGACGGTTCATCGCGCGATCTGGGTGCGCTGCGCGTGAACGCCACGGCTTACGAAGACTTTCTCCAGAGCGCGGAAGCCTCCATCGAGGGACTGGTCGAGCGCGGTTCGCAAGCAAGCGAAACAGGCACGGTGGACGCGGACGCGGCGCTGCACTCGGCGAACGCGTCGCACCGGCTGGGCGCGGCGGCTTGCGCGCTCGGCTTGGGCCATGTCGCGTTGCTCGCCGATACACTCGGTCTCGCATGGCGGCGCGTCGCGCATCAGGGCGCGCATGAATCGGCGGATGGCGTCGCGCGCGAACTCGATGCCACCGTTCCCGAACGCGCGGCTCAGATGCTGCGGTCCATGCTGCACCAGGCCGCGGCCGGCATTGCGCCGTCGGAAGGCCGCGCGTCGATTGCCGCGCTCACCGCCATGATCGAGCGGCCCGCCGCGGTCAATCGCTAGCTTCGGCGTGCGGTTCGTCGGCAGCGTCCGCGCTGCTGCTGCGTGAATCGTCGGCGCGTTTCGCGGGTCCGCGCACCACGTCGTATCGCGCGAGCGTGCGTTTGCGCGCGGCGTCGTGATCGACTACCGGCTGCGGATAGTCCGCGCCAAGCGAAATCCCCGCCTTCGAGAGTGCGTCGGGCTTGGCGAGCCACGGCGCGTGAATGTCCCGGTCCGACAAGCCCGCGATTTCCGGCACGTAGTGGCGGATGAACTTGCCCGCCGCGTCGAATTTCTTCGACTGCGTCGTCGGATTGAAGATGCGGAAATACGGCTGGGCATCGCAGCCGCTCGATGATGCCCACTGCCATCCGCCGTTATTCGACGACAGTTCGAAATCGTTCAGCAGCGCTTCGAAATAGGCTTCGCCGCGCCGCCAGTCAAGGCCGAGGTCCTTGGTCAGAAAACTTGCCACCACCATGCGCAGGCGGTTGTGCATATAGCCTGACTGGTTGATTTGCCGCATCGCGGCATCGACGAGCGGATAACCTGTTTGTCCCGCGCACCATGCGGCGAAGTTCGCGTCGGCGGCATCGCCTGTCTCCCACTGGATGCGGTCGTATTCCGGCTTGAATGCACGATGATCGCCCGGCACGCCGACATGCGGAAAATGGTGCAGCACGGAGAAATAGAAGTCTCGCCAGATAAGCTCCGACAACCAGGTTTCCGCGCCCTTGTTGCCGTGGCGCTGCGCATCGTGCGCGGTGCGAGCGAGTGCGCGAATCGAAACCGTGCCGTGTCGCAGATGAACGCCGAGATAGCTCGGGCCCTTCAGCGCGGGGAAATCGCGGGCGTGATCGTAGTCGGCCATGCGGTCGATGAAGTCATCGAAAAGCTCATACGCGCCGCTCGTGCCAGCGGGAAAGGCGGGCGCGTGCTCCGCGCCGAAGCCGAGCGCGACAAGCGAGGGAATGGCGTGCCTGACGTTACCCGGCGGCTTCGCGAGCACGTTCAAATGATCATCGGATGCGTAGGGCTTGAGCGCATCCGGCGTGAGTGTCGCGAGCCACTTGCGCTTGTACGGCGTGAAGACGGTATAGGGTTTGCTGCTGCCTGTGAGCACATCGTCATGATCGAAGATCGACTGATCCTTGAACGTGAAAAACGCGATGTCCTTGCTCGCCAGCTTCTGCGCCACTGCCTCGTCACGCGCCTTCGCACTCGGTTCGTAATCGCGATTTGCAAACACCGCGTTCGCGCCGCATTCGACCGCAAGCTCGGGTATCTCATGCAAAGGCACGCCATGTCGAACCATCAGCGTCCCGCCAGCGTCGCGCAACGTGCGATCCAGTTCCACCACGCTCGCATGAATGAACGGCACGCGCCGGTCGTTTCGCGCAAGCGGCGAAAGGATGTCGCGGTCGAAAACGAACGCGCACAGCACCCGACGGCACCTTGTAAGCGCGTGATAGAGTGCAGCATTGTCGGCTGCGCGCAGGTCCCGCCGAATCCACACCAGACCCACATCAAAGTCGGCCATCTGTCAGCGCCTTTGTTAAAATCCTGAATTATGTCCAAGACTTCCGATCGCATCAATTTGACGAATCAGTTCCTGATCGCCATGCCGTCCATGGCCGATCCGACGTTTTCAGGAACCGTGGTCTACCTTTGCGATCACACCGATCGCGGTGCGCTGGGTCTCGTCATCAACAGGCCGACCGATATCGACCTCCAGTCGCTGTTCAATCGTATCGATCTCAAACTCGAGATCGAACCTCTCGTTCACTTGCCCGTGTACTTCGGCGGTCCCGTTCAGACCGAGCGCGGCTTCGTGCTGCATGAAGAACGCGACGGCGAACCGTATAGCTCGTCCATGAGTGTACCCGGCGGCCTCGCCATGACCACTTCAAAAGATGTACTCGAAGCAGTCGCTAGCGGCAAGGGCCCAGAGCGCTTCTTGCTCACGCTCGGTCACGCAGGCTGGGGCGCCGGTCAGCTCGAAGAAGAAATCTCCAAGAACGGCTGGCTCACGGTGGAAGCGGACTCGCGCATCATCTTCGACGTGCCCGCCGAGGATCGCCTCGAAGCGGCGCTCTCGCTGCTCGGTGTATCGCGTTCCATGCTTTCCGGCGAAGCAGGGCACGCATGAGCGGGGCAGCCACGCTGCTGGCATTCGATTACGGCGAGAAGCGCATTGGTGTCGCCGTTGGCAATACATTGACGAAGCAGGCACGCGCGCTCGCCGTGCTCGAAAACCGCAACCGCGACTTTCGTTTCGATGAAGTCGGCAAACTGCTCGAGGAGTGGAAGCCGCAAACAGTGGTCGTCGGCATGCCGCTGCATCCGGACGGCACGCCGCACGAAATGAGCGCGCAGGCCAAGCGCTTCGGCAATCAGGTGAACGGGCGTTTCAACGTGCCCGTGCAATGGGTCGACGAACGTTACAGTTCCGTCGATGCCAAAGCCGACCTTCGTGCGCGCGGCGTGCGTCCGAACGCGCGCGGCCGTTTCGACGACATCGACGCCGAAGCCGCCCGCGTCATTCTTCAACAATACCTCGACGGACTTCCCGACGATCATGAGTTCCATTGACGCCGAAGCGCTGTATCGCGCGCTCGTCGAATCGATTCATGCCGCGTATGAAAACGCGCTCGCCGAAGAAGAGGGTGTCGCGCTCGTCGGCATCTACAGCGGCGGCGTGTGGCTTGCCGAGCGTCTCGCCAAGGAGTTCAACGCGCCGCACTTCGGCGTGGTGAACGTGGCGCTGCATCGCGACGACTACGCGAAGAAGGGCCTGCATAGCCAGGCGAGCCCGACTTCGTTGCCGTTCGCGGTCGACGGCCGCCGTATCGTGCTGATCGACGACGTGCTGTCCACGGGACGCACGGTGCGCGCGGCCATCAACGAACTCTACGATTACGGGCGTCCCGCTTCGGTCGATCTCGCCGTGCTCGCCGATCGCGGCGGACGCGAGTTGCCCATTGCGGCGCGCTTCGTCGGCGGCACGGTGGACGTACCCGCGAACGAAGGCCTCGTGCTCGCGCGACGCGCGGACGGCGGCTTCGACTTCACCACTGAATCGCGCGCTCAGTAACCCATTCAAGGCAACACCGGGATCATCATGAACACCGCCACTCAGGGTTCCGCCGATGCAGGCGCGCCCGCTGCCGCCGACAAGTTCCGCTACGGCTTTCTACGCGGCAATCCGCAGCTCACGAAGAACGGCGAGCTGAAGCA
Source organism: Caballeronia sp. LZ003 (assembly GCF_031451465.1). Taxonomy (NCBI): domain Bacteria; kingdom Pseudomonadati; phylum Pseudomonadota; class Betaproteobacteria; order Burkholderiales; family Burkholderiaceae; genus Caballeronia; species Caballeronia sp. LZ003. The sequence goes on along the minus strand of NZ_JARUXJ010000001.1, from coordinate 2,512,228 downwards.
CTTGCTGACCATCGAAGGACTGCCGCGCGCCGTCGTCACGCATATTCTCGATACCGCCGAGCAGTTCGTGAGCGTCACGGATCGCGAAGTGAAGAAGGTGCCGCTTTTGCGCGGCAAGTCGGTGTTCAACCTCTTCTTCGAGAACTCGACGCGCACACGCACGACCTTCGAGATCGCGGCCAAGCGCTTGTCGGCGGACGTGCTGAACCTGAACATCAACGCGTCGTCGACGAGCAAGGGCGAATCCCTGCTCGACACCATCAACAATCTCTCCGCCATGCATGCCGACATGTTCGTCGTGCGTCATGCGTCGAGCGGCGCGCCGTATCTGATCGCCGAGCATTGCGCGCCGCACGTGCACGTGATCAATGCGGGCGATGGCCGTCACGCGCATCCGACGCAAGGCCTGCTCGACATGTACACCATTCGCCACTACAAGCGCGACTTCACCAAGCTGCGCGTGGCGATCGTCGGCGACATCCTGCATTCGCGCGTCGCGCGTTCGGACATTCACGCGCTGACCACGCTCGGCGTGCCGGAAGTGCGGGCCATCGGGCCGCGCACGCTTTTGCCCGGCAATCTCGACCAGATGGGCGTGCACGTCTACCACAACCTCGACGAAGGCTTGAAGGGCGTCGACGTCATCATCATGCTGCGCCTGCAGAACGAGCGCATGAGCGGCGCGCTCTTGCCTTCCGCGCAGGAGTATTTCAAGAGCTGGGGACTGACGCCCGAGCGTCTTGCGCTCGCCGCGCCCGATGCCATCGTGATGCATCCGGGGCCGATGAATCGCGGCGTGGAAATCGACTCGCAAGTGGCCGACGGCCCGCAGTCGGTGATTCTCAATCAGGTGACCTTCGGCATCGCCGTGCGCATGGCGGTCATGGGCATCGTGGCCGGCAACAGTGACTAAGAACGCGACATGAAGATCCAGATTCAAGGCGGCACGATCATCGACCCGGTTGCCGGCACGGAAGCGCGCAAGGACGTGTTCATCGCGGCGGGCCGCATCGTTTCGATTGGCGACGCGCCGGCCGACTTTCACGCGGCCAAGGTCATCGCGGCCAACGGGTTGCATATCGCGCCGGGTTTCGTCGATCTCGCGGCGCGTCTGCGCGAACCGGGCTTCGAGCACAAGGCAACGCTCGAATCCGAAATGGCCGCGGCAATGGCGGGCGGCGTGACGAGCCTCGTCTGCCCGCCCGACACCGATCCCACGCTCGACGAACCCGGCCTCGTCGAAATGCTCAAATTTCGCGCGCAGAAGCTGCATCAGGCGCATGTTTATCCGCTGGGCGCGCTGACTGTCGGCTTGAAGGGCGAGGCGATTACCGAGATGGTCGAGTTGACCGAGGCGGGTTGCATCGGCTTTTCGCAGGCGGATAACCCTATCGTCGATACGCGCACGATGCTGCGCGCGTTGCAATACGCGACCACTTACGGCTATACCGTGTGGCTGCGTCCGCAAGACGCGTTCATGGCGAAGGGCGGCGTGGCGGCAAGCGGCGCGGTGGCGTCGCGGCTCGGGCTGTCGGGCGTGCCGGTGTCGGCGGAGACCATCGCGCTGCATACCATCTTCGAACTCATGCGCGTGACGGGCGCGCGCGTGCATCTGTCGCATCTGTCGTCGGCGGCGGGCGTCGCGCTCGTGCGCGCGGCGAAGGCCGAAGGCATCGCGGTCTCGTGCGATGTCACGATCAACCACGTGCATCTGACGGACGTGGATATCGGCTACTTCGATTCCCAGTTCCGCCTCGATCCGCCGCTGCGTCAGCAACGCGACCGCGAAGCAATACGCGCGGGTCTCGCGGACGGCACCGTCGACGCAATCTGTTCCGATCACACGCCGCTCGACGACGACGAAAAGCTCCTGCCTTTCGCCGAAGCCACGCCGGGCGCGACCGGCCTCGAACTGCTGCTCTCGCTGACGGTGAAGTGGGCGCACGAAGCCAACTTGCCGCTCGCGAAGGCGCTGGCGCGCATCACGTCCGCGCCCGCCGACGTGCTGAAGCTGCCGGCCGGACGCATTACCGTGGGCGCGCTCGCCGACCTGTGCGTGTTCGATGCCGCCGCCGAGTGGCGCGTCGATCCGAAGAAGCTCAAGAGCCAGGGCCACAACTCGCCGTTCCTCGGCTACGAGTTGCCGGCGCGTGTGCGCGCGACGATCGTCGGCGGTCATCTGGCTTACGAAAGCCGTTAAGCGCACGAGTCGCGCATGAACCGGGCACTACGCAAGCTGCGGCTTCTGGTCCATCTGCTGTATGGCATGTGGGTCGTGGCGCGGCGTTTTCCGCGCGCATCGGTGGATGAGCGGAGCGCGATGAATCGCGCGTGGTCGCTTGAGATGCTGCGTCTGTCCGGCATGAAACTCGTCGTGCACAACGACGAAGCGCGGCTCGATCGCGGTGTGCTGGTGGTCGGCAATCACGTTTCGTGGATGGACATTTACGTCATCAATGCATGGCGGCCGACGCCGTTCGTCTCGAAGGCGGAGATTCGCAACTGGCCGGTTGTTGGATGGCTCGCGCATCAGTTGGGCACGGTGTTCGTGCAGCGCGAGAAGCGTAGCGACGCGAAGCGCATCATGCATGAACTCTCGAACCGCCTGCTCGCGGGCGAGATGATGTGCGTGTTCCCCGAAGGCACCACCAGCGATGGTCAGGCGCTCCTGCCGTTCCACGCGAACATGTTTCAGGCGGCGGTATCGGCATCGTGTCCGGTGCAGCCGGTGTGCATCATGTACGAGGATGCGCACGGCAAGCAGTCGCTCGCGCCGGCGTATATCGGCGACATGACGCTGAGCGACTCCCTCGACGCGCTTCTGAACGCGACGCCGCTCACGGCGCATCTCTATGTGTGCAATCCGCTCGCGCCGGGCGCTGACCGCCGTCTGCTTGCGAGTGAAGCCCAGGCCGCGATTCTCGCCGCGCTCGACACCATGCGTGGCGGCGCGGCAACGGCGGCTGATCTCGTGCCGCTCGCCGAATCGCTCAACGCTGTTTCGGCTTCATCGCGCAACTCACCTGCGTGATTACGCGCTGAGCCGGGTCTTTGGTCAGCCGCACCGCTGAGAGCTTGTTGCCCCAGACGCAGCCTGAATCGAGACACAGCACGTCGTTGCGGACCATCAGACCAAGCGCGGCCCAGTGTCCGAACACCACCGTCACGTCCTGCGTCTTGCGGCCGGGCACGTCGAACCACGGCAGATAGCCGGGCGGCGCGGCATCCGGCCCGCCATTGTTGGCGAATTCCATCGCGCCGTCGGCGGTGCAGAAACGGATGCGTGTCAGCGCGTTATAAGTCACGCGCAGGCGGTCGGCGCCGGTGAGCGACTCATCCCATCGATGCGGCTCGTTTCCATACAGCGTGGCGAGCGTCGCTTTCCAGTCGGGCGCGCGCAACGCTTTTTCGAGTTCGTGCGCGAGTTCGAGCGTCATCGTCGCGTCCCATTGCGGCAGCACGCCAGCGTGAACCATGAGCGCGCCGTCCTCGAAGTGCGCGACGGGCTTGTGGCGTACCCATTCGATCAGGTCAGCCACGTCGGGTGCGTTGAGGATGTCGTCGAGCGTGTCGCCTTTCTTCGGCTTGCGCAGGCCAGCCGCGACCGACAGCAGATTCAGGTCGTGATTGCCGAGGACGACGGTGGCGCGCGAACCGAGCGCGATGATCTCGCGCAGCGTTTCCAGCGACTTCGGTCCGCGATTGATGAGGTCGCCTGCGAACCAGAGAGGCGTATCGGCATCGGGCGCGGCTTTTTTCAGCAGTCGATGGTAGGGGTCGCAGCAACCTTGCAGGTCGCCGAAGACGAGCGGGGCGGAGCTAGCGTGAGTTACGGTGGCGTTGGTGACGTCGGTCATCGATGGAAAAAGTGAGACGGTGGACGCGCGGCGTCGGATAACGAGCATTATGAAACAGGCGATAACGACTTGGCTGCCGCTTCATTAAGCATTCCGCGAACCTTCTACTACGCGCGTGACGACGCGGCGGGATTGGCTTGTAATCGATAATCGCTAGCTGTATCAAGTTGTTAGCCGTGTAGTTTTTGCACTTGGTGGCCTTATAATTGACGGCTTACCAAAGTGGGGCATCCGGCGAATCAAGATTGGTGACAATCGGTCAATGTTTTCGCTGGAAGGCGCACATCGCGCGAAATGCGCAATTTTTTCCTTAATTCGAGCGCGCTTTCAGTCGAGCAAAACTGTGAGCGGTGAAGAGGGCTTTTATGATTCTCGTGACGGGCGGTGCTGGTTTTATCGGCGCCAACTTTGTGTTGGATTGGCTCAATGGCTCTGACGAACCCGTTTTGAACGTCGATAAGCTGACGTATGCGGGGAATCTCGGAACGCTTCAGTCGCTCAAGGGCGACGCGCGTCATGTGTTTGCGCGTGCCGACATTTGCGACCGCGCGGCCATGGACGAACTGCTCGCGAAGCACAAGCCCCGCGCTATTCTGCACTTTGCCGCCGAGAGTCACGTAGACCGCTCCATCCACGGCCCGGCAGATTTTGTTCAGACCAATGTGGTCGGTACATTCGTTCTGCTCGAAGCCACGCGCCAGTACTGGAGCGCGCTGCCTGAAGCCGAGAAGCAAGCCTTCCGCTTCCTGCATGTTTCGACCGACGAAGTGTTCGGCTCGCTGTCCGCAACTGATCCACAGTTCTCCGAGACCACGCCGTACGCACCGAACAGCCCGTACTCGGCTACGAAGGCCGGTTCGGATCATCTGGTGCGCGCATATCATCACACATACGGCTTGCCGGTTGTCACGACCAACTGCTCGAACAACTACGGCCCGTACCAGTTCCCGGAAAAGCTGATCCCGCTGATGATCGCGAATGCGCTCGGCGGCAAGCCGCTGCCCGTTTATGGCGATGGTCAGAACGTGCGCGACTGGCTCTACGTGGGCGACCATTGCTCGGCTATTCGCGAAGTGCTGGCGCGCGGTGCGCTTGGCGAGACGTATAACGTCGGCGGCTGGAACGAGAAAAAGAACCTCGAAGTCGTGCATACGCTGTGCGATTTGCTCGACAAGTTGAAGCCTAAGGCGAGCGGTTCGTATCGCGATCAAATCACGTATGTGAAGGATCGTCCGGGCCATGACCGCCGCTATGCTATCGACGCGCGCAAGCTCGAGCGCGAGCTCGGCTGGAAGCCTGCGGAGACGTTCGAAACGGGGCTCGAGAAGACGGTTCAGTGGTATCTGGACAATCAGGCGTGGGCTGACGAAGTGGCTTCCGGTGAGTATCGGAAGTGGGTCGAGACGAACTACGCGCAGCGCGCGTGAGGAACTGACAATGGCGCGCAAGGGCATCATTCTCGCCGGCGGCTCCGGCACGCGGCTTTATCCGATTACGCATGCGGTGTCGAAGCAGCTCCTGCCCGTGTACGACAAGCCGATGATCTACTATCCGCTGTCCACGCTCATGATCGCAGGCATTCGTGACGTGCTCGTGATCTCGACGCCGCAAGATACGCCGCGTTTCGAGTCGATGCTCGGCGACGGCAGTCAGTGGGGCATGAATATCCAGTACGCGGTGCAACCGTCGCCGGATGGCCTCGCGCAGGCGTTCGTCATCGGCCGTGACTTTGTCGGCAACGATCCGTCCGCGCTTATTCTCGGCGACAACATTTTCTACGGTCACGATCTCGCGAAGCAGCTCGAAAGTGCGGACGCGCGCACCGAGGGCGCGACTGTGTTTGCCTATCACGTGCATGATCCCGAGCGTTATGGCGTGGTGGAGTTCGACCAGAAGTTCCGCGCGCTGTCGATCGAGGAAAAGCCCGCGAAGCCGCGTTCGAATTACGCGGTGACGGGTCTTTACTTCTACGACAACAAGGTGTGCGATATTGCAGCCGACATCAAGCCGTCGCCGCGTGGCGAGTACGAAATCACAGACGTAAATTCGCGTTATCTCGCGGACAAAAAGCTTGATGTCGAGATCATGGGACGTGGCTATGCGTGGCTCGACACCGGCACGCACGATTCGCTGATCGAAGCTGCCACGTTCATCGCGACGCTGCAAAAGCGGCAGGGACTCGTAGTGGCTTGTCCTGAAGAGATCGCATATCGCAAGGAATGGATTGGCGAAGAGCAGTTGCTGGCGCTTGCCAAGCCGCTCTCGAAAAACGCTTACGGTCAATATCTGCTCAATCTTCCGAAGGACCAAGTCGCATGGCCATCCAAGTAACTGCTACGGCGCTGCCCGAAGTCAAGATCATTGAACCGAAGGTATTCGGCGATGCACGTGGCTTCTTCTACGAAAGCTTCAATGGCCGTGAGTTCGCGGAACAAGTCGAAGCGGGCGTCGAGTTCGTGCAGGACAATCATTCGCGTTCGGCAAAGGGCGTGCTGCGGGGCTTGCATTATCAGATTCAGCACCCGCAAGGCAAACTCGTGCGCGTGGTAGAAGGCGAAGTGTTCGATGTGGCGGTGGACATTCGCAAGAGTTCGCCGAACTTCGGCAAGTGGGTGGGCGTGAATCTGTCGGAAGAAAATCATCGGCAGTTGTGGGTGCCGCCGGGGTTTGCGCATGGCTTTGTCGTGTTGTCGGAGACGGCGCAATTTCTTTATAAGACTACGGATTATTGGTATCCGGAGTTCGAGCGAACGTTGCTGTGGAGTGATGCAGCGCTTGCCATCGACTGGAAGTTCGATGGCGACATGATCCTGGCCGCAAAGGACGCGGCAGGGCGCGCTTTGTGCGATATCGAGACGTTCGACTGAGATTCAATATGATGGTGCGTTCGAAGATTCTGGTTACCGGTACCTCGGGGCAAGTGGGGTTCGAACTCTTGCGGTGTTTGCAAGGCTTGGGCGAGGTCGTCGGCGTGGACCGGAGCAAGTTGAATCTCAGCGACCCGGACGCCCTGGACCGTGTGCTTCGGGAGGTCGCGCCTGACATCATCGTTAATCCGGCGGCTTACACTGCGGTCGATCGCGCCGAAACGGAACCGGTACTTGCGGAACTCGTCAATGCGACGGCGCCACGAGTCATGGCGGAGCATGCCGCGCGAACCGGCGCGCTGCTGGTTCATTACTCGACCGATTACGTCTTCGATGGCGCAAAGTCTTCACCCTATCTTGAGGACGATCCAACCAGTCCACTCAACGTGTACGGGCGGACCAAGCGTGATGGCGAACAAGCTATCGCGAACTCCGGTTGCAAGCATCTGATATTCCGCACAAGCTGGGTCTATGGCGCGCGTGGCCGCAATTTCATGCAGACCATGCTTCGACTCGCGCAGGAACGCCAGCAGTTGAACGTTGTGGCGGATCAGTTTGGCGCGCCCACCTGGAGCCGGACAATTGCTACCTTGACGGCAAGTATTCTGGCTCGCAATCTGGCGGAATCCAGCTCGGCATTGTGGCTAGCAAATTCCGGCATTTACAACCTGACGGCTGGCGGCAGAACCTCATGGGCCGGATTTGCCGAGGCGATCTTTGAGCGCGCCCGGCTGGCAAACGTGCCCATCGTGACGCCAATTCCTTCGTCCGCATACCCAACGCCCGCCAGGAGACCGGCGAACTCGGTTTTGTCGCATGAGAAACTGAACCGTGTATTCGGGTTGCAACCACCGCTGTGGCAGGATGCGCTGCAGCTATGTTTCTCTGATTGATCGTCTCATATCTGCCGGTCGCCGAGGGTGCGCCCGTTTCGAATTAGCCTGAATTCCTATGAATCCCCATGACGCACACGCGGCAAGCGTGAAAGAATTAATCCGTTCGACTTGGCGTAACCGCTCGCTCATCGCGCGGATGACTGTCCGTGAAGTCCTGGGACGCTATCGGGGTTCGCTGATGGGGCTCGCCTGGTCGTTTTTCAACCCGATACTTCTGCTTGTGGTCTATACGATCATCTTCGGGGTGATCTTCAAGTCGCGCTGGGGCAGTTCCGAGATCACGGACAAGGGCGAGTTCGCTATCATCATTTTCGCGGGAATGCTGGTGCATGGGCTGTTCGCCGAGTGCTTCACGCGCGCACCAGGTCTGATCGCGGGAAATCCGAACTACGTGAAGAAAGTGATTTTTCCGCTCGAAGTCCTGCCGTGGATTTCCATGGGGTCGGCGCTCTTTCACACAGTCGTAAGCTGGTTTGTGCTGATCGTGGCAGAGATTGCGCTGCGTCATACGATGCCCTGGACGGTTGTGTTTTTCCCAGTTGTAATGTTCCCGCTCATCCTTGCGACGATGGGCTTTAGCTGGTTTCTCGCGGCCACCGGTGTATATCTGCGCGACGTCGCGCAGGTGACGGGCATCATCACGACGGTGCTGATGTTCTTGTCGCCTATGTTTTATCCGGTGTCGGCATTGCCGCCGCAGTATCAGAAGCTGCTATACATCAATCCCCTGACGTATGTGATCGAGTCGGTCCGGGACGTGCTTATCTGGGGAAAGCAACCTCATTGGGCGTCGTGGGCGCTTTACACGGCGGGTAGTGCAGTTGTGGCGTGGGTAGGGTTCTGGTGGTTCCAGAAAACGCGAAAGGGGTTCTCCGACGTTTTATAGTTGCCTGGATACCTCGTCTCAACCTAATTTGCTTCGCGCGCGCTGACACATGAACGTACTGACCATTGCCGATTTGCCAAGCCGGGCTTCCAGATGGGCACGCATTCGCCGATGGCGATTCCTGCTGCGCGAGTGTCGGCTGTTTGTGCCTACGTGGTATCGCATGCAGAACCCGGATGTCGCACAGGCCGGCATCGACGGATTGACGCACTACCTAACACGCGGGTGGCGTGAAGGACGTAATCCGGGCCCGGAATTCGATGGCGCTTATTACCTTTCGCGCTATCCGGATGTCGCTGCGTCGGGCATGCCGCCGCTACTGCATTATTGGGTGATCGGACGCAAAGAACTGCGACGTCCGAATGCGAGCATGGATCTCGAATGGATCGATGCGGCCGCGAAGCAGGCTGACAATCGCAAAGCGCAGGCGCCAGCCATAGCCGTCGAAGTCCCGAATGTCGCTGATGGACCGCTCATGAGCGTGATCATTCCGACGTATAACCGGGAGCGTCTGCTTCCCGGCGTGCTGAATGCGTGGCGCGAGGTCAATCGCGTGACGCGCATTCCGTATGAATTGCTATTCTCCGACGACGGCTCCGAGGACGGTTCGGTAGCGCTGCTCGAATCGGTGCATGACCTTCCCATCCGTGTATTGCGCAACAAGCACGGCGGCGCATCGGCGGCCCGCAATTCGGCGATTCGCGAAGCGCGCGGCCAGCGACTGCTCATCATCGGTGACGATATTTTCCCAGATCCGGAACTCGTCAACGTGCATTGGGATTACGCGGAGAAGTACGGGCCGCTGGTGGCAACACTCGGCGTGGTCGACTGGCATCCCGAGTTGAAGGTCAATCATCTGATGGACCATATTACGGAGATCGGCAACGAGCAGTTCAGCTATAACCGTTTGCCAGATGGCAATTTCGTCGACTTCCGTCATTTCTACACATGCAATATCTGCGTGGACCGGAGTCTACTCGCCGCGCAGAAAACCTTGTTCGATCATCGCTTCGATCAGTACGGATTCGAAGACGTTGAACTCGGTTACCGTCTTTCGCTGCAGGGATTACGGCTCTTTTATACGCGCGAGGCAAAGGGCGATCACTTCCATCCGTATGTCATCGCGGGTTTTTGCCGTCGGCAGATCTCGGCAGGAAAAATGGCGGTGGTGTTTCGTGGCGTTCATCCGGGCGTCGGCGCAATCGTGGGTGTGGACGAACCCGAACGCTTGTTGAAAAAGGGGCTTCCCTCTGCCGAAGCCGAGCGTCTCTGGCAGTCGCGTCTTGCGAAGCTCACAGAGCGCGCGGAAATGTACGAACACATGTTCGAGCGTGCTGGCCGCGCAGCACGCGTGGTTCTCGGCAATTGTCTCAGTACGATCTATTCGCCGTTATTTCGTGCGATGTACGAATATGGCGTACTGCAACGTCTCGCCGGCACGGAAGCTCTTCTCTCGCTTGCCATGACCCGGCATTTCGGTTCGCCTTGGGACGCATACTGGCGCGTTTTGGACTCCGCGACGCTTGATTTCCGGCAGGTGACGCGCGCAGCTCTGGACAAGACAGTCGAGGCACTCGCAATCGAGGTCGATATTGTCGATGACCCGCTCGCAGCCGCTGCGGCACGTGAACTCGCGGTGGTTTCGGCAATGCAGCCCGGTCACACTCCGGTTGGCTTGAGCGGTGACCTTTGGCGCCGCCGTGTTTCCACCGGGCTTCACTACCTGCGTCACGATCCCCGGCAACTTACCGTACTGGTGAAGGGCATGCTGCAGCGCCGTCGCCAGCGGCCTTCCGTGGCGTTGGCTGCCGAGCGTAGCAGCTCGACGCACGTCACGCTTGGTTCGTCGGTCGCGTTGATTGTCGAGGCGGACCACAGCGCAAGAGCTGGTCTGATTTCCCGCTTTGTGGACGCATTCGGCGACAAGGCGCGTGTGTTCGAGCGAGTCGACGCGAGCACGCTGCGCGAAATCGTAGCGCACGCTGGCTTCGGCGACACCGATGTTACCTTTTCGATAGATGAAGCTCCATGTGGTGTGCTGTACTGGCCCGCCTCGAGTGAGTCAATGCCTGACGCCGACGCACTAATGGACGCGTGGCTTGCCGTGGTGGAAAACAGTGTCGATATCGCGGTCATCTCATACGGGTACGGCGAACCGTCGGAGATTCGCTCGGGCGGCCAACGTGAACACATGCTGTTCTCGCGGCGCATCGCGCAAGCAGTTCTGGACAATAGGCTAAGCGAACAGTCCTTCTGCGGAAAGGTCATTCGTATTGAAGAGCCGTCGGGGTTCTTGCCGATAGCGTCGCGTTCCGCGAGCGAATGGTTTAACGCGCCCGTCGCGGTAGATCCGGTTGGATACTTTTCCACTCAGCCCGCACCCGACACGTCGATCCGTTTCCTGCCGCCGCAGTTCCCTCCGCATTCGAAGGTGCGGCCGGTCGTGTTCGTGTTTCCGATCTTCGTGGCGGTTGGCGGCGTCGAGCGCAATACGGTTGAAATTGTGCGTCAGCTTCAGGGCACTTATGACTTTGTCGTGGTGACCATGGAGCGTCTGCGCCTCGAACAGGGCACGTTAGCAAGGCAGTTTCAGGAGGCCGGTGCCCGCCTGATGCAGATGTCCGAATTCACCGCTCATGGCGACTATCTCCGCGTCCTGTCGCGTCTCAAGCAGTGGCTGCGCCCCGATCTGGTGTGGATCTGCAACGGTTCGCCGTGGCTCGCCGACAACGCAACTCGCCTGCGCTTGCTATTTGGCGACGTGCCGATCGTCGATCAGCAAGTGTACGACGTGGATCAAGGATGGATCACGCGATACAACGAGCCGGGCATCCGTTCGTTCGACCGTTTCATCGCGGTCAATCGCAAGATCCATGCAAAGTTCATCGGCGACATGACGCGCGATCCTGCGTCGGTCGACCTGATCTACTCGGCTATCAATACCGACCGTATCGTTCACGAGAAGGGCGTGCCGCACGTGCGCGAGGACATCTTGCGCAAGTACGGACTGCCAGAGGGAAAGCGACTGTTCGGGTTCATCGGCCGCCTGACGTCACAGAAGCGGCCGGTGGAATTCCTGCGTATTGCGAACGCACGACGTCAGCACAAGGAAGAATTCTTCGTTCTGGTCGGCGATGGCGAACTCGCGCCTTCGGCCGAGGCGTATATCCGCGAGCACAAGCTCGACAACGTGATGCGCATTCCGTATGTCGCCAACACACTCGAACTCGATTCCGTGCTCGATGGGCTGATCTTCACGTCGGCGTATGAAGGTCTTCCAATCGCCATGATCGAAGCACTGTCATTTGCGGTGCCTATTTTAGCCACCGACGTCGGGGACATCGGCGCCGTGCTCGCTGATTTCAACGGGGGCATCGTCTATCCGGTGGATGCATCGCCGGATCGGGCACACGAAGCGTTCCGGCTCTGGCTCGAAAAGCATGCCGCTTTCCGCCAGTCACTGAGCGATCGCGAAGCGACCGTACTCAATCATTTTTCCAGTCGTCGGATAGCACAGCAGTACGTAGACTGCTTCAGCGCCGCCATGGCGGGCTATCACGATGCGAAAGGAGCCTGAACATATGCCGAGAGTCTTGTTGATCGGTGGCGGTGGATTCATCGGGCGGCATGTTGCGCATGCGTGTCTGCAAAACGGCGCGAGTGTGCGTGTGGCCGATGTCCTGCGACCGTCCGCGAGCACACTGCCGGCCGACGGTCTCGCGCCGGAGGCCGAGGTGGTCACCGGCGACTACGCCGACGCCGCCTTCCTGCAAAACGTGCTAAGAGACGTCGACGTGGTTGTTCATCTTGCGCACGACGCCATGCGGATGAACATCGAATGCGACATGCCGAAGGAGTACGAGCGCAATATCCTGCCGGCCACTCGTCTCATGGAGGCCTGCATCGACGCAGGCGTGAAGAAGTTCATCTTCATCTCTTCCGGCGGAACGGTTTATGGAAATCAGCCGGTCGGTGTGCCGATCGTTGAATCCGTGCCCATGCGTCCGGTGTCGCTCTATGGCACGTCGAAGCTTTGTATCGAACACGTGGCGTCACTGTACTTCAGCCAGCGGGAATTACCCGCGCTTATCGTGCGCCCGGCCAATGCTTATGGATCGGGCCAGGTTCCGTTCCGCGGTCAGGGGCTCGTGCCCACCGCACTGGCGTCCGGGCTGTCAGGCCGCCAGGTGACGATCTTCGGCGACGGCAATGCCGTGCGCGACTATGTGCACGTTCGCGACATCGCGGATGCCGTGGCGCGTCTGGTTGAATCAGGCGAACCGGGCGAGGTGTATAACGTCGGCACGGGTGCCGGCGTATCGGTTCGAGAACTGCTCGACGAGTACATTGCTCCCGCGCTCGCCGGGGCGGGATTCGAGCTCGACGTGAGCTATTTGCCGCCCAGACGCGCGGATGTCGGATACAACGTCCTTGACTCGGGACGCCTGGCGGCCCATACGGACTGGAAACCGTCGATCACATTGCAGGCTGGCACTCAAGAGGTGCTGGACTGGCTGCGCAAGCAAGAGAAAGCAAACTGATATGAGTTTAGTGTCTGTCGTCATCCCCAGTTACAACCACTCCAGATACATTCGCGGCGCAGTGGAAAGCGTCCTTGAGCAAACCCACGAGGACGTGGAGCTTATCGTCATCGACGACGGCTCGAAAGACGATTCGCTGGTGTACCTGCGCAGCGTGACTGATCCGCGCATGCAACTTGTCGAGCAGGCCAATGCGGGCGCTCACAACGCGATCAATCGCGGCCTGGCAATGGCGAAGGGAGACTTTCTCGCGGTATTGAATTCCGACGATATATTTCATCGGCGGCGCCTGGAAGTTGCGCTCGAAGCGCTTGGCCAACCCGGTATCGATCTCGTTGCCAGCTGGATCGAGGTGATCGATACGGATGGCAAGGCGCTGGGCGTGAAGGAGGGCTGGCACAACATGCTGCCGTGGCCTATCGCGAATCCGAAGCGCACTTTCGCCGCCAGCGACAGCTTCGCAAAAAACCTGCTCATGACGAATTTCGTCTCCACAACGAGCAATGTGGTCTTCTCGCGCCGGCTGTATGACGAGGTTGGCGGCATGCGTAATCTGCGTTTCGCGCACGACTGGGATTTTCTGCTGCGCGCGGCGAGGCAGTTCGGTTGTGAACTGATCGCTCAACCGCTCATGCAATACCGCATTCACTCGTCGAACACAATCTCGTCGAACCGCGCCTGGATGCTGTTCGAGATCTGCTGGGTGCTCGCGGTCGGCATGATGCATTTCGAAGGCAACCTGCTGTACGCAAGCGACGATCGTGACGCGTTGATCGCCGACGCGCGCGCGCTTGCGGAGTCGATCAACGTACAGGGCAACGACCGGATCGTCTGGATGATCCGGCAGTTCGTCGACGCGCGGCGCAAACTCCGCGATCCGGAAGCGGAAACTCGCCTGCTCGACGACAAAGAGTTGCGCGACGTATTCCTGGACTATATCGATGCCGGCGATGCGCCCGCTGTCCTGGCCGGCGCAGCGCCTGCATTACCTGTCGCAGTGCCATCTGGCGTGAGAGGTCTGGCATATCGAGTGGCCCGGCGTCTCGCTCAAGGCGCCGCATGACAACAGCCGGCGCGGCACGAAGCGCCGTCTCCAGAGGCCATCGGGTTGGCGTGGCGATCGTCAACTGGAACTCTCAGGAGATGCTGGACCGAGCGCTCGAAGCGTTGGCGCGACAGACCGTCATGCCTCATCGAGTGGTCGTTGTCGACAACGCCAGCAAGCAGTTTCGAGCAGCACCCGTCGCGCCTGACAACACGCTCTACGAACGTCTCGACTACAACAGCGGGTTCGCGCGGGGCAATAACCTCGCTGTACGTAAGCTTGGCGACTGCGACTGGATCGCGCTCGTCAATCCTGATGCCTTCGTCTCGGCCGACTGGATCGAGCGCATGTTGCAAGCGGCGAAGAACGAGCCTGATTACGCTTTTTTCGCAGGAAAGACGTTGATCGCGGCGAACCCGTCGCTGCTTGATGGCGCTGGCGACGTGTACCACGTCAGCGGGCTAGTGTGGCGTCGCGGCTATCGCAGCGTCGACGTCGATGCTGCGGAGAAAACGGAAGTATTCGGTCCCTGTGCGGCTACAGCAATGTACGCAAAAGATGCGTTCGATGCAGTCAACGGCTTCGACGAAGATTTCTTCTGCTATGTCGAAGACGTGGATCTCGCGTTTCGCTTGCGTCTTGCCGGCTATCGCTGCCTGTTCGTGCCGGAGGCAACAGCCTTGCACGTCGGGTCAGGAGCAACCGGCGGGGAGCACAGCCAGTTCGCCGTGTATCACGGGCATCGAAACCTAACGTGGGCATACGTCAAGAACATGCCGGGCCCGTGGTTCTGGGTATTCTTGCCGTTGCACGTGATGATGACTATCGCCGCATGCGCCTTGTTCTCCCTGCATGGACAGACTCGTACCATACTGCGCGCCAAGCGCGATGCGTTGCGCGGACTGCCAGTCATGTGGAGAAAGCGGGCGATTATTCAACGCGCCCGCGTCGTGCGGCCCGCGGAAGTGCTGCGCGTAATGAGCATCGCGCTTTCGCCGTCGTTGCGGCGCGAGGCAGTGCGGCGCGGCAAACAACATTGAAAATGATGGAAAAACCGGAAATGGAAGCAGCGATCACCGTGTCGCACGTGAGTAAGGTCTACAACATCTACGACAAGCCGCGAGACCGCTTGTTGCAGATGCTGAACCGCGGGCGCAAAAAGCTTTACCGCGAATTTTGGGCGCTGAACGATATCAGCTTCTCGGTTGCCCCAGGTGAGACGGTGGGCATTGTTGGCCGCAACGGTTCAGGAAAATCGACACTCCTGCAGATCATCGCTGGCACCTTGACGCCAAGCGGCGGTTCGGTCATGACCAATGGTCGCGTTGCTGCGTTGCTGGAACTCGGTTCGGGCTTCAACACGGAGTTCACCGGGCGGGAGAATGTCTATCTGAACGGTTCGCTGCTTGGGCTGACGAATCGTGAGATCGATGACCGCTTCGACAGTATCGCCGGTTTTGCGGATATCGGTCGGTTCATTGATCAGCCGGTCAAGACGTATTCGAGCGGGATGATCGTGCGCCTTGCATTCGCTGTGCAGGCTCAGATCGATCCTGCCATCCTGATCGTCGATGAAGCCCTGGCGGTGGGCGACGCCAAGTTTCAGGCGAAGTGTTTCGAGCGTCTGAAGCAACTCAAAAACAACGGCGCAAGCATCCTTCTTGTGACGCACAGCAGCGAACAGGTCGTGATGCACTGTTCGCGCGCCATTCTGCTCGACGGCGGCGAGGTCAAGCACGAAGGCCAGCCGCGCGAAACGATCAATCGCTATCTCGACTTGCTGTTCGGTCGCGACCGGAAGGTCGTTACGGCCGACAAGAAAGAGCCGGAGGCCAAGAAGGCGGTTGAGAAAAGCATTGCGCCTCCGGCGGTCGATAGCATCGAAATCACGCCTGCATCTGCCGGTCATCTGATTTTCGACCGCGACGCTTTCGTGGAACGTGCACCGTACAACGCCTACGAGTATCGATGGGGCGACGGCTCGGCTTCCATCAGCGACTTTTACGTAGAAAGCGAGGGCGTGTCGTATCCGAACGCGATCGCCACCGGCGCCCGTGTGACGCTCGACGTCGGCTTCACGATCAACTCGCAGATGATGCGCCCGATCGTCGGCGTGACGCTCAAGACCAAGGAAGGTGTGACGGTTTACGGCAGCAACTCGGAGTTGTTGCAATGTGACGGGCTGGAGACCGTTTGCGAGTCGGGATCGCGCTGGGTGGCGCGCGTGACGTTCGACTGTCACCTGGGTCCTGGCGACTATTTTGTCTCGCTTGGTATTGCGACGCGACATGGCGAAGAAATTGTTCCGCACGACCGCCGCTACGACTCAATTCATCTCGTGGTGGCGGCGGAATCGCGGTTCTTCGGTTTATCGAATCTTTATATGAACATGAAAGCAGGAACATGCTGAGTTTCCAATCCGAACTGGCTTCGAATGGTTATGTCTTCGACGAGGCATTGCGAGTCTGGCGTCGCGATTCCGCAGAGACATTCGCCTACAGCGATGGTGACGAAGTGGAAGAGGCGCTCGTCGCGATTTTGCGAGAGGCAAACGATCTGTCCGTGCTGTCGCCGGAACTTGCAATTCATTGCACAGACTGGCCGCGCCGCTATCACCTGAATGCTGCGCGAGCGTCTCTGATGCGACCGCTTGCACATCGGCTGACTGGGGACATCCTGGAAATCGGTGCAGGTTGTGGCGCTATCTCGCGCTTTCTCGGCGAATGCGGCGGTAACGTTCTCGCGGTTGAAGGTAGTCAGCGCAGGGCATCGATCGCTGCGCTGCGCACCAGGGATCTGCCCAATGTTACTGTACTGAACGATCGTTTCGATGGCTTTCGGCCGTCTCGCCAGTTCGACGTGGTCACCCTGATCGGCGTGCTCGAATATGCCGCCTTGTTCGGTGCGAGCGAAAATCCGGCGCAGGCGATGCTCGAAGCAGTGCAAGGCATGCTGAAGCCCGATGGCATCCTGATCATCGCGATTGAAAACCAGCTAGGGCTCAAATACCTGGGCGGTGCGCCTGAAGATCATCTCGGCATTCGGATGTTTGGCGTGCAAGGGCTGTATCAAAGGCCCGGCGTTGAAACGTTTGGCCGTCTGGAACTGGAACAGAGGCTCGCTACGGCGGGCTTCAAAACGATCGAACTTGCCCTGCCGTTTCCGGATTACAAGCTGCCGTCCTCGGTCTTGCTCCCGGCCTCACTCGCGGCGCACGAGGGCTTCAAGCCCGACGTGCTCGCGGCGCAGACCGCCACGCGCGACTTTCAGGTTAACTCCGCGGTGCTGACTTTCGCGCTCGAGCGCGTATGGCGCACGGTGGGACGCAATGGCTTGCTGGCCGATCTGTCCAACTCTTTCCTGTTCGTAGCCTCGAAAGCCGAGTCGTTGCCATCGCGGTTTCAGCCGGGCTCGCTCGCTTATCACTACTCAGTCGAGCGGCAGCCAGCCTACTGCAAGGTCACGCAGTTCGTCGAACGCGATGGCGCGGTGCAGGTTTTGCGTGACGCGCTGTCCACTGCGACGGCGGCGGCGCATGAGGAGTTTGGACATCACGCTCTACATGAGCCGTTAGTACACGGCGCTACGCTCGACGAGGACTTCGGTCGTCTGGTGACCGTGCCTGGTTGGGCGATCAAACAGGTTGCGGACATTGCACATCGCTATGTCGAGGCGCTTTTTGACCTTGCAGGCGCACAGGTCGAGCGACCGGCGGTTTTTGCGCCCGATCTTGAATTCCCCGGCGATATGCTCGACGTCGTGCCGCAAAATATCGTCATCACGCCGGACGGCACGCCTTGCGCGATCGATCGAGAGTGGTTCTCGCGCAAGCCGCTGCCGGTGGGTTATCTGTTGTTTCGCGCGCTGACGTTGATGATTCGCGGAACTTCGACATGCGCCATGCCGCGTGATTTGCGATGGCTGCATCGACAAAGCTTTTTCGTCGAAACGTTCGCTCATCTGGGACTGGAACTTACCCAGTCCTTGATCGAAGATTACTTGCAGCGAGAAGCGCGCTTCATGAGCTTTGCGCTGGGGCGGGAAGTGGAAGGAATCGATGCCGCGCGCTGGACGGAGGCGCGCCTTCCCAGCGAGCTCGACATGCATGCGCACATCACCGACAGTCTGGTAGCACGAAACAGCCAGGTCACGGGGGAACTGATTGCACTTCGGCATGAATTTGACGGCTCACGCACTCAGAATGCAGAGATGACGGGTCATCTCAATGAACTGCAGCATCATCGTGACCACCTCATCGCGGAAGTTTCGAATGCGAGGGAAGCGGAGCGTGCAGCACGGCTAGACGCGCAGATAGCGCGCACGGCGCAGGAGGCTGCGCAGTCGGAGGTGCGAGTTGCAGAAGAGGCTGCACGCGCGGAAGTGCAGGCAGCGCTCAAGGCACAGGAGACCGTGCAGCGCGAATTGCAAGCCATCCTGAATTCACGGATGTGGCGCGTCACGGGGCCGTTGCGCGCAGTTTTGAGCCGAGTCAAAACGAAACCATAATAGTGCCGCCGACCTTGGAACTGCCCGCTGACGTGATGCCTCCATCTCGCAATGCGATGCGCGATGTTCTTATCGTGACCTTGCTCGCTGTAGTCGTCACGCTTGCCCATTTTGTTCTGGAAGGGCGCGCCGGTTTGAGTCTCGCCGACGAGGGTTATCTCTGGTATGGCTCGCAGCGCACCATGATCGGTGACGTGCCGATACGTGACTTCATGGCCTACGATCCCGGCCGGTATTACTGGTGCTCGGCGTTGATGCGCCTTGTCGGTGATAACGGGATCATGGCGCTGCGCGTCGCCGTGGCGTCATTCGAGGCGCTCGGGATTGCATGCGGCTTGTACGTGCTGCGACGCGCCGCGGCGAATTGGGCGCAACTCGTTGTCGGTGCCGTCGTCCTCGCATTGTGGATGTTTCCGAGGCACAAACTCTTCGACATCTCGATCTGCCTCATGCTCGTCGCGGCCCTTTGCGCTTTGCTATCGCAACCGTCGCGGACACGCTTCCTGATTCTGGGCGCAGCGGTTGGCATCGCGGCAGTGTTCGGCCGCAATCACGGAGTCTATGGCGCAGCGGGTAGCGTGTTGGGTTTCGCGTATCTGATGACTTCGTCGGGCACCCGTCGATCACTGTTTTCGGGCTTGCCTGCATGGAGCGTCGGCATTGTAGTCGGGTATCTGCCGGTACTCTTCATGTTCGCGCTGGTTCCGGGCTTCGCGCGCGCGTTCTGGCAGGATGTTCTCTTTCTCGTCAGCATCAAGACGACCAACCTGCCATTACCGGTGCCCTGGCCCTGGGCCGTCGACTGGATTAGGCACGGTTTGGCATGGGTGACGCGCGACCTGTTGATCGGCCTCGCATTCGTTGCACTCGTCGTGACCGGTGTCGGAGCAATTCTCGTGATCGGCATTGGGCGCATGCGCAAGCGCGCGTATGCGCCTGCTCTTGTAGCACCGGTATGCTTTATTCTTCCTTACGCGCACTACGCGTTCTCGCGAGCGGATATCGGCCATCTTGCCTTGGGCATTTTTCCCTTGCTTTTGACCTTTCTGGTGGTCCGGGTGTCCGGCAAGCGACTGGCTGGATGGAGTTCACTTGCTGGCCTGCTCGCAGTCAGCGCGCTCATCATGGTTCCCGTACATCCGGGCTTCCAATGCACTCCTGAGTCGTGCTCGGAAGTGATGGTCGGCGATGATAAACTTCTTCTGGACGCAGGTACTGCTTCGAGTGTGACGTTACTTCAGCGGCTGGAACATGAGTTCCTTGAAGGTGGCGAGACGTTTGTAGCGACACCCTACTGGCCAGGAGCCTACGCGGTCCTCGGCCGCCGTTCGCCAGTCTGGGAAATTTATGCGTTGTCGCCCTATTGATAGTCTTTCGATGTTGCACTGGCAGCACGGCAGGCGAGCATCAGACAGCGCCTGATACGCTCTTGTGCAAGGCCGTGTCACTGCCTGGAATCGATCAAGGCTGTGCCGCAGCTTTGTGGGATTCATATATCAGGATCGGAGCTGCGCCAAGCCGCGAGCGTAAAATAGACTGCATTCGCGAGCCCCTCCAAGAACTTTGCGTACCGACGGCTCATCCACTAGTAAAAGAAATGTGTGGCGCGACGGCGCATGTCTTTATGTCACGCTGTTTTTGCGTGAGAATTCACCGTCTCGACGTGACAGCGATTTTCCCCTTATGCATTCGCATCACCGTGATTCAATGGGCAGTTCGGACGGGCTTTTCACATGACGGTCGAACTGCCTACTTTCAGCGCGTCGATCGTAACCTACCGCCCGAATCACGAGTTGCTCGGGCGCACGCTTCGCACTTTGAGCATCGCTTTGCAACGACTCGGCGCACCTCCTCGATTGAGGACATCGCTCTATCTGATTGACAACGGTGGACCGCAGGACAAGATCGAGTTGTCGGAGGCTGCGGCGGTCACGCACGTCGAGACTATCTTTCTGAGCGATCAAGGGAACGTCGGCTACGGTCGCGGCCACAACCTCGCGATCGAGCGCGCAACGAGCCGCTATCACCTGATACTGAACCCCGACATCGAGCTCGACCCCGAAGCGCTCGTACGTGCGCTCGCGTTCCTGGAAGCTCACCCAGAGGCGGGTCTCGTTTCTCCGATGATCATCGACGACACCGGCCACCAACAATTCCTCTGCCGCCGCTTCCCAACCGTCCTCGATCTTTTCGTGCGCGGCTTTCTCCCAGCACGCCTTCGCGCGCCCTTTGAAAACCGCCTGGCCCGTTACGAAATGCGCGACGTCATCAACGACGAAGACATCCTCTGGGACCCGCCCATCGTCAGCGGCTGCTTCATGCTATTCCGCACCGAGGTTCTCAAAAAACTCGGCGGCTTCGACCCGCGCTATTTCCTCTACTTCGAAGACTACGACCTGAGCCTGCGTACCCACGAAATCGCCCGCGTGGCCTACGTGCCCTCGGTACGCGTGCTGCATCATGGTGGCGACGCGGCGCGCAAGGGCTTCAAACACATCAAGCTCTTCGTCACGTCGGCGTGCAGGTTCTTCAACCGCTTCGGCTGGAGATGGCTATGAGCGAGCGCATCGGCGTGACCGGAGCAAACGGGTTCGTCGGGCGGGCCGTGTCGCGCTTGCTGCTCGATGCGGGCAAAGAGCCTGTAGGCATCGTGCGCGAGGCTGCAGCGGTCGAGCCGGGCGTCACGCCCGTGCACATCGGCTCGCTCGATGCAATCACGCCCACATCCTTCGAAAAGTGCGCGTCGGTGATTCATCTGGCCGCGCGCGTCCACGTCATGAGCGACGCGGCCACCCACCCGCTCGCCGCCTTTCGCGCAATCAACGTCGATGGCACCCTCAGCGTCGCCGACGCGGCACATCGCGCAGGCGCGCGGCGCTTCATCTTCGTGAGCAGCATCAAGGCGCTCGCCGAACTGGACGATGGCCGTCCGCTCAAGGAAACCGATACGCCGCATCCACCCGATCCATACGGCGTCTCCAAGCTCGAAGCGGAGATCAGGCTGAAGGAGTTCGGCGCGCGCACCGGCCTGGAAATCGTGATCGCGCGTCCGCCGCTGGTCTATGGCCCCGATGTGCGCGCCAATTTCCTGAGCCTGATGGACGCGATCGCCAAGGGCATGCCGTTGCCCATCGGCGCGGTGGAAGCACGCAGAAGCCTTTGCTACGTGATGAATCTCGCCGATGCGCTCGTCACCTGCGCCACGCATCCGCGCGCCGCGAATCAGCTATTCCATGTCACGGATGGCGAAGATCCCGGTGTCGCAGACCTCGCCCGGCGTCTAGGGCATCATCTGCATAAGCCCGCGCGGCTGGTGTCCGTGCCGGTCGGCGCCTTGAAACTGGCAGGCAGACTCACCGGCAAATCTCCTCAAATCGCTCGCCTGACCGGCAGCCTCCAGATCGACTCGACTCACATCCGCGATGTGCTAGGCTGGCGCCCGCCGTACACGCTCGACGAAGGCCTCGCCGCAACGGCGGACTGGTATCGCGCGTATCGTCTGCGGAAAACATAATTCCGAGCTAATTATGTCGAGTTAACGTCCGGTAACAACGGATAAGCCCCGGTAACACGCGCGCCGCGTCGCAGAGGGCATGATTTGTCACAGTCGAAAGAACCTCACCTTGCAACTTCCGGGAAATGACCCAGCCGCTGTCACCTTTTGTCGTCAGTTCTCCATGGATTGCCGCTGCTTTAGTCGCAGCGGGATCGCTCGCAGCATGCGCCGCGATCCTCTCAGCCTTGCTTCGCACGGGCTTGGCCTGGCGCCTCGCCACCGATATTCCGAACGAACGTTCGCTTCATAGCCGTCCGACGCCGCGTGTCGGCGGATGGGGAATCGTTCCGGTTGCCGTCATCGCCATGCTGGTCGCCACGCCCACGCTGTGGCTTGCCGCGCTCTTGACCGCGGTGCTCGCGGCGGTATCGCAAATCGACGATCGTCGCGGCTTGCCCGCCCGCGTGCGCTTCGGCGCGCACGTGGCCGCCGTTGCTCTGCTCATCGCGCTGAATCCCGCGCCGGTGCCTTGGTGGGCGCTGGTTGCCGTCGGCTTCCTCATGGTCTGGCTCGTCAATCTCTACAACTTCATGGATGGCTCCGACGGCCTCGCAGGCGGCATGGCGCTATTCGGTTTCGGCGGTTACGCCGTCGCGGCGCTCTCCGGGCCCGTGCCGCAGATCGATTTAGGCGTCGCGAGCGCGGCGCTCGCCGGTGCCGCAGCGGGCTTCTTGCTATTCAATTTTCATCCGGCTAGGATTTTTCTGGGAGATTCGGGGTCGATTCCCTTAGGATTCTTGGCTGGAGCATTCGGATATTGGGGCTGGCTCAAGGGCACGTGGCCCGTTTGGTTTCCGGCGCTGGTGTTTTCGCCGTTCATCGGCGACGCGTCGGTGACGCTGCTCAAGCGTCTCGCGCGCGGAGAAAGGTTTTGGCAGGCTCACCGGGAGCATTACTATCAACGCATGGTTCAAGCCGGCGCCGGCCACGCGCGGACGGCGCTTGCGTGGTATGTGCTGATGCTCGCGGGCGTCGTGCTCGCCATCTCGGCGCTCGCGTGGTCTCCCGCGAGCCAGTGGCTGGCGGTCGCAGTATGGGTGGTCGTTGTCGTGGCGGCAGGCTCAGTCGTCGATGTTTGCTGGCGCCGTCATCAAGCGCTTCACTCCGGACAACCTAGAGGTACACGCGGATGATTCGATACAAAGCTCCTTGGCTTTCCGCCGGAGCCTTCGCGTTCGATCTGTGCGCGGTTGCCGCGACATGGCTCGTCGCCTACATGATCCGCTTCAACGGCGCGGTGCCACCCGAGTTTCAGCACGGCGCATTCATGGCGCTCATCTGGGTGCTGCCTGTCTACGGCGTCATGTTCCGCGTCTTCGGTCTCTATCGCGGCATGTGGGTGTTCGCGAGTCTGCCCGATCTGATGCGCATCTCGAAGTCGGTCGCCGTCGGCGCGCTCGTCGTCATGATCGGCGCGGTCATGGCGCAACCAACGCCCGTGATTCCTCGCTCGGTGCTGATCGTCGAGCCGCTGTTGCTATTTCTCGCAATGGGCGGCGCGCGCGCGCTCTATCGTGCGACCAAGGAGTTCTATCTCTATGGCGGGCTCGTCGGGCAGGGCAAGCCTGTGATCGTGCTCGGCGCAGGCACTGCCGGCGCCATGCTGGCGCGTGAACTTGCGCGTTCGAGCGAATGGCGTCTGGTCGGCCTGCTCGATGACGACCGCTCGAAACAAGGCCGCGAAGTGCTCGGCCACAAGGTGCTCGGCAGTTTCGGCGATTTGCAGCAGGTCGCGGAGCAATACAAGACCGATTACGCGATCATCGCGATTCCCTCGGCATCGGCGGAAGAGCAGCGCCGCGTCGCCACGCTGTGCGTGCGCGCGGGCGTAAAGGTCATGGTGCTGCCCGCGCTCAGTCAATTGACGCAAGGCGAGGGCGGTTTCCTGTCGCGCGTGCGGCAGATCGATCTCGAGGATTTGCTCGGCCGCGAGCCCGTCAAAATCGACATGCCGCACGTCGAACAGTTGCTGCACGGTCGTGTAGTAATGGTGACGGGCGCGGGCGGTTCTATCGGCTCGGAACTATGCCGGCAGATTCTGCGTTTCTCGCCGGCGCAACTCGTCGCCTACGATCTGAGCGAATACGCGATGTATCGCCTGATCGAGGAGCTGCACGAGAAATTCACGGATTGCTCGGTGATTCCGGTCGTTGGCGACGCCAAGGATTCGCTGCTGCTCGATCAGACCATGGCGCGCTTTGCGCCGCATATCGTGTTTCATGCGGCCGCCTACAAGCACGTGCCGCTGATGGAAGAGCAGAACGCCTGGCAAGCCGTGCGCAATAACGTGCTCGGCACGCTGCGCGTCGCGCGCGCGGCGATTCGCCATGACGTGCGCCACTTCGTTTTGATTTCCACCGACAAGGCCGTCAACCCGACCAACGTGATGGGCGCCAGCAAGCGGCTCGCCGAGATGGCGTGTCAGGCCTTGCAACAGGCCGCGCCGCACACGCAGTTCGAGACGGTGCGCTTCGGCAATGTGCTCGGCAGCGCGGGCAGCGTGATCCCCAAGTTCCAGCAGCAGATTGCGAAGGGCGGCCCGGTAACGGTGACGCATCCGGAAATCACGCGCTTCTTCATGACCATTCCCGAAGCCGCGCAACTCGTGTTGCAGGCATCGAGCATGGGACGTGGCGGCGAGATTTTCATTCTGGATATGGGTCAGCCCGTGAAGATCGTCGATCTGGCGCGCGATCTGATCCGGCTCTACGGTTACAGCGAAGAACAGATTCGCATCGTGTTCACCGGCTTGCGGCCGGGCGAGAAGCTTTACGAGGAACTACTCGCCGACGACGAAACCACCACGCGCACGCCGCATCCCAAACTGCGGATCGCGCAGGCGCGAGGCGTGCCAGAAAACTTCATCGACGAGTTATTGCCGTGGCTCATGCAGCATCGCGTGCTCGCGGATGACGAAGTGCGGCGCGATCTGCGTCGCTGGGTGCCGGAGTATCAGACGGTGATCAACCCCACGCTGCAAAGCGTGCCGGTTGCGAAAGTGGCGAAAGTGGCCAACGAGCGCGGCACGTCGCGCTGACGGAGCCAACAGCGCATGACGACTTTCGATGAAGTCCATGCGCTGACCCATGCGGGTTCGTTGTTATCGAGGCACGGCGAGATCGTCGCGTCCTACGATCTCGAAGCCACCGGTAGCGATGCCTCCGGCTTCAAGTCATTACACGACGCGCGGCGCGACATTCTCTGCGCCGTCTCCACGCCCTTCACGGCGAACTATGCAGCCGCGCGCCGCGTTCATCTCATCAACGCGTTCGGTGTGACGCTGGGCGATTCGATCATCGGCCTGTCCGCGCTCTTCGCGATCAAGCGACGCTGGCCGCATCTCACGTTTACGACTTATCGGCCGGCTCATGCGCCAGGCTACGTGAAGCGCTTGTATGAACTGGCCGCGCCGCTCGTCGGGGGCGATGTGATCGATCTGCCGGTGCCGCTCGCAAGCCTGCCCGCCGATGAACCGAAGATCGACCTCGGCAATCATCTCTTCTGGCCGAGCTTCGCCTCGATGCCGATGATCGATTTCTTCATCCGCGCGTTAGGCGTGGACCCGCTAAGCGTAGCGCCGGAAGACAAGCGCAATCGCTGGCTGCGTGATCTGGCCTTGCCCTTGCCCGCGCGTCACGCAGACGACGCGGCGTATGTGCTGTTCTGTCCCAACGCGAGCACGCCAGTGCGCAGCGTGCCGCAGGCGGCGCGTGGGCGCATCGTCGCGCGTCTGTGGGACGAATTCGGCTTGCCCGTGTATGGCTTCGGCGCGATCGATCATCCGCACTATCGCGACATCGCGGCGCGTTCCAGGGATACGGCGGAATTCATCGCGTGGATCGGACACGCCTGTTATCTGGCAACGCCCGATACCGCCGCGCTGCATATCGCAGCGGGCTTCGACGTGCCGACGACGGCTTTCTTCACGACCATCGGCGCAGCGTTACGCTCGCGCGACTACGCCAACTGTCATGCAGTGGAGTTCGAACTGAGCGAGCTGCAAGGGATTCACGCGAGTGCCCGAGCGCAGGACCTTCGCGCGCTCGAACGTGTGTATGGCGCCTACGACTGGCGCACCATGCCGATCGTCACGACGGCGAGACCGTTTTGCCGCTCGCCTGAAACGCGGGCAAGCGTCCATAGAGCTCCGCCACCCAGTCGATGAAGACGCGCACGCGCCGCGGCTGATGCCGGTTCGCCGCATACAGCACCGACACCACGCGCGCATACGACGGATACTCGTTCAGCACTTCCACGAGCGCGCCGCTTTTCACATAAGGGTCGAGCGTGTAGCTCGAACTCTGGATGAGTCCGAGGCCCGAGACGCCGCACGCAATGTACGAATCGCCGTCGTTCACCGCGATCTTGTGCTTCATCGCGATGGTGCGCGTTTCGTTATCGACGACGAATTCCCAGTTGCGCACGCGCCCCGACTTGTTGAGCACGTAGCCGACCGCGAGATGCTGTTCGAGATCGTCGAGCGTGCGCGGCGTGCCGTACTTCTCGAGATAGCCGGGCGACGCGCACGTGATCTGCGAATACGCGCCGATGCGCTTGGCCACGAGGCCGACGTCGCCGACCGCGCCCACGCGCACCACGCAATCCACGGCTTCCTCGACGAGATCGACCGAGCGGTCCGTCAAAAGCAATTCGACGCCGATATCCGGATAAGCCGCGAAGAATTCCGGCAAGGCGGGAATGATGGTGCTTTTCGCCATGACCTGCGGCAGGCTGACCTTGACGTTGCCCTTGGGACTGAGCTTCGAATGCGAGAGCGACGCTTCCATGTCGTCGATCTCGCCCAGCACGCGCACGCAGCGATCGTAGTAAGCCTCGCCGTCTTCGGTGATGCTGATGCTGCGTGTGGTGCGATTGATGAGGCGTGCGCCGAGATGCGCTTCGAGCGCTTGCAGCGTGCGCGATACGCTCGCGGGCGGCAGGCGCAGCGCATCGGCGGCCTTGGAGAAGCTGCCCGCCTCGACGACGCGCGCAAAGACCTTCATGGCGAGAAAGCGATCCATACTCGTCTGCAATCACGGCCGCGCGCGCAAAGATGCAGGCATGCACGGCGGTCGAACTGTTGATCAAGCGGGGATCATACTTTGGAACCCGCCAGCCGCGCAGCAACCGTGGCCGGCGCGCACGATCACGACAGTCCGAGTCCGCGGCACAGCCACCACGAGTAGTGTTCGATCATCCGCTGGAACGGCGCGTGATGGCCGTAAGCGATCGAAGAGACGGCGAGCAGCCCGAGGCCCGCCACGAGCGCGCGCGGCATCTTGCGCGGCACGGCAAACACATGGCGCAACAACAGGAAGGCGATGAGGCCGCCGAGCAGCCAGCCAGCCACGACTTCAGCGGGCGTGTGCGCGTCCTGCAGAATACGACTTGCGCCGATCAGCGCCGCGAGTACGAGTCCCGCTGCCGCGCCCAGGAGATACCACGCTCTTCCGAGCCCGCCCGCGAGCAAGCCTGCGGCGACCGTATAGATCGATGCCGCGAGCATGGTGTGCCCGCTGATCATACGAAATTCGATGGCCGGCACTTCGAGGCCGCAGCCTGCATAGAGAATCTTCGAAAGGCCGACCAAACCCATGCCGGCCGTCAGCAGCACGGCCCAGCGAATGGCGAGCCGCATGTCCACCGAGCGCAACCACAGTGCGCAAACGAGTGCGAGCGGCAAAAGAAGCGCCGCGTCGCCGAGATTGGAAAAAATCCAGAGTATTTTCGTTTCCATGCTTTTTTCGTTACCCCGTCCTGGCGCGCATCGGTCCATGCGCTGTTTAAGCTTATGTCGCCATAAAGTCTATGTCGTGTCGGCCGCTTGCTTGCGCCGTCCCGCCATGCGGTATTCCGTCGGCGAGATCGACAGCCGCTTGCGAAAGATCTTCGCGAGGCCGTCGCCACTGCCCGCGCCGCATCGGCGCGCAATCTTGTCCACCGGTAAGTCCGTTCCCGCAAGAAGCATGCAACTCGCGTCCAGTCGCGCGCGCAAGAGATATTCCGAAGGCGTGAGCCCGATTTGCGCCTTGAAGCGGCGCAGGAAGTTGCGTTCGCTCATGGCCGCGACGCGCGCCGCATCGGTGATCGAAATCGGCTTCACGTAGTTCTCGCGCATCCAGCGCGCGGCTGCGTCGATCTTCTGGCGCACGCCGCCGCTGTCGGTGTCTTCCAGCACGGTTGCAAGCTTGTGCCACGCGCCCGGCAGCGTGCGCTCCGACACTTCGCGCGCCACCGCCGCGCCGTGATCGCGCTTGATGATGGACAACGCCGCCGCGATCGGGCCTTTTGGATCGTCCAGCGTAAGCGTTTGTTCCGCGATGAAAAGTGCGTTCGACAACGCAGGCGACAAGGCCGAGGACAACGCGTCCTGCGCGGGTTCATCGCCGAAATCGAGCGAACGGTTCTGCAGCGTGAGATTCGCCGCCGCCAGAATGTGCGCGCCTTCGCCGATAGCCTTGATGAACGGGATCTTCGGTGCGATACGCCCAAGGCGTTTGCGCAACATGACGTCGTGCCGCGCGTGCCGCGCGCCTTCGCCGCCCGCGATGAAAAGGGCATCGCACTCGTTCATCCAGCGGTTTTCGAGGCTTTCGCTCCAGATGCGCATGGAACAACTGCTCGCCACGCTCCCGCCTTCACTGGACACGAACATCAGCGAATAGTTCGGCGCCGCAGCGTTCGAGCCCGCATGAGCAGGCAGGCGAACCTGGTTGGCAAGCGAAAAAACTTCGGAAATAGAACTGACTTCGACGAGCGAGAAGTCCTCGAAGATCAGAATGCCGATTCGCTTCGCCATGCTGGCCACATCGGCGGGCGGCGCGTCGGTTTCGGGCGAGCGCACGACCTGCAGCCGGCCCATACCGTTGGCATATACCATCGACTTTCTCCTGTTCATCCCCTGTGTCGTAATCTCCCTGGTGGAGCGAAAAGCAGAGGGAAAACCAAGCTATATGCGTGGCACTATACGCGGCAGGCAGCAAACGCCGTCGCCATCGTCGGATAATGGCGAACTGTTGGCAGATGATTTCGATATTCGGACGATAAGCTGGCATCACTCATGTCGTCTGATGAAATCGGGCGATTGATTCCACTACATATCCCACAACAAGAGGCGGCCGCGAACGCTCCAAGACGCGTCGCAACGCCTCGTGCAACCGACAACCGAGGTGAGCCGATGCTCAAGGTACGCAAGGCGGTATTCCCAGTAGCCGGTCTCGGCACGCGCTTCCTGCCCGCAACGAAGGCGAGTCCGAAGGAAATGCTGCCCGTCGTGGACAAGCCGCTGATTCAGTACGCGGTCGAAGAAGCGATGGCCGCTGGCATCACGGAGATGATCTTCGTGACCGGGCGCAGCAAGCGCGCAATCGAAGACCACTTCGACAAGTCCTATGAAGTCGAAGCCGAACTCGAAGCGCGCGGCAAGGACAAGCTGCTCGAACTCGTGCGCGGCATCTTGCCGAGCCATGTCACCTGCATGTACGTGCGTCAGGCCGAAGCGCTCGGTCTCGGTCACGCCGTGTTGTGCGCGGAAAAGCTCGTCGGCGGCGAACCGTTCGCGGTCGTGCTCGCGGACGACCTGCTCGACGGCAAGCCGCCCGTGCTCTCGCAAATGGTCGATGTGTTCGACCACTATCATTCGTCGGTGATCGGCGTCGAGGAGATCGACCGCAAGGATTCGCGCTCGTATGGCGTGATCGAGGGCAAGCCCTGGGACGACGGTCTCTTCAAGCTCTCGCGCGTGGTCGAAAAGCCGGAACCGGCGCTCGCGCCTTCGAACTTCGGCGTGGTCGGCCGCTATGTGCTGATGCCGCGCGTGTTCGACTTCCTGCGTCAGCAGAAGCCGGGCGCAGGCGGCGAGATTCAACTGACGGACGCCATTGCCGCGTTGCTCGAACAGGAACAGGTGCTCGCGTATCGCTATCACGGCAAGCGTTTCGACTGCGGCAGCAAGCTCGGCTATCTGAAGGCGACGGTCGAATTCGCTCTGCGTCATCCGGAAGTGCGCGATGAGTTCGCCGCCTACCTGAACGCGCATTTCGGCAAGCTGGAAGCGGCGCAAGCAGAAGAAGTCCGCACCGATGTGGATGTCGACGACACGAGCGAAGACTCCACGGTCATCGCCTGAAGCATCATCTGTTTCGGTTCGATGAGAACGGCGCGCAGCGATGCGCGCCGTTTTTATTGCTGCACGGCTTAGCGGAAGTAAGCCTTCGTGTTCTCGTGCACGTCTTCGCGTGCGAGCAGTTCATCGGGCAGCAGCCATCGATAATCGCTGTGCTGATCGAAGCGGCCGATGGGCACCGTGCCGCTCAGGTTCATCGCGTAGGCAAGCACGATGTAGTGCGTGCCGAAGCCGGGCTCGCCGGCGAAGTTATCGTCGTAGCGATGCTCGAACACGCCATAAAAGCGCGAGGACGAACGCTCGACGCTCGCCACGCCCAGTTCGTTACTGACGACGCGCTTGAACGCGGCATCGAGCGATTCGTCCTTGTCCACGCGCCCGCCCGGCACGAACCACGTGCCCTGTGCGGGTCGATTGCGGCGATGACCGACCAAAACCCGGCGGTTGCCGTCGGTCACGATCAGGTCGATCGAAATGAGCGGCGTGAGCCGGACCACCGTCATGAAATCGTCCACGTTCAGCATTGCTGCTCCATTGGTCTTTGCTTTTAATCGTTATGGATGCTGCTCGCGCGATATGCACGGCGCGCGTTCAGTGTAGCGCGCGAATTCTCGCGACAGGCATGAACGACACTGGCGAAAAGCGCCGAAAGATCGTCCACGTGTGCCACGGGTTTTTCCGCTCGCCAAGGGCTCATCGACCCGTGTATCCGGCGGGCTTCGTGACGTTGGCGCGCATGGCATCGGCGTTATCGGAGACGACGTATATGGGCGCCTCGGTCAGCACGAGCGGCAGGCGCCCGTCGCTGTACTTCATGGTCGATGCATTGCCCATCATGTCGAATACCGTCACCGTGCCGGACTTCGCGGGCGCATCGACGATGAGGCTGTAGTTCGCTCCATGCGACGCATCGAAGCCCTTTGGTCCCGGCCATACCGCATTGCTATGGGTCCAGAGCGCGGTGACCACCTTGCCGCCATTCAGCCGCTGGAACGCGTAGCCGTAGACGCCTTTGGGCGTGCCGTTCACATAGCCGAGCGTGGTCGTGCCGTCGATCAGACGCGTCATGGCGGCCACGGCCATCGCGGCGGGCTTCGGGCTGATCTGCGTCTGCCCGTAGCCGCCTTGCGCATTCACGAGATCGAAGAACACTCCATAGCCCACCTCGGGCGGATCGGCGGAATAGAACACGAAGCTCACGTCCGCGCCTTCGCCAAGCAATATCAGATGCGCGCGCGCCGTCACCGCGCCTTGTGCATAGAGCACGTTCCAGTTCGGCGTCGCCGGGCCGTACTTCGTGTTCAGGTCGTAGCTGATACCTGTCTCGGTGACGAAGAGCTTTGCGCCCGGCTTCACGACTTCGGTCATCGTGCGGCGCAGCTCGCGCATCGCGGCGGGCATCGCTTTCGATGCGGTGGAGGCGTCGGCATCGAAACGTTCCGGCGGGTGCGACGGCGACGTGCCCACGTCGTAATAACCATGCGCGCTCACGCCATCCAGATACTTGCCGATGCCAAGCGGCGCCAGACGCTTGAGCCACGTCGTGTTCGAAGCCAGATTCGACAGCGTCAGGCCCATTACGACGGCGTTGGGGTCTCCCGCGTGAATGGCCTCGGCGGTGGCCTTGTACATCGCGACGAGATTGGCGTCCGTGTCGCGCCAGGGCAGACCGCCTTCGTAGTCCGGTTCCCATGTGACCTGGTAGTAGTTGTGCGCTTGCTGCGGGAACCAGCGCTTTCTCACCGCGTTCGATTCCACGCCGACACGTTTCATGTAGGCGCTGTATGCATCGAGCGAGGAAGGCGCGTAGCTGTGCGTGCGCTCGTGCGTGGGGCTCGCCCATGCGGGAATGCCATCGAGCTGGATGAGGCGCAGCAGATCGCCCGGCTTGAAGTAGGGCGCGAGGTTGTCCGCTGCCGCGTTGAAGGTGTTCGGGCCTTTTTCCTCGGTCATGTACCAGTTGCGGTTGTCGTTGACCCAGGTGAGACCTAGCTCGGGATAGAGCGGACGATAACCGTCGCCGGAACAGCAGCTTTGACCCGGCTTGAGATACGCCGCGCCTTGTCCGCCGAAGCGATGCTGATCCGGATGCTCGAACGCCACGGGCGGCAAGGCCGGAGCCACCACCGGCAGCACACCGAACGTGGCGATGCCGGTGGGCCGTGTGCCGCGCGTTGGCAACGCGCTCTTACCCGATTTGAGCGATGCGCTCACCGCGAAGTAACCCGCCGCCTCCGACGTGCAGACGATCGTAGTAGTCGCGGGGCGCGCATCGACGGCAAACTGGCCGCTCGCCTTGACCGTGTTCCATACGTCGCGGATCTGCCATGTGACGGTATCGGCGCCCTTGGCGCGCGTGGTGATGGCCACGCGCACCGGCGTCTTCAGCGCGAACATGCGCGTGCCGTCGCTGCCGGGCGTGTCCGCTTCGAGCATATCGCCGCTCACTGACGCCGATACGGGCGGTGTCGGCGCGCTGCAGCGAAGCGGCGGGGTATCGGCGGGAGCGGTATGTTGTTCGGCCGCGGCGGACTGCGCGCGGGGCGCTGCCGTCTTGGTCGTGCTCGCATACCAGCAATGTTTTTCGACGCCGGGAGCGGGGTCGTCGAAGGCGCTGTTGTCGCAGCGTGCGCTGCCCGTGAAGGTCTTGATCGCGTGTTGCGCGGGCGTGCCGTACAACACGCGCGTGGCGCCTTCGAATGTGCAGACGCCGTATTCGGCGGCGCAGGGAATCCACGCGGCGCCGTCGATGATCACCGCGCTGGCGGCAGGCGCCGCTTCCTCGGACGCGGCGTCGTCGCAGCCGGTCATCGACGCAAGGAAGGCGAGCGCAAACGCGAGGCAGCCAACGCGAAGGGCGGTGAAGCGGGGTGCGAGTAATCCGTTCATCGTTCGCGTGACCTTGGCCGTATGGGAGATATGAGGAGCAAGCCGTGACGCCAAGCGCCGCCGATGCTACGAAACTGAAACGTTTCTCGCGCGCGCGTGGTGCCGCTCAGAAGCGATGATGCCGTCCACTTCTTTATCCACTGCGTGCGCGCGCGCACGTGCAAGCCCGCTTCGTCCGATGAATACAGGCCACCGGCGTGCGATAGCAGCTTCATCGTGTCGAAAAGACCGATCTTCGAGCACGACCGCGCGCTTATCAGGAGTGAAACACCCGAGGCGTTCCAAATCGTAACGAACGTTCCGGCGGGCGCGGAAAAGTTGACCGCCGGCGCGGGACTCGGTGCGAAGAATTCGCTGATCAGTCAAATACGCGATTAGGCCCATTAATCGTGAATCGAAGATTGCAGATTACAGATTCTTTCAATCGGTCATTCAAAAAAGGGGCTCAGAACAGAAACCGCCGCAAACGACTAATCATTGGCGGATAAGCACGCTGCGCACGTCTAACGTGCACGGTGGTTTGCGGCGAAACGCGGCCTTGCAATGCAGCAGGATAGGTCTTAGGAAATCTTTCAAAAGTTAATTAAATTCGGCTTTTGATTCCCGCGTCCAAAGCGTTTTTGATAATCCGAATTGGCGCGCTCATATAATCCAGGAAATATTATTAGCGTTCCAAAACTTATCTAATTCGAGACAGCTAATTAATCAATTGGAGAATAGGCGCCGGATCGAGGATTAACCAAAAATTTCCGATTCCGATGAAACGTCTGAACAGTCGCCAAGCATGCGATGTTGCACGGATGAATCAGTTTCGACGCTTCCCCCACGAGGGCGCAATCGTCTGTGAGCCGCACAGGGCCGTGCGCTAGGGCTTGGCGGGAGTTTCTAAAGCGGTTTCTACGATACGCGAATTCTTTTCAAGCCGGCGCTTTGCATAAAGTTTGTATGATGAATCGCGGTATTTGTTTCATCAGTCTTTGGACGATTGCGCTAAAAGAATTTGGGGATAGATATCAATGTGCGGTCACCCTCACAACCGAACAGATTTTGTGGTTTAAGAGCGAAAATCCGCACCACAAAAAACTTTGTCTGCTTATTATTCACACCAACGGATCGATTCCGCCAACCTCTCGTTCCCATCGGTCACGACAACCCGGCGCAGTTCGGGAAAGTCCTTGATGCAATGCAATGGCCGAGAACGCAAGCCGTACTCCTGGAACAAAAAAGCAGCAGAGGATGACCATGCCTTACGCCACTCTCGAACCCGCAGTGATGGGTTGGATGCCGCCCGCGACGAGACCGTCTCAGACCGAGGTGAAACGCATCGCGATTTTGCTGTTCGACGGATTTTCGCTCCTTGGCGCGGGAATCGTCGCGGAAGTTTTTCACATGGCGAACGAACTGTCGTCGGTGAAAGCGAAGGCCGACTGCAAGTACGACGTGCGCTTTCTCTCGGTGGAGGGCGGCAACGTCGCGTGCTCGTCGTCGGTGCGCGTCTGGACCGACGGTCTCGATGCTCGTCACTACGGCGGTTTCGATGCGCTCTTCGTGGCCGGCGGTCGCGGCGCGGATGAAGCGGCCCGCGACGACCGCATCATCGAATGGGTGCGCCGCGTGAATTCGAAGACCACTGTCGTCAAGGCGATCTCCGAAGGCCGCAAGGTGCTGGAAGCCGCGGGTATCGGCAGCGTGCATCCGGGCCTCAACGACCCGCAGGCGCGCTACGGCAACAGCATGATCCACCTCGTGCGCGACGAACCGTCCGCCGATGGCGGCGACCGCTACGAATCGATGAAGGGCGCGCTCCTGCTCGTCAAGCGCGACCTCGGGCTGGACATCTCGCGCAACGTGGCCGAACGCCTGATGCCGGGGTCCGCCGCCAAGCTCGTGTCCATCCTGGGCGATAGCGGCGCGGCATCCGCGGGCGACAAGATTCGCGCGGCGGCGCGCTGGCTCCAGGACAACTGCGAGCGGCCGATCTCCGTCGTCGATGCGGCTCAGGTCGCCGCGATGAGCGAGCGCAACTTTCTGCGCCGCTTCAAGATCGAGATGGGCATCACGCCGTCCGATTATCTGTTGCAGGCACGCCTCGCCGTGACCTGCGCGCTGCTCACCGACTCGGAACTGCCGGTGGACAAGATCGCGCGCAGAAGCGGCATGGGCAACGGCGACCGGCTCGCCAAGATTTTTCGCAAGCGCCTTCTGATCTCTCCAACCGAATATCGGATGCAGAGCCGGCGCGAAGCTAACGGTTGATCCACTCGGACTGGACGCCGGTTCGACAGACCCCGCCTTCTGTGGGGTAGCGGACAAGGATGGCGTTTAGCGTCGAACATTTGGCCGGACCAGATTGGTCCGGGACTCAATCATTCTCGGGCGGCAGATGCTGCGCGTTCGAACTTGCAGGCAGGAGTCCTGATATGAGCAATGATGCACGCACGGAAAGCGAAGTGACGGTGAACGCAGCGAACGCAGAAGCGTCTTCGGCCACGACGGCCGAGGCATGCCGGCGCTTGGTGCCCGTCATTCTCGCCGGCGGCTCGGGCACGCGCCTGTGGCCGATGTCCCGCGAGCAATTCCCGAAGCAACTGATCGGCATCGTTGGCCGCGATTCGCTTTTGCAAGCCACGGTCGGACGCCTCAAGGGCTTCTCCGGCAACTTCAAGGTCGAAGCCGATCCGATCATCGTGTGCGGTGAAGAGCATCGCTTCACGACGGAAGAGCAGACCCGCGAAAGCGGCGTGAACGCACGCATCATCGTCGAACCGGCACGCCGCGACACGGCGCCCGCGCTCACGCTCGCCGCGCTGCAAGCCGTGAAGGGCGGTCAGGACGCGATCATGGTGGCGATGCCCGCCGATCACTCCATCGCCGATTTGCCGGCGCTGCATCGCGCAATCGCGATTGCCGCCGAACACGCTGAGCGCGGCGTGATCGCCACGCTCGGTATTCCGCCGACGCGCCCGGATACGGGCTTCGGTTATATCCGTATCGGTCAGGCGCTCGAAGACGGCGCGCATCAGATCGACCGCTTCGTCGAAAAGCCCGCCGCCGAACTCGCCGCGCAGTACGTCGCCGCGGGCACGTACTGGTGGAACAGCGGCATCTTCGTCGTGCGCGCCAGTGTCTGGCTCGCCGCGCTCGAGAAGCTGAACATCGACATGCACTCGGCCTGCTGCGCCGCGATTTCGGAAGGAAAGGACGACGGCAAGTTCATCCGTCCGCAGGCCGCGCAATTCGGCCGCGCGCCGTCCGATTCGATCGACTACGCGGTCATGGAACACATCGGGACGCCGAGCGCGCCGTGCGAAGGCGTGGTGGTGCCGCTCGTCGCGGGCTGGTCGGACCTCGGTTCGTGGGACGCCGTGTGGGACGCGATGGACAAGGACGACTCGGGCAACGTGGCAAGCGGCCGCGTGGTGTTCGAAGGCGCGACCTCGAGCTACGCGCGCTCCGAGGGCGGCCGTCTCGTGGCCTGCGTCGGCACGACCAACATCATCGTCGTGGAAACGGATGACGCCGTGCTCGTGGCCGACCGTTCCCGCGTGCAGGACATCAAGGGTCTCGTCGCGCGTATCCGCGAGCAGCATGCGCCGGAAGCCGACACTCACCGCAAGGTGCGCCGTCCGTGGGGCTTCTACGACTCCATCGAACATGGCGAGCGGTTCCAGGTGAAGCGCATCGTCGTGACGCCGGGCGCGCAGCTCTCGTTGCAGATGCATCACCATCGCGCGGAGCACTGGATCGTCGTGAGCGGCACGGCGCTCGTCACGCGTGGCGAAGAGCAGTTCCTGCTCTCGGAAAACGAATCGACCTTCATTCCGCTCGGCGTGCGTCACCGTCTGGAAAACCCGGGCAAGGTACCGCTCGAAATGATCGAAGTGCAGTCCGGCAGTTATCTCGGCGAAGACGACATCGTGCGCTTCGACGATACGTATGGCCGCAGCTGATCGACGGCGCATACGAACAAGGCAGTCTTCTTTGCAGCGGTAACCAACGACATAAAGACCGTTACGCGAAGGGAGGACAAAAGAGGCAGGTGGTGTCAGGCAACAAGCGATTGCGTTCGGGGGAATGACATGCGCGATTTACAAGGATTGCTGGCGCGTCTTTTTGACGTGGCCATGATCGTCGGCGGCGCCGCTGTGGCGTCGCAGATCCGGTTCGAGTACATAGAGGCACACGCCTATTCGGTGGCGTTCGTCGCCTTTGCGGCGGCTTTCTCGCTCGCGCTGTTTCCCGGCTTCGGCGTGTACGAATCGTGGCGCGGCCGTAGCAAGCTCATGCTCGCGTGCCAGGTCTCACTGGGCTGGCTCGTCGTGCAGGGCTGCGCACTTGCGCTGATGTTCTCGCTGCATCGCCTCGACTACGTCTCGCGCCTCTGGTTCGCCTACTGGACCGCGATGTCCGGCGCGCTTCTGATCGCCGGCCGTCTGCTCACCCATGCGGTCCTCGCTAATGTACGCAACGCCGGTCTCAACCTGCACCAGGTGGCGATCGTCGGTTGCGGCAAGCATTGCGATTCCATCGTCAGAAAGATCGACCGCACGACCGACGCCGGCTTTCGCGCCAGCGCCGCGTTCAACGCAACGCCCGGTCAGGGCCGTCTCAACACGCGCGTTCCGGTGTACGAAGACTTCGACGCGTTCGTCGACTACGTGCGTACCCAGAACGTGCATGAAGTCTGGCTCGCCTTGCCGCTCTCGGAAGAACGCACCATCCTTCGTTTCGTGAACGAGTTCCGCAACGACCTCGTCAACGTGCGTTTCATTCCCGACGTGCGCAGCCTCGCGCTCTTCGAAAGCGGTGTGACGGATCTGCTCGGCGAACCCGCCATCAATCTCGTCGCGTCGCCGTTGTCGCCCAGCGCGCTTCTGCAGAAAGAACTCTTCGACCGCGCCTTCGCGCTTGCCGCGATCATCGCCGTCGCTCCCTTGCTGATTGCCTGCGCCATCGCCGTGAAGCTGTCTTCGCGCGGTCCGGTGCTCTTCACGCAACGCCGTAAAGGCGCGGATGGCCGCGTCTTCAACATCTATAAGTTCCGTTCGATGCGCATGCACACGGAACAGGCCGGAGTGCTTCGCCAGGCCACGCGCAATGATCCGCGCGTGACTCGTGTCGGAGCGTTCCTGCGCCGTACCAGCCTCGATGAGCTGCCGCAGTTCTTCAACGTTCTGCGCGGCGACATGTCGGTCGTGGGCCCGCGTCCGCACGCACTCGAACATGACGACCTTTATCAAAAGGTCGTGTCGGGGTACATCCATCGTTACCGGATCAAGCCGGGCATCACCGGCTGGGCTCAGGTCAACGGCTTTCGCGGGGAAACCGACCGCATCGAAAAAATGGAAGGACGCGTCGCTCATGACTTGTACTACCTCGGTAATTGGTCGTTCGGACTCGATATGAGAATCATCGCCGCTACGATCTTCAAGGGACTACGCCACACCAACGCTTACTGATGCAGGGGACGACCTACATGCACAACCAACAACAACCAGGCAGCATCTCCATGGCCGCCAATATCCAAATGTCGAAGTCGTCGGGCTTCCGGCTCAGCAGCCTTGCGGCGGCAGCCACGCTTTGCGTCGTGATGGCAGGCTGCGGTCTCGCACCGGGTATGAAGATGGAGAAGCCCGCGGCTCTCGTCGAAACTTCGACGGACCAGGGCGACCCGGCAACCACGGTCAACATTCCGATCACGCCGATCGATCTCTCGCTCGTGCGCAAGTTGAAGGCCGCGCAACCGTCGGCCACCGACGATCCGAATGCGAGCCTCTACGGCAAGGCGACGCCGTACAAGCTCGGCGTGGGCGACGTGCTGCAGATCACGGTATGGGATCACCCGGAACTCGTGGCCGCGCTCGGCCAGCCGGCCCAGCAGACGCGTATCGCGGATGCCGCTCCCGGCTTTATCGTCGATGCCGACGGCAACTTGCAGTTCCCGTATGTGAACCGCACGCTGCACGTCGCGGGCAAGACGGAATCGCAAGTGCAGCGCGAGCTGTACTCGGAGTTGTCGAAGGTTTTCGTGAAGCCGCAGGTGACGGTGCGCGTGGCTTCGTTCCGGGCTTCGCAGGTGTATATCGACGGCGACGTGCGTACGCCCGGCTCGCAACAGATCAACGACATTCCGATGACGTTGACCGAAGCGATCGGACGCGCGGGCGGTTTCGCGACGACGGCGGACCAGAGCCGCGTCACGCTGATCCGCGATGGCGTCACGTATCACATCAACATGGCCAGCATGACCTCGAAGGGCCGCAGCCCGTCGGACATCATGCTCAAGCCGGGCGATGCGCTGCGTATCGATTCGCGCGACGAGAACGGCGTCTACGTGATGGGCGAAGTGACCAAGCCCGCCACCGTGATCCCGATGCGTAACGGCAAGCTGACCTTGTCCGACGCGATCTCGCAAGCCGGCAGCTTCAACGCCGAGACTTCGGATCCGAAGGAGCTGTACGTGATCCGCAATGGCCAGACCGATACGCCTGAAGTCTACAAGCTGGACGCGCGTTCGCCTGTGTCCATGCTGCTTGCGAACAGTTTCGAATTGCAACCGAAGGATGTCGTCTACGTGGACAACAACGGACTCGTCCGTTTCAGCCGCGTGCTTAACCTGTTGCTGCCGGCGATCAATGCAGGCCTGACCGCGGCCGTGATTACAAAGTAAGCCTCAAGACCGGTGCGCAGGGGCGCGCCGGTCCACCTTGTGCGACTTAAAGAAAGAGCGAGCGAGACCATGGCCATGAACTTTGATACACGATACTCGGACGTCTCGACCGGCGACGAGTTGCGATTATCCGACTACCTGGCCGCTGTACTGGGCAACTGGAAGCTCGTGATGACCGTGATGCTCGCGGTGGTCGCACTGGGTGCCGCGTACGCTTTCATCGCGCCGCCTACTTACAAGGCCGACGCGCTGATCCAGGTGGAAGAGTCGAATAACGCGGGCAACGCTCAGGCGAACCCCAACGCATTGCAGGCCGTCTCGCAGATGTTCGACGCGAAGTCGACCACGGCCGCGCAGATCGAACTGCTGCGCTCGCGCCTCGTCGTCGACGACACGGTGCGCCGTCTGCACCTCGACATCAGCGCGCTTCCGCACACCATGCCCTTCGTGGGCGGTGTGGTTGGCAGCGTGTTCAACATGTTCAACATGCCCATTCCGTCGGGCTACCTCTCGCGCTTTGCGTGGGGCAATGAACAGATCGACGTGCCGCTCTTCGACACGCCGAAGGAACTCTACGAAAAGAAGTTCACGCTGGTCGCCGGAGAAAACGGCACCTACGTGCTGAACGACCCGGACGGCGTTTCCATTCTCACCGGCAAGGTCGGCCAGGAAGCCGCGGGCGTGACCGCGTTCGGTCCGGTCAAGCTCAAGGTGGACAAGCTCGAAAGCCCGGCAGGCGTGCAGTTCGAACTGCAACGCTTCTCGACGCTCACGACCATCGACAATCTGCAGAAGCGTCTGACGGTGGCGGAAACGGCGCTGCAATCGGGCATCATCGGTTTGAGCCTCGAAGGCGGCAACCCGAAGGAAATCGCGCAGATCGTCAACAACATCGCTAATCGCTACGTCGCGCAGGACGCCAACAAGCGTTCCGCCGAAGCCGAGAACACGCTGTCGTTCCTCGATCAGCAGTTGCCCATTCTAAAGAAGCAACTGGACGAAGCCGAGCAGAAGTACAACACGTTCCGCAACAAGCAAGGCACGGTCGACCTTTCCGAGGAAAGCCGCCTGCTGCTGCAACAGATCGTCGATAACAAGACCAAGCTCACGGACCTGCAACAGCAACGCGCCGAACTGTCGCTGCGCTTTACGGCCAACCATCCGTCGGTGCAGGCGCTCGATGCGCAGATCGCATCGCTCACCGGCGCGCAAACGCGTCTCGGCAAGAACGTCTCGACGCTGCCGGATACCGAGCAGACCGCGCTGCGTTATCTGCGTGACGTGCGTGTCAACACCGAGCTCTACACGAACCTCCTGAACAGCGCGCAGCAACTGCGCATTGCGAAGGCCGGGCAGATTGGCAACGTGCGCGTGGTCGACTATGCGCAAGCGCCGGATGATCCTGTCCGTCCGAAGCGCGTGATCGTGATCCTGATCGCAGCCGGTATCGGCCTCGTGCTCGGCATTCTGATCGCCTTCGTGCGCAAGTCCCTGTACGGCGGTGTCGAACGTCCGGAAGAGATCGAAAAGCAACTCGGCGTGCGTGTGTTCGCCATCGTGCCGCGCAGCACCCAGCAACTGCGTCTGCAACGCAAGGTGGGCATGCGCCGCGAAGGACTGCACGTGCTTGCCGCGCAAGCGCCGGAAGATGCCGCTGTCGAAGGCATTCGCGGCCTGCGCACGTCGCTCAACCTGCAACTGGCCGATGCGCGCAACAACGTCGTGATGCTCACCGGTTCGCGTCCTGAAGCGGGTAAGTCGTTCCTTTCGGTGAATCTGGCGACGCTGGTTGCATCGACGAGAAAGCGCGTGCTTCTGATCGACGGCGACATGCGCCGTGGCGACATTCACTCGCATTTCGGCGTGCGTCATTCGCCGGGTCTGTCGGATGTGCTGATGGGCGCGGACGTGACGAGC
This sequence comes from Caballeronia sp. LZ003, assembly GCF_031451465.1. Taxonomy (NCBI): domain Bacteria; kingdom Pseudomonadati; phylum Pseudomonadota; class Betaproteobacteria; order Burkholderiales; family Burkholderiaceae; genus Caballeronia; species Caballeronia sp. LZ003. The sequence continues at coordinate 2,470,473 of NZ_JARUXJ010000001.1, read as the reverse complement.
GCGATCCTGCACGATGTCCTGCCGGGCGTGGACCTTATCACCAAGGGCTCGCTGCCTTCGCATCCGTCGGAACTGCTGGCAAGCGATCGCCTGGGCGAAGTGCTCGAGCATTTGAAGCAACTGTATGACCTCGTGATCGTCGATACCCCGCCGGTGCTGGCGGTGACCGACGCAACGGTGATCGGCAAGCATGCGGGCACGAGTCTTCTCGTCGTGCGGCATGGCAAGAATCAGGTGCAGGAAATCGGGGAAACGATGAAGCGCCTGCATCACGGCGGCGTGAACATGAAGGGCGTACTGCTCACGGATGTACCGCAATCGAAGATGTTGATGGGCAGCACCTACGCTGGCTATTACGGCTACGAAAGCATCGCAGAATAAAAACCGGACGCCGCCTGTAAGAACAATGACCGGCGCGCACCATGTGCATGGGCGCGCCAACACTCAGACCGCATACGAGAGGTTAAGCATGGACCGCAAAGTCGCTTTGATCACGGGCATCACGGGGCAAGACGGGTCGTACCTGGCCGAATTGCTGCTCGAAAAAGGCTACGAGGTGCACGGCATCAAGCGCCGTAGTTCGCTTTTCAACACTGACCGCATCGATCACCTGTATCGTGATCCGCACGATCCGGACCAGCGTCTGTTTCTGCATCACGGCGACCTTACGGATTCGACGAGCCTCGTGCGCATCATCCAGCGCGTGATGCCCGACGAAATCTATAACCTCGCGGCACAAAGCCACGTTGCGGTGTCGTTCGAGGAACCGGAATACACGGCCAACGCCGACGGTCTCGGGGCGCTGCGTATTCTCGAAGCCATCCGCATTCTCGGCCTCGAAAAGAAGACGCGTTTCTATCAGGCATCGACCTCCGAACTCTATGGTCTCGTGCAGGAAATTCCCCAGCGCGAAACCACGCCTTTCTATCCGCGCAGCCCCTATGCGGTCGCGAAGCTCTACGCCTACTGGATCACGGTGAACTACCGCGAAGCGTATGGCATGTATGCATGCAACGGCATTCTGTTCAACCACGAATCGCCGGTGCGCGGCGAGACTTTCGTCACGCGCAAGATCACGCGCGCCATCGCGCGTATCGCGGTCGGCATGCAGGACGATCTGTACCTCGGCAACATGTCCGCGCTGCGCGACTGGGGCCATGCGCGCGACTACGTCGAGATGCAATGGATGATGCTGCAGCAAGAGCAGCCGGAAGACTTCGTGATTGCAACGGGCGTGCAATACAGCGTGCGTGAATTCGTGCAGCAGGCAGCGGCCGAACTCGGCGTACACGTGCGCTTCGAAGGCGAGGGCGTGGATGAAGTGGGTATCGTCGATCGAGTGGAAGGCCGCGAGACGAAACTGAAGCCGGGTCAGGTGATCGTGCGTGTCGATCCGCGCTACTTCCGTCCGACCGAAGTGGAAACGCTGCTCGGCGATCCGTCGAAGGCGCATGCCAAGCTCGGCTGGCGTCCGCAGACCACCTTCCAGACGCTCGTCAAGGAAATGGTGCGCGCGGACTATCAGATTGCCCGACGCGACGCACTCGTCACGCTCGCCGGTTTCAAGGCCCTGGAACATCACGAGTAAAGCGCATGGACAAGCACGCACGCATTTTCGTGGCGGGACATCGCGGCATGGTGGGCTCGGCGCTGGTGCGCCGGCTCAACAAGGCCGGCTACCGCAACATCGTGACGCGCACGAAGGCGCATCTCGATCTCACCGACCAGGGCGCGGTGAACCTGTTCTTCGAGGAAGAGCATATCGACGTGGTGTTTCTCGCGGCGGCGCGCGTAGGGGGCATCCTCGCGAATTCGACGATGCCCGCCTCGTTCATCTACGAGAACCTAGCGATCCAGACCAACGTGATTCATGCGGCCTGCCGCTGGAACGTGAGCAAGCTCGTGTTCTTCGGTTCGTCGTGCATCTACCCGAAGGCCTGCCCGCAGCCGATCAAGGAAGAATATCTCCTGCAATCGGCGCTCGAGCCGACCAACGAAGCCTATGCGATTGCGAAGATCGCGGGCCTCAAGATGTGCGAGGCGTACAACCGTCAGTACGGCACGAAGTTCGTCTCGGTCATGCCGACGAATCTCTACGGCCCGAACGACAACTACGACCTGAAGAGCAGTCACGTGCTGCCCGCGCTGATTCGCAAGGCGCACGAAGCGAAGCAACGAGGGGATGCGACATTGCCGGTCTGGGGATCGGGCACGCCGCGTCGCGAGTTCCTGCATGTCGACGATCTCGCCGATGCCGCGACCTTCCTCATGGAAAGCGACATCAGCGAAGGCGTATTCAACGTCGGGACAGGTGAAGACCTGACCATCCGCGAACTCGCGCATACGATTTGTCGAGTGGTCGGCTTCGACGGTCAACTCGAGTTCGATGCCAGCAAGCCGGACGGCACGCCGCGCAAGCTGCTCGATGTTTCAAAGCTCGAAGGCATGGGATGGAAGGCGTCGATCGCACTGGAAGAAGGCATCCGCGCGACGTACGGGGACTTCCTCTCGCGTGACGAATCGATGCAAACGCCGGTCGCCGCATAGCCAGCCGCGAACATATCGAATCCTTTCCAAAGGACGCAAAAGAAATGTCAGCATCAGTGACCATTTTTCATAACGTCGTGTGGTCGCGGCATAAAGGCGAAGTTTTGTCCGCGTTGCATAACATCTCGGGGTCCGGCTCTATTCGTTATTCGATGGTGCAGATCGCGGATACGGAGCACGATCGCATCGGCTTTTCCGATGTCGACTATTCGTTCCACCGCTACCCGATGAGAAAGCTATACAGCGGCTGCTATGAAGACGTGCCGACCTGGCGCATGACCATGCGTCTCACTTGGGAAGTGCTCAAGGCGAAGTCCGATCTCGTGGTTTTGCCGGGGTATCACCGTCCGGAATATTGGGCGATGATGGCCGCGTGCATTCTCACCGGAAAGCGCCGCGCTGTGTTCTGCGATTCAACTGCACGTGACAATCCGCGCCGCATGTTGACCTCCATTCCGAAGCGCGTGTTCTTCGCGCTGTGCGATGGTTACTTCGCTTTCGGTACGCGCAGCCGCGAGTATCTGATGTCGCTCGGTGCGAAGCAGGAGAACATTTTCATCCCTTGTCAGGCTGCCGCGCTGCCGCGTTCGTTTTCACCGAAGACGGTGGGTGATGACCGGCTTCTACATCGGCAAGGCAACAAGCCGGTGTTCCTGTATGTCGGACGTCTGTCCGCCGAGAAGGGCATCGATACGCTGGTCGAAGCGTTCAGTACGCTCAAGAAGAGCGTGCCGGATGCCCAACTGCGTATCGTGGGTACGGGCCCGCTCGGCGACGCGTTGAAGCAGCAAGTGAAAGAGGCTGGTCTCGAGGAATCCGTGCAGTTTCTCGGCAGCCTGCAAGACGCGCCTCTGTCGCGCGAGTATTTCAGCGCGACGTGCATGGTGTTGCCGAGCCGGCGTGAACCGTGGGGTCTCGTCACGAACGAAGCATTGAGTCATGGTTGTCCGGTCATCGTCAGCGAAAGCTGCGGCTGCGTGCCGGAACTCGTGGTGGAAGGGGTATCGGGTTACTCCTTCCCTGCGGGCGATGTGGCGGCCTTGCATCGCACGATGCTCAAGTCGCTGGAAGCGTTCGCCGATACGGCGGGCACGGCGAGCCGTTGCACCGACGTGATTCAGCGCTTCGATCCGCCCACGGCGGCTGCCAATATCGCGCGAGGCTGCGCGCTCTTGCTGACCAACTAAGCGGGTGGCCAAAGCGGGACGGTAGATGGAGGAAGACGCACACAGGTAGTGAAGAGACGCTGCCAGACGCGCGGTCCTGCGCGCCTGGTGGCTGGCGCCTTGCCGGACGCGAAAGCCGTTCGGAGCGAAAGGCGCGTTAGTCGGGCGAGGGACCAAATGAGAATACTGATCTACGGGCTGAATTACGCGCCCGAGCTGACGGGAACCGGCAAATACACGGCAGAGATGGCAGAAGCACTGGCCGCGGGCGGCCACGAAGTGCGCGTCGTCTGCGCCCCGCCATACTACCCGGAGTGGAAGGTCGGCGAGGGGTATCGAAGCTGGCTTCATCGTATCGAGTCGCGCAAGGGCGTGCGTGTATGGCGCGCGCCGCTATGGGTGCCCAAGAAGCCGAGCGGCGCAAAGCGCATGTTGCATCTTGCGTCGTTCGCGCTGGCGTCCATGCCCGCGCTCGCGGCGCATGTGGCGTGGCGTCCGCATATCGTGATGAGCATTGCACCGAGCCTCGCCAACGCGCCTGGCGCACTTGCGTTGGCACGTCTGACCGGCGCGCGTTCATGGCTGCATATTCAGGATTTCGAGGTCGATGCCGCCTTCGATCTCGGCCTGCTCAAGAACGCGCGCGCCAGCCGCATGGCGCTCGGCTTCGAACGCTGGCTGATGAAGCACTTCGACGTGGTCTCGTCGATTTCCGACAAGATGGTCGATCGCGCGGTGAAGAAGGGCGTGGAGCTGACGCGCGTGTTCCATCTGCCCAACTGGGTCGATACCGGCGCGATCTTTCCGCTCGATCGTCCGAGCGAGTTTCGTCGTGAACTCGGGATCGGAGAACATACGGGCGTGGTGCTCTATTCGGGCAACATGGGCGCGAAGCAAGGCCTCGAAGTATTGGCCGATGCCGCCGCCGCACTCGCATCGCGCGATGACATCGTCTTCGTGTTTTGCGGTAACGGCGCGACCAAGGCGGAATTGCAGAAGCGTTGCGCAGGTCTCAAGAACACGCGCTTCATGTGCCTTCAGCCGGTTGAGCGTCTGAACGAACTGCTCAATCTCGCCGATGTCCACGTGCTTCCGCAACGCGGCGATGTCGCCGATCTGGTGATGCCTTCGAAGCTCACCGGCATGTTCGCCAGTTCACGCGCCGTGATTGCCATGGCGCATGGCGGCACGGAACTCTACGAAGCCGTCAATGGACGTGGTGTCGTGATCAAGCCGGAGAGCGCGAAGGACCTGACCGATGCGATAGAAATGCTGATCGGCGACCCGGAGTTGCGGGCTTCGCATGGCGAGCAAGGACGGCTCTTCGCACAAGAACGTCTGTCGCCGGCTTCCGTGTTTGCACGCCTCGAAGACCGCTTGATATCGCTCATCGGCAAGCCGGTTCCGCATGCGGCGCCGGTGCGGATCAAGGAAGCGGCTGCGCGGCCGGCGGATACGGATATGTTTATCGAGCGTGCGCCTGTCGTCGAGAAGATCGAATAGCAGAGCATCGCGCCGGCTGTTTCACGTGACTTGCAAGGGTTCGTCTTTCATCGAAGACGAACCCTTGTGTTTTTAGTAGGGCGACTTGTAGATGTCTCTGGCGCGCGCGGCATTGGCCGGAGGCTTGAGTCCCGCCGGCGTGGGATAGAGCGTGGCCGCCGCGCCTTGCGGCATCAACATGGCCTTGGCGGTGGCTGCATCGTTTCTTCGACCCGTTGCCCGCAACTGCGCACCGGCACCGGGATTGCCGACATAGCCGTTCTGCTGGGCCAGCAACTTGTCGGTGGGCGAGATGCCCTCAGTGGTCTGCCCGTTCGTGATGGGTCCGCGCTTACCACCTTTGCCGTTGGTCGGCGCGCCATACGGGTCCGAATACGTCGATGGACTTCCGAGCAAGTCCATCTCACCCGCGCCGCCCGCGGCCTGACCGTTGCTCATGGCGGCATCGGCGAAATTGCCTGCATGTGCAAAGGGCGCCGCGGCGAACGCGGTCGCGGCGATGAGCGGGTATAGCACTACACGTAGCGCGTTTTTCATCGAAATCTCCAAAACGGTAGTGCGAAGTTTCCGCAAGTCGGCAGGTGATTGTCTGGTCGCAAGACCTCATTCGGTGCGCTTCCTGCATCGATTCGGTGAACCCGGATACAACGCTTGCAACGAATAAATCGGACATGAAAACAGGATATGGCGCGGAACCGATCACTACCGCCAAAAGCCCTGCAGATGCGGCCATTCGTGTATTAGCGCACGCGGGCTCGTGCACCCTTCGCCGATAATCAACCTACCGTATGCGCCTGAGCCGCGCTGCATAGGCATGCTTTCCCTGGCAACGGGCGGGCGGCATGCAAGGCATCTCGAGCGATCATGCGTATCAGAAAAGGTAAGACGAGTACGCCTTGAAGCGTACCTAAGGACAAGGCCAAACACGAGTCGCCAGAAAACAAAAGCGCGCTCGATGACAGGCACCGTGCGACAAGCGCTGCACAGCAATGAATCGGCAGTATGCGGGCAGCTGGGCGAGTAGTGAAGCGGAGTGACTGGGGCGGGGGTTCCTAATGGACAGAGCGATCGAAGAGCGTGGCATCGGCGCGGCCAGAAATGGCAACGCTGGCGAGACTGCCACACGGCGCGCGGCGGCGTCGGGCCAGGTCATCGACCTGTCGCTCGCGGGTCCCGGCAACTTCGTTGCGAAGCGCGGCTTTCTGACCGAGCTCGTGTGGTTCTTCATCGAAGCATGCTTCATCAATAACAAGCTCATTCCGGTCTCGTTTGTGCGCGTGGCGCTTCTGCGCGCATTCGGCGCGCGTATCGGCAGCAACTGCCGCATGCCGCATCCCATTCGCGTGAAGGCGCCGTGGAATCTCGAGGTCGGCGACAACTGCTGGTTCGGCGTCGATGCCTGGATCTACAACCAGACCACGATTCGCATCGGCTCCAACGTCTGCATCTCGCAGGGCGCGTTTCTCACTACCGGCTCGCACGACGTGGGCGGCAACATGGACTTGCAGGTCGCACCGATCGTGATCGAAGACGGCGTCTGGATCACTTCGAAATGCGTGGTGCAGATGGGCGTGACCATCGGGCGCTCGGCAGTCGTCACACCGCTTTCCGTCGTACATCGTTCGCTCGATGCGGAAGGCGTGTATGGCGGCAACCCAGTGCGCTTCATCAAAAAACGCTTCCCTGCATGAGTTTTATCGCGGTCGCGCGCTTCGTGATCGACGCGGCCCGGTCGTTTTTGAAAGCACAAGACATCTGAGGCACGGAGACAAAGCGCGCGCGGCGTGATGCGGGCATTCGATGCCGCGTATCACGGCGGGCTTTCGTGAACCGACAGCGAAGGAGACTTGCAAGCTCATGCGGAGCCCTGCGGCAGCACACGCGAACAAGCGCGAATAGCGCGTATATGGCGTACAGGGCGCCGTCGGGATCGTTCGAATCCGGCAAGAAGATGCGTCGCCAAGACGAGCGACGCCTCGCAACCGGATGCGGCGTTTGGACAACGGGTCAGGGGCGCGGTGCATTGCCGGCAACATGGCACACCGCTTAAGCACGAGTAAGAAGGAGTACGGGGCATGTTCATTGACAGCCGAAGCGTAGAGCAAGGCGCGGTAATCGATACCACGGTCTGCATCGTCGGGGCGGGGGTGGCCGGCATCACGCTGGCGCTCGAACTCGAAAGGCAGGGCATCGACGCGTGCCTCCTGGAAAGCGGCGGGTACAAAGCGGACGACGAAACGCGCGATCTGTATCGCGGCGAGAACGTCGGCGTGCCATACGAGTTCGCCGACGGTTGCCGCAGCCGCTTTCTTGGCGGCAGCAGCAATTGCTGGGGCGGCTGGTGCCGTCCGCTCGATCCGTGGGATTTCGAAAAGCGCGACTGGGTGAAAGACAGCGGCTGGCCTTTCAGCCTGGACGAGTTGCGCCCTTACTATGCGCGCACGCATCAACTGCTGCAGCTCGGCGAGAATAATTTCGATCCGGCCTACTGGGAAGCGGCGATTCATCGTTCGGATGTCAAGCGTCATCCATTCCCGACGGGCAAGGTGCGCGACACGATCTCGCAGTTCAGCCCGCCGGTGCGCTTCGGCAAGGTGTATCGCAAGCATCTGCTCGATGCGAAGAACGTGCGCGTGATGCTGTACGCAAACGCAATGAACATCGACACCGACACCGACGCACGCACCGTCACGAAGATCGATATCGGCACCATCAGCGGCCGGCGCTTTGCGATTCGCGCGAAGGTCTTCGTGCTCGCGACAGGCGGTATCGAAAACGCGCGTCTGTTGTTGTCGTCGAACAAGGTGCAGAAGGCGGGTCTCGGCAACGGCAACGATCTGGTGGGCCGTTACTTCATGGACCATCCGCGCATCATGTCGGCGAAGGTGAACTTCAAGAAGGAATGGGCGCGCAACAAGCTCTACGACATCAAGTATCACTATCAGAACAAAGCGGTCTCGGCGCACGGTACGTTCATCTCTTCGCAATTCGCGCTCACGCAGTCCGTGCTGGAACGCGAGAAGCTCCTGAACGCGCGCTCGTGGTTCTATTCGGTGTTCCGTGGTGAGAACACCGAGGGTTCCGAAGCGTTGATCCGCGCGAAACAGGCCATGCTCAAGAAGGATCAGCCGGGCTACAGCATGGCGGGCGACCTCATGACCATGATGGCGCATCCCGTCGATACCGCGTGCTTCGGTCTTGCGCGTCTGTTGCAACCGCGTTCGCTCATCACCGAAGTGAAGATTCAGACGATCGTGGAAGCGGAGCCGAATCGCGACAGCCGCGTGACGCTCTCGGCGCAGAAAGACGCGCTCGGAATGAATCGCGTGTCGGTGGACTGGCAAGTGACCGAGCTCGTGAAGCGCACCTTCGATCGCACGGTGACGCTTCTTGCCGAGGAACTGAAGCGCGGCGGCGTGGCCGACGTGGAGCTCGACGAGCCGCTCGAAGGCAAGCCGTGGCCCGCGCAGCTCGAAGGCACATGGCATCACATGGGCACGACGCGCATGCACGACTCGGAGAAGGAAGGCGTGGTCGATCGCAACCTGAAGATTCACGGCATGAGCAACCTGTATGTGGCGGGCAGCTCGGTGTTCCCGACGGTTGGCGCAAACTTCCCGACCATCACGATCGCCGCGATGACCCTGCGTCTCGGTAGCCATCTCGGCCGCATGCTGAAGAACGATGAAAGCACGCCGGCAGCGACGCTCGTCTCTTCGTCCGGCACGCCGCTCAAGGGTATCGTCACCGAGGAAATGCCGATGGCCGCATCGGCCATGCATATGCCGGGTGATCTGAGCAAGGCGTGAGGCAGGGCAGCAGCACCTGAAGCGCAAAACGCCGCCGGTCGTCGAGGACCGGCGGCGTTTCGTTTTGATGCGTGCGAGCGGGCATCGCTATAATCGCCGTCCACACCCGGCTTTTTAGGTATATCGCTCGTGAAACTGCTTATCGCCCTGACACTTGCCCAGCTCTTGCTCGTAGCCTGCTCGTTCTCCGAAACCGAGGCGCAGAAGGCTGGCCGCTTCACGCGCACCGAGCAATCGCTCGAAGAGGCGCAGCGCAACGCGACCGTCGAATGCAACGACGCCGCGCAATGCGACGCGGCCTGGAAGCTGACGAAGACGTATGTGGAAAAAAGTTCGAAGGAACGTCTGTTGCGCGCGGACGATGTCGCGATCGACACCGACATGCCTTCAGGCTCAGGCAAGCCGGTCTATTCGGCGACGCGCACGGCGAAGGGCAGTGGCGCAACCATCGTGCTATATGCACAATGCCGCGACATGTACGGCGAAGAGCGCACCGTCGGCTCGGACTACAACGGCTGCGCGGAAAAGATCATCGCCACGCAGAACGGCTTCGTCGATTACCTGAAGGCCAATCTGGTCGCGAAATAAGCACGCATCAACCGGCCTGCCGCTTCAAACGCAAGGCATCGGTCCTGCCGCCGCGCGGTCCCGCCGTGTCTCGCAGCACGCGGACGAGATCCTTCGACATGGCGTCGACATGAAAGCGTTGCATGAAGGTCTTGAACGCTTGCTCGCGCATGGCTTCGACCGCGGCGGTATCCATGCGCAGCCAGGTCGATAACGCATCGGCGGCGCCCTCAACGGTATCGGTCGTCACGATTCCCGCGCCGTCTTCCTTCACTTCGCGCCAGATGTTGACCTTGTCGGAGATCAGCACCGGCAAGCGCGAACCCAGCGCTTCCGCAACCGCAATGCCGAAGTTCTCCTGATGCGAAGGCAGCGCGAAGACATCGCTCGTGCGAAACGCGCCCCACTTCAGGTCACCACTTAGCATGCCGGTCCACGTCATGCGAGTCTCGATGCCGAGTTCCTTGGCGAGCGTACGCAGATTCGCGGCGAACTCGCCGTCGTCGGGACCGGCCATCACGAGATGCGCGTTCGTGTCGATATCGCGCACGTTGGCGAACGCCTTCAGCAGCAAGTCGCAGCCTTTTTTCTCGTGAATACGGCCGAGAAACAGAATGGTGCGCTTGCCCGCGAGTTGCGGAAACTTCGCCAGGAACGCTTCGCGCAACGCGGTGGAATCGGCGGGCGGCGGACGCGTGCCGAACGCGACCACTTCCTCATTCGCGCGATACAGTTTGAACGACTCGCGTGCAAGCAGTCGCTCTTCCTGCGTCGTGAACAGCACGCGGCGCGCATCGCGCAGGACGCGATATTCGGCCCACGGCCAATAGAGGCTTTTCTTCAGATGCTTGAGCGGATACGTGCGCTTGAACCACGGATCGAGCATGCCGTGCGGAAACACGTAATAGGGCACGCTGCTGTCGCGCAGAGCCTTCCACGTGCCGTAGCCGTGATACTGCCAGAGACCGTTGACGATCACGGCATCGAAGCGCGTTGCGTGTTCCTTGAGCCACGGCACGAGCTTCGGCGTGAGTCCGTAGAAGCCGCGCGCCGGCCCCAACGCATGAAGACGCAGGGGAAAACTCGCGAGCCACGGTGCATCGGGTGCGTCGAGTGAGACCACTTCGATCTCATGGCCCATCGTCTGCATGCTGATGCCGCTTTGCAGCACGCCTTCGATGGGACCGCCCGCGCGTGGATCTACAGTGGAAAGCAGATGCAGAATCTTCATGGCGTATGAACTGGCTCGTGTCAGGCGGACGGCGCGAAGGTGCTCGCGCCCGGCGGCGAATCGCGCCGGCCGTCGTCATGATGACCATGCGTGAGGCCCGGTGCGTGCGATGCGTGCGTCGGCAAGGCATCGGGCGTGGGCTCGAAAAACGGCTGCATGTCGGGATGCACGGGACCGAAGGGACTTCTGAACGATGGCCGCGGCGCCGCCGTCTCAGCCGCACGCGTGCGCAATGCATGAGCGATGCGCGCATAGGCGGCGACCAGCAGACCGAGCGCGACGCCGAACACGATGCCCGAGAAACGGTTGCCGAGTGGATTGCCGCCCACCGACGTCGCGGGCAGCGAGGCGACCACGAGCAACGCGCGTCCGAGCACCGGCAGATACATCACATCCGGCGCGCGATGCTTCCATGCGCGATACGCCATGGAGCCGCGATAGAGCGCCCACAGCAACGCGATCGGCAACGCAATACCGAACATGATGCCGCCCGCGAAGAACTGATAGACCCAGAAGTTGTGGCCGGCCGCCCATTCCTTGATCGCGTAGAAATCCTTCTTGGTCATCTGACCGGCGAGGTCCGGCAGATACGTCGGCGAATAGCGATAGTCGTGACCGTAACCGAGACCGACCGCGACGGAGAGTGGCGAGGCCATCGTCTGATCGTATTGATCCTTCATCTCGGCAAGGCGCGTGATGGTGGTCGGATCGCGGCCGGACTCCGTGTCTTTCGAGAACGACATGCGCTGCGCCCAGTGCTCGGCAACACTCGGGAAGAACGCGGCAGACGCGGCCACCATCGCGCCGAGAAGCGCCGCGATCATGACCGCGCGCAAGCCGGCCGTGAAGAGATGGCGGATGGACGGCGCGGCAAGCCAGGTCGCATAAATGAACAGCAGGATGGTGCCGACGAGCAGACTGCGCGTCACGCTGAGCAGTTCGATCACGACGGTGCCGAGAAACAGCAGCGCGGTGAACTTGGTGACGCGCCGCGCGATGACGAACTCATGCAGCAACAGTCCTTGCAAGCAGAGGAACGTCACGGAGACGATGCGAAAGCGCACGCTGTCGAGGCCGCCGCCGGTTGCCATGCCGTAGGCGAAGCTGAAGACGAGCGAGGCGATCATCGACCAGTACATTGCGCGTTCGATCTGTTCGAGACGCTGAGAGTCCCACGGACGGCATGCGACGAAATAGCCGAGCAGCATCAGGAGGAACGGCAGAATCACGCGCATGTAGTTGCCGGAGTCGTTGCCCTGCAACACCTGCGTGGCGATACTGCCGACCATGGTGAGCATGAAGAGCGACGTGATGACCGTGCGCAGCCGCGAGCGATAAGCAAAGCGCGGTCCGATCAGCATAAGCGCGATGGCGGCGCCGATGGAAGGCACGGTGAGAAGAATCTGGATGGCCTTGCTGGCTGTCTCGGCGGCCTTGAAGTCGAAAGCGAGCGGCAGCAGGAAGAGCCAGATCCAGACGACGGCGAACTTGTTGCGCATGGCGTTCTCTTTAGATCGCAAAGCTCTTCGAGCTTCATATCCTCGCGGCGTCTGCCGCTGCATACCCGGAAAGCCTGAGTCGCGTTTCGTTTCGTGATGCTGTTGATGGATGCGACGGTTCCGGGAGCCCCGTATTTGTGGGTCGAATATATCAGCGGGTTTTCGAGCATGTCGTCGCGGCGGCGTTTTGCGACTAGCGTTAGGCGCGAAACGACGGACACCCATGTGCGCCGCACCACGCTCGCCGTGAGCGCTTAAAGACATTGTTGCCGAGCGCGCATACGAGATTCGCCGATGTCGGCTAACTGCGCGATTCTGGCGGATCGCAACGATAGTCTGGACCGATTATTGGACAGCCGCGATGCTCGTTTTTCGTGCACGAGCGTGCGTGCGCGCGCCGTCGACGGGACAGTCAAATGCGGCGTCAACTACAACAGAAAGACCTTCGCAGAAGGGGGAAGACATGAGCCTGTTCGGCGTGCCGCGCATTCAGGGAGCGAGTCGCTCGATCGAGCTCGACTTCATCCGGGGTCTCGCGATCATCGCGGTGATGGGATATCACTTCCATTCGTATCCCACGGGCAGCGCGTTTATCGCGGCGATCGAGTATCCGCTCAAGAGCTTCGGGCACGAAGGCGTGAATTTGTTCTTCACGCTGAGCGGCTATCTCGTCGGCGGATTGCTGCTCAGGCAATACGCGCAAGAGGAACGTATCGATGCGGGGCGCTTCATCGTGCGTCGGATCTTCAAGATCTGGCCTGCTTATTACGCGCTGATTCTGTTTCATGTGGTGGCGGGACGGCATCCGACCGATACCTTCCTCGTGCAGAATCTCACGCACATGCAGAACTTCTTTGGTTCGTCGATTGCACAGACCTGGAGTCTTGCCGTCGAAGAGCATTTCTATCTGTTCCTGCCGTTGCTTCTGATCGTGCTGGCGCGGTGGCGTGCGGATTTCAAGACGATTCTTGCCGTACTGGGATCGATCTGCGTGGTGGTGTTGGTTGCACGAAGTATCGCGGTTTATAACGGGCATCTCGAGGAGACCTTCTTCTATACGCAATACCGCATCGACAGCTTGCTGTTCGGCGTGATGCTCGCGACCGTTCGTTGGCTCAAGCCGAATATCTATCGTTCGATTGCGGCGCAAAAGCACTTGCTGATCGCGATGGTCGTCGGCGTCGTGTTGTGGCTCGTCTTCGGAACGCGCAACGTGGCGCTCGATCAGAGCATCGGCTATACGATCCAGGCGATCGGATTCTGCGCGCTCATCGTGCTGACGCTCGAATATTCGAAGTCGACCAGGCAGAGCATGATTTATCGCGTGATCGGATGGATCGGGGTGTATTCGTACGGCATCTATCTTTGGCATTCGCTGGCGCTGGCTCCGGGCGACATGCTCATTCGCCGGGCCGCGGCGCTGCATGTGCCGGCCATTCCCGCTTGGTTCGCGATCATGGGCGCGCAGTTCGCTATTGCCATCGTCGTGGGATACGTGACCACGCGCGCTGTCGAGTTTCCGTTCCTCAAGATTCGGGACGCGCTCTTCCCGGCGAAGCGGAAGGCGGAGGTGCCGGTTTCGGCGGTTGAGCCGCAGGCTTGATTGGCCTACGGGAGCAAGAAAAAAGAAGCCGCCTTTCCGTGAGGAAAGGCGGCTTCTCTCGTTGATGCACCGCAAAACGCCATCAAACCGCCTGCCGCAACGTCTCCTTGAATTGCAGAAGCGTATTGCGCTCCAGCAGATGCCCCGACGCGAACGGCGCCACGCGTCGTGCGAGCACATCGTCGAGCGCCTGATTGATCGCAGCGGGCGAAAGCTCGTCGACCACAGGCCCAAGCTCTCCCGTGCGGCAGAACCATCCGATCAAGCCATCCGCGGTGGCAATCACCGGCTTGCCGAAGCGGAACGCCTGCACGAGCACGCCGCTCATGCCGTAGTGCCCTTTGTATCCGAGCCAGACGGCATCGCAGGCCGAGAAGAGATCAAGCTCCATCTCGCCGGGAATGAAGCGGTCGAACACCACGGGCACGGGCGCCTTCAACTTTGCGATTGCCGTTGCGAGCCGAGCGCGCACGTCTTCGTCCTGAGCGCCGGCAATGACGAGCGTCGGCGACTGCGCACTCGGGCGTTGCGCGAGCGCTTCGATCAGTTCGAAAAGGCCCTTGCGTTCGTTGATCGCACCGTAGACGAGCACATGCAGCCCATCGGACAAGCCGAGGCGCTGGCGAGCCGCTGAAGGCTCGGCGGCGCGTGCGTCGGGAAACGGATCGGCGAGATATTCGATCGAGGTCGTGTCGCGAGCGGCGGATACGTTGCGCTTCCACCAGTCCGGCAAGGTCGGGTCGATGGTCAGCAGCGTCTTCATGCCGCCCACGCGAATGGCGCGCGCAAAGAGTCTTCCCTTCACCGCATTCACGAGCGGCCGGCGCGGCGCGCGCACACCCACGAGATGATGATGAAAATTCGAACGCATCGTGATGCCGACCCACGGCGTCTTTCCGAACGGCGAGCGCAGGAACGGCAAAGCGAGCAGGAAGTAATCGACGTAAGGCACCACGACGAGCGCGATGGAACGCCCACGGCTCGCGGTATCGAAGAAATGCTTGAAGTCCTGATGCGCGCGCACGTAGCTGACCGAGTGCAGGCCGCGCCCATGACGCACGGGCGGCGCGACCATCATGACTTCGAGCGCGTCGCCGCCTTGCTCCTGAATCTTCTTCACGAGCGGATGCGCCGCGTTGCCAGGCTCGGTCACGATGATGCAGCGATACCCCGCTTCCATGTAAGCGTTCGCGGCCCATTCGGCATAACGCCAGCGATGCCCGCTGAAATTGGGCTCGATGATGAGGACTTGATCTTTCGCCATTGATTTCACCGTTGCATCCGGCAGATGTGAACGCACATTGAGCGCGAGATGGCTCGCGCCACGCCATAACGCCGACGAAACCGACGTTAGCATCGCCACTGCGTACGCAACGGCCAAATTTCAGCGTTTTTCCGCGTACGCCCTGTGTGCGGGGACACGCTTTGAAATTCGTCAACCCGCATTGACACCCATTTCGGGCCGATTTCAACTACGCGTTGTCGTCCGCCGCAACCGCTGCCACGATACTTTTGGCACAGTCGCCTGAAGAAGAAGCGGCGTCACGCGCGCACCCGTCGTCCGGAATGGGAGCGTTGCGCGACGCGCAAGGTGGTCGAGCGCGCCAGGCCTCAAGCGCGAACGCCACGCCAACGAAATAACAGCAGCGCGGGGAATTCGAGTGAGATCTGTCCGGCTACCTTTCATACCGGCGCGCGGGCGTTTCCAGCAGGACGCCGCATTCTGGGTGCTTCTGCAGCAAGTGGTCGTGCGCGGCTTCGTCGCCGTCAAGTTTCTCGCCATCGGCCGGATTCTCGGACCCGAGGCAATCGGCGCGGTCAGCATCGCGCTGCTCGCGGTGGCTATCGCCGAATCCTTGTCCGATACCGGGCTCGCGCAAGCCGTCGTGCAAGGCCGCGATGCGCCCACGCATAACGAGCTCGGCGCGGTGTGGTCCACGCTCGCGATGCGCGGCGTGCTCATCGGTCTCTTGCTCGCGGTGCTCGCGCCGTTCATGAGCAGCCAGTTCCATATGAGCGGCTCGATCGGGCTGATCCTGCTTGCAGCCGTGTTGCCGATCGTGCGTGGCGTGGCATCGCCCGCGTATTTCATCGTGACGCGGCAGCGCGGCTTCCAGAAGCTCGCGGGCGTCGAGTGTTCCGCGAGTTTCACGGATTGCGCCGTCGGCCTCATCTGCGCGCTCTCGGGCGCGGGCGCCTACTCGGTGCTGATCGGCCTCGTCGCCGGCGAGATACTCAAGACCACGCTCACCTGGAGCAGCATGTCGCCGCGTCCGCCGCTGCGCTTGTCGGTTGCGGGCATCTCGCATTACGTGGGTTTCAGCCGCTGGATCTGGGCGGGCAGCGTGGTCAATCTGCTGCTCAATCAGTTCGACAAGGTGGTCGTCGCCAAGCTGCTCGGGCCGATGCAACTGGGCGCGTATCAGATGTCGTCGAAGCTCGCGCAGATGCTCCTCGCCGATGCCGCCATCGCCATGTCGCAGTATCTGTTTCCGACATTCTCCGAGCATCACCGGCGCGATACGCAAGGCGCGCGCAAGCTCTTCACGCGTTATCTGCTGATCGCGGGCGTCGGGCTCACGGTGCTCGTGATCGTGCTGCGTCTGGCCGCCGAGCCGCTCTTCAATCTCGTGCTCGGACCGGCATGGCTTTCGGCCGTGCCGCTCTTCCGTATTTTCGTGATCAACATGGCGATCGGCGCGATCATCGCGGTGCTGGTGTCGTGGCTGCGCGCGGTCGGCATGCCCAAGGTGGCGACGCACGCGTCGATCGTGCAGGCCATCGTGCTGTGCGTGACCGTGCCCATCGCGACGCACCTGTGGGGCGTGACGGGTATTGCCTGGGCCATGACGCTCGGTCTCGGCGCCGCGGCGTCATGGATGCTGTTTCGTATCGTCAGGGAGGCTTGAATGCGCATAGTTCACCTCGTACTTGCACCGCGTCTGTCCGGCGCCGAAGTGCTCGCGAAAGATCTGGCGATTCATCAGCAGAAGGGCGGCGAGTCGGTGGCGGTGGCCTCACTCGTGCCGGCGCACGACGATTTCACGGCGCTCAAGGCGGAACTCGTCGCGAATGGCGTGGAGTGTCTGTTCCCGGAGCGCATGTACGGGCGCTTCGGCAAGCTGTGGAATCTGTATCGCACGATCAAGGACGCGCGCGCCGACGTGCTCTTCGCGCACGCGACCATTCCCGCGTTCTACGCGCGCATGCTGCCGCTCAACGTGCCGATCGTCTATGTGATGCACTCGGCCACCAACGACTTCGAGAGCGAAGCCTTCAGGCGCGTCGAACGTCTGTTGTCGCGGCGGGCGCGCGCGGTGATCGCGGTGTCGCCGACCAATATCGACGATTATGTGGACGCGGTGGGCCGTCATCCTTCGATGACGCTGATTCCGAATGGCGTCGACATGGCGCGCTTCGGCAAGCGCCCGGCCGGCAGCGTGACAAAGGAAGCGCAGATCGTGCAGATCGGCCGCTATACGTCGGTGAAGAACCAGCTTTCCACGGTGCATGCGTTTCAGCGCGTCGTCGAGAAAGTGCCGTCCGCGCGGCTCTTGTTGTGCGGCGTGATCGAAGATCCGGCGTATCACGCGGCGGTCGGCGATCTCATCGCCAAGCTCGGATTGTCGGATCGCGTGAGTCTGCAAGGTCCGCGTTCGGATGTCGCGGAACTGCTGTTCTCGTCGAACGTGTTCGCCATGCCGTCGCGTTCGGAAGG
Organism: Caballeronia sp. LZ003; assembly: GCF_031451465.1. NCBI lineage: Bacteria > Pseudomonadati > Pseudomonadota > Betaproteobacteria > Burkholderiales > Burkholderiaceae > Caballeronia > Caballeronia sp. LZ003. The sequence continues at coordinate 2,452,830 of NZ_JARUXJ010000001.1, read as the reverse complement.
GCATAGCATCGCGTTTCTGGAGGCGCTCGCGTCCGGCGTGCCGGTGGTGGCGAGCACCATTCGGCCGTTCAGCTTCGCGGCGGATTTTCCGGGCGTGCATCTCTGCGATCCCGACGATATCGACGCTTATGCGGACGCGCTCGTGCGTGCGCTGACCGAGCCTCGCTCGCATCGTCCGCTTGGTGGGCTCACGCTCGCCGATACCGCCGCGCGATATCTCGCGGTGGCGCGTCAGGTCACGCAGGCGCTGCCGCGTGGGGCCGCGCCGGCTTGAGGTTTCATCGTTGATGGCTTGACGCGGCGGGCGTTTGTCGAGCATTGCGCCGGCGTGATGTTCGACCTGGCGCCGCGCCGAGGTTTTTTCACATCTTCTGCGTGCAAGCGGCCATTGCGCCGCTGTCCTTCCCTCCCGAATCCGGAAGACGCGACCGCTTGCCGTTTAAGCTCGAACCGAACGCCTGCGCCGCGTCTTCGATCACGCGCGGCTTGTGGGCGCGCGCGATGGCGTAAAGCCGGTCCATATCCACTCCCGTCGATTCAACACTGGCGCACTCATAATTTTTCGCGTATCAATTGAGGGCTTGCGCCACGGTCGCTGTCCGGACCGCCATCGCCTCGATCCCTTCCAGGCTTCGGCAAGCACGCGCTTCGGATGCGGCGCTTTGCCGTTCGTATCACGTCCGCCGGTCACACAATCGCTTCACACTTCACTGCAGACATCGCGCGCGTGCGTGATAGGCATCGCCATTGGCGCAGGCTGCAGCGCGGAAACCGCGCTTCTCCCAATTGTTGGATTTTCGAGGAGTTCCACACGATGAGCACGATCAAGACGAAAGACGGCACCTCCATCTATTACAAGGACTGGGGCAGCGGCAAGCCGGTGGTGTTCTCGCACGGCTGGCCGCTCGACGCCGATGCCTGGGACGCTCAAATGCTTTTCCTCGCGGGCAAGGGATACCGCGTGATCGCGCACGACCGTCGTGGACACGGTCGTTCGGATCAACCGTCGGAAGGCAACGACATGGACACTTATGCCGACGATCTCGCCGCGCTGCTCGACACGCTCGATATCACGGGCGCCACGCTCGTCGGCCACTCGACGGGCGGCGGGGAGGTCGCGCATTACATCGGCCGACATGGCACGAAGCGCGTGGCCAAGGCCGTGCTGATCGGTGCGGTGCCGCCGCTCATGCTCAAGACCGAGGCAAATCCGGACGGCTTGCCGATCGACGTTTTCGACGGCATACGCCAGGGTGTGGCGGCGGATCGCTCGCAGTTCTATCAGGATCTGACGATGCCGTTCTACGGCTACAACCGCGAAGGCGCGAAGATTTCGCAGGGCGTGCGCGACCTCTTCTGGCTGCAAGGCATGCGCGGTGGCATCAAGGGGCATTACGAGTTCATCAAGCAGTTCTCGGAAGTGGACTACACGGCCGACCTCGAAAAGTTCGACGTGCCCACGCTCTTTCTGCATGGCGACGATGACCAGATCGTGCCCATCGGCGCGGCGGCGGAGAAGGCGTCGAAGATCGTGAAGAATGCGACGTTGAAGGTGTATCCGGGCGGCGGGCACGGCATGTGCACGGTCGAGGCGGATAAGGTGAATGCGGACTTGCTGGCTTTCATCGAGAGTTAAACAGGCTTTGCGTGACTCGTTCTTGCGGGCGAGTCACGCGTTACGCGTTGGCCATTCGGATGAGGTGCGCAGGATAGATGTATCGTGGATGATAGACTCCAGACGACAGGATCGCGAAGGATGACGAAGTAATTGACGCGAGGGTTATTTTGTTGATGGAGGGCAGGATTATGCCGATAAGAACGGCGGAGTATCTATATTCGAAGTACTGGGATGGTCGGTTGCCGGTCGATCCGGAGGCCATCGCGCGGGCGGCAGGCGTAACGGTCAACTTCGATCCTGATATGGGCGAGGTTTTCGGGCGCTTCGAGAGAGTGGACGGCAAACCGCATATCTACATCAATTCGCGCGAGGGGAAACGGCGGCAGCGATTTTCAATTGCGCATGAACTTGGGCACTTCGCTCTCAGACATGGCAATTCCTTCGTCGATACGGCGAAGCAGTTCGTGGAAGTGCCGCGAAGATTGGTCGAGTTACAAGCCAATACTTTCGCGCTGGAGCTGCTCATCCCGGGTTTTGCGGTCGACATTCTTATCGACAAAAGGAATATCACGAGCATCAAAAGATTGAGCGAACAGTTTCATGTCGGCCAAGGCGCAATGACGATCAAGTTGGGGCAAATGGGATGGGTTTCGTGAACGCAGAAGCTGGGTCGGCGAAAGTGCGAGACGAACGGGTCTATCTGGATACCGACGCTGAGGAGCTATCAGTGACAACGATAGTGCATCCGTATTTACTGAGAGAGCAGGTTGCCGACCGACGGGAATATCGAAGGTTTAGGCATTACACATTCATCGGTATGGCCGGATTGATCGCAGTTCTTCTCGTCATGCTAGCCGCGTGGATTATCACGTTCGGCTGGCGCATTTTCGGTTCTTCAGCCCAAAACTATTCGTCGCATGTCGAGTTGTTGCTGGCGCCGCTTGTGGTGCTGGCTTCACTGGTCGCCGTGTCCATGCTGCCCATCGTCCGCCTGGTATTCCGGCAACTCGGAGACAAAGACGACAACAAGAACAGCGTCACCATCTGGCAAACGGTCATCAGCGAAATCGGCGATGCCCTAAAGGAGTATCTGGGTCGCAGCCCCAAATCCCCCGCCTGAAACCAAAACCGCCCGGGCAAGACACGGGCGGTTTAGAAAACATGATTCACTTGCGCACCACGTGCGGCCGTCGAAACACCATCCATCGCGGAACCTTGAATCGCACGATGCTGATGTACAGCCACACGTAAGTCGCCGCAAACACCATCACGAAACAGAACAAATGCAGCGTGTGCCGCCAGAACAACGTCGCGGGAATCACCGCAATCAGGCATAGCAGCCAGAGATAGGGCGAAGTCAGCGAATTGCGTCGGGTGAGTTCACGCGCATTCTGCACGCCGACCGCCCAGCGCATCAGCCGCTTGTAAACCAGCATATGCAGATGCACGCCATCCGGAATTCCCGGCGACATGCCGCGAATGAACTTCTTGCGGTAGATCGAGAAACACGTCTCGAAGATCGGGTACATGAAAAGCAGCACGGGATACCATGCGGAGACATCGCGGTTGCGCATCACGAGCAGGATTGACAGTTCGCCGAGCATGAAACCGACGAAGTACGCGCCGCCATCGCCGAGAAAGATCAGTCCCGCCGGAAAATTCCAGATGAAGAAGCCCATCACCGCGCCCATCATGATGAGCGAGCCCGACAGCACGACCGGATCGTGCACCTGAAACGCCACGTAGGCGAGCGAGGCGAACATCATGAACGTGACCATCGAAGCGAGGCCGTTGAAGCCGTCGATGATATTCACCGCGTTGGCGAGCGCCGCGACCGCGATCACCGTGACCGCGCAGGAAATGACCGCGTAGGAAAGCAGAAAGTCGAGCGGCGGCACGCTGATGCGCGTCACCGCGATATTCAGAACCGCATACGCGAGCCCGGCCGCCGCCATGGTGCAGACAAGCCGGATGAGCGGCGTCACGCGCTTGGTCATGTCTTCGATCAGGCCGGAGAGAAACGCCGGCATGCCGCACGCGATGATGCCGAGTATCCCGCCCGAAACGAGCGGGTAACTCCATCGCAATTGCACGGCCGATACCGTCAGTCCGCACAAAATGCCGACGCCGCCGATGCGCGGCACCGGTCGCGCATGAAACTTCTGCACGCCGGCAAGATCGGTGTCGCCCAGCACGCCTTCATGCAGGTGCGCGAACCGCACGATCAACAACGTCACCAGCAGCGACACCAGAAAAGCAAGCGCGAAACTAAGCATGAAATAGGACCGGTTGATACGAGTGAAGCAAGGCGCCGCGACGCCTCAGGCAAAGCCTCGCGGATTTTGCGACTGCCAGCGCCAGTGATCCGCGCACATGCGCTCGATGCCATGTTCCGCGCGCCAGCCGATCAGCGCGAGCGCCGCGGCCGGGTCGGCGTAGCAAGCGGCGACGTCGCCCGGACGGCGCGGCACGAGTTCGTAAGGCACGGGCTTGCCCGACGCCGTTTCGAATGCCTTGACCACATCCAGCACGCTATAGCCTTGTCCCGTGCCGAGATTGACGACGAAACTTCGGTCGAGCGACTTCAGCGCATCGATTGCGGCAATATGCCCGCGCGCCAGATCGACCACGTGAATGTAATCGCGCACGCCGGTGCCGTCGGGCGTCTCGTAGTCGCTGCCGAACACGCGCAGGCGTTCCAGCTTGCCGACCGCCACTTGCGCCACGTAAGGCATCAGATTGTTCGGCACGCCCGCCGGATCTTCGCCGATGAGCCCGCTTTCATGCGCGCCGACCGGGTTGAAATAGCGCAGCGTCGCGATACGCCACGACGGATCGGACACTTCGAGATCGCGCAAAATTTGCTCGGCGATGAGCTTCGATTGCCCGTACGGATTGGTCGCGGACAGCGGAAAACTCTCGTCGATCGGTACGCTTTGCGGCACGCCGTACACCGTTGCCGACGAACTGAACACGAAGTTGCGCACGTTGCGCTCGCGCATCACGTTGAGCACGGCAAGCAGGCTGCCGATGTTGTTGCTGTAGTACTCGATCGGCTTCGCGACCGATTCGCCCACCGCCTTCAACGCGGCGAAGTGGATCGCGCCGGTGATCTCGTGCGCATCGAAAATCCGGCGAAGCGCGGCTTCGTCGCGCGCGTCTTCCTGATAAAACGCCACCGGCTTGCCCGCAATGCGCTCCACGCGCTTGAGCGACTCCGCGCGGCTGTTGACGAGATTGTCGATGACCACCACGCCGTAGCCCGCGCCGAGCAGTTCGACGCAGGTATGCGAGCCGATGAAGCCCGCGCCGCCTGTCACCAGAATCGTGCCTCGCGAGGTGGTTTGTGCCGTGTCCTGCGCCGCGTTCTCATGCGCCCCGTTGCCATTCATCGTGTGCTCCCCAGAAATCGAAATTCAGAGTGAAATGCCGGTTATGGCGTGTATTGTGCCCTTGTATCGTTCGACGACATTTTTTTCGTCGAATTCGCGGGTGACTTTCTCGCGGCCGCGTTGCGCCATTGCTTCGCGCGCGCTACGTGGCAGCGTCAGCATGCTTTCGAGTTGCGCGGTGAGGCTGTCCGCGCTCTTGACTTCGCAAAGCAGGCCGTTTTCGCCGTGCGCGACCACTTCGCGGCAGCCGGGCACGTCGGTCGCGACGATCGGACGGCCCATCGCGGAGGCTTCCATCAAGGTGCGCGGCACGCCTTCGCGATACGAAGGCAGCACGACGCAATCCGCCGCCGCGACGAGCGGCCGAACGTCGTTCGCTTCGCCCAGATATTCGACGATATTCTCACGCTCCCACGCTTCTACGTCCGTGCGGCCGATCGCGCTGGGATTATCGACGCCAACGGGCCCCAGCAACTGGAAACGCGCATGCGGATAGCGGCGCTTGAGCCGTCGCGCCGCTTCCACGTATTCGGCCACGCCCTTGTCCCACAAGAGCCGCCCGATCAGGATGAACACGAAGTCTTCGCGTTCGGGCAACGGCTCGAAGGCGAACTCGTCGAGATCGACGCCTTCGCCATGCAGACGGCGCGCGCGATCCGGGTGCACAAGCAGTTTTTCATCGTTGAAGGCGGCGAGATCGTCCTGATTCAGAAACCAGATCTCGCGCGGAAAACGAAACGCAAAGCGATAAAGCCGCTTGGCGATCTGCGCCGTGCGGCTTTTCTGGATGAACACGTAGCCGAGTCCCGTCGTCACCGCAATCGAAGGCACGCGCGCCAGCATGGCCGCCAGCGAGCCGTAGATATTCGGCTTGATCGTGTAGTGGAAAACGAGATGCGGACGCGTCGCGCGATATTCGCGATACAGCGCGACGAGCGTCTTCAGGTCCTGACGCGGGTCCGTGCCTTTGGACGCCACCGGCAATTCGACGCAGCGGCAGCCCATTGCCTCCAGCGGCTCGAACGTGCGGTCGCGCGGCGCGATGATCGTCACTTCGGCTCCGTTGTCCGTCAGCATGCGCAGCACGCCGCGCCGGTAGGTATAAATGGCCCATGCCGTGTTGCACACGAGGGCGATGCGAAGGCGCTGCGGTGGTTTCGTCATCCGGGAGTCGTTTTTTTACGGTTCGCCGTGCAAGGCGGAACACGCCGCGCGCTTGCGCTTGTGCACGGCCAACCGTAGCGCAAAATCAATCGAAAGCAATTCGACAATAAGTTCAGGGTGCAACTATTTCGTGGGCGTGGAAGGCCGCAGCAGTTTCGCCTTCAACGCCTTGAGCGCGCGATACGGCAGCAGCAGATGCGCAATGCTCTTGCCGATGCCCGCCCAGTCGAACACGTTGCCCGCCCGCAAGTAACGCCATTGCAGGCGCAGCGTTGACAGCGTCTGCGTGCGGCGTTTCGTGGCGCTGATGCCGTTCTCGTTCAGCTCGTAGTAGAGACCGAACGCCGGCAGATTCGCGCCGTCGTAGCGTGCAAGCAGACGCAGCAGCAGATCCAGGTCTTCCGCCGCGCGATAGTCCGCGCGATAGTTGCCGACCTCGCGCACCGCCTCGACACGCAGCATCAGCGAGGGATGCGCGAAGCACGAGCGCGCGAGCATCATGCGGCGGATCGTGTCCGGTTCGGTCGGCGGCGTGAGATCGAAGAGCGGCGCGCCGCCGGTGGCTACCACGTGCGTCCACATGCCGAGCGCGGCTACACGCGGATGCGCCTCGAGATACGCACGCTGCATCGCGAGCCGCCCGGGCGTCGCGAGATCGCCGCTGTCGATACGCGCCGCGTAGCGCAAACCGCGCGCGGCAAGCGCTTCGATGCCGGCCTGCAACGCGCGCTCGATCCCGCCGTTTTCGGGCAGTCGCAGAATCGCGATCCGCATGCCGTCGATGACCGGCGCGACGATGGGTGGCGTGCTGCCGTCATCGACGATCAGCACTTGCACGGGCGACGTTTCATCGAACGAGGCGAGCGTGCGTTCCAGGTCGGCCTGACCGTTGTACGCGGGAATGAGGACGGCGACATCGGAGAGAGCGTTCATGCTGACAGGCGCAAGCGTATGTAATAGAAATTCACCGACGCCGCCGCCAGATAACCCGCAGCCAGTCCGATCAACGCGCCGTAGCCTTCGAAGCGCGGAATGGCGAACGCATTCACCGCGAACGCGACGCCGAGCGCGAGCAGCCATTTCGCGAGCAGCACGTACTTCGCCTGAAATTTCAGGACCACGAGATTGCCGATTGCCTCGATGCCCGCCGGCACCGAAAGCCACACCGCCCAGCGGAAAATTTCCGTGGCGCCCGCATAGTTCGGCCCGAAGACTCGCGTGATGATGAAGCCCGCGAGGGCGTCGAGCACGGCGGCGCCGGCGACCATCAAAACGGCGGTCAGCGCGAAGAGGCGCCACAGATTGCGCTTCAGTTGCGCGGTGTCCGTCACGCGATAAACGAACGCCGGCGCGATGGTCTGCGCCAGCATCAGCGCAAGCGCGATCCAGTTTTCGTTCAATTGCTGCGCGGCGGAATAAAGCCCGAGTTCCGCGAACGATACGCGATGCGCGAGCATCAGCCGGTCGAGTTTCAGGAACAGATACATGCAGATGAGGCCGATCCAGAACACCGTACCCGCGCTCGCGAAGTGCCTGAAGAGCGCGCGGTCGAAGTGCCAGCCGAGCCTGCCGCCGTGCCGCCGCATGTAATACACGAGAAGCACGCCGCCTATCGCCGCCGCTTCCAGCGCCCACAGCCAGCCGAAACTCGCCGCGCTCATCGCCATGCGCACGAAGGCATAGACGAGCGCCGCCTTGACGATGGCCGTGAACATGCTCGCGATCAATTGCGGCTTGCTGTAGGTCATGCTCTGCAGCCACGCGTTAATCACGCCGATGAACGGCTCGCGAAACAACATGGTGAGCGCAAGACCGGCGAGCATGGCGCCCACGAGCGGGTCGGTGAAGCCCGCCGCGATCCATGTCCAGGTCATGACGAGCGCAATCGCCGATACCGCGATGCGCAGCACGAAGGCGCTGCCGAGCACGACGCCCGTGCGCGCGGGCGGTTCCTTCACGATGGTCGGCACCAGAATTTCCGCGCCGCAGACCCACGTGATCGGCGCGATGACGAGCAAGAGCGTATTCGCGTACTGCCATTTGCCGAACGCGTCCGGGCCGAGATAGCGCGCGAGCAGCCCCGAAATGACGATGGCGACCGCAATCTGCGTCAGCCTTTCGAGCCCGAGCCAGACGATGTTGGCGAGCGCCCGCGCGACGTCCGGATTGCCCGAGCGCGTCAACGCCTTCATGCCGCGCATACCGAGGTGTGGTCGGGCATGCCGTGTGCTAGCAAAACCTGACGGTCCGACGCTTTCGCGATTTTCGCCAGCTTCGTGACAAACGTTCGCCGCAACGGAAAATAGTTTTGTGTGGTGGCGCGCGAAGGCGCCTCATTCCCGGGCATCGAGGCGAAAGAGCGATTAGGCATTGGATTAGAATGAGCGCGCGAGGCTTTACCGCGACGCGCAGCATGAAAACGTGGAAAGCGCTGAAAGACAGCGATTATAAGTGCGAACCGAAGCTCGATCCTCGAAGCCGCGGTCGCGATGCGCAAGCACACTTGCAGGCAGAATTCGAACCGTCATCTGGCATGCGCTTGCATGCCGGCGCGTTTTACATCGATCACGTTTCGACCTGCACGCCCTCATGGCTGCATCGCCGAGAATCCATCAATCAAACGAGAAGAGGTAGCCATCTTATGACCCAGGTATCCCAATCCATTTTCAAGGCCTACGACATCCGCGGCATCGTCGGCAAGACGGTCGACAAGGACGTGGCGAAGAACATCGGCCAAGCGTTCGGCAGCGAGATCCGCAAGCAGGGCGGCGATTCCGTCGTCGTTGCGCGCGATGGCCGTCTGTCCGGCCCGGAACTCGTCGGCGCGCTCGCGGACGGCCTGCGCGCGGCAGGCGTCGATGTCATCGATATCGGCATGGTGCCGACGCCCGTCGGCTACTTCGCCGCGAGCGTGCCGCTGCCCTTGCCCGAGGGCGAGCGGCGCGTGGATTCGTGCATCGTCGTGACGGGCAGCCACAATCCGCCCGACTACAACGGCTTCAAGATGGTGCTGCGCGGCGCGGCCATCTACGGCGAGCAGATTCAGAGCCTGTATCAGCGGATCGTCAACGACGACTTCGAAACGGGCGAAGGCAGCTACACCGAGTTCGACGTCCAGCAGATCTACCTCGACCGAATCCTGTCCGATGTGAAGCCGGTGCGCGGCATGAAGATCGTCATCGATGCGGGCAACGGCGTCGCGGGCGGTCTTGCGCCGCGTCTGTTCAAGGCGCTCGGATGCGAGCTGGTCGAACTCTTTACGGACATCGACGGCAACTTCCCGAACCATCACCCGGACCCGGCGCATGCCGAGAATCTGCAGGACGTCATGAAGGCGCTAAAGGAAACGGATGCCGAGATCGGCTTCGCATTCGATGGCGACGGCGACCGTCTCGGCGTGGTGACGAAGGACGGCCAGATGATCTATCCGGATCGCCAGCTGATGTTGTTTGCGCAGGAAGTGCTGTCGCGCAACAAGGGCGGCCAGATCATTTATGACGTGAAGTGCACGCGCAATCTCGCAAAATGGGTGCGCGAGCAGGGCGGCGAGCCGGTCATGTGGAAGACGGGCCACTCGCTCGTGAAGGCGAAGCTGCGCGAAACCGGCGCGCCGCTCGCGGGCGAAATGAGCGGTCACGTGTTCTTCAAGGACCGCTGGTACGGCTTCGATGACGGCCTTTACACGGGCGCGCGACTCCTTGAAATCCTTTCGCGCGTGGACGACCCGAGCAAGCTGCTCAACGACCTGCCGAACTCGCTGTCGACGCCTGAATTGCAGATCAAACTGGAAGAAGGCGAAAACTTCGAACTGATCGGACGCTTGCAGAAGTCGGCGAAGTTCGAAGGCGCGGACGATGTGCTGACCATCGACGGATTGCGTGTCGAATATCCGGATGGTTTCGGTCTCGCGCGTTCGTCGAACACGACGCCGGTCGTGGTGATGCGTTTCGAGGCGGACACCGAAGAGGCGTTGAAGCGCATTCAGGAAGATTTTCGCCGCGTGATTCTGGCTGAAAAGCCGGACGCGAAGCTGCCGTTCTGATTTGGACGGAGTGAGTCTAGATGGTTGGGAAGCGGCGCGGTTGGGCAAACCGCGCCGTTTTTCATTGGGAATAAAACTTTGCCGAAAGACTCTGCTCGGTCGACCAGGGCAGTTCTTCCGGGAACGCATCTAGTCCTTGTTCTTCGGCGGCTTTCGAAATGGCATCGGCCCACGTTCCGGTGAGCCAGCCCGAGTCGCGCAACGAAGTGTTCAGACTCGGCGTCTTTTGCAGCGCGACGCCGACGGCGCGGCGCTGTTCCTTGATCGTACGCTGCCAACTCGAGCCACGACGTCCCGGTTGGTATTGCCACTTGAGAAGATGCGCAAGCAGCACGGCCATACGGCTGGAAAGCTCGCGTTGTTCGCTCTTGCCGACGTCCTCGATTTCCTCCGCGATAGGTTCCACATCGATGGCCGAGAACTTACCAGCCCGCAGCAGCTCGGCTTGTTCCCGCGCCCACGCCACCACGTCCTGTTCGTAACGCGTTCCCATCGCAACTCCCTTTGTGGTCGGATATCCGGTACGGCTTGCCCGGTGATCGTCATGCTACCGGCTTTTTTGCGCCCTTAAATCGCTTCAGGAGACAGCGAGCGCCGCCGCGCGCACAACCCGCGCTAAAATCCCGTTTCCCCATCTCCAATTCACCGCGAGAATCGCCCGAACGCGAATCCGCGCCTGTCCCAATCAGCGTGCAAAAGATCCTGATCGTTCGCGTGTCGTCGCTTGGCGACGTCGTTCACAACATGCCGGTCATCGCCGACATTCGCCGCCGTTATCCCGATGCGCAAATCGACTGGCTCGTCGAGGAAAGTTTCGCGAGTCTCGTCGAACTCGTCGATGGCGTGCATCGCGCGATCCCGTTTTCGCTGCGGCGCTGGCGCAAGAGTTTCGCGTCGCCCGCGAACTGGCGCGAGATCGGCAAGTTCAAGCGCCAGCTCGCCGCCGAGAAGTACGATCTCGTGATCGACTGTCAAGGGCTCATCAAGACCGCGTGGGTCGCGAGCTGGGCGCGCGGGCCGCTCGTCGGCCTGGCGAATCGCACGGAAGGCGCGGGCTTCGAATGGCCCGTGCGCTTTTTCTACGACCGCCGCGTGCCGATCGAGCCGCGCACGCATGTGGTCGAACGCACGCGCCAACTCGTGGCCGCCGCGCTCGATCTGCCGCGCCCGCAGTCCAGCGACGATATCGACTTCGGCATCGATACGCGCCGTGCAACGCTCGCCATTTCAGAGCTCGGGCTGAATCTGCCGGTGCCTTATGTCGTGTTCGTGCACGCCACCTCCCGCGCCGACAAACAATGGCCCGAAGCCGCGTGGATCGAGCTCGGACAGGCGCTCGTCACGCGCGGTGCATCGATCGTGCTGCCGTGGGGCAACGAAGCCGAACGCGCGACGAGCGAGAAACTCGCGAAGGAATTCGGCGCGGCTGCCATCGTGCCGCCGAAGCTCTCGCTGCCCGCGGTCGTCGGGCTGATCGATGGCGCGGCCGCGACCGTTGGCGTCGATACCGGGCTGGTTCATATCGCGGCGGCGCTGAAGCGTCCGACCGTCGAGTTGTACAATTTCTCGACCGCCTGGCGCACTGGCGGCTACTGGTCGCCGAAGGTCGTCAATCTTGGCGACGCGAGCCGGCATCCCACGTTGTCCGAAGTCAAGGCAGCGCTCGCGGGCTTCGGTCTCTTGTAGCGTGCCGTGATAGCGTGCCCGTCGCGCATTACGTTTCCAGGCGCCAAGCAACTCAAGGTCGAAGGCACATGACGGAATCTCAAATCATCGAAGTCGCTTCGTGCGATTGGCACGGCAAAAATCTTTCCGTACCGCGCGAAACGCTGCTCGCCGGCGTCGAAAACGGCAAAGTCCTCTATTTTCCCAATCTGCGGTTCGAGTATGCGGGCGGCGAACAGGCGCTGCTCGACCCGCGCATTGCAGACCCGAAGCGCAAGAACATCAGCCTCGCGCCCAACGGCGGCGCGCTTGCTGGCGTGCTCGGCGACAACGTGATGCAGTCGGCGGTGCGCTCGCTCATCGCGCGCTATCAGACGAACGCGCGCTCCCTGGTGGATGGCCTCTTCCCCGAATACGACGGCAAGTTGCGCGTCGCGCCAACCAGCTTGCGGCTGCATCAGGTGGAAACGCGCGAGACATCCTGGCGCAAGGACGACAGCCGTCTTCACGTCGATGCCTTTCCGTCGCGGCCGAATTACGGCGAACGCATTCTGCGCGTCTTCACCAACGTGAACCCGCAAGGCGCGCCGCGTGTGTGGCGCGTGGGCGAGCCGTTCGAGGACATGGCGAAGCGCTTCCTGCCGAACATCAAGGCGCAGACGCCGGGCGCGGCGTGGCTCATGAAGCTGCTGCACATCACGAAGTCGAAGCGCAGCGAATACGACCACCTGATGCTGCATCTGCACGACGCGATGAAAGCCGATCTCGATTATCAAAAGGTTTCGCCGCAAGTGACGATGCCGTTTCCGCCCGGCTCGGTATGGGTCTGTTTCTCCGACCAGACGTCGCACGCGGTGATGTCCGGCCAGTTCATGATGGAGCAGACGTTCTTTCTGCCCGTCAAGTCGATGGCGCGGCCTGAGCGCGCGCCGCTCGGCATTCTCGAACGTCTCAAGGGCAGGGCGCTCGTTTGAACGGCGCAGCTATCGGAGCCGGCGCGCCGCCTGCCTCGGCGGTGCTGATGAGGCTCGTGTATCGCGCGGCGTGGTGGCTCGTCGCGCCGCTTGCCGTGCTGCGCCTGTTGATTCGTTCGCGCAAGGAGCGCGGTTATCGCGAGCATATTGCCGAGCGCTTCGGTCGCGGTCCCGCGCGCCGCGCCGACGATCTCGCGCCGCTCGTCTGGGTGCATGCGGTGTCCGTGGGCGAGACGCGCGCGGCGCAACCGCTCATCGAAGCGTTGCTCAAGACGCATCCCGAAGCGCGGCTGCTCATTACGCACATGACGCCGAGCGGCCGCGCGACCGGCGAGCAGCTTTATGGCGATCGCGTCATGCGCGCTTATCTTCCCTACGACTCGCCGCGTTTCGTGCGGCGTTTTCTGCGTGCTTGGCGGCCGTCGCTCGGCATCGTGATGGAGACGGAAGTGTGGCCGACGCTCATCGACGAATGCAAGCACGCGGACGTGCCGCTCGTGCTGACGAACGCGCGCATGTCGGAGCGTTCGTTCAAGCGCGCGGCGCGTTTCGGGCGCGCGGTGCGCGAAGTGTTCGGCGGCTTTTCTCGCGTGCTGGCGCAGACGCCTTCGGATGCCGAGCGGCTCATCGCGCTCGGCGCGCGCAATGTCGCGGTGCTCGGCAACCTGAAGTTCGACATGAGCGCGCCGCCTGAACTCGTCGCACGCGGACAGGCTTGGCGCGCGGCCATCGGCAATCGGCCGGTGTGGGTGGCGGCAAGCACGCGCGAAGGCGAGGAAACTTTGGTGCTGCGCGCCTTCGCCGCGCTGAACGTGCACGATGCGTTGCTGATTCTCGTGCCGCGCCATCCGCAACGGTTCGATGAAGTATCGGCGATGATCGCGGCCGCCGGCATGAAGAGCGCGCGCCGTTCAGTGTGGGCGCCAAAGGCCGTGGCGGCGGGATCGGGCGCGGACGTGTCAGAGCCGTTGCCATCGAATGTGCAGGTTTTGCTCGGCGATTCCATGGGCGAACTCGGCGCGTACTACGCGGCGTCGGATCTGGCGTTTATTGGCGGGAGTTTGTTGCCGCTTGGCGGGCAGAATCTGATCGAGGCGTGCGCGGCGGGCGTGCCGGTGCTGATCGGACCGCATACCTTCAACTTCACGCAGGCGACCAACGATGCCATCGCGGCGGGCGCGGCGTTGCGCGTGCAAGACCCGCAGGAACTCGCGCGCGGCCTGCGCGAGTTGTTCACCGACAAGCCGCAGCGTCTCGCGATGAGCGCGGCGGCCGCGGCGTTCGCGGCGCGGCATCGCGGGGCGACGGAGCGCACGGTGTCTATTCTGGGTGCGTTGCTGGACGAGGAGAGTGACGCGGAGCGTTGAGCCAGCGGCGACGACTCAGCGTGCCAGCAAGGCCGCAACGCATCGCGCGAAGCGTTCGTTGCTCGCCGCGATGCCGTATTCCTCCGCGCGTTCCAGCGCGCGCGCCTGCATGTCGGCGCATAACGTGTCGTCGGTCAAGACGCGGCGCAGCGCATTGGCCAATTCATCCACGGATTCCACTGGAACCAGCAGACCGAAGCGCCCATCGCCGAGAATCTCGCGCGGGCCGGTCGGGCAATCGCTCGCGACCACTGGCTTACCGAGCGCGAGCGCTTCGAGCAGCACCATCGGCATGCCTTCGTAGCGCGAACTCAGCACCTGCAGGCGCGCGCGTGCGACGAGCGCATGCGGATTATTTCGATATCCCATGAAATGCACGCGCGCCGCGATCCCCAGTTCGTTGGCGAGACCTTCGAGTTCGCGGCGAAACGCGCCGTCGCCGACGATCACGAGATGTTCGATGATCTGCCCGTCGCGCACGAGTTCGGCATAAGCGCGCAACAGCGTGCGATGGTCCTTTTGAATTTCGTCGAGTCGCGCGACGGAGACGATATACGGCGCGTCGCACGGCGCTGCTTCGCTGATCTGTCCGTTCTGCCGGATGCGCTCGATATCGATGGCGTTCGGCAACACGAAGATCCGCTTCAGCCCGCTGCCGAACATGGCGCGCGCTTCCGCCGCCATGTGATCGTTGAGCGCCGCGACGCCGTCGTAGCGCGCGAACTGCTCGGCAAGCCGGCGTTGTCGGCGCGGACGGCTGGCAAGCCTCGCGTCGAAGCTGAAATGATTCACGCCGAGCCACGCGATATCGAACTGACCCGCAAGCCGGCGCAGCGACATGTCGTAATCGACGATCAGCGCATGCTGGCGCGCGAGCGTTTCTACACGACGCTTCACATAGGGCCGCACGACGAGCGTATTGAAGACATCGCGGCCGATGCGCCCGAGCTTGCCCAGGCGCTTCGCGTAGCGCCGCGCCTGAAAGGTGTTGAGCCACGGCTTTTCCGCGAGGATTTCGATCTTCACGTCCGGCGGCACCAGCGCGCGAAAGCGGTTTTCGAACGCGGGCGACGGGTGCATGACGGACAACGTGACGGCGAAGCGCGTGCGGTCGAAGACGCGCAGCCATTGAATCAGCGAGGACTCGATCCCGCCATCGCCGAAGTCCACGATGTGGAAGAGGACGGGAACGGGCGTGGAATCGATTCCGGTTTGGCCTGGAAAAGGGTTCGTGGACGGTTGTTCGGACAAAGCAGCAGTGGGCATCATGTATCACGCTCGCAATTTCGGCGCAGGCGAACGTGAGGATCGAGGAAGCCGGTATGCTACCGCACGGGGTGTGGCGATGCAGAAAGCCGCCGGAAAATGCGGCGGAGTTACTGGCCGCGCGTCGTTGAAGATCATCATCGGACGAAGAAGGCACGTCATGGCGAGCGAATGGAAGCGGCGCATCATCGTGTTCGTGAAACGCTTCTGGCAACCGACGAGCGCGTGCATGACCTGCATGCCGGGAAGCTGGATGAACGTCATGAGCCTCGCGCACTGGACGCTGGCTTTCAAGACAGGGCTCGCCACGGGCATTCTCGCTGTGCTGATCACGTTCACGCCGGCGCGCAGGCTGTTTTTGAATCGATATGGCAATGCGCTCGTCGTCGGTGTTCTCACCATGATCGGCGACGCTTATTCGCATGCGAATCACTACGGTGTTCCGTTTTTCGAACCTTTGATGACGGGGCTGACTTCCGGTGTGCTGGCGCTCGTCGGGTGGTATATTTTCGAGGATCGCGGGCGGCGGATACGGGCGGTTTGGGCGTCGATCTTTCGAGCCAGCCGCTCCCGTTGAGCAGTATTGCAGCATTGGCATTCGAAGAAAAGTAGCAAGAACCGCTGACACGGAAGTCGTCCAGAAGACCATTCTTAAGACTTGCATCGCTCGCAATCTACGATGGTATGCTTATCTGACCCTGCGTCGCTGGACCAGACCGATCAAAATTCATTACTACTGCGCCGCAAAGTGATAGCCACCATTCGCATCGAGAACTACAAATCAATCACTAGCTTGCCCCTTGAACTGGGGCGAGTGAACGTTCTTATTGGTGAGAACGGTGCGGGGAAAAGCAACATTCTGGAAGCGATCGCTTTGACCGGCGCAGCGGCTGCACGCAAGCTCGATAACGAGTTCCTCGTGTCGCGTGGAATAAGAGTCGTCAGACCAGCAGATATGCGGCCGGCATTTGCGGGAGTCGATCCTCTCTCGGCGATCAAGGTTACGGTGTCCTCGAATGAAGACGAGAACGTGTTGTTCGCAATGGTCAACGACAATGAGCCGTATTCGAAATGGACGTTGAGTCAGCCAGGGGATCAGGTGGAGTTCGTGGCTGAACAGGGCGGAAAAATAGCGGCATATCTGCAATCCGTCAATGTCAGCGCTCATAGTCCGCGTGAACTAACTGATACGTTGAAAGTCGTCAGCGCCTTCGTTGAAGTTTTAGGTAAGGAATTGGAGCAGGGAAAGAAAGGTCTAAATGCATCGGCAAGATCATCCAACGAAGACTCGCCTGAAGCTCTGCTTATGTCGGTAATACACGACAAGACCCACAAATATCTTAGCGGCTTCATCACCTACTCGCCAGAAAATTCAGCGCTGAGAACTGCGCGGCGCGAGGGACAAATAGAGCCTCTGGGAATAAGCGGCGAAGGCGTTTCGCGCCTATTTGCCTACTATGTTCATCAAGCCAAGGGAGGTCAGGGAATCGACCCCGATGCAATGCTGCGCGCTCAAGAAATTCTGGAATCGCTCGATTCATCGCTGCGCGTCTTAGGCTGGTTTGACGGACTTCGCCTTGTCAACGAGAGCAAGGATGAGGCGCTGGAGATTCGCGACTTCTTCGTCGACGAGTCCGAACGCTTCTTTGAGTATTCCAGCGCGAACGAGGGGTTCTTCTTCCTGCTGTTTTATTTTCTTTTGTTTGCGAGCGATTTGACTCCGCCGTTTTTTGCTATCGACAATATCGATGCTTCATTGAATCCGGGCCTTTGTCGCAGCATGATGCGCGAGTTGGTGGAACTGGCAAAGAAGAATCAGAAGCAGGTCATATTCACCACTCACAACCCGGCCGTTTTAGATGGCCTTAACCTCGACGACGACGAACAACGTCTTTTCGTGGTTAGGAGAAACCTCGACGGTAAGACCATGGTCGATCGCGTGCTGAAGCCCAGGAATTTCGAAAATCTTCCTAACCTCAAGATGTCGGAAGCCTTCATGCGCGGGTTGATCGGTGGGATTTCAAGTTCGTT
This sequence comes from Caballeronia sp. LZ003, assembly GCF_031451465.1. Lineage (NCBI taxonomy): Bacteria > Pseudomonadati > Pseudomonadota > Betaproteobacteria > Burkholderiales > Burkholderiaceae > Caballeronia > Caballeronia sp. LZ003. The sequence goes on along the minus strand of NZ_JARUXJ010000001.1, from coordinate 2,435,311 downwards.
CTAAGATGAAGAAAACTGCCCTTGTTTGTGAAGGCGCGACAGATCAGCGCTTCCTTGAATATTTGTTGGACGGCTTTTATGGCGGAGACATGGTTTTCAACTCCATTCAGCCGGAACTGGATGCAACGGATAAAGATCGGCAAGGAAGCTTCGGCGGATGGGAAAATGTGTTTTCGTTTCTGGAGCGCCGTGGTGTGCTCGACGAAATTTTCGCGACGAACGATTTCTTAGTCATCCAGATTGATACCGACGTTTGCGAGCATGAACATTTTGCAGTGTCTCGCTTCGTCGACGGAGCAGAGAAGCCCATCGCGAGATTGATATTCGATGTGCGGGCAACTCTGATTGCTAGGGTACGAGTCGAAGAGTTTCTGAAGTATGAGAAGCGCATTGCATTTGCCATATGCGTGCATTCGCTCGAATGCTGGCTTCTACCGCTTCACGCCATCAACAAGGCCGACTTTACGGCGACACTGACGTGTGAAGACAGACTTCGGAAGGCTCTGGCGGCGCAGAAAGAGAAATTCGAGAAAACTGCCGCATACTATCGGAGGCTTGCGAAGCCTATGCGGAAGAAGGAAAAGAGAGAACTGTGCTGCCGGTACAACGAAAGTCTTCGTATATTCGTCGATTCTCTGCCAGGCATTAGTGACGAAATCGTTACCTGACGTTTGTCCGAGGTTGAGCGGCGTTTGCGAGCCGTCCCGGACATGAATGATGCGATAGGACAAGCAAGCTCCAACCTGCAAATCGAAGCGATGACCACTTGCCCGAACGCCGCCTTCACCGCCTTGCTCGCCGCCGCGTTATTCGGCGCGACCACCCCCATAGCCAAGGCGCTCCTAGGCACGCTTGCACCCTTCATGGTTGCCGGATTGTTCTATCTCGGCAGCGGCATCGGGCTTGCCATCGTGTTGGTCGTGCGGCAGACGCTTTCCGCCACACGCGTCGAGCGTGGCGACATCCGCATCCCGCGAAACGAAACATCGTGGCTCGTCGGCGCCATCGCGGCCGGCGGCGTCGCGGGCCCCACGCTGCTCATGCTGGGACTCGCCGCCACGCCTGCCGCGACCAGTTCGCTGCTGTTGAATCTCGAAGGCGTGTTCACCGCCGTCATCGCGTGGGTCGTCTTTCGGGAAAACGTCGACCTTCAGGTGTTCCTCGGCATGGTCGCGATCGTCGCCGGAGGCGCGGTGCTTTCGTGGCAGCCGGGCGCGGGCGGCATGACGTCCGGTGCACTGTTGGTCGCGGGCGCGTGCTTTTGCTGGGCCATCGACAACAATCTGACGCGCAAGGTATCGACGAACGATGCCTTCGTCATCGCGTGCGTGAAAGGGCTCGTCGCGGGGACGGTCAATCTCGGCATCGCCTGCATGCTCGGCGCGCGGCTTCCCGATGCGTCGCATATGCTCATGGCCATGCTTACGGGATTTGCCGGATATGGTGTGAGCCTCGTTCTCTTCGTGGTCGCGCTGCGCAATCTGGGCACGGCGCGCACCGGCGCGTATTTTTCGGTTGCGCCGGTTTTCGGCGTCGCGCTCTCGCTGCTTCTGTGGCCGGAATCGCCCTCGATGCTCTTCTGGTGCGCCGCCACGCTAATGACGCTCGGCATATGGCTGCATCTGCGGGAACGTCACGAACATGCCCACACGCACGAGCCGCTCGCGCATACGCACCGGCATCGACATGACGAGCATCATCGGCATGAACACGATTTCGAATGGGATGGCGTCGAGCCGCATGTGCATGAGCATCGGCATCTGCCGATCACGCACACGCATGCACATTTTCCGGATATTCATCATCGGCACCGTCATTGACGGCGCTCGAAGCGCCTAAACCAGCAAGCCCTTCTTCTCGATGAAGCCGATCACCGTATCCACGCCATCGAGCGCCTTGAGGTTGCACATCACGAACGGACGTTCACCGCGCATCTTCTTCGCGTCGCTCGCCATCACGTCGAGATTCGCGCCGACATAAGGCGCGAGATCCGTTTTATTGATGACGAGCAGATCCGACTTCGTGATGCCCGGTCCGCCTTTACGCGGGATCTTTTCGCCGCCCGCGACATCGATCACATAGATGGTCAGGTCCGACAGCTCGGGGCTGAAGGTCGCCGCGAGATTGTCGCCGCCCGATTCGATGAAGACGATGTCCGCATCAGGAAAGCGCGACACCATGCGATCGACGGCTTCGAGGTTGATCGACGCATCCTCGCGAATGGCCGTGTGTGGGCAACCGCCCGTCTCCACGCCCATGATGCGCTCGGCGGGCAGCGCGCCCGCAACGGTCAGGAGGCGCTGATCTTCCTTCGTGTAGATGTCATTGGTGATGGCGACGAGATCGTATTTCTCGCGCATCGCCTTGCAGAGCATTTCGAGCAGCGTGGTCTTGCCGGAGCCGACCGGCCCGCCCACGCCGACGCGCAACGGCGGCAGCTTCTTGGTTCGACGGGCGGCGGAAGAATAAGCAGGGGCGTTCATGGGCGTTGTTTGAAGTGCTTCGGTTTCTGCGATCAGGAGCGGAAAAGCCGCGAATATTGCGACTCGTGCCGCGCCGACAAAATGCCGAGTTGCGGCGCGAAAGTATTGACCTGGTTCGGCGATGTCGCCAGCGCGCGGCGCACGGCGTCGTCTATCGGCGCGCGTAACGCCACGATGATGCGCTGCCCCGCAAGTTGCCCGAGCGGCACGGCCTTGAGCGCCGCGGCCGCCTGATTCTCGACCCAACTGAACGCGTAGGCGGCGAGCATCGCGTCGGGCGCGGCATCGTGCGCGAAGGCGGCAAAGGCAAACGCCGTCGGTTGCGCAATCGGCTTGATCGCGGCAAGCGTGGCGCGGCGCGCGGCATCGCCCCATTCGAGCGACGCGCACAACTGCGCAAGCGACCAGCCCATTTGCTCGGTCTCGCGGCGCAACTCCGACGACTCGCGGCTCGCGATGTATTCGTCGTTCGCCGCGGTCAAGGCGGCTTCGTCGTGCGCGTGCCAGCGTTGCAGCTGATGCGCGAGAAACGGCAGTTCGCCGCGTGCGAGCACGTTGACGAGCCCGCTTGCAATCCAGTCGCGGGCACTGTCGGCATCGTGGATGAAACCGTGTTCGATGGCCGCTTCGAGTCCTTGCGAATAGCTGAACGCGCCGATAGGCAGCGCAGGCGACGCCAGATGCAGCAGCGCGGTGAGTTCAGCGGTTTGCATCAGTGATCGTGCTTGTGCTTGTGGTCGTGGCCATGATCATGCGAGTGATCGTGGCCGCATTGGGAGTGATCGTGATCATGGGCATCGTGAGCGTGCTTGTGCTCGTGTTCGTGGTCATGGTCGTGCGAATGCCCGTGATGCTCGCTATAAACCTTCTGCGCGAGCGCATAGTCCTCGCCGAAGGTTTCATCGTGGCCGTGCTTGTGCCCGCCGCCATAAGCGCCGGTCTCAGGCTGAAACGGCTGCGACTCATGCCCGACGATACAACCGAGACGCCTGAGCATGTCTTCGAGCACCGGATCGGCTTCGAGCTTCAAATACTCCGCGCCGACTTCGACCGGCGTATGCCGGTTGCCAAGGTGATAAGCCGCGCGTGTCAAGAGACGCACGCTCGGCGCCCGCACGATCAGCACGTCCTCCGGCGCGGCCACCACGCGCACGAAACCGCCATCGTCCGCGACGAGCATGTCGCCGTCCGCGAGCACGGTGCCGCGCGGCATCACGAGCGCGACTTCCTCGCCGTGGTCCAGCGTGGCGGCAAGGCGGCTCTTGCAGCGCGCATCGAAGGCGAGCGTGAGCGTGGGCGCGCGTTTGACGAGTACAGGTGCGAGCTTGGCGGTAAGGCGTTTATCGATAGTGCGCATGGCGTGCGTCAGAACAGGAAGTAGCGTTGCGCCATCGGCAGAACGGTGGCGGGGTCGCAAGTGAGCAGTTGTCCGTCGGCGATCACCTGATAGGTCTGCGGATCGACGCTGATGGACGGTTGCCATGCATTGTGAATCATGTCGGCCTTCGTGACATTGCGGCAGTTTTTCACGGCGACGACCTGCTTCTTCAAACCGTAGCGATCCGCAATGCGCGCTTCCGCCGCCATCTGCGAGACGAACGTCAGCGACGTCTTGCCGAGCGCGCCGCCGCGCGTGGCGAACATCTCGCGATAATGTACCGGTTGCGGCGTAGGAATCGATGCGTTCGGATCGCCCATCTGCGCCACCGCGATCATCCCGCCCTTGACGATCATCGCGGGCTTCACGCCGAAGAACGCCGGTTCCCAGAAGACGAGGTCGGCCCATTTGCCCGGCTCGATGGAGCCCACTTCATGCGCGATGCCATGTGTGATCGCCGGGTTGATCGTGTACTTCGCGACATAACGCTTCGCGCGGAAGTTGTCGTTGCGTCCGGTGTCCTCGGGCAGCGCGCCGCGTTGCACCTTCATCTTGTGCGCCGTCTGCCAGGTGCGAATGATCACTTCGCCGACACGGCCCATCGCTTGTGAATCCGACGAAAGCATGGAAAGCGCGCCCAGATCGTGGAGGATATCCTCGGCGGCAATGGTCTCGCGGCGAATGCGCGATTCGGCGAATGCAATGTCTTCCGCAATCGACGGGTCGAGGTGATGGCACACCATCAGCATGTCGAGATGCTCGTCGAGCGTGTTGATGGTGTAAGGGCGCGTGGGATTGGTGGAAGAGGGCAGCACGTTGGACTCGCCGCACACCTTGATGATGTCGGGTGCGTGACCGCCGCCCGCGCCTTCGGTGTGATACGTATGAATCGTGCGGCCCTTGAACGCGGCGACGGTGGTTTCGACGAAGCCGGCTTCGTTCAGCGTGTCCGTGTGGATGGCGACTTGCGTGTCGGTGTCGTCGGCGACGGAAAGGCAGTTGTCGATAGCCGCGGGCGTCGTGCCCCAGTCTTCGTGCAGCTTGAGGCCGATCGCGCCCGCCTTGATCTGTTCGACGAGCGGTTCCGCCAAGCTCGTGTTGCCCTTGCCGAGAAAGCCCAGGTTGACCGGCCAGCCATCGGCGGCTTGCAGCATGCGTTCGAGATGCCACGGGCCCGGCGTGCAGGTCGTGGCGTTGGTGCCGGTCGCGGGACCGGTGCCGCCACCAAGCATGGTGGTCACGCCGCTTGCGAGCGCTTCGTCGATCTGCTGCGGGCTGATGAAGTGGATATGCGAGTCGATGCCGCCCGCGGTCACGATCATGCCTTCGCCCGCAATGACTTCGGTGGCCGCGCCGATCGCGATGTTCACGTTCGGCTGAATGTCGGGATTGCCCGCCTTGCCGATAGCGAAGACGCGTCCGCCCTTGATGCCGATGTCGGCTTTCACGATGCCCCAGTGATCGAGGATCAGCGCGTTGGTGACGACGGTATCGACCACTTCGGCGGATGGGCGCTGCGACTGGCCCATGCCGTCGCGAATGACCTTGCCGCCGCCGAACTTCACCTCCTCGCCGTACGTGGTGAAGTCGCGTTCGACTTCGATGATGAGGTCGGTGTCGGCGAGGCGCACACGGTCGCCGGTGGTCGGGCCGAACATTTCCGCGTAAGCGCGGCGGCCGATGCGTAACGTCATATCGTAGGTATCCTGGTCAGAGAGGGCCCATCACGAGGCCATTGAAGCCATAGACATGGCGATCGCCCGCGAGCGCGACGAGTTCGACGGTGCGCTCCTGTCCCGGTTCGAAGCGCACGGCGGTGCCGGCCGCGATGTTGAGACGAAAGCCGCGCGCCTTCGCCCGTTCGAACTTGAGTGCCGTGTTGACTTCGTAGAAGTGATAGTGCGAGCCGACCTGCACGGGGCGGTCGCCGTGATTCGCGACGGTGACCGTAACGGTTTCGCGGCCCACGTTGAGTTCGTGCTCGCCGTCGTCGATAAAGTATTCGCCGGGAATCATGTGCTTAAGGGATCGGATGGTGGACCGTGACCAGCTTCGTGCCATCGGGGAAGGTGGCTTCGATCTGGATGTCGGGGATCATTTCGGGCACGCCTTCCATGACGTCGTCACGGCTTAGCAGCGTGGTGCCGTAATGCATGACCTCGGCGACGGTCTGACCGTCGCGCGCCGCTTCCATGAGCGCCGCCGAAATGAAGGCGATGGCTTCCGGATAGTTCAGCTTGAGGCCGCGAGCGCGGCGGCGTTCGGCTAAGAGCGCCGCGGTGAAAATCAGCAGTTTGTCTTTTTCGCGAGGGGTGAGTTTCATCGGTCAGGGACGTTGACTTCGCTTGGGGGCGGGTGATCTATGCTAGCACTGGTTCAAGGGTGGAATGGGGAATCGAGCCCATGCATCGCGGCAAACGAGCCTCACTGAATGAACCTTTGCAGCTCCACCGTCGAAGGCCGCTCGAAAATCTCTTCGGGCGCGCCCGATTCCCAGACTCGCCCCTGGTGCATGAAGACGACCTTGTCGGAAACCTTGCGCGCGAAGCGCATCTCATGCGTGACCATGATGAGCGTCATCCCGTCGCGAGCCAGGCTTTCGACGACCGCCAGCACTTCGCCGACGAGTTCGGGGTCGAGCGCCGAGGTGATTTCGTCGCACAGCAGCACGGTCGGCTTCATGGCAAGCGCGCGTGCAATGGCCACGCGCTGCTGTTGTCCTCCGGATAGCTGCTCGGGATAGGCGTCGAACTTGTCGCCGAGTCCCACGCGTTCGAGCACGCTATGGGCCGTGGCGCGCGCCTTCGCCTTGTGGATCTTTTTGACGACCGTCTGCGCGAGCATCACGTTTTGTCCCGCCGTCAGATGCGGAAAGAGGTTGTACTGCTGAAACACCATGCCGACTTTCAGACGCAACGCGCGGAGGTCGGCGCGGCGCGCATCGATATGTTCGCCATCGATCTCGATCGAACCTTCGTCGATACTTTCCAGTCCGTTCAAGGTCCGCAAGAGCGTGCTCTTGCCCGAGCCGCTTCGCCCGATGATGGCCACGACTTGCCCTTGCTCGACCGAAAAGTCGATGCCCTTCAGAACCTGATTCGAGCCGAACTGTTTTTGCAGATTGCGGGTTTCAACGAGCGGCATTCCATTTCCTTTCGAGCGTCCGCGCATAGCGCGTGAGCGGATAGCAAAGCACGAAGTAGATGATCGCAACGAGGCCGTACACGAGAAACGGCCGGAACGTCGCGTTCGAGATCATCGTGCCGGCTTTCGTGAGTTCGGTGAAGCCGATGATCGAAACGAGCGCCGTATCCTTCACCGCCTGCACCGCGAAGCCGACCGTCGGTCCAATGGCGATACGCAGCGCCTGCGGCAGGATCACATGACGCAATTGCTCGAAGTAGTTCATCGCCAGGCTGGACGACGCTTCCCACTGACCTTTCGGCACGGCTTCCACCGCGCCGCGCCAGATCTCCGCGAGATAGGCGCTCGTGAAGAACGTGAGACCCACGGTCGCCGCGAGCCACGGCGAGACTTCCACACCAATCAGCGGCAAGCCGAAGAACACGAGAAAAAGCTGCATCAGCAAGGGCGTGCCCTGGAAAATCTGGATGTAGCCCTTCACGATGGTGCGCAAAAACTCCGACTTCGACACGCGCATCACGAGCAGCGCGAAGCCGACGACACCGCCGAGCACGAACGAGACGATCGACAGCACGATAGTCCAGCGCGCGGCCAGCAACAGGTTCTCGACGATCTGAGCGAAAGTGAATTCGATCATCGCGCGGGACTCCGGCTGTTGACGAAAAAGCGCTTGCCTGCCGCGTTCAACGCCGCGCGCAGTATCAGCGCGAGCGCGAGATAAGCCGCCGTGATCAGGAAGCACGTCTCGAACGCGCGGAAGTTGCGCGACTGGATATAGCTCGCCGCGTAGGTCAAATCCGGCACGGAGATTTGCGACACCACCGCCGAGCCGAGCATGGTGATGACGATCTGACTCGTGAGCGCCGGGAACACCTTGGCGATCGCTTGCGGCAGCACGACGTGACGAAAGATCTCGCCGCGCGACATGGCAAGCGAAGCGGCCGCTTCGTGATGACCCTTCGGCACGGCGGCAATCCCCGACCGAATGATTTCGATGCTGTACGCGCCGAGATTGAGGGTCATCGCGAGAATCGCGGCGACGTATTCGCTCAAGTGGATGCCGAGCGCCGGCAAGCCGAAGAACACGAAGAACAGTTGCACGATGAACGGCGTGTTGCGGATGGCTTCGACATAGCCGCCGACGGATGCGCGCAACCACGCACGCGTGCTGTTGCGACCGGCCGCGCCGAGCACGCCGACGGTTACGCCGAGCACTGTCGAGACGGCCGTGAGCGCAAGCGTCGTCGCCGCGCCGCTCGCGAACATGCCCGCATAGTTCGTGAGATCGCCGAATTGGAGTTCATAGGCCATCGCTTGGGCAGTCCTCGTTCAGAGGCTTGCGGGCAGCGGCTGGCCGAACCATTTCTTCGACATCGCGCCGAGCGTGCCGTCCTTCTTCGCCTGCGCGATGGCGTCGTTGACCTTCGCGAGCAGCTTCGGCTCGTTCTTGTTCAGGCCGACGAAGCACGGCGAGTCCTTGATGACGAACTTCGGTTCCGGACGGCGCGGCGGATTCTTCGCGATGATCGCGGCAGCCACGATGTTGCCCGCGGCGATCAACTGCACCTGACCCGAGAGGAATGCGGAGATGGTGGCGTTGTTGTCCTCGAAGCGCTTGATGGTGGCGTTGGGCGCCATCTGCGAGAGCGCGATTTCTTCCAGCGCGCCGCGCGTGGCGCCGACGGTCTTGCCGGTGAGATCGGCGGGACCGGTCACCTTGATGTCGGCGGGGCCGAACACGCCCTGGTAGTACGGCGCATAAGGCGCGGAAAAATCGAGGACCTTCTCGCGCTCCGGCGTCTTGCCGAGCGACGAGATCACGAGATCGACCTTGTTGGTGGTGAGGTAAGGGATGCGGTTCGCGCTGTTCACCGGCACGAGTTCGAGCTTCACGTTCAACGCCTTGGCGAGCAGCGCGGCGGTATCGACGTCGTAGCCTTGCGGCTTCATGTCGGCGCCCACGAAACCGAAAGGCGGATAGTCCTCGGGCACCGCGACGCGCAGCGTGCCGCTCTTCGCGATGTTGTCGAGTGCATCGGCATGTGCGGCGAGCGGTGTCAGTGCGAGGAGCGGGGCGGCGAGAAGCGCGGCGAGCGCCGTGCGGCGGCGGGCGAGAGCAAGCTTGATGTGCATCGAAGATCCTTCGTTCTTGAATCGACCGCGTTGGAGAGCGCGGCTTCTGAAGGATGTCTCAAGCGAAAGTCATGCCATTGCGGCCCACGGCTTGTGGGCAGGAGGATCCGGCGTGGCGGCTGTATGTGCTTGCACAATTACGGGGCGTGCGGGTGCCTTTTCTTGGTGCGCAAAGTTCGGGCGGCGGCACTGTCTTATTGAACGACTGCGGATTCGTTTCCGCTGCCATGCCATCCAGGTGAAAGTCGCGCGAAATGACTCACGCGGCTGGATCGTAAACTCGGACGTGTCCGCTTGCTGAAAATGTGAATTTACGTCGTGCCGACGCCTCGATGCACTAATCGTAAGTACCTGTCTGGCAAAATGAGCCACCCGTCGAACGTGCCGACCCGCGCTTGAAGCTTCGCCTGTCATGGCCGCAAAGCGCCTCGTTCAATGTATCGCCACAGGCCGAATGCCGGCCATGTGTCCGCTCAACGAAGCCTCATGTTTGACCTCTATGTCTGCCGATAAAAAACGCCTGGAGTCGCTGCACGACTCTAGCGTCGTATCCTTCCCGCACACTTCCGCCTCGCTCTTTCCCGATACGCCAAACCCGTTGCGCAGGTTGATCGTCGGTGGCGTCGTCGCTTCATTGACCCTGGTTCCCGCGGTCACGTTAATGCGTCCCGTCTTTGCCGCGGGCGCAAGCTCGGGTGCGGACGCCGCGACCACTCGTGCATTCGCCGATGTCTCGCGCTATCTGATCGGCGAGCGCTCGCTCGATCCGACGCAGACATCTCGACTCCTGCAAGCGCTGCTCGACGACGATGCCGGCTTCGGCGCCGCGTGCCAGCAACTGGCGGCGTATCTCACGGCAAACAAGCCCGACCCGCTGCATCTGCAAGCGGACCTGGACGCGGCCAAGGCTTCTTATGCCTCCTTGCCGCGTCGTATCGTGACGGCCTGGTATGTCGGCGTGGTCGGCGATGGCGAACGTGCGCGCGCCATCACCTACACGACCAGCCTGATGAACCGCGTCGTCGAAGACCGCCTGTGTCCGCCGAGTTATGCCTACGGCGGTTATGGCGCTTGGCGAGTCGATCCCCGCACGGTGAGCCTGTCGCCGCTCGTGGCTCCCGCTGCCGCGCGCGTGTAGCCAGCAGAACCCGCACTGCCGGTTTTCCGGCGCCAAACACACTCCAAACGTTTCCCATCCATGCCCCGGCCCGCAGCGCACGCGCGCCGGCACTTTTCATTGCCTCGAACATGTCCTCTCAAACCAACGTGCCGAACAGCGCCGATGTCGTCGTGATCGGTTCGGGGATCATCGGGTCGCTTGCCGCGCAAAAAATGGCGCAGCACGGCGCATCCGTCTTGATCCTCGAGTCGGGTCCACGCATCACGCGCGAACAGATCGTGGCGGGCTTTCGCAACTCGCCTCGCAAGAACGACTTCATGTCGCCGTATCCGTTCTCGTCGTGGTCGCCGCATCCGGTCTACAAGCCGACCAAGAACAACTACATCGTGCAGAACGGTCCGTATCCGTACGAGCCGGAATATATCCGCGCCGTGGGCGGCACGACGTGGCACTGGGCGGCGCAGGCTTGGCGCGTCCTGCCCAACGACATGCGTCTGAAGACGCTATATGGCGTGGGCCGCGACTGGCCGATTGCCTACGAAGACCTGGAGCCGTTCTATTTCGAAGCGGAAGTGAAGATGGGCGTCTCCGGCGCACCCGACAACGGTTCGCCGCGCAGCAAGCCGTTCCCGATGCAACCCGTGACCGAATCGTATCTGGAGCTGCGCTTCCGCGAGCGGCTTGCACCGGCGGGCATCGCGGTGATCACGAACACGACTGCACGCAACAGCCGCACATACGATGGCCGGCCAGCCTGCTGCGGCAACAACAACTGCATGCCGATTTGCCCGATCGATGCGCAATACCACGGTGGCCTTGCAGCCGATGCCGCCGAAGCCTCGGGCGTGAAGCTGCTGCCGAACGCGGTGGTCTACAAGATCGAGCACGGTGCCAGCGGCAAGATCGTCGCCGTGCATTACTACACGCCCGAGAAGGCATCGGTTCGAGTGACGGCGAAGACCTTCATTCTGGCGGCGAACGGCGTTGAAAGTCCGCGCCTCTTGCTGATGTCGGCAAGCGACAAGTTCAAGAATGGTCTCGCGAACAGTTCGGGCACCTTGGGCCAGAACCTGATGGATCATCCGAGCAACTCGTTGACCTTCGACGCGCAAGACGAGGTCTGGGCCGGTCGCGGGCCGATGAGCCCGTCGTCGATCCAGTTGATGCGCGATGGCGCGTTCCGCAGTGAACACGCGGCGTTTCGCGTCGACATCGGCAATTCGTCGCAGGTGTTGTCCATTACGCAGGACCTGATCGGCAAGGGTGTCTATGGTCCGGAACTCGAGAAGCAATTGCGCGAGCGCGCGGCGCATCAGGTCAGCCTGAAGAACGTGCTCGAAATCTTGCCCGACCGGCGCAACAGGATCTATCTCAGTGATCAGAAAGACGCGCTCGGGCTGCCGCGTCCGGCGGTCGAATATCGCATGAGCGATTACGTCGAGAAGGGCATGCAGGCGTCGAAAGCCTTCTACCTGAAGGTCGCCGACCTCATGGGCGGCACCAACCTGCGTCACAGTCCCGATGGCGTCTACAGCAACAATCAGCACATCACCGGCACGCTCTCGATGGGCGCGGACCCGGCCGATTCCGTGTGCGACGCCTGGGGCCGCACGCACGATCACGAGAATCTCTTCCTCGCGAGTACCGGCGTCATGCCGACTGCCGCCACCGTCAACTCGACGCTCACGGGTGCCGCGCTCGCGCTGCGCACTGTCGATCACATCGTGAAGGAAGCGCGATGAAGCACGAACACATCATGTCGCGAACAAGCGCAGTCGAACGCCATGCGTTCGTCATCGGAAGTTTCATCAAGCGTGCAATGGCGGCTGGCGTGGCTGTCGCCTCGCTTGCCATCGGGTGGATGCCGGCGAGCGCTCACGCGGAAGCCGCCGTCGATGAATCCGCGTTGATTCAGCGTGGCGAGTATCTCGCGCGCGCGGGCGATTGCGTGGCCTGTCACACGGCGACCGGCGGCAAGCCGTTCGCGGGCGGACTGGCGATTGCCTCTCCCATGGGCACCATCTGGTCGACCAACATCACGGCATCGAAGACGCACGGTATCGGTTCCTACACCGAGGCGCAGTTCGCCGATGCCCTGCGCGCCGGCAAGCGTGCCGACGGCGCACAGCTTTATCCGGCGATGCCGTACACCTCGTTCGCGAAGCTCACCGATCCCGACGTACACGCGCTTTACACGTACTTCATGAAGGCCGTGCCCGCTGTGGATAGCGCCGTGCCGCACACCGATCTGCCGTTCCCGTTCAGCATTCGGGCATCGCTCATTCCGTGGAATCTGCTCTTCGTCGACAAGGATCGCTTCAAGCCCGACCCGCAAAAGAGCGTGGAGTGGAATCGCGGCGCTTATCTCGTCGAAGGCCTTGCGCATTGCAGCGTCTGTCATACGCCACGCAATCTGCTGATGGCGGAGCAGACCTCGCGTGGCTTGGCGGGCGGTGCGGTCGGCGCGTGGTACGCGCCCAATATCACGTCCGACTCGACGAGCGGTATCGGCGGATGGAGCGAGCAGGATATCGTCGCGTACCTGAAAACGGGCGTCGTGCGGGGCAAGGCGCAGGCAGCCGGCCCGATGGCGGAGGCCGTGAATCACAGCCTGCAGTATCTGACCGATGCGGACCTCGGAGCGATCGCCACGTACCTGAAGACGGTTCCCGCCGTCCACGACGACGCCGATACGCTCGCGCTCGACGTGTCGTCCGGCCTTATCGAAGATCCGGATGCTGTGCGTCAGACGCCGTGGCCCGCCGACCCCGAACGGTTGAACGGCCCGCAACTCTACGATTCGAATTGCGCGAGTTGCCATCAGGCGAGCGGTCAAGGTACGGCCGATGGCCAGCTGCCGCCGTTGTCGCATAACTCTGTGTTTCGCAACGGCCAGCCGAACAATGTCGTGATGTCGATTCTGCAGGGCGTGTCGCATCCGGAGTCCGCAAACCGCGCGTCTGATAGCGTCGACATGCCCGCCTTTGCAGACCGGCTGTCCGATACGCAGATCGCCACGTTATCGAGCTATCTGATGCAGCAGTTCGGGCGCCAGAATGTGCAGGTGACGGCGCAGGACGTGGCGACGTTGCGTGCCGGTGGTCGGGTCTCGCCCATGGCGAGCGCTGCGCGTATCGGGCTTGGCGTATTGATTCTCGCCGCGCTGTTTGCCGTCGTGCTGATCGTAAGAGTCCGGCGTCGAGTGCGCTAAGTCAGTGTTTCAACGAAGCGGCCGCTTGCGTCCTCACGTCGTCCAGAGCCGCAACGGTTGCGCCTTCACGCCATGCACGAGAGGCCGCAGCCGCAACCAGCATTCGGTCATCGCGCGTTGCAGCGGCTCCATCGAGTGGCTGATGGCGCGCACGATCAACACGCCAGGCGTAATGCACGATGCAGCCGCGCGCAACGTATCGGCGAAAGGCAGTTCGGCGGTGAGGGCTTCGGCGAGCGCATCGTCGCAAGCCGGGCCTATCGCCCATAGCGTGCCGTAAGCGGGAAAGCGTGCGAGTCCTTGCGCCGCATCGCAAAGAGGATCGGTCGCATCGAGCAGGCTGCGTTCGAACCAGAGCGGCTTGCCATCGGCATGCGCAATGCGCGATACCGCTTCGATATGTCCATGCGTCCAGCGCTCGCCCGCCGCCGCGCGGCCGAGCAGCATTGCGTCCCAGCCGATGGCGCTCGCGCCTTCGGCGAGCGTCAGACTGAAGTCGAGCTTCACGTTCGACGATTCGAACACGATGTTGTTCTGCGGCAGCCAGTCGAGCTTCGCATGCGCGGCGAGCGCGATATCTATACGCTGCGTCGCGAGCTTGCCGTTGGCCTTGTACCACTTGGTCGAACCGGGCGTCGTGACGACGGCATGCGTGTCTTCGCCGAGCTTCACGTCGATGGAGAGCCGGTCGCCGCCCGCGACGCCGCCCGGCGGATGCACGATCACCGCGTGGCAGATGCCGTCTTCCGGATAGAGCGGACGTTGCAGCCTGAGCGGCCCTTCGTGTTTGCGATGCGAAAAGACCGTGCGCCCATGCTTCTGCTCGAAACCGAGTTCGAGCCGGCCGCGCCAGACGTTTGGATCGGCGTCGATTTGCGCGGCAGCGAGCGCCGCGTGCGATTCATGATGCATGAGCGAGCAGTGACTAGTGAACTGAGCAGACGAGGTGAGCCGCCATGTTAAGCCGAAAATTCAGACGGCGATCAACTCTCGCACACCTTGTTCATCCATCTCGGAGCCCGCGCCGCCCGCGATGATCTCGCCGCGGCTCATCACCCAGTAGCGGTCGGCGAGTTCGCGCGCGAAGTCGTAGTACTGTTCGACGAGCAAGACCGTCATGCCCATTTCATCGACGAGTTGGCGCAGCGTCCTGCCGATGTCGCGAATGATGGACGGCTGGATGCCTTCGGTCGGTTCGTCGAGAATCAGCAGCTGCGGTTCGCTCATCAGCGCGCGGCCGATAGCCAGTTGCTGTTGTTGACCGCCCGAAAGGTCGCCGCCGCGCCGGTTTTTCATGTCCTTCAGCACCGGAAAGAGCTGATAGATGTGATCGGGAATCTTCGATGGCGACTTGCGGCTCGCCGCGCCGACCAGCAGGTTCTCTTCCACGGTGAGGCGGCCGAAGATGTCCCGGCCTTGCGGAACATAGGCGAGGCCATTCGTCACGCGCGCATGCGTGGGCATCGACGAAATCTTCTTGTCGCGCCAGGTGATGGTGCCGCTGCGCGTCGGCACGACGCCCATCAAACAGCGCAGGAGCGTCGTCTTGCCGACGCCGTTGCGGCCGAGCAGCACGGTCAGCTTGCCATCGGGGACGGTCATCTTCACATCGCGAAGAATGTGGCTGCCGCCGTAGTACTGATTCAGGGATTCGACTTCTAGCATGGGTGTCTTAGCTTCGCTCTGGTGATCTGTGCGGGCGGTGAGATCAGCGTCCGAGGTAGGACTCGATCACCGCTTCATCGCGCTGAACGTCTTCCAGCGTGCCCTCGGCGAGCACGCTGCCTTCGGCCATGACCGTGACCTTGCCATCGGCGCCCGCGAGCGCGGCGACGAACTCCATGTCGTGTTCGACGACCATCATCGAACAGGAGCCGCGCAGTTTGTTGAGCAGCTCGGCAAGTTCCATGGTCTCGTGATCGGTCATGCCGGCAGCGGGTTCGTCGAGCAGCAAGAGGGCAGGCTGCTGCATCAGCAACATGCCGATCTCGAGCCGCTGCTTTTGCCCGTGCGACAACTCGCCCGCGAGCCGCGTGGCCTGATGATGAAGGCGAATCAGCTCCAGCGTCTCTTCTATACGTGCCTGCGCCGCGCGGTCGAGCCGCGAACGCAGCGACGCGAACCAGCGCTTGTCCGTTTTCATCGCGAGTTCGAGGTTCTCCCACACGGGATGATTCTCGAACACCGTGGGCTTTTGAAACTTCCGGCCGATTCCAGTACGCGCGATCACCGGCTCCGACATGCGCGTGAGGTCGAGAGTCTGTCCGAGAAAGACCTTGCCCGTATCGGGACGCGTCTTGCCGGTGACGACATCCATCATCGTGGTCTTGCCCGCGCCGTTCGGGCCGATGACGCAGCGCAGTTCGCCCACGTCGATCGACAAGGTCAGTTTGTTGAGCGCTCGAAAACCGTCGAAGCTCTTGGTCACGTCTTCGAGGTAGAGAATGGTGCCGTGCGATACGTCGATCTCGCCAGGCGCGAGCACATGGCCGAGCCCGGTGATGCCGTTCATGTTGCGTTCGTTCGATTCCTCCGATTGCGGCAACGGCGGCAGATCGACGATCAGTGCGTTATGTGCGGTCATTCTGCGGCGTCTCCTGCGTGAGCCTTCTTGCGGCGCGCCATGTCGATGAGTCCCATGATGCCGTTCGGCAGAAGCAGCGGCACGAGCGTGAAGATGAGGCCGAGGAAGAACAGCCAGTATTCCGCGAAATAAGCGGTGAAGAAGCTCTTCGCGCCATTCACGGCGAACGCGCCGATGATCGGGCCGATGAGCGTTCCGCGTCCGCCTACCGCAACCCAGATCGCCATTTCAATGGAATTGGCGGGCGACATCTCGCTCGGATTGATGATGCCGACTTGCGGCACATAGAGCGCGCCGGCAATGCCGCACAGCACCGCCGACACGGTCCAGATGAAGAGCTTGTATGCGAGCGGGCTGTAGCCCAGGAACATGAGCCGCGTCTCGCCGTCGCGCACGCCGGTCACCACACGTCCGAGCTTCGAGGTGACGATCCAGCGCGCCGCGAGAAACGCGAGCACCAGCACCGCGAACGTGATGAGAAAGAGGCCGGTGCGTGTGCCCGGATGCGTGATCGGAAAGCCCGCGATGCGCTTGAAATCGGTGAAGCCGTTATTGCCGCCGAAGCCCGTTTCATTGCGGTAGAAAAGCAGCATCGCGGCGAAGGTCATGGCTTGCGTGATGATCGACAGATACACGCCCTTCACGCGCGAACGGAACGTGAAGAAGCCGAACACCCACGCGAGCACGCCCGGCACGAGCACGACGAGCAGTAGCGCATACCAGAGATGCTCCGTGCCTTCCCAAAACCACGGCAGCTTGTGCCAGTCGAGAAACACCATGAAGTCGGGCAGGTCGCTCTGATACGTGCCTTCGCGACCGATCGAGCGCATCAGGTACATGCCCATTGCGTAGCCGCCGAGCGCGAAGAACAGCGCGTGACCCAGGCTCAGAATGCCGCAGTAGCCCCACACGAGATCGAGCGCGAGCGCGCCGATGGCATAGCACATCAGCTTGCCGATGAGCGTCATCGCATACGCGGACAGATGGAACGTGCTCGTTTCCGGCAGCACGAGCGCGGAGACCGGCACGACGATGCCCATCGCGATGATGAGCGCGATCAGCGCGATCCAGCCGTTGCGCGGCAAGAGCGCGGCGCGCGGCGGCAGGCCGAGCGCGAAGCCCGCGCGGGCGGCGTTCTCGTCGGGTTGCGGCGCGACGTCGAGATTGGCCGAGAGATTGGTCGAGGCAGTCATGGGATCAGGCCTCCGCGCTGCGGCCCTTCAGGGCGAACATGCCTTGAGGACGCTTCTGAATGAACAGCACGATCAGCACGAGCACCGCGATCTTCGCGAGCACCGCGCCCCAGAACGGCTCGATCGCCTTGTTGACGAGACCGAGTCCGAAGCCGCCGATCACCGTGCCTGCAAGTTGACCGACGCCGCCGAGCACCACGGCCATGAAGGAATCGATGATGTAGCTCTGCCCGAGATCCGGTCCGACGTTGCCGATCTGCGAAAGCGCGCAGCCGCCGAGTCCCGCGATGCCCGCGCCGAACGCGAATGCATACGAATCGACACGCGAAGTCTTCACGCCGACGCACGCTGCCATGCGGCGGTTCTGCGTGACCGCGCGCACGAAAAGCCCAAGCCGCGTGCGCGTGAGCACACCCCATGCAATCGCCACGACGGCGAGCGAGAAGGCGAGAATGGTGAGCCGGTTATACGGCAGGATCAGATTCGGCATGACGGCAATCCCGCCGCTCATCCACGAAGGATTGGTCACCTGCACGTTCTGCGCACCGAAGAGCGTGCGCGTCGCCTGAATGAGGATGAGGCTGATACCGAAGGTCGTCAGCAGCGTTTCGAGCGGACGTCCATAGAGATGCTTCAATACGAGGCGCTCCAGCACGATGCCGACGAGCGCCGCCGCGGCAAACGACGCGGGTACGGCAAAGAGCGGATACCAGTTGAACGCGGCAGGCGCGTAATGCTGCACGAGGTTCTGCACGACATAAGTCGCGTAGGCGCCGATCATCAAAAACTCGCCGTGCGCCATGTTGATGACGCCGATCAGACCGTACGTGATGGCAAGACCGAGCGCCGCGAGCAACAGCACGCTGCCGAGCGAAAGGCCCGCGAACAGCGTGCCGAAGATTTCGCCGCGATGCTGAATCGAATCGAGGTCTTCGATGCCCGCTTGCGCCGCGGCCCGCACGCGGTCGTCGGGTTCGTTGAAGGTGCCGTCCGCTTTCTTCGCGACGAGCGGACGCAGCAATTCGTACATGTCGAGATCGTGCCGCGCGGCGACGAGCTTGACCGCGTCCAGTCGCTTGACGACGTCGGCGTCGTGCAGGGCGGTCATCGCCCAGAGCGTGTCGAGACGCTTCTTGAGCTCGGGATCGGTTTCGCCGGCGCGCGCGCGGTCGATCAGCGGCTTCATCGACGGATCGGGATTCTTCAGGAGCGCGGCCACTGCATCGCGACGCTTGGCGATATCCGGCGAAGCGAGCTGCAAGCCCGACAATGCGCCGTTCACTTTCGTGCGCAGGATGTTGTTGAGCGTGATCGCCTGCGCGTCGGGCGCTTCGACGACCTTGCCGGTAAGCGGGTCCTTGTTGCCGTCGTCGGTCTGCAGATAAACGTGGCCATTGTCGGTCGCGACGAGCGAGCCGTCCGCGAGCGCGGAGAGCACGGCGACCGAAGGCGCATCCGCGTTGGCGATCAGCTTGTCGATGGCCGCGGACTTCGCCTCGAAGTCGTCGGCGGCGAGCGGCGCGAGATCGTCGCTGGTGAGCGCATGCGCGGAGAACGGCGCGAGCGCGATGAAAAGCGCAAGCAGCATACGCGGGAAGAGGCGGGCGAACGAACCGGTCATGGTGGCCTTTCTGATGGTGACTGGCCGCGCGCGATGACACGCGCGGCCCTTTCCTCGACTCGATACGTCAGGCCGTGCGCGTGCGCGCGCGGCGCAGGAACGAGGGAATCGAGCTGACCACGTCCGGCTTGCCCTGATTGCCGGCGATATACGGGCTCCACGGCTGCGCGCGGATGGCGGTCTTCGTCTTCCACACGACGTTGAACTGACCGTCGCCGCGAATTTCGCCGATCATCACGGGCTTGTGCAGATGGTGGTTGCCATCCATCGTCAAGGTGAAGCCCGAGGGCGCGGCGAAGCTCTGACCGATCATCGCGACGCGAACCTTGTCCACATCGGCGCTCTTCGCTTTCTCGACCGCCTGCTTCCACATGTGGATGCCGACGAAGGTCGCTTCCATCGGATCGTTGGTCACGCGCTTGTCGCCGCCCGGCAGATTCTGCGCCTTGGCGTACGCGAAGAACTCCTTCTCGAACTTCGTGTTGTTCGGGTTCTTCACCGACATGAAGTAGTTCCATGCGGCGAGGTGGCCGACGAGCGGCTTCGTATCGATACCGCGCAGTTCTTCTTCACCGACCGAGAACGCGACCACGGGCACGTCCGTCGCCTTCAGGCCTTGATTGCCGAGTTCCTTGTAGAACGGTACGTTCGAGTCGCCGTTGATCGTAGAGACGACAGTTGTCTTTCCCCCTTGGGAAAAGGTCTTGATGTTCGCGACGATGGTTTGATAGTCGCTATGTCCGAACGGTGTGTAGACCTCTTGAATGTCCTCATCCTTGACTCCTTTCGAATGAAGGAAGGCGCGCAGGATCTTGTTGGTCGTGCGCGGATACACATAGTCCGTGCCGAGCAGGAAGAAGCGCTTGGCACTGCCGCCTTCCGCGCCCATCAGATATTCGACGGCGGGAATCGCTTGCTGGTTCGG
Organism: Caballeronia sp. LZ003; assembly: GCF_031451465.1. NCBI lineage: Bacteria > Pseudomonadati > Pseudomonadota > Betaproteobacteria > Burkholderiales > Burkholderiaceae > Caballeronia > Caballeronia sp. LZ003. Next base: position 2,415,519 of record NZ_JARUXJ010000001.1, on the reverse strand, counting down.
CGCCGCGCCCGTGTAGAACACGTTGCGCGACATCTCTTCGCCTTCGTACTGCACGGGGTAGAAGAGCAGGCCGTTGAGTTCCTCGAAGACCGGCAGCACCGACTTGCGCGACACGGACGTCCAGCAGCCGAACACGACGGCGACCTTGTCCTGCGTCAGAAGCTGACGGGCTTTTTCGGCGAAGAGCGGCCAGTTGGACGCCGGGTCCACGACCACCGGTTCGAGCTGGCGGCCGTTCACACCGCCGCTCTTGTTGATATCGGCAATGGTCATGAGCGCCGTGTCTTTGAGCGACGTCTCGGAGATGGCCATGGTGCCCGACAGCGAATGCAGGATGCCGACTTTGATCGGACCCGTATCGGCGGCTTGCGCCTTGGTGATCGGAAGCTGACCCGCGAGGGCGAGCGCGCCCGACATGGAGCCGAACTTCAGCAGACTGCGTCGTTTCATTTGTGTGTTCCCCTTGCCGATGTGTATTTGCTTGACGTGGTGTGAGCGTCGACGCCCGCGACCAGCAAGGGGGTTCTGCAAGTGCTATGCCAATCGGGGGCTTTTGACCGATGGCTATGGGTTTGCGGAGTTTTCGGGAAGGAATTACAGCGTGGCGGAGGCGTCTAGCGCGGTTGCTTTTGGTGCATGGTGGCAAGGTGTGCGTCGTCGTGGTGCGCGGGTGCTTTATACAAGGAGCGACTCTGTCCTAAGCAGTTTGAGGATTATCTGAATGTCCGCGGAAAAGCGATTCTGCCCTGCGTTTCGTTCCGGTTTTCCGCAACAATCCGGCACTACCGTAATCAGCAGGTAGCCTTGCCGAGTCCACCAATGATCATTAGCCCCCCTTTACTTCCCGCCGAAGGCCTGACCACGCCCATAGAAAAATGGAAGACCGATCCAATGATGGATAAGGTCGATGACTTCGAGTTATCGCATAGTGGTGTTTTCCCAATCGCATTCGATCGACGCTGGCATTGCGGCATGCATCTGGTGCCTTTCGCGGGCGATGGTCAACTCGAACCGGTACGGGCGATCGCAGATGGAGAAGTCGTTGCTTATCGCGTCGCTTTGAAGGCCGTCTCGGATGGCCAAACAAATTCCGACGGCAGCCTTGCGCTCAACAGCAACATCGGCTTCGTGCTGCTCAAACACGTGACCGAAACAGGCGAAGGCCGCACCATCACCTTCTATTCGCTTTACATGCACTTGCTTGACGTCATCAGCACCAATGCGCTTGCGTCGCAGCCAAATAATCCGATGCCTGAGAGTTCCCCCGGTGCGCTCGCCGCTTGGCTGCTCAGGGAGACAGAAGGCGTGCAAGCGGGCGGTGGAAAGAAGGTTTATCGGAAGGATCGCCTGGGTTTTGTCGGCCAAAGTCAGGGTGAGAAGCATCTGCACTTTGAGATCTTCATGACCGAGGCGGATTTCACCGCGTGGTTCGATCAGGTGGGGCATAAGGTTGCGTTGGGTGATGCACAGCCAAACACGCCAGCGTCGAAGGACTATTGGGGGCACACATACTTTGTTATTCCAAAGGGCTCCACGTTCATGAGCACGCCGCCGGGCCAAGGAAACCTGAAGACGAAAGGTCGCACACCCAAGCTGCTTTTCCCCGCACTGAACGCAGGCGCTTTGGATGCCAACAGCACGCTTTACGTCGAGACGTACTTTAGCCGGGGCGAGCGTTTCATGCCTGCGTGGATTGACAAGGGCGATCGAAAGCTTGTTTCGCTGACTCCGGAACCTGTGCAGGATGAATTCGCGGAGTATGAATATGACCTTTACGAGCGCGCAACCACGCTATACGAAGCGTGCCCAAGCGAAGGCTATGAGTTGCTCCGTTTCGGCCGCATCCTGAGCACGGATACACCGACCTTGCCCGCCGGCAATCGAGCTACTTGGGTCGAGGTACCGTTTGCTCAAGGTACGACGGGCTATATCGACGTGAATTTGGCCAGCATTCAAAAGCTGTCGGATGCAGACTTCCCTTTCTTCATGGGCTGGCAGAAGATCGAGGAGGGCAATACGCCGTTCAATCGAGAGGGGTTTTGTGGCTATGACGAGCTTTGCACAATTGCGGGTGTGACCGATACACGCCTAGCGTTACATGACCAAACGCCAACGGAGTTCGACCATGACCAGCGACTGGCGGCTTATGTGCGTGGCGAGGCGGAAGTGCGAGTCAAGCTCAAGGGCTTTATTTGTCACGCTAAAAGCGAATGGGATACGAGCAACAATGAGGAACGCTTCCGTGCGCTGAATGAACCGAATGGATTCTTTGGTAAGCGCAAGGAGACCGATCCGCGTGGCTACGAAAACTTCCTCAGCTTCGTCAAGCAGTTTCAGTTTATGAAGCAGACGCCGCTAGGCGAGGCGAATAAGCTTTGGTTTTTTCATCCGACGGCGCTTATTCGACACTTTAGGAAGTGTGCGTGGTTGAGTGAAAAAGAGTTCAAGCAGCTAGTACCATCTTTTACGGTCCGTAAGCACGGCGGGCAAACATTGTGGGAGCTAGTCCCAGGCACTTTCACTAGCGGAAATATCTTCAAGAACCAGCGAGTCGTTTTAAATCGCATGATGTGCATCTACGGCATCAACACGCCGTTACGTATGGCAAGTTTTTTTGGCAACGCTATTCAAGAATCTCAATGGTTGCAACTGCTGGAAGAGGGCTCTCCTACAACTCAAAGATATTACCCTTGGTTTGGGCGCGGCTTCCTACAGCTGACATGGGCAAGCAACTACCTCGACTATTGGGATTTTCACGGGCGAGCATCACAAATCCCGTCAGCTGTACGTGTACAACTTCTCACTGCGCAGCAAGCGGCAGATCGTTCACGGAGCAACGATGTTTGGCAAGCCACTGAGACTGCTCTTACACCTGACATGCATAAGTGGCGGGCAAACGTCTCGCTTCCGGATCAGTCGGATGCCGCGTTGAGCGCAGGCTTTTACTGGGTGAAGCTGCGGATGGCCAGGTATGCCGATGAGCCGCATGTACTGGAGCGAGTAGGGCTTACCGCAAATCGACGTGCGCGTAGTTACTACCGCAGCGCTAGTTTTTGGAAAGCATCGGCATCGGTGAACTTGCCAGGGGCAATCGATAGTCTCTATTCGATACGGCTTAACGGATTCGAGGCGCGCTGTATGGCTTACAACGTGGCTCTCGCAGTCTTATCCGAAGTGAAATTCCCGATCGCGCCGGGTCAGGCGGCAGACGCGCCAGATTACGATATTCTGCGAAGAGGCCAAAGATGAATAAAAAATTATGTCTGCTATGTGGCTCTAAAGCTTGCCAGTTAATCGCAAAAGGCTTGGCCATCTGTTTTATTGCTCTCGGGCTGCACAGCGCTTCATCCGCAAAGTCTGAACCAAACGAGCGAAAGGAATTACTTGTTAGCAGCGGTAACCATCATTGTTCCATTGGATTCAAAGATCCTTACGGAGGATGGATATCCGGCAACAGCTATGCGGTAGACGACTTGCCGTACAAAAAAACCGGCATCGGGAGTCTTGCAATTACCTTCGTTTGTCTAAGTTCGTCCGATGCGGGCTCAATTCGCGACTACACCTTGGCTCGATATGACGCACAGAAAGGACGTTGGTTCAGGGATTTATCGGGGGTGTCTGCACGCGACAAGAAGGTGTTGGTTCCGGCTGTGCAGTGGCTTTCGGTAAAGGCTGTTGGGAGTTCCGGTTTAGTAGTGCTTCAGCGCATGATCGTCGGTGATCCGCAAAATCGAAGTGTCTCATTAGGGTTCTGTTTGCTTCGCGCAGCCGTGGCCCTGTGCGGCAGCGCACCCGTCGTGGCGGTACCCCGCTTTAGCAAGACCGGAGTAATACCGGAGGCGTTGAAGATTATCGAGTCGATCGAGTTCCTCGACACGCCCGGCAAGACTCCTACATAGGAGCTTATAAAGCGCGGGAGTGCGATGCATCATCGCGGCGACGTACCGCCTGCGCCATTAGGAGGGCCGCCTCGTTTCCACGGCGGCTCTCCTTCGATTCACCGATTGACCATTCGCGCAGGCACGCTCAGCACGAGCAGCGCGCCCACGATCAGACAACCGGCCAGCATATACATGCCGCTTGCGTTCGATGCCGTGGCTTGCTTGAGCCATCCCACGAGATACGGGCTCAGAAAGCCCGCGAGATTGCCGAGCGAATTGATCATCGCGATGCCGGCGGCCGCGCCCGTGCCCGCGAGGAACGCAGTCGGCAGACTCCAGAACAACGGCAAGGTCGTGAGAATGCCCATGGTCGCAAGCGTGAGTCCGAGCATGGCAAGCGGCGTGTTCGCCGACCACACGACCGAGAGCACCAGCCCCAATGCGCCGATGAACGCCGGAATGGCGATATGCCAGCGCCGCTCGCCGCGCTTGTCCGCGCTGCGCGCGACCAGCAGCATGCCGATCACCGCCGCGCCGTAGGGAATCGCGGAGAGGAGGCCGACCGTGAGCGCATCGGAGACGCCGGTGGCCTTGATGATCGTCGGCAGCCAGAAGCTCACGCCATAAAGACCCATCACGAAGGAAAAGTAGATCAGGCTCATCAGCCAGACTTTCGGGCTCGACAGAATCTTGCCGATGGGCATGTCCTCTTTCTCGACGTTATCGGCGGCGATATTGCGTTCGAGCAACGCTCGCTCGTCGGCCGTGAGCCACTTCGCTTTCGAGATGCGGTCGTCGAGTTTGAAGAACACGACGAGTCCGACGACGATCGACGGAATGCCTTCCAGCAATAGCAGCCACTGCCAGCCATGCCAGTCGTTCGTGCCATCGAAACGCTTCATGATCCAGCCCGACACCGGCCCGCCGATCAACCCCGACAACGCGATCGCCGTCATGAACAGCGTCGTCATGCGCCCGCGCCGTTGCGCCGGAAACCAGTACGTCAAATAAAGAATGATGCCGGGAAAGAAGCCCGCTTCGGCCACGCCCAGCAGAAAGCGCATGACGTAGAACATGGTCGGCGTGGTGATGAACATGGTGAGCGCGGAAATGACGCCCCACGAGATCATGATCCGCGCGATCCACACGCGCGCGCCGACGCGATGAAGAATCACGTTGCTCGGTATCTCGAAGATGAAATAGCCGAAAAAGAAAATGCCCGCGCCGAAGCCATAGACGGCATCGGAGAGTTTCAAATCGGCGGCCATCTGCAGCTTGGCGAAGCCGACGTTCACGCGGTCCAGATACGCGACCACATAACAAATGAGCAGAAGCGGCGAGAGCCGCCATGCGACCTTCTTGTAGGTTGCCTCCTCGAATGCGGAAGGCGTGCCCGTGGCGGGGCTTTGCACTGAATCGGCGGTGCGGGCCATGTCGTCTCCTCTTTCTCTTGCGCGTTCGGGTTCGTTCGATGATTACAGACGCGTAAGGATTCTAGCTGCCAGGCGGCAAGCCGAGGCGAGGGTTTCGGATCGGGGAAAACACGGATGAACGTGTGGCGTGCAACGTCCGGCGATCCTCCCGCCAAGGCAAGCGAAAGGGCGCGCAGGCGCGTTTGGCTATAATGCCCGGGTTGCACTTCGCTGCATCCACGCCGCCTCGCGCGACCGCGCGAATGCGCAGAAACGCGGCCACCGCGCCGAAGAGAATGCCTCGCGCGCGCGGCGCTGACAGATTTCCGAACTCAACTTCATCAGAGAGCGCTCATGAGCTTCAACAACGTACCTTCCGGCAAGGATCTTCCGCAGGACTTCAACGTCATCATCGAGATTCCCGCGCAGAGCGATCCGGTGAAATACGAAGCGGACAAGGACATGGGCCTGCTCGTCGTCGACCGTTTCATCGGCACCGGCATGCGCTATCCGGCCAATTACGGCTTCATCCCGCAGACGCTGTCGGGCGACGGCGACCCGGTCGACGTGCTGGTCATCACGCCCTTCCCGCTGCTCGCAGGCTCGGTGGTTCGCTCGCGCGCGCTCGGCATGCTGAAGATGACCGACGAATCCGGCGTCGACGCGAAGCTGATCGCCGTTGCACACGACAAGATCTGCCCGATGACGGCAAATCTCAAGTCGATCGACGACGTGCCCGAGTACCTCAAAGACCAGATCAAGCATTTCTTCGAACAATACAAGGCGCTGGAGAAGGGCAAGTGGGTGAAGGTCGAGGGCTGGGACGGCATCGAAGCCGCGCACAAGGAAATCTCGGAAGGCGCGGCTAACTTCAAGAAGTAAGCCTGGCTTTCGCGCGTCGCGTTGCGTAGACGCGATGCGAGTGGTCCGCACGGCCGCGCTCGATGCGCGGCCGTTTCAATTTGCGGGCGCGTCGTGGGCTTCGTCCAGGTTGTCATCCACGACGGCGACAGCGGGCGGCGGCAGCACGGAATCGAGCGTGCGCTCGCCCGCGATCAACGCGCGCTTTTGCCGCGCGGTGAGCTGCTTCACCCAATATTCGGCGCGCAACGCCTCCGATCTTCCCTGCAGTTCGAACGACGCCACGACGCGCAGCGGCTTGCGCGCGCGTGTATAACGCGCGCCCCTGCCGGCGGCATGCGCGACGAAGCGCGCTTCCACATCCGTGGCGATGCCCGTGTACAGGCTGCCATCGGCGCATTCGATGAGATAGAGGAACCAGGGCATGGCCGGGATTATCGCCGAATCGGCGCAACCTTCGAGAGCGGCCACGCCCGACTAAACGACGAATTAAAACTTGCGCGAGAATAGCCCTTCATGCCCGCAAGGGCAAAACTCATCATTCGAGGTCTTCCGTTGAATCGCGAAGTCGAAATCCAGGTAGTCGACACGCTAGAGGACATTTCGCCCGAGGAGTGGAACCGCCTCGCGGGCGCGAATCCCTTCGTCAGTCACGGCTTCCTGTCGGCGTTGCAGGACACGCATTGCGCGGTCAAGCGCACCGGCTGGCGGGCGCATCACCTCATTCTGAAGCGCAACGGCGTCTTCGCCGGCGCCATGCCGCTTTATCTCAAGTCGCACTCGCGCGGCGAATATGTCTTCGACCACGCCTGGGCCGATGCCTTCGAACGCCACGGCGTGCGCTATTACCCCAAGGCGCTCTCGGCCGTGCCGTTCTCGCCGGTGACGGGTCCGCGTCTCATCGCGGCCGAACACGCGGATCGCGTGCTGCTCGCGCGCGGTGCGATCGAGCTTACGCGGCAACTCGACATCTCGTCGCTGCACGTGCTGTTTCCGCACGCACAAGACATCGAGGCGCTGAAGGACGCAGGCTACATGTTGAGAGAAGGCGTGCAGTTTCATTGGGAGAATCTGCCGGGCGCGGGCTACGAGAACTTCGACGCGTTTCTCGCCACCATGAGCCACGACAAGCGCAAGAAGGTGAAGCAGGATCGCCGCCGCGTGACCGAAGCGGGCGTGACTTACAAGTGGCTGCGCGGCCGTCAGATCGACAAAAGCGCGCTCGACTTCTTCTATGGCTGCTACGAGAACACGTACAAGGAGCACTGGAACGCGCCGTATCTGACGCGCGAGTTCTTTGGTCAAATTCACGCCGATGCGCCCGACAACATGCTGCTCGTCATCGCCGAAGCGGACGGCGAGCGGCTCGCCTGCGCGCTCAACATGATCGGCGGCGACACCATGTATGGCCGCTACTGGGGCACGCGCGAGTTCGTTTCGGGGCTGCATTTCGAAACCTGCTACATGCAGGGCATCGCGTATTGCATCGAGCACGGGCTGGCGCGCTTCGAAGGCGGCGCGCAGGGCGTGCACAAGATGTCGCGCGGCATGTTGCCCACGCCGACATGGTCCGCGCACTGGATCGCCGACCAGCGCTTTGCTCATGCGATCGGCGAGTTTCTCGATGAAGAAACCGCCGCGATGACGCAGCATATCGAGGAACTCGAAGCGCATACGCCATTCAGGAAGATGGCGACGGATTGAAGCGTGCGGCATGATGACGAGTATCCAAAGGATACGCAAACAATGAAAACCGAATTCCTGAACCTCTACAGCCATGGTTTCGCGCGGGTTGCCGTCGCGGTGCCGGAATGCAAGGTGGCCGATCCATCGTTCAATGCCGGAGAGACCATCGCGCTCGCCCGGCAGGCCGCGCAAAACGGCGCCGTGCTGGTCGCGTTTCCCGAGCTGGGGTTGTCCGCTTATTCGTGCGAAGACCTGTTCCATCAGGACGCGTTGCTCGTCGCGTGCGAGCGCGCGCTGGCCGCGCTGGTCGAAGAATCCCGCTCGCTCGATATCGTCATGGTGGTTGGCTTGCCGTTGCGCGTCGATCACGCGTTGTACAACTGCGCGGCCGTGGTGTCGTCCGGGCGCGTGCAGGGCGTGGTTCCCAAGAGCTTCCTGCCGAATTACGCGGAGTTTTACGAAGCGCGCCAGTTCAGTGCCGCCGACTGCGCGTTGGTCGACGAGATCCATCTGCTCGGCGCGGAGGTTCCCTTCGGTTCAGCGCTGCTGTTCGATATTCCGTCGATTCCGTATTTCCGCTTCCACGTGGAAATCTGCGAGGACGTCTGGGTGCCCATTCCGCCATCGTCGTTCGCCGCGCTCGCGGGTGCGACGGTGCTCATCAATCTGTCGGCATCGAATATCGTCGTCGGGAAATCGTCGTACCGGCATCAACTGGTCGGGCAGCAATCGGCGCGATGCATCGCGGCGTATCTCTAGTCGTCGGCGGGCAAGGGCGAATCCACCACGGATCTCGCGTGGGACGGGCAGGCGCTCATCTACGAGAACGGCGAGCAGCTCGCCGAGTCGGAGCGCTTCAGCGACGCATCGCACGTCATTTTCGGCGATGTCGATGTCGAGCGGCTGTCGCGCGAACGCATGCATCAGACGACCTTCGCTCAGTCGGCGCGCAGACATCAGGAAGAGGCGCGCAAGTTCCGTATCGTGCGATGTGAAGTGGCCGTGCCCGTAGCGTCCGTGTTGCCTCTGCAACGTGCGGTGCCGCGCTTCCCTTACGTGCCGATCGACGCGAGCAGACGCGACGAGCGCTGCATGGAGGTCTACAACATTCAGGTTCAGGCGCTGGTGCAACGGCTCGCTTCGAGCAATATTTCGAAGGTCGTGATCGGCGTCTCCGGCGGCCTCGATTCGACTCATGCCTTGCTCGTCTGCGCCAAGGCCATGGACCGGCTCGGCCTGCCGCGCACCAACATTCTCGGCGTGACCATGCCCGGTTTTGCGACTAGCGAGCGCACGCTCACCCAGGCGCGCCGGCTAATGGACGTGGTTGGTTGTTCGGCATCCGAAGTGGATATCCGGCCGAGCTGCATCCAGATGCTGAAGGACCTCGGTCATCCGTATTCGACGGGCGAAGAACAGTACGACATCACCTTCGAGAACGTACAGGCGGGCGAGCGCACGAACCATCTGTTCAGGCTCGCGAACTACAGCAATAGCATTGTGATCGGCACGGGCGACCTGAGCGAACTGGCGCTCGGCTGGTGCACCTACGGCGTCGGCGATCACATGTCGCACTACAGCGTGAACGCCAGCGTGCCGAAGACGCTCATCACGCATCTCGTGCGATGGGTGGCCGAGACGGCGCAGATCGGCAACGACGGCGCCGATGTGCTCAACGATATTCTCGGCACCGAGATCAGCCCCGAACTCATTCCGGGCAAGGTGAAGGGCGCGCTCGAACAGAAAACCGAGAGCGTGATCGGGCCGTACGAGCTTCAGGACTTCAACCTTTACTACATTCTTCGCTTCGGTTTCCGGCCGTCGAAGGTGGCATTTCTTTCATCGACGGCGTGGGGCGACAAGGACGCGGGCGCGTGGCCTGCCGATGTCGACCTCGTTCATCACGAATACGACCTCACGCAGATCAAGAAGAACCTGCGCATCTTCCTGTATCGCTTCTTCAAGCTGAGTCAGTTCAAGCGGTCGTGTATTCCGAATGCGCCGAAGGTGGGAACGGGCGGTTCGCTCTCGCCGCGTGGAGACTGGCGCGCGCCGAGCGATTCGGAAGCTACGGTCTGGCTCGATGATCTGGAGAATATTCCGGACGCGTCGTGACGTTCGTTGCATGCAGAAAGGGCGTCGTATGCGCGATGAATGCACACGACGCCTTCGAAACCTTCAATCCCGTGGCAACTCGATCACCGCGCCCGACTTCGCCGCGGCCACGATAGCTTCCGTCACGCGCAGGTTCCTGAGCCCGTCGCGGGCCGATACCAGCGGCGCCGCCTCGCCGCGCGCAACCGCGCCGAAGTGCTCCATCTGATGCTTGATGGGGTCGTCCCGCACCATGCCGACGACACCCGCTTCGAACGGCTTCCACCACGAACGGTCTTCATCGCGCGGATAGGTTTTCAGACGCATGGTCGGAATGGCGAGGCTGCCGTTGGTTCCCGCGACGAGATAGCAATCCTCGTCGGCGTAACTCGCGTAAGCCTTGTTCTCTTCGGAGGTCTGCTCCCAACTGCGCGCGCTTGCCGCCGAATCCGAAAGCAGGAACGTGCCGAGCGCGCCGCTTTCGAAGCGCAGATTGATCGCGACCGTATCCTCGACGGCAAAGCCGCGCGCCGCATGCGATAGAAACGCCTGCACCGCGACGATCTCGCCGCAAAGCATGCGCAGGTTGTGAACCTCGTGGATCATGTTGAGCAGGATCGGGCCGCCGCCAGGCTCGCGACGCCAGGGCGCATCCGTGAAGTAATGATCGGGCTTCAGAAACATCGCGCTGCCGGTCACGGCGACAAGGCGCCCCAGCACGCCGGATTCGATTACCTCACGGGTCTTCGCCATGATCGGACTATGCGCGCGATGATGGCCGATGAGAATCGGCACGCCCGCTTCATCCGCTGAGCGCACGAGCGCTTCGGCTTCGGCGACGGTCGGCGCAATCGGCTTTTCGAGCAGCATCGGTACGCGCGCGCCGAGGCATTGCAATGCTTGCGGCACATGTAGCTGATTCGGCGTTGCGAGCACCACGCCGTCCGGTTTGTCCTGTGCGAAGAGCTCGTCGAGCGTCGCGTAGATCGGCACGTCCGCCCGTTCCGCGATGGCGCGCGCAGCCGGCGACGGATCGACAATGGCCGACAGCATGCACGTCGCGCTGTTCTCCAGGACGCCGATATGCGCCTGTCCGATATATCCGGCTCCGGCCACGGCGATTCGAGTTCGGGTCATGCTGTGCCTCCTCCTTGGTTTTCGTTCGACGTTGCTCGCGTTCCGAAGCGCCGTCGGGTCGATCCACATCATAAAATCAACCGGCGCGCCTGCAATGCGGACTTGCGATATCGCCGAGGCATCGGCCACGACGCAGCCTTTCGCGTTGAATGCACCAAAAACGCCTGAAAAACAGCCGCATAAGCGCTGAATCGATAACCGGCAGCCTGCTAGAATCAAAAGCATCTGTCCTTCGCGGACACGACCCATTCCGAAGATTCTTGAACTCAAGCGAGGCACGCCATGAAACGTATCACCGCCATCATCAAACCGTTCAAGCTCGATGAAGTCCGTGAGGCGCTCGCCGAAGTAGGCCTGACCGGGCTGACGGTTACTGAAGTCAAAGGCTTCGGCCGTCAGAAAGGACATACCGAGCTCTATCGTGGTGCAGAGTATGTCGTCGATTTTCTGCCGAAGGTGAAGATCGAAGTAGTCGTCGCCAACGATCAAACCGATCAGGTCATCGACGCGATCATCGGTGCGGCGCGCACCGGCAAGATCGGCGACGGAAAAATCTTCGTGGCCGAAGTCGAGCGCGTCATTCGCATTCGTACCGGCGAGGAAAACGAAGCGGCGGTCTGAGCGCTTCGAGGTTTTCCCTGTTCCATCGAGCCCGCTTTTCTCACGCGGGCTCGTCTTCTTCCGCATCGCATGCACCAGCACGATGCGCGTCGCTCGTCCGCTTGACTCCTGCTTGATCTCCAATCCGTTTGACTCAGTGCCGAACTCGGCGCGATTTCGCTGCCGTGCGGTAACATCGAATTCCGTTTACCAATTTGTAAGGATTTTTTGGATGCATCACGCGATCGGCTTTATTCAGGATCTCGCGGTAATCATGGCCATCGCGGGCGTCGTGACGGTGTTGTTTCATCGCATGCGTCAGCCGGTCGTGCTCGGTTATATCGTTGCGGGCGTCATCATCGGGCCATACACGCCGCCGTTTCAGCTGATTCACGACGAAGCCACCATCCAGACGCTCGGCGAACTAGGCGTGGTCTTCCTGATGTTCTCGCTCGGCCTCGAATTCAGTCTGCGCAAACTCTTCAAGGTGGGTGCGACGGCGTTCGTCGCGGCGCTGTCCGAGATCGTGCTGATGATCTGGATCGGATACGAGATAGGCCGCTGGTTCGGCTGGAATTCGATGGATTCGCTCTTTCTCGGCGCGGTGCTGGCGATTTCGTCGACGACGATCATCGTGAAAGCGCTGTCCGAACTCAAGATGAAAGGCGAGCCGTTCGCGCAACTCGTGTTCGGCATCTTGATTGTCGAGGACATTCTCGCCATCGCAATGCTCGTGCTGCTTTCCGGCATCGCGCAGACAGGTTCCGTCACAGCGGGCGTCGCGGCCATCACGCTCGGCAAGTTGCTGCTTTTCATGACCGTGTCGCTCGTGGTCGGCATTCTCATCGTGCCGCGCGCGCTGGATTACGTGGCGCGCGCGAAAAGCGACGAGATGCTGCTCGTCACCGTGCTCGGCTTCTGCTTCGGCTTTTGTCTGCTGGTCGTGAAGCTCGATTACAGCATCGCGCTCGGCGCCTTTCTGATCGGCGCGATCATGGCGGAGTCGAAGAATCTCGCGCGCATCGAGCATCTCATCGCGCCGGTACGCGACATGTTTTCGGCCATCTTCTTCGTGACCATCGGCTTGCTGCTGAATCCGTCCGTGCTCGTCGATTACGCGTGGCCGATCGCGGTCATCACCGTGGCGGTCGTGTTCGGCAAGATCGTATCGTGCGGGCTCGGCACTTTTCTCGCCGGTAAGGACGGGCGCACGGCGATGCGCGTCGGCATGAGCGTCGCGCAGATCGGCGAGTTCTCGTTCATCATCGCGTCGCTCGGGTTGTCGCTCAAGGTGACGAGCGCGTTTCTCTATCCGATCGCGGTCGCCGTCTCCGCGCTCACCACGCTCTTCACGCCGTATCTGATTCGCGCCGCCGATCCCATCACCATGCGTCTTGCCCGCGCGATGCCCGCGCCGCTCGCCAACACCTTCGGCCTCTACTCGCAGTGGCTCGCGAGTCTCACGCCCGCGACCGGCGGCCCGACGCTCTTTTCGATGACCCGGCGCATCGTTCTGCAGATCGCGGTGAACCTGGCGCTCGTGGCTGCGATTTTTCTGGGCGCGTCGTATTCGGCGCCGTTCGCTTCCGGTTACCTCGCGCGCTGGCTCGAATCGGACAATGCGCAGCGCGTCGTGTTGTGGAGCGCGGCCTTGTTGATCGCACTGCCGTTTCTGGTGGCGGTGTATCGCAAGCTGGATTCGCTTGCGCTTCTGCTCGCCGAAGTCAGCGTGCAACCCGCGAAGGCCGGACGCTTCACGAGCGCGATCCGTTCGGCCATCTCGGGGCTGATTCCCATCGTCGCCATGTTCGGCGTCTTTCTGCTCGTGGCCGCGCTTTCGGGCGGCATCTTGCCGCCTTTCGGATTGATGGTGGCCGTGCTCGTCTGCGCGGCGTTGCTCTTGACGGTACTCTGGCGCTGGTGCGTGAAGATTCACGCGACCATGCAGATCGCGTTGCGCGAAACCTTCGAGGAGCCGCGCGATCACTGAAGGAATCATCCATTCATTACGATTGCCGCGATAATGTGAGCAAATGTGTGCTGGTTTGCCCCGTCTGTTCGAGAGGCGGATAATCGAAACGTGTTGATTCTTTCCCTGGCGTTCGCGCGCCGGACAACGGAATGAGCGAAAACAAAACCTCGAACGACTCAGGCTCCATCGCAAACGGCGCGGCGCCCGACGCCCGCCGAAGTGGGGCGGATGCATCGGCGGCGGGCGTGGCGCGAGATGGCGCACCGCAAGCACCTCAGGCACCTCAAACGTCAACCACGCCGGGTTCGGACCCGAGCGCGACCGAGCGGGCATCGACGGATGCGCCTTCAAGCGCATCGACCGTTGAGCCCGTCGATAAGGCAGCGGCGCGACGGGCCGAGGCACTCGAAGCAAACGCCAAGGTCGCGCCGGAACCAGTCGTGCGCGCGAAGCCTCTCGATGCAAAAGCGAACTTGGCCGAGAGTCTCGAAGCCGCGACCGAGGCGCAAGCGGGCAGCGATATCGAAAGCATCATCGCGGGCACGGAAGCCGAACCCGAACCTCAACCGGTGAAGGCCAGCGTTCTGCCGCCCGAGTTCACCGCCGCGCCGGATTTCGGCACGCTCAATCCGCCGCCCTTGCCGCCGCCCGCTCAGCAGACAGCGGGCGCGACGCAAGCGCCGCCTGCGTATCTCAAGCAATCGGATTCGGCGTGGTCCGTGTTCGGGCGCGTGATCGCCGCGCGTGCGCGACAAATTTTCGACCGGGCAGGGCAGCGCATCACGCAACGCACGTTGAGGATCGGCGTGTCGGCGCGCATCTTTCATCCGGAGCCGGGCGCGAAGGGTTTGCGTGGCAAGACGCTGCAATATCTGGAGGAATCCATCGCGCATTGGGTCATGTCGCGCGATGTGCTCGTGTTCATGATTCCGACGGTCGGCACGCAAGGCATGCTGCACCCGAGCAATATCCGCCTGCGCGACTATGCGAAGAATCTCGACGGGCTGCTGCTTCAGGGTGGCGCGGACGTGTCGCCGCAATCTTACGAGGAGGTCGTGACGCGCCCCGAGTGGCCGGGCGATCGCGTGCGCGACATGTATGAGCTGGAACTGCTGCACGAATTCATCGAGTCAGGCAAGCCGGTGCTCGGCGTGTGTCGCGGCTGTCAGCTCATCAACGTGGCATTCGGCGGCACGCTCTACGGCGATATCGCCACCGAAGTGCCGACTGCGGGCATCCACGTGAACGAGCACTACGATCAGCATCGGCACTCGCTGCGCTTTCCCGATGGCTCGACGCTCGCCAACATGTTTCCGAATCAGCGCGATGCAATCGTCAACTCGATTCACCATCAAGCGGTGAAGTCCCTTGGGCGGGATCTCAACGTCGAGGCGGTCTCGGCGCAGGATGGGATTATCGAAGCGGTGCGGTATCGCAAGGCGCCGTTCGTGGTGGGCGTGCAGTGGCACCCGGAGTTTCATCGCGCGGGCGGATCGGAATTGCTCGATTGCACGCCGCTGCTCGATACGTTTTTGCGTGTGGCGCGGGAGACGCGGTTCTAGGGCGTTGGTTTGGACGTGCGTTGGCATCGAGGCCCGCTTCGTAATGAGCGGGCCTTTTTGTTTTGCATGATTGGGGTTGAAGCGCGGATTTGGGTGATAGTCGTCGACGACCGACTTTGGTTCTAAGTGACGCCGAGAATGCACGTCGGGATGATGTACCGCGACCGTGAAATCCGCTCACGCGCGCAAACTCACCGAATCAGAAAGTCACCGCGCCGAACCCACCGGAGCCAGCCCGGCTTCGCTCGCACGCTGCAACTGATCGACCTGCATCTGCAATGCGCGCAGCTTGCGTTCCGATTCGAGCTTGTCGCTCTGCAGCGCAGCCGATTCCGCCTGCAATTGCTGCTGACGTTCCGACACCTGCGTGTCCTGCTGCTGCGCGAGCGCGAGATCGGCGGATAACCGGTTCGCGCGATTCGCCGACACGGCGATCACGCGGTCGAGCAGCGCTTTTTGCGCCTGCAACTGCAGACGGCGAATCTCGCCATCGGCAAGATCATGTGTCTTGCGCGCGAACTGCGCGTAGACCGATTCGGCGCGATTCTCCTCCTGCGTCTTCACGACGCGCCACGAATGCGAGTCCTGCGACAACGCCACGTAATAGAGCATCTCTTGCGGCAGAAAATAGAGCCTCGCGCCGTAGCTGCCATTGCGCGTGACGCGCAGTTCGGTCAGTCGGCCCGCCTGCACCATGTCCTGCAGTTCGGCGAGGTTGCTCGCGGAGGGCGACGCGCCATCGCTCTGAAGATCGGAGAGGTCTTCAGGCGATAGCGCCGGTGCGCTGTTTGTTCGATCGGCTTTTGGAGCCGGAGCCGGGCTCGTGGCAGCCGATGCATCGGCGAAAAAAGCAAGCAATCCGGAGAGGAACAAAGCGAGGACAAGTACTGCGTGACGAATGAAACGTAAGTGCATCATGTTGGCTTCATGCCGATAAAGTTAAGCGATTCATCACCGGGCCTGATTGGCCGATGCATTGTCGGGACGTGAAGCGACATTGCTGTCGAGCGTGGGCGAATGCTGGAGCATGGAGTAGAGGGCGGCGACGTTCAGCGGCTCAGTGGCGCGCGGCGCCGCAGTGAGTTGCGTGGGCTTCGTGCTCGCGCCGCGATGTGTCGATGCCGCGTATCGAACAACCGGTTTCGTGGCTGCCCGCTTCGCGCGATGTGCGCCCGCGTTCACGTATCGAGGAGTTCGTGTGTGGGACGCTTCGGCATGTACGGAAACTGGCGCTGGTTCTGTCTCACGCGCATGCGCGGGCCGACTTGCCATGAGAACGCGCGCCGCGACAGGCTGCGTTGGGTCGACCGGGCGCGGGTCCGCCGGTTGACTTACCGTGGGCCCGCGCGTCGCATCCGCCGGTCTGTCGCGCGACACCGCTTGTCCAATCTGCATCTGTTCTGCGTCATCAACCGCGGGCTTCGACCCGCTTCGTTCCAGCCACTGTTCATGCGCGAACAGCACCCAGACGAACAACGCCGAAACCGCGATGGCAATAGCGGATTTTTCAAAGCTGCCGATGCGGTAAGGCCGCTTGCGTAACGGCGACGGAGTGCGCAGATCGATACGCATGGGCTTTCTTTCCGCAGCCGCATCGACCGGTGCGGCAGGCTCTTTCATACGCGACGTAGAAGGACGCGTGGCGCCCTTGGCGAGCTTTCCCCAGATACTCGTCGCTTGATACGGAGAACGCGCATGCAACGAGTCCGACGAGTCGGACATGCGCGAGTACTTGGTATTGAACCGTGCGCCGTAGAGCGGAATCTCGGAGCGCGACGTACTCGGCCGAGCGCGCGCGGGCGACCACTCGCGGCCGAATTTCAGCGATGGATCAGCGAGCGGGCGTACCGTTGGCAGGCGTAAATTGCCTTCCACGACGATCAGAGGCTCGTTCATGAGTGTTCCAGGTGGATGCGCCGATGCGCGCACGATTGGGACGTGCGGGCATCGGCCCGAGGTCAGCTAGATTGACTCGCGATCATACGAAACAGCACTGAACTAAACGACCAGACTTATCCTAATGATTCGATCTTAAAAGGAATGCTTATTGACAGAAGGCCGCTTCTATGTCGGAAGCATTGCTTGCGAGCCGCATTTAATCCAGAGAGAGCGTGTAGCGCAACGAGAACAGGTCGAGGCCCGCCATGTTGTCGGCTTGACGCGAAGTGAGCCTCCATCCGCGCGACTCGTAAAAGCCGATAGCCGCCGCGTTGTCTTCCAGCACGTAAAGATGCAATTCGCGCGCGCCACGTGTGCGCGCCCAGCGTGCGGCTTCGGCGAGCATCGCGGTCCCGGCGCCAAGCCCTTTGTGCCCCGGCAGCGCATGCAGATTGTCGACGAGCACGCTGCCCGTGTCGTCCGGTTCGACGAGACATACGAAACCCACCGACTCACCCGCATGTTCGGCGATCAGCACACAACCCGCGCCGGCCTCGATTTCCCGCATACGGGTTTGCCAGTGCGCGGCGCGCTCGGCGTGAATGTCCCGATCGAGATAGACATCCGGCACGATGCCGCGATAGGTGGCCACCCAACTGCGCGTGTGCATCGACACGATCAGAGCAGTGTCGGCCGGCGTTGCGGTCCTGAAAACGACAGCTGAATTTGTAGGCTTGGAGATAGGCATATGTAAGCTATTGTTAATCTTCTTTTGAGTGATGTTGACCGAAGTTGCGTGCAGAGAAACGTCCGCAGGCGTTAAGATTGAGGCACTCGTGAATTTACAAAAGAATTACGGGTAAACCCTAATCAAGCGAAAACCCTTCGCCACCGGCCAGAAGCGGTTCGCGAACCGCGATGCGTCGTTCAGCCTGATTCGAGAAAGTCCATGTCCACGACTCACGTTGCACCCGCCAATGAATCGAAGTTCAAGACGGTTTTCCGCGTCGTCAGCGGCAACTTCCTTGAAATGTACGACTTCATGGTTTACGGCTATTACGCCTCCGCCATCGCCAAAACCTACTTCCCGAGCGGCAACGAGTTCGCCTCGCTGATGCTCGCGCTGTCCGTATTCGGCGCAGGCTTCCTCATGCGTCCGGTCGGGGCGATCGTACTCGGCGCGTACATCGACCATCACGGGCGGCGCAAGGGCCTCATCCTCACGCTGATGCTGATGGCTATCGGCACCGCTTGCGTCGCGCTCGTGCCGGGCTACGCCACCATCGGCGCGATCGCACCGATCATCGTGCTTCTCGGGCGGCTTCTGCAGGGCTTCTCGGCGGGCGTCGAGCTCGGCGGCGTGTCGGTGTATTTGTCCGAGATCGCGACCAAGGGCAACAAGGGCTTCTATTGTTCATGGCAGTCGGGCAGCCAGCAAGTGGCCGTCGTGTTCGCCGCGCTCATCGGCGTGGTCATGAACCAGTTGCTGCCCGCCGACCAAATGACGGCGTGGGGCTGGCGCGTGCCGTTTTTGATCGGCTGCCTGATCGTGCCGTTCCTCTTCATCATCCGCCGTTCGCTGCGTGAGACGGACGAGTTCCTGGCGCGCAAGCATCGTCCAGGCATGGCCGAGATCGCGCGCTCGATCGCAACAAGCTGGCCGATCGTGCTCGCGGGCATGGGCATGGTCATCATGACGACCGTGTCGTTTTACATGATCACCGCCTACACGCCGACCTTCGGCAAGGAAGTGCTGAAGCTGTCTTCCATCGATGCACTCGTCGTCACCGTATGCGTCGGGCTCTCCAACCTCGTCTGGCTGCCTGTCATGGGCGCGTTGTCGGACCGCATCGGGCGTCGTCCGGTGTTGCTGTTCTTCACCATTCTGACCATTCTCACGTCGTATCCGGCCGTGCAATGGCTCGTCGCCGATCCATCGTTCGGGCGGCTCCTGATCGTCGAACTGTGGTTGTCGTTCCTCTACGGTAGCTACAACGGCGCGATGGTCGTGGCGCTCACGGAAGTCATGCCGGTCGACGTGCGCACCACCGGCTTCTCGATGGCCTACAGTCTCGCGACGACCATCGGCGGCTTTACGCCTGCCATCTCGACCTATCTGATTCACTCGACCGGCAACAAGGCCGCGCCGGGCTTGTGGATGGGTCTCGCGGCCATCTGCGGTCTGATCGCCACACTCGTGCTGTATCGCTCGCCGGAAGCGCGCAATCAGTACAAGACAGCCTGACGTCCGTAGCTGGCTGAAATAAAAATCCCTCGTCGCGGCGAGGGATTTTTTTGCATCGACGAAACCTGCGGGCATCACTCGCGCAGTGCCGCCACGACCTTTTCGACCACGCCGTGCCAGTCGCCGGGCACGTGCTGCCGCACGAGCCGCGCGCGCGGATACCACACGCATGTCGCGCCGCTGATACCCCAGCGCCAGTCGGCCGCGAACGGCAGCATGACGATGACCGGTTTGCCCAGTGCGCCGGCCAGATGCGCGATCGAGGTATCGATCGACACCACGGCGTCGAGTCGGTCGACGATGGCGGCGGTATCGGCGAAATTTTTCAGCTTGCCTTCGAAGCGATGCGCCGACTTTGCGTTCGGATGCTTTTGCAATGTGTCGCGCTCGTGTTCGGTGAGAAACGGCTGCAGCACGACCCAGTCGATGCCTTCGAGCGCCAACAGCGGCGCGAGCGCTTCGACCGGCATGGAGCGCGTTTCGCCCGGCTGCAGCCGTCCCGACCACGCGATGCCGATCTTGCGCTTCGCCTGCCCGCCGATCGACCCGCGCCACTTCCGGCGATAGTCGGCCGGAATCACGAGATAGGGCGTGCGTGCCGGGATCGCCTCGGGCGTCGTCATGCCGAGCGCGAGCGGCAGGCTGAGGAGCGGACAGAATGCATCGGCGACGATGCGCACGCCTTCCGTCCTGCCGACGAGCTCGATGCGCGCCGCGTGTGCCGCCGGCGCGATCAGCGGCACCAGCGACGCTTGTACTTCGAGCACGAGCTTGCCGACGCGCTTAGCCGCAAACGCCACGAGGCGCACGAATTGCAGGGTGTCGCCGAAGCCTTGTTCGGAGCGCACGAGCAGGGTCTGCTGCGGCAGCGGCTCGCCGTTCCAGCGCGGCAGCGGCGGGGCGTCGTCGGCGCCCGGCGTCTTGAGCCGCCATTCGTAAGCGGGCAGGCCGCGCTCGTAATCGCCGAGCGCGAGTAGCGCGAGACCACGGTTCAGATGCGCGGCGGGCATGTGCGGGTCGAGCCGCAACGCCTGATCGAATGCGCGGATCGCCGCGGCGGGCGATGCGAGCGCGAGCTGCGAATTACCGAGACACAGCCACGCCACGCCGTACTTCGGGTCCAGCCCGACCGCGCGCTCATAGCTCACGACCGCTTCGTGGTGGCGATTGAGCTTGGCAAGCACGTGGCCAAGTCCGAAGTGCGCCGGGGCAAAGCGCGGCTGCAAGCTGAGCGTCTTGTGCAGCGCGGGAAGCGCTTCTTCGGGGTGCCCGGTCTTGTCGAGCAGATTGCCCAGGTTGAAATGCGCGGCGACATAATTCGGCTCCGCGTCGATGGCCGCGCGAAAATGCGCGACCGCGCCGACCGAGTCGCCGAGTGCGTTGAGCGCCATGCCGAGATTGTTGTGCGCGCCCGCGTGGCGCGGCCGTAAATCGAGCGCGCGGCGAAACGCGCGCGCGGCATCCGCATGACGATCAAGCGACGCCAGCGCGTTGCCGAAGTTGTTCCACGCGGCGGCGTCTCGTGGCTGCAGACGCAGCGCTTTCTCGAAGGCATCGGCGGCGTCTTCATGGCGGCCGACCGCCGTGTACGCGTTGCCGAGGTTGTACTGCGCGAGTGGAAAGCCCGGTTCGAGCGTGAGCGCGTTACGAAAACGCTCGATAGCGTCGTCGATACGGCCGAGCGCCTTGAGCGCGTTGCCCAGGTTGAGTTGCAGACCGGCATCGGTCGGACGCAGGTCTACCGCGCGGCGCACGAGAGAAGCCGCTTCCTCGTGCTGGCCTTGTTGATGGCGCAGCACGCCGAGGTAGTGGAGCGCGTCGACGTGAAGGGGTTCGGCGGCGAGCGCGGCCTGATAGTCGCGCTCCGCCTCGGTCAGGCGGCCGTCACGATGGGCCGCGAAGCCGCGGGCAAATACGGTGTCCATGACGGGAAGTTTGTGCAAAACACACGTATTTTCCCACACTGGCCCGAGCGATTTCCGCCTGTACGGTTGACATGTCGCGTCGATGGTCCTTAACATGTGAACACCTATTCATATGTTGACGATCAAGTCGTGGCTTCGACTCCACTGAATCCTGCTGGCGGCATCACTTCGGATGACCGCGTCGTACCGCTTGCCGACCTGTTTCGCTTGCTTGGCGACCCGACGCGCTTGCGCATCGTGCTCGCGTGTGTCGCTGAAAGGCGCGCGGTGGGCGCGATCGCGGAGGGGCTCGGGTTGTCGGGTTCGCTCGTGAGCCATCACTTGCGGCTCCTGCGCGCGGCGCGGATCGTGCGGGCCGAGCGGCAGGGCAAGCAGGTTTTTTACGTGGCGGCGGATCGCCATATCAGCGGGATGCTCGGCGAATTGCTGGAACACATTGCCGAGCCGCAGCCGCAGGACGCGACGGATATCGACTGATCGAACGAATCACGGGCACCACGATGAACAAGCAAACGCAGCACGACCACGAAGACCACGTTCACGCGGGACATGACCACGCCGGTCACGAGCATGCCGGCGACGACCACGCCGGTCACGACCACAAAGGTCACGACCACAAAGGTCACGACCACAAAGGTCACGACCACGGCGCGGGCGGACATCATCACCATCACGCGCCGCAGGCCGGACAAGGGCGCACGTTCGCGCTGGCAGTCGGCCTGAACGTGCTGATCGTGATCGTGCAGGCCGTCTACGGCTTTCTCGCGCATTCCACCGCGCTGCTCGCCGACGCCGGTCACAATCTCTCCGACGTGCTCGGTCTCTTGCTTGCGTGGGGCGCGGTATGGCTCGGCACGCGCCGGCCGAGCGCGCGCTATACCTTCGGCCTCGGAAGTTCGTCGATACTTGCCTCGCTTGCCAATGCCGCGCTTCTGCTTTTCGCGTGCGGCGCGATCGTGCTCGAAGCCGTCCAGCGTCTGTTGAATCCGGCGCCCGTCGCGGGACTCGACGTATTCATCGTCGCGACGCTCGGCATGGTCGTCAACGGCTTCTCGGCGTGGCTCTTCATGCGCGGCAGCAAGGAGGACCTCAACGTGCGCGGCGCCTTCCTGCACATGGCCGCCGATGCCGCGATCTCCGCCGCCGTCGCCGTGAGCGGCCTCGTCATCCTCTTCACGGGCATGAGCTGGCTCGATCCGGTGATGAGCATCGTCGTGGTCGCGGTGATCGTCTATGGCACGTGGGGCCTCGGGCGCGACGCGATGCGCCTTGCCATGGCAGCCGTGCCGCCGAGCGTGGATCTGGCGCGTATCGAAGGCTATCTGACGCGCTTGCCCGGCGTGCGTAACGTGCACGACCTGCACGTGTGGGCGCTGTCCACCACGGAGAACGCGCTCACCGTGCATCTCGTGATGCCGCAAGGCCATCCCGGCGATGCCTTCGTGCAGGGCGTCGTGACCACCTTGCGAAGCGACTACTCGATGCATCATTCGACCTTGCAAGTGGAACTCGGCATGAGCTGCCACGAGTGCGTACTGCAGCAGGAACGCGCGCACGCGCATTGAAGGCACGGCCGCGCGTGTGCGCCGAGGTCGGCGCCCAGGTCCACCGAGGCGCGGCCACGGCGTACACTCGACAACGTGACGTTTCAGGGAGGACCGCATGTTTGCGCCAAAGCTGAATCCGAACGACAAGCTGGATGTCGCGCCCGTTCTGATCGTCGGTGCCGGTCCCACGGGACTCGCCGCCGCCATGAGCCTTTCGCGCGCGCATATTCCCGTGCGGCTCATCGACCGCGCGCACGAGCGCTCGCCGTATTCACGCGCCATCGGCATTCAGGCGCGCACGCTCGAACTGCTGGAACAGCATCGCGTCGTCGAGCCGTTTCTCGAACTCGGGCACCGCTCGCGGGTGGCGAACCTCTATTCGAACGGTCAGCGCCTCGCGCGGCTCGACTTCGATCCGCTGCAGACGCGCTATCCCTATCTGCTGTTTCTCGATCAATCCGAAACCGAACGCCTGCTTGCCGGGCATCTCGAAAGCCAGGGCGTGACGATCGAGCGCGGCGTCGAACTCGTCGATTTCAATCAGGGCGCGGCGGGCGTGCAAGCCACCTTGCGACACGCCAATGGCCGCGATGAGATCCTGCGCCCGTCCTACATGATCGCTGCCGATGGCGCGCATAGCTTCGTGAGGCATCGGCTGGAAATCGGTTTCGACGGCAAGACGTTCGACCAGACCTTCCTGCTCGCCGACCTGCAGGCCGATTCCGACTGGCCCGACGACGAACTCCATATCTTTGCGTCGGGCGAAGGCCTCGCCGCGCTCTTTCCGATGAGCGATGGCCGCGCGCGTCTCATCGCCGACTTGCCCGCGCCCGTCGACGACAAGGAGAAGGCAGGGCCCACCATCGAGGAATGCCGCGCGATCGTCGAGCGGCGCGTGCATCATCGCGTCACGCTGTCGGATCTCACGTGGTCGGCGTACTTTCATGTCAATAGCCGCATGGTGGATCGTCTGCGCGTGGAGCGCATTTTCCTTGCGGGCGACGCCGCTCACGTTCATAGCCCCGCAGGCGCGCAAGGCATGAACACGGGCATTCAGGAAGCGTTCAATCTCGGCTGGAAACTCGCGCGCATGCTCGCGGGCGGTGCACCCGAACGCCTGCTCGACAGCTATCACGCGGAACGGCATCCGATCGAGCGCGACGTGCTGCGTCAGTCGAACATGCTGTTGCAGATGGCGGGCGCGGAACACGGCCCGATGAAGCTCATGCGCGATCACGTCATGCCGATGCTCGCCGCCATCGGCCCGTTGCGCGATGCGATGCGGCGCACGGTGAGCGAGCTTTCGATCAACTATCGCAAAAGCCCGCTCACGCTGGAACGTCTACTCGATGGCGGTCCGCGCGCCGGCGAACGCGCGCCCGATGCACGCGTGCATGTCGTCGATGGCCCGCTCGGCCGCTTGCCCGGCGTCGGCTGTCTCTACGACCTGCACGATCCGGGCTGCTTCTCGCTGTTCCTGCTGCTGAACCCGTCGGGCGAGGACGACATCGCGCTGGCGCCGGCGACCATCACCGTGGCGCACGCGATGCGCGATCCCGATCTCGACGGCCTCGTGCGCTCCATCGAAGCGCTCATGCCGAATGCCGTGCGCGTATGGCGTATCACCGATACGCAAGGCGAAGGTGCGACTTCGCTCACCGACAATTACGGGCGCACGCGTCCCGCGTTCTATCTCGTGCGGCCGGATGGTTATATCGCGGCGCGCGGGCGGGCGCCTTCGGACGTCCACTCGTTGCTGCGCCACTGCGAGACGTGGTTCAGCGCACAGGGCGCGGATAACAACGAGCCACCCGCGCACGAGTATCGCGAGTAAAACGAAAAACGCCCTGCCGCTCGTGAAAGAGGGCAGGGCGTCGGTACGACGCCATCGCTTAGGTTAAGCCGGCACTTTCGGCTGAAGATCGTCCTTATGCGCGGTCAATGCCTCGCGCAGAATTGGCAGCATCGACGCGCTCGCCTCCGGATTGTCGAGTGCGGCAAGAATCGCGAGCCGCATGCGCGGTTCCCAGAAGCGGCGTATGTGATCCGCCACGCCATCGACGGCCTCGGGGCGATCCGGCATCGAATCGAAAAACTCGCCGATGCGGTTCGCCATGTCGATCAGGTTATCCACGTCCATGCGTCATTTCCCCGTAGTCGCCGCGACATCGCGCATGTTGAGCAGTTCGAGCTGCTGCGTGTTGAAGCGCGAATATTCCTTTTGCCATTGCGACGGTTGTTCCACCGGCATGACCTGCACCGCCGTGACCTTGTATTCAGGACAGTTGGTGGCCCAGTCCGACGAGTCCGTGGTGATCACGTTCGCGCCGGATTCCGGGAAGTGGAAGGTCGTGTAGACGACGCCCGGCTGCATGCGCTCGGTGATCTTCGCGCGCAGCACGGTTTGTCCCGCACGCGATTCGATACCAACCCAGTCGCCCGTCTTGATGCCGCGATCTTCCGCATCGACCGGATGAATCTCCAGACGGTCCTCGTCGTGCCACTGCGAGTTCTCGGTGCGACGCGTCTGCGCGCCGACGTTGTACTGCGACAGAATGCGCCCGGTCGTCAGCAGCAACGGATATCTGCGCGTGACCTTTTCCGGCGTCGCCACGAACTTGGTTATGACGAAGCGTCCCTTGCCGCGCACGAATTCGTCGATATGCATGGTCGGCGTGCCTTCCGGCGCACGCTCGTTGCACGGCCACTGAATGCTGCCGAGCTCGTCGAGTTTCTCGTAGGACACGCCGTGAAACGTGGGCGTGAGTCGCGCGATCTCGTCCATGATCTCGGACGGATGCGTGTAGTTCATCTCGTAGCCAAGTGCGCGCGCGAGTTTGATGGTCACTTCCCAGTCGCCCAGACCAGGCAGCGGCGGCATGACCTTGCGCACGCGCGAGATGCGGCGTTCGGCGTTGGTGAAGGTGCCGTCCTTTTCGAGGAAGGTCGAGCCTGGCAGCAGAACGTGCGCGTACTTCGCGGTTTCGTTCAGGAAGATGTCCTGCACGACGATGCATTCCATCGCCGAGAGCGCGTCGGCGACGTGCTGCGTGTTCGGGTCCGACTGGACGATATCCTCGCCCTGACAATAGAGGCCCATGAAGGTGCCGTGCGCGGCGGCATCGAACATGTTCGGAATGCGCAGACCCGGTTCCGGCTGCAGCTTCACGTCCCAGGCTTCCTCGAAGAGGGCGCGCGTCGCGGCATCGCTGATATGCCGATAGCCCGGCAACTCGTGCGGGAACGAGCCCATGTCGCACGAACCCTGCACGTTGTTCTGTCCGCGCAACGGATTCACGCCGACGCCTTCGCGGCCCACGTTGCCCGTGACCATCGCCAGGTTGGCGATGCCCATGACCGTGGTCGAGCCTTGCGCGTGTTCGGTCACGCCGAGACCGTAGTAGATCGCGCCGTTGCCGCAGTTCGCGTAGGCGCGCGCGGCTTCGCGCACGAGCTTCGCGGGCACGCCCGTGACGGCTTCCATCGCTTCGGGCGAGTTCTCTTCGAGCGAGACGAAATCGCGCCATTGCTGGAACGCGCGCGTTTCGCAGCGTGCGGCGACGAAGGGTTCATCGACCAGTCCTTCGGTCACGATGGTATGCGCGAGCGAGTTGACCATCGCGACGTTGGTGCCCGGCCGCAATTGCAGATGATGCGACGCCTTCACGTGCGGCGTATCGACGATATCGATGCGGCGCGGGTCGATCACGATGAGTTGCGCGCCTTCACGCACGCGCCGCTTCAGCCGCGAGCCGAAGACCGGATGGCCGTCCGTGGGATTCGCGCCGATCACGATGATGACATCGGATTTCTCGACCGACGCGAACGTCTGCGTACCCGCCGATTCGCCGAGCGTGGACTTGAGGCCGTAGCCGGTCGGCGAATGGCAGACGCGCGCGCAGGTATCGACGTTGTTGTTGCCGAACGCCGCGCGCACGAGCTTCTGCACGAGATAGGTTTCCTCGTTGGTACAGCGCGACGAGGTGATGCCGCCGATGGAATCGCGCCCGTACTTGTCCTGAATGCGGCGGAATTCGCTTGCCGCGTAGTTGATCGCTTCGTCCCACGACACTTCGCGCCACGGGTCGGTGATCTTCGCGCGGATCATCGGCTTCTTGATGCGATCCTTGTGCGTGGCGTAACCCCACGCGAAGCGGCCCTTCACGCACGCGTGGCCTTCGTTGGCCTGGCCGTTCTTGTTCGGCGTCATGCGCACGACGGTGTTGCCTTTCATCTCGGCCTTGAGCGAGCAGCCGACGCCGCAATACGCACACGTCGTGATGGCCGAATGCTCCGCCTGACCGAGCATGATGACGGTCTTTTCCTGCAGGGTCGCGGTCGGGCACGCGGCGACGCACGCGCCGCACGACACGCACTCCGACTCCATGAACGGCACGTTTTCGCTTGCCGCCACGCGCGATTCGAAACCACGCCCGGCGATGGTCAGCGCGAACGTCCCTTGCGTTTCCTCGCACGCGCGCACGCAGCGATTGCAGACGATGCACTTCGACGGATCGTAAGTGAAGTACGGATTCGATTCGTCCTTCTTGTCCTTCAGATGGTTCGCGCCTTCGTAGCCATAACGCACTTCGCGCAAGCCGACCACGCCCGCCATGTCCTGCAGTTCGCAATCGCCGTTGGCGGGACAGGTGAGGCAATCGAGCGGGTGATCGGAAATGTAGAGTTCCATCACGTTGCGGCGCAGCGACTGCAGCCGGTCGGTCTGCGTGCGGACCTTCATGCCCGCTTCCACGGGCGTCGTGCACGAAGCCGGATAGCCTCGCTTGCCCTCGATCTCGACGAGACACAGGCGGCACGAACCCCACGGTTCGAGCGAATCCGTGGCGCAGAGCTTGGGCACGTTGATGCCCGCTTCGATGGACGCGCGCATCACCGACGTTCCCGCCGGCACCGTGACCGCCTGGCCATCGATTTCCAGCGTCACGTCGATATCCGCGTGACGCAGCGGCGTGCCGTAATCGGTTTCGTCGAACGGGTCGCGGCGCTGAACCGAGGCCGCGCTCTTGCATGCGCAATTGCCCGAGCCGCAGCCGTTGATGGTGTTGGACATGTTCTTGTCTCCCTTGCTTTAGGCCGCTTTTCGGGCGGGCGTGCGGGGCAGCCCGAAATCTTCGGGAAAGTGATCGAGCGCGGACAGCACCGGGAACGGCGTCATGCCGCCCATTGCGCAGAGCGAGCCGGCGACCATGGTGTCGCACAGTTCGCGCAGCAGCGTGATCTGTTTCACCGACGTATCGCCGTCGCGAATCTTGCCGATGACCTCTTCGCCGCGCGTCGAGCCGATGCGGCACGGCGTGCACTTGCCGCACGATTCGAGCGCGCAGAAGTGCATCGCGTATTGCGCCAGTTCGGCGAGGTTCGAGGTGTCGTCGTGGATCACGAGACCGCCGTGGCCGACCACTGCGCCGACCTTTGCGTACTCCTCGTAGTCGAGCGGAATATCCCACTGGCTTTCCGGCAGATACGTGCCGAGCGGACCGCCCACCTGCACCGCGCGCGCCGGACGGCCGCTCGCCGTGCCGCCGCCGTATTCATGAATCAGTTCGCGCAGGCTTACACCGAACGCGAGTTCGACGAGTCCGCCTTGCTTGACGTTGCCCGCGAGCTGGAAGGGTAGCGTGCCGCGCGAGCGTCCCATGCCGAAGTCGCGATAGAACGCAGCGCCTTTCGCAAAGATGATCGGCACGGTGGCGAGCGTGATGACATTGTTGATGACAGTCGGCCTGCCGTATAAACCGACGAGCGCGGGCACCGGCGGCTTCGCGCGCACGATGCCGCGCTTGCCTTCGAGCGATTCGAGCAACGCCGTTTCCTCGCCGCAGACATACGCGCCCGCGCCTTTCGCCACGTACAGGTCGAACGCATGCGAGGCGCCGAGCACGCTCGCGCCTAGCCAGCCGGCATCGCGCGCGCGCTCGATCGCCCGATTCAGGGTGGCGATGGCATGCGGATACTCGCTGCGCACGTAGATGTAGCCCTTGGTCGCGCCCGTCGCCACGCCCGCGATGATCATGCCTTCGATCAGCATGAACGGATCGCTCTCCATGACGAGGCGGTCGGAGAAGGTGCCGGAGTCGCCTTCATCCGCATTGCAGACGATGTACTTCTGGTCCGCATACGCGCCGCGCACGGTCTTCCATTTGATGCCGGCGGGGAATGCCGCGCCGCCGCGTCCGCGCAAGCCGGAATCGACGAGCGCTTCGCACACCGAGTCGCCGTTCATGTCGAGCACTTGGCGCAGGCCCGCGAGTCCGCCAAGCGCGGTGTAATCGTCGACGGAAAGCGGGTCCGTGATACCGATGCGCGCGAACGTCAGCCGCTGCTGCTTCTTGAGGTACGGAATGTCGTCGACCAGGCCGACGCTCTTCGCGTGGACGCCGCCTTCGTGGAAAGAGGCATCGAAGAGGGCGGCGATATCGTCTTCATCGACATTCGAATAACCGATGCGCCCTTGCGGCGTTTCCACTTCGACGAGCGGTTCGAGATAGAAGAGGCCGCGCGAACCGTTGCGCACGATCTGCACGTCGATGCCGCGCTTGTCCGCTTCGCTTTCGATGGCCTTCGCAACACCTTCCGCGCCCAATGCCAGCGCGGCGGAATCGCAGGGAACGTAGATGCGCGTCATGCCGTCACCTCTGTCTTCTGGCTTTGTTCGCTCGCTGCCTTGTATAGGCGGTCGAACTTCTGCGGCGTGACGCGCGCGTGAATCTCGCCGTTGATCATCATCGACGGCGACAGCGCGCATTGGCCGAGGCAATACACCGATTCGAGCTCGGTGCCTTCGGCATGACCGCTGTCGAAACGGCATCCGGTATGCCCTTCGATGTGTTCCTTCAGCGCTTCGGTGCCCATGCTGCGGCACGCTTCCGCGCGGCACAACTGCACGGTCACGCGCGCGGGCGGCGCGCTTCGAAAGTGATGGTAGTACGTGATCGTGCCGTGAACCTCCGCACGCGACAGCGACAGGACGCGCGCCAGCGGCGCGACGATTTCCTCCGGCACGAAGCCGGTTTCGTCCTGGATGGCATGCAGGATGGTCATCAAGGTGGCGTCGTGTACCGCATGGCGGCGCACGAGGTCTTCAGCGGCAGCGGCGGACAACGGCTGCGTGTGTGTCATGGGGCTCCTCCAACGCTCGGTATATGTTTTATTAGTGCATATTTCGATCATATAATCGTAAGCACCGAGCAGGTAAAAGAACAATAGGCGTCGTGATATATCTTGGCAATAGGAAGGGGCAATGCATATGGTCGATGTCGAATGCCGCGCCGAACTCATCCTTCGCGACGCCGATGGCCGGGAGACCAGCCTGAGCGCGGTTGTGCCGCTTTTGAAGCTCGTCTCTCAGACTGGCAGCATCGCGAATGCCGCGAGCGCTAAGGGTTTGTCCTATCGGCATGCATGGGGTTTGTTGCGCGAAATCGAGGCGCGGCTGGGTGGCGCGCTGATCCGAAAATCGCGCGGACGCGGGTCGGTATTGTCGGAACTTGGCGAGTCCGTGTTGCGTGCGCAGCGCGTTTGCGGCGACCGGCTCGAAACGCCGTTGCAGTCCGTCGCAAGCGATGTCGCCAATGAACTCAATCGCAAACTCGCCAGTGGTCTTGCACAAGTGCGCATTCATGCTTCGCACGGCTACGCGGTCGCGACGCTCGTGCACGCGCTCGGCGAACAGCGCGTGCCGGTGGACATCAAATACCGCGAAAGTTACGAAGCCGTGAGTGCGCTGGCTCGCGGCGAGTGCGAACTGGCGGGATTTCATCTGCCGATCGGCCCGTTTCGCGCGACGTGTGCGGAGAGCTATCGTCCTTATCTCGATGCGGGCAAGCATCAACTCATTCGGCTCACGCGGCGCACGCAGGGCCTCTTCGTGCCGAAGGGCAACCCAAAGCGCGTGACGGGACTGCGCGATCTCGCGCGCAGCGACGTGCGCTTCGTGAATCGTCAGCCGGGCTCGGGCACGCGCATGCTGCTCGATTTGTCCTTGCGCGGCGTCGGTGTCGATCCCGATCAGATCAACGGTTACGCGACCACCGAACTCACGCATTCGGCCATCGCCGCGTTCGTCGCAAGCGGCATGGCCGACTTGGGCTTTGGCGTGCAGCCCGCCGCGCAGCACTTCGCGCTCGACTTCATTCCGATCATCGACGAGGACTACTTCTTCGCATGCGAACGCTCGCGGCTCAACGAGGCGCGGCTTGCCACCGTATTGCGCGTGCTACGCAGCGACGCGTTCAACGACAGCGTGGCGCATCTGGAAGGTTACGACCCGGCGCGTTGCGGCTCGCTCGTCGATATCGAAGAAGGTTTGCGCGGCTGAGACACTCGCCGACGCGCGCGGGAGAAACGAACGGTAAGAAGAAGCCGGCTCGGAAGAAACTGCTGGCGGCGGTGAATTGGGTTAACCTAACGCTTTGCTGTCGACTCAACCCTGTTCCAGACGCGGCTGTCCCGCGCGAAATTCCGCCATGAAACTTACGTTGCTCGCTTCCACCACCGCTGCGCTCGTCGCCGGTGCGTTCTATCTGATTCCCGTTGCGTTTGCCCAGAATTCGCCTGGCGTGCCGGGCGGCGTGCTGCAAGACCAGTTCCGCCTCAACGAGCATCCGCAAATGCAGTTTGCGGCTTCCGCGCCAACCGATAAGTATCAAAAGGGCAGCTCGCCCATGCGCCGTCGCGGCGACCTCGGCGACCCGGACGGCTGCAATCTGAAGTGCCCGAAGGACGGCACCAACTGATCGCCATTTCACTTTTGCGACCGCATTGCCGAATGCCGGACAGCGTGTGCGGTTGCAGCAAAATCTTCCCCTTACCTTCGTGCCATAACCGCTTTGCACTGACGCGACGCGGCAGGACGTGTGCGCGCAGTCACACATGCACTTTCAACGTCTTACGCATCGACTGAAAAACGCTATGTGATGGCGGGCGTTTGGTATGACCTCCGGAGTACCTTATGACGGCGTGCTCCCGTGTGCTGTTTTGCGTGGGCATGGCTCATTAGTCATAAAACACAAAAAACAGGAAGTGCGCTGGCCGCCGGATGATGCGAACCGGCGGGCGGCGACGGGGACCACGATACTTTGGGCAAAGCGTGTGGCCACTGAGCGCACTTCGGATCAGCCGAGGGACTGCAAAATGCGTATTCTCCAGGTCATACTGGCGCCCCGACTATCCGGGGCCGAAGTGCTTGCCAAAGGCGTCGCGATCGGGCATCAGCGATCGGGCCACGACGTCTGCATCGCATCGCTGATGCCGGAACACGACGACTTCAAACACATCAGCGCGGAACTCGGTTCGCACGGCGTGATCTGCCTTTTCCCGACGAAAAACCCTGGCAAGCTCGGACGCTTGCTGTTCTTGCATCGCGCGATCCGTCAGTTCAAGCCCGACATCATCTTCGCGCACGCCACCATTCCCGCGCTCTACGTTCGCGCCTTGCCGACGCGGGTGCCGATCGTCTGGGTCATGCACTCCGGCGCGAACGATTTCGCGAACCGGGCGCTTTTGCGCGCCGAGCGATTGCTGTCGAGCCGGGCGAAGGCGGTGATTGGCGTGTCGCAGAAGAATATCGACAACTACGTGCAAGAAATCGGGCTGCATCCTTCGATGATCGTCGTGCCCAACGGCGTCGATGTCTCCCGTTTCGCCGACGACGCGCAACCGTCCATTCCCGTGGCCGCCAAGCAGATCGTGCAGGTGGGCCGCTACATTCCCGAGAAGAATCAGTTGCAGACGGTCGAAGCGTTCGCGCGCGTCGCGCGCGCCGAGCCGGATGCGCGACTGCTGCTGTGCGGTGTCATCGAAAATCTCGACTATCACAAGGCGGTCGTCGATCTGGTCGCGAAACTCGGGCTTGGCGATCGCGTGAAGATCGAAGGGCCGCAGATGAACGTCGCGCAGATTCTGAAGGCGTCGAGCGTGTTCGCGATGCCTTCGAGCTTCGAGGCGCATAGCATCGGCTTTCTGGAGGCGCTGGCGTCGGGCATTCCGGTGGTCGCGAGCGCGATTGCATCGTTCGCCTTCGCGGGTGGTTTTCCCGGCGTGCAATTACTCGATACCGCCGACAGCGACGCCTACGGCCACGCCTTGCTCGATGCGCTCAATCAGCCGCGCGCGACGCGCCCGCTCAACGGCCTGACCCTGCAGAGCACGGCGGACAAGTATCTGGCGATCGCGCGGGACGTTCTGAACTTGCGCGTGGGCCTTAGTTGAGCGTCGGCTTGTTGAACAAGTACGCGCCGCATCGGTTGCCCGGTCGGCGCGTTTGATTTGGTGACGACGAACGCGCTTTCACTGCCCCCAGTAAGCCAGCGTCTTGAGCCACAGCGACTCGGAAAACAGCCCTGGCAATTCGCCCCAAATTTTCACCGGCCCGAGCTTGAACGCCGTATCGAATTCGTAGCCGTAGAGACTCGGCGCGCCGCCCGTGTAATAGAACTCGCCGAGCAACGCGTTCGCGCGCTTGAACAGCACCAGCGTGGCGTGATCGTCGTGTTCGGTGACGCGCGCGATTGCGGGCATTGAATCCGCGTAGGACGTATCGGCGAGCGTCGTCGTCTCGATGGCCGGGCCGAACGCCTTGCCGCCTTTCATCGTGAAGACGCGCGTGCTCGCGCTGTCCCCACGCGGTTCGAGCACGGCCAGATCGTCGATGCCGTCGCCATCGATATCGCCCGCCACGACCTTGGCGAACGGCGCGCGCAACTGCGCATAGACGTTCGTGCGATAGCTCGGCGCGAAGGCGCTTCCGTCACTCGCGAATTGCGAGAGCGCGAGCGCGCCGTCGATATTCTCGATCGCGAGAAGCCCCACGTGCTTCGATTGCGCGACGCGAGCCGGCATGAAACGCGCGCTCTGACTCAACTGGCTCGCCTTTAACCAGAGCGCAGGCGCGTTCGCCGTCGCGCCGCCCGACGTCAGCACCCAGAGGTCGAGCCCCGCGTCCTTGCTTTTCTGCGCGATCATCACGTCGGCGCGGCCGTCGCCGTTGGAATCGCCTGCCACGTATTGCTGCGCGATTTCGGGCGTCCATGCCGCGCTCGTCTGAAACCACAAACGGGGCGCCTCGAAATGCGTGCCGGCGCTTTTGAGGAGCCAGAACGCGGTGCCGCCGTTGCGCGGCGTGATCGCCATCAGATCGGCGCGGCCGTCGCCATCGAAATCGCCCAACAGAAAGCGCGCGCTGTCGAAGCAAAGCGAATCGGCATTGCAGGTCGGCGCGGTGGCTTGCGGGTCGAACGGCACGGCGTTCAGAAACCACGGCGACGCCCGGTCGAAGCGCGACATCTCCGCCACCCATACGTTGAAGCCGGGCCCGTCCTTGCGCCGCTGCACATACACGGTGCTGTCGCGGCCTTCGCCACGAACGTCGCCGAAGAGGGCGCCTTCCTGCCGCGTGTCCGTCCACACCGTTTGCGATGACGGCGACCATCGATACTGCGCCGTCAGCATCGAACAGCGGCTTGCCGTCAGTAAGTCGTTTTTCTCGCCGAGACAGTGATCGAGCGGCGTGTACACGAAGCCGAAGTCCCACGGCGTCCAGTGCTGTACCGCGCTTTCCGGCTTGCAGCTTTCCTCGACAAGCCCGTTTTCCCGTTCCGCGATACACCCGCGCGTCGCCGCGCTCACGAAGAGCGCATCGTTTTTAGCGCCCGGCGCGGCGGGCAACTGTTGCCAGAACCAGTTTTGCGTCGCGGCGCCTGTGCATGCGGCGAGCGTCGGTGCCTTACCCGCACCGGCCGATGTCAGGCAGCGGCTCGAGTATTCGTTGACGAGCTGGAACGGGCGCAACTGGAACTCCGGACCGGCGTCGTTCGCATGGGCCATGCTCCAGTAGCGGCGCGCGACCCAGTTGCCGTCCCACATGTACTCGCCGAAGACGTGACCGGCGTCGTTGCCATCGATCGCGAAATAGCTGCCGACGACATCGCGCTTTCGCAGCGTTTGCGCGGTGTCGAGATTCTTCGGCAAGCCGCCCGTCGGATAGGTGACGTGATAGCCGATCGGCACATCGCGCTTCAGGCTCTGCGCAACCACACGCGTGATGCGCGCCGCGAGAATGTGATCCGGATGCTCCATGAAGGCGACCGTATCCGGATTGAGCGTGTAGATTTCCGTGGCTTGCGAGAGGATCGCGCGCAGCGTCGCGGAAAGGGCGGCGCGGTCGTAAGTGGTCGAACCGGTGCCGTCCGCTTGCAGCGGATAGGTATTGAGCGTCTGCCCGCGATCCCACAGCAGACCGAGCGGCACCTTGCCGCCGCGCACACCGCCGCCGGGCAACCGCAATTCGAGCAGCTTCACGCGCGGCTGCTGCGTAAGCACGAGCTGATGCACGGGCTTCCCCGCGATCATCACTGTCGATTCTTGCCATTTGTCCGGCACGCGTGCCATGCGCGCATAGGCGAGCTTCGTGCCGGTCTCGCGAAGCACGACGTAATCGAACTTCGCACCGTTTGCGCCGCCGATCAGGTGAACCGTCGTCACGCACCAGCCGGCGTCGAGCTTGTCGCTGATGCCGGGATTCACGAAGAGGAGATCGTCGTCCAGGTGGGCGACTACCGTGATGAGAGTGCCCGCGCGGCAATCGGCGACGGGCGGGGCCGCGCGGGCGCCAGCCGGGAGGAGCGCGGCGCATAGCGCCCACATCAAAGAAAGAATCAGATTGCCGATCCACCGTCTCGCTATGCTTCTGCGCATGCTTTCCCCGTAAGCGCTTATCGACGCGCCGATCGTCGACAGAATAAAGCAGAAGATTGCCGTGCGAACGAGAAATCGGTCAGTGGCCGAGCGAACATGAATGGGGCTGACGCGTCCAATCTCGCGGCACAGAAGGGCATCGCCTTGCGCCGGGCTTACGTGCATCAAGATAACTGCCGTAAGGCAGCGTTTTAGGACCGCTCTGATTCGAACAGTACTGGCCGCCGACTATTCTCTCGTCCGTAGCCGAGGTTGTCTCTGCCAGAGCTACGTCTCTCAAGGATGTTTGCCCCGCCCCGCGCGGGGCTTTTTTTTGGCTACGGGTTTCGCGGATGCGCTTATTCGCGCGGGTTGGCGAGCCGTGGCAAGAAAAAACCCGCGGTGCTTTCGCATGCGCGGGTTTCAAATGGGGTGGTGGAGGCGGCGGGAATCGAACCCGCGTCCAGAAGCACTCTACGAACAGTTCTACATACTTAGTTCTATCTTTTGATTTAACCGTAGCAACGCGGACGAACACGCTTCGCTACAGCGATTCACTAAATTTTCGACTTTGGCGTCGTGACGCCGACAAAGCTTAACTGACGTATATGACCTCTCGTGGTATTGCTACCCTAACCCGTCAGTAAGTTAGTGAGAGGACGGCGGCCCTTAGGCTGCCAGTGCGAACGTTTCGTCGTTTGCAGTTACGTTTTTCCCATTGATTAACGAGGTGACGGGTCCTCGGTATGCCCTGACCGCTTCGCAACCCCTGTCGAAACCAGGTCGCCCCCAAGCAGAACGGGGATTATCCCATGAAAAGCCATGTGAGGCGAACCGCGGCCACTTTCAAGCGATATCGCGCAGCAATTGCTGCAGTTCTTCTGGCGTGTCCACTACGTGAGTCGCGTGCCAGCGGTGCGGCGGAATGTCGTCGCCGCAATAGCCATAGGCCGCCGCCACGGTGATCATGCCGGCTGCAAAGCCTGCCTGAACGTCGCGCAAGTCGTCGCCGACATAGACGATTCGCTCCGGCGCCACATCCAGTAATTCGGCCGCGTGCAGAAGCGGCGCGGGATGCGGCTTCGAATGCGCCGTCGTATCGCCACAAACTATACAACCGGCCCGCTTATCCAGTCCGAGCAGGGCGACGAGCGGTTCGGCGAAGCGCGTCACCTTATTGGTCACAATGCCCCAGCGCACGCCGCGTGCATCGAGCTGGTCGAGCAACTCGGTGATGCCGGGAAACAGCGTCGTTTCGATACACAAATCCGCTTCGTAGTTGGCGAGAAACTCATCGCGCATCGCAGCGAAATCGGGATGCTCGGGGCTGATCTCGAACGCGCCGCCCAACAACCCGCGCGCACCCGCCGATGCGTAAGGCCGCAGAGTTTCGAGCGGGCGCATTTCGAGTCCGCGATCGTGCCGCATCTTGTTGACGGCCGCGACGAGATCTGGCGCGGTATCGGCGATGGTGCCGTCGAGATCGAACAGTACGGCCTGGCAAAGCCCGAGCGAATCGCCCTCGGCGGCGCGCTGGGGCAGCGGGGTGGGATCGTCGGGCACGGGCGTCGTCTGGACAACACCGTTCTGGTCTTCTTGGGTCATGGCGTCAGGCTTCCCGGCGGCAGGCCATCATGTAGTTGATGCTCGTGTCAGTAGACAGCCCGAAGTGGCGCGAGAACGGACGGTAGGTGATGCCCTTGATGTCGACCGGCAAGAGCGACGCCGTGCGCGCGAAGGTGGCGAGTTCGGACGGCTTGATGAAGCGCGCGTAGTCATGCGTGCCGCGCGGCAACATGCGCGCGATGTACTCCGCGCCGATCACGGCGAACATATACGCCTTCGCGTTGCGATTCAGCGTAGAGAAGAAGACCCAGCCGCCTGGCTTGACCAGCGCGGCGCACGCAGCAACGGTGCCCGCCGGATTCGGCACGTGCTCAAGCATTTCCATGCAGGTCACGACGTCGTAGGAAGCGGGTTCGCGCGCGGCCAGCGCTTCGGCTGCGATCTCCTCGTACGCCACCTCCACGCCGCTTTCCAGACTATGCAGATCCGCGACGCCAAGCGCACTCGACGACAAGTCGATGCCCTTGACTTTCGCGCCACGCGCCGCCATCGATTCCGACAAAATGCCGCCGCCGCAGCCGATGTCGAGCACCTGCTTGCTCATCAGATGCGCGTGCGCATCGATCCAGTCGAGCCGCACCGGGTTCAATTCGTGAAGCGGTTTGAACTCGGCGTTCGGGTCCCACCAGCGATGCGCAAGCTCGCTAAATTTCTGCAGTTCGTGGGGATCGACGTTGGTCATATTCTCAATTGCCCTTCTAAGTCGTGAATCGTTAAGGATCGAGTATATAGGCGCGGGAAAAGGGCGGCAAAAAGCTGAAGTGACGCGTCGCCGACAACTTCGCTCGTTCCGTGCCACAGCCGTCGAGGCCGCCTGCGCCGGGGCCACAGTTATTGCGCTTTATTCGATGCGCGCATCTCACGGAGATTCACAAAAATCGCAGGCATAAAAAAACCCCCGCCGAAGCGGGGGTTCGATCCTGCGGCAATCAGCGCAATTACTGCGGCTGACGCGTCGTGCCGACAACTTCGACTTCCACGCGACGATCCGGTGCGAGGCAGGCGATGAGTTGCTTGCGGTTCTTCTGGTTGCAGCCCGTGGTGACCGGGTTGCGCTTGCCCTTGCCTTCCGTATAGATACGGTTGGCTTCGATGCCCTTGCTGACCAGGTAAGCCTTGACAGCTTGCGCACGGCGCAGCGACAGACGGTCGTTGTACTTGTCCGAACCAATGCGGTCGGTGTAGCCGGTAGCGACCACGACTTCCAGGTTCAGCGCGCCGATCTTCGATGCGAGATCGTCAAGCGCGGTCTTGCCAGCCGGCTTCAGAACTGCCTTGTCGAAGTCGAACAGAGCGTCAGCTTGATAGGTGACCTTCTGGCTTTGGATAACCGGGGGCGGCGGAGCGACCGGTGCGGGCGGCGTCGGCGCGACTGCGACCAGAGCGCCATCGCACTTTGCGTTGGCCGTGGCCGGGGTCCAGAATGCGTCGCGCCAGCAGAGTTCGTTCGTGCCGTTCATCCACACATACTCGCCCGTGCCGTTCACCCAGTTGTCGTTCACGGCTTGTCGCGAGGCCGGCACCGATTGCGCCGAGGCCGATGCAGCCATAACTGCGGTAGCTGCAATGAACGCGAGCTTTGAAAGTTTATTCATATTTCTCCTCTCGAAATTGAGATTACCGCAGGTTTACTGCGAGCCTGTAGACAAAGACAAGTCATACATTGCTCGGAGTATAACATTCCCTACGGAACAAAACGCGGCTGTGTAGACTTCGAGCAGTGTCTAACTTTGTGCGTTGGCATTTTGCCATATCGTTCCCTTGCAACGATAAAAATATCCCCGCACCCTCTGCGCCCGCAACCTTATGTGGTGCATGCGCAACAAGAAAGGGACAGGAGCCGGTCTTGGCCGCGGAAGGCGCGAAACGTGCGCACTTTATGTGCCCGCGAGCCAATATCTGCGTATCTTTATCGTCGGGTTTGTACTGCTTTAGCAAAACGACGAGGCGGCATCATAGCCCGCCTAAGTGACGAAATCAGTGAAACGTTCCCTGGTTTTTGTAAGTAATTGGAACAAGTGCATCTATCCCTCATTCCTCAAGATCGGGAACGGCGGTTGAGCGTCCCATACACTATGTATACGCCGAGCCTCCGGACGCGGATGTCGCGCATGTTAGAATCTTTGGATGCGCTGCGTTCGCAGCGCCGCAGCGTATGGCTTACGCGCCTGGCCGGCGCGGGTCGCGCGGCCGGCGGGCGAGGGCGAAACTCGAGGTAATGTTTTCGAATCGTCGGATCGCGCTGCTGTGTCGCTGCTGCACAGTTCAAGACACGGATAATGGATCAATTCGCCAAAGAGACTCTGCCAATCTCCCTAGAGGAGGAAATGCGCCGCTCATATCTCGATTACGCGATGAGCGTGATCGTCGGGCGAGCGCTTCCCGATGTCCGCGATGGACTGAAGCCCGTACACCGTCGCGCGCTTTATTCCATGCACGAGCTGAACAACGACTGGAATCGCGCGTATAAAAAGTCGGCGCGTATCGTCGGCGACGTGATTGGTAAGTACCATCCGCACGGCGACGCATCGGTGTACGAGACGATCGTTCGCATGGCTCAGCCGTTTTCGCTGCGCTACATGCTGGTGGACGGCCAGGGCAACTTCGGTTCGGTCGACGGCGACAACGCCGCCGCTATGCGTTACACCGAAATCCGCATGGCGAAGATCGGTCACGAACTGCTGGCCGACATCGACAAGGAAACCGTCGACTTCGGCCCGAACTACGACGGCAGCGAAAGCGAACCGCTCGTACTTCCGGCGCGCATCCCGAATCTGCTGATCAACGGCTCGGCCGGTATCGCGGTCGGCATGGCAACGAACATTCCGCCGCACAATTTGCGCGAAATCGTCGACGCCTGTCTGCATCTGCTCACCACGCCTGAGGCGACGGTCGACGAACTCATCGAGATCGTGCCGGCGCCGGATTTCCCGACGGCCGGCATCATCTACGGCGTCGCGGGCGTGCGCGACGGTTATCGCACGGGGCGCGGTCGCGTCGTCATGCGTGCGACCACGCACTTCGAAGAGATCGATCGCGGCCAGCGCATGGCCATCATCGTCGACGAGATTCCGTATCAGGTGAACAAGCGCACGCTGCTCGAGCGCATCGCCGAACTCGTCAACGAGAAAAAGATCGAGGGCATCTCCGACATTCGCGACGAGTCCGACAAGAGCGGCATGCGTGTCGTGATCGAACTCAAGCGCGGAGAAGTGCCGGAAGTCATTCTGAACAATCTGTATAAGCAGACGCAGCTTCAGGACACTTTCGGCATGAATCTGGTCGCGCTCGTCGACGGCCAGCCCAAGCTGCTGAACCTGAAGGAAATGCTGGAATGCTTCCTGTCGCATCGGCGGGAAGTGCTCACGCGGCGCACGGTCTACGAACTGCGCAAGGCGCGCGATCGCGGACACGTGCTCGAAGGCCTCGCGGTGGCGCTCGCGAATATCGACGAATTCATCGCGATCATCAAGGCCGCGCCGACTCCGCCTGTGGCGAAGCAAGAGTTAATGAACCGTCCGTGGGATTCTTCGCTCGTGCGCGAAATGCTCACGCGCACCGAGACCGAGGCGACGGGCGGGCGTATTGCGTATCGTCCGGAAGGACTGAATCCGGCCTACGGGCTGCAGGAAGATGGGCTGTACAAGCTGTCGGACGTTCAGGCGCAGGAAATTCTGCAGATGCGCCTGCAACGCCTGACAGGTCTCGAACAAGACAAGATCGTCGCCGAGTATCGCGACGTGATGGCGCAGATCGCCGACTTGCTCGACATCCTCGCGCGGCCGGAGCGTATCCGTCAGATCATCGTCGAAGAACTGGGCCAGGTACGCGCCGAGTTCGGTGACGAGCGTCGTTCGCGTATCGAGTTGAATGCAACCGAGCTGAACACCGAAGACCTGATCACGCCGCAGGAAATGGTCGTGACCATGTCGCATACCGGCTACGTGAAGTCGCAGCCGCTTTCCGAGTATCGCGCGCAAAAGCGTGGCGGGCGTGGCAAGCAGGCCACGCAAATGAAGGAAGACGACTGGATCGACACGCTTTTCATCGCGAACACGCACGATCACATGCTGTGCTTCTCGAACCGCGGTCGCGTGTACTGGATCAAGGTCTACGAAGTGCCGCAAGGCTCGCGCAATTCGCGCGGCCGGCCAATCGTCAACATGTTCCCGCTGCAGGAAGGCGAGAAGATCAACGTCGTGCTGCCTATCAAGGACTTCTCGGCCGACAAGTTCGTCTTCATGGCCACTTCGCTCGGCACCGTCAAGAAGACGCCGCTCGAAGCGTTCAGCCGTCCGCTCAAGAAGGGCATCATCGCGGTCGGTCTGGATGACGGCGACTTTCTCATCGGCGCGGCCATTACCGACGGCGCGCATGACGTCATGCTGTTCTCCGATTCAGGCAAGGCGGTACGTTTCGACGAGAACGACGTGCGCGCCATGGGCCGCGAAGCGCGCGGCGTGCGTGGCATGCAACTGGAAGACGGTCAGCAGGTCATCGCCATGCTCGTGGCCGGCGACGAAATCCAGTCGGTGCTCACCGCGACGGAAAACGGCTACGGCAAGCGCACGCCGATCAACGAATACACACGCCATGGCCGCGGCACGAAGGGCATGATCGCGATCCAGACTTCCGAGCGCAACGGCCGCGTGGTTGCCGCGACGCTCGTCGAGCCGGAAAGCGAGATCATGCTGATCACGACATCGGGCGTGCTCATCCGCACGCGCGTGTCCGAAATCCGCGAAATGGGGCGTGCAACTCAAGGTGTTACACTCATCAGCCTTGACGAGGGCACCAAGTTGTCGGGACTGCAGCATATCGCGGAGGCGGAAGCCGAAGTGGAAGCAGAAGCTGAAGCACTCGACGAGGGCGACACCGGCACGAACGGCTCCGCCGCCGCGCCGGGCGACTCAGAAAATGATGAAAACGGCGAAGACGCCTGATATTTTTTGTGACGCAAGCTTCTCGTATTCGCTTTTGAAAGCCTGAATTGGTTAAGCTGCGCGACTCGGGCCTGTTGTCGGCGCTGTGCTTCGTTATGTGCGAAGCCAGCGTCGAAAATCTGAAGGCTCGTCGCCGGTGCAGAACTGGATATTTTTTACAGGGAGTAATGATGCAAGGACGTTTCAAGCAGTGGATGTTGCTGGCCGCTTTCGTGCCGACTTTCGCGATGGCTCAGTCGCTTCAGAACCAGGCGCCGAACCAGGCGGCAGCTCCGGCACCGGCCGCAGCAGCCCCGGTTGATCCGGCCAAGCAAGCCGCGATCAAGGACCTGCTCGACGCGATCGACGCGCAGAAGCTGGTCGGCGCGATCGGCAACAGCGCGCAAATGCAGTCGAAGCAACTCGTCCCGGCAATCCTGTCGGACGCGCTGTCGGAAAACAAGTCGCTGAACGACAAGCAGAAGCAAGCTGCCGTTCCGACGCTGCAAAAGAATGCAGTGCCGAAGCTGGTTGACTCGGCAGGTCAGGTGTTCGCAACTGACAGCTTCCGTCAGGACGCAATGAAAGCTCAGTACGACGCATACGCGAAGTACTACACGACCGATGAAATCAAGGACCTGACCTCGTTCTACAAGAGCACGACGGGCCGCAAGTTCATTCAGGTTCAAGACCAGGTTGGTCGCGACGTGGTCAATGGTTTGATGCAGAAGTACATGCCGCAAGCCATCAAGGCAACGCGCACGCAAGCCGACCAGGAAGTGGCAAGCGTCAAGCCGGGCAAGTAAGCACGGTGGCATAGTCCGAAAGGCTCGCGCATTGGCGGGTTTTCAGGACAGTGCGATAATGGCTGTTTGCGCGCAAGCGCAAGCAGCCATTTCTTTTTTAGGCGCGGACAACGAGCTTTTCAGCTCATCGTTTTAGGCTCCGCGTCTGTCGAACGAGACAAATCGGGATCTCCAGATGCGCGTGTTCAATTTCTCCGCCGGCCCGGCCGCCTTGCCAGAAGAAGTGTTGAAGCAAGCCGCCGATGAAATGCTCGATTGGCAAGGCAGCGGCATGAGCGTGATGGAGATGAGTCACCGCGGCGCGGAGTTCACGTCGATCCATGAAGCGGCGCTGACCGATCTGCGAGAATTGCTTAAGGTGCCGGCGTCGCATCGCATATTGTTTCTGCAGGGCGGTGGCATTGGCGAAAACGCCATCGTGCCGATGAACATGCTTGGTACGAAGAAGACCGCCGATTTCGTCGTCACCGGTTCATGGTCGACCAAGTCGTTCAAGGAAGCGCAGAAGTACTGCACGCCGCATCTCGCGGCGACTGGCAAGACCGAGCAGGGCTTCACGCGCGTGCCTGCGTTGAGCGAGTGGCAGCTTTCGGACGATCCCGCTTACGTGCATCTGTGCACGAACGAAACCATCGACGGCGTCGAGGCCTTCGAAATTCCCGATCTCGGCGACATTCCGCTCGTGGCGGACGCGTCGTCGCACATTCTTTCGCGTCCCATGGACGTCGCCAAATACGGCGTGCTCTTCGGCGGCGCGCAGAAGAACATCGGCATGGCGGGCGTGACGGTCGTGATCGTGCGCGAGG
The DNA here is from genome assembly GCF_031451465.1 of Caballeronia sp. LZ003. Lineage (NCBI taxonomy): Bacteria > Pseudomonadati > Pseudomonadota > Betaproteobacteria > Burkholderiales > Burkholderiaceae > Caballeronia > Caballeronia sp. LZ003. Next base: position 2,371,866 of record NZ_JARUXJ010000001.1, on the reverse strand, counting down.
ATCTGCTCGACCGCGCGCTGTCTATCTGCCCGTCCGCGTTCGAGTGGAAGATCGTCGCGGAGAACAATTCGATGTACAACACGCCGCCCACTTACGCGATCTACGTCGCTGGCCTCGTCTTCAAGTGGCTGAAGAAACAGGGCGGCCTGGAAGCCATGGAAGCGCGCAATCTCGAAAAGGCGACGTTGCTTTACGACACCATCGATTCCAGCGATTTCTACGTCAACAAGGTCGACCGGAACGCGCGCTCGCGCATGAACGTGCCGTTCTTCCTCGCCGACGAATCGCGCAATACCGATTTCCTGACCGGCGCCAAGGCGCGCGGTCTGTTGCAACTGAAGGGCCACAAGTCCGTCGGCGGCATGCGGGCATCGATCTACAACGCGGTGCCGGTCGAGGGCGTGAAAGCGCTCGTCGAGTACATGAAGGAATTCGAGCGGACCAGCGCGTAAGCCTCATCGCTCCTTTAACTGCATCTGCCCCAAGCACCGCATGGACGACGATCTCAATTCAAGACTCAAACCGCTGCGTGAACGCATCGACGCGCTCGACGCGCAACTCATCGCGCTTTTGAATCAGCGCGCTTCCGTCGCGCTCGAAGTCGGCGAAGTGAAGAAGCATTTCAACGCGCCCGTGTTTCGGCCGGAGCGCGAACTGCAAGTCATCGCGCGTCTGCAGGAAATGAGCGACGGCCCGCTCGCCGACGCGCACATCGCCGCGATCTGGCGCGAGATCATGGCCGCGAGCCGCGCGCTCGAACAGACTATCCGTTCAGCGTTCCTCGGCCCGGTCGGCACGTATAGCGAACAGGCGATGTTCGAATACTTCGGTCATTCGATCGAGGGCCTGGCGTGTCCGTCCATCGACGAAGTGTTTCGCTCGGTCGAAGCGGGCGCCGCGCAGTATGGCGTCGTGCCGGTCGAGAATTCGGCGGAAGGCGCGGTGTCGCGCACGCTGGACTTGCTGCTGGAAACGTCGCTCTTGATTGGCGGCGAACTCGCGCTGCCGATTCACCACAATCTTTTGACCGCGTCCGGCACGCTCGAAGGCGTGAAGCGCGTCTATGCGCATCCGCAAGCGCTCGCGCAGTGCCAGCACTGGCTGACCGCGAACGCGCCGCAGCTCGAACGGCAGGCGGTTTCGAGCAACGCGGAAGCGGCGCGTATCGCGGTGGGCGACCCGGCCGTCGCGGCCATCGCTGGCGACCGCGCGGCCACGCATTACGGCTTGGGCGTCGTTTATTCGCAGATTCAGGACGACCCGCACAACCGCACGCGCTTCGTGATCATCGGTCGCGAACCGACGGGGCCGAGCGGTCACGATCAAACTTCGCTCATCGTGACGGTGACCAATGAATCGGGCGCAATGTTCAAGCTCCTGGAGCCGCTCGCAAAGCACGGCGTTTCCATGACGCGCTTCGAATCGCGGCCCGCGCGCGCCGGCACGTGGGAGTATTACTTCTATATCGATATCGAAGGGCATCGCGACGATGCGTTCGTCGCCGCCGCGCTCGATGAACTCGGGCGCAAGGCCGCGTTTCTGAAGATTCTCGGGTCCTATCCGCGCGCGCGTTGACCCGAGTTTTCGCGGGCCGCCGCTCGATTCGGGCAGCGGCCGATTTTTCCAGCGTCGAACGGCGCGCACTTATCGATGTTCCGTGGACGCATTCTCTTTCAATAAACTGGTTATTTTCGGCGTCGGCCTGATCGGCGGATCGCTTGCGCGCGCGTTGCGCGAGCGCGCGGGAATCGAAGGCCGCGTGGTCGGCATCGGACGCTCGCTGCGCTCGGTCGAGCGCGCGCTCGAACTCGGCGTGATCGACGAAGCCGTCGCGCTCGACGACGACGCGGCGCTCGCACGTGCGTTGCACGGAGCGGATCTCGTCTTGATCGCGGCGCCCGTCGCGCAGACCGAACCGCTGCTCGCGCGCATCGCGCCCTTGCTCGAAGCGCGGACCATCGTCACGGACGCAGGCAGCACCAAGAGCGACGTCGTCGCGGCGGCGCGCGCGGCGCTCGGCGTAAAGCTCGCGCAGTTCGTGCCCGGGCATCCGATCGCCGGGCGCGAATCGAGCGGCGTCGATGCCGCCTTGCCCGACCTTTACGTGGATCGCAACGTCGTGCTTTGTCCGCTCGCCGAAAACGCGCCGGCCGATGTCGACCGCATCGCCGCGATGTGGCGCGCGACCGGTGCGGCGGTGCATCGCATGAGCGAGACGCAGCATGATCGCGTGTTCGCGTCGGTGAGCCATCTGCCGCACGTGCTCTCGTTCGCGCTCGTCGAGCAGATTCTGGAAGCGCCCGACGCCGAGCTGAAGTTCTCTTTCGCCGCGGGCGGATTTCGCGATTTCACGCGCATCGCGGCATCGAGTCCGGAAATGTGGCGCGACATCTGCGTGGCGAATCGCGCCGCGCTGCTCGCCGAACTCGACGATTACGCCGCCGTGCTCGCACGGTTTCGCGCGGCCATCGATGCGTCGGACGGCGCGGCGCTCGAAGCGGCGTTCGCGCGTTCGCGTGTCGCCAGAAAAGAATGGCAGGAACGCGGCAGCATCAAGACGTCCGGCGATCCCGCCGCGAAATAAGGAAAGACCATGGAACATCTCGATCTCGGACCCTTCTCCCGCGCGTCCGGCACGGTGCGGCTGCCCGGCTCGAAGAGCATCTCGAACCGCGTGCTTTTGCTCGCCGCGCTCGCGAGCGGCGAAACGCAGATCACGAATCTGCTCGATTCCGACGACACACGCGTGATGCTCGCCGCGCTGCAAACGCTCGGCGTTACGCTTCTAAACGACGGCGAACGCGTCATCGTGAACGGCACGGGCGGCGCGTTTCCGTCGAAGAAGGCGGAGCTGTTTCTCGGCAACGCGGGCACGGCGGTGCGGCCGCTCACGGCGGCGCTCGCGGTCAACGGCGGCGAATATCGCGTGCATGGCGTGCCGCGCATGCACGAACGGCCAATCGGCGATCTGGTCGATGGCTTGCGTCAGATCGGCGCGAAAATCGACTACGAGCTCAACGACGGCTTCCCGCCGCTCAAGATTCATGCGGCGAAAATCGCCATCGACCAACCCATCCGCGTACGCGGCGATGTATCGAGTCAGTTTCTGACCGCGCTTTTGATGAGCCTTCCGGTGATCGAGGGGCGTGACGCGCCGGTGACCATCGAAGTCGAAGGCGAGCTGATTTCGAAGCCGTACATCGACATCACCATCCGGCTGATGGAGCGTTTCGGCGTGCAGGTCGAGCGCGACGGCTGGGCGCGCTTTACCGTGCCGGCCGGCGCGGGCTACCGGTCGCCAGGCGCGATCATGGTCGAAGGCGATGCATCGTCCGCGTCGTATTTCCTGGCGGCGGGCGCGATCGGCGGCGGTCCGGTGCGCGTGGAAGGCGTGGGCCGGGCGAGCATCCAGGGCGATGTCGGTTTCGCCGACGCGCTCAATCGCATGGGCGCGAACGTGATGATGGGCGAAGACTGGATCGAAGTGCGCGGCGTCGAGTCCGACGACGGCAAACTCGCGCCCATCGACATGGACTTCAACCTGATTCCCGACGCGGCGATGACCATCGCCGTGGCCGCGCTCTTTGCCAACGGCACGACCACGCTGCGCAATATCGCTAGCTGGCGCGTGAAGGAAACGGACCGCATCGCCGCGATGGCAACCGAGTTGCGCAAGGTCGGCGCGACGGTGGAAGAGGGCGCGGATTATCTCGTCGTCACGCCACCCGCCGAACTCACGCCGAACGCCGCGATCGATACTTACGACGATCACCGCATGGCCATGTGTTTTTCGCTCGTGAGTCTGGGCGGCGTGCCGGTGCGCATCAACGATCCGAAGTGCGTGAACAAGACGTTCCCCGATTATTTCGATCGCTTTGCGACGCTCGCCCACGCCTGAAAGAGACGCTCAAGACTCAAACGCCAACGAACGCCGCAACATGAAACGCGACCATTTCGACTTCAACGAAAGCAGTAATAACGGGCCAGAAAGGCCGAGAGCAATGAAACCGACCCGTCCATTCGACCCTACACCAGTAATCACCATCGACGGGCCGACCGCTTCGGGCAAGGGCACGGTCGCGGCGCTCGTCGCGGCCACGCTCGGCTTCCACCTGCTCGACAGCGGCGCGCTTTATCGGCTAACGGCCTTGGCAAGCCTGAGCTACGACATCGACACGGACGACGCAGCCGCGCTCGCAAAGCTCATCGGCGCGCTTCACATCACCTTCCGCGAGGGCTGTGCGCAGCTCGACGGCGTGGATGTATCGAGCGAGATTCGCGCCGAGGAAGTCGGCAACCGCGCGTCGGCGATCGCCGTGCACCCGCAAGTGCGGCAGGCGCTCGTCGCGCGGCAGCGGGCGTTTCGCAAGCGTCCGGGCTTGGTCGCCGATGGCCGCGACATGGGCACCGTCATCTTTCCCGATGCCACGTTGAAAGTGTTTCTGACCGCAAGCGTCGAAGCACGCGCGGCGCGCCGGCATAAGCAATTGATGCAAAAAGGTTTTTCTGCTAGTATGGATGACTTGCTGCGAGATTTGCGTGAGCGCGACGCCCGGGACTCCAACCGGGCCACCGCACCGCTCAAAGCCGCGGTGGACGCGAAGACGCTGGACACCTCCGGTTTGTCGGTCGATCAGACGGTGGAACAAATCATCGGTTGGTACAGCGCGGTTCGTGTATAGCGGTTCGTTTTTAGCGAGTTGTGAAGAACAGTAGTCAGCTGTAGACGCAAGGTGCTCTTCCATGTGGCGGAGCGTGTTTCAACCCCTTAACCCCGCATCGCCTCGCGCACTTACCCGGCCATATTCCGGCTCCTCGGAAACTTCAAAGGCCATCGCGCAAAAGCCGTGCAAATATCGATTTTTATGTCCGACCTGCAAACCTCTACCCCGAATACCGAATCTTTCGCGGCTCTGTTCGAAGAGTCGCTGACCAAGCAGGACATGCGCGCCGGCGAAGTGATCTCCGCCGAAGTCGTGCGCGTCGACCACAACTTCGTGGTCGTGAACGCTGGTCTCAAGTCCGAAGCCTACATTCCGCTCGAAGAATTCCTGAACGACGCGGGCGAGGTTGAAGTGCAGGCGGGCGACTTCGTTTCCGTCGCAATCGACGCGCTGGAAAACGGCTATGGCGACACCATCCTGTCGCGCGACAAGGCGAAGCGTCTGGCTTCGTGGCTGTCGCTGGAAAAGGCCCTCGACAACAACGAACTCGTGACCGGCACGATCACGGGCAAGGTCAAGGGCGGCATGACCGTGATGGTCAACGGCATCCGCGCATTCCTGCCGGGTTCGCTGGTCGACACGCGTCCGGTCAAGGACACGACGCCGTACGAAGGCAAGACGCTCGAATTCCGCGTCATTAAGCTCGACCGCAAGCGTAACAACGTCGTGCTGTCGCGCCGCGCTGTCATCGAAGCGACGCAAGGCGAAGAGCGCGCAAAGCTGCTCGAAACGCTGAAGGAAGGCGCGATCGTGGAAGGCGTGGTCAAGAACATCACCGACTACGGCGCGTTCGTTGACCTCGGCGGTATCGACGGCCTGCTGCACATCACCGACATCGCATGGCGTCGTGTGCGTCACCCGAGCGAAGTTCTGTCGGTTGGCCAGGAAGTCACCGCCAAGATCCTCAAGTTCGACCAAGAGAAGAACCGCGTTTCGCTCGGCATCAAGCAACTGGGCGACGATCCGTGGGAAGGCATCTCGCGCCGTTACCCGTCGGGCACGCGCCTGTTCGGCAAGGTCACCAACATCACCGACTACGGCGCATTCGTCGAAGTGGAATCGGGCATCGAAGGCCTGGTTCACGTGTCGGAAATGGACTGGACGAACAAGAACGTTGCACCGTCGAAGGTCGTGCAGCTGGGCGACGAAGTCGAAGTCATGGTTCTGGAAATCGACGAAGACCGCCGCCGTATCTCGCTCGGCATGAAGCAATGCAAGCCGAATCCGTGGGATGACTTCAGCCGCAACTTCAAGAAGGGCGACAAGATCAGCGGCGCCATCAAGTCGATCACCGACTTCGGCGTGTTCATCGGTCTGCCAGGCGGCATCGACGGCTTGGTTCACCTCTCCGACTTGTCGTGGAGCGAAACCGGCGAAGAAGCCGTGCGCAAGTACAAGAAGGGCGACGAAGTCGAAGCCGTGGTTCTGGGCATCGACGTGGACAAGGAACGTATTTCGCTCGGCATCAAGCAGCTCGAAGGCGATCCGTTCAACAACTTCGTCGCGATCAACGACAAGGGCGCTATCGTCGACGGTACGGTGAAGTCGGTGGACGCGAAGGGTGCGGTTATCACCCTGACGGCGGACGTCGAAGGTTATTTGCGTGCTTCGGAAATCGCGCAAGATCGCGTGGAAGATGCTCGCAACGTGCTGAAGGAAGGCGACAAGGTCAACGCGATGATCATCAACATCGATCGCAAGTCGCGTGGCATCAACCTGTCGATCAAGGCGAAGGATTCGGCCGAACAGCAGGAAGCCATTCGTGGTCTGCAGACTTCGGACTCGAACGCCGCCGCCACCGGCACGACCAACCTCGGCGCGCTGCTCAAGGCCAAGCTTGACGGCCAGAACAGCTAAGCCTTAACGGTACTGCTGCAGTATGACCAAATCGGAATTGGTCGCCCAGTTGGCGTCGCGATTTCCGCAACTTGTCCTCAAGGATGCGGATTTCGCGGTGAAGACGATGCTCGATGCGATGTCGGAGGCTTTGGCCAACGGTCATCGTATCGAGATTCGCGGCTTCGGCAGCTTCGGGCTCAATCGCCGTCCGTCGCGCGTCGGGCGCAATCCAAAGTCGGGTGAGAAAGTGCTGGTACCGGAGAAATTCGTGCCGCACTTCAAGCCGGGCAAGGAGTTGCGTGAACGCGTGGATGGTCGTGCGGGTGAGCCGCTGAAAGAGTCGAATGACGACGATGCGGACGATCTCTGATCGGCGCCCATCGTCCCCGTGATCAACTTGATCTCAGGTTCGCGGCGTCCGGCCACGAGGCAATCGACCAGAAAAGCACCCTGCGGGGTGCTTTTTTTATTGCCGGCCGAACTTGCGCGGCCTTAAAGCGGCACGTAACGGGTGCGGCATTTGCTCGGCCATCGCCTGCTGATCAATTTCAACGATTGGTGATAGCCCTTTCGCGCCCGATGCGTTCCAATTGAGGGTCGGCGCGCCGCAGGTGCTGGCGCGCGAAGGCATCCATTACAATACCGGTCACTTTGACCTGGTTATCATCCGCGCGGGCTTGGCATCATGCCAACCACTGACACGCGCGACCGCTCCTGGAAAACCGTACATGAAATTCATCGTCTGGCTGATCCGTGTCCTGGTATTCGTGCTTCTGCTCGTGCTGGCGCTCGCGAATCGCGACCCCGTCACGCTGAACGCGCCCGGTGGATTCCAATGGCAAGCGCCTTTGATCCTGATCGGCCTCGCATTCTTCCTCGTGGGCTTGCTGGCAGGACTGGTTTCGGCTGTGCCGAAGATGCTGCGTTTGCGCATGGAAAACGGGCGTCTCAAGCGCGAGTTGCGTGTCGCACGCGAGACGCCGGTGGTGAAGGAAGAGCCGCCCATGCCGCCGCTCATCTAAAGAAATCATTCGCAACTGTCCCGGCGAGCGCCGTGAGGGTTGTTAAAAAGCAGACACCTAACCGACTCTTCGACAAAAGCGCATGGATCTAGACTTCTGGTGGCTGCTCGTCATTCCCGTTGCCTTCGCTCTCGGCTGGATGGCGTCCCGCTATGACCTGAAAACGCTGCTATCCGAAAATGCGAACCTGCCGCGCTCGTATTTTCGCGGCCTGAATTTCCTGCTCAACGAGCAACACGACAAGGCGATCGACGCGTTCATCGAGGTGGCCAAGCTCGATCCCGAAACCATCGAACTGCACTTTGCGCTCGGCAACCTGTTTCGGCGGCGCGGCGAAACCGATCGCGCGATCCGCGTGCATCAGAACCTCTTGAGCCGTGCCGATCTTCCCGTGGCCGAGCGCGATCACGCGCTCTATGAACTCGGTCAGGACTTTCTGAAGGCTGGGCTGCTCGATCGCGCCGAGGAAACTTTCCGCTCGCTCGAAGCCGGCGAATACTCGCTTGGCGCGCAACGTGCGCTTCTGACCATCTACGAAATCGAAAAAGATTGGCCGAAGTCGATCGCGACCGCCGAGCGCATCGAAAAGATGGGCGCGCCGTCGCTGCATATGGAGATCGCGCATTTCCATTGCGAGCTTGCGCAGGAGGCTTTGCAGCGCAAGAATCCGGAAGGCGCGCGCGACGAGTTGAAGCTCGCGCTGGCGTCGAATCCGGATAACGTGCGCGCGACCATTCTCTCGGGCGATGTCGAAGCCGCCGCCGGCAATGTCGAAACGGCCATCGAAAGCTGGAAGCGCGTGGAGGCGCAGAACGAAGCGTATCTGCCGCTCGTCGCCGAGAAGCTGATGAAGGCGTACAGCACGCTTGGCCGCAAGGAAGAGGGCGTCGATTTGTTGATCGATTACGCGAGCCGTTATCCATCGAACGATTTGCTCGATGTCGCGTACAAGCATGTTCAGGAGTTGCGCGGACTCGACGCGGCGCACGCGCTTGCGAGGAAGCAAATGGAAAGCGCGCCGAACCTCGCGGGCATGACGCGTCTGCTCGAAGCGCAGGAAGCGACCGCCGAGGAGCCGCGCCGCGGCGAGCTCGAACTCATGCGCACGCTCGTCAAACAGCGCACGAAGAATCTGCCGCGCTATACATGTCAGACCTGCGGCTTCCGCGCGCGTCTATTCTATTGGCAATGCCCCGGCTGCAGCGGCTGGGAAACCTACGCGCCGCGCCGCGTGGAGCCGATCACCAGTTCCGCCTGAGGGCGGACGCGCTCGAGAGCGCGAGGCGTCGTCTCCGCCACCGGCATTTCAGGAATCAGTTAAAAGCGTATGAAAATCACCATCGTCGGCACGGGTTACGTCGGTCTGGTTACCGGCGCGTGTCTCGCCGAAATCGGCAATGACGTGTTTTGCGTGGATGTCGATCCGCGCAAGATCGATATTCTCAACAACGGCGGCGTGCCGATCCACGAGCCGGGCTTGCAGGAAATGCTCCGGCGCACGCGCGCGGCGGGTCGTATTCAGTTTTCCACCGACGTGCAGGCAAGCGTCGAGCATGGCGAGATCCAGTTCATCGCGGTCGGCACGCCGCCCGACGAGGATGGCTCCGCCGACTTGCAGTACGTGCTCGCGGCGGCGCGCAATATCGGCCGCTATTCGAACGGCTTCAAGGTGATCGTCGATAAATCCACGGTGCCAGTCGGCACGGCGCTGCAGGTCAGCAACGTGGTCGAAGCCGAACTAAAGGCGCGCGGACTGGAAGGTTCGGACGAACACGGCTTCTCGGTCGTGTCGAATCCGGAGTTCCTCAAGGAAGGCGCCGCCGTGGACGACTTCATGCGGCCGGATCGCATCGTGATCGGTATCGACGACGAGAACGGCAAGCTCGCGCGCGAGAAGATGAAGCGGCTCTACGCGCCATTCAACCGGAATCACGAGCGCACGTTGTACATGGACGTGCATTCCGCCGAGTTCACCAAGTACGCGGCCAACGCCATGCTGGCCACGCGCATCTCGTTCATGAACGACCTGTCGAATCTCGCGGACATGGTCGGCGCGGATATCGAAGCGGTGCGACGCGGGATCGGTTCGGACCCGCGCATCGGCTATCACTTTTTGTATGCGGGCTGCGGCTACGGCGGCTCGTGTTTCCCGAAGGATGTGCAGGCGCTCGTTCAGACCGCGCGTGAGAACGGCCATAGGCTGCGCATTCTCGAAGCGGTCGAGGAAGTCAACGACGCGCAAAAAGAAGTGCTTGTCAACAAGATCGTCAGGCGCATGGGCGAGGATCTGCGCGGGCGCACGTTCGCCGTGTGGGGGCTCGCGTTCAAGCCCAATACCGACGACATGCGCGAGGCGTCGAGCCGGCGCATCGTCGAGGCGCTGCTCTCGCGCGGCGCGACCGTGCGCGCTTACGATCCCGTCGCATTGCAGGAAGCCGAACGCGTACTCGCGCTCGATCTGGCCGAGCGGCCCGACGACATCAGGCGTCTGCACTTCGTGCGCTCGCAGCAGGAAGCGCTGACGGATGCGGATGCGCTCGTCATCGTGACCGAATGGAAGGAGTTCAAGAGCCCGGACTTCGCGCATCTGAAGAGCGCGTTGAAAATGCCGGTGATCTTCGACGGCCGCAATCTGTATGAACCGGAAGCGATGTCCGAGATGGGCATCGATTACTACGCAATAGGACGTCCTCATGTCGCTCTCGACAGTAACGGCAAGCGCAGCTGATTCCGCCGACATTCCGGTGGTGCCGCGCGCGCGCATTTCGGCGGCGCGCGTGCTCGTAGTGGGCGACGTGATGCTCGACCGCTACTGGTTCGGCGACGTGAATCGCATCTCGCCGGAAGCGCCCGTGCCTGTCGTGCACGTGCAGCGCAAGGAGGACCGCTTGGGCGGCGCGGCCAACGTCGCGCGCAATGCGGCGGCGCTCGGCGCGCAGGCTGGCCTCTTGTGTGTGGTCGGGCATGACGAACCGGGCGAGCGCATCGTCGAATTGCTGGGCGAGAGCCGGGTCGCGGGCCATCTCGAACGCGATCCCGAACTGCTGACGACCATCAAGCTGCGCGTGCTGTCGCGGCAGCAGCAACTGCTGCGTGTCGATTTCGAAAACACGCCGAATCACGAAGTGCTGGCCGCGTGCCTCGCGCGCTTCGCGGAACTGCTGCCGCAGCACGACGTCATCCTCATGTCGGACTATGCGAAGGGCGGGCTCACGCACGTCACGCAGATGATCAGCGAAGCGCGGCAAGCAGGCAAGCCGGTGCTGGTCGACCCAAAAGGCGACGACTGGGACCGCTATCGCGGCGCGACACTCATCACGCCGAATCGCGCGGAGTTGCGCGAGGTGATCGGGCAGTGGAAGTCGGAAGAAGATTTGCACGAGCGCGTGAGCAAGCTGCGCGCGGAACTCGACCTGAGCGCGCTCTTGCTCACGCGTTCGGAAGAGGGCATGACACTCTTCACCGAGAACCAGGTGCTGCACACTTCGGCCGAAGCACGCGAAGTGTATGATGTCTCGGGCGCGGGCGACACCGTCATCGCGACCGTCGCGACCATGCTCGGCGCGGGTGTGCCGCTCGTCGATTCCGTGGCTTATGCGAACCGCGCGGCGGGTATCGTGGTTGGCAAGCTCGGCACCGCGACCGTCGATTACAACGAACTCTTCGCCTGACTCTTCGGGCAACTCGGGCAACTCCATCATGACCTTTATCGTTACCGGAGCGGCTGGCTTCATCGGCAGCAATATCGTCAAGGCGCTCAACGAGCGCGGCGAGCATCGCGTGATCGCAGTGGACAACCTCACGCGTGCCGACAAGTTCAAGAATCTCGTCGATTGCGAGATAGACGATTACCTCGACAAGACCGAATTCGTCGAGCGCTTCAGGCGCGGCGACTTCGGTCAGGTGCGCGCGGTGTTTCATCAAGGCGCCTGTTCGGACACGATGGAAACCGACGGCCGCTACATGATGGAGAACAACTTCCGTTACAGCCGCGACGTGATGGATATCTGTCTCGCACAGGGCGCGCAGTTTCTCTACGCGTCCTCGGCTGCGACGTATGGCGGTTCGAGCCGCTTCGTCGAAGAGCGCGAATACGAAAAGCCGCTCAACGTCTACGGATATTCGAAGCTGCTGTTCGACCAGATCGTGCGTCAGGTGTTGCCGAAGGCGGGCAGCCAGATCGTCGGCTTTCGCTACTTCAACGTCTACGGTCAGCGCGAAACGCATAAGGGGCGCATGGCGTCCGTGGCGTTCCACAATTTCAATCAGTTCCGCTCGGAAGGCAAGGTCAAGCTCTTCGGCGAATACAACGGTTATGCCGCAGGCGAGCAGACGCGCGATTTCGTCTCCGTCGAGGACGTGGTCAAGGTGAATCTGTACTTTCTCGATCATCCGGAGAAGTCGGGCATCTTCAATCTCGGCACGGGCCGCGCGCAGCCGTTCAACGACATCGCCTCGACGGTCGTCAACTCGTTGCGCGCACTGAATGGCGAGGCCGCGCTCTCGCTGGCGGAGCTCGTGCAGCGCGGCTTGATCGAATACGTACCGTTCCCGGATGCGCTGCGCGGCAAGTATCAATGCTTCACGCAGGCGGACCAGTCGCATCTGCGCGCGGCCGGTTACGACGCGCCGTTTCTGACGGTGCAAGAGGGTGTCGATCGCTACGTGCGTTGGCTATTCGGCCAGCTATAAAGGCAATCGAAGTCTCTCTACACTGGGTCTCGCGGTCGGCACTGTTCGCCGGCCGGTTCTTCTGGAGACTCAGTCATGTTCAAGCAAGCATTCTCAACGATCGTCGCGCTCGCGCTCACCTTTTCCATCGGTTCCGCGCTCGCGGCGGTCGATGTCAACACCGCCAACGCCGACGCCCTGCGCGGCATCAAGGGCATCGGCCCGGCCAAGGCGAAAGCCATCCTCGATGAACGTCAGGCGCACGGCCCCTTCAAGGACGCGTCCGATCTCGGCTCGCGCGTGAAGGGCATGGGCGGCAAGACCGTATCGCGCCTGGAGGCCGAAGGACTGAGCATCGGCGCGGCGCCGAAAGCGGCAGCGCCCAATTCCGTGAACGCGACGCCGGTCTCGGCATCGACGGCGGCGAAGCCCGTGGTCGTCAAGAAATAGCCGGCGGCTCTTTCCTCGCATCAAAAAAGCTCCTTCAGCCTCGGATGGTTTGGGCTCCCCGCGGTCTGTCTCGTCGCGGGGTTTTTGCATGAACGCCGATGCGCCCGGCATTCCATCCGTGCAAGAGGGGTGAAGAACATGGAAAGGACCGCTGGGCTACAATCGACGGATTCCCATACCAAATCCCCACGAAGATCGCACGCGGTGTGACCTTTTCGGCGGGATATGAATCCGATCCGCTTATGGCTTACATGACTATCGAAGACACGATCGGCAACACGCCGCTCGTGCAACTCGTCCGCGTCGTGGACGATGAAATCCGCAGCCGCAACAACGTCGTTCTCGGCAAGCTGGAAGGCAATAACCCGGCGGGATCGGTGAAAGACCGTCCGGCACTGTCGATGATCAGGAAAGCTGAGGAACGCGGCCGCATTAAGCCGGGCGACACGCTGATCGAATCGACGAGCGGCAACACCGGTATCGCGCTTGCCATGGCTGCGGCAGTGCGCGGCTACAAGATGGTGCTGATCATGCCGGAGGACTTGTCCATCGAGCGCCGGCAGAGCATGGGCGCGTATGGCGCGCAGATCATCCTCACGCCGGTCACGGGCGGCATGGAATACGCGCGCGATTTGGCCGACCAGATGCAGCGCGATGGCCGCGGCATCATCCTCGATCAATTCGCCAATCCGGACAATCCGCTCGCGCACTACGAAACCACCGGGCCGGAACTGTGGAAGCAGACGGAAGGACGCATCACGCACTTCGTCTCGTCGATGGGCACCACGGGCACGATCATGGGCGTGTCGCAGTTTCTGAAAGAGAAGAACGAGCAGATCGAGATCGTCGGAGCGCAGCCGGAGGAAGGCTCGCGCATTCCGGGCATCCGCAAATGGCCGGAAGCGTATCTGCCGAAAATTTTCGATCGTAGTCGCGTGGATCGCGTCGAGAACGTGAGTCAGGCAGCGTCGGAAGCGATGGCGCGCCGGCTGGCATCGGTCGAAGGCATCTTCGCGGGCATTTCGTCGGGCGGCGCGTGCGAAGTCGCGCTGCGCGTGGCGCGTCAGGTCGAGAACGCGACCATCGTGTTCGTGGTGTGCGATCGCGGCGACCGCTATTTGTCTACAGGCGTGTTTCCCGCGTGAGTCCTTCCGCGGCCGCAATGAAAAAACCCCGGCGCGCCGGGGTTTTTGCTTGGTGCCAAAGAAGCCCTTACTGCGCGCCTGTTGCCATGCGCGCCTTCACGGCCTCGCCAAGCTGATACACCGCGAGCGCATAAAAGAAGCTGCGGTTATAGCGCGTCAATGCATAGAAGTTCCTGAGCCCGAGCGTGTATTCGGTGGCGCGGCCCGGCGTGGGCAGATCGACGACCGTAAGCGGCGTGCCGGCTTCGGCATCGACATTAAGGCCCGGCTGGTCGATTATCATGCCCGCTTTCGTCAGTTGCGCGAGCGACCAGCGCGGCTCCGGCTCACCGTTCGCGGCCGCTTCCGCAATACCCTGACTGCCGACATCGCCCGCGATTTTCCACACCACCGGGCGCCCGGGTTCCCAACCGTTCTGCTTCAGATAATTCGCGACACTGCCGATGGCATCCGCCGGACTCGTGCGCAGATCGATACGGCTGTTGCCGTCGTAATCCACCGCATATTGCACGATGCTGCTTGGCAGAAACTGCGGAATGCCGATCGCGCCCGTGTACGAGCCGAGCACGGTGGTCGGGTCGATTTGCGCGTCGCGCGTCCAGACCAGCAGGTCTTCGAGATTCTTGCGGAAGGTCGCCTGACGGTCCACGCGATTCGGCACATTGGGGTAGTCGAACGTGAGCGTGGTCAGCGCGTCGAGCGCGCGGAAGTTGCCCATGTATTTGCCGTAGATCGTCTCCACGCCGATGATCCCGACGATCACTTCCGGCGGCACACCGAACTGCTCGGAGGCGCGCTGCAGCGTCGCCTGATTCGCGCGCCAAAATTTCACGCCTGCGTTGATGCGCACCGGCTCGATGAAGCGCGCCTGATACGCGCGCCAGTTCTTCGCGGACGGCGTGGGCGAAGGCAGCACTAGCTTGACTGCCGTCGCCGAATAACTGACGTGATTGAAGAGGTCGTGCAGCGCGGCGGAGTCGAAATCGTAGCGCGCGACCATGTCGTTGATGAACGCATCGACATTCGGGTTGTTCGCGTAGCGCTGCGGAACGATCTCTTCCTCGAAATCCTGTCCTTGCGGCGTTGCGGTTTGCGGTTGCTGCGACTGCGCCCACGCGCTGTTGCCGCCAAACGTGGCGATCGCGCAAACGAACGAGGCGAGAAGGGCGCGCTTGAGCGAGACAGGAGAGACGAACGGGGCGAACTGAAAAGTCATAGTCTGCGTGGTTGTGCGATAAGGGGCGTAGCCGGATGTTCGAACGGTCAGACGCCTGCTGAACGGTGCAACGATCCGCAACGTTTCTCAACGGAACGCAGCGGCCGGCGACATGCCGTGCACGCATGCAAGGCTGCCTTCGGCTCGGGGCAGTATAACCGACGCATGGTGCCCGGACTGCCGTGGAGAGCGAGAAGGCGGCCGTTTCGAACGGTGTGGTAACTTAACGTCAAATGCGCGGTGCGGGATACGCGTATGACGAAAAAACACGAGACGAGAGCCGACCCCGACGGCACTGCGAGACATCATGGCCACCGGCTTTTACTCCCACCCCGACTGCCTCAAGCATGACAACGGCGAGTGGCATCCCGAATGCGCGGCGCGTTTGCAGGCGATTGAAGATCAACTGATCGCAAGCCGCATCGACATGCTCGTCGAGCGCGAGGAAGCACCGCTCGCCGGGGAAGCCGACCTAGCGCGCGTGCACACGCAGTCGCATATCGATTACATCAAGAGCCGCACGCCCGAGCATGGCAGAAGCGAACTCGACCCGGATACGTCGATGTGTCCGCAGTCGTATCGCGCGGCCTTGCGTGCGGCGGGCGCGGCGATCGCGGCGACCGATGCCGTCATCGAGGGCCGATACGAAAACGCGTTTTGCAGCGTGCGTCCGCCGGGTCATCATGCCGAGCCCGCGCGCGCGATGGGCTTTTGTCTCTTCAATAACGTGGCCATCGCGGCGCGGCACGCGCTCGAAGTGCACGGTCTGCAGCGCGTCGCCGTGATCGATTTCGACGTGCATCACGGCAACGGCACCGAAGCTGCGTTCACGGGCGACTCGCGCGTCATGATGTGCAGCTTCTTCCAGCATCCGTTCTATCCGTTTACGGGCGCGGACAATCACGCGTCGAACATGGTCAACGTGCCGCTGCCCGCGCGCACCAAGGGCATGGCAGTACGCGAAGTGGTCGACCTGATGTGGCTGCCGCGCCTCGAGGAATTCAAGCCGCAGATGCTGTTCGTCTCGGCGGGCTTCGATGCGCACCGCGAAGACGATCTTGGCAACATGGGACTCGTCGAGGACGATTACGCGTGGATCACCGAAAAGATTCGCGCGGTGGCCGAGCGTTATGCACAAGGGCGCATCGTCAGTTGTCTCGAAGGCGGCTACAACCTCTCGGCGCTCGGGCGCAGCGTCGTCGCGCATCTTCGAGCGCTGGCCGAAATCTAGCCTTTCACGGATGCGTGCGCGCATAGTCGGCGCGCACGAGCGTCCAGTCGATGAGCGCGCGAATCACGCGATCGCGGTCCAGGTCGTTGAGCGTCTCGTGATAGCTGCCGTCGACCATTTCGAGCGTGCTGTCGGTCGAGCCCGCATTGGCTTCGAATTCACGGCTGCCGGCCGGATCGCAGATGACATCCGCCGTGCCATGAAACACCAGAAGCGGCAACTTGATGAGATCGCGCTTTGCCGCGATGCGCTCCATCGCCGCGAGAATCTGCGCGCCCGTGCGAGCTGGAACCGGACCGTGATGCACGAGCGGATCGCGCCGGTTCGCCTCGACGACGCCGGGCGCGCGCGAGAGCAGCGCGGGATCGATCGAGAACGCGGGCCAGCGCGGCATCAGCGTGCCGACGATGCGGTTGAGCGTCGTCTTCCAGCGCGGCGTGCCGCTGCCAATGCGCAATGCCGGGCTCGACAAAATCAATCCAGCCAGCTTCTTCTCGCTCCCGCGCTCGGCGGCATGGAGCGCGGCAATCGCACCGCCCATGCTGTGGCCCATCAGAAAGAGCGGCGTGTCGGCGGGCGGTGTCGTGGCGCAGGCTTCGAGAAGAACTTGGGCATCGAGCAGATAGTCGGTGAAGACGCGCACCCACGCACGCTCGCCCGACGACTTGCCGTGACCTCGCAGATCGATTGCGAACAGTTCGATGCCCGCCGCGTTGAGCGCTAGCGCCAGCGCGTCGTAGCGGCCGGCGTGTTCGGCAAGGCCATGCACGAGCGCGATGCGCGCTGTCGGCTCTAGTGGAGGCTTCGGCTGCCAGCGGTGCAGAAAGAGTTCGACGCCCTGGCGTGTGGTGACGGTGCTGGTCGAGTAGACGTTGGTTGGCATGCGGTGAGCTTCGAAGTGATCGGCTGCGGCCAGGCATCAAGCAAATTCGATTCAGTAATTAAATCATCGAAATTCATTATTAAACAGAATGTTGATGCTCCGGTAAAATCCTGCGGCTGAACAGCAACGAAGTTAGAACGAGCGGCGGCTGGCTGCGCGGACGCTACAGTGTCCGCGAAAGCCTCCCGCCGTTTGTATTTTCCGGACCACGCATGAATCACGTCCTGGTCGAATGATCGAAATCCGCAATCTCTCACAGCGTTTCGCGAGCCCACGAGGCTGGGTCGAAGCGCTACACAACGTCAATCTGACGATTCCCGCCGGCGAAGTGTTCGGCATCATCGGGCGCAGCGGCGCGGGTAAGAGCACGCTGGTGCGCACCATCAACCTGCTGACGCGACCGAGCGAAGGCAGCGTCGTGGTCGATGGCCGCGATCTCATGACGCTCGGCAAGCACGACTTGCGCGCCGCGCGCCGTGACATCGGCATGATCTTTCAGCATTTCAACCTGCTGTCGTCGCGCACGGTGTTCGACAACGTCGCGCTGCCGCTCGAACTCGCGGGCAACAAGCGTGCGGAGATCGAGGCCTTGGTGTTGCCGCTGCTCGAACTCGTCGGCCTCACCACGCACAAGGACAAATATCCCGCGCAAATCAGCGGCGGGCAGAAGCAGCGCGTGGGCATCGCGCGCGCGCTTGCGAGCAAGCCGAAAGTGCTGCTCTCCGATGAAGCCACCTCCGCGCTCGATCCCGAAACCACGCGTTCCATTCTCGACCTGCTGCGCAAAATCAATCGCGAGCTCGGGCTCACGATCGTGCTCATCACGCATCAGATGGACGTCATCAAGCAAGTGTGCGATCGCGTCGCCGTGCTCGATGCCGGGCGCGTGGTCGAAGAGGGCAAGGTGGTCGATGTCTTCATGCAACCGCATCACGAAGTCACGCGCGCGCTGATCGGCGATGTCATCGCGCACGAGTTGCCGCCCGCGCTCAAGGTGCGCGTGGCCGAGCGTCTCAAGACCGGCAGCGGCCATTTGCTGCGGCTCGCGTTCACGGGCTCGGGCGTCGATCAGCCGATTCTCTCCGAGACCATCCGCCGCTACGAGCTCGACTTCAATATCCTGCATGGCCAGATCGACGAGATTCAGGGCCAGGCGTTCGGCTCGCTCGCGGTGCTCGCGGGCGGTCAGCCGGTGAAGGTCGCCGAGGCGATTACTTATTTGCGCTCGCAAGGCGTCGTGGTGGAGGAGCTTTCCCATGTTGAGTGAAATGTTCGACATGTTCGTGCAGTCGTTCTGGGAGACGCTGATCATGGTCGGCATCTCCGGGCTGATCGGCGCGGCGCTTGGGCTTCCGCTCGGCGTGCTCCTGTATCTGACGGATCGCGACGGCGTGCTGCCCAATCTCGCCGTGAATCGAGTGCTCGGCGGCATCGTCAATGCCGTGCGCTCGACGCCGTTCATCATTCTGCTCGTCGCGGTCATTCCCTTTACGCGGCTCGTCGTGGGCTCGTCCATCGGTACGGCGGCGGCTGTCGTGCCGCTGACCATCGCGGCCGCGCCGTTCATCGCGCGGCTCGTCGAAACCGCGTTGCGCGAGGTGGATCGCGGGCTCATCGAAGCCGCTCAGGCCATGGGCGCGACCACGCGACAGATCGTCTTCAAGGTGCTGCTGCCGGAATCGTTGCCGGGCGTGGTGGCGGGGCTGACCATCACGTTCGTTTCGCTTGTCGGTTATTCGGCGATGGCCGGTGCAATCGGCGGCGGCGGGCTGGGCGACCTCGGCATCCGCTACGGTTATCAGCGCTTCCTGCCTGAAGTGATGCTCACGGTGGTCATCATCCTCATCGTGTTCGTGCAGCTCGTGCAGTCGTTCGGCGACTGGCTCGTGCGCCGTCTCAGTCACAAGTGAAGTTCGCATCAACCTCATAACGAAAGGTCAGTTCATGCAACGTCGATTCATTCTGAAGTTCGCCGCCGCGTTGTCCGCGGTCATGCTGGTCAGCGGCGTCGCGCATGCCGAAGACGCGATCAAGGTCGGTGTGACGGGCGGGCCGCACGCGCAGATCATGGATGTCGTGAAGCAGGTCGCGGCGAAGAACGGCCTGAAGATCACGGTCATCGAATTCTCGGACTATGTGCAGCCGAACGCCGCGTTGTCCGCGGGCGACCTCGACGCGAACAGCTATCAGCACTTGCCGTATCTCGATGCACAGGTGAAGGATCGCGGCTACAAGCTCATCAAGGTCGCCGACACGGTGACGTTCCCCATGGGCATCTACTCGAAGAAGATCAAGTCGCTTGGCGAGTTGCAGAACGGCGCGCGCGTTGCGGTTCCGAACGATCCTACCAACGGCGGCCGCGCATTGCTGCTGCTGCAAAAGCAAGGCTTGCTCAAGCTGCGCGCCGATGCCGGATTGAAGGCGACGCCTATCGATATCGTCGAAAATCCGAAGAAGCTGAAGATCGTCGAACTCGATGCCGCGCAGATTCCGCGCTCGCTCGCCGACGTGGACGCCGCCGCGATCAACACGAACTTCGCGATGGAAGCGGGTCTCAAGCCGAACGCGGATGCCATCGCGATCGAAGATCCGCATGGTCCGTACGCCAACATCATCGCCATTCGCGCGGTGGACAAGGACAAGCCTTGGGTCGCGAAGCTGGTGGCCGCGTATCACTCGCCGGAAGTGAAGCAGTTCATCGCCGGCAAATACTCGGGCGCGGTGATTGCCGCCTGGTAATCCAGCGAAAAGCGGACTGCGGGTTTTTTGGGATAGTGAATAGAACGGTCGTTCGATATTATTCGGCGTATGCCGATCGTGCGTCGCCTCGCCCACCCGTTTCGGCGGGGGAAGCGCACACGCAGCGCTCGTATAATGTGAGACTGGGTTGACTCAATCGATCGCCGAATCCGCAAGGAATCGGAAGAACAAGCTTCCTCCGTTAGCGCGGAGAGACCCTTTTGGAGCGTGTGGATGAAAATTCTGGTGCCAGTCAAGCGCGTGGTCGACTACAACGTGAAGGTCCGGGTGAAGTCGGACAACACGGGTGTCGATATCGCCAACGTGAAGATG